>JACZJT010000047.1 GCA_014860445.1 Burkholderiales bacterium
CAGCAGCGTCGATCCCGTAGTCTTGCGCGCCTCGAGATCGCGGTGTGCCTGTACCGCGTCCTTGAGTGCGTAGCGCTGCCGCACCTCGATCTTCACCTTTCCGGACAGAACGATGTCGAACAAGTCCTTTGCCGACGCGACCAGATCATCGCGCTTGGCCGTGTAGTGCATCAGGCTCGGCCGCGTAAAGAACAAGGACCCGCGCGAAGCGAGCATGCTCGAGTCGAAAGACGGGGTCGGACCGGAGGCGTTGCCGAAACTCACCATCATGCCCATCGGGCGCAGGCAGTCGAGCGAACCGACGAAGGTATCCTTTCCGATCGAGTCATACACCACCGGCAGCAGGGCACCACCGGTAATTTCCTTCACCCGCTCGGTGAAATTCTCGCGCGTATAGACGATTGCGTGGTCGCAGCCGTGCGCCTTGGCCAGCGCCGCTTTCTCGTCCGAACCGACGGTGCCGATCACTGTCGCGCCCAGGGCCTTGGCCCATTGGCACACGATCAGGCCCACGCCGCCCGCTGCCGCATGGATGAGGATGGTATCGCCGGACTGGACCTTGTAGGTGCGTTTGAGCAGATACTGCGACGTCATGCCCTGGAGCATCATCGCCGCGCCCTGCTCGAAGGAAATGCCGTCGGGGAGATTCACCAAACGGTCGGCGGTCATGAGACGCACCTCGGAATAGGCGCCCACCGGCGGAGCGGAATAGGCGACGCGGTCGCCTTTCTTGACATTGGTCACGCCCTCGCCCACAGCCTCGACCACGCCGGCGGCCTCGAGGCCGATGCCGCTGGGCATGGTCAGCGGGTACAGCCCGGAGCGGTGATAAACGTCGATGTAGTTCAGGCCGCAGGCGTGGTGGCGCACGCGCGCCTGGCCCTTCCCGGGCTCGCCCACCTCGACGTCTTCCCACACCATGACTTCGGGCCCACCTTGTTTATGCAATCGGATCGCTTTTGACATGCTCTGTTCCCAACAAAAAGTATGAACTACGGAAAATCGCCGGCGGGTCGTTTGAATGGCCGCCCCGGGCGAATCCGGGCGGACCCTCATGTTACAACAAAAATTTCCGACAATCCGGATGGCTGCGCATCTCGCGCGCCGACGGATAGCGCGTTGGCGCCGCGTCCTATTTGGGCTTGGGCTTGGGCTTGCGCGGCGCGGGCTCAGCGGGCTTGTTCTCGGCCGGCCTGGCCGCGGCAGCGCCGGCAGCCGCCTGCATCAAGTTCCACCAGGCCGCGGCATCGGGAACGGGGTTCTTGCCCGTCCCGGCTGCGGAATCCGCTGGCGCGGGCTGCATCGATTTCATTGCAGCCAGCGTGTTCCTCTGCATCTCCAGCCCCTGGATAGACAGGCGCAACATATTGAGGTTGAGGTTTAGCCAGTTCTCCACCGATTTCAAATCGGCGATTTTCTTTTCAACCGCCTCGATGTCGAGCGTGGGCGTCACCATGCCCGGCATGGGCAGGCCCATGGGGTTCCACAGCTTTTGCATGAACTCGAACGGATCCGGCAACGGGTCGGACATTCGGCACCTCGATTTTCGATGGGAAACGCCAAGTGTAAACCGAATCCTGGGCCTGAGACGGCTGATTCCGGAACCCTCCAACCGCCTCTGTCAAAGACCGGAATTCCGCTCGGCGCAATCGGCGGAGCGCTCCGTCATCCTCCAGCCGGCTCGGCACCCAGAAACTCGAGAACCGCGCCGCGCTGCGCCATGGTGTCGCGATAGGCGAGGTCGACGAGGGCGCGGCAATAGACCTCCTCGAAAAGCAGGTAGCTTGCGAGGTTAGAGCCGCTGCGATTCATTGCACCGATGCCGCCCAGCACGAATTTCAGCATCCACGGCAGTTCCTGCACGTGCCTGCCGGCGATGCGCTCGATCGATTCGCTGGGAGAGATCACCAGCACTTTGACCGGTCGCAGATGCACTCCTGCCTCGACGCGCTTGTCCTCGGGGATGAGGTTGATCGTGCGATTGATACGTTGCAGCCGCTCGAGGTCGACGGCGAGACCGTCGAGGAAAATACTGTTCAGCGCGTGGCCGGCGATCTGCGCGATCGATGGATAGATGCTGGAGCGCACGCGCGCGGCCTCGGTATATTGGCGCCCCGTGCCGATCACCAGCACGCGGTCTGCGCCCAGATGCAGCGCCGGACTGATCGGCGCGATCTGGCGAATCGAGCCGTCACCGAAATATTCGCGGTTGAGTTTCACCGCCGGAAAAAGAAACGGCAGGGCCGAAGAGGCCATGAGGTAATCGACATTGAGCATGGTGGCCGCGCCGACCCGCTGCGTTCGCTCCCATGCTTCCAGTCCGGGGCCGCCCTGGTAAAAGGAAACATTCTCCCCCGAGGAATAACCCGAAGCCGTGACGGACACGGCATAAAGCGCGCCCGTGTCGATATTCGCCTGAATGCGCCCGAAATCCAGGGTCTTTTCCAGCATCTCGCGAATCGGCGTGTTGTCGAACAGCGATGCGGGGCTGTTGCGCTTGATCCACAGCATCGATGCGAACCAGCGCGCACTGGTTCGCAGCATGGACCAGGGATCGGCGCGGTAGACGCGCTCCACGCGAAAGTTTTCCCACACTTCCAGCAAGTGACCCACACCGCGGCGGAAATCGTCGGCGTAGATGGCCAGTACCGCGGCATTGATCGCCCCCGCCGATGTCCCGCAGATGATGGGAAAGGGATTTTTCGCCTGGTCAGGCAGCAGGTCGCGGATGGCCTTGAGCACACCCACCTGGTAGGCGGCTCGCGCGCCACCGCCAGTCAGAATCAGGCCTGCTCTGGGCTTGGTCCTTTCCATCCGGATGCCGAAGCTAGTGCTGCAGTTCGCTTCGCGCTGCGTTCGCGTCGACCACCGTCAGCGCCGTCATGTTGACGATGCGGCGCACCGTTGCCGAGGGCGTGAGGATATGTACCGGTTTTGCGGAACCAAGCAGGATAGGGCCTAGCGCTATGCCGTCGCCGGCAGCCGTCTTGAGCAGATTGAAGGCAATGTTGGCCGCGTCCACTGTGGGCATGAGCAAAAGGTTGGCCTCGCCGCTGAGTCGGGAATTCGGAAACGCGGCACGGCGCGTGTCTTCGGAAAGCGCGGCATCGCCGTGCATTTCGCCGTCGATTTCAAGTTCTGGTGCACGCTCCTGGATCAACGCCAGAGCCGCGCGCATCTTCTTCGCGGTCGGATGATCGCTGGTGCCGAAGCTCGAATGCGACAGCAGGGCGGCCTTCGGCGTAATGCCGAAGCGGCGTATCTCCTCGGCCGCCAGTACCGCCATCTCCGCCACCTGCTCCGCGCTGGGGTCGAAATTGACGTAGGTATCGCAAATAAACACCGTGCGTTTGGGAAGCAGCAGCACGTTCATGGTGTAGAAATTCTTCGCGCCGGGTCGCAGGCCGATCACCTGGTCGACATAGTGCAGGTGCAGCGCGTGCGTGCCAAACGTGCCGCAGAGCATGCCGTCCGCTTCGCCACGGTGCACCATCATGACGCCGATGAGCGTGAGGCGGCGGCGCATCTCGATTTGCGCATAATGCTGTGACACACCTCGGCGTGCCGTCAGCCGATGGTATTCCTCCCAATATTCGCGGTAGCGCGGATCGTTCTCCGGATTGACCAGTTCGAAATCCACGCCGGGCTTGATGCGTAGACCGAAGCGCTCCAGGCGCCGCTCGATTACGGCGGGTCGGCCGACCAGAATTGGTCGCGCCAGTCGTTCGTCGACGATCACCTGTGTCGCCCGCAGGATGCGTTCGTCCTCGCCTTCGGCCAGCACGATGCGGTTCTTCGTCTCCGCCGTCTTTGCCGCGGCGAACACCGGTTTCATGAGCAAACCGGAGTGATAGACGAATTCGCTCAGTTGCTCCGCGTAGAGATTGAAGTCGGTGATGGGACGAGTGGCCACGCCGGAATCCATCGCCGCCTTGGCTACCGCAGGCGCAATTTTTATGATCAGACGCGGATCGAAGGGTTTTGGAATCAGGTATTCCGGCCCGAATGCCACATTCTGTTCGCCATAGGCGGCGGCGACGATGTCGGACTGCTCGGCCATGGCCAGGTCCGCGATGGCATGCACGCAGGCAAGCTTCATCGCCTCGTTGATGGTGGTCGCGCCCACATCGAGCGCGCCGCGAAAAATGAACGGAAAGCAGAGGACGTTGTTTACCTGGTTGTGATAGTCGGAGCGGCCGGTGGCGATGACTGCATCCGGCCGGACCGCTTTGGCCAGATCCGGCAGGATTTCCGGTTCCGGGTTGGCAAGCGCGAGAATCAGCGGCTTTGGCGCCATTTTCTTAACCATCTCCGGTTTGAGTACTTTTCCCGCCGACAACCCCAGAAACACGTCTGCACCATCGATGATTTCCCCCAGGGTTCGGGCGTCGGTCTTTTTGGCATAGCGCGCCTTGTTCGGGTCCATTTCCTCCTTGCGCCCCGCGTACACCACGCCTTTGATGTCGGACACCCAGATGTTTTCCATCGTCATACCCAGGCTCACCAGAAGGTCCAGACAGGCCAGTGCCGCAGCGCCCGCACCCGAGACGACGAGCTTTACCTTGCCGATTTCCTTGCCTACCACGCGTAGGCCATTGAGAATGGCGGCCCCGACAATGATGGACGTGCCGTGCTGGTCGTCATGGAATACCGGTATCTTCATGCGCTCGCGCAGCATTTTCTCGACGTAGAAACACTCCGGCGCCTTGATATCCTCAAGATTGATACCGCCGAATGTCGGCTCCAACGCCGCAATAACCTCGACCAGCTTGACGGGATCGAGCTCGTTTAGCTCGATATCGAAACAGTCGATGCCCGCGAACTTCTTGAACAGGACAGCCTTGCCCTCCATTACGGGCTTGGACGCCAGGGGTCCGATCGCACCCAGCCCGAGCACCGCCGTGCCGTTGGTGACGACGCCGACCAGGTTGCCGCGCGCGGTCAGATTGCGCGCCTCGGCCGGGTCTCGCACGATCTCCTCGCACGCCTTCGCCACGCCCGGCGTATACGCCAGAGACAAGTCGTGTTGATTCACCAGCGCCTTGGTCGGGGTCACCGAAATCTTTCCGGGCTTGGGCAAACGGTGATAATCGAGTGCGGCTTTACGCAGTGGGTCTTCCATGAGTTTCCTTGGTGTGATGCTGCTACAGGAGGGCGGAATTATAGACCCGCACTGCAGGGAACGCTAACCGCGCGGGTCCGGTTGGCGCAAACAACGCCGTTCCGGATCCAGGCTCGAGCAGTGTCATAATACCGCCATGTCGCTCGCCCGCCGAATGTCAGAGATCCAGCCCTTCCAGGTCATGGAAATATGGAATCGCGCGAAGGCCCTCGAAGCCCAGGGGAAACATATCGTGCAGATGCAAATCGGCGAGCCGGATTTCACGGCGCCGGACCCGGTGATCGCTGCGTGCGTCGATGCCTTGAAGCAAAACCCGATTCACTACACTTCGGCACTGGGCATGCCGCTGCTGCGCAGCGCGATCTCGAGCCACTATCGCGATCGCTATCAACTGGATGTGCCCGCCTCTCGCATCGCGGTGACCGCCGGTGCCTCAGGCGCACTACTGATCGCTGCCGGGGTGCTGGTCAATCCTGGCGACGAGATACTGATGCCCGACCCGGCCTACCCGTGCAACCGCCACTTTGTGCGGTTTTTCGAAGGCCAGGTGAAGAACATCCCGGTTGGCCCCGAGACCCAATACCAGCTGACACGGGAATTGATCGAAGCCAACTGGACGGAGAAAACCCGCGGCGTGCTCATTGCCTCGCCGTCCAATCCCACCGGGACCATGATCCCGGCACATGAAATGCGGGCGATCGTCGAGGTAGTACAGGCGCGCGGCGGCGTGACGATCGTGGACGAGATCTATCAGGGGCTGACCTATGCGAGCGGATTCGCGAGTGCGCTGGCGTGGTCCGACCGGGTTTTCGTGGTGAACAGCTTTTCCAAATATTTCAGCATGACCGGCTGGCGCCTGGGCTGGCTGGTGATGCCGGAGGAGTGCGTGCGCGAGGTGGAGGCTTTTGCGCAGAACGCCTTCATCTGTCCTTCGGCGCCGGCCCAGTACGCCGGCCTCGCAGCGTTTGGCGCGGAAACGACAAGGATCCTCGAGCAGCGCCGCGCCGAGTTCCAGCGGCGGCGCGATTTTCTGCTCCCTGCCCTTCGTGATCTGGGATTCTCGATTCCGGTGACGCCGGAAGGGGCGTTTTACATTTACGCTGGAATCGAGCGCTTCGCCCGGGACAGCGGACGGTTTGCCTTCGACCTGCTCGAGGAAGCCGGGGTGGCGATCACGCCCGGCAAGGATTTCGGCGCGAATCAGGCGGAACGCTATGTGCGCTTCGCCTATACGCGCTCATTGAGCGATTTGCAGGAAGGTGTGCGCCGGCTGGGGAACTTCTTGCACAAATGAAAACGCCGGCAGCTTGCCGGCGTTTTTCACTGGAGTCGTTACAGCCTGTCAGGCTGCGGTCTTGGGCTTGGCCCGCTTGAGCATCAGCAACATGCGCTGTTTCTCAGCCATCACTTTCTGGGCATATTGCTGGCTGTCGTCGGCAAACGCGCCATTGTAAAGCTGCAGACCCGGCATCAAGCCACCCCCGCGGCGCACGGCTTCCTTGAGTATGCGGGCACCGACCATGATATTGGTCATGGGATCGAACACCGATTCCTCTCCTCCAAGCGCATCCAGCTTATCCTGGTGGTAGCGTGGGATGACTTGCATCAGGCCCTTTGCGCCCACTACACTCTCGGCGATCGGATTAAACCGTGATTCCACGGCTATCACCGCCAGAATCAACAGCGGATCCACCCCTGTGCGTACGCCTGCCTGATACGCGGTACCGACCAGCTGCTCGGTCGCATCCTGCGCCACGCGGTACCGGCGCGAAAGATAAGCGGCCAGCGTCCGATGTTCCGGATTTTCGGCATCGGCGTTCGAAACGAGCAGGGAAATCCCTTCGTGCCGGATCGTCCCGAATGCCGCGGACGCGGGTCCGGGCTGGATGCTTTGATCTTCTACGGCAGGACGCGCACCCATCATCAGCGCAATGGCCGCGACGGCCCCGAACACGGCCAGGCCGTTGTGCAGGAACGAACTCAAAAAGGCATAGGCTCGCACGGCAAACTGTCTGAGATTGTCCATGTGTACCTCCAAAACGAAAAAGCTACTTACTTTATAGGCTGGGCTACGCTGTGATCGGCGCGCTACCCAGTCGTTACGGCGCCGTCCCAAGTATATTGGGACCAGTGCCATCTTTGCCCAAGTGATCTTGCGTTGTTCGCCACCGAAAATCGGTGCTTGAAGCAACGTTTTATCTTAAGCAAATACTTCAAAAATCTAGTTACTTGAAACGGCTTGTTAAAGTGCCGTTCGAACTCTAAGAAACTGCGATCAAAACCTGGCTAAGCTAGCACTTGGTTTCGCGGTGGACATCTAGTCGTGGTGTATTGCAATAAAACGTATTTTATTGAATATGCTAGCTTATGTCAAGCAATTCGATAAAAAAATGCTGCGTCGCAACAATATGATTTCACGCCCGAATTGACGCTAACTCGGACTTCAGGCAATCTAGTCAAGCGCTGCAAGCAAACCGAGAAACGATCCCAGCCACGCAACCTGCGGTCCCGTCAAAGAATGCGGGTGACGCAGCCGGGAATAAATTAGCTTAAGTCGAATGTCCGCGGTACAGCCTTAGCTTGCACTAGGGCCGACCGCGAGACATCCATACCTGCTAAGGCCGTGAGCCTGTAGGAAAAGGCCAGGCAGCTGCCGGATTCAGGGCGGTTTTCGCCCCTGGCGTCGCCGCAGTCGATGAGGCAACTGGAGCCATCATCGAACGTGCTGCCGGCTTCGCCGGTTTCACGGTAGCTTTAGCCTTTTTTTTTGCCGCTTTCTTTTTGGCGGCTGGCTTTTTAACCTTTTTTTTAGCGGGCTTTTTTTTTGCCGCTTTTTTCTTGGCAGGTTTTTTCTTGGCGGCCTTTTTCTTGGCCGCTTTCTTTTTTACAGGCTTTTTAGCTACTGCCCTCTTCTTTTTGGCTTTTTTAGCTTTTTTAGCCGGTTTTTTCGCTGCTTTCTTTGCTTTTTTCTTCGTTGCCATGGTAAAGCTCCTTCTTCAAGTTAAAGAAAAACAACTACTGCAACCCGGCTACGCGAGCCCGGATTATCCGACCAGCCAGGGCGAACCCCGGCCAGCCGAATTCTTTGCCTGCAGGATTGCCAGCCTCATGCGGCCTTGCGCTCCAGCAGATCACGATACAAAACAGCGGGGTCAAGTTCAATTCCGCCATCCCAAACGAGGGTCTTCGCGGCGGGGTCGATCGCCACGCGGCGAAACTGATCCCGGTCACGCCAAAGTTTGAAGGCGCCGATTTCGAGCAGATTGCCGAGGAATACGCTGCCCTCCAATCCATCGTCGAAACGCAACCACAAACTGTAGTCACTGTCTGCCCGAAACTCGGTCAGCTTACCCATGTTCCTTACCTCCGAAATACGCCAACGGCACTAAAGTTCCTATTCCCAACTGAGCGCCCCACCTGTTTGATACTCGATCACGCGGGTTTCGAAGAAGTTGCGCTCTTTCTTCAGATCGGTCATTTCGCTCATCCACGGGAACGGATTACCCGCCCCTGGATAGAGTTGCTCCACGCCTATCTGCTGGCAGCGGCGATTGGCGATATAGCGCAGATATTCCTTGAACATCGGCGCATTGAGACCGAGCACCCCGCGCGGCATGGTGTCCTCCGCATAACGGTACTCGAGTTCGACCGCCGTTTTCATATACCCCTGTATCTCCTCGCGGAACGACGCGGTCCAGAGATGCGGGTTTTCCATCTTGATTTGATTGATCAGGTCGATGCCGAAATTGCAGTGCATCGATTCGTCGCGGAGGATGTACTGGTACTGCTCCGCCGCGCCGGTCATTTTGTTTTGACGCCCCATCGCCAGAATCTGGGCAAAACCGACGTAAAAGAACAGCCCTTCCATGATGCAGGCAAACACGATCAGGCTCTTGAGCAACTGCTGATCGGCCTCGGGCGTACCGGTTTTGAACGCCGGATTGGTGAGGGTGTCGATGAACGGGATCAGGAATTCGTCCTTGTCGCGGATGCTGCGAATCTCGTGGTAAGCGTTGAATACCTCGCCCTCGTCCAAGCCCAGACTCTCGACGATGTACTGATAGGCATGGGTATGGATCGCCTCCTCGAACGCCTGGCGCAGCAGGTACTGGCGGCATTCGGGCGCACTGATGTGGCGGTAGGTGCCGAGCACGATGTTGTTCGCGGCCAGCGAGTCCGCGGTCACGAAAAACCCCAAATTGCGCGTAACGATGCGGCGCTCGTCCTCGGTCAGACCGTTCGGGTCCTTCCAGGTGGCGATGTCGCGGCTCATATTGATTTCCTGCGGCATCCAGTGATTGGCACAGGCCGACAGATATTTTTCCCACGCCCATTTGTACTTGAACGGCACTAACTGGTTGACGTCGGTCCGGCCGTTGATGATGCGCTTGTCTTCCACGCGGATGCGCCGCAATTCATCGGCGCTCACTGCCGGCGTCTGCAGTTCAGCGCCACGCGCCTGCCGGGCGCCCGCGGATGATTGCGGCATGAATCCCTGCACCGCCTGCAAGCCCAGGCCGGGGATGGTGGAAACTGCCGCGTCTTCGTCAAAATTTAGCATGCTCATCTCTTGAATCTTCGCGCCCGCCTACTGGCAGGCCTCGCAGTCCGGATCGTCTATCGCGCAGAACTTGGGTTCGGCCTGCTCGGCACTCCTCGCCGCGTAACCCGTCCCGCCTTCCGGCACGGCGTTCAATTGCCCCGCCTTTACCGTCGATTTCTCTGCATGGGTTGCGCCCATCGAACGCAGGTAGTAGGTCGTCTTCAGTCCTCGCTTCCATGCAAGCTTGTAGGTATCGTCCAGTCGTTTTCCAGAGGCACCGGCCATGTAGATGTTCAGAGACTGGGCCTGGTCGATCCATTTCTGCCGCCGCGCCGCCGCTTCGACCAGCCATTGCGGTTCCACCTCGAACGCGGTCGCGTAGAGGCTGCGCAGTTCTGCCGGCACGCGGTCGATTTTCGCCAGGTTGCCGTCGAAATACTTGAGATCGGCGATCATCACTTCGTCCCACAGCCCCAGGCGCTTCAGGTCGTTCACCAGGTATTCATTTACCACCGTGAACTCGCCCGACAGGTTCGATTTCACATACAGATTCTGGTAGGTGGGCTCGATCGAAGCGGACACGCCGATGATATTGGCGATGGTGGCGGTGGGCGCGATGGCGAGGCAATTGGAGTTGCGCATGCCGTGCCGCTTGATGCGCTCGCGCAGACCTTCCCAATCCATGCTTACGCTCATGTCGATTTCGACATGCCCGCCGCGCGCTTCGCGCAACAGGGCCAGGGTGTCCTGCGGCAGAATGCCGCGATCCCATAGCGAACCGCGATAGGACGAGTAGCGACCGCGTTCCTCGGCCAGTTCGGTCGACGCCAGATAGCCGAAATAGGCGACCGCCTCCATGGACCGGTCCGCAAACTCTACCGCGTCCTTTGAAGCGTAGGGAATGCGCAACACCTGCAGGCAGTCCTGGAAGCCCATGATGCCCATACCCACCGGACGGTGTTTGAGATTCGAATTGCGCGCCTTGCCGACCGCGTAATAGTTGATGTCGATGACGTTGTCGAGCATGCGCATCGCTGTGCCGATGGTGCGCTGCAGTTTGGCGTGATCGAGCTTTCCGTCCTTGAGATGCGCAACCAGGTTGACCGACCCAAGGTTGCATACGGCTATCTCGTGCTCGTTCGTATTGAGCGTGATTTCGGTGCAAAGATTGGAACTGTGCACGACGCCGACGTGGGACTGCGGCGAGCGGATATTGCATGGATCCTTGAATGTTATCCAGGGATGCCCCGTCTCGAACAGCATCGACAGCATCTTGCGCCACAACTGCAGCGCCGGGAGCCTGCGGAACAGCTTGTGCTCGCCTCTGGCCGCCTTTTCCTCATAAGCCGTGTAGGCTTTTTCGAATTCCTTGCCGAACTTGTCGTGCAGGTCGGGGCAATCCGACGGGGAGAACAGCGTCCAGTCGCCGTTTTCCATCACCCGTTTCATGAACAGATCCGGAATCCAGTTGGCGGTGTTCATGTCGTGGGTGCGGCGCCGATCGTCCCCGGTATTCTTGCGCAGTTCCAGGAACTCTTCGATGTCCAGATGCCAGCATTCCAGATAGGCGCACACCGCGCCCTTGCGCTTTCCGCCCTGATTTACCGCGACGGCGGTATCGTTGACCACCTTCAGGAACGGAACCACCCCCTGCGACTTGCCGTTGGTGCCTTTGATGTGCGATCCCAGCGCCCGCACCGGCGTCCAGTCATTGCCCAGGCCGCCGGCGTACTTGGCCAGCAAGGCGTTGTCTTTGATCGACTCATAAATGCCGTCGAGGTCGTCCGCAACGGTGGTCAGATAGCAACTCGAAAGCTGTGAGCGCTGGGTGCCGGAATTGAACAGGGTCGGCGTCGAGCTCATAAAGTCGAACGAAGACAGAACCTGGTAGAACTCGATCGCACGCGCCTCGCGGTCGATCTCGTTCAACGCCAGCCCCATGGCTACGCGCATGAAAAATGCCTGCGGCAACTCGATGCGTTGGCCGTGATCGTGCAAAAAGTAGCGGTCATACAGCGTCTGCAGGCCGAGATAGCCGAATTTCAGGTCGCCCGCGGCGTCCAGCGATTTCCCCAGACGCACGAGATCGAATTTGGCGAGCCGCTCGTCCAACAACTCCGCAGCGATGCCGCGTTTGATAAATTCCGGAAAATACTCGGCATATCGACCGCTCATCTGTGCCTGGGGCACTTCTTCACCCAGGATTTCGATGCGGATGGTATTGAGCAACAGCCGCGCGGTTACGAAACTGTAGCCCGGATCCTTCTCGATCAACGCGCGCGCCGACAGGATCGCCGATTTGCGTACCTCCTCGATCGGAACGCCGTCGTACAGGTTCTTCAGCGTTTCCTGAAAAATGCCATCCGGATCGACCGCATCGCCCAGCCCCTCGCAGCAGGCCTCGAGCAGGTTTTTCAATCGGCCAAGGTCGATCGGCCGCCTGACACCGTTCTCGGTTACATGCAGCGCCGGGGCGGTGCCCTTGTCCTTCTGCCTGGACTGCTCCGCAAGGCGCGCCTTGGTCCGCTGTTCGCGGTAAAGCACATAGGCGCGCGCAACCTCGTGCTCGCCCGAGCGCATCAGCGCCAGTTCGACCTGGTCCTGGATATCCTCAATATGGAAGGTCCCGCCGCCGGGCTGACGGCGCGCCAAGGCGGCGACTACACCCTCGCTTAGCGTCGCGACCACTTCGCGAATGCGCGCCGACGCCGCGCCCTGCCCGCCTTCAATCGCCAGAAACGCCTTGGTCATCGCGACCGAAATCTTGCCCGGGTCGAATCCGACCACGGAACCGTTGCGTCGAATAATGCGGTATTCGGGATGGGTTGACTGGCTCACTACGGACGCTTCTGCAATGTTGGCACCGGCCATGGATGGCGATTTTTCAGAATCGGTGACAAGCTGCATATGCATTCTTCCCCTCTAGTCCATGTGCGCCGGTTGCTGCATTTCAGTCCCTGGTCTTATATTTTTAATTCGACTGCAACCACAATATATAGTATCTCGTTACCACTTCGCAACTAATTTTAGGCATGCACTTTTGATTTTGCAAGAAGTTTTTGAAAAAAATGTGCACGACGAACGTTGGCGCAACAAATACCGGTTCGCACTGCGCCGCGTTGCCGAATGCGCAAGTTTGCAAGATTGCAGTGCGTGACGCTCCGCCACCATCGTTGCGGCGGATGCAGATCGCGAGCGGTAATTCCGCGCGAGTGGAGTTCTCGCGCCGATGCGGAATGAAGTTCTATCGTCCGATCAAATCGCGCACGCGGACCCAATCGAAGGCCGCACCGGGATCGGTTTTGCGTTCCGGTGCGATGTCGCTGTGGCCGACGATGTCGATGATCGGATAAGCAGAGCGCAGCGCGCGCATCAATTCGACCAGGACACTGTACTGCGTATCGGCATACGGCACTGCGTCAGCGCCCTCAAGTTCGATTCCGATCGAAAAATCGTTGCAGGCCTTGCGCCCGCGCCATGCGGAAACACCGGCATGCCAGGCGCGCATCGTGCACGGCACGAACTGCAGCAGTTCGCCCGTCCGGCGAATAAGAAAGTGCGCCGATACGCGCACGCCGGTAAGCGTCAGATAGTAGGGATGGGCGCCGCAGTCCAGGGTGTTGGTAAACAAACGCTCGATGCCGTCGCCGCCGAATTCCCCGGGCGGCAGGCTGATGTTGTGGATCACCAGGAGTGTGATCGTTTCACCCGGCGGGCGCGCGTCGCAATTGTCCGATTCCACGTAACGCGCTGCGTCAATGCGCCCGCTGCTATCAACGATCATGGACGCGGTTCGTTGATTCCCAGCCGCTCCATGCGGTAGCGCAGGGCGCGAAAGGTGATGCCAAGGAGTCTGGCCGCCGCGGTGCGGTTGAAACGTGTCATCCCCAGCGCCTCGAGTATGGCCTCGCGCTCTATGCGGTCGAGGTAGTCCTGCAGCGGCCATTTCCCGCCGGTCGGCGCTTCGCCGCTCTGGCGCGCAGGCGTGAGGCGCAGATCGCCCGGCTGGACTTCCTCGCCGCCGCACAATGCCACGGCACGCTCCAGAATATTCTCCAGCTCGCGCACATTGCCCGGGAAATCGTAAGCGACAAGCGCGGCCTGCGCCGCGCCGGACAGGCGCAGCACGTTCCCCTCGGCTCCGGCCAGGCGCTCGAGCATGGATTGCGCCAGCGTCAACACGTCTTCGCTGCATTCCCTCAGCGGCGGCATTTTCAACTCGATCACATTGAGGCGGAAGTACAGATCCTGGCGGAAGCGGCCCGACTCGACCAAGGTCGTAAGATTCTGATGGGTGGCGCAGATCATGCGCACGTCCACGGCATCCTCGTTTGTGGCGCCCACCTTGCGCACCCCTTTCTCCTGAATGGCGCGCAGCAGCTTGACTTGCATGGGAAGCGGCAAATCCGCCACTTCGTCAAGAAACAGCGTGCCGCCATGCGCCGCCTGGAAAAAACCATCACGGTCGGCGTCGGCACCGGTAAACGCCCCCTTCTTGTATCCGAAGAACTCGCTCTCCATCAGATTTTCGGGAATCGCGCCGCAGTTCACCGGGACGAACCGTTGCTCGCGACGCGCACCTTGTTCGTGGATCAGGCGCGCGGCCAGTTCCTTGCCGCTACCGGATTCACCGCCTATGTATACAGGGGCCTGGCTGCGCGCGAGTTTGTGGATCATTTCACGCGCCTGTCGAATTGCCGGTGACTCACCCAGCAATTGCAGGCGCGCCGTCTTGCCCGCGGACTGCTGCTGCGGCAGACTGAGCGCCGACTTCACCAGGCTGCGCAAATCCTCCAGCGATACCGGCTTGGACAGGTAGTCGAACGCCCCGGCTTTGAGCGCAGCGACCGCATTCTCCGCGCTTCCGTACGCCGTGATCACGGCTACGGGAACGTCGCCGCAGTGCTCGCTGATATGACGCACCAGATCCAGCCCCTCCCCGTCGGGCAAACGCATGTCGGTCAGGCACAGTTCGAAGCGCTTCGCCTTGAGCAGCGCCTTGGCATCGGACAAGTTTGCCGCAGATTCCACCACCAGGCCCATGCGCAACAGGGTCAATTCGAGCAATTCCCGGATATCCGCCTCGTCATCCACCACCAGGACCGCCGCCGCCACCGGCTCAGCTCTGCGTTCGGCGCGCTTCATGCAGGCTTGGTCCCGCACACCACCCGGAAATCCGCCCCGCCCTCGTCCGATGGCGACACGACATATTCAAGGATGGCAGAGTTTGCGGCGCACATCTCGCGCGCGATGTACAGGCCCAGGCCGGTGCCGCTGCTGTACGTAGTGAAGAAAGGTTCGAACAATTGTTGCCGCAGGTGCGTAGGCACGCCCTCGCCGTCGTCGATCACGTTTAATTCTACCCGATTCGCTCGGCGGCCGACGATCAGGCGCACGCTCGCTTCGCCCTGGCGCGAATGGCGCCACGCATTGCGCAGCAGGTTCCACAACACCTGCTGCAGATGCACCCGGTCGAACACGATTTCGCTATCTTCGTTCACCTGCAACACGAAGCTTGACCTCGGGACGCGCTCGTTTTGCGCGAACTCGTCGATGAATGACGGCAGAAAACCGGCCAAGCCGATGGTTTCCGGACGGACGCGGTCACGCCGCGTCAGTTCGAGCACATCCCGCACCATACGATCCAGACGTTTGGAGTTGTCCTGAATTATATTCAGCAATCGATCCTGCGAGGGATTGCGATGCTCCTCCAGGAGCAGTTCGCTCGCATGACTGATCGCCGAAAGCGGATTGCGGATTTCGTGCGCCATATTGGCGGTGAGCCTTCCAAGCGCGGCAAGCTTCAGTTGCTGCGCCTGTTCCTGCAATCTCGACAGATCTTCAAGAAACACCAGTGAAATACTGCCGCCGCCGGCCCCTGCCTCGACGAAGCGCGCTCGCACCAGCTTGCCACTTCCGGGCAACAGCAGGGTTTCCGACGCGCCGCCTCCGGCATCGCGCCAGTGCGCCAGCGCGCGCGCGATTTCCGGCGAATAGTTTTCGATCTGGTCGAGTTCCGGCGCCTGCCAGCCCAGCAACTGCGAAACCTGCGGATTATGCTGGCGCACCAGGCCGTTGCCGTCGACAACCAGTACCGCGTCCTGCATGTCCTGTATTACCAGCTGGCTGATGCGCAGTTGATTGCCAAGGTCGACCGAGCGCTGGCGCATGACCCGCTCCTGGCGGATTACGCGCTGCGCGAGCTGGTTGGTGATCAGTGCGGTGGCGAAATAGCCTATCGACAACAGGCCGGGTTGCACGTAGTTGGCCTCGCTGTGATCGTAACTGAGGATCCAGTAAGTCTGCTCCAGCAGTATTGCGATCGAAGCAAGCGCGGCGTAGAACAACATCAGCGCCCCGCGGCTCACCAGCGCTGCAGCCGCAAGCGATATCAGCAGCATCACGCCCAGCCCGCTTCTGAATCCGTCGCTGGCGTTCATCAGCAGCACCGTCGCAACGATGTCTGCGATCACATGCATACTCAGCTGAAAGTTGAAATTGCGGCGGATTCTTTCCAGCAACACCTGAAACGCGACCGCCAGCAGCAGATAGGCGGCGCTGACGTACTTGAACTGCGCAAGGTTGTGACTGCCGAAATTGAGGCTGTCGCCGAAGATCGTGACTGCCGCGAGGAACACCGCGGCGAGCAGCAGCCGGTAAATGTTGAAAAAACGCAGCGAAACCCAGAACGAATCCGGCTGTGTGTCAGCTGCAGATTGCCAGAGTGCCATCGCCAATATGCTCTAGCCCGCCAGCCGGCGGTGCTCGTCGTTGCAAAAGAACCGCTCGCCGTCGCGTACGGCCTCGCTTTGCGGAAGATAGACGCCGCAATGCTCGCAGTTGACCATCCGTTCCGGTGCCGCCGCGGTGGGCTCCCCTGCTGCGCCCTTGCGCCGGAACCCCTTCGCCAGCCACCACACGGCCGCAAAGACGATTGCCAGCAGCAGAAATTTACTCAAGTCGCGTCCCGACTAGCCGGCGCTGCGCGGAATCACGGTTCCTGCCGCATGTCCACCGCAACGCGCTCCAGCCTGTAGCCGTGCTGATAGACAGCCGAAAGGCGCCATCCGCGTTCCGGCGTAAGCTGAAGCTTGCCGCGAATGCGGCTGACGTGCGTATCGACGGTGCGCGTATTGATTTCGGCCGACTGCCCCCATACCGCTTCCAGTATATGGCCACGCGAAAGCAGCCTGCCGACATTGCGCAATAGGAACAGGGCCAGATCGAAATCCTTTTGCGTCATTGCCACCTCGGCGCCGTCCAGCGTGACCTTGCGGCCGGCACGATCGATCGAAAGCGACCCGAATTCGAGCACATCGTCGTCCTGCTTCTGCATCTGGCGAGCACGCCGCCCGAGCGCGTCTATGCGCGCGATCAGCTCGAGCTTTCCCAGTGGCTTGATCATATAGTCATCGGCACCGCTGGACAGCGCATGCACGATATCCTCCTCGCGCTGGCGTGCGGTGACGAACAGCACCGGAACCGGTTCGGCGATATTTGCCCTGATCCAGACGAGCACTTCCGCGCCGGACATCCCCGGCACTTCCCAGTCAAGCAAAAACATGTCAAAGGTTTCACGCTGCGCTTCGCGCACCAGATCCTTGCCCAGCAGGAAAGCATGGCAATTGTGGCCGGCGGCCTTCAACCACGCGCACACCAGGTCGGACTGGTCCTGTTCGTCTTCCAGCAACGCGATACGCATGGTCATCGGTCCTCGAGCGTTGATGATCGCCGGTTGTCGCACATGCCTACCGGCGCCTTATCCGCTGTGCGGCGCTCGCTGTCCATCGTCAGACTTGATTTCGATACGCGCAAGATACGCCTCCAAACGCGCCGCAAGAGAGGTGATCGCGGCCGCGTCACGGCGCCGCACGCTTTCCTCCATCTCGGCACCCAGCCGTGATATCTCGGGAAAACCGTAGGCGCCGCCGGCGCCCTTCATGCCATGCGCGGCGACGCGTACTGCTTCGAAATCGCCCCTGGCCAGCGCCGCGCGGATCTTGTCAACATCAGCCGCACGATTGTCCAGAAAACGCGGCACCAGCGCCGCAATCTGCGCGTCCACAGCGATTATGAGCTTCTCGGACATACGCCTCCTGGACCTATTTTAGCAGACAGTCCTCCGATCCAGCCGCGCCACCGCGGTATTTGACGATACCTGCGAAAAGTACGATGCTTTGCCGGTCATGAAATTCTCGTTCAAATCCGGCGTATACCTGGTTCTGGCCACGACCATTGCGGTGCTGATCACAATAGGCGGCGCCTATCAACTAAGCGTAACAGAGAACGCGGAGCAAACCGAGGCCCAGGCGCGCGGCCAGAATATCGTTTCCAAGGTCGAGACATTGCTTGGGTCCAGGGAAGCGGTGGAATCCGCCGCGCTGGCATATATCATCAGCGACTCCGCACATGACTTGCAGCTATTGCATGAGGCAGAAGCGAGCTGCCGCAACATCATCGGTCAGTTGGCACAGCTGGTTGCAGGCGACGCCGAGCAACAGCGTGGCGCCGCGGCGCTTGGGGCAGCGGCAACCGTCCTCGAAGAGTTGCAGGAGCAGATCGTGCAACTAAGACGGCAGCATGGCGTGGCTGAAGCAGTCGCGTTCTTCTCGAACGCGCGCTATCGTGAAAGCGAGCGCAGATTCGAGCAACTGGCGGAAACCATGTTGCAGCGGGAACATGTTTTGGAACTCGCACGCCACGACCGCGTGGCCAATCGGGCCAGCCAGCTAGGCCGGGTGATCCTCTGGAGCGGGCTGCTTGCAGTCGGGCTGGCGCTTTTCGCCACCTTCGTGATCGCCCGCCAGCGCAATGAAAGGCGCCTGGCTGAAGCAAACCTGCGCGAACGGGAGAAGCAGTATCGGCTGGTCACCGGATCCGTTCCGGCGATGATCGGCTATGTCGACAAGCGGCACCGAGTGCAATCGCACAATCGCGCGATTGAAGAGTGGTTCGACTTGCCAGCCGAGCGCGTCGCCGACCGCCATCTGGCCGAAATCATGGGAAACGACGCCTACGCGGCCATACTGCCCGGCATTGAGCGCGCGTTGCGGGGAAAGCGCGTGGAGTACGAGGGCAAGGCATACGCAACAGACGGAAGCGAGCGTGTTCACGCAGGCACGTTCATTCCGGATTTCGACGACGCAGGCGGGGTCGGCGGCTTCTTCGCATTGGTCATCGACATCACCGAACGCAAGGCCACGGAGGAGGCGCTGCGCGCGAGCGAGGAGCGCTGGAAGTTTGCGCTCGAGGGTGCCGGCGACGGCGTGTGGGACCGTAACATGCAGACCAACGAGGTGATGTATTCGAAACGCTACAAAGAGATGCTGGGCTATTCAGACGATGAATTCGAGAACCGGCGCGAAGAATGGGAAAGGCGCATTCATCCAGAGGACAAAGCGCGCGTGATGGCAGACCTGCATGCGTATCTCGGCGGCAGCAGTCCGGGCTACGCCACAGAATACCGTATGCTGTGCAAGGACGGCAGCTGGAAATGGATACTCACCCGCGGCATGGTTGTGCGCCGGGACGCCGAGGGCAGGCCCCTGCGCATGATCGGTACGCACGGTGATATCAGCGAGCGCGTGCAGCGCCAGCAGGAACTCATCCGTGCCAATGAGCGGCTCGACCTTGCGTTGCATGGCTCGAGGCTCGCGATCTGGGATGTCGATATCGTCAGTGGCGAAATATACGTCAGCGAGGGTTGGGCCGAGATGTTGGGCGATCCGCCTGCCGCGACGATCACCGATGTACAGTCCCTATACGGGCTGGTGCATCCGGACGATCACAAGAAGATTGCTGAAGCGTTTGTCTGCGCGCTTAAAGGGACGCGCCCCGAATACCACGTTGAACACCGCGTCATGACGCGCGCCGGCAGGTGGAAATGGGTGCTCAGCCACGGCCAGGTGGTATCACGCGATGCAAGCGGCCGTGCACTGCGTATGACCGGCACCAATGCCGACATCTCGGCGCGCAAGGAAGTCGAGCGCATGAAGGACGAGTTCGTCGCTGTGGTCAGCCACGAATTGCGCACCCCGCTTTCCTCGATCATCGGCTCGCTCGCGTTGCTCGAAAAGAGCGCTTTTTCCGATCCGGAGACCAAGACACTGGTCCGCGTAGCCAGAAGCAATTCACAACTGCTCGGGCGTCTGGTCAACGATATCCTCGATCTGGAAAAACTCGATTCCGACACGCTGCAGATTCAGCTCGAACCCGTGGAACTCGAAGCGCTGCTATCTACGGCGATCCAGGCGAACCAGGGCTACGCGCATCAATACGGGGTCAGCGTGACGCTTTCGGACAGCCAGGGGCCGGCTTGGGTAAATGCGAATACCGACCGGCTCATGCAGGTAATGGCCAATCTGCTCTCCAACGCGGCGAAATTCTCCCCCCGCGGCGCCAACATCGAAGTACGCCTCGCGCGCGGAGGCGATGCGTTTCGCGTCAGCGTCATCGATCACGGCCCCGGCATTCCGGAAGATTTCAAGCCGCGCGTTTTCGAGCGCTTCTCCCAGGCAGACGGCTCGACCTCGCGCCAGAGGGGCGGCACCGGCCTGGGCTTGACCATCTGCAAAATCATCGTCGACAAGCTCGGCGGAAACATTGGTTTCGTCAGCACCGCGGGCATGGGCACTACGTTTTATTTCGATCTGCCACCCTACCCGCAATCCGACGCGAAACCCATGCAGAGCGGCGGCACGGCACACGGATGAACAGACCGCTGAAAAACATCATGCTGGTGGAAGATGATCCCGATATCCAGTTGATAACCCGCCTGAGCCTGGAGGTCGGGGGCGGATACGACGTGCGCATCTGTGGCAGCGGCGCGGAAGCCGTGCTCACGGCGCGCTCGTATCCACCGGATCTGATACTGCTAGACATGATGATGCCGGGAATGGACGGGCTCGCCACTATGGACGCCTTGCGCAAGCTGCCCGAGACGGCGATCACCCCGATGGTGTTTTTCACCGCGAACTCGCAGGAGAGCGTGAGGCTGGAATTGCTTCGCCGCGGCGCGCTGGGCGTGATCGTCAAGCCGTTCGAGCCCAACGCTCTGGTCGAGCAAATCGGCGCCCTCTGGGAGCGATTCGCGTCCAGCGCATCTGCGACTTGATTTTCTCCCGCTGAAGCGCAGGTCCTAGGCGGAAGCCAGCTCCCCAACGTAGCGGCGCACCTGTTCCACCAAGGCGCGGGGCTCAAAGGGCTTGGCAATCAGTCCCTGTGCGCCGGCGCGCAGATATTCGTCGCTCTGCTGCGACCTGGCTGTGAGGAAGACCACCCGGAGGGATACGAATTCAGGGCGCTCTCGCAGTTCGCGCAAAACGCTGAAACCGTCCATGTCGGGCATCATCACGTCCAGAAGAACCAAATCCGGCGCGAATCCCCCGATACGCAGCAATGCTTCTGCGCCGGAACCGCAGGCCAGCACCTCAAAACCACCGTCCGACTCCAGCACGTGCCGTACCAGCCACCGCAGGTCGGTTTCGTCTTCTATGTAGAGGATTCGTTTTCGTGACCCCATCAATCTTTCTTCCGTGTTCCGCGTTCCGAAACCGGCCCGGACCTGGCCGTACCATTCTCATTCATCGCCAAGTGGCTCAACTGCTCGAGGGACTTTACACGCGAGAGACCGCGCACTAAAGCCCGTTTAACAATGTTTTACAAGCCCATGACGGAATCTGTCCTGATCGGTGCCGCCCCGCTTTCAAAACAATCCCTACCACATGGATACCATCCCGATGATACGAGTCACACTTTCGGTTATTCTAGGCCGGTGACTGGCAACGGAATCTCGAAAAATGAAACTGCTTAAATACGCGCTGGCAGGCATCGCCGCCGCAGCGGCGATCGCAGCCATCGGCGTGGCCGTCCTGATAGCGAATTTCGACGCCAACAAATTCAAGGCGGATTTAGCGGCCGCGGTCAAGGACAGGACTCAGCGCACGCTTGCGATCGAAGGCGCGATTAAACTCGCGTTCTTTCCCAAAATCGGCATCGAATTAGGCAGGCTAAGCTTGTCCGAACCCAATGCCGGAGCGGTGTTCGCCGCAGTGAATTCGGCACGCGTGTCGGTGGAATTGCTGCCGCTCCTGTCCAAACAAATCGTCGTTGACCGGGTCGCGATAGACGGCCTGCGCGCAAACCTCATCAGCCGCAAAGCCGGCGGCAGCAACTTCGATGATCTGATGGGCGGTCCGGGCGCGACGGGCGGGAAGACGAACGAGGCCGCGGCGGGGCTTAACCTGCAGATCGCAGGCGTCGATATCAGCAATACCGAGCTGCAGTGGACAGACGAGGCGAACAAGCGCCAGTTCACGATTAAGAACTTGCAGTTCAAGACAGGAAAACTAAGCGCTGCGAAGCCGGCAAAATTCGAGCTCGCGCTGCACCTTGCGGCCAAACATCCGGAACTCGATGTGCAGATCAGCGGCAGCGGCAGCCTGAGTTTTGATCCACCTGCGGGTCACTACCGCCTGGAGAATCTCGCTGTATCGGCAAGCGGAACCGCTGCCGGGCTCGCCATCAGCAAACTGGATGTAGAAGGCGCGCTGGATTTCAAACCGGACGCGACGAGTATAGACGCACTGCTCGTGAAATTCTCCGGAAAGCGCGGCAGCGATGGCATCGACGCGACCCTGGGCATCCCGAAAGCCCGGGTTGCAAAGGGCGCCATCAAAGCTGACAGAATTTCGCTGGTGCTCAAGCTGGCGCGGACCGATGGTGGCATCGAAGCCACGCTCAACGTCCCGGGCATGCAAGGCTCGGGCAGCGCGTTCAAATCGGCAGGTCTTACACTGGACTTTGCGGGCAAGCAGGGTGACAACAGTTTCAAGGGCGGTCTTGCGAGCCCCGTTAGCGGCAACGTTGAAGCGGGGCGCTATCAGTTGTCCAGGCTAGCCGGAAACGTCAACGTTACCGGCCCGAACCTGCCCAAGGGTGCCGTCTCGGTAACCCTGACCGGCAACGCTGCAGTTGATCTCCCCAAAAAGAACGCGCAACTGAATCTCGCAGCAAAGTTCAACCAAAGCAGCATCGACGCGAAACTGGACCTGAAGCAATTCGAGCCGCTCGCCCTGGCCTTCGACCTCAGAGTCGATCAGATCAATCTGGACCAATACCTCGCGCCCGGGAACGCGAAACAAGCGCCAGGGAACGCGCAACAAGCGAAAAGCGCGGCCGCGACTCCGATCGATCTTTCGGCGCTGAAAGCAGTGAATGCGAACGGCGCGATCAATATCGGGACACTGCAGGTATCCGGTGTCAAAGCCGCCGACATCAACACCCGCGTCAGGCTTGCCGATGGCCGGCTGGAACTGAACCCGCACTCGGCCAGGCTCTATCAGGGCAGCACGGCGGGCGCGCTCACGATTGATGCCAATGGCAACCGCTACTCCCTCAAGGAAAATCTCAGCGGCGTCAACATAGGCCCTCTGCTGAAAGATCTAGCCAACAAGGACATGCTCGAAGGCCGCGGCAATCTCGCCCTCGATCTGAACTCTGCGGGGAGCAGCGTCGGAGCACTGAAGAGCGCGCTGGGCGGTAGCGCCCGTATCAACCTCAAGGACGGTGCGCTGAAAGGCATCAATCTCGCGGAGACGTTCCGCAAGGCGAAGGCGGCACTGGGCGCCAAAGCTGCGACCGAACAGGGAGCGAAAGCGCAAGAGAAAACGGACTTTTCCGAACTCTCCGCCAGTTTCGCGATCAAGGGCGGTATCGCGCACAACGAGGACCTGTCGCTAAAATCGCCGTTCCTGCGCGTGTCCGGCAGCGGCGATATCAACATCGGCGCGGACACCATTGATTATCTGGCCAAGGCGTCGGTGGTCTCTACCGCGGGTGGGCAGGGCGGCAAAGACCTTGCGGAACTCAAAGGCCTGACCGTGCCAGTGCGCCTCTCCGGCCCCTACGAAGCGCTTAAATATCGCGTCGACTTCGGCGCCATGGTGGGCGAAGTCGCCAAGGAAAAAGCCAAGGGAGCGGTGACGAAAGCAATCGGCGAAAAACTCGGCATCGGGGGAACCCAGCAGAGCGGCCAGGGTGCAGACCTTAAAGATCAGGCCCGGAAAGCGCTCAAAGGATTGTTCGGGCGGTAGCCACCCGCGATTTCGACGCCCGCAGTGCCGGGCCGGTGGATAAGCCTTTCGGACCGAAAGTGTTAAGCATGTCTCCGGTATAAAGTGTCAACCATGTGTCCGGTCAACGCCATAAAACAGTGGTCGGGGTGAGAGGATTTGAACCTCCGACTCCTGCGTCCCGAACGCAGTACTCTACCAGGCTGAGCTACACCCCGAGGTGTGACGGAAGGGGGCATGCCCCCCAAAAACGAATGCGGTCAGTAGTTACGATTGACCGCGAAGTCTGCCAATTGTATCAAACTGTCGCGGTAATTAGAATTCGGCAGGCCTTGGATGGCGACGCAGGCCGCCTCGGCTTCACGCCTGGCCTGCTCGCGCGCGTAGTCCAGCGCACCGGTATCGGTGATAACGCCCAGCACCGCCGCGAAATCGTCTCGCCCGCCCTGCTCGATCGCATGCCTCACCGTCTGCGCCTGCGCGAGCGAGCCCTTGCGCATGGCGAAGATCAGAGGCAGCGTCGGCTTGCCCTCGTTGAGATCGTCGCCCAGGTTTTTTCCGGTCTCAGTCAGATCACCCGAATAATCCAGCACATCGTCTATCAACTGGAACGCGGTGCCCACATGCATGCCGTATTGCGCCAGTCCTTCCTCGATGTCCGGTGCGGCGCTTCCCAGGATGGCGCCCAACCGTGTGGCCGCTTCGAACAATTTTGCGGTCTTGCGCCGCACCACCTCCAGGTAGCGCGCCTCATCGGCGTCGGCATTGTGCACGTTCAACAACTGCAGCACCTCCCCCTCGGCGATGGTGTTGGTGGCTTCGGCCAGCACGGCCATCACGCGCATATCGTCGACAGTCAGCATCATTTGGAACGCGCGCGAATAAAGAAAGTCCCCCACCAGCACGCTGGCGGCGTTGCCGAATTCCGAGTTCGCGGTCTTTCGCCCGCGTCGCAATCCTGATTCGTCGACGACATCGTCGTGCAGCAGCGTCGCCGTATGAATGAATTCGACCACCGCAGCGAGTTCGTGGTGATGCCCGCCGGCATAGCCGGTTGCGCCCGCTGCCAGGAGCAGCATGGCCGGCCGCAGGCGCTTGCCGCCGCTGGCGATGATGTACTCCGCCACCTGACGGATCAGCACCACGTCGGACTCGAGTCGCCGGCGTATCATGGCATCCACCGCGCGCATGTCGGCGTCGATGAGAGATCTGATGGATTCTATGGGCACGAGAAGACGGGTGGAAACCAGATTAAAAAACGGATTCAGGAGGCCGGAAATCATAGCATAAAGCTTTTGACTGCCCAAGCTAAATTGCTGTATCATCTCGGGTTCCTTGGTTTTACCGCAGTTTCGTTTTTGTTTCGCTTTTTTTGGAGTCTCAACATGTATGCGGTCATAAAAACCGGCGGCAAGCAGTATCGCGTCACAGCCGGCGAAAAATTGAAGATAGATCAGTTGCCCGCAGGGATCGGCGCTGAAATCGTTCTCGACAAGGTATTGCTGGTCGCAGACGGCGACAATCTCAAGATGGGAAGGCCGCTGGTCACAGGCGCTTCGGTGCAGGCGAAAGTCCTTTCCCAGGGTCGCCACGACAAGGTGCGCATCTTCAAGTTGCGCCGGCGCAAGCATTACCAGAAGCATCAGGGGCATCGGCAGAATTTCACCGAAATCGAAATAACCGGAATCACCGGTTAATCAGAGAGGCAAGATATGGCACATAAGAAAGCAGGCGGCAGTTCCAGAAACGGTCGTGATTCGCAGTCCAAACGCCTCGGCATCAAGCGCTATGGCGACCAGTTGATATCCGCCGGCAGCATTATTGTGCGCCAGCGCGGCACAAAGGTTCACGCAGGCGAAAACGTAGGCATGGGCAAAGATCACACCCTCTACGCCAAGGTTGCCGGCAAAGTTCTGTTCCGGGTCAAAGGTCCGCTGAGCAAAAAGACGGTATGCGTGGTGCCGGCCTGAAGACCGGCAGGCTCCTAGAAAAGCCCTATCCACGCGGTAGGGCTTTTTTATTTGTAGCGCCGGGTTGAGCGCGATCCGAACATGAAATTCATCGACGAAGCCAAGATCGAAGTGCACGCCGGCAAGGGCGGGGATGGTGTTGCCCATTTCAGGCGCGAGAAATTCGTTCCCCGCGGCGGCCCGGACGGTGGCGACGGCGGACATGGCGGCAGCATTTACGCGGTGGCGAACCGAAACATCAACACCTTGATCGACTATCGCTACGCCCGCATCCATCGCGCCAAAGGCGGCGAGAACGGGCGCGGCTCCGACCAGTACGGCAAGGGCGCAGAAGATATCGTGCTGCGCGTCCCCGTCGGCACGGTCATCACTGACGCCCAGACCGGCGAGGAAATCGCCGACCTGGCGGTACATGAGCAAAAAGCGCTCATCGCCCGCGGGGGGAAAGGCGGTCTGGGAAATCTGCATTACAAAACCAGCACCAATCGTGCCCCACGCCAGTTCACTCCGGGCGAGGCGGGTGAATCACGCGAGTTGCGCCTGGAACTGAAGCTGCTTGCCGACGTCGGCCTGTTAGGCATGCCCAATGCGGGCAAATCCACCTTTATCCGCGCCGTTTCGGCCGCACGTCCCAAGGTGGCGGACTACCCGTTCACCACACTGCACCCCAACCTGGGCGTGGTACGCGTGGCAGAAGACAGGAGTTTTGTCATCGCCGATATTCCCGGCTTGATCGAAGGCGCCGCGGAGGGCGCCGGACTGGGTCACCAGTTCCTGCGCCATCTGGCGCGCACGCGCTTGTTGCTGCACTTGGTAGACATTGCGCCATTCGACGACAGCGTGGATCCGGTCAAGGAAGCACGCGCCATTGTCAACGAGTTAAAGAAATACGATCAGGCGCTGTACGACAAACCGCGATGGTTGGTGCTCAACAAGACCGACATGCTCGAAGCGGACGGGCGCGACCAGGCCGTGCAACGCTTCCTCAAGGCCTATCGCTGGAAAGGCAGATGGTTCGCGATCTCGGCACTCACCGGCGAGGGCTGCCGCGAGTTATGCTTCGCGATTATGGAGCATCTCACCGATAAACAGGCTGCCTGACATGGCCGCGCTGCTCAAATCGGCACACCGGCTTGTCGTCAAGGTCGGCAGTTCGCTGGTTACCAATCAGGGCCAGGGTCTGAATCTGGCGTCGATTGCGCGCTGGGCGACACAGATTGCGCAGTTGCGTGCGGACGCGAGGGAAGTGGTGCTCGTTTCCAGCGGCGCAATCGCCGAGGGCATGCAGCGGCTCGGATGGACGCGGCGCCCCCAGGCAATGCACGAACTGCAAGCCGCGGCGGCAGTGGGCCAGATGGGACTGGTGCAAGCGTACGAGTCCTCTTTCCGCGAACACGGCCTGAAAACCGCACAGGTGTTGCTGACCCACGCCGACTTGGCCGACCGTCAGCGTTATCTAAATGCGCGTTCGACCCTGCGCACCCTGCTCGCACTGGGCGTCATTCCGATCATCAACGAGAACGATACCGTGGTCACCGATGAAATCAAGTTCGGGGACAACGATACGCTCGCGGCGCTGGTCACCAATCTGATCGAAGCCGATTGCCTGGTCATTCTCACCGATCAGGATGGGTTACATACGCGTGATCCTCGGGAGCACCCCTTGGCCGAGCTCGTGCGCGAAGCCAAGGCCGGCGCCGTGGAGCTGGAGCGCATGTGCGGCAAGGCCGGCAGCCACGTCGCCAAAGGCGGAATGTTGACCAAGATTCTTGCAGCCAAGCGCGCCGCACGATCCGGCGCGCATACGGTAATCGCTTCCGGTTTGGAGCCGGACGTGCTGTTTCGCTTGGCGCAGGGCGAGGCCATCGGCACCCACCTGATTGCCGAAACCATGCCGATCGCAGCACGCAAGCAATGGCTAGCGGACCACTTGCAGGTCAACGGCCGGCTCGTGCTCGACGCCGGTGCCGTGCGCGCGCTCGCGAATGAGGGAAAAAGCCTGCTGCCAATCGGTGTAAAAGGTGTCGAAGGTACGTTCGAACGGGGCGCGGTCGTCGCCTGCCTCTCGCCGGAAGGCACGGAACTCGCGCGCGGGCTGGTGAACTACGGCGCACACGACGCCCGCCGCATCGCAGGCAAGACCAGCAGCGAGATCAAATCCATTCTCGGTTATGTGGACGAGCCCGAGCTGATACATCGGGACAATCTCGTCCTGCTCTAGCAGGACGAGATTGCGGCGTAGGCTAACTTTCGCGAAGCGAAAGTTAAGCTGCGTAGCAGCGACCGTAGCCACAACCATTCGCGGCTCCCGCAGCAACGGACCGCGCGGAATCTCTCCTGGCTTAGTAACCCGGGGTAAATGAACGTGGGTTGCCGCCATTCCTGAGCGAACGCACCGCCTCGTCATTGTCCGCGATGAAGCCGGTCAAAGGACAGAAGAAATCGCTATAGAGCACCACCCGCTGCGCGTTGCGCGGGTCAAGGCGGAGCGGTTTCCAATTCGAATTTTGCACCTCGGTCCAGGTTTTGTCGGACTGGCCAACCGCGTAGATGCGGAACTCGTGCTCGCCGCAGCGCAATCCCTCGTAGCTGACGTTGAGCGCACCGTCGGCGCTTTTCGCGATCAGGCTGTACCGCACCACGTTGTCGGCGACGATGCTGATCGACTTTTCGTCGACGAAAAAGCTGAAAGGCGTGGTTGCGCTAACTTCGAACGGAAGATAATTCTCCGGCTTGGGGAATTCGGGCAGGAGCGCTTTCGATTCGGCGGCGCGATCGCGCTTGCCGCCGTTCTCTCCGAATCCAAAAATCTGCGCACCGGCTGCCAGGGGGAAAATCAACAACAGCGCCAGCCACGCGCGCATGCTTCAGTCCAGGTCTTGCATAAGGGAGGCGCGCACGCTGTCGGCCACCGCGCCGATCTCCGCCTGATAGTTTCGGTGATCCACGCCCAGCGACAAGGCGACGCCATACTTGAGCGCCTTGACCATCTCGTCGTTCAACTCAAAGCGCAGGAAGTGCACGGCCGAAGTCTTTTCCGCATTCTCGCGTTCGAGGTCTTCGTCGGCAATCGCATACACGCGCGGGCAACCTTCCACCTGAATCCAGACGCGGTCTTCGATTCCCTTCAATTTCGACAATGCGACTGCGCGCTCCGCGACGTCCGGATATTCGATCATCATGGTCGCCTTGAAATTTCGACCGTCCGGCAGTAGCGGATTATAGGCATCGAGTTCGTCCTGTATGCCGGATTCCTCGAACGTGCGTTCGATGCGCAACATTTCCTGTATCTGGTAGCGCAAGGTCAGCTCGTCTTCGAAGATCAGCGTAAGGTGCGCGCCCAGATGAACCGTTCGAGCTCTCTTGTGCGCCATCACCCTGGCGCGAAATTCCTGGCGCTGCCGCGCGTAAGCTTCCAGGCTGAGCAGACTGTCTCTGGCGATCGTATGTATTGTCATTTGGATTGCACCCATGGTCCTATAGTCCGTATGCAATGCGCATCAGGGTCAGCGGATGTTCCCTTTGCGCTCGGGTATCGCCCATCCCCTGTTGAATGTGACGCGCCGCGATGGCACAGTCCGAGCTGATGTAATCCGGATCGCCAGCGGCCATGGCCTTGAAAACCGGTCGGCCAATTTTCATCGAGTTGGCGTAATACTCGGACTTCACGCCCCAGGTGCCATCGTGCCCCGAGCAGCGTTCGACCGTGGTTACCGTGGTCTGCGGGATCAGCTGCAGCGCCTCGCGCGTCTTCTGCCCCATGTTCTGCACCCGAGAATGACAGGGAATATGGTAAGAGACCTTGCCCAGCGCTTGCTTGAAATCAATCTTGAGCAGGCCGTCCTTGTGGCGCAAGACCAGATATTCGAACGGATCGAACATCGCCTCTGATACCACTTTTACTTCGCCGTCTTCCGGGAAAAGGAGCGGTAGCTCCGACTTGAACATCAACGTACAGGACGGTACCGCGGTGAGAATGGCATAGCCCTCGCGCGCGAGCCGGGCCAGCGGTGCGATATTCGCCTGCTTTAGGCGCTCAACGCTTTCCAGATCACCCAGTTCCAGCTTGGGCATGCCGCAGCAAGCTTCCTTTTCCACGATCACGTAGGGGATTTCATTGTGATCGAGCAGCTTGATGAGGTCGTAGCCGATGCCGGGCTCGTTGTAATTCACGTAACAGGTCGCAAAAATGGCAACTTTGCCGGGCGTACGCTCGCTGTTTTTCACCGCGTGCGTCGGACTCCTGGGTGCATTGCTGCGAAAACGCGAGGGACTGTATGGCGGAAGCTTGCGCTCCTGATGCACGCCGATGACTTTCTGCATCAGCGCCCGCGCCGCACCGTTTCCGTTGACCGCGTTCACCGTCTGCGCCACCACCGGGATTGCGGCCAGTTTTCCAATCGCATCGGTGGAAGAAAGCAGCCGGTCACGGAACCGTACTTCGCCCTTCTTGAACTTGACCGCCTTTGCGCGCAGCATCAAGTGTGGAAAATCCACGTTCCATTGGTGCGGCGGCACATAAGGACACTTGGTCATATAGCACAGGTCGCACAGGTAGCACTGGTCGACCACTTTCCCGAAATCGCTCTTGTCCACCCCGTCTACCTCGCCGGTCGTACTCTCGTCTACAAGGTCGAACAGGGTAGGAAAGGCGGTGCACAAGCTGACACAGCGACGGCATCCATGGCAGATGTCGTAGACACGGTGAAGCTCGGCATTCAGTTTGTCCTCGTCGTAGAAATCCGGTGATTTCCAGTCAATAGGATGCCGGGTGGGCGCTTCGAGACTCCCTTCGCGCATGCTCATATTATTGTTTGGTGCAGAATGGGAAAGGTAAGGCTTGGGTGTAACTCGTTCTGGCTAAGGGAGAGGACGAAAACCGTTCCTGTCCCTTAGCCTGTCACGCACTCAATCAGCCAGCACGTCCAGGGCTTTCTGGAAGCGGTTGGCGTGCGAGCGTTCGGCTTTTGCCAGCGTTTGGAACCAGTCGGCAATTTCTTCAAACCCTTCGTCGCGCGCACTCTTGGCCATGCCGGGATACATGTCCGTGTATTCGTGCGTTTCGCCGGCAACGGCGGCTGTCAGATTTTGGCGGCTCGAACCGATCGGCAGGCCGGTTGCCGGATCGCCTACCTGCTCTAGATATTCCAGGTGGCCGTGAGCGTGGCCGGTTTCGCCTTCGGCGGTAGAGCGAAACAGCGCAGCCACGTCGTTCTGGCCTTCGATGTCAGCCTTGTTTGCGAAATACAGATAGCGGCGATTTGCTTGCGATTCTCCCGCAAATGCGGCTTTCAGGTTCTCTTCAGTCTTTGAGCCTTTGAGTTTCATGGTCGCTCCTATTTTTGAGTTGTTAATGACGCAATTATTCGTTACAAATCATACATAAAACACTATTTATAGACTTACTCTAATCTATGACTAAATATATCCCGTTAGCGCCTAGCTGTCAATCCTGCCGCTTTTTCCCTCTATCTTTTTCAGTGCCCGAGGGCCGCGCCTATTTCCGCAAAAGTCTGGGCGACCTCGGTCGTTTGGATCGCCACACCGAGCTGGCGCGCGATCTGCGACGCCGAAAATATTCCGCGCACCGCCTGCACATTATCGTCTGCGCTCATGTCGGTGACCAGCGCGTGCTGGCGTCCTGAATGCTTGAGCGTCGCCACAACGTGCCCCACCTCGGCCTGGATGAGATCGGCGTAGGACAACGCTTCCAGCTGTTCGCACGGCGTCATGATGTCGCGCACATAAATCTCCTGGCGCTTGATGCCGCGCTCAAGCGCGAACTGCACCGGTTTCTCCCCCAGTATGTCGTTCGACGTAATCAGTCCCAGCACCTGCCTGTCGTCGTCGGTCACCAGCAGCAAACGCACGCCGCGCCGGATCATGAAACGGTTGGCTGCATCCAGTGGGGCTTCCAGATCGATGGTAGCCGCCGGGATCTGCCTCAAATCGGTCATGACGTCCAAGGCTGGCGAATCGATGCCCACACCCTCCCTGTCGCCACCGGGCTGGTGATAACGCGTACCGGTTTGCAGGCGATGCGCACTCAGGGGATGGTATTCGCGCTTCATTGCATGTTCCTCGAATCGGCAGCGCCCTGCTGCGAAATCGACCCGCTCATCGCACCGAGCGCAGTGCGGGGTCGTGCTTCCTGTGGATTGAGTCGCGATTGAGATAGCGTGCCAACTCGTTTAGCGCCTGGGCATAGACCTCGCGCTTGAACTCGATGACGGTATCCAGCGGAATCCAGTACTCATGCCAGCGCCATGCGTCGAACTCCGGATGTTCGCTTGCACGCAAGGATACATCGCTGTCGCGCGCGACGAGGCGCAACAGAAACCAGATCTGTTTCTGGCCTCTGTAGCTGCCGCGCCACTCACGCCTGACCCACTGCGCCGGCACTTCGTAACGCAGCCAGTTTCTGGTGCGGCCAAGGATCTTGACATGGTGGGCCTTGAGCCCTACCTCTTCCTCAAGTTCCCGGAACATGGCCTGTTCCGGGGTTTCACCGTGCTTGATTCCGCCTTGCGGAAACTGCCAGGAATGCTCCTTGATTCGTTTTCCCCAGAATACCTCGTTCCTTGCGTTACAGAGAACAATGCCGACGTTCGGGCGATAGCCGTCACGGTCGAGCATGATATATTCACCTCAAGCTGGTATTTGGATCATTCTTCCACATTTTTGTGTGCAATGAAAGCAGCTTGTCGCAAGGCCTTGGGCGCTGCGATCTTCGAGTAAAATATCACCGCCAAATCCACCGGATTTCTTATGCGCGTTTCGCAGTTTTTTCTCTCCACCCTTAGGGAAGCCCCCGCCGACGCGGAAATCGTAAGCCACAAGCTGATGCTTCGCGCCGGCATCATCCGGCGGCTAGCAGGCGGGATTTACACCTGGATGCCGCTGGGCCTGCGCGTCGTGCGCAAGGTTGAGGCCATCGTTCGCGAGGAAATGAACCGCGCCGGCGCGGTCGAACTGTCGATGCCGGTGGTGCAACCCGCGGAGCTGTGGCAGGAATCCGGCCGCTGGGAAAAATATGGCGCGGAACTGTTGCGCTTCAAGGACCGGCATCAGCGCGACTTCCTGATTCAGCCTACCTCGGAGGAGGTCATCACCGATCTTGCGCGCAACGAGCTCAGAAGCTATCGGCAGCTGCCTGTGCATTTCTATCAGATCCAGACCAAGTTCCGCGACGAGCGCCGGCCGCGCTTCGGCATTATGCGCGGCCGCGAATTCACGATGAAAGACGGCTATTCATTTCACGCCGACTACGCCGACCTGCAGCGCGAATACACGAATATGTACGACACCTACACACGCATTTTTACCCGGCTCGGACTCAAGTTCCGTGCGGTCGCAGCCGACACAGGCGCGATCGGGGGTACGGGCTCGCACGAATTTCACGTGCTGGCCGATTCGGGCGAAGACGCTATTGCCTATTGCCCGGACTCGGACTACGCCGCCAATATCGAGCTTGCCGAAGCACTGCCGCCGCCAACGACGCGCCCTGCGCCAGTCGCGAGCCTGAGCAAAGTCCCGACCCCCGGAACGACGCGCTGCGAGGATGTCGCAGCGCTGCTGGGTGCGCCGCTCGAACAGACGGTCAAGGCGATCGCCGTGATGCACGAGAACGAGTTCGTATTGCTGCTGCTGCGCGGGGACCACAGTCTGAACGAAATCAAAACCCAAAAGCTGCCGGGAATGGATCCTTTCCGTTTCGCCACTGACGCAGAAATCGAGCAACATCTCCAGTGCAAGCCGGGCTATATCGGACCGGTCGGCTCGGACGCCGGGATCAGGCTTATTGCGGACCGAGCCGTCGCGGTCATGGCAGATTTCATCTGCGGCGCAAATGAGGAAGGCCATCACCTCACCGGCGTAAACTTCGGCCGCGACTTGCGCGAACCGGCGCTCGTCGCCGATATCCGCAATGTAGCGCCGGGCGACCCGAGTCCGGACGGGGCGGGCGTCCTCGACATCTGCCGCGGAATCGAAGTCGGTCATATCTTTCAATTGCGCACCAAATACTCCGAGGCGATGAAAGCCCTGTTTCTGGACGAATCCGGCAAGTCGCGCGCGTTCGAAATGGGTTGCTACGGCATCGGCGTCACGCGCATAGTCGGTGCCGCCATCGAACAGAACCATGACGCACGCGGCATCGTATTCCCGCAGCCGATCGCGCCGTTTCAACTGGCGCTGGTACCGATCGGGTACCGCAAGAGCGCACAGGTCAGAGAAGCCTGCGACCGGATATACGCCGAACTGGCCGCGGCAGGCGTCGAAGTGCTGCTCGATGACCGCGACGAGCGCCCTGGCGTGATGTTCGCAGACATGGAACTTGTCGGCATTCCGCATCGCATCGTGGTGGGCGAACGCGGGTTGAAGGAAGGCAAACTCGAATACCAGGGACGATGCGACCAGAGCGCGACCGCGGTCGCCGCCGGGGAACTGCTCGCCTTCATCCAAGAGAGGTTATGCGCGAACTAGCCCGCTGGACACTGTGCCTTGCCTTGATCTGGGCACATGACGCAGCCTTGGCCGGAGCGCAACGCTACGAACCGCTCGCGGCGAGCGTGCAGGCTGCGCTGTCCAGGGCGGTAAGCGACAAGGCACCGGATGCCTCGGCGTTCAAGTCCAAGCTGGACGAAGTCAACTGGCTCAGCGCAATGTCGCGGCGGCTGGAAAATCGCATACGAGACCACGGCAGCCGTATCGCATTTTTGAAATCGGTGCACTACGAAGCCAGCCGCGCAGGTCTCGACCCGCAGCTGGTGCTGGGGCTGATTCAAGTCGAAAGCGGGTTCAAGAAATACGCCGTGTCCCGGTCCGGCGCGCGAGGGTATATGCAGGTCATGCCATTCTGGACAAAACTCATCGGCGGGAAAGACGACAACCTGTTTGATATGCGCAAGAACATCCGCTATGGCTGTACCATCCTGCGCCACTATCTGGATATCGAGAATGGCGATCTTTTCCGGGCACTCGGGCGCTACAACGGCAGCCTGGGCAAGCCGCAGTATCCGCGTGCGGTGGAAGCGGCGTGGAAGAACCGGTGGCGCTACGAAGGCAAACTTTCCTGACGCGGTTTGGCCTGCGGCCCGCGCATGCGGCGCGAACCCCGACCTATAATACCGTCGTCAACCGCCTATCAGTCACACATGCCGGAAATACTGGTCCTGTATTACAGCCATCGCGGCGCCGTCAAGGAAATGGCGCGGCTGGTGGCGCGCGGCATCGAGCAGGTGCCCGGCGCGGGCGCGCGCCTGCGCACGGTGCCGAAAATCGCGAGCGTGACCACGCTGGCGCAGCCGGCGATACCCGATGACGGCGCCCCCTATTGCGAGTTGAGCGATTTGAAGCAGTGCGCAGGCCTCGCGCTGGGCAGCCCCACGCGCTTTGGCAATATGGCGGCGCCGATGAAGCATTTCTGGGACGGAACCGGCGCGCTATGGCTGGGAGGCGCGCTTGCGGGGAAGCCGGCCGCCGTATTCACCTCGACCAGCAGTCTTCATGGCGGACAGGAAACGACGTTGCTGTCCATGATGCTGCCGCTGATGCACCACGGCATGCTGATCGTCGGCCTGCCCTACACTGCGCCCGAATTGTCGACGACCGAAACCGGAGGTACGCCCTATGGAGCGAGCCACCTCGCGGGCAGCGCCAACGACCTGCCCGTCAGCGCCGAGGAAAAAACGCTGTGCATCATGCTGGGCAGGCGCCTGGCTGAAGTCGCGCTGAAGCTGGCTTCCTAGATTGCAGAAAGCCCTTTATCTCGGCGCCTGCATCAGTTTGCTGGTTCTGATTTTCCTTTGTCTGGCATGGGAGTTGTGGCTCGCACCGCTGCGGCCTGGCGGCTCCTGGCTTGCGCTCAAGGTACTGCCCCTGCTCCTGCCCTTGATGGGCGTGCTGCACGGCAGGCGTTATACCTATCAGTGGGCGTCGATGCTGATCCTCGCGTACTTTGCCGAGGGCGCGATGCGCGCCTTTGCCGAATCCGGCGCAAGCGCAACGCTTGCTCTGGCCGAGGCGCTGCTTTCCCTCGCTTTCTTCGTCAGCGCCGCCTTCTACGCGCGTCTGACGCGCCGATCGCAGCCGCGCACTGCCTGATTCTATAGCTGCGGGTTGATGCGCTCGACCTTGCTGTGCAGCTTGTTTAGCGCGGAGAGATAGGCCATGGCCGACGCCACGACAATATCGGTATCCGCGCCCACGCCGTTGACGATGCGCCCGGCCCTTTGCAGCCTGACAGTCACCTCGCCCTGAGACTCGGTGCCCTGCGTGACGGCATTGACCGAGTACAGCATCAGCTCAGAACCGCTTTTTGCAACGCTCTCGATCGCCTTGAAGATGGCGTCCACCGGTCCATCGCCCTGGGACTCCGCCCTGCGCTCGACGTCGCCCTCTACCAGCACGATGTTCGCGTGCGGGCGCTCACCCGTGCCGCTCGCCTGGTTCATGTCGATCAGTTTCCAGTGTTCGCTCTGCGTCGCAACCGCCTCGCCCGACAGCAAGGCGTGAATATCCTCGTCGAATATTTCGTGTTTTTTGTCGGCCAGATCCTTGAAGCGAACGAAGGCAGCGTTGATCGCCTGGTCCGATTCGAGCCCGATCCCCAATTCCTTCAATCGCGCCTTGAACGCGGTACGGCCAGAATGCTTGCCCAGCACCAGCTTGTTCGCGTTCCAGCCCACGTCTTCGGCGCGCATGATTTCGTAGGTTTCGCGGCTTTTGAGCACGCCGTCCTGGTGAATGCCGGCTTCGTGCGCAAACGCATTGGCGCCGACAATGGCCTTGTTGGGTTGTACCGGAAACCCGGTGATGCTGGATACCAGCTTGGACGCCGGCACGATCTGGGTCGCATCGATACGCGTATCGCAGGAGAAGAAGTCGCGGCGCGTGCGCACCGCCATGACGACCTCCTCTAGCGAGCTGTTGCCTGCGCGCTCGCCCAGCCCGTTGATGGTGCACTCCACCTGACGCGCCCCGTTCATCACCGCGGCGAGCGAATTCGCGACCGCGAGGCCGAGATCATTGTGGCAATGCACGGACCAAACCGCCTTGTCCGCGTTGGGAATGCGCTCGCGCAATGTGCGGATCAGGCCGCCGAACTGCTCGGGCAGGGTGTAGCCCACCGTGTCCGGGATATTGACCGTCTTCGCGCCTTCCTTGATCACTGCTTCAAGCACACGGCAGAGGAAATCGACGTCCGAACGCCCCGCATCCTCGGGAGAGAATTCAACGTCGTCGGTGAATCTGCGCGCAAAGCGCACCGCGTTGACCGCGTCGGCCAGCACCTGATCCGGGGTCATGCGCAACTTCTTTTCCATATGAATCGGCGAAGTTGCGATGAAAGTATGGATGCGCCCCGATTTGGCCGGCTTGATCGCCTCCGCCGCGCGGCTGATATCCTTGTCGTTGGAACGCGAAAGTCCGCAGACCGTGCTGTCCTTGATAATTTCCGCCACCGCACGTACTGCTTCGAAGTCGCCGTTTGAAGCGGCAGGAAAGCCCGCCTCGATCACATCCACGCGCATTTTCTCCAGCAGACGGGCGATGCGCAGTTTTTCTTCCTTGGTCATGGAGGCGCCGGGGCTCTGTTCGCCGTCGCGCATGGTGGTGTCGAAAATGATCAAGTGGTCTTTCATCTTAGCCTCCGGTAAAAAATACAATCTTGGATTGCAAAAATCCTGTCCCGCACCGGGGATGGTGCAGGGTTCAAACTAACCGAATTGTGGGGTGGGGTTATGTGCGCGCGGGGCGCAGCAGCAGGCCGACCAGCAACAGCAGGCTGCTAAGTAAAGCGGCGATCAGGACTGTGGTATTGAACACCATGGTCGCAATATATCGGCTTTCCTGAATTTAGGCAACTGACCGCTTTTTGCGCCAATTCCATGCCCACATGGCGTATCCCGACAGGGAATATGCGACGAACAGCAGGAAGAGCACCGTCGGCGGATGGGTGGAAATGAGGATCATCGCGAGCGCTACCAGCAAAATCGCCCAAAACGGCACGGCGCGGCGGAAGTTGATGTCCTTGAAACTGTAAAACGGAACGTTGCTCACCATGGTCAATCCGGCGAACAAAGTGATGATGCAGGAAAGCCAGCGCATCGTGCTCACCGCGTCGATATGGAAATCGTCCACCACCCAGATGAAGCCGGCCACCAACGCGGCAGCCGCAGGACTCGGCAAACCCTGGAAATAGCGCTTGTCCACCACTTCGATATTGGTATTGAAGCGCGCAAGCCGCAGCGCCGCACCTGCACAGTAGACAAACGCGGCGATCCAGCCGATGCGGCCCATGCTTTTGAGCGCCCATTCGTACATCACCAGCGCCGGCGCCGCGCCGAAGGACACCATGTCCGAGAGGCTGTCGTACTCGGCGCCGAACTCGCTCTGCGTATGGGTCAGCCGGGCGACCCGCCCGTCAAGGCCGTCCAACACCATGGCGATGAATATCGCCACCGCCGCCTGTTCGAAGCGCGCATTCATCGCCTGCACGATAGCGTAGAACCCCGCGAACAGGGCCGCGGTGGTAAACAGATTGGGTAATAGGTAGATGCCGCGGCGGCGTATCTCCGCATTGATCAGCGGCTTTCTCCGTTTGTAGACAGGCATCGCGTCAGCTATTCCAGACTTGCCAAAACCGAACTGGAAGCATACACCTTGTCGCCCAGTGCCGCCTTGACGCGCGCATTGGGTGGAAGGTACAAATCAACGCGCGAACCAAAGCGAATGAAGCCATAACGCTGCCCGCGCTCGAGCTTGTCCCCCGCCTTGACGTAGCACAGAATGCGCCGCGCGATCAGTCCCGCTACCTGCACACACACGACATCGCCGCCCGCCTCCGCGCGTATCCACAGCGCATTGCGTTCGTTCTCGGTCGATGCCTTGTCCAGCGCGGCGTTGACGAAGCTTCCGGCCTTGTACCAAATCTGCGTCACTTCGCCGTCTACCGGCGCGCGGTTGGAGTGAACGTTGAACACGTTCATGAACACGCTCACCTTGATGGTGTCCCGGTTCAGATAGGGGTCATGCGCCTTCTCCACCGCGACGATACGGCCATCCGCCGGTGATACCACGGTTTTTGCGTCTCCGGGCACGTCCCGGCCCGGGTCGCGGAAAAACTGCAGCACGAACACGGCGACGACCCAGAACGGGATCGACCATACGATGTCATACCAGGACACCAGCGCCGCGGCCGCGACGGCAAGCGCCAGGAACGGCCAACCCTCGCGGGCGATGAGCGGATGAGGATAATTCATCTAAGGCTGCAAATGAGAGGGGTAGTGGTCAGGGGGATAAATGATGATGCCCTCCCCCTTCCCTAGGCCCTGCGCGCACTCAGTTCTTGCTTTGGTCCACCAGTTTGTTCTTCCTGATCCACGGCATCATCGAGCGCAGTTTCTCACCCACCACCTCGATCTGATGTTCGGCGGTGAGGCGGCGGCGCGACAGCAGCGTCGGCGCGCCGGCACGGTTCTCCAGGATGAAGCTCTTGGCGTATTCGCCGGTCTGGATATCTTTCAGCGCCGCGCGCATGGCCTTCCTGGTCTCGTCGTTGACGATCTTCGGGCCGGTAAGATATTCCCCGTACTCCGCGTTGTTGGAGATCGAATAATTCATGGTGCCAATACCGCCTTCGTACATCAGGTCGACGATCAGCTTCAGTTCGTGCAGGCATTCGAAATAAGCCATCTCCGGCGCGTAGCCGGCGTCGACCAGCGTTTCGAAGCCCGCCTTGACCAGTTCGACGCAGCCGCCGCAAAGCACGGCCTGCTCGCCGAACAAGTCGGTTTCGGTCTCTTCCTTGAACGTGGTTTCAATGACGCCGGCGCGCGCGCCGCCGATTGCCGCCGCGTAGGACAGCGCCAGATCGCGCGCTTTCCTGCTTGGATTCTGGTGCACCGCTATCAGCATCGGCGTGCCGCCGCCCTGGGTATAGGTCGATCGCACTGTGTGCCCCGGCGCCTTCGGCGCGATCATCACGACATCGAGATCGGCGCGCGGCGCAACCTGGCCGTAATGAATGTTGAAACCGTGCGCGAAGGCGAGCGTCGCGCCCTTCTTGATATTGGGTTCGACCTCTCCCTGGTACACCGCCGCTATGTGCTCATCGGGCATCAGCATCATCACAAAGTCGGCGCCCTTGACCGCCTCGCCGACCTCGGCCACCTTGAGTCCGGCTTTTCTCGCCTTGTCCCAGGATGCCCCGCTCTTACGCAGCCCGACCGTGACTTTCATGCCGGAATCGTGCAGGTTGAGCGCGTGCGCGTGCCCCTGCGAGCCATAGCCGACGATCGTCACTTTTTTGCCCTTGATGAGCGAAAGATCAGCGTCCTTGTCGTAATAAACTTTCATGGTTTCCCCTCAGATTGCGAGACAGAAAAACGGGCTCTGGAGGCTGGTTGCAAAACTACCCGACCAGCCCCGGACTCCCGCCCCCTGCCTCTATTTATCAAATCCTAAGAACCCGCTGACCGCGGGATATGCCGCAGGCGCCGGTTCGCGCCGTTTCGAGAATGACGCTGCTGCCCAGCGCCTCGATGAATGAATCCAGCTTCTGTCCGGTACCGGTAAGCTCGATTGTGTACGTGTCCTCGGAGACGTCGACAATGCGCCCGCGGAAAATATCGGACATGCGCTTCATGTCGTCGCGATCCTTCGCATTGGCGCGAACCTTGATCAGCATCAGTTCGCGCTCGATGTGCGGAGCCTCGAAAAGGTCCACCACCTTGACGACTTCGACCAGCTTGTTCAACTGCTTGGTGATCTGCTCGATCACGTCGCTTGAGCCCGATGTGACGATGGTCATGCGCGACAGCGACGGGTCCTCGGTCGGAGCGACCGTAAGCGATTCGATATTGTAGGCGCGGGCGGAAAACAGTCCGGAAACACGCGACAGCGCGCCGGCTTCGTTCTCAAGAAGAATGGAAATGATGTGTCGCATAGGTTTTTTATGTCGGAGTCAGGTTGCGCGATACTTACAATTCTTCGGCCAGGATCATCTCGGTGAGCCCCTTGCCGCCGCCGACCATGGGATAGACGTTTTCCTTCTGGTCGGTGATGAAATCCATAAATACGAGTTCGTCCTTGCGCTTGAACGCTTCCTTAAGCGCCGGTTCGACGTCGGCGGGCTTGTCGATGCTGATGCCGATGTGGCCGTAACTCTCCGCCAGCTTGACGAAATCCGGCAGCGCATCCATGTACGATTCGGAATAGCGGTTGCCATGGAAAAACTGCTGCCACTGCCGGACCATGCCCATGTAGCGGTTGTTCAGATTGACGATCTTGATCGGCAAGCGGTACTGCTTGCAGGTGGAGAGTTCCTGGATGCACATCTGGAAGCTCGCCTCCCCTGTAACGCACACGACCGAGGCGTCCGGATTGGCCATCTGCGCGCCCATTGCGGCCGGCAGTCCGAAGCCCATGGTGCCCAAGCCGCCCGAATTGATCCAGCGTCGCGGCTTGTCGAACTTGTAGAACTGCGCCGCCCACATCTGGTGCTGCCCCACATCGGACGTGATGATGGCGTCGCCCTTGGTGATTTCGTACAGCTTTTCCAGAACGAATTGCGGCTTGATGATTTTGCTCTTGCGGTCGTAACGCAGGCAGTCCTTCGTCTTCCACAACTTGATTTGTTCCCACCAGGCGGCTAGCGCCTTCGCCTCGGGGCGCTGTTTGCTCGCATCGATCAGCTTGATCAGGTCGTCGAGAACATCCGGCACATGGCCGACGATGGGCACATCCACCTTAACCCGTTTCGAAATCGACGAAGGGTCGATGTCGATGTGAATGATCTTGCGCGGTACCTGGCCGAAATGCGCCGGGTCCCCGATGACACGGTCGTCGAAGCGCGCGCCTATGGCGACCAGTACGTCGCAGTTTTGCATCGCCATATTGGCTTCGTAGGTACCGTGCATGCCGAGCATGCCGACGAAGTGTTTGTCCGTTGCCGGAAAACCGCCCAATCCCATGAGTGTGTTGGTGCATGGGAAACCCAGCATCCTGACCAATTTGGTGAGCTGCGGCGCAGCGTCAGAAAGGATGACGCCGCCGCCGGCATAGATCATCGGCCGTTTGGCCTCGAGCAGCAATTGCACGGCCTTCTTGATCTGTCCTGTATGCCCCTTCACCACCGGATTGTAGGACCGCATGGTGATCGTTTCGGGATACTCGAATTTGCACTTGTCGGTGGTCACATCCTTGGGGATATCGACCAGCACCGGTCCCGGCCTGCCGGTTGCCGCGAGGTAGAAGGCCTTCTTGATCGTCAGCGCAAGATCCTTGACGTCTTTCACCAAAAAATTGTGCTTTACGCAGGGTCGGGTGATGCCCACCGCGTCGCACTCCTGGAACGCATCCAAGCCGATCGCGTGGGTGGGCACTTGACCGGAAATGATCACCATGGGAATCGAATCCATGTAGGCGGTGGCAATGCCGGTCACGGCATTCGTGACCCCCGGGCCCGAAGTGACCAGCGCGACGCCAACTTTCCTGCTCGAGCGCGAATAGCCGTCGGCGGCGTGCGTAGCGCCTTGTTCGTGCCGCACCAGTACATGCTTGACCTTGTTCTGCTTGAACAACTCGTCGTAAATGTACAAGACCGCGCCACCGGGGTAGCCGAAAACATATTCGACTTTTTCCGCCTGAAGACACTTGATGAGGATTTCTGCGCCCGTTAATTCCATGATTCTCGCTGGGTTTTTCCCAAAGCCTTGAACACTAATGCCTGCCCCCCATTTGGTCAAGATTTTTTTGTTGCGGCGCAACTTATGGCTACGGAAATTGCACAGCGCCGCGCAGGATTAAGCACTAGAATCCGGAGCAAACCAAGACAGGGGCGGGGCCGGTTTTCCTGTACCCCTGGCGTGTAGGGCCGTTTCGAGACACAGAAACGACCATGGGAGAAATTTCCGAGGATATCGACCTGGCATCGCGTAGCGAACTTGACGAATTTCTGGCCTCGGTCGAACGGCGCGCCTACAAGCAGGCGAGATTTGCCGTGCGCGACGAGCAGGCGGCGTTGGACGTCGTGCAGGATTCGATGTTAAAGTTGGCGGAAAAGTATGGTGCAAAACCACCGGCAGAATTACCGATGTTGTTCCAGCGCATCCTGCAGAACACCATCCGCGACTATTACCGTCGCTACAAGGTAAGAGCGACCTGGGTCACGCAGTTGTCGTCTATCCTTCCGGGGAGGGCCGGAGAGGAAGAGACGGACCCGCTGGAGACGATGGCGCCTGCGGACGGCTCGCAACAGGCGCTTGGACCCTCGGATCACGTTCAAAATTCGCAACTTATTGTTTTGATTGAAGAGGAACTGAAGACACTACCCCCACGTCAACGCGAGGCCTTCTTGCTGCGTTACTGGGAAGAATTGGACGTTGCCGAAACCGCGCACGCGATGGGGTGTTCGGAGGGCAGCGTCAAGACCCATTGCTCGCGCGCGACACATACTCTGGCCACCGCGCTCAAGCGCAAGGGGATTACATTATGAACGAACGCGAATTCGGTTTAAAAATCAAGCAGCAACTCGACCGGTCCCTGAATCTCGAGCCGGGCACGCTAGCCCAGTTGAAGCGAGCGCGCGAACAGGCCCTGACGCGTCAGCGCGTTACCGAACCCGCATTTGCACTGGCCTGGGCGGACGCCATTGTCGGCCGCCTGTGGGGAAACCCGGCGTCGGCCGGTATTGCCTTGGGCGGAACCGCGCTGATATTGGCGCTGGCCGGGGTCAATTATTGGCAGCACACCCCGTCGGTCGAGGAAATCGCGGATATTGACGCCGCCCTGCTTTCCAGCGACCTGCCGATCAACGCGTACCTGGATAAGAGCTTCGACACATGGCTAAAGCGCTCGCAGCCCTGATGCTCGGGCTGTGCATCGCCCTATCCAATTTCGCGGTAGCAGCAGAGAAGAAGCAGCCGGATTGGGCACAGCTCACGCCCGAGCAGCAGCAAATATTGGCTCCCCTGGCCAGCGATTGGAACAATTTCGACAACAAACGGCGCAAGAAATGGCTGCTGACGGCCAAACGCTATCCCAAGCTGAAACCGGAACAGCAACAGCGCTTACAGAAGCAAATGCATGTCTGGGCCAAGCTCACCCCGGAACAGCGCCGCATAGCGCGTGAAAACTACAAGAAACTGACGAAACAGCCCCCGGAAAAACGAGAAGTCGTCAAGCGCAAGTGGCGGGAACGCGAAACGGCCAAGCAGCCCGCGGGGATAGGCGGTCCGGCTGCACCGGCCAAGCCGAATAGCGATAAACCAACAACGCCGACGGCGCCTTCCGGCCCGCCTCGCTGACATGCCGGCACGCGCCGGCCCCGACCTGCAAACCAAATTCGCTTATCCCGGCATCGCGCGGCGGCTCATCTGCATGGTGTATGAATTCGTACTCCTCGCCGGCGTCGCATTCGCAGCCGGCCTCCTGTTTCTTGTCATAACAGGCAGCATAACGAGTACTTGGCTGCGGCATGCATTTCAAGCCTATATCTTTCTGGCGATCGGCCTCTACTTCGCGAGTTCCTGGCACCGTCGCGGGCAAACCCTGCCGATGAAAACCTGGAAACTGCGCCTGATCGCCGCAAACGGCGGACGGATCACCGTGCCACAGGCCATCCTGCGGTATGTCTGCGCCTGGCCCAGCCTCGCTCTGGGCGGAGCGGGCATTTTTTACGCCCTTTTCGATCGCGACCGACAGTTCCTGCATGACCGGCTCGCGGGCACCAGAATCGTAAGCGACTGAATAGCACGGCACGACGTAAGCGTCGGTGGTCACGATGCCGCGTCTACGCGGTTGTTACCGTCGCCGGCCGACTCAGCGTCGTTCCACCCACCACATCATCGCCATCGCTGCGAACAGGAACAGCACGCTCGGCAGCACCGCGGAGTAGAACGGCGCCCAGTTCTGGAGAATGCCTACGGACGAGGAAAGCCCGTTCAACAGATGGAACAGCACCCCGAGCATGATGCCGGAAAATATTTTCACGCCCACACCGCCGACGCGCACATGCACATAGGCGAACGGCAGCGCCAGCGCCATCATCACCAATGAGGCGAAGGGATACAGCAGCTTCTTCCACATCGCGATCTCGTAACGCTCGGTCTGCTGCCGGTTCTCGGAAAGATGCCGGGTGAACTGGTACAGGTTGATTGCCGACATTTTTTCGGGTTGCACCAGCAGCACGGACAGAAGATCGGGCGTCAACACCGAGTGCCAATCGGTCTGGGCAAACTTGGACACGCTGGTGCCGCCGCTGTCAAAATTCGTGCGCAAAACCCCGCTCAAACTCCATGTATTGCCTTGCTTGAACTCGCCGCGCTCGGCGAAGCTGATGGAACGCAGGCGGTATTCGCTGTCGAATTCGTAGATCTTGACGCCATTCAGCGAACTGTCCGGCCTGACCTCGCGCACGTTGATGAAACGAAAATCGTCCTTGACCCACAATCCGGAGCGGAATTCCTGCGCCACCACTGCGCTCATGGCGGCGAGGCGCAGCTGCTGCGCGGCGCGCTCGGCGAAAGGCGTGACCAGTTCGCCGAAAGCGAAGGTAAGCACGACGAATATTGCGCCGATGCGCACCAGCGCGTTTCCCGCTGCATACGGCGACAGGCCCGATATGCGCATCACCGTGTATTCGGAATTGGCTGCAAGCTGCGACAATGCATAGAGGGTGCCGATCAGCACCGCGATCGGCGCAAGCTCATATACGTGACCCGGCAAAGACAGCATCACGAACAGCAGTACGTGCTGCAACTGGTAATTGCCCTTGCCCAGATAGTTGAGCTCGTTGATCAGGTCGAAAAAAGCGAACAGCATCAGAAAAGCGACCAGAACCAGCAGCGTCGCCGCATAGATCTCGCGCGCCAGATACTTTCGCAGAATGATCAACGCCCTCTCCTGAAGGCCGAGTTGACGCTCATGCGACGATAGAACAGCAGCAGCAGCAAAAACAGCATTGCGACATGCACGACCCACCAGCCGATCTGGAACGACAGTCTCCCCTGCGACACCCAGGCCTGGCTTACGCTGATCAGATTGCTGTAGACCATGTAGGTAAGCAGGGCGAACACCAGATTGGTCGACCGGCTGGCACGCGGATTGACGAAAGCGAGCGGAATCGCAAGCAGCGTCAGATTCAGGGCCGCAAGGGGCAGCCCGACGCGCCACAACAATTCCGCCAGATTGCCCTGATTGGGATAGTCCAGAAGCGTTTTCGTGGAAAGGGCACGTGCAGGAATCTGCCCCACCTTGGCTTCGCGCGTCTCGATGCGCGCCGCATAGCGCTTGAATTCCATCACGCGATACTCTGCATCTCCCGGATTTCCCTCGTAGCGTCGGCCGTCCGCAAGTACGATGAAACGATCGCCATTGGCGGCCGTTTCAACGAATCCGTGGCGGCTCACCATCACCCCCAGCCTGCCGTGCTGCATGGAAGTGACGAATACATTCTGCACTTTGCCCGAGTCGCCGGCGACGCCTTCGACGAAGAACACGCGTTCGGCGTTGGCCGATTCCCGAAACACGCCAGGCGCAATCCGCGACAATTCGTCGCGGCTGTCGAGTTGGCGCCTGTATTCCTCGCTCCGGCTGTTGGCCCAGGGGGCAAGAAACAGGGAAAGCAGCGCAATTACCAGCACCAGCGGCAGAGCGAACGTCAACACCGGCCGCACCCAGGCGGTAAGCGGAAGCCCCGAACTGAACCAGATCACCATCTCCGAATCACGGTAGCTGCGGCTGATGGTCAGCAGCACGGAAATGAACAGGGTCAGGGACAGCAGTACCGGAAGATAGTTGAGCGAGGAAAACCCGAGCAGCGCGAGCACCGCCTCCGACAGCAACTTGCCGCTCGCGGCCTGTCCCAGAAAGCGTATCAGCTGCGTGGTAAGCGTGATCGCGAACAAAGTGGCAAAAACAGCGACCGCGAGATTGCCGAATTCGCGCAGCAGGGAACGTTGGAATATCACCGCTGGCAACCTACCGCGGCCGACGGGGATCTATCCCCTCGCGCCCAGCCGGACCCCGCAGTCGCAAACCCATGCTTGCGCCGGACTCCAATGCAGCCGCTTGCGCTCCGGCTTTGCGTCGACGCCGCGCCTGGACGCAACGGCTTTGACTTGACTGGAACAAAGCAGGGATAATCGGGAGTAGTCGTTCAATTGAAAAATAGGGAAGGAGCAGCCATTGCAATTTAGCACAAAACGCGGCGCGCCGGAGATGCGCGCCACGCCCTGTATAGCCGTAGGCGTATATGCGGGCCGCAAACTGAGCGCGGCCGCCGGAGCACTCGACCGCGCGGCGCAAGGCGCGCTGGGCGAAATCCTGCGCCGCGGCGACATGGAAGGCAAACTCGGTTCAGCGCTGCTTCTGTACCGCGTCCAGGGTGTTGCCGCCGAACGCGTGTTGCTCGTCGGCCTGGGCGAAGAAACCGAACTGCGCGAACGCGAGTACCGCGAAGCGGTGCGTGCCGCGATCAAGGCTGCGCAGGAAACCGGCGCCGGCACCCTCACGCTGTGCTTCAGCGATATCAAAGCCGGCCGCCGCGATGCGAACTGGAAAGCGCGCCAGATAGCGCTGGTGGCCGTCGAGTGCGCCTATCGCTTCGACTACATGAAAAGCAAAAAGAGCGAACCGCGCCCGCTTGCACACGTCGAATTGTTGACCGTGGCGCGCGACGCGGCGGCCACCGGGCGCGGCTTGCGCCAGGGACAGGCCATCGGCGCAGGCGTGACGCTGGCCAAGGACCTGGGCAACCTCCCGGGCAATATCTGCACGCCGACCTACCTGGGCGAGCAGGCGAGGAAGCTCGCGAAGGAATGGAAGATCGGACTCGAATTGCTCGAGCGCAAGGACATGGAAAAGCTCGGGATGGGTTCGCTGCTATCGGTGGCGCAGGGCTCGCGCCAGCCGCCCAAGCTGATCGTGCTCAACTACGCAGGCGGCCGGAAAACGGCGAAGCCCGTGGTCCTCGTCGGAAAAGGTGTCACCTTCGACACCGGCGGCATCTCGCTCAAGCCGTCGCCGGAAATGGACGAAATGAAATTCGACATGTGCGGCGCAGCAAGCGTGCTCGGCGTGTTGCGGGCCTGCGCGGAAATGAAGCTCAAACTGAATGTCGTCGGCATCATTCCCACCACGGAGAACATGCCCGGCGGCGCCGCGACCAAACCGGGGGACGTCGTCACCAGCATGTCCGGGCAGACGATCGAGGTACTCAACACCGATGCCGAAGGGCGCCTGATCCTGTGCGACGCACTGACCTACGCCGAGCGCTTCGAGCCCGACGCCGTGGTCGATATCGCTACGCTGACCGGCGCCTGCGTCATCGCGCTGGGTCACGTAGCAAGCGGCTTGTACAGCAACAAGGACGCGCTCGCGCGCGAACTGCTGGCCGCGGGAGACGAAGCCTACGATCGCGCCTGGCACATGCCGTTGTGGGACGACTACCAGGAACAGCTGAAAAGCAATTTCGCCGACATGGCCAATATCGGCGGCCGGCCCGCCGGCAGCGTGACCGCGGCGTGTTTTCTTTCGCGTTTCGCCAAGAAGTTCGACTGGGCGCATCTGGACATCGCAGGCACCGCGTGGAAATCCGGCAAGGACAAGGGATCTACGGGACGGCCGGTCGCGCTGCTGAGCAGCTTTCTGATGAAACGGGCAGGAAAGTGACAGAAAGCAGCGCTTGCAGAGAAATAAACGGTGCGCACAGCGTTTATCGATCGCCGTTTGATCGCAGATGACGCGCATCGACTTTTATTTCGAGGCCGACGACAAGCTGCAGGTCGCCTGCCGACTGTCGGCCAAGGCAACAAAGCAAAAGTTAAGGGTGCTGATCTACGCACCTGATGAAGCCGGCGCACAGAAAATCGACCGGATGCTCTGGACCTGGCAACCCGCCGGATTTCTGCCGCATTGCATGACACGCAGCCCGCTCGCCGCGCAGACGCCGGTGCTCATCACCCACGATCCCGAGGACACGCCGCATGACGAGGTGCTGCTGAATCTGCATACCGCGTGGCCGCCCGCATTCAGCCGATTCCAGCGACTGGTGGAAATCGTAGGACGCGACGAAGAGGACCGCGAGACCGCGCGCGAACGCTTTCGCTTTTATCGCGACCGCGGCTACGCGATCGAGAAGCACGACCTGTCCAAGACCAATGGCTGAGCCAGACGATCTGCTGGGCAAGGCGGATGCACTGATGGCGCGCAACCGCCCGGGACGCCCTCCGGGGACGCCCTACGCCGAGATTCCCATCCTCGACGAGGTGGTGGCCTTCCATCCCGGGACCGACGACCTGCCGGTGCTGACCGAATATGTGGTGACCGAGCCCCCCGGCGAAGAGCAGATCGCGGCGCTCGCCGAGAACATTCGCACATCGCTGCTCGCCGATATGCAGCCCAGGATCGATGCCTTGATCGAACAGCGCCTAAGCGATGAGCTCGCAACCCGGGTGGAGCGGGTGTTCGATGCCCTGCGCGGCGACCTGCAGCTGCTTGCGCGCGAAATCGTGGACGAAGCCATCCATGACGCGGTAGAGCAGGAGCGGAATCGGCGCAAATAGGGCGGGCCGACGGGGCTATCCGCTATAATTCGCGCTTTGCTCGTTCGAGCCGGTCGCCTTTCGGGCATGGTGCCGCTCGATTCCCGCCGCCCCCAGAGAAAAGATGGAACTAGCCAAGAGTTTTGAACCGCACGCCGTCGAGGCGCACTGGTATCCCGAATGGGAGCGGCGCGGTTATTTCGCCCATTCGGCGGATACCGCCAAACCGGCCTATTGCATCCAGCTGCCGCCCCCGAACGTGACCGGCACCCTGCACATGGGCCACGCATTTCAGCAGACGCTCATGGACACGCTGGTGCGCTATCACCGCATGCGCGGCTTCAACACCAATTGGGTGGCAGGCACGGACCATGCCGGGATCGCCACCCAGATCGTGGTCGAGCGCCAGTTGCAATCCCAAGGCAAGACCCGCCTTGAGTTGGGCCGCGACAAGTTCCTTGAGCGCGTGCGCGAGTGGAAGCAGGAATCCGGCTCGACCATCACGCGCCAGATGCGGCGCCTGGGCGCCTCGGCCAACTGGACCTACGCCGATACCGAGGGTCAGAACGCCGGCTACTTCACCATGGACGAGCGCATGTCGCGCGCGGTCATCGAGGTATTCGTGCGTCTGCATCGGGAAGGCCTGATCTACCGCGGCAAGCGCCTGGTCAACTGGGATCCGGTGCTCGGCACTGCGGTTTCGGACCTGGAAGTCGACAGTGAGGAAGAAGACGGAAAGATCTGGGAAATCAGCTATCCGTTCGAGGACGGGGTCGGCGCGGTCGTAGTCGCAACGACGCGTCCGGAAACCATGCTCGGCGACGCCGCCATCGCGGTCAACCCTAAGGACGAGCGCTATCTGGGGCTGATCGGCAAATCGGTTCGCCTGCCGCTCACCGACCGCACCATCCCGGTGATCGCTGACGACTACGTCGATCCGGAGTTCGGCACCGGCTGCGTCAAGATCACGCCGGCGCATGATTTCAACGACTACCAGGTCGGCCAGCGGCACAGCCTGGCGCAAATCAGCGTATTGACTCTGGATGCCCGGATCAATGAAAACGCTCCGGCGGCTTATCGCGGTCTCGATCGTTTCGAGGCGCGCAAGCGCATTCTGCAGGACCTGAAGGCTCAGGGATGCCTGGTCTCGGAAAAGCCCTACAAACTCAGGGTGCCGCGCTCGGGCCGCACCGGCGTGATCGTAGAACCCATGCTGACCGACCAGTGGTTCGTCAAGATGGAAGGACTGGCGCAAAGCGGCCTGAAGGCGGTGGCCGATGGCGAAGTCCGGTTCTACCCCGACCACTGGACGACGACCTATAACCATTGGCTGGAAAACATCCAGGACTGGTGCATTTCGCGCCAGCTCTGGTGGGGTCACCAGATACCCTGCTGGTATGACGACAAAGGCGAGGCCTACGTCGCGCGCAGCGAAGAAGAGGCCCGGGAGCAGGCCAAGGCAAAGGGTTACAGCGGCGCGCTCCGGCGCGACGAAGACGTGCTCGACACCTGGTTCTCGTCGGCCCTGGTGCCGTTTACTTCGCTGGGCTGGCCGGAAAAAACCGGAGACCTGGAAGTATTCCTGCCCTCGTCGGTGCTGGTCACGGGTTTCGACATCATTTTCTTCTGGGTCGCGCGCATGATCATGATGACCCTGCATTTCACCGACAAGGTGCCGTTCCGTCATGTCTACATCAATGCCCTCGTGCGTGACGCCGAGGGGCAGAAGATGTCCAAGTCCAAGGGCAATACCCTGGATCCGCTGGACCTGATCGACGGCGTGAGCTTTGACGCACTGCTCGAAAAATCGACCCAGGGCCTGATGCTCGCCAGCCACAAGCAGAAGGTCGAGAAATACGTGCGCAAGAACTACGCGAAAGGCATACCTTCGTTCGGCGCCGACGCGCTGCGATTTACCTTCGCCTCGCTCGCGAGCTTTTCGCGTACGCTGAACTTCGACCTGAATCGCTGCGAAGGCTATCGGAACTTCTGCAACAAACTTTGGAACGCGACGCGCTTCGTGCTGATGAATACCGAGGGCAAGGACTGCGGCGCGGACGAGTCCCTGCCGCTTGCGCCCTCCCTGGTCGACCGCTGGATCGTGAGCCGGCTGCAGCGCGCGGAAAAAGACGTGTGCGAAGGCTTCGACAGCTATCGCTTCGATCTGGCGGCGCGTGCCCTGTACGAATTTGTGTGGGACGAATACTGCGACTGGTATCTCGAACTCGCCAAGGTGCAATTGCAGGCGGGCAGCGATGCCGAACAGCGCGCCACGCGCCGCACCCTGGTACGCGTGCTCGAGGCCGTGCTGCGGCTCGCGCACCCGGTGATTCCCTTCATCACCGAAGAGTTGTGGCAGCGCGTCGCGCCGCTGGCAGGGCGCACCGGCGACAGCATCGTGCTCGCGCCCTACCCGCAGCACAAGGCCGAGCGCCTGGACGCCGCAGCCGAGACGGAAGTCGGCTGGTTGAAGGACGTGGTCGGTGCCTGCCGCAATTTGCGCGGCGAAATGAATGTATCGCCGGCTCAGCGCATCCCGCTGCTTGCCACGGGCGACAGGAACAGGCTGGAGGCCCTTGCCCCTTACATCCGCACACTGGCGAAGTTGTCCGAAGTGGGCGTGGTGGATGCGCTGCCCTCTGCGGACGCCCCTGTCGCAGTGGTCGGTGACTGCCGGCTGATGCTCAAGATCGAAATCGACAGGGCGGCGGAACGCGAACGCCTGCAGAAGGAAATTTCCCGGATCGAAGCCGAAATCGCCAAAGCCAAAGGCAAGCTATCCAATGCCGGCTTCGTGGAGCGCGCGCCTGCCCAGGTCGTGGCGCAGGAGAAGGAGCGCCTGGCCGCTTTCGCAACGACGCTGGAAAACCTCAAACCCCAGCTGGCGAAGCTAGCCTAGTCCGGTCTTTCCGGAAGATCGCAGTCTCGTGCAGCGGCTCAGCGCGCGTCTTCCTTGCCACCAACGGTCAGCGCGAGCGCTGCGCGTATGGCTTCGGGCGAACTCATGATATTCATGAAACTGTTCGCGCCCATCATGGAAAGATCGGGGAAGGAGATCGCAATGCGGAATCGTGCGTACAGCGCATAGACTTTGTTGTCCGATACCAGGATGTCGTAAGGCAGGTGTGCGGTGGATTTCACGTCCTTGAAGTCGATTTCGCTCATGAGGTACTTGTCGTCCATGTATTTGTTGTCGCCCTCGCCCTTCATCGCGACGCCGAACAGCGTCTCTTTTTTGCCGGCGACGTCCACACGGTAGACCTTGGTCACGCCCTGCTTGCCCGCAGCGAGTCCCGCCTCGACGGCTTTCACGGCTTCCTCGTAACTACCGTAGCTGGCCAGGGTGTTCGGCTCGTCGAAGTATTCCATGCCGAAGGTATAGTGATACTTGCGCAACTGCGCCGGGGTGAGGCCCGCAGCGCCGAATTCCTCGATCCTGCCGAGCGCAGACTGCAGCTTGGCCGTCGTCTCCTTGAGCTCTCCGGCCATGCGGTAGGCGTTGGCCATATAGGCGGGATTGGTATAGGACACCTGGACCTGGTCCTTGACCTTGGTGACCGAAACGCGCACGGCGGCGCCGAATCCGCCGCGCTCAGACTTGGCAGCAGTGCTGCGCAACTCGTCGTTGGTGACGCCGATCACATTGACACCCGAATAGGGCGAATAGCCGCCGGCCACGGTGAAGCCGGCCTTGGTCAGCGCCGCTTTGGTGGCGTCCAGTTTTTGCGCCAGGTCCCCCGGTCCTCTGGAAGCCAGCACGAACGGTTTTAGCACTGCGTCCTGGGCATACGCGAGCGTCGCGCTCAATGCCAGCGCGACAGCGCCCAGAGTTTTGCAAATTTTTGCCATGTTTTCTCCCGGTTCGAGTAGAGGGTGTTGGACGAATAAGTGAAAAAAAAAGCTGAGGGCGTTCCGGCCCTCAGCTTTTTCTTAAGCGCAAATTTCTTGGCTGCTTCGGCTTACTTCAGCTTCTTGCTGTAGGCAATGCCGAGCGAGTTTTGATACATCTGGATCTTTTCCGTACTGGCCGGAACACCGAAAGCATTGAACAGGCTGGGCGCCTCGACCGAGTTTTTGAACGCGTGCATATAGGCCATGGTCAGTTCGGAGTCTTTGTCCAGGTTGTAGGTGAAGCCCATGGTCATATGATCCTGAACTACCCCCGGCGCGATCATATTGAAGGTGACGTCGCGGCCCTTGATCGGGTTGTCGGTATGATTGTACCCCGCGCGCAGAAGCAGGTTCGGCTTGTACTGGTATTCGGCACCGAGCTTGATCACGTTGATGCTTTGCCAGCCGAAACCGCGGCAGGTGTCGCAGCCCAGCGTATTCGGGATGCCGCCAAACGGCGGAAGTCCATCACCCGCGGTCGTACTCGGATTGTTGACCGACTTGATACCAGCAAGGTTGATTTGCTGGTAATCGGCGGCGACAGTCCATTTCGGGGCGGTCTTGACCGAAATTCCGAATTCGAAATGCTCGGGAATGTCAAAATAGCCCGCCCCCGCGAACAAATCCTTGTATTTGTCGAACTTGCCCATTTTCAGCTTGCTGGTGTAGCTGGCACCCAGGGTCACGGTATCCGAGACCTTGCCCATCCAGCCTAGCTTGAGCCCGTAGCCCCAGTTCGTATCCTTGCCGCGGTTGGTCAGGTTGTTGCCTGTCGAATACGGCAGGCCCGCGAAGGGGGCCGAGGTGAACGAATAAAATGCGCTCAAACCCTCTGCGTGGAAGGTCTGGCGTGCGACCAGCAGGGACGCGCCAAAGGAGTGGTCCTTGTTGATTTTCTTCGCGAATGTCGGCGCGATGATCAACTGCTCGAGATTCATGCCGAGCTTGCCCGAACCGCAGAGCAGGTTATACGGACCGACTTCGCCTGAGGCTGCATTGAAACCACCGGCAGCAGTACCGCAAACGGGACTGGTCGCGGGGATCTGTCCACCGTCGAAATCCGTATTCATGCCGCCGTTGCCGTAGACGCTGACGCCCACGGACATGTCCCAGCCGATCATGCGGTTGTAACCGAATTCCGGAATGAAGAACAGATTGCTGCCGCTGTCCACGTTGCCGTCTATGCTGGCAAAACCGCCGCTGGAGGCGAAGCTGCCGCTGCGCGAAATGTCACGTCTCGGACTGAACAGGTCCACGCCCACGTCGAAGCGGCTGCCCGCCCAGACCATGCTGGCCGGGTTATTCGCGCCGCCGAAGGAGTCGCTGGCCGTCGCCGTCGACGCGCCGCCCATGCCCTTGGCTTTCATGCCGTAGCCGTGTGGAAAATAACCGTCCGTTGCCAGCGCGACCGACGGAATCGCGAACGCGGCAAGCAGCGCCGATGCCAGTACTGAGCGTTTCATTTCAATCCCCTTTTCTATGTAATTACAACGATCGTTTCTGACGATTCTAGATAAACAAAGTGACGTCGGCCTCCTGCGCCATCGGCAGGAAGGAGGCGGCGCCGCAGTATTCCTGCACCTCGGGGATGAAATCCTCGTGGGTGAAGCCGAACAAATCTACCGTCATCTGGCAGCCGATCATTTTCACGCCGGCCTCCAGGCACAGCGAACGCAATTCGGAAATGTCAGCCACGCCGTTGTTCTTGATGGTCTGCTGCATCAGCGTGGTGGCGAAGGATTCAAAGCCGGGAATGCCGGCCTGCACCAGATTTGGAATGTTCCAGTTGATGCCTTTGAACCAGTCGGGCCCGAACGGCATTTTCATGGGCATGCCGGGATTGCCTAGCGGGCTGATCTTGAGGTCCGAAATATCTTTGCGCAGGAGTTGCAGACCGTAGAAGGTGCAGAAAATCGACACGTCCCAGCCCAGCGCCGCTGCCGTCGAAGACAGGATGAACGGCGGGTAGGCCCAATCCAGGGTGCCCTTGGTGGCAATGATGGTCATGGAAGGCGTCTTGTTCGCCTTCATTTCCGCGAGCTTTTCCTCGAGTTTCTGCGGCAGAATTTCGTCGAGCCGCTGGCGGACGATTTCCTCGATCAGCGCAACATCAGGCGTAGCACCCATATTCCCCTCCAGTTGTAGTCCCTATCGGCGTCACAGCGCGCCGGGATCTGGTGTTTTGCAATCTCGGCAATAATGCACGATCTTCCCCGTACTTATCCAATCAGAATTATCTGATTCGACAATAGTTTTCACTGATACTCGGACTTTTGTCTATGGAATTGTCTACCTGGCCCGGCGCGTAGGCATTGAGAATTGTCAATGCCTGTAGGATGGGCTTACCGCCGTCCGCTTCCTCTGCCTTCCCGCTCGAAATCCGCCGCCGCTGCTCCTGCCCCAATGGCCATTGATACCATGCCGCACGACGCGTGCAGCCCGAACCTCGCGAGTTGCCGTGGTAGTATTTCTCTGAGACGAAGTCATGACGCCGGCGCATCGCGAATCCGGCGCGAGTGGAGCAAACCATGAACCAGCCGGGCATACACCCTCTGCAGGCCGCCGGCCCCGCGCGGGAAACCGACCTGCAGGCCTTGCGCGCGCTGTCGGAACTCACCGCCGTACTCGCCGAGGAGCACGACCCGGAGAAGTTGCTCGAGCGCTCGCTCGGCACCATGGTGCGGCTTGCGTGCGCCCAGGCCGGTGTCGTGCGCGTGGTGACCAGCGATGGCGCCCACCTGCGCCTCGTGGCTTCGCAAGGCCTCACCCCAGATGTGGTTGCACAAGAGCAGTTGGTTCCGCTGGACTGCGGTGTCTGCGGTGCGGCCGTGAGCGACGACGCGGTGCGCCAGAGCTTTGAACTAAAGCATTGCACAGCGCAAACCGGCACGGACTATTTCAGCAGGCTGGGAACCGCCTTGGTGGTGCCGCTGCGGCACATGGGCCGCGTACTGGGCGCCTACACGCTCTTCTTCGACGAACAACGCGATACGCCTGAGGAACTCGGCCTGCTGTTCCGCTCGATCAGCGAACATCTGGGCATGGCGCTGGAGAACACCCGGCTGCTGCGCGAGAACATGCGCATGACGCTGATGAGCGAGCGCCAGTTGATCGCGAACGAGGTGCACGACTCGCTCGCGCAAACCATGGCCTATATGAAGATCCGGCTTGCAATGATGCAGGAGGCGCTGGAGGCAAGCGAGCAGGAACGCGCGCTCAAACACTCCAACGAGGTGCAGCAGGCGCTGGATGACGCCTATGCCGACCTTAGGGAGTTGTTGTCGCAGTTCCGCAACCGCATGGACCCGCTCGGCCTGGTGCATGCGCTGCGCGAACTGAAAACCAGGTTTTACGATCGCACCGGTATCGCGCTCGCCTTCGACGATCGCACCACCGACCTGAATTTGAGCGTGGAAGAGGAAGGACAGGTGTTTCATATCATTCAGGAGGCGCTCGCCAATGTTGCGCGCCACTCGGGCGCGAAACACGCGCGCCTCAGCATGGAACTGGTCCGCGGCGAATACCGGTTTTCAGTGGAGGACGACGGAATGGGCTTTTACGCATTCGGCCGGCGCCTGGGCGGAGCGGAGCAGCATTCCCATCTGCGCCATCATCTCGGCGTCAACATCATGCGCGAGCGCGCGCAACGGCTGAACGGCTCGATCGAAATCGCGAATCTGCGCGAAGGAGGCGCGCGCGTCAGCCTGGTGTTCCCGGCGCAGCGCGGTAGCGGCGCATGAGCACGATGGACCACACCAAGCCTGAAACGTCGGCGCCGGGTGCCATGGCGGTCCGATGAGTACGATACGCGTCATGCTGGTCGACGACCACACGCTGTTCCGCAGGGGACTGGCCGAATTGCTGCATGGGAGAAACGACATCGAGGTGGTGGCCGCCACAGCCGGGGCCAGCGAAGCGGCGCGCCTCATGCAGGAGGAGAAACCCGACGTACTGCTGCTCGATCTCAATCTGCCGCCGCACGGCGGGCTCGCGCTTCTGCGCACCCTGCAGGACTACGGCTGGAGCGGGCCGACGCTGATCCTGACCGTGTCCGACTCCGAAGACGACCTTGCCAATGCACTGCACGCCGGGGCGCGCGGCTATCTGCTCAAAGACATGGAGCCCGAGGATGTCACCGACGCGATCCTGCGCGCGGTGCGCGGCGAGACGGTGGTCGCTCCGGCCATGACGATGAAGCTCGTCGATCTGCTGCAACCGGGACGGCAAAGCAAGACCAGGGAAAATCTGTTGGGGCAACTGACCGATCGCGAGCGCGAGATTCTCGATCATCTGGCGCAGGGCATGTCGAACAAGGCCATCGCACGTGCGCTCGACATCAGCTACGACACGGTGAAGCTGCACGTGCGCCACATCCTGTCGAAGCTCAATTTCACCTCGCGCGTGGAAGCCGCCGTGTTCGCCGTGGAGCAAAGGACGGGACCGCAAGGCTCCTCGGAGCCGCGCAAAGCCTGAACCCCGTTCGCGCGCAAACGCTTGCGCACGGTCCCGCCCGCGCTAGTCGGCGCCCGCGCCAACGGCTGCGGATTCGTACCAGTCTAGTTGCGCGTGCAGCCGCACCACATCTCCGATGATGATCAAGGTCGGCGGCGCGAGCCGCGCGCTCTGGGCCAATTGCGGAAGGGTGGCCAGGGTCCCCGCCACCGTCTTCTGGCTCGAGGTCGTGCCATGCTGAATGATCGCGGCGGGTGTGGTTTCCGGCACCCCGTGGGCGACCAATTTTCCGCACAAAGTGCTCAAACCCAGCAAGCCCATGTACACCACCAGCGTCCGTCCCGGGCGGGCGAGAAAATCCCAATCCAGATCGATGCTGCCATCCTTGAGATGGCCCGCGACGAACAGACAGGAATTGGCATGATCGCGATGCGTAAGCGGAATGCCGGCATAGGCGGCGACACCGCATGCGGCGGTGATACCCGGCACGACCTCGAAGGCAATGCCGGCCGCTGCCAGGGCCTCGACCTCCTCCCCCCCGCGGCCGAAAATGAACGGGTCGCCGCCCTTTAACCGGATCACGCGTTTTCCCTCCCGCGCAAGCCGCACCAGCAACTGGTTCAAATCGGACTGGACTAGCGTGTGATTGCCGCGCTCCTTGCCTGCGTAGATGCGCTGCGCGCCACTATTGCCCATCTCCAGAATTGGAGCCGACACGAGGTGGTCGTAGACGATGACTTCGGCCTCGTTCAGCAGTTTTGCCGCACGCAGTGTCAATAGTTCCGGATCCCCGGGCCCCGCCCCCACCAGGTAGACCATGCCGGGAAGCATTGCGCGCGCGCTTGCAACCCTTGCGTTCATGCGTGTGTCAATGCGCAGCGGCAAGCGCGGGGGATGCCCCGCGCCACCCTGCGCGCTCGCGCACAAAACCAGCGAAGCGTCCCGCCCATTCGCTGCAGCCTGCGCTGCGCAGATGCGAGTAATTCGCCAGCAGGTTATTCACGACTATGCCGTCGGATTTTCCGTCGGTGCCGAAACCGCGCGCCACGCGATAAGCGAAGCGCGTGTCCGGGGCCAGCCCCTCGATGCTCGAATAATGAAATTCATGCGCCGGGATTTCCGCGGAATCCCCGCCGTGTCCGCCCCAGGGATGGGCTTCGGTCGGCGAAAGCCTGACGTAGCCGCGGCCGACCGGGCGCTCGTGCATCACGACATCGCCCGCTATCGCCCCCACCATACTGCGCGTATCGCCGCGCCAGCTGAGCGATCGCGCAAGATACATGAGGCCGCCGCATTCAGCGTACGCGGGCATGCCCGCCCGGATCGCCGCAAGTATCTCGCCGCGCATCGCGCTGTTCGCTTCCAGTTCGCGCATGAACACCTCCGGAAATCCGCCTCCGATGAGGAGCCCGTCGACGCGCGGCAAGCGCGCATCGCGCAGCGTATCGAAAAACAGCAGCTCCGCACCCGCGCGCTCCAGCGCCTCGAAATCGTCCGGATAATAGAATCCGAACGCGCGGTCGCGCGCGATGCCGATGCGCACACCCGCCTTGCCCGCGGTCGAAAAGAGAGGCGCAGCGGACAAGCGCACAGCGCTCACGGTGGCCGCGAGCACTCGTTCGAGGTCGACCTGATCGGCGATACCGGCCGCCAGCGCCGCGATACGGCTGCGCGCCACGCCGTCCTCGTTGGTCGGCGTAAGGCCGACATGGCGCTCTACGATGCCAAGACGCGAATCTTCCTGCACCGCGCCCAGCACGGGTACGTCGGTGTAGTGTTCGATCACCGCGCGCAGCTTGGCTTCGTGGCGCGCGCCGCCCAGCCTGGACAGGATTACACCGGCGATGCGTATCGAGCGCTCGAACGCCTGGTAGCCGAGTATCAGCGGCGCGATGCCGCGCGTCATTCCGCGCGCATCGAGCACCAGCAGCACCGGCAGGTCGAGCAGTTGTGCCAGCGCCGCGTTGCTGTTCCTGCCCTGCAAATCGAGGCCGTCATACAAGCCCTTGTTGCCCTCGACCAGGCACACGTCGGCGCCCGCGCCGTGGCGCGAAAACTCGGCCTGCAGTTCGTCTGGCGACGACAGGTTGAAATCCAGGTTGCGGCAGGCGCGGCCGCTTGCGGCGGTAAGCCACATGGGGTCGATGTAGTCCGGGCCTTTTTTGAATGTCTGCACAGCGAGCCCGCGCCGGCATAATTCGGCGGCCAGTCCGATGCTGACGCTGGTCTTGCCCGAAGACTTGTGTGCGGCGGAAACGAGGAATCGGTGCATGCGTAGTGCGTCGGCGATGACAGCCGCGGCCTCAGGCCTGCGGCTGGGCGGGCTGATCCAGTCGCTCCGGCAGCAGCGCGACGGCGCGCAGGCCGACCGCGAGAATTGCAGCTGCCAGCGCCACGCCGCCCAGGCCCAGGAAGATTTCAACGAAGGTAGGCGTGTACGGATGGATCTGGCCATCGAAATAGCTGCTCGACTCTATCAGCCCGGGGAACAGGATCTGCGGATATGCCTGTCCGCCGATCAGGGTGACATACATTTGCGCGAGCCCGCCCGCTACCACCAGGACGCAGGCCGCGGCAAGGGTGGCGCGCGAAATCCGCGAGCGCAGTAACAGCGCGAGCGGCAGGACTCCGCCGATGGCAAGCTGGCCCAGCCAGAGCAATGCCGTGTACACGCCGCCGTCGAAAAGCATGAAGCGCGCAACATCGCGCGAGCGCAGGAGTTCGTACTTGGAGGACAGAAACAGCACTGCGAGGAAAAGGGACGCAGCCACGGACATGCCGAGCAGATTCTTGAGCCTGCCGGATAGCTCCTCGGAAACGGACCGCCCTTCCCAGCCGCAGACGGCGAACAGGATCAGAACGAACATGGCGGTCCCGTAGGCCGACGCAAACGCGATAAACATCGGTGCGTACAGCAGGGAGTCGTAGGCTGCGCGGAAATTGAAACCGAACTCCAGCCCGGTAGTCGTGATCAGAAACAGCTGCGACAGGAAGGCAATGACGGCGACCGGCTTCACATAGCGGTTCATGCGCCGCTCGAGGAGGAACCACAGATAGACCCCCACGCTTACCATGAAGACGTCGTAAAAAATGACTCTGCGGGCGAAGAGCGATGCAGGGTTCAGCTTCGTGATCGCCACGATCAGGCGGTCCGATCGCCCCAGGTCGAGCATGAGCAGCGCGAGGCCGCCCACCAGCAGCGCCAGCGAGACCAGCGCCGACAGCGGCGCCACGGGTCTGTAGATCACTTTGCCGAACACGGAAGCCGCCATGGCGATATTGAGCGCGCCGGTCGCGGCAACGACCAGGAACACGGCAAACACGTGCGGCATGCCCCAGACGATCTGGTTGTCCATGCCGGTCACGATATGCCCGTAGTGCTCGATGTAAAAGTAGGCAAACGCAGCCAGTGCCAGGGGAACGGCAAGCAGCGCGAGCAGGCCCCAATAGCGGCGGCTGGTGCCTGCCAATTCGCGAAAGATCAAGGATTCTGCCATGTCACAGTCCCTGGTAGCGCACGCCGGGGTTGAGCTTCAGATCGGCCCGGATCTGCGTGCTGGCGTATTTGGCGACGCGCTGCGCGATCTCGCTTTGCGGGTCGTTCAGATCACCGAAGGTCATGGCGTTATGTCCTGCCTTGGTGCAGGCCTCCACGCAGGCGGGCTGCTCGTCGCGGTCCACGCGGTGCACGCACAGCGTGCATCCCTCGGCGCAGCCATTGCCGCGCGGCACGTCCGGATTCTGGTCGGTGATCGCCTCGAACACAATCGAACGCGCCTTGTAGGGGCAGGCCATGATGCAATAGCGGCATCCGATACAGATGTGCCGGTCGACCAGCACGATGCCGTCGGCACGCTTGAATGACGCACCGGTTGGGCAAACATCGACGCAGGGCGGATGCTCGCAGTGCTGGCACATCACCGGAACGGAGCTGGCGCGTCCGGTGCGCATGTCCTTCAGTTCGACTTTGCGTATCCACTGGGGGTCGGTGCGCGGATGCCCGGTATCCTTGAGCCCATTCTCGGTGGCGCAGGCCTTGACGCAATCGTCGCAGCCCGGTGTGCATTTGTTCGTGTCGATCAGCAGACCCCAACGCACCTGCTTGGAGACCCCTGTCGCGGGCGCGCGTGCGCCGGCGATCTCGATCAAGCGTATTCCCGGCGCCAGCATCACGCCGCCCAGGGTGGCTGCCGAAATGGCGAGAAAGCCGCGCCGGCTGATGCCGTCGTTCGCGTCTGCGCTCATGGCGTGACTCCGGAGGTCCGCTTGGGCTTGGACGAATGGCAGCGGAAGCAGTCGATCGTGACGCTCGCATAGGCGTGGCAGCTTTGACAGAAGCCCTTCTCGCCAAGCACGCTGCCCGAGGTCTTGCTCGCGTGACAGGCCACGCACGCCTTCAGGCTGTACTTCGTCGTACGTATGCCCTCATGCATGGTACTGTCGCGCTGATGTTTCAGCATATCCGGATGTTCCCGGCGCATGGTCGCCGTATCTTCCACGCACTTCCCCGCCTTGTCGATATCGATCACCGGCTTGGGCACCCGGTCAGAAGCAAACGCGAGCACGGGCAGCAATAGCGCAAGCAGGCAGATCGCGCGTGCGATTTGGCTGATCAAGGCTCCGATACCCTTACGCTTCACGTCTCGCCTCCCTCTATTCGCCCAAACCCATCTTGATGTACCCGGTCGGACACACGTCCGCGCAGATATGGCAGCCGATGCAGCGGTCGTAATCGGTATAGACGTAGCGTCCCATGGTCGCCTGCGCCTTGGGCACTTTCTTGACCGCAATTTGCGGGCAATAGACCACGCAGTTGTCGCATTCGAAACACTGCCCGCAGCTCATGCAGCGCTTGGCATCGGCCTGCGCCTGCGCTTCGGCCAGCGCCACGATGCGCTCGTCGAAATTGCCCAGCGCGGTTTCCTCGGTCAGGGTGATGGTGTGGCGCTTGACTCGGTCCACGGCGGGGAAATAACCCAGGAACAATTCCTCGTGCGGAACCACGTGGCGACCGGAGCGATCGTCGTAATTGTGCACGGCGGCGCTGGAAACATCGGTGCCCCGCGAGGGCTCCAACTTTTCCTCGCCCACTTTCAGGCCCTTCTCCACCATCTTTCGCACCAGGTCGAAATGGTGGACATCGATCTTGGGACGCTTCTCCAGCATCTCGCCCCGCAGAAACCGGTCTATTCCGTCGGCCGCGATCGAGCCGTGGCCGATCGCGGTGGTCAACAGATTGGGCCGCACGATATCGCCGCCGACGAATATGCCCGGCTTGTCGGTTACCTGGTAGTTCGTGTCCGCACTGACCGAGCCCTTGCCGTTGTTGAATTCCTCCAGTCCGGTGAAGTCGACCGACTGTCCGATGGCGGACACGAACAAGTCGCCCGGGATTTCTTCCTCGGTACCGGGTATGGGTTTGACTTCGAGCCTGCCGCCGACTACTTTCGCTTCGCAATGCGCTACGCGCAGCGCAGTAGCTCGGCCATCTGCGCCGAGCACCATCGCGACCGGGGTCAGGCTGCCGCGGATGGTGATACCTTCGGCCGTGGCCTGTTCGACCTCATGCTTGTTCGCCTGCATCCCGTCGACCTTGAACACCGAGGTGAGTACCACCTGCGCGCCCTGCCTCGCCGAAACCTCGGCAACGTCATGCGCGGTATAGCTGGCAATGGCGCGCTCCGGACGGTCCGATTCACGCGCATGCACGATGTGGCCAAGGCGCCGCGCGACGGTGACCACGTCTATCGAGGTGTCGCCGCCGCCGACGACGACGACGCGCTTGCCGACATGGCGCATGCGCCCGTCGTTAAACGCCTGCAAGAATGCCGTTGCGGTAACGACGTTCGGCGCCTCGTTGCCGGCGCAGGGCAGCGGCCGCCCCGACTGTGCGCCCAGACCGAGGAACACCGCGTCGAACTCGGCGCGAATCTCGTCCATGCTGACATCGGTACCGATGCGGCAGGAAAGCCGCGTCTCCACGCCGAGATCGAGTATGCGCTGGATTTCCGCGTCCAGGATTTTGCGCGGCGTGCGGAAACCCGGAATGCCGTAGCGCATCATGCCACCGAGTTCCGGGTGTTCATCGAATACGGTGACCTCGTGCCCCTTCAGCGCAAGCTGGTATGCGCAGGACAGGCCCGCCGGCCCGCCGCCGATCACCGCCACTTTCCTGCCGCTGGTCATCGCCGGCTTTTCGTAGGCGAAATTCTTGTCGATCGCAGTGTCGCCCAGAAAGTGCTCGACCGAGTTGATGCCGACGAAATCTTCGACCTCGTTGCGGTTGCATCCGGATTCGCAGGGCGCCGGGCACACGCGCCCCATCACCGAGGGGAACGGGTTCGCGCCGGCGAGACGGCGAAACGCGTACTCCTGCCATGTCAACCCCGCCGGAGGTTTTTCGATTCCGCGCACGATATTCAGGTAACCGCGTATATCCTCGCCGGCCGGGCAACTGCCCTGGCAGGGCGGTGTCGCCTGGATATAGGTCGGGCACTTGTGCGAGTGGTCCGCATCAAAAATCTGTTCCTGCCAACGCTTCCACTTTCCGTCGCCGTCTTTATAACGGCGAAATGTAATCTTGGCGCCGGTTTGTTCGCTGGTGCTCGACACTGATAATGCTCCTCGTTAATGCGTTGATGAAACTTGCGCCGCCTTGCCTAACTGCGCGGATGGCGCGCGCCGCACGGCATTTACACCTCCAGGCCCATCTTGATGTAGGCGGTGGGGCACACGTCCATGCAGATATGGCAGCCGATGCAGCGATCGTAGTCCGTATAAACATAGCGGCCGATGGTCGCCTGCGCCTTGGGCACTTTTTTTACCGCGGCCTGCGGGCAATAGACGATGCAGTTGTCGCATTCGAAGCACTGACCGCAACTCATGCAGCGCGTGGCTTCGGCCTTCGCCTGCGCTTCGGTCAGCGCCACGATGCGCTCTTCGAAATTGCCTACGGCGCTTTCCGCGTCCAGGTGGACGATCTGGCGCACATTGCGCGGGGTATGCTGGAAGTGGCCCAGGAACAGTTCTTCGTGGGTGACCACATATCTGTCCGAGCGGTTGTCGTAGTTGTGCACAGCCACGTCCGAACTGTCGGTGCCGCGCAGTGGCTCGTGCGCCTCCTCGAGCTTCAGACCTTTTTCTATCATCTTGCGTTCGAGATCGAAGTAATGCACGTCGATCTTCGGCCGCTTTTCGAGTTCTTCCCCTCTGAGATGGCGGTCGATGCCTTCTGCGGCGATCCAGGCGTGGCCGATGGCGGTGGTCAGCAGGTGCGGCCGGACGATGTCGCCGCCGGTGAACACGCCGGGCTTGTTGGCGACCTGATAGTTTTTGTCCGCGCTGACCAGACCGCGATCGTTCTTGAATTCCTCCAGACCGGTGAAGTCCACCGTCTGTCCCAGCGCCGAAACCACCACGTCACAGGGAATGTCGAATTCGGATCCGGCTTGCGGCACCATTTTCTTGTTCACCCAATCGACCTTGATCACCCGCAGTGCGACCGCGCGCCCGTCCGGGCCCAGCACCACCGAGACCGGCGCGACGCAGGTCATGATGCGCACGCCTTCGCGCGTGACCGCCTCGACTTCATGTTTGGTGGCCGGCATTTCCGCCACCGTCCGCCGATAGGCGATGAGCACGTCCGCGCCCTCCTGCTGCGCGGCGGTGGCCACATCCTGTTCCATCTGGCCGAGTACCGGATCCTTCGGCGCCGATTCATCCGCGCCGCGCGTGATGTGCCCGAGACGGCGCGCAACCGCCGCGACGTCCATGGCCGTATCACCGCCGCCCACCACCACCACGCGCTTGCCTACATGCTTGAGCCTCCCGTCGTTGAAAGCGCGCAAGAAGGTGATGCCGTCGATGCAGTTCGGCGCCTCGGCGCCGGGTATGGGCAGCGGGCTGCCCGACTGCGCACCCAGGCCCACGAATACTGCGTCGAAGTCGCGATGCAGGTCTTTGAGACTGATGTCCTTGCCCACCTGGGTGTTGAGGCGCACCTCCACCCCCATGTCGATGATGCGCTTGATTTCCCCGTCGAGCACGTCGCGCGGCGTGCGATATCCGGGAATGCCGTAGCGCATCATGCCGCCGAGCTGTTCGTTTGAGTCGAAGATGGTGCAGGCATGGCCCTTGCGCCGCAGTTGATAGGCGCAGGCCAGCCCCGCCGGCCCGCCGCCGATGATCGCGACTTTCTTGCCGGTCTCCCGCTCGGGCTTGGGAAAGCCCAGGCCGTTTGCGAGCGCCCATTCGCCGATGAAGTGCTCGATCGAGTTGATGCCGACGAAATCTTCGACCTGGTTGCGATTGCATCCGGACTCGCAGGGCGCCGGGCACACCCGGCCCATGACCGACGGGAACGGGTTCGCATCCGTCAGGCGGCGGAACGCGTATTCCTGCCAGGGCACGCCCGCCGGCGGCTTCTCGATTCCACGCACGATGTTGAGCCATCCGCGTATGTCCTCGCCCGAGGGGCAGCTACCCTGACAGGGCGGCACCGCCTGGATGTATGTCGGACACTTGTAGGAGTGGTCTGCCTCGAAGATCTTGTCCTGCCAGCGCTTCCATTTTTCATCGCCTTCGCGGTAGCGGCGGAAGCTTAGATCGGTGCTGATTTGTTCTGGTGTGGTCGACACTTTCGTCTCCTCGCAGGTACTTTACTTGGGTCCAAGCCGGATCGCGTTGCCCACCAATTGGTGCACGCCGCCCACCATGCTCATGTTGAATTTGTAATACGGCAGAACCTTGCTGAACTGCGCCTTGCAGATCGCGCAGATGGTCGCCATGAAGTTCACCCCGTCGGAATCGACGACCGCCTGCAGCGCCTCCATGCGCGGCAACGCGCCCTTCACGCGGACCTCCATCAGATCGTCGGTCAAGATACCGCCGCCACCGCCGCAACAGAATGTCTTCTCGCGGATCGAGTCGGGATACATTTCCACGAACTTGTTGGCGACCGCGCGCACGATGGCGCGCGGGATCTCGAACTGGCCGCCGGGCATGCCGCCCATGCGCGAGCCGCGCGCGACGTTGCAGGAATCGTGGAAGGTGACCACGTACTTGTCGTTGGCGCTTTTGTCGAACGCGATCGCGCCGCGCTGGATCAGGTCGTAGGTGAGTTCGCAGATATGCTGCGGCACCGGATAGTTGGGATCCAGAAAATCGAAGGGGCCGATCAGCGTGTTCCAGAAACTGTAGGCGGCGCGCCAGGCGTGGCCGCACTCGCCCACTACCAGGCGTTTCGCACCCAGGTCCAGCACGGCCTCGCGCACGCGCGTCGCGATTTTCTGCATCTGGCCGTAATTGCCGATGAACATGCCGAAGTTGGCCGCCTCCGAAGCGTAGGTCGAGAGTGTCCAGGGAATGCCCGCCGCGTGGAACACCTTGGCGTAGCCCATCAGACTGTAGACATGGGGCTCGGCGAAGAAATCGGCTGAAGGCGTGATCAGCAGAACTTCGGCGCCCTTCTCATTGAGCGGAATGCGTATGTCCAGACCGGTTTCTTCCTTGAGATCCTCCTCGAGGCTGGACAGCGTGTCTTCCAGCGCCGGCCCGGGGAGCCCGAGGTTGTTGCCGACTTTGTGCACCTTGCCGATGATCTCGTTGGTGTATTTCGTCCCCAGCCCGATCGAATCCATGATCTCTCTCGCGGCCATGGTGATCTCGGCCGTATCGATGCCGTAGGGGCAGAACACCGAGCAGCGCCGACATTCCGAGCACTGGTTGAAATAGGAATACCAGTCGTCGAGCACGTCCTTGGTCAGGTCTTCTGCGCCGACCAGCTTCGGAAACAATTTTCCGGACCAGGTGAAATGACGGCGATAGACCTTGCGCAGCAGATCCTGGCGCGCAACCGGCATGTTCTTCGGATCGCCGGTGCCGAGGAAATAATGGCATTTGTCGGTGCAGGCGCCGCAGTGCACGCAGGCATCCAGGTAGACCTTCAGCGAGCGGTATTTTCCGAGCAACTCGCCCATCTTGTCGATCGCCTTGTCGTGCCAGTCTTCCACCAGTTCGCCTGGAAAACCCAGCGCTTCCTGGATCTGGGCGTTGGCCGGAAAGCTCTTGGTCCCAGCCATCGCCCCGGCCTCAAGGATCGGGATGACCGGATAGGGCTTAATCGGCGGCGCAGTAATCGGGGCAGCGGCCATATCAGAGTTTCGCCTTTTCCAGTTTGGCCGCCCAGTCGGCAAGGTGGCGCCGCTCGCGCGGGTTATCGCTCTGGTTGCGGCCCGGGCTGAAGAACAGGCCCGGCGCGTGCAGCAGCTTGGAATACGGGAAGATTCCGATCAGCAGCGCAACCAGAAACAGGTGTACATACAGCACTGGATGCGCAGGCAGGGGCTGCCAATCGAAAAGTATCAGGCCGAGCGCGAAGGCCTTCAAGCTAACGATGTCGGTGTGGTCGAGAAACTTCATCGATAGACCCGAGATGCCTATGCCGAGGAGCAAGACCAGCATCAGGTGGTCCGAGGGCGTCGAGATGTAGCGTATGCGTTCCACCAGAAAACGCCGTGCCCACAGGCCGGCCAGACCGACTACCATGGCCAATCCGCCGTACATCCCAAAAGGCTGTACCCAGCCCACCCAGAACCACACAGGCTCGGTGAAATAGCGTAGATGGCGCGCCAGCACCAGCGCCAGTGAAACGTGAAACATCCAGCCGAACAGCCAGATCCACAGATTGGCCTTGAACAGGCTCTCGAACAGGAACACCTCGCGCATCATGCGCAGCACCACGCCGCCCGTGGTCGTTGGCGCCGGCGTCGTCGGAATCTTCAGCGGCGCCGGCGTCCGCGCGTAGTCGCGAATGCGCCACGCCAGCCCGGCCACGCCGAGCAGCGTGGCCGCGTAGAGCAGCAGCGCGAAGAATACGGTGCCCGTCGTCATCGCGCGCTCATTTCGGCGCAGGCCGCGTCAAGGATGCGAAGGGGGTAGTCCTTCATTTCCGAAACCCTGCGCGCCCGCCGCGCGTTTGCCCTAGATGCAGCCGGTCGGCTTGGGCAGGCCGGCGATTTTGCACGCCTGCTTCGCCGGACCGTAGGGAAACAGCTCATACAGATACTGGCTGTTCCCCTTCTCCGGCCCGAGCTTCTTGCCGATCGACTTGGTGAGCACGCGCACCGCCGGTGCAATCTGAAACTCGTTGTAGTAGTCGCGCAGGAAGTTGACGACCTCCCAATGCTGGGGAGTCATCTCGATGTTCTCGCCCTCGGCCAAGGCTTTGCCGATATCTTCGTCCCATTCGGCGAGATTGACCAGGTAGCCTTCCTCGTCGGTTTCGTATGATTTTCCATTTACTTCGATAGGCATATGCGCTCCTTAGTGTTCCCGTTTCTACGGGGGGGTGATTCCCCCCGTTCTCCCCTACAATCCGGGACCGTAACAAATCCTCCGCTACGGCCGCCTGGACCACCACACATCACTAAAGCCAGGACTGGCAGTTCTTGTGCTTTACCACCAGTTCCACAAACCCGGCGTAATCAACCGGCTTCACGCCTTCGGCAAGCGATTGCGCCATGCCGCGCGCCTCCAGATCAGGCGTCAGGACATAGATTTCGAGTCGCGACAACGCCGCCTGCAACTTGCCTTCCGCGGCATGGCCGCGCGTCGCGGCATAGACGCCGTCCTCGATCAGCAACACCGCTGCACCCTGCTGCGCGGCGGCGAGGCAGCTGTCCAGCGCGTTGCGTTCCAGCGGCGATTTGTTGACGATATGCAGCATGATGGCCTTCGACCTTTTTCTCAAAAACTGAGCAGCACGTCCTGCTCTTCCATTAATTTTCCGATCTCGGCAGCGCTCATCACTTCCACCGGCACGCACATGTCCTCCTCGGACAGGCCGCGCGCCTCCAGCGCCTCTTTCTCCACGTACAACTTGTTGATGTCGTAATCATCCAACGCGCGGTAGGTGGGCTGAAAATTCTTCACCTCGATGCCTTTGGTCTGGTGCCCTTTCTTCAACTGGTACACGCCGTCGTCCATGAACGCGAGGCTCACGTCCTGATCGAATGCGGCCGCGATCAGCACCACCTCCAGCGACTCCAATGCGTAGATCGTTCCATACGGAGCCTTGCGGTTCACGTACATGATTTTCTTTACCTGTCCTTCGCTCATCGCGGTTCTTCTCCCGGTTCCGTCAATCGCCGAAGGTCACCATACGGTCGGCCTGGATGCTGGATTCGATCAGCTGTCCCAGACCGGAGATGCGAAAACCTGCCGCCAGGTTTTCGTCCTTGATGCCGCGCCGCAGCGCCGCAGCCACGCACACCACCAAATCGAGCTTGTTGTCCGCCGCGAGTTTGGACCAGCGGTTGACGATATGCCTGTCGTCCTGCGGTGGCTCCGTGAGCCGGGTCGCGTTGTTTACGCCGTCGTGATAGAAAAACACGCGTTGAATCTGGTGCCCGGACGCCAGCGCCGCCTTGCAAAAATGGTAGGCGCTGTCGGAAGCTTCATGCGTGTAAGGGCCTTCGTTGACCAGAATACCCAGGTTCATATTTGCCTTCTAAAAATCTGATTTAGGGGATATTCAAGGGGGTCTGGGTGGGAAAGGAAGGGTCCCACCCCTTCCCCAAGCCCCCTTGTTCCATTTACTCCTAGAACCGGATATGCGTCGACGCGTTGAGATTCGCGCGGCTACCGCGCCAGTCGTCGATCAAGTACTTGGTGAAGGTGAGCCCGGTCTTTTCGAAAAAGCGCGGCCAGCCGATACGATCGACCCAGTCCGACAACCGTTCCCAGGGCCGCGCATCGTCCTTGTAGACGCGCAGGATCGTCTTCACCACGGCGGCGACCTCGACCCAGCGCGGCGGATTGTTGGGCAGCCCGGAGGCGACCATTTTCATGAACGTCGGCTTTGCCCGCGCATTCGAGTTCTTGCCGCCCACCCAGATCGCGAGCTTGGTGTGCTCCGCGTCGTTGATCTGCATCGGCGGGCACGGCGGATAGCAAGCCCCGCAACACATGCACTTCTTCTCGTCGATTTCGAGCGAGGGCTTGCCATTCACCAGTGCGGGGCGAATCGCCGCCACGGGGCAGCGCGCGACCACCGCCGGCCGCTCGCACACGTTCGCCACGAGATCGTGATTGATTTTTGGCGGCTTGGTGTACTGCACGATAATGGCGATGTCAGCCTGCCCGCCGCAGTTGATTTCGCAGCAGGAAGTCGACAGATGCACGCGATTGGGCATTTCCTCGCGCCTGAACTCGTCGTAGAGTTCGTCCATCAGCGCCTTCACCACGCCCGAGGCGTCGGTGCCGGGAATGTCGCAATGCAACCAACCCTGAGTGTGCGCGATCATCGACACCGAATTGCCGGTGCCACCCACGGGAAAGCCGCTCTTTTCCAGTTCCACGATCAGCGGTGCCACCTTTTTCTCGTCCGCCACCATGAACTCGATGTTGGAGCGTATTGTGAAGCGCACGTGGCCTTCGGCGTACTTGTCGCCGATGTCGCACAGTTTCCGGATGGTATGCACGTCCATCTGCCGCTGGGTTCCGGCGCGCACCGTCCATACTTCTTCTCCCGAGTGCGACACGTGGTGCAGCACCCCGGGGCGCGGCCGGTCGTGGTATTTCCAGTTGCCGAGATTCTTCAGCAGGGTCGGGTGCATGTACTGCTTGTTGTCCGGCACCCCGGTTTCCTTGGGTTTGCGCATCGGTGTTTGAGCTTGTGCTTGTGCTTGTGCCATTGCTATTCTCCAGGCGATCTATGCTTGAGCGTTCAGGCGGCTGCCTGTTTGGCCTTGATCCGGGCGACTTCCTCGTCCCAGCCGTCGGTGCGGACGTAAGGGTTGGCGCGCGGCGCGCCCACCATGTTCGCGTCAGGCTCAAGGCCGATGCCTTCGAGGAAGTTGACCAGACCGATTCGCTCGATCATTTCCCCGGTGCGTTCGTGTTCGAGCGCGTTTTCGGCGAAAAAGTCGATGATCTTCTGCCCCAGTTCGACGATCTGCTCGTAGTCTTCCTCGGTCTGCAGCGGCTGGAACGGAACCACGACGGTGCCCATCTGATCGCCGATTTTCAGCGTGCGCTTTCCCCCGCAAAGGATGGTGGCGCCCTTGTCCTTGCCCGGCGCCAGCGCGCCGGTCATCACGTTGATGCAATGCATGCAGCGCACGCAATCGCTGTTGTCGATCTCGAGCGCATGCGTGTCGCTCAGCGCGACGGCGGAGATTGATTCGCCCTTGCGCACATCCTTGATTTCCTTCAACTGGATCGCCTTGGTCGGACAGCGCGCCACGACATCGTTCACCACTTCATTCATGCCGTGCTTCGCGAACCATTTCTTCGCCAGCGGCTCGTCGGTGCGGATGTTATCGCGCCAGGTGCCGATGACCGCCAGATCGGAGCGCTGGATCGAATTCATGCAATCGTTCGGACAGCCGGAGAACTTGAACTTGAACTTGTAGGGCAGCGCCGGACGATGGATGTCGTCGAGAAAGCTGTTGATCACCATCCGGTGCGCTTTGCCCTCGTCATAGCAGGACTGCTCGCAGCGCGCGGCACCCACGCAGGACATGGAAGTGCGCAGCGCCGGTCCGGCGCCGCCGAGGTCGAATCCCGCCTCGTTGATTTCATCAAACGCTTTTTGCACGTTCTCGCTGGTCGCGCCCTGAAACATGATGTCGCCGGACTGCCCGTGGAACGCGATCAGGCCGGAGCCGTGCTTTTCCCAGATGTCGGCCAGTTTGCGCAGGATCTCGGTGTTGTAGTGCATGCCAGCAGGCGGCATGACGCGCAGCGTATGGAACTCGGCCGCGTCGGGATAGGTCGGCTTGCCATTCTCGTCCTTGATCTCCGTGAAACGCGGGATGATGCCGCCGCCGTAACCATAGACGCCTAAGGTGCCGCCCTTCCAATAGCCTTTCTTGGTCGCATAGGAATGTTCCAGATGCCCGAGAAGGTCGACTGCGGCGTCCTTGTCTTTGGCAAGTCGCTTGAGGCCGGTTACGAAACTGGGCCATGGGCCGGATTCGAGCGCATCCAGGTTAGGCGTGGCGTGCGGTTTTTTTGCCATCTGTATTCCTCCGTTCGGGGTGAGGGCTTCTTGAAGCGCGGTGAAAGCATCTTGTTTTTTTAAGGATACTAAATGCCTGCGCCCGTATCGGCCATTACTCGTGCAGGGGGGCGGGCACACTCGGACGGGTAGTATCCTACCTACCCGAAGGGAGTAGTCTATCCTTATCCATGGCGGTGATTTGCACACCACGCGGCGAATGCCATAGTACCTGTCGATAACGAGTGGGGTACGCGGCATGGACACGATCCGGAGCCTGGACAAGTTTACCTGCCCGTTCGGCGGGCAGGAGGTCGAGCTGGTGCAGGTGGACTACGAGGCCGGTGGCATGCCGCTGTTGCGGCTGCGCATACGCGAACGCGGTGCACGCTTCACCATTTTTGAAATCGATCCGGGTACGGCCGAGCGCTGGGGCCAGGCGATGCTCGCCTGGTCGCAGACGCAGGAAAAAAGTTAGGAGGCCGTTTCAGCAGTTCCGAAATGGCCTCTGATTCAGGGAGCACGAGGGGACGTTTCCCCTCGTATTGTTAGAGAGACGCTGAGCAATGGACATGGTCGACGTGGCATTTGCGCTGCGCGGTGTTAGCATACCTGCGGATCACGGATGGCGGCTGTTCCGGCTGCTCGCAGAACGACTGGACTGGCTGGAAGACGAGACCGAAGCCGGTGTGCATCCCATCCGCGGCTCGCGTGCGGTAGCCGGCCAGATATTTCTCGGCAGCCGCGCCCGGCTCATGCTGCGGCTGCCGCGCTCGCGTGCGGAACAGTCGTTTGCACTGTCCGGGGCGCGCTTCGAGCTCGGCAACGCATTCGAAGTCGGCAAAGCGCACCTGCGGCCGCTGTTCGCGCATGGCACTTTGTATTCGCCGTTCGCCACGACGGGAACACCCGATGAGGCGGAGTTTCAAAGCACGGTCAGCAGGGAGCTCGAGGACGCCGGCATCCGCTGCAAGATCATATGCGGCAGAGCACGCCGCGCGCAGACGCAGGACGCGGAAATCGTCGGCTACAGCCTGATGCTGCACGAACTCTCGCCGGAGCACTCGCTGAAGATGCAGGCGACCGGCCTGGGAGGTGGGCGCAAACTCGGCTGTGGAATTTTTATTCCGCACAAGTCGGCGGCGGCAGTGGGGGCCTGATGGGCGGCCGGTTCAATGCCGCAATGTTCGCACAAGCGAGAGGAATTGCCATGAGCACGGAAGGTAAATCTGCCAAACCCCTGGTTACACTGGATCTGTGTGGCTTGAACTGCCCCGCACCCCTGTTGGGCGCGAAGCACGTGATCGACGATCTGCAGCCCGGTCAGGTGATGCAGCTGATTTCAGACTGTCCCGGCACGCCGGACGATCTGTTTGCCTGGAGCCGCCACACCGGCAACGAGGTGATTGCCACCGACAAGCTCCGCGATCGCCGGGTCGCGTACACCATCAAACGCGGTGCGGGCGGGTCGAGCCGGCTGGCGGCGAACGTGACACTGGACATCCGCGGAGTCAGCTGTCCCGGTCCGATCATCGAGGCGAAAAAGCTGCTCGACGGGATGAAAGCCGGGGAAATCCTGCTACTGGTGAGCAACTGTCCGGGTTCGCCGGACGACGTCAGTTCGTGGACGCGATCGACCGGGCTGGAGCTTCTGGCCAAACAGGAAGTGGCGCCCGGCAATTTCGAGTTTTTCATTCGAAAGAACTAGGGCCAGCAGGCCATGGACACAATTGACACGCAATGGAGGATTGCAAAATGAGTCACACGGTAAACGGCGTTGAACTGGAGACCGATCCGGACGGCTATCTGCTCGAGCCCGATTACAGCGAGGAATCCGTGCGCGTCATCGCACAGGCCGAGGGCATCGAACTGAACGATGACCATTGGAAGGTCGTGCAATATCTGCGCGACCAGTACAAGGAACACGGCCAGACGCCGAACTTCCGCAATATGCTCAAGGACATTGCCGCCTTGATGCCGGGCTGCGACAGCAAGGCGCTCTACGACCTGTTTCCGCTCGGTCCGGCCAAGCAGGGTGCGCGTGTCGCCGGCCTGCCCAAACCCTTCGGAAAGGGCGGGTACTAGTACCCCGACCGGCGGCACTCGAACTTGGCCATCCGCATACGCAGCCACTTCCATCGGGGAGCGGGCGACCGCAGCATGCCCGAACTGGCCAGCGTCATCGCCATGCTCGGCTGGAAGCTGTCGCAGGAAGCCATCCGCCGAATGCGGGCGGCACAGTTCGACATCGACATCGGCACGCAATACTTTGATTTCGTGTGCGAGTACCTCGCGTTCTTGCTGCATGCGGCCGACCGCCTCGCCTATCGCGCGCTGGATGCCGACAAACGCACCGCCTTCACCACTGCACTCGCGCTGAAACTGGCCGAGGTGGTCGAGGACAACCGTGACATGCTGATGGCCGAACCCGAGCCAGGACGCTGCCGCCGCCATTTCATCGATCTCGCCAACCTGCGCGGCGTCGATTATGCCGATTTCACCTATGACGAAAAGGAAGGTCCCGATTTCGGCTTTCGCCGCTTTTTCGGCAGCCGCCTGCTCGAGATCGTGCCTGAAAAAGACCACGCCTGGGTGATCGACCAGATCATGGAGATCGAGGCGCCCGAGGCGATCAGGGCGTTGGAAAGCACGCTGGCCGGGCTGTTCGCCCCTGCCGATGAGGCGCCCCGCCGGCCCCGGCGCGAACGCAACGTCGGCGAATGAACCCGGCCGCCGATACGCGGGCGGGTGCCGCTTTCAGTCTTGAAAACGAAGCCGCGTATCAGGATTGGCGCAGCGCGAAGCTCGCGCAGTTTCCAAAGACGCTGAGCGAACTCGTGGTCGAAGTGCGCGACCCGCGCAGGCTGAGCGCGGGCGAGAAGCAGGCGCTGCTCGAGCGCTGTGCGCGCGCCAACATGGCGGTGTACGCGAGCGCCTGCGCAAACGACCCGGACAAGGACATCCCGCGGCAACTCGGACTGCAATTCGGCCTGCGCGATCTCGACACCAACTATCTCGCCGATGACGACGGCATCTCGCCGCTCAGTGTCGCCGAACGCGGCACGCGCGGGGAATTCATCCCCTATACCAATCGCGGCATCCGGTGGCATACCGACGGTTATTACAACCCGGGCGAGCGCACGGTCCGCTCGGTGCTGCTGCACTGCGTGGAACGCGCAGAGAGCGGCGGCGAGAACGATCTGCTCGATCACGAAATCGCCTATATTCAATTGCGCGACCGCGATCCGCAGCACGTACGTGCGCTGATGGCGCCCGATGCGATGACCGTTCCGGCGCGGATAGAGGACGGTCGCATCGAGCGTCAGGAGCAGACAGGACCGGTGTTTTCCGTCGATGCAAACGCCTGCCTGCACATGCGCTATACCGCGCGCTCGGTCAGCATCGCGTGGAAACAGGATGCCGCCACCCGGGCAGCACTCGCGGCGCTAGACGACATACTCGGCACGACTTCGCCCTGGATGTTCCGCGGAAGGCTTGAGCCGGGCATGGGGCTCCTCGGAAACAACGTGCTGCACACGCGCACGCCCTTCACCGACGCACCGGAGCGACGGCGCCTGATCTACCGCGCGCGCTACTACCAGCGCGTCGGTGCAGGCTGAGGGCGCGGCGTAAAATAAACTTTTTTACCCTGGCGAAAGTGAACCACCATGAGCAACGCTCTGGATTATCTGATCAAGGTGCGGCCCGACGCAATTCCGCACTACTTCAAATTTCTCAAGGAAAGCGGCAAGTATCTCGACCCCAAGACACGGTCGCTGATCTCGGTCATCACCAAAGTTCATTCGCAGACTGAAACCGGACTGCGCCAATACCTGCTGCGCGCGCTGCGCGACGGCGCCAGTCCCATGGAAGTGCTGGACGCGATCATGATGGCGTTTCCCGCGCTGGGGCTGGCGAAAATCGTATGGGCCGTGGACGTCATCCTTGCGCTGGATCTTCCGGAATTCCGCCCGGAGAACATGGGCGCGGCCGCGCGCTGGCACGACGTCGCGCCGACGGCGAAGATTGCCGACGGCGAAGTGGTGCGGCTGGATTGCGACGGCCGCGGACTGTTCGTTTACCGCAAGGGCAAGGACTATCGCGTCTACGACAGCCGTTGCCCGCACCAGGTCACCAACATTCCACACCTGGCCGTGGACGGACTGGAATTGACTTGCCCGAAGCACAAGTGGGTGTTCGACCTCAGCACCGGCGCCTGCGTGAAAAAGGGCACGCAGCCGCTCAAGCGCTTCGACACGAAAGTCGAGAAAGGCCGGCTGTACGCGATCTGGTAGATCCGCCGAAAAGCGCGCCCGACTCGCCCTCAGAAGGAAAGTTCAGCCGGATCCTCGACCCAGCCGGCAATCCTCGCCTCGGCATTGCCCGGGTCGGATTCGTGCACCTGAAGCAGCGACAGCGCGACCCGATGCCAGTGTGCGCCACCCGCCTGTACCGCGTCGTGCAGTCGCGAAATATCTCCGGATTCACGCCAGCCGCGGTAGGCCTGCGCCAGCAGCGGAAACAACGCGCCGCGCATGCCTTCAAAGTTGGCGAAATAAAAGTGCAGCGATCCGACCGCATCGCGCTCGATCAACCGCGGCAGCGTGGACAGGCAATCGGCCAGGTTGTCGCGCACGGCGCGCGCGAGAATCTCGGCCCGCCGGCCCGAAAACGAAACGATGAGATCCCGCCACCCGGGGCCAAGCAAGGGCTCGGCCATTGATTCGCCGAGTTCGTGCAGTATGAGAGTTTCCTGCTCCTGTTCCGCCATGCGCTCCAGCGCCGCCTCGGGGTCGGCCGCAAACCCATGGCATTCAAGCGCCGAGCGCATTGCGCCTTCCGACTTTCGCACACCCCATATTTCAATCTTGTCCCAAATCCACCGGCGCAGCGCGTCCTGGCGCAGAAACACCGCGCCTTCCAACAATGCGGCGGGCGGCGCGGAGAGATCGCGCGCATATTCGCAGCCCGACACGAACAGGGTGAGCCCCTGCCGCTCCTCCCGATGTTTGAGTTCCGCGAGAAAGAAATGCGGCTTGCCGAAACGGCCGTAGCCGCCGCCATAAACCAGACCGCGCGGCACCAGTGCGGCATTGATGGCGTCGACTTCAAAGGCATCATAGCTGCGTGCTCCCAGCGGCAACGGCGCCAGATCATCGGCCTGCAAACCGTCCCACAGCGCTTCACGCTCCGAAATCCAGCTTCCCAATTCCTGCCGCGGCAGGGTCTGCGACAAGGGGACTTCGTTCTCCCATCGGTAAAACTCGCGCATTTCGAGCAGATAGTTGCATAGCGTCGCCTCGCGCGCATACCGCGCATCGGCGATGTGGCAGTTGCGCTGCACGCTCTGTACCAGTCCGGGAAATTCGGGAAACGACATTATTGTTCCGGACGGCGGCGCCGAAGCTGATAGGAAACGACCGATTGGACGATGGCGGAGTACGGCAGGTTCTCCAGGCCGCCGAATTTTTCGGCGCATGCCTGTACCAAACGATGCACGTCCCCGGTCGAAGCGTGATCCTCCGCACCCGGGTTTGCCGCCTGCTGCAGACCCCGCAACCCGCCGCATTCGACTTTCATCTGTTTCGCGTGCGGTAGCGGCGCTTCCACATGAGTAAGCTTCAGCGCGAACGCCGATTTCTGCCGCAATAATTTGCTCAAGGCGGTGCATGCTTCGCGCGCCGGCTCTGAATCGCAGGTAACGGCCTCGCGCTCCGCGATGTTGCGCCGTGCGGCCAGCGAACAGGCACAAGCCCCGGCAAGCATGGCTTTTTCAAACGCGCAGGGCCGGGGCGCCACTGCATTGCGCGTCCGGCGGAAAGCCGATTCATCCATTTCAGACGCTCAGTCGTCCTGCGGATTGGGCTGCGGTGCGCGCAGCTGTGACAGCAGGTCCTCGGCCTGCAGTTCGTTCTCTGCGAGTATCATTTTGATGGCACCCGCCTCCTCCGGTGCGGACGCGGCGCGCAATGCCTTGGCTCGTGCGGACGCGTCACGGAATGCCTGGTGCTGTTCGAGTTTCTCCAGCCGGCGAATGGGGAAGCTGAACACCTTGTAGATATAGTAGGGCATGGTCAGACCGCGGTTAGACGATAGCGGCGCTTAATTGATTGCGCGGAAAACCCTGTTCCAACAGCGACATTGTTGCGCTGTTCACGAATGCATCAGGCCCGGCTACATAGATGTCAAACCCGTTCAGATCGGCGTGGTCTGCGCTGACACTGCGGACAAGTTCACTCGCGTCGCCGTGCTCCGCGGCGATCGGGACGTACGTGAAATTATCCAGCGCGTCGGTCCACGAGCGGCACAGGTTGGCGAGATAGTGGCCGTACGGGGGCGTTGCGAGCCAATACAGATAGAGCTTTTCCGATAGCTCCAGCGCCATGGCGTGCTCGAGCAGGCTCTTGATCGGTGCGAAGCCCGTGTCAAACGCAATAAACAAAATGGACCGGGGAGAGTCCGGGCGCAGCACGAAATCCCCCCACGGGCCGAACAGGGTAATCGCGTCTCCCACCTTGAGCGAATCGAACACCTTGTGTGCGAAGCCGTCCTCCGCATTGCGCAAGACATGAAACTGCAAATTCCGGTCGTCGCAGGGGCAACTTGCGATCGGCAACTGCGCCGAGGCCGCGCCCGAAGTCAGGGTCAGGTTCTGGCCCGCCAGAAAACGCAAGCGGTTGGTGCGCGGCGTTTGCAGGTGCAGCAACATCAATTCGTCTCCCAACGACTGTACGGCCTTGACGCGCCCGACAATCTGCTGCGCCGGGATGTCGCTGGGTTGCAGGGACTCCAGCGCCTCGATGACCAGATCGCCGACCGCCGTGTTCGAACACAGCAAAGTGTAGCCCTGCTGCTTCTCCGCTTCACTTAATACATAGTCGTGATGGCGGACTTTTTGCACCTGGCCGGATACCACCCGCGCCTTGCACAGTCCGCAGTTCCCGTTGCTGCAACCGTAATTCACGGCGAGGCCGGAACGCAGTGCAGCATCGAGTACAGTATCGGCGCCGTCGACGAAAAATTCGTGGCGGCTCGGGTGGACGACGACATGGGCTGACATCACGCGCAGCATATCATCCATTACCTCGAGCGGGTTCGGTGCTGCGGATTCACCCAGCACCGCTTCGAGTTCGGCGTCGAGGAAGGCCCCCATATCCTTTGCCGCGGCCGCTGCCGCCACTTCCCGTGTACCGAGTTCGTACTCGTTCAGGCGCTCGCGCAAGCGCACGACCAGGGTGTGATAGCGCTGCAGATGCGCGCGCAAGTCTCCCAGTTCACGGCTCTGCTCGAACAGGCGCTGGGAGAGGATTTCCTGGCTGGGCAACAAGTGTTGGCGCATGCGCTTGCCGAAAGACTCGTCCTGGATTTTGGCCACGCGTTCGAATCCGATATCGCGCTCCAGCCGGGCCGTCGGAAACAGTTGCATCAGATCGTCGACCGACACCATCCCGTCGAAGGAGCGCAGTTGTCCCATCTGAATTTTTTGCTGCAGCACGCCGCGCGCCACACCCACCAGGCGCGCCGCCCTCGACAAGCTGAGTCGTTGCTGCATGTGAGGCTCCTGACAAAAATCAAACGGCCCGAACCGCCGATCGTGCAATATCGAACTGTTGCTTCAATCGGAGAACGGCATGGGTAAATCTTTCAAACAAATCACCCAGGAAATCAACCAGGCGCTCGTCCCCTTGCGCAAGGAGTCCGCCGATGCGATGGCCGGCTTCAACGCCATGGCCAAGGCGGCGATGGCCTCGGGCGTGCTTTCGGAAATGCACAAGGAGCTCATTGCGCTGGGCATCAGCGTTTCCACCCGCTGCGAGGGCTGCATCGGTTTTCACGTCAAAGCCCTGGTGCGTTTGGGCGCCACGCGCGAACAAATCAACGAAACGCTGGCCGTCGCGGTATACATGGGCGGCGGTCCGTCCCTGATGTATGCAGCGGAAGTGCTGCGCGCCTACGACGAATTCCGGCAAACCTAGCTCCGATGCGCCGGTGCAATCCGGCCCCCGCCACAGCGGCGGCCGGATACGCCGGCACATGGCGCCTCATTTTCTGCGCGCGTAGCTCTCGTGCATATGCTGACCGAGTGCCAGCATGAAGCGCAGCGTTTCCTGCGTACGCGGATCGGTCATCATCTTGTACATCGCGACCATACCGCCCTCGGTGCGCTCGGCTTCGGCCTGCTTCGCAGCCGATTCCATTGCCTCGAGCAATCCGCCCACCATATCGAGCCGGTCGACGAACGTAGGCAGAAGATTCGCAACGCGCTGCAACGACCCGCTTGCCTCAAGCTTCGCCAGCATTTCGACCAGCCGGCCAGCGCCTCCGCGGTTAAGGCGGTCGAGCAGCGACAGTCCTTCGCTCGCAGCCTCCGCCAGACGGCCCACGATTTCCTCCGAGAGCGCGTCCTGCGCCGCGCCGTAAACCCGCGCCAACTGCGCCAGCCGCTCGATGTCGCCGTCCGCGACGAGCCGCGTGAGCACCGGCAGCGCCTTTTCCAGGCCGGAGCGATTGACCTGGTCCATCAGACTCAGGCCGTCGCTCGCCGCCGCTGCAATGCGCCCCACCATTTCTTCGGTCAGCGCATCCTCGGCCGAGCCGTACACCCGCGCCAGATTGACCAGCCTCTGCAAATCGCCGTTTTCGACCATTTGCGCGAGCTGCGGAATTGCTTTGGACAGCCCGCTGCGGTTCACCTGGTCGAGCAGATCCATCGCACTTCCGGCACTGTCGGCAACGCGGCCGATGATGTCCTCGGTCATCGCGTCACGCGCAGCCGTCGCGACGCCCTCGAGTTCCTCCAGCGTACCGGGCATATCCTTCGTTTCTGCGTTCATGTTCCCTCCCGGCTACAGCAGTCCACGTGCGGAGGCCCAGTAGAGTTTGTTGTAGGCCATCTTGAACCAGTGCATGGCGCGGGTAGGCGCCTTGGGATCGGGCGGATTCTGGTAATTGAACATGGCGTAGGTCGCGCGATCGAGACCGGCCTCGATGAAGCAGAAAACCTTGCCATCGTAATCGCGCACCGGTGCGGTGATGCCCATCTTTATCATTGCCGCAATATTCTCGCCCAGCGTTTCAGCTTCGAAGTGCGCGGTGGAGCCGGCCTTGCTGATCGGGATATTGGTGGTGTCGCCGATCACGAATACGTTGGTGCGCCCCTCCATGTTGAGTTTGGTCTTGTTGGTCGGAATCCATCCGTTCTGGCCGAGCCCGTTCTTCTCGATCACTTCCATGCCGCGGTGTGCCGGGATCGCGATCAGCAAATCGAACGGCACCTCGGAACCCTCTTCGCTGCGCAAGACCTTTTTCGCGCCGTCAACTTCCTTGATGTTGAAAAACGTCTCGGACGTGATGCCGAGACGGCCGAATTCCGGCCCCGCCCATTTGGCAACGTTCTCCAGGCTGTGCACGCGGTTGATCGGATAGGTGTAATGCAACTGCACCTTGTCGGCGAGGCCGCGCTCTTTGAAATAGTCGTGCAGCATGAAGGTGATCTCCAGCGGCGCCATCGGGCACTTGTGCGGCACACCGACCGTGATCACCACCTTTCCGCCCTGGAATTCCTGCAGCCGGCGCATCATCTTCAGCGCCGTCTCCTCGGTATAGAAAAACTCCGCGTTTTCGGCCAGGCCTTTGACCTCTTCGGCGACCATGCGCGAACCCGTGGCGATTACCAGCACATCGTAGTCGTAAGACTTGCCGCTTTTCGCCGTGACCTTGTTGTTGTCCAACTGAAACGTCTCCACCGGGTCGACGTGGAATTCGATTCCCGGCTCGAGCAGGCCGGCCTGGTCGCGATAGAGCGCATCGGGCGTCGTGCGGCCGAGAGCAAGGTAGAGCAAGCCCGGCTGATACAGATGCTTGTCCGACGCTGACAGCATGGTGATGCGGGCTTTTCCCGCCCGCAATTCCTGGCTCAAGCGCCGCGCCAGGTTGTTCGCCAGAATGGTGCCGCCCATGCCTCCGCCGATAATAAGTATCTTCATCTTCCCCTCCTCAGGTTGAACTCGAATACAGCTTTCCTACTTGGTTTTTTTCACCGATATATGCCAGACACCGTTTTCTTCGCGCGTACCCAGAAACTCGTGTCCGACCTTGCGCACCCACTCAGGTATGTCTTTCGCCGATCCCTTGTCATTCGACAGGACTTCGAGCTCGTCGCCGATCTGGGACATCTTCAGGACGCCTATCAGCTCCATCAGCGGCCCCGGGCAGAAACTGCCGCGGCCATCTATGATTTTTTTCTCCGCCATTGTCGTGTCTCCTGGTTTTGACTTCGGCGCCATCCGCGATAGTGCGGAAAGTGCCGCTGTTATCCTGTGGAATACGAGGGAATGCAGATCCTCGGCAAAAAGCTGAATCTCAAAAGGTCCAGACCTGCGCACCGCGTGCGGCATCGAGGAATCCGGAGAGTCCCGTCGGCTCTCCCACATAGGATTCCAGGGTGTCGGCCTCGATGCCGGCGATATCCAGCGCCATCGAGCAAGGCAGGATTTTGGCATCGCCCAGTTCCACCGCCTGGCTGAACAGGGTTTTGAAATCCGGCGCCTTCTTCGTCACGATGAGGTCCCCGAACGCGCCCTCGCTGGGCGGATTGGCAGACGCGCCTTTGACGAAGTAAGGCACCGCATTCATGGACAGAAATATCGTGACCTCGATGCCGCTGACTGCGGCAACCGACGCTGCCATGGCAGCCATTTGCAGTCGCTCGCGGGTTCCGGACACGACGACCACGCAGATTCTTTCTACTGCCATTACACCTCCTCCTCACGAATGCGAACACGCTCCGACGCAAACGCAACCACTGTCAGCGGAGCTTCGGCGCTCCATCTCACAAGCCAGCTGCGGAACCGCGCTTGCCACCCGTTTTGCACAAGCCCCTTCGCCTGGCACGGGTTTTCGGAAGAGGCTACGCCGCAAAAAAAGAATATGCAATTCATAACCGCAATTTTTTGCGGCAACAGAATTACCAATTCTCATTTGGCGGTGGCGGCCACCGCCGGGGAGGTGCTATTTCCGCTTCAGGAAAAACGTGTACTCATTGCTGGCTTCCGTCTGCGACAGCAGCTCGTTGCCCGTCTGCTTGCAGAAGGCCTGAAAATCCTTGACCGAGCCAAGATCGGTCGAAACGATGCGCAGCACCTGGCCGCTTTGCATGTCGGTCAGCGCCTTTTTGGCGCGCAAAATGGGCAGGGGGCAATTCAGGCCGCGCGCGTCCAGGTCTTTGTCGAAGTTCATGATGGTTTCCTTTCTTGATTGATGGTTGCGAGTGTTGTAGCGCTTGCCGTTTCGGGCTGGTCCGCCCCGGGGGAGGATCGACCGTCAAATTCAGCGTGCGGAAAAATCAATGTAGCAGAACCCCGGCAAATTTAATACCCGGTCGGCGCACTCAGGAAATTGCCTGGTAGTACAGGTTTTGCGGGTGCCTCGCCTGCGCGAAAAAATACCAGCGCTCGGCGAGCAGCCCGAGGTACTGCAATGCGAAAGCCGCCGCCAATATCGGCCAGGAAACGAGGGCCGCGCCCGCCGCGAGCAGCGCCAGAGGCAGCGGAAACACCAGCAGGAGGAATCCCCATTTCACCAGGCGCAGCCAGGAAATCGACTTCCCGTGGAAGAAATCGCGCGTATTGAACGAGCCACCCATGAAACCCTGCGCCTTCTGAGCGATCCGCGGGTGCTTCACGCCGATTGCCGTCTGCACTGTCGATTTCGGCCGCAGTCGCGCATTGCGCGCGAGCGCGGCGCCGCGCATGACCAGGGCAGCCAGGGTGGCACCGGCCGTCCATGCGGCCGCGGTCACCAGCAGCGCCGGTGCCTGCGCCGCCGCCCAGGCCGTGCTCAGCAGGAAACCGGAGGTACAGCCCAGCAGCAGGTAGTTGATTACCGTGAGCGGCGTGTGCCATTCCTGAAGAAAAGGCAGGCAGGCGTAGATCATGCCGGTGCATACGAACAACAGCAGCGCGAGCACCACGCCCGCGCCTCCGAGCGCCAGCGTCAGGTCGCCCGCGCCGCGAAGATGGTGCACCAGGCCGAAGGCCGCCACCGCGGCCATGAAGACCGGGAGCACGATGACCTCGCGCGACAGCCAGGAGGTGCGCCACATCGACGCCGAACGCCAGGCGCGCTCGGGGCGGCCCAAATGAAAAAACGAGGCGGCCAATCCCGCACCGAGCAGCGCGAGCACGAGCACGCAGCCCAGCGAAAAGTATTGCGCCGAGGGCATGGCCCAGAGTCCCAGCGAGGCACCGTACTCCGCCGAATAGAGCGCGACAAACAGACCCTGCCCCGCGCCGATCAGCGTGGTAAGGAATATGACTGAGAACGCCGGACGCATCGCGCTTACCAGGACGTGCTGTCGTCGAGGGACGGCGCACGCGAATCGGGCTTGGGCAGTTTGCCGTCGATCTTGAGCGGATTATCCACGCGCTCCAGTTCGTCGCGATGCAGCGTAATTTCGGTCTTGCGCCGCGGCAGGTAGTGATTCGCCGGATGCGTGCCCCACTCCGGCATCAGCGCGTAGCCGCCCGAATCGCGTATCGCTTTGGACACCACGGACTCCGGATCGTGCACGTCGCCGAACAGGCGCGCGCTGGTCGGGCAGGCCATGACGCAGGCGGGCTTGCGGTCGGCGGGGGGCAGCAGTTCATCGTAGATGCGGTCCACGCACAGCGTGCATTTCTTCATTACTTTCTGGTGTTCGTCGATCTCGCGCGCGCCGTAGGGGCAGGCCCAGGCGCAGTACTTGCAGCCTATGCATTTGTCGTAGTCGACCAGCACGATGCCGTCCTCGGCGCGCTTGTAACTCGCCCCGGTCGGGCACACGGGCACGCAGGGCGGGTCCTCGCAATGCAGGCAGGATTTGGGGAAATGTACGGTCTGGGTGTTGGGGAATTCGCCGACCTCGAAGGTCTGTACACGGTTGAAAAAGGTGCCTGTCGGGTCGCGCGCGTAAGGGTTGTCGTCCGACATAAAGCCGGCTTCGCCCGAGGTATTCCATTCCTTGCAGCTGGTGACGCAGGCGTGGCAGCCGACGCAGACATTCAGGTCGATCACCAGCGCCAGCTGCTTGCTCATTTCTTCACCCCGGCGACGAAAGCGAGCCAGGTTTTGCGCACGCCGTCCATGCCGGGCAGCGCGGATACCGCCGTCACTTGCGGCGATGACTGCTGCGCCTCGTCCGCGCCGGCTTTGTAGATGCGCACGCGCACGTCGTACCAGCCGGCCTGCCCGGTGACCGGGTCGGAATTGGAAATGCGCGCGTCCCCCGCCGAATTGGCCGGCGGCGATGGGTGGGGCAGTTCGTCGCTGATCAGGTGATTGAGCAAAAATCCGAGTTCGGCTTCATTCGCTCCGGGCGCGAGGTTCCACGCGCCGGCCGCCTTGCCGATCGCGTTCCAGGTCCACACCGTGCCCGGCTCCACCGCCTCGGAGTAGCGCGCCATGCAGCGCACCTTGCCCCACATCGATTCGACCCAGATCCAGTCGTCATCCGCAATTCCCTGTGCACGCGCCATGGCCGGATTGACGTACAGATAATTATGCGCATGAATCTGGCGCAGCCAGGCGTTCTGCGAGTCCCAGGAGTGATACATCGCCATGGGCCGCTGGGTGATCGCGTTGAGCGGATACTTGTGCGCGTCGGTCACCTGCGCTTCCAGCGGTTCGTAGTAGAACGGCAGCGGATCGAAATAGGTTTCGATGCGTTTCGCGAGGTGCGCCGGCGGACGCCGTTTCGCCGGCCCCCTGCCCTGCGCCGCCATGCGGAACTTCTGCAGCACCTCGGAATAAATCTGAATCACGATGGGATCGGCGTGGCGGCGCAGCCGCGCCCGTTGCGCCCATTCATGGTAGCCCCTGTTCCAGTTGCGCATGTACTGGTAGGACGGCGGAAGTTTGTACTGGAACACGCAGTTGTTCTTGGCGTACATCTCCCATTGGCGCGGATTGGGCTCGCCCTGCATGAACTTCTCCCCGCCCTTGCCGCGCCAGCCGGCGAGAAAACCGATACCCGATCCCGTTTCCGTTTCGTAGTTCGTGATGAAGTCAGGGTAGTCGCGGTACTTGCGGCTGCCGTCGGCGTTGACGAATGCGGGAAACTTCAAGCGACCTGCAAGTTCGATCAGCACTTCCTGAAACGGCTTGCACTGGCCCGTAGGCGGCAATACGGGCACGCGCACGGAATCCACCGGCCCTTCGAATTCCGAAATCGGTCGGTCGAGCATGGACATCACGTCGTGCCGCTCGAGGTAGGTGGTGTCGGGCAGGATCAGATCGGCAAACGCGGTCATTTCCGACTGGAACGCATCACACACGACGATGAACGGGATCTTGTATTCCCCGCTTTCATCCTTGTCGTTGAGCATCCTGCGCACTTCCATTGTGTTCATGCTCGAATTCCATGCCATGTTGGCCATGAAGATCATCAGCGTGTCGATGCGGTAGGGATCGCCGCGCCAGGCGTTGGTGATCACGTTGTGCATCAGGCCGTGCACGGACAGCGGGTATTCCCAGGAAAACGCCTTGTCGATGCGCACCGGCTGGTTGTCGGCGTCGATGAACAGGTCGTCGGGCGTGCCCGGCCAGCCGAGCGCGAGGCCGGCGAGCGGCGTATCGGGCTGCACGCCCTCGGGCCCCCTGGGCGTTTTTGCAATCGGCGGAATGCCGCGTGGGAACGGCGCCTTGTGGCGAAAACCGCCGGGACGATCGATGGTGCCGAGCAGGCTCATCAGAATCGCAAGCGAGCGTATGGTCTGAAAACCGTTGGAGTGCGCGGCGAGACCGCGCATCGCGTGGAAGGACACCGGATTGCCGGTGACATGCTCATGCTCGGTGCCCCAGCTGTCGGTCCAGGCGATGGGCAGTTCGATTTTCTGGTCGCGTGCGGTCACGCCCATCTCGTGGGCGAGTCGCCGTATGGTCGCAGCCGGTATCCCGGTAATGCCCTCGGCCCATTCCGGCGTGTAGTCCTTCACCCGCTCCATCAGCAACTGGAACGCCGGCTTCACGGGCATCCCGTCCGGAAGCGTGAATTCCCCGAGCAAATACGGATCGGCATCGGGCTGGTGGCAGGGTGCGGGCTGTTCGTTCAGCCGGTTCCACCAAAGCATATTGCGCGGATACTCGGGAATCTCCTCATGGCGGCTCGCATCGTGCACCGGCATGCCCTGCATCTCGGAGTTCGGATCGAGGTTTATCAGGTAACCGGCATTGGTGTAGCGCGCAAGGAATTCGCGGTCGTACAGACCTGTATGGATGATTTCGTGCGTCAGCGCGAGCAACAGCGCGCCGTCGGTGCCGGGCTTGATCGGTACCCATTCGTCGGCGATGGCTGAATAGCCCGTGCGCACCGGGTTGATTGAAATGAAGCGCCCTCCCGACCGCTTGAATTTCGAGATCGCGATCTTGAGCGGATTCGAGTGGTGGTCCTCGGCCGTGCCTATCATCACGAACAGCTTGGAGCGCTCCAGATCCGGGCCGCCGAATTCCCAGAACGAGCCGCCTATGGTGTAAATCATGCCTGCGGCCATGTTGACCGAGCAAAAACCGCCGTGCGCTGCATAGTTCGGCGTGCCGTACTGGCGCGCGAACAGGCCGGTCAGCGCCTGCATCTGGTCGCGGCCGGTGAACAAGGCAAATTTCTTGGGATCGGTGGAGCGAATTTTGGCAAGACGCTCCTGCAAGATGCGGAAAGTCTCGTCCCAGCTGATTTCGACGAACTGGTTGTCTCCGCGTTCCGACCCGGGCTTGCGCATCAGCGGCTTGGTCAGGCGCGCCGGTGAATACTGTTTCATGATGCCCGAGGAACCTTTGGCACAGATCACACCCTGATTGAGCGGGTGGCCTGGATTGCCGTCGATGTAACGCACCTGCCCGCCGCGCAAGTGCACGCGTATGCCGCAACGGCATGCGCACATATAGCAAGTGGTATGCTTGACCTCGGTGGGTGACGACGATGCCGTAGGTGCGATTTTGGTCACAGTGGTTCGGATCTGATGCGAGCTTGCGGGAAAGGCCGTCACTCTATATTAAGGTTTTTGGGGCACAAGCTGAGAATTCTGATTTTGTCATAAGTAACGGTAATTGTTCGTACTTATGACAAATCATATCCTTTTGTTTTTTCACTATTAATACTGCCATGACCATGACTGAATCGAGCCTAACCATCCCTGATTTCAACTCGGCGGAACGCTGGGTGATCGAATCGGCGCTGAAAGAACGCTACGGCCATATCGTGACCATCGAACTTGCCGACAGCGAGTTGAAAATCGATCCGGACGCGCCCGTGATCACCGTCTGTCCGACGGTGTTCTGGAGTGAACGCGGTTGCAATTTTCTGATATTCAAAACGGGCGAGGACCGCTACCGCAGTCAGTTTTTCTACGGCGATGACGAACAATACGGCACCGGGCGCGACGAGTACGAGGATCTCGCCGAGTGCGTGGGCCTGCTGTTGCAGCTGCAGGCCGACCACGAAAAGCAGCGCCAGGGCGTGCAGACCGGCATGACCGGCGATCAGATAAAGCAATGACCTCGCGATGACACTTGAAAAAGCAAAAAAACTGCTCGCGGTGCAGGCCGACTTCGGCGGCTTCTACAATGCCAACGGTGCCAAGCTGATACTCGCTGAAGTGCAGCGCGAGCACGGACAGACCGCGGTGGATACGCTCATACGCGAGCTCGAACTGGAGCGCATTTTCGGCTTCCAGCCGGGCACGCTATTCGACGGCAGCCTGCTGGTAAAAAGCAAATTCGGCTGATGCCGGAACAGATGGCGCAACTGGAACGCGAGCGGCCCGAAAAACGCGCAGATCCATCGGCGCCCTGCGCGTCCACCGTTTCGACCGCACTTGAATTGTTCCGGGCCCAATGAAGATTTGCATCGTATCCGACAGCCACGACCGAAGCGTGCCACTCGCGCGCGCAGTGCGCGTAGCGGCGGCGCAAGGCGCCGAGGCCGTACTGCATTGCGGCGACGTGATCGGCGCCAATACGCTGCGCGTGGCGCTGGACTGCGGCATCCCGCTGCACGTAGTTCACGGCAACAATCTCGGCGACACGATGGCCATGAGCAGGCTTGCCGCCGCATCCGGCGGGCGGCTGGTCTATCACGGCGAGGACGCGCGCATCGAGTTGGCCGGCCGAAGGATATTCATGGTGCACTACCCCCATTACGGACACGCGCTCGCCTGCACCGGAGACTGGGACCTGGTGTGCTGCGGACACGATCATCGCGCCAGCATCGCCAAAGTCGCGCACGTGCGGGGCGGGACGAGCTGGCTGGTCAACCCCGGAACGATCGCCGGCATAGGCGCGCCGCCAACCTACGTACTGGGCGATCTCCTGCGCATGGAGTTCGCCGTGGTGACGCTCGAGGACGATAAACCGTAGAGGCCGTTTCAGAGTCAACGCTATCGCCTCTGGCTCAGTTGAGGATGTAAAAACAATCCCATCATTTCGTGATCGGGTCCTGAGAAAAATCGAAGCGGATTTACAAGGTCTATCCGCCTATCAGAACATTCAAGGCCCGCAACGCACCCAGTTTGTGGCCAGTCACGCGCCGCTCCGCTAAAATTCGGCCATGCCGGATAAAGACAGAATCGAGCTGGAGGTACACGCATGACCGAAGTGGTGGCAACCAATCAAACCATCCTGGTGGTAGGCGGCGGCATCAGCGGCATGACCGCCGCGCTCGAAGCCGCCGAATGCGGCAAACAAGTGGTGCTGGTGGAGAAATCGCCCACGCTGGGCGGCCGCACAGCGCTCCTCTACCGCTATTTTCCAAAACTCTGCCACCCGACCTGCGGCCTGGAGATCAATCTGCGCCGCATCAAGGCCAGCCGCAATATCCGCGTGCTCACGCTGGCCGAAGTCAGCGCGATTTCGGGCAAGCGCGGCGACTACAGCGCGACGGTGAAAATCGCACCGCGTTACGTCAACGACAATTGCACCGCGTGCGGAGACTGCGCCGCCGCCGTTTCGGCCGAGGTGACCAATCCGTACAACTACGGCATGGACAAGATGAAAGCGGCCTACCTGCCGCATGCCATGGCTTATCCGCAGCGCTACGTGCTCGACGCCTCACTCATCGGAACGCCCGAGGCCGACAAGGCCAAGGCAGCCTGCAAGTACGGCGCCATCGATCTCGCGATGCAGCCGGAAACCATCGAAATCAAGGCCGGCGCCGTCGTATGGGCCACCGGTTGGCAGCCCTACGATGCGGCAAAGATCCAGCCCTACGGCTACGACCGTTTCGCCAACGTGATCACCTCGCTCGAGTTCGAGCGCCTGGCTGATCCGCACGGCCCGACCGGCGGCAAGATCCTGCGACCCTCGGACGGCAAGGAGGCGAAGAACATTGCGTTCATACAATGCGCCGGCTCGCGCGACGAGAACCACCTGCGCCATTGCTCGCGCATTTGCTGCATGGCGTCGCTGAAACAGACGCAGTACGTGAAAGAGGTTTGGGGCGATGCAGCCAAATCGACGGTCTACTATATCGACATCCGCGCCATCGACCGCTTCGAGGATTTCTACCAGAAGGTGCAAAAGGATCCGACGGTGAGTTTCCTCAAGTCCAAGGTGGCGAAGGTCACCCAGGACAAGTCCGGCGACGTGGTCCTGCACGGCGTGGATACCGAGGGCTATCACCGCTACGCCAACGCGCACGACATGGCCGTGCTTGCCATCGGCATGCAGCCGAGCGTGGCCGGCGCGGACATTCCCGCCGATATCATTGCGGATTCGAGCGGCTTCATCGAATCGTCCGCGGCGGAATCGGGCTTCTTCGGCGCCGGCTGCGCCACCAATGCGCTCGACGTCAACCGCGCGGTGCAAAGCTCGACGGCCGCCGCGCTGCGCGCGATACAAGTGATCAACAAGACAGCTAGAGCAGAGGCATAGCAAACATGGCCGACATGAAAACAGCCGCCTACATCTGCAAGGGTTGCGGCATCGGCGAGCGCGTCGATACGGCGCAGATGGCGAAGGTCGCGACCAAGGAGGGCAAGATGCACCTGGTGCGCGAGCACGATTTTCTGTGCAGCGCCGCCGGCGTACAGACGATATCGGACGACATCGAGAAAGAAGGCGTCACACATGCGGTGATCGCCGCCTGTTCGCGCCGCGCCAAGACCGAGGCGTTCAATTTCACGAACATCGCGCTATCGCGCGCCAATATCCGCGAAGGCGTGATCTGGGCGCAACCGGACACCGAAGAGGCGCGTGAAACCACGCAGGAGATGGCCGACGACTACCTGCGCATGGGCTGCGGTGAGCTGAAGAAAATGAAACTGCCCGCAGGCGTCGCGGAAACCGGCCACACCAAGCGCCTGCTGGTGGTGGGCGGCGGCGTCTCCGGCCTCACCGCCGCGCTGGAAGCGTCCAGGACCGGCTATCAGGTGGTGCTGGTGGAAAAATCCGCCAAGCTCGGCGGCTGGTCGGCCGAGATGTACAAGCGCATGCCGTTTCGCGAGCCCTATGCGGAACCGCAGGACACCGGCATGGCCGAACTAATCAAGGAGGTCTCGGATGACCCGAACATCAAGGTCATCACCAACGCCGTCATCGGCAGGACGGATGGCGCGCCGGGACGATTCAAGGTCGATATCAACGTGGAGAGCGGCCCGTCAGTGAGCGAAGAAGTCGGCGCCATCATCCAGGCGACCGGTTTCACCACCTACGATATCGGCAAGCTGCCTGAACTCGGTGGCGGCAAGAGTCCCAATGTGATCGACCAGGCGGGTCTCGAACGCATGGCCAGTGAGGCGGCCGCCAAGGGCCTGGCGATGCGCCGGCCCTCGGACGGCGGCGAAATCAAGTGTGTGGTATTCGTGCAGTGCGCAGGCCAGCGCGACGAAACCGGAAAACACCTGTCCTACTGCTCGGGTTTTTGCTGCGGCGCGAGCATCAAGCAGGCGATGTACTTCAAGGACGCCAATCCAGGGGTGGACACGGCGGTCATCTACGACGACCTGCGCGTGCCCGGCAACGGCGAAGACTTCTACCGCAGCGCGCAGAGTAAAGGCGTGACCTTCACCAAGGGCAAGGTTACGGCGGTCGAGGCTAAAGGCGAGGTCTGCGAGGTGAAGTTCCGCGACCTGATCCTCGATGAAGACGCGACCATCGCAGCGGCCGACCTGGTAGTGCTCGCGACGGGCCAGGTGCCGAACTCCGGAGTGAACATCGACATTCCCGCCGAAGAAGTGGAAAAGATGGAAGTCAAGCCGATCTCCATCCTCAACCTGACTTACCGTCAGGGCAAGGACATGCCGCAACTCGCGCACGGCTTCACCGACTCGCATTTCATCTGCTTCCCCTATGAAACGCGCCGCACCGGCATCTATTCCGCCGGCCCGGTGCGCCGCCCGATGGACATGGCGCAGGCAACCGAAGACGCCACCGGCGCCACGCTGAAGGCGATCCAGGCGATGGAGAACGCCGCGCTGGGCCGCGCCGCGCATCCACGCTCGGGCGACCTCTCCTACCCCATCGTGCAGCTAGACGGCTGCACGCAGTGCAAGCGCTGCACCGTGGAATGTCCTTTCGGCGCCATCGACGAGGACGAAAAGACCTATCCGGTATTCAACGAAAGCCGCTGCCGCCGCTGCGGCACCTGCATGGGCGCCTGTCCGGTGCGGGTGATTTCCTTCGAGAATTATTCCTGCGACACGGTCGGCGCGCAGATCAAGGCGGTGGACGTGCCCGACGAGTTTTCCGAGAAGCCGCGCATCCTGGTACTCGCCTGCGAGAACGACGCCTATCCGGCGATCGACATGGCGGGCATGCAGAAAAACTGCTACAGCGCCTTCGTGCGCGTGATCCCGGTGCGCTGCCTGGGTTCGGTCAACGCCATCTGGATCACCGACGCGCTGAGCGCCGGCTTCGACGGCATCATGATGCTGGGCTGCAAGCACGGCGACGATTACCAGTGCCACTTCGTGAAGGGCTCGGAGCTCGCGAGCGTGCGCATGAGCAAGATCGACGACACGCTGAAGCAGCTCTCGCTGGAGACCGAGCGCGTGATCAGCCACGAAGTCGCGATCACCGACATGGGACGCGTGCCGCAACTGATCAACGACTACGCGGCGAAGATCAACGAAATCGGCATGAGCCCGCTGAAAGGATTCGCATAGCCATGGGCGACATGAACACGCAGATGCTGGACAAGTACCGCAACAACTTCCTTCACGAAGTCGAGGAAAAGGTCGACGACGGCCATTGGGTGAAGATGTGCATGCAGTGCGGCGTGTGCGCCGGCTCCTGCACCTTCGGCCCGGACTGGGAACACACGCCGCAGAAGATTTTCATGATGATCCGCGCCGGCAAGCGCGAGGAAGTGCTGACTTCGCATTCCATGTGGCTGTGCACATCCTGCTACAACTGCATGGTGCGCTGCCCGCGCGAGCTGCCGATCACCCACATCATGCACGGCCTCGCTAGCTACGCGCACCGCCTCGGCCTTGCGCCGAAGAACCAGCCGACGCGCGACTTCTCGCTGATATTCTGGGACAACTGCACCAAGACCGGACGCGTCAACGAGCTCAGGATGACCATCAGCGTCTACTTCAGGGAAGGCATACTCTCCGGCATCAAGAAGATGTGGACGCTGCGCAACATCGGGCGGGGCCTGTTCTTTGCCAAGCGCCTGAACCCGATGGAGCTGTTCGTGAGCCACGGCTGCAAGGATAAAGACGGCCTGCGGCGCGCGCTGAAAAAAGCCGACGAGATCGAAGCCCGGCGGCGCGGTTACGCGGTCCAGCCGCGCGGTTACAGTTAGTCCAGTGTCATTCCGAGGCCAAAGGCCGAGGAATCTGCTTTTTGTCTGATGCAACAGCGGATTCCTCGCTGCGCTCGGAATGACAGTTTAAAGGGTCGATGAATATGGCAAAAAGAGAATACGCGTTTTACCCCGGCTGCTCCTCCCAGTTGCGCGGCTCGGCCGCCAACTACCTGGTGTCGGTCGAATCGATGTGCGAGAAACTCGACGTCAAGATGACGCAGATTCCGGACTGGAACTGCTGCGGCGCCTCGATCAGCTACGCCGGATCGAGCGAACTCGCGCGCCACGTGCTCTCGGCGCGCAATTTCGCGCTCTCGGACAAGCACCTGCCGGGTCAGGACATCGTCGCCACCTGCGCCGCCTGCTGGCTGGGCGGGCGCGAAACCATAGAAAAGCTCGATGCGTCGAGCGAATTGATGGCCGACACCAACGAAGCACTGAAGGAAGCTGGCCTCGAGTACAAGGCCGGGACTGCGATCCGCCATATGGTCGAGGTGCTGGTCGAAGACCTGGGCTACGAGGAACTCGGCAAGCCGGTGGTGAAACCGCTGGATGGCGTCAAGGTCGCGGGCTACGTCGGCTGCCAGACCAACCGGCCTTTTGGCATCGCCGGCGAATCGTTCGAGAACCCGATGTATCTGGACAAGCTGATCGATACCGTGGGCGGCGAGTCCATCGCCAAGTACGAAGAGAAGGTCAGTTGCTGCGGTGGCTCGCTCGCGTTCTGCGAGCCGGAAAAGGCGGAAAAGCAGATCAAGAACATCGTCGAGTCCGCCTACGACCATGGCGCAGACGTCATCTGCACCCCCTGCCCCCTGTGCCAGGCCAATGTCGAGGTCTACCAGTCAGAGATCAACAGGAAGCAGGGCACCAAGCTCAACATGCCGGTGGTCTATTACAGCCAGCTGCTTAGCGTCGCGTACGGCGGTACGCTGAAGGAAGCCGGCCTCGACGGCCACATCATCCAGCCGAAGAAGCTGCAGGACATCGCAGTCAAAGTCGTGTCGGCCAAGCGCTAAACGCGCTACCAGTCGATTCAAAACCGCTTTTCGAACCACCCCTGCAGGATCACGCAGCCGGGGGCTTGACCTGCGTTTCGCCGGTAGTTCCTGCCGGCACCTTGCCCGCCGCCTTGCCGGACGCCTCGCTCGCCTTGGTGCTTTTCGTGCGAGAAAGGAAACCCTCCGACAAAGCCTTGTAGATCGGCGTCGGACAGATCAGGCGTGAAGTCCCCGCCGCGACCAAGGCCGTCGCCATCAACGGCAGCGCAAGCTGGTGATTGTCGGTCATCTCGATAACGATCACAAAGGAGGTAATCGGCGCCTGGACTACACCGGCAAAATAGCCGGCCATCCCGAGCAGCACCACCGCGCCGGCGGGTGCATAGGGCATGATCTCGGAGATATTGGCGCCGAAGCCGGCGCCTACTGCCAGCGAAGGCGAAAACAGGCCGCCGGGAACGCCGCTCGCATAGGACACGGCGGTCGCCAGCAGCTTCAGCACGCCGTACAGTGCCGGCACCTGCCCATCGCCCTCGAGCACGCTGCGCGCCTCATGATAGCCGGTGCCGTAGGTCGTGCTGCCCGAGAGCAGACCCAGCACCGCGAGGACCAGACCGCAGGCAGCGGCAAAAAGTATCGGTCGATTTCGCTTCAAATCGCCGATCTTCCAAGGTAAGCCGGTTGAGGATGCAATGATCAGGCGGCTGAATATCCCACCGGCCAGACCGCCGCCCGCGCCGCAGACAATGACCGCGATCCATGCGATGTCCAGAGGCAAAACCGCGGCGGTGTGGCCGAAATAGGGGTAGTCGCCGATCACGGCAAGCGAAGTGATACCCGCGATAATGACCGCCGTGAGGATGGTGCCACTGGTCCGCTCTTCAAATGAGCGGCTCATTTCCTCGATCGCGAACACGATTCCGGCCAAAGGCGTATTGAATGCGGCCGCCACGCCCGCCGCGCCTCCGGCGAGTATCAGGCCCTTCTCCGTCTCCTGCCTCGAGAAACGCACGAACCTCCCCAGAGCGTGCATGACCGAGGCACCGATCTGGACGGTCGGCCCTTCGCGACCGACGGCGGCGCCGACGAGCAGGGCGAACAGCGTCACCACAATCTTGCCCAGGGCGATCCTGAGCGACAGCACCGATCCGCGCAGCTTGTCTTCCTGGATTTGCAGCGCGGCGATCACCTGCGGGATGCCGCTGCCTTCAGCGCCCGGAAATAAGCGCCGCGTCACATACACGGCCAGTGCCAGTCCCGCCGGCGTGACCACCAGCGGAAGGTATGGGGAATAAGCGACCATGCGGTGCAGCAGGATGTTGGCCTGATCGGCCCCCATCGCGAACACGATGGCGATGGAGCCGACGCATATTGCACCGCCCCACAGCACCACCCGGCGCAGCCACAACTGCGGCGAGAACCAGTGATGGCGTATCCTCTTTAGAGCGACAAAAGTCACTCGATTGTGATCTCCATAATCGGCAACCGGAATCCCGCGGTAACGATCCCGCGAGCGCGGTCGGCACTCGTCAAATTCGTAAAACGCCCCCGTCCGGGCAGGCGCATGCCTACAAAACGATTGGACCGGGCTTTTCCCGCGGGTTCGCGCCCCGATCTGCGGGACAAAGACCATCCGATGATAACACCGGCGTAGCGGCGGATGCCCGGACGCAGCTTACAAATAAGGCTTTTCCGTGTTCCTCGCCGTCAATAGTGAGGCGGAATTTCGTCGCCGGGCCTGCGAGCCTCGGGTGGCGCCGCATCCTGCAACTGCTGGCGCAGTGCTCGAATATCCTGCTGCAAGCGCTCGATCTGCTGTTGCTGTCGATACACGGTCCGGTTCAACGCATCGAGCAGATCCTCGGCGAGACTGATCTTGGCCTCGAGTTCGTTCAGTCTGGATTCCATGTCTCCGGCCGCCACGCCTTCTAAGTGTCCCGAATCGCTATTTCGCTGAAGAAAAGACGCCGATAAACGACGCCATACGGCGTTGCAAATGCTCGCAAGGTGTCCAACCTTGCTGCGCTTTGCGCCTTGTCTGGCGCCGTTTTCGCCGCTTTTCCATTTCAACCATTGTCCTCATGCCGGGAAATTGTTCAACGAACCAGCGATTCGGGACACTATGACAAATCCAGTTCCGCCTGAAACTCCGATTCGACCCGCTTCAGCTTGAAGCCGATCTTGCGCGAAACATGCTGCATGGGAATGTTATCGGCCAGGATGGTTGCGACAATGCGCTGTAATTTCTCATCGCGCCCGATCTGCACCAGGCGGCGCAGCAACTCGACGCCAAAACCGTGGCCCTGCCAGGCGTCGCTGACGAGAATGGCGAATTCCGCCTCCGAGGTCTGATGCACTTTGCTCAGGCGCCCGATTGCGAGTATGGCATTTTCGCCGGTCTTCGGATCCTTGCGCTCGACCACCAGCGCCATTTCGCGGTCATAATCGATGAAGCACAAGCGTGTCAGGCGTTCATGCGCGACGCGCTGGTTGTATTGGATGAAATGGAAGTAGCGCATATAGACGCTTTCTTCCGACAAAGTCGTGTGGAACTTCACCATCAAAGGCTCGTCTTCCGGGCGTATCGGACGTATCGTGACCGCCATACCCGATTTCGACGTCCATTCGGACGCGTACTGCACCGGATAGGGGCGAATGGAAAGCGGCGGAAGCTGATCCTCGGTCATGTCCGTCCGGTGCAGGACGATGCGCGCATCGAGCGCCGTGATGCCTTCGCGGCCGGGCGCGGCAAGCAGCGGATTGATGTCGATTTCCTTGATCCAGCGCTGCTCGACCACCAGCTGGCTGAAGCGCACCAGCAATTGCGCGAGTGCTTCGACGTCGACGGGCGCGCGTCCGCGCACCCCCAGCAGCGCCTTGTATATGGTCGTTTGCTCCATCATGCGCCGCGCCAGGGTGCTGTTGAGCGGCGGCAACGACAGCGCGCGGTCGCGAAATACTTCCACCAGCTGCCCGCCTGCGCCAAACAGCAACACCGGGCCGAATTGAGCGTCAATGCTGCTGCCTACGATCAGTTCGTAGCCTTCGAGTTTCACCATCGGCTGCACCGCGACACCCAGAAAGTGTTTGCCGCCGTCCGGTGGCGGTTCCTTTGCAGCGCGCGCCGCGGACTCGATCGCACGATAAGCGCCCCGCACCGCCTCCGCGTCGGCGAGGTTCAGTCGCACGCCGCCGACATCGGTCTTGTGGGTGATACTGTGCGAGTGCAGCTTGAGCACAACCGGATAGCCGATGGCGGCCGCGCATTGCACTGCATCGTCTTCGCTGGCCGCAATGCGCGTCGCCACAGTCGGTATGCCGTAGGCTGCGAGCACCTGCTTGGACTCGAACTCCGAGAGCAGGGTGCGACCTGAAGCGCGCGCATCGCTCAGAATCTGCTGCGCCTGCGCACGGTCCGGAGCGAGCTCCGTGGCGGAATTCGCCATCGTCGGGGTCTCGTATATCCCGCGCAGGTTATAGGCGTAGCGCCACATCAGCGTAAAGATGCGCGCCGCGGTGTCGGGATAGCCGAAGGTCGGGATGTTGGCCTGATTCAGAATCGCCTCTCCGGCGGCCACGTCCTTTCCCCCCATCCAGCTGGCCAGCACGGGTTTGCCGCGCGTCACGGCGAACGCTGAGAGGCGCCGCGCCGTTTCGGTCGGATCGGTCATTGCCTGTGGCGTCAGCGCGACCAGCAAGCCGTCGCTGTTGGGGTCCTTGGTCGCGATATCCAGCGCCTGCGCATAGCGTTCCGGATCGGCGTCGCCGAGAATGTCGATCGGATTCCCGTGGCTCCAGTGCGAGGGCAGCACCTTGTCGAGCGCGGCGATTGACTCTGGGGTCAACTCCGCCAGTTCGCCCCCCAGCGCGATCAGGGTATCGGTTGCGAGCACGCCGGGACCGCCGGCGTTGGTCACGATGGAAAGACGCGGGCCCGAGGGGCGCGGTTGCTTCGCCAGCACTTCGGCCATGAAAAACAAATCGGATATCGAATTCACACGCAGCACCCCGCAACGGCGAAACACCGCGTCGAGCACATCGTCGCTGCCGGCGAGCGCGCCGGTATGCGATGCCGCGGCCTTGGCCGCTGCCGCAGTGCGTCCCGCCTTGATCACGATGATCGGCTTGGTCAGCGCGACTTCGCGCGCGGCGGAGATGAAGGAACGCGCATCGCCTATGGACTCCATGTAGATCATGATGCTGTGCGTGTGCGGATCGTCGCCGAGGAAATTGATCAGATCGCCCCAGTCGACGTCGAGCATGGAACCTACCGAGACGCAGGCGCTGAAGCCCACGTTCTCGCGGAAGCTCCAGTCGAGCACCGCGGTAAGCAGCGCGCCGCTCTGGCTGATGAATCCCACGGTGCCGGGCCGCGCCATGGCGCTTGCGAAGGTCGCGTTCAGGTGCGTCCTCGGACGCATCACGCCCAGGCAGTTCGGGCCGATGAGGCGCATCTTGCCGCGCGCGGTCTCCGCTATCTGCCGCTCGAGCTCGATGCCGGCCGCGCCCGCCTCCTTGAACCCGGCCGAAATGATGATCGCGCCCTTCACGCCGGCCGCGATGCATTCCTTGATGATGCCCGGCACCGTCGGCGCAGGCGTGACAATCACCGCCAGGTCGACCGTCTCGGGCACGTCGCCTATGCTCGAATAGGCTTTGATGCCGAGGACCTGCTTGTGACGTTTGTTGATCGGATAGACCGCGCCGCCGAAGGGATTGCTGATCAGGTTCCAAAGCAGGGTGCGCCCGACTCCGCCCTCTTTTTCCGTCGCGCCGATGACGGCGACGCTCTTGGGCGCGAAGATGGCGCGCAGCGCCTCGCGCTCGAAGCGCAGCACATCCAGCGTGCGGTCGGTGCCCGCGGCCGGATGGGTCGATTCGGGCTTCACTTTGCTTTGTGTTTCCTTATCGCTCACGCTTGACTCCTGGTCATGATCGCGCTGCCGCCTTGCGTTCGAAAAATGTTGCGGCGTTCACATACTGCTGACGGCCGCAATCGCCCGTCGCAGCTCGTCATAGTTGCGCGTCACGGGAAACTGCGGAAATTCCACCGCCACATTATCCGGCGGGCAGAACAGGATCCCCGCGTGGGCCTCGGCCAGCATGCTGGTATCGTTGTAGGAATCGCCCGCGGCGATGGTATGAAAATTGAGCGCCTTGAACGCCTTCACCGAAGCGCGCTTCTGGTCCGGCATGCGCAGCCGGTAGTCGCGCACGCGGCCCGAAGGATCGACCACCAGCTCGTGGCAGAACAGGGTCGGATGGCCGAGCGCACGCATCAGCGGCGCCGCGAATTGATAGTAGGTGTCCGAGAGTATCACCACCTGGCATTCCGCCCGCAGCCCGTCGAGGAACTCGCGCGCCCCCGCAAGCGGCGCCATCGCGGCGATCACCTTCTGGATGTCGGGCAATCCGAGGCCGCGCGCCGCGAGTATTTCGACGCGCCCGCGCATCAGCTTGTCGTAGTCCGGCTCATCGCGCGTGGTCCGCGCCAGCTCCTGAATGCCGGTACGCTGCGAAAATTCGATCCAGATTTCGGGGACCAGGACACCTTCCAAATCAAGACAGACGATCTGCAACTGGGGAGCTCCAGCAAATGGGGGTGGGTGCGGTAGGCGGGGTGTGTGGCATCGAAGCAGCGTTTCTGCAGGGAGAATTGTAATCCACCTGCGGCTTTTACCCAAATCGGCATCCGCGACCGGCGCGCAAAAACGCGACCGTCAAACGACCTTCGCCCATAGCGGCTCAACTCGTCAGGCGCCGGTACACCTCTGCCGTTTTCAGCGGCAGCTGGCCCGCGTCATCGATCAGCACCCAGCTCGCCGGCCCGTACATATGCGGCAGGTAGTCGCGCGCCTCTTCGTCTATGGTGACGCAGAATGGGTGAATACCGGACTGGCGCGCCTCGATCAGCGCCTGGCGCGTGTCTTCGATGCCGTAGTCGCCGCGGTAGCCGTCGTGAAAATCGTCGGGCTTGCCGTCCGAGAGCGTGAACAGGATGCGCGTCTTCGCATCGACCTCGTTGAGTATGCCCGTGAGATGCCGGATGGCCACGCCCATGCGCGTGTAATCCCGCGGCTCGACCCCGGCAATGCGGCAGCGCACCGCATCGCCGTAGGACTCACCGAACGTCTTGATGCGATAGATCTCGCAGCGCTTGCGCGTCCAGCCCGAGAATCCGTAAATCGCGTAGCGGTCGCCCAGCGCTTCGAGCGCCTCGCATAGCAGCACCAGCGCTTCGCGCTCGCAGGCATTGATCCAGCCCTTGGTCGAACCGCTCATGTCGACCATGAACATGACGGCGATATTGCGATCGCTGCGCCGGCGCTGCACGAACAGGCGCTCCGAGGGTTCGATGCCGCTTTTGCGCTCGGCATAGGCCTCGACCACGGCGTCGAAATCGATGTCGTCGCCCTCTTGCTGCCGCCGCATCAGCCGGTCCTCGCCACGCAGCGCCTCGAAGCGCCGCCGCAGCTGTGTGATCTGGCCGGCGTAGCGCGCGCGTACCGCGGCAACGTAAGCCGCATCGCCCTGCGGCACCTCTGATTCGAACAGCACGCACCAATCCTTGCGGTAATCCCGCCTGCGAAAATCCCACTCGTCATACAGCCGTCCGCCTGAAGCCCGGGTTTCGCCCGATCCGCCGGATTCTTCCTCGGGCAGGGAATCGGCTGCATAGGCACCGGGCCCGGAAGCGAGCAGATATTCCTCCGGAATCTCACCGAAATCCTGAATGATGGAGCGCATCAGCCTGGCGACCTCTTCGGGCGGCGCCACCGCCTCGCCGTCGATCTGCAGCTCGAAATCCAGTGTTTCAAAGGAACTCTCCACATCCAGATCGGGCTCGCCTGTCTGCGGATCGCGCCGCTCCGCCTGCGCGGCCAGGCGCAACTGCGTGAGTTCGGTGTACAGCGCGCGCCGCTCCTTCGCGATGCGCTCGCCGCGCACCTCGGCCGCGCGCTCCGGACGCAGGCTGCCCATGTAAGGGAAAGGCTCGGGCAATGCAAGGGGGTAATGTTCGCGCAGCAACCGAACGCTGTCAGCGATACTGGCGCCGGCGCACGACAGCTGTTCGCGCGCCGCGGCGAGACTTGCGGAAAGCGCCGGCCGGAGCCCCGCGAACAGGGCGGAAAAGCCCGGAAAGGCGCGTCCAGACTGGTTCTCCAGCCGGATGGCCTCCAGCAGGTTGAGCCAGGCCAACGCCCGCTCGGGCGCCGCGTACCCCGCGAGCACGGCCGGGAGATCGAGGTTGAACGTCCCGTAGCGCGCCTGCGCCCAGTGATGCACGGCGATGGCCTTGTAGAGCCTGAAGTTCCGCGCGCGCTCGGGGTAGTGTGCGATGCGTACCGGCAGGAAAATGGTCTCCGTGTCGGTCCAGGTGTCCTCCGCGGCTTCGAGCTGCAGCCGGCGACCCGCGAGGCCGAGCAGAAACAATTCCAGCACCCGCTTCACTTCCGCGAGCGCCACGCCCTCCCCAGCTGCATCGCTTGCCCGCTTGAATCCGTTCAGGTCTTTCAGCGCGGCACAGGCCGGATACAGGCCCTCTTTGTCATAGGCATCCAGCGCGCGCAGCAGCCATTTCTCCGCACCGGACCGGCCAAACAAGGTCAGCGCCTGCGGCGCCTGCGCGCTGAATTGGTAGCCCAGTTCGGCTGCGTTTTGCGCCGCGACCTGGGCCCAGTCGAGCACGAATTCCTGCTGCGCGCGCGACAGCGGCGCAATCCCTGCGGCAACTGCCGCGGCGCTGCGCCGCGAAGACAGCGCCGCGCAGAGAATGTCGTCGAGTTTTTCCTCGAGTTCGGATTGGGAATATCTGGATTCGTTCATGCCCCCCCTCACCCCAGCCCTCTCCCCCGGGTCCGGGGGAGAGGGAGTGTTCCCTCGCCCCGCTCGCGGGGAGAGGGCTAGGGTGAGGGGCGGCATCAGAACACAGCGGATGCAAGTTCGTCGATCGCAGCCAGCATTTCCGGGTCGTCGGAGAGCGCAAGCGAGATCGCCGCGGCGCAGGCGTCGCGTGGCGCCACGCCGCGCTGCATCAACTGTGCTGCGTGCACCAGCAGCCGGGTGCTCGCGCCTTCGTCCAGGCCACTGCCCTTCAGGTTGCGCGTCATCGCGGCGAATTTGACCAGACGCTCCGCCATGGAACCATCGATGCCGGTCTCGGCGACGACGATCCTTGCCTCCAGGTCCGCGCGCGGATAGTCGAACTCGATGGCGACAAAGCGCTGCCGCGTCGAATGCTTCAATTCCTTCAGTACGCTCTGATAGCCCGGGTTATAGGACAGGATCAGCATGAATTCGTCGGGTGCGCGCAATAATTCGCCGCGCTTTTCCATCGGCAGGATGCGGCGGCTGTCGGCGAGCGGATGGATCACCACGGTCGTGTCCTTGCGTGCCTCCACGATTTCGTCCAGATAACAGAGGCTGCCTGAGCGCACCGCGCGCGCGAGCGGCCCGTCCACCCACACGGTCTCGCTGTCCACGATGAGGTAACGCCCGACGAGATCGGAGGCGGTGAGATCGTCGTGGCAGGACACCGTTACCAGCGGCCGCGCCAGGCGCCAGGCCATGTGCTCGACGAAGCGCGTCTTTCCGCAACCCGTGGGTCCCTTCAGCAGCACCGGCACCCGGCTCGCCCAGGCCGCCTCGAACAGCGCGACCTCGGCGCCCACCGGCTCATAGTAGGGCTCGGTTTCGATGCGATCGACATCGGCGTTGAGGCGCCGGGTGTCGTGCAGGTCGTTCATTCGTCGTCTTTCTCGTACTTCAGGCTCTCGTACTGCGCATCCTGGTCGAACACCTTGCTATCGACCGCGTCGCGCTCCATCTGCTCGACTCTCTGGCGATAGCGTTCGCGCCGTTTTTCCGCCGCATCCGCCCGGATCGGGATGGTAATTTCCCCGTACAGCGCCTGCTTGAGGAAGCGGAAGGCGAAGCCCAGCAGCCTCTCTTCGCTTGCCAGCAGCGCCTCGTTTTCCGCCGGATCAAGTTCGAACAGATCAGTAAAGCCTGGCGTGGAAATGAAATCGCGAAACCCGTCCAGGTCGTAGCTCGCCAGGAAGAACAGCTCCATGCTGCGCTCGGAGGGCCTGCCCACGGTCGGACCGCTGGAGCGCTTCTTCAGCACGATCTGGCGCCAATCGCGGTTGATCGCATCGTAGTCCTCCAGCCCCTGTTCCTTGCGGTATTCACCTACGGTCTGCGTCTTCGCCTCCTGATGACCGAGGCAATGGTCTTCCTTGACCACGAAATACGAATCCTCGTCGGTGGGCGAGTCCTTCTTGCGCATGGACAGGAGGCCAAGCGCGTAATAGCGGCAGGCCGACGGGCGGTCGGCGTAGACGCCGCAACCCTCGGGCGTAAGGAACACGCAGGCCGGCGATTCGTCCCTGGTAGCGAGCTTCAACCCCGGCATGCCATGGCCGTCCATCGCAAAATCGCGGGTAAAGTTGTCGAGGAAATCGCGTGATGAAATCCTGAGGCGATTTTTCAGCCGCAGAATGTCATAGGGCGCGAGCATGATGTCGATGTTCTGACAGCATTTATTGAAGCAGGCGATACCCTTGTGGCAGCGGAACTGGAATGTGTCGTTCGGACCGAGTTGCACAGGCTGGACCGGCGTCATCGGGCTGGGATCGCTGTATTCCTTGATCCCCTGGTCTGGCGCGGATTCGGGCTGTGGGAGCCGTATGTCGATACTCATAGTAAGTGTCCTGTAGCAATGCGGCCCGTGCCTTGCGCTCGGTTTGCGGCGCATCGCGAGGCACGAGCCTCAAAACAGCCCGCGATAGATTTTTCGCGGGCGGTCCCAAAACATAGGGGTCTGGGTAGATTATACCCAGACCCCCGACTGGACTAGCGCCGGATCGGCGCAGAGGCTACTTGATTACCTGTACGTACGGCACTTTCTTCAGCGACCACTTCTTGGTTTTCTTGTCATAGGTCGAGTTGGCGAAGCACTTCCAGTTCACATCGTCAATGTAGTTGTAGTCCATGTGGTAGTAGAAGCCCGGGTAACGGGTTTCCTCGCGGAACTGGATGTGTTTCATATGCGCCTCGGCCGACATGATGCGGTGGTAATTCTCCCAGGCACGCAGCAGTTCGTGCAGGTCCTTGGCGCGCATCTTGAGCGAGTCTTCCTTCAGCATTTCGAGCTTGAACTCCGCGATCTCGAGCAGCTTCTTGTTGGTGCGGTAGTAGGTCCCCACACCGGCGACATACTCGTCCATGATCTTCTGCAGCCGGAACTGCAGCATCTTGGGCGTGATGTAGTGCGGGTTGATGTCGATTGCCGTGGTGTAATCCTTGTGTTCGAGGAAGGTGCGCACCGGCTTGTAGATCTCATCAACGAGTTCCTGCGTGCTGCGCTCGAGCTCGGGTTTCCAGTCCTTGTTGTCGAGGCAGTACTTGACCATCGCCTTTCCGGCAATGCGCCCCTCTGCATGCGACCCAGAGGAAAACTTGTGGCCCGAGGCACCGACGCCGTCGCCGGCCGAGAACAGGCCCTTGACCGTCGTCATGCTGCGATAGCCCCAGGACCATTCCTTGGGCACGCCCGGCAGGTCGGTCGGACCCGACACCCACAGGCCGGCACAGCCGGAGTGCGAACCCAGCAGGTACGGCTCGGTCGGCATGATCTCCGACATGGTTTTCTCCGGCTCGATGTTCTCGCCGGCCCAGATGCCGCACTGGCTGATGGTCATGTCGAGGAAGTCTTCCCAGGCCTCGGACTCAAGGTGCTTCAATTCCTTCGGCGTCATTTTCTCGCCGAGCTTGGCCAGCGCTGCCGGCGTGTCCATGAATATCGGACCGCGGCCGTTGATCATCTCCTCCAGCATGATGTGGTTGCGCAGACAGGTACCCGGCACGCCCTGGCCGTATTTGCCGAAGCGCTTTTCGTCCTTGATGACATCGCCGCGCAGCGCGTTGTAATCCTCGCCCATGCCGTTCATGACCTTGGCCTTGAACAGCAGGAACCACGCGCCCACCGGGCCGTAACCGTCCTTGAAGCGCGCCGGCACGAAGCGGTTTTCCATCATGGTCATTTCGGCACCGGCTTCCGCCGCCATCGAATAGGTCGATCCGGCGTTCCACACCGGGAACCAGGCGCGCCCGCCGCCCTCGCCCACCGAGCGCGGACGGAACACGTTGACCGCGCCGCCCGCGGCCAGCATGCAGGCCTTGAACTTGTAGATGTAGAGCTTGTGCTCGCGCACCGAAAAGCCCGCCGCGCCCGCGATGCGGGTGGGGTCGTTCTTGTCGTTGATCAGGCGCACGACGAATACGCGCTCCTGGATGTTGTCCATGCCCAGGGCCTTCTTGGCCGCCTCGGCCACGATCCACTTGTAGGATTCGCCGTTGATCATGATCTGCCACTTGCCAGAGCGCACCGGTTTGCCGCCGTTGCGCAGCGATTTTTCCTCGTCGCCCTGCGCTTTCCAGATCGGCAGTCCCCAGTCCTCGAAATTGTGCACCGAGTCGTCTACATGGCGGCCGACATCGTAGATCAGGTCTTCGCGCACGATGCCCATCAGGTCGTTGCGCACGTAGCGCACGTAGTCGGCGGGGTCGTTCTCGCCGAGGTAGGTGTTGATCGCCGACAGGCCCTGCGCCACGGCGCCGGAGCGCGACAGCGCCGCCTTGTCCACCAGCTTCACCTTGAGACCGGTGCCCTCGATCCAGCGCGGCACTTCGAATGCGGTGCCGCAGGCGGCCATGCCGCCGCCGATGATGAGCATGTCGACTTCTTCTTCGACGATTTCAGGATTGCCAAACACATATTCAGCCATTGCAGATTTCCTTTCTCAAAGCGGCTTGGACTAAACCCAGTAGCCCTCTGCCGTTAATAAAGATTCACTCAGAAGCCGGGCGCCGAACGCAAACCCCGTCCGGCGCTTCACAACCGAATTTCTAGGACTTGACGAACTGACTGCGATCACCCGCATGCAATTGCTTGGTGAACAACACCTCGTCATTGGCGATATCGGCCATGTTCGCCTTCGGCTTGCCGCCGTATGGATCGGCCGAACCTTCCGGCGTGGTGCGAATCGGGAACTTGAAGCGCTTCATCGTGCCGTTCCTGAACTTGATGGTCCACATGATGGAATCGGTCCCGCGCAACGGCTGCACCGAGGCGCCCAGCGGCACGATGTCGGCGTAGTGACGGCACTCGATCGCGTTCTGCGGACAGATCTTGACGCAGGAATAGCACTCCCAGCACTGCTCCGGCTCTACGTTGTAGGCCTTCATCGCATGGCCGGTCACGGAACCATCCTTGTCCAGATGCATCAGATCATGCGGGCAAATGTACATGCATGCGGTCTTGTCCTGCCCCTTGCAGCCGTCGCATTTTTCGGTACGGACGAATGTCGGCATCGTTACTACCTCCTAGAAAAAAACAAATTCAGTTGGTCAAAAACAAAATCTTGCTAGCGCGCGGAATGCCCGGCGAGCTTAACTTCCACTTTTTCGTGCGCTTCCAGCCCGGCATAGTACTCCCGCAGGATCGCGAGCACCTCAGGCCGGCTGAATTCGGCCGGCACCGGTTCGCCTTCTGACAGCCACTTCCTCAGCTTGGTGCCCGATACGTTCAGCCGGTCCTTCTCGTCATGCGGACAGGTCCGCGCCGACGCCATGCCGCCGCAAGCGAAACACCAGAAAGTCCAGTCAATCTTGAGCGCCTGGGTCTCGAGGGACCCTTTCGGGATCTGTTCGAAAATATGGTGTGCGTCGAACGGGCCGTAGTAGCTGCCCACGCCGGCATGGTCGCGGCCTACGATCTGGTGCGAGCAACCGTAGTTCTGGCGGAACAGCGCGTGCAGCAGGGCTTCACGCGGACCGGCATAGCGCATGTCGAGCGGGTAGCCGGCCTGTACCACCGTATTCTTCACGAAATATTTGTCCACCAGCGCCGATATCGCCGCGGTGCGCACGTCGGCCGGAATGTCGCCAGGCTTGAGCGCACCCAGCAACGAATGCACCAGCACGCCGTCGCAGGTTTCGATCGCCACTTTCGCCAGGTATTCGTGCGATCGATGCATGGGGTTGCGCGTCTGGAACGCCGCCACCTTGGACCAACCCATGCTCTCGAACTTGGCGCGGGTCTCCGCCGGCGTCATGAACAGCGCACCGTATTTTTCCTTGAAACCGCCGTCGGAGAGCACCTTGACCGGACCGGCGAGATTGACCTCGCCCTGCGCCATGACCATTTTCACGCCAGGATGCGCCTCATCCGTGGTGCGAAACACCGACATGCATTCGTGCGCCTTGTCGATCGCGTATTTCTCGGTCACTTTCATCGTGGCGAGGATTTCGTCCGAGTCCGGGTCGATGAGCGCAAGTTCGCCCCCCGCCTTGATACCCGCGCCCGCCGCCTTGTCCGCGGAAAGCGTGATCGGTATCGGCCAGAACAGGCCGCTCGCCATGCGGTAGCCGTCGCAGACACCTTTCCAGTCGGCGTGTGTCATGAAACCATCGAGCGGGCTGAAACCGCCGATGCCGAGCATGATGAGATCGCCTTTTTCGCGCGAGGAAACGCGCAACCGCGGCAGCTTCTGCGCACGCGCCAGTTCCGCCTTCAGCGCGGCGCCGGCGAGCAACAGCGGCTTGAGCGCCCCTCCTCCGTGTGGTTGGACCAGTTTAGACATGTATTCCGCCTCTATTTTTGTGTTGGCTTGCGCGTTTTGCCCTGCGCCGGATAAACACGCAGGCGATTACCAAATTGGAGCTATTGTGCGCAGTGACGCGCCCGCTCACAAGCCAGAGATTTTAATTTGCAGATAAGGCGCGCTGATTCGCCGAATTATGTCTGGAAGGGCATCGCCCGAATTGATAGTATTTCCAATCGCTGTTGCGAAGAGAGAAGCATGGACAATGCCGCCGCGCGCTGGCTTGCGTTTGTCACCAACCTGCCCACCGAAGATCCGGCGGCGCGCATGCGCGTGCTGCGCACGCTCGAGTCGCTGGGTTGCGCGGTTTTGCGCGACGGCGTTTTTCTTCTGCCCGACACGCCGGCCGCGCGCCAGGGCCTGGTCAGCCTCGGCGAACACGTCGCAAGGCTCAATGGCTCGGCGCACGTGCTCTCTGTAAACAGCGAGAATGACGCGCAGACCAGGCAATTCCTCGCCCTGTTCGACCGCACCCAAAAATACGAGGAACTGATCAAGACGGTGGAAAGCCTCAAGTCTGCCGTCGGCTATTCGGACTCGGTTTCGATCATGCGCCTGCTCAACAAGCAGAAGCGCGATTTCAACACCATCAGCACGCTCGATTTCTTTCCCTCGGATTCGAAGGAACGCGCGGCGAGCGTCCTTTCCGAGGCCGAGAAGGCCGTACGCGCGCTTATGTTCCCCCAGGCGCAGAAGAAAAGCGGCGCGATCGATACCACCGGAAAAATGTATTTCCGCCGATCATGGGCGACACGCACGCCCCTGTGGGCGGATCAACTGGCATCGGCATGGCTGATCCGGCGGTTCATCGATCCTGAAGCGACGCTCCTGTGGCTGGACAAAAACCAGGAATGCCCCGAGAACGCGATCGGCTACGGTTACGCCGGTGCAACTTTCTCCAGCAGCAGCGAGCGCGTCACCTTCGAGGAAATTCTCGAAGGCTTCAAACTGGACAAGAACGCCGCCCTGACCCGCATCGGCAAACTCATTCACGCCCTCAATTCGGGAGAGGCCGGCGTGGCCGAAGCCGCGGGGGTGCAGACCTTGCTGCAAGGCGCCCTCAGGCGCACGGAAAGCGAAGCGCAGCTGCTTGCGGAAACCGAAATGACATTCGACCTGCTGTACGAAGCCTATTTCGAGGCGCCCGGCAAGCCCGGCTGAGAAGCCGCCGCGACCCGCAACTGCAAATGACATGGGCGCCTGCGCGCCCCGGCTGTCGCCGGTCGCTTACTTCTTTTCGTTCTTCTCCTGCAGCAGTTGCGCGCGCAGCTCGCGCAGGCGCGCTTCCACGCTGGAGAGCTGATAAAAGTCGCCGTCCCCGCTTTTTTGCGCAAATTGCAGCTGCTCGATCGCGGCCGGGAGGCTGCCCTGCAACACATAGGCCTCGGCCTGCGCCTTGTGTTGAAGCAAGCGCTTGCCCAAGGCTGCATAGGTTTTCGCCTGCAAGGTGTACAAGCGCGCATCGCGCGGAAAATTCTTGAGCTGCTCCTCCAGCAGGGGGGCCGCCGCGCGGTTCTGTCCGAGGCGCTGCAGCGCCTCGATGTATTCGTAGTTGAGTGCGCGATTGTTGGGGTAGCGAACAAGCGCCTGCTTCAGCACCGCGACCGCGCCCTTGGTGTCGCCTTTGGCCTCTTCGATGCGGGCCGCCAGGCCCGCGAACATGGGGTGCTCCCCGGACTTCAACAGCGGCGCGAGCTCCGCAGCAGCACGGACCGGCTCTTTCGCACGCAGCAGGGCCGCGGCCAAGCCGAAGCGCGCGGCGGTTTCATTACTGAACTTTCTGTCGCGCAAGTCGCCTTCCATCAGCGCCAGCGCATCGCGCGCATTGCCCTGGCCGGCGCGCAACTTGGCACGGACCAACTGGAAGCTCAGGCTGTCCGGGGTCTGCTTGTAGGGCAGCCCCTGAATCCGGTTCTGCGCATCCGCGATGCGCTCAGTCGTCACGGGGTGGGTGCGCAAATAGGCGGGTGCGTTGTTTTCATACAAGCGGCCCACCTTCTGCATGCGCAGAAAGAACTCGGGCATCGCACGCACATCGAATCCGGATTTCTCAAGGATGGGGAAGCCAATGCGATCCGCTTCGCGCTCGAATTCGCGCGTAAAACCAATTTGCGCGGTAATTGCGCCCGCCTGCCCGATGGCTGCGGCGGCCGAGCCCAGCTGCGAGTTGCGCGCAAGAATTGCCAGCGCCATCGACGCCAGCATCGCCGCCGACAATTGCCCCTCTTTGCTGACCATGCGCGCCATGTGGTGCTGGGTTACGTGCGCGATCTCGTGCGCGAGCACCGCCGCCAGCTCCGACTCGCTCTGGGCGCTCACGATGGTCCCGGTATGCACACCGATATAGCCGCCCGGCAAGGCAAACGCGTTCAGCGTCGCGTCCTTGACCAGAAAAAACTCGAAGTCCTGGCGGGCATCCTGGCTGTTGGACACCAGGCGGTTGCCCAGGGCGTTGAGATATTCGGTGGCTTCCGGATCGTCATCGTACGCGGGATCGTGTAGCTGGATATCGCGCATGATCGACTCGCCCACGCGTCGTTCCATTTGCGGCGTAAACGCCTGTTGCGCCGTGTCGCCCAGCTCCGGCAGACCTTCGGCCAGAACGGGCGGTGCGAACACCAGGTACACCACGAGCAAGCTACTGATACGCATGGTGATATGATACCCCGCTATGAAACGAAGTTCCCCGGGAAAGACGAATAAGCTCACCCATTTCGACACCCGCGGCCAGGCGCACATGGTCGATGTCGGCGGCAAGGACGAAACCCACCGCATCGCCCGCGCCTGCGGCGCGATACACATGCAGCCGGAAACGCTGCGCCTGATTCTGGAAGGCACGGCGAAGAAGGGCGACGTCCTGAGCGTGGCGCGCCTGGCCGCGATTCAGGCGGCAAAGCGGACCTCGGACTTGATTCCGCTGGCGCACCCGCTTGCACTGACCAGGATCGGTGCCGAATTCGAGTCCGATCCGGCCGGCTGCGGCATCGTGCTAACGGTCACGGTGGAAACCCTGGGCCGCACCGGCGTCGAGATGGAAGCCCTGACTGCGGTAAGCGTGGGGCTGCTCACCATCTACGATATGTGCAAGGCGGTGGACCGCGGCATGCGCATGGAAAATATCCGGCTGCTGGAAAAGAAGGGCGGACAGTCGGGGCACTACCTGAGCGTTTAAGCCGGCAAACACGCGGGTACACGGAAACATTTGGTAACAGCATTGCCGCGAATCCGCATGATAAGCTTGCCGCCTCTGTGCATCACCTGCCGCTAAAATGAAGAAAACCCTGCTGTTCATCATCGTCGCCGTAATCCTGGCGGGTGCCGCTTTTGGCGCTTACCGTTATGTTTCGAACAAGGGCGATATACTCGCCTATCGCTTCGGCAAGGTCGAAAAAGGGCCGATCACTGCGGCCGTTGCCGCAACCGGCACGCTCAACCCCGTGGTATCGGTGCTGGTGGGTTCGCAGGTTTCCGGACAGATCAAGGAACTGTTTGTCGATTTCAATTCGGTGGTCAAGAAAGACCAGGTTATCGCGCGCATCGACCCCGAGTCGTTCGAACTCAGGGTGAGGCAGGCGATGGCCGACCTCGAGGCGACCAAGGCGACGGTATTGACGCAGATGGCTGGCGTGGGCGCCCAGCGCGCCGAAGTGTCCCGCAGCGAGGTCAATCTGGCCGACGTCAAGCGCGACTATGATCGCAAGCAGATGCTGGTCGAAAAGGGTTTTGTATCCACGGCCGACCGCGACAAGGCTCTGACCGTCTACAACGCCGCCCAGGAGCAACTCAAGACCGCACGCGCCCAGCTGGCGGTGGCCGAGGCACAGGCAAAGAACGCCCAGGCGGTCGTCAAGCAGCGCGAGTCGCAGCTGGCACAGACGAAAGTCGACCTGGACCGCACCATCATCCGCGCGCCGGTCGATGGCGTGGTGATCAAGCGCAGCGTGGATGCGGGCCAGACCGTGGCGGCGAGCCTGCAGGCGCCGGAATTGTTTCAGATCGCGCAGAACCTGCGCGACATGCAGGTCGAGGCCTCGATCGATGAAGCCGACGTCGGCCGGGTCAAGGTCGATCAGGGCGCAACGTTCACGGTCGATTCCTTTCCGGGACGCACTTTCAGCGGCAAGGTCATGCAAGTGCGCAAGGCCGCGACCGTGGTACAGAACGTTGTTACTTACACCGTGGTGATCTCGGCGGCGAATCCGGACCTGCAGCTGTTGCCGGGAATGACGGCGAACGTGCGCATTACCACCGACCAGCGTGACAACGTGCTCAAACTGCCCAATGCGGCCCTGCGTTTCCGGCCGGCGGGTTTTACCGACAGTGGCACCGCAGGCGGCAGCAGCGGGTCGACCGCTGCGGCGCCGGCCGCCGGCGGCGGGCAGAAGTTGCGCGAGCGTCTGGTCGCGGCGCTCAATCTGGATGCCGACCAGCAGGCCAAGCTGGATCCGATGCTGTTGGATCTGCGGCAGAGGCTCACCGCGCTGCGCGAATTGCCGGAAGCCGAGCGTGCCAAGGCGGGTGAGCGCGCGCGCAATGATTTGCGCGCGAAAATAATGGACATGCTCAAGCCGGACCAGAAGCAGAAATATGAAGAAATCATAGCGACATCCGCCGGCCGCGCCGTTGGCGCGGGCGGGGGGCACGGACGCGTGTTCGTGCTCGAAGCGGGCGGCGAACCCAGGATGATCAGTGTGCGCACCGGTCTGTCCGACGGCAGCATGACCGAAATGATCGGCAGTGCGCTCAAGGAAGGCGATCAGGTGATCATCGGTACCGCGCAGGCCGGCAGTACTGCCGCCGCCCGGCCGAGCGGACCGCGCTCGCCGTTCTGACCGATATGGCCGAAGCACTGATTCAAACCACCGGCCTGGTGAAAGAATACCTGGTCGGGGAACAAACGGTCGCCGCGCTATGCGGCGTTTCCGTATCCATAGCGGAAGGCGAGTTCGTCGCCGTCATGGGGCCTTCGGGCTCGGGCAAATCTACTTTCATGAATCTGATCGGCTGCCTGGACAGCCCGACTCGGGGCGAATACGCGCTTGCCGGCGAAAAAGTCTCGGCGCTGTCCGGCGATGCGCTGGCCGCGATTCGCAATAAGCGCATCGGCTTCGTATTCCAGCAATTCAATCTATTGCCGCGCACCAGCGCACTGGACAATGTCGAACTGCCGCTGCTCTATGGCGGCGTGGCGGCGGCCGAACGCCATGCGCGGGCGAAAAAACGGCTGGAGGAAGTCGGTCTCGCCGACCGTGTAGACCATCATCCGGCCCAACTCTCCGGCGGCCAGCAGCAGCGCGTGGCAATTGCGCGGGCGCTCGTGAACAATCCGGTGCTGATCCTGGCGGACGAGCCGACCGGCGCGCTGGATTCGCGCACCAGCCTGGAAGTCATGGCCTTGCTGCAAAAACTCAACCGCGGCGGCATGACCGTGGTGATTGTCACCCACGAGCATGACATCGCTGCGTTCGCGCAACGCAACATCCATTTTCGCGACGGCCTGGTGGTGCAAGACCATCCTGTGGAAAAGATCAACGACGCGGATGCGATACTTGCGCATGCGGCCGCGTCGACTGCGGCGGCCTGAGATATGGACCTGTCCGTCACACTGCGAATCGCCCTGCGCGCACCGCGTGGAAGCGCGCGCAGGAGTTTAACCCGGGCCTCAACCTGAATCATGGACCTGCTCGCCACACTCCGAATCGCCCTGCGCGCGCTAAGAGTCAACAAGCTGCGCTCCAGCCTTACGATGCTCGGCATCATCATCGGTGTGGGCGCGGTCATAACCATGATCGCGGTCGGGGGCGGCGCGCAGGCGCGCGTCGAGGAGCAGATCAAGAGCCTGGGCTCGAACCTGATGATCGTCATCCCCGGCTCCACCACCTCGGGCGGCGTGCGCATGGGGAGCAGTTCGGCGCAGACCCTGACCGAGGACGACGCCGCGGCGATCACGCGCGAGGTCGACGAAGTGCAGGTAGCGGCGCCGGTCACGCGCGGCAGCGGTCAGATCGTCGCGGGGAACAGCAACTGGTCCACCGTCATCTACGGAACGACCCCTGACTACCTGGAAGCGCGCGACTGGCCGGTCGTATCGGGCCGCGGCTTTGAGCCCCAGGAAGTAAGCGGTGCGGGCAAAGTCGCGATCATCGGTCAGAGCGTATCGAAGCAGCTGTTCGGCGACGCCGACCCGGTGGACCAGCAGGTGCGCATAAGAAAAGTGCCCTTCACCATAGTCGGCATGCTCGACAAGAAAGGCCAGAGCATGATGGGAACGGACCAGGACGACGTCATTTTGGTGCCGCTGGCGACCGCGCGAAACCGCCTGTTCGGCAACCCGCAGGGCAAGCTGCGCCGCATCCACTTTATGTCGATCAAGGTGCGCGACGGCCACAGCATGAAGGATGCCGAGAACCGTATCCGGGAGCTGATGCGCCAGCGCCACAAGCTGCAGGCGGGCGCCGATGACGATTTCACCATACGCAATCTGACCGAAATCCTGCAGGCGCAGGAGGCATCGAGCAAGGTGCTGTCCCTATTGCTCGCCGCCGTGGCCTCGGTGTCGCTGCTGGTCGGCGGCATCGGCATCATGAACATCATGCTGGTGTCGGTGACCGAACGCACGCGTGAGATCGGACTCAGAATGGCGGTGGGCGCACGCGCCAACGACATACTCAAGCAGTTCCTGGTCGAGGCCGTCACCCTGTCCTTGATCGGCGGAATGCTCGGCATTGCGCTCGGTCTGGGCGGTTCGCTCGCGATCGGACAGTTCGCGGGCTGGCGCACCAGCCTGTCGGGCGCATCCGTGGTGCTAGCGGTGGGATTCGCTGCGGCGATCGGGATATTTTTCGGCTTCTATCCGGCGCGCAAAGCCTCCCGGCTGCTGCCGATCGAAGCACTGCGCTACGAGTAGAACGCGCAGCGAATTAGCGCGGCTGCAGCAACAAACTAAGGCAGGGATTTCAAATAGAGTTCACGCGCAAGCTGCACCAGTTCGTGTCCGTTTGCGCCGTATTGCCGGTAGAACGCTGCGCACATCGGCCGCAGACGATTGCGCTTGGAGACACTGTCCACGGCGTCGTCCCGCACGCGCACTTCCGTGGTGATTTCAGAAATCTGATGCAAGTCGACCCGCGCCGAAAGGCGCAGCAGCAAGTCCCAGTCCTCGGCGCAAGGCAGGTTCTCGTCGAATTTGCCGCAGGCCTCGAAGCATTCCCTGCGCACGGCCCAGTTGTCTATGGGCATGCAATTGCGCACCAGCAGCAAGGCACGCGAATAGCGATACCACGGCGATGCGGGGCCGCGCTTGATCGCGATGCGCACGCCATCGCTCAGTTGCTCCCACACGGCTTCGGCTCGCGTGTATCCCACGGCCGCCCCCGAGTCGCGCAGCCCGGTGACCAGTGCGTCGAGATGATGCGACTTGTAAAGGTCGTCGTCGTCGAGAAAGGCGACGATATCGCCCCGCGCCGCCGCGATGCCGCGGTTTCGCGCGTGCGCCTGTCCCCTGCTGTGCTCCAGGCGGATCGGGGTAATCCGCGGCGCCGCCCCCCCGGCCAGCGACTGCAGCACGTCCGAGATGTCCTCGCCACCGTCGTTGATGACAATGGCCTCCCAGTTGCGATAGGTCTGCGCGCACACCGATGCCAGCGCGTCGCGCAGCATGGCGCTGCGGTCGCGCGTCGGAACAACGACGCTGACCAGCGGCGCTTCGGCCAATGGCGACAACTGGAATTTGATGCCGGCGTCGGCGTAATGATCGTCCTGCAGGATCTGCAACAAGACCTCGAGCAGGGTTTGCTCCAGACCGGGGATATCAGGAACCAGCTGTCTCGCCGCCAGAAAGCTTTCCACCGATTCGAGCAGCTTCTCCTGGTAGGCGAGAGACAGCGCGACATTGAAATGCGCTTCGTGCATATCGGGTCGCAGGCTGGCCGCCTTGCTAAACGCCTGCTCCGCTGCGGCATGCTGTTCGAGCATGCCCCGCGCCTGACCCAGCGCAAACCATGCCTCGACATTGTCGGGGCTGCGCTTGAGCAGGGGCTCAAGCGCCGCGATTGCCTCCGCCGCCTGCCCTTCGCGCAGCAAAGCCTGCGCACGCGCCAATGGTGCTAGCGATGCGCCGGACATGCTGTTCGATCAGTCATATTGGGCAGCATAACGAAGCTCCCCCCCAGTGCACTCATGCCGGGCATTCCTCCAGAAATGCTGTCAGCACGTCGGCTTCCAGGCTTAGATCGCATTCGGCCAGCAAGGCATGCGAAGCATAATCCGGCTCCGCGCACAGATAGGTGAAATCGTGGCCGATCGGCGCAGACACGTAATAGTGCCGCGGCTGATACAGGCCGCGCGTGAAAATAACCCCGACTTTGGCATGTGCCGGTGCCACCACCAGATTCACCAGCGCGGCGCTGTCCACGCCGAGGATACATTCGGCGGACTGAAACAGCGCCAGCTGCTCGGCGGCACTCATCGCCTCGGCATGCACAGTCACAAATCCGTGCTGCTCGAGCAGGGGCAGCAGTTCCGCCTCGTTCGCGAGCCTGCGCGTCGCAGCGCGCTCCCGCGAGAGGTAGATACGCCGCGGCGCGTCGGCGGCGGGCGCGACACGGCGCATGAACTCGCGCCGCAAATGCTGGATTGCCATCGGCGAAATAAAATGGCCCGCCGACACCAGTGAAACCGCGTGCAGCTCGCTGCACTCGAGCAAAGCATCGGCGGCCGCTTCGATGCGCCGCTCGGCGCCATAGCCCAGCAGTTGCATCAGTTCCTCCTGCCAGCGGCTTGGAGAGGCCTGCACGATCAAGGGAAGTTCCTGAAGCTCCGGCTGCTGCTCGATCACCCATAAGCGCGCCAGGGATTCGAACATCCACGTGAAATGTCCGCGTCCCGCTCCAAGCCAGACGCAGGGCCGGGCCAGTTCGACGGAGCGCTGTGGCAAGGCGAGCAATACGCGGCCGTCGTCGGCGCAGTGCCGGATCGCGCCGCTCTCGCGCAGGGCGTATTGCTGCGGAAAACGGACGAAGCCATCCAGGAACAAGTCCCCGTTCGACGACAATAGCAGGAGGTCATCGGGCAACACGCGCACCTGCGTGAGACGTGCACGAAAGATCTCCAGCGCGAAGGGTTTGGGCAATGCGAAATGCGGCGCATGCTCTTGCGGAAGCGCCTTGGGCTGCGGCAGTTGCAGCCACTGCGGCCGCGCAAGGCGCGTATATTCCGTGCCGTTGGCGGCACACCACAGGTCGATTTTTCCTAGCCGGGCGCACACAGCGCGCCTGGCCATTGTTTCCCCCGGCTCACAGGGCAGCGCCTGGTCCAGGTACGCAAGGGCATCGGCTTCGCGACAAAGCTCGAAACTCGTCTTGGCCGCAAGCATGGCGCCGGCGGCCTGCTCCGGTTGCAACTGCGCTGCGGCCTGCAAGCTGTGCAGCGCGGCGCGGGTATCGCCCACGGCCAGCAGCGCCCGCCCGAGCAGAAGATGCGCCTCGGCATCGCCGGCTTGCAGCCGCAAGGCTTCCCGCAGGCGCTCGGCGGCCAGGGCGGGCTTTTCTTCCTCCATACGAATCCTGCCCAGGAGCAAATTTGCCTTGGCCGAATCCGGGCGCAGTTCGAGTACGATTTCCAGGTGCTCCGCCGCCTGATGCGGCAGACCCTGATCCAGCAGTACCAGGGCATAGTTGAAATGCGCTTCGGCAAATTCTGGATCGAGCGCAATCGCCCAGGAAATATGTCGTGCCGCTTTTTCGATATCTCCCAATGCCCGCGCCGCAACGCCGCAGTTGGTGTGGATCGCCGCGTTGGTGGCGCCGCCGGCCAGCGCCGCCTCAATCAACTCCACCGCTTCGCGGTAGTTGCCGCGCTGGTGCGCGATCAGGCCGGAAAGGTGCAGGGCTGTCTGGTGGCCGGGCATGTCGCGCAGCAATTCGCGGTATAGCGTTTCCGCCGCGTCGAGCTTGCCTTCATTGTGCAGGCCGATGGCGCGTTGCAGCTTTTGGTCGTTGGTTTCCTGATCCATTCGGCGTGCCACACAAAAATCCGTGACCGATTATAGCAACGTGGATCGCAACTCCAGCGTGACAAAGTCGCTGGTTCGGGGTTTGAATGTCCGCTAAAATCCCAACGTCATCCTCCCAGGTCGCTCGCTCATGTCAGCCAGTCCCCGAAGCGGAAAAATGCGGACCGACGGAACGCATGGCTAAGGCCGCCGCACCCATACCGCTGTTCAAAGTCTTCATGGCGCCGGAATCCGCACTGATGCCGCGCTTGCGCGACGTGCTCTACAGCGGTCAGATAGGCGAAGGCCCGCCGGTGGCCGAGTTCGAACAGCGCTTCGGTGAATTTGTCGGCCGGCCGAATATCCTGTCCTTTTATTCCGGAACCGCAGCATTGCACATCGCCTTGCTGCTGGCTGACGCCAGGCCCGGCAAGGAAGTCATCTCCACGGCCTTAACAGCCGAGCCCACCAATCTGGCCATCCTGCATGCCGGCGCGGAAGTCGTATGGGCTGATGTCGATCCGCGCAACGGCAATCTGGCGGCCGCCTCCATCGAAGAGAAAATCACGCCACGCACGCGCGCCGTCATGGTCGTCCACTACGGCGGCATCCCGGCGTCCATGGCGGCGATTCATGCCGTCGCCGAGCGCCACGGCCTGGCGGTGATCGAGGATGCGGCGCACGCACTGGGCGCGCGCTATGCCGGGCTGCCGATCGGCAGCCAGTCGGACTACACGATGTTTTCGCTGCAAGCCATCAAGCATCTCACCACTGTGGACGGCGGCATGCTTGCCTGCCGCAACCCGGCGGACCTGCCGCGCGGCCGGCGCCTGCGCTGGTTCGGCATGGACCGCGCCGCGCCGCGCATCGAAGTGGATGTAGCAGAGGTGGGCTACAAGTACCATATGAACAATGTCAACGCGACCATAGGCCTGGTGCAACTCGAGCACATCCGGCCGGTGATCGAGCGCCATATCGCCAACGGCAAATTCTTCGACGCCGCACTGCGCGGCATTCCGGGCATCGAATTGTGCGCCTGGGATGCGCAGGCCGAGCCTTCGTACTGGTTTTACACCGTGCTCGCGGAGCGCCGCGACGATCTCGCCCGGCGGCTGAGCGAACTCGGCATCGGCAATTCGCTTGCGCACAAGCGCAACGACCGTCACAGCGTATTCGCCGCGAGCCGCTGCGATCTGCCCGGCGTGGACCGGTTCTTTGGCGCCATGCTGCACATCCCATGCGGCTGGTGGGTGGGTGATGAAGAACGCGAACGGATTGCCGGCGCGCTGCGCCAGGGCTGGTGACGCCCCATGAGCGCGTCGATTCCGCTATTCAAGGTGCACATGCCCTCGGGCGCAGCGCCGGCGTTGGCGGCCACGCTGGCAAGCGGCCAGCTTGCACTCGGCGCCAAAGTCGAAGCATTCGAGCGCGGACTGGCCGACTACACCGGCAATCCGCGGGTGAACGCAATGAGCGACGTTTCCGGTGCCCTGACTCTGGCCTTGTACATCGCGGGCGTGCGACCCGGGGACGAAGTCGTTGTCTCGCCCATGGTCTGCCTCGCCACCAGCATGCCGATCGCCAATCTGTTCGCGCGCCCGGTCTGGTGCGACGTGGACCCGGCAACCGGCATGCTCGACCCGGCACGCATCGCCGGACTGGTGACACCGCGCACCCGCGCCATTCTCGCCTATCACTGGTCCGGCGACGTCGCCGACATCGAAGCCTTGCAAACCGCGGCGCGCGGTTTCGGCCTCCCCCTGATCGAGGACGCGTCCGAGGCCTTCGGCGCCGAGTATCGCGGGCGCAAGCTGGGCGATCACGGCAGCGAATTCTGCATCTACTCGTTTGCGGCGGTGCGCCAGATCACCACCGGCGAGGGCGCCGCCTTGTTCTGCGCCAGCGAGCAAACCCATGGACAGGCGCGCCAGTTGCGCCGCTACGGCATCCATCAGGCGGGCTTCCGCCTGCCCTCGGGCGATCTCAATCCGGAAAGCGACATCGCGGTCCCCGGATTCAATTTCTGCATGAACAATATCGCCGCAAGCATCGGCCTGACGCAATTGCCCGAGGCGGCGGGCATCGTCGAACGCCAGCGCGACAACGGCCGTTACTATGACAGCGCGCTCGCGGACATAGCCGGCATCACCCCGCTTGCGCGGCGCGCGGACGCGGTCTCGGGATACTGGACCTACTCGCTGCGCGCCGAGCGGCGTGCGGACCTGATGCGCAAGCTGCAGCAGGACGGCATCGGCTGTCAGCGCCTGCATGTGCGCAACGACCGCTATTCCTGCTTCGCCCAACAGCGCCGCGACGACGCGCTGCCCGGCGTGGATCTGTTCGACCGCGAAAACCTCTCCATACCCTGCGGTTGGTGGCTCACGCACGAGGAGCGCGAGCGCGTCGTCGCCTGCATCCGGGCAGGATGGTAGCGCCCGGCCCGACTATCTCCTCCTGCGGCGGCGGCGACTTCGACGCCCTGCTCCCTTTGCTCGACCAGGAATTTATCTTCGGAAAAGGCCGCAAGCTCTCACTAAGGCAGCGCTTCCCCGATTTGCTCGACGCGAAGCAAGCGGAAAATATCCTGATCGCAAAGGTCGAAGCTCGCATCGCCTCCGCGCTTGCGACCAAAGCCTTTAGCTGGACCACCCCGGAGCGCAGCTGGCGCGCAGCGATGATCGGCCTGGTGTATACGCGGCCCGAACTGCGAGGCCAGGGCACGGCCAGCGCGCTGCTGCGCGCCACACAGGCAAAGCTCGCCCAGGAGGGCTGTGATTTTGCCGTGCTGTGGACCTCGAGGCCGGATTTCTACGCCCGCCAGGGTTGGTCTGGAATCGATTGCGGCATGCTGGGCAGCGTACGCACAGCCTCCGCTGACACACGCGCCCCGGCGATGCCGGCGCCAAGTTCGGCTATCGATTGGATCGAAGCGCTGCGCGCAAGCCATGCGCCCAAGCGCGCCGAGCGCACCGAAATGACCTACGCCTCGCTGTATCCGCCCGCGCAGCGCCTGGAACTGCTGCGCAGCGACGGCGCCTACGCCATCGTCGGCCGCAGCGACGACCACGCTTACCTGTACGAAATACTCGGCGACGAGTCGGAATTGCCCGCGCTCTGGGCTCGAATGGGAACGCGCTACGCGGCCCTGTATCTGAATCTGCAGCGCGGCAACCCCGCAGAGCGCTTTCTGTCTACCCAGGAAGGAATTAGCTGGCAGGAGCAGCGCCTGGCGATGTGGCTGCCTTTGAGTGCTGCCGGCCGCGATGCTCCGTATGCCGACTGGTACATCCCTTTTCTCGATCGAATCTGAATCCGACCCTCTGACGATATTCATTACTGCGAGAGTTACCCATGGCCCGTGCCCCGAAAAACGATCTTCCGATGATGTCCACCGACGAGGGCATCGTCCTCTTTCACCCGCATATGCCGAGGAAGGCAAAAGAGTACGTCTGCGACACCCTCGACAGCCGCTGGATCGGGCAGGGCCCGAAGGTCGATCTGTTCGAGGCCCGCTTTCGCGAGCAGTTCCGGCAACCCGGCCCCTGCATCTCCACCGGCTCCGGAACGGATGCGCTGCACCTTGCCTATCTGCTCGCCGGCATCAAAGCCGGCGATGAAGTGCTGGTGCCCTTGTTCACCTGCACGGCGACCAATATTCCGCTCTTGTATATCGGGGCGACGCCGAAGTTCGTCGACGTCGACCCGCGCACGCTGAACCTTTCGGTCGAAGACCTGAAACGCAAGATCTCCGACAGAAGCAGGGCGATCGTCTGCGTACATTACGGCGGACTTCCCTGCGACATGGCCGCGATTCGAGGCCTGGCCGATCAATACGGCATACCGGTCATCGAAGACGCCGCCCACGCGCTGGGCGCCACCTACGCCGGCGAGCCCATCGGCTCGGGCTCCGAATTTGCGATGTACAGCTTTCAGGCCATCAAGCACCTGACGACAGGGGACGGCGGCCTGGTGACTTTCCTCGACGAAAGTCTGGCCCCGCTCGCGCGCAGGCTGCGCTGGTTCGGCATCGACCGGACCAACAAGCAAAAAGGCATATGGGAAAACGACATCACCGAAGTCGGCTACAAGTACCAAATGACCGACATCGGCGCGGCCATCGGGCTCGCGGGGCTGGAGGAGTTCGACGAAACGCTGGCCTATCGCCGCGCCCTCTACCGGCGCTATGTCGAGAATCTGAAAAAGCTTTCCGACGTCACGATCGCCGATGACTTCGATCCGCGCAAGGAGCATGCCGCCTGGCTGTTTACCATCCTGATCGAAAAGCGCGTGGACTGCCAGCTCAAGCTGCGCAGCCGCAGAATTGAATCCGCACAGACCCATTTCCGCAACGACCGGTATACGGTGTTTGGCTGCGAAGAAGCGTTTCCCGCGATGGATTCCGTCGACGACAAATACCTCGTGCTGCCGCTGCATACCAAAATGAGCCTGGGGGACGTGGACAGCGTCTGCGCGGTGTTGAAAGAGGGCTGGTGAGCAGCCTCGCGCTTCAGGTGCCGGCGGCCTAGATCCGATAGGTCCAGAGCTTGTGCATGGCAAAGCTCGCGGCAGGCACGAGCATGACGACAGCGCCGATTCCGGCGTAAAACGGGTAGCCGAGCAGCTCGACGGCGCCTGCGATGCTCACAGTGAGCACAAACCCGGCCAGCGAGACCAGTACAAAGCGCACCAGCAGTCTGCGATGCAGACGCCGCTCGAAAGTCCACAGCGTGTTGGATGCATAGGACACCAGCGTCGCGACGCAAAACGCCATTCCGTTCGCAGCGGCCGGATGGACACGCGCAAACATTACCAGCAGGCTTGCAACCGCCGCGTGCAGCACGGTGACGCCGATGCCGACCAGCACGAACCGCGGAACTTCGGCCGCGAGGCGCATGTCAGCGCCGCTCGAGCACGGCGATGCACGAGGTGCCGAAGGGAAACAACATATGCGGCACGAAATGAGCCTCGGCGGCGAATACGCGTCGCAGCAAACCGTTCAGCAGCTTGCCCGGCAACACCGCCTCATCGCTTTCACGCAGCCGCAGAATCCGCTTGGCCAGCCGGACCGAGGCAATGAGGGGAAAGAGCAGCGCGTTGAAATAGCCCAGGCGCCGAACCTGCAGACCCGCATCTGCGGCTTTGCGACTGAGACAACTTGCGCTATAACGGCGCACATGATGATGCAGACGGTCATGGGCGCCGTATAGCCACTGGTAGGCGGGAACGGTCACCAGCGCAAAACCTCCGGGCTTGATGCGCCCGGCCACGGCCCGGAGCGCCGCCGCGTCGTCGTCGACATGCTCGAGAACGTCGAGCAGACAAACCAGATCGAAGACTTGCGCGCCGAACGGAATCCGGTCCGGCAGCGAGCCCGACTGAATTTCACAGCTGGAAACTTCGCGGGCACGGGTCCGCGCGTATTCGTCCATCTCTACCCCGAATACCGTTCCGAATTGCCCAAGCATGCGCAGGTTTCCGCCGGGGCCGCAGCCGATTTCGAGAATTTGCGCGCCCGCCGGCAATCCCAGTCGCGCAATGATCGCGCTCAGGATGGCGCGCCTTCCCTCGAACCACCAATGCGTTTCCTGCGTTTGGGCCATCAGCCGGTAGACTGACGGCTCCATCAGGTTTTCTGTTCGTGTATCTTGCGCACGATATAGATGGGCCGCTGCTTGGATTCCGTGTAAGTACGTCCGAGGTATTCGCCTATCACCCCGAGTCCGATCAACTGTAGTCCGCCGAGAAAGGTGACGGTGACCAGAAGTGAGCCGTAACCCGGCAGGTCCGCGCCGTGTATCAGCGTGTAGGCTACGATGAACGCGCCGTATGCTAGCGAGGCGAGGGCAACCACGAGGCCCACGTAAGTCCAGACGCGTAGCGGTATGGTGCTGAACGAGGTAATGCCTTCCAGCGCGAGGTTCCAGAGCCGCCAGCCGCTGAATTTGGAGGCACCGCCCAGGCGGCTTGCGCGCACGTACTCCACGGCAGTTGTACGGAAGCCGACCCAGGCGAATATGCCTTTCATGAATCGCCGCCGCTCCGGCAACTGGCGGACCGCCTCCACGACGCATCGGTCCATCAGCCTGAAGTCGCCGACATTCTCCGCAAGCTGGACATTGGCCAGGCGGTTGTGAATCCTGTAGAACCACCCTGCCGAATGCGACTTGAACCAGCCATCCGTGGATCGGTCCACACGCTGCGCCAACACCACCTCGAAACCCTCCCGCCATTTTTCGATCAGCTGCGCAATCAATTCAGGCGGGTCCTGCAGATCCGCATCGATGGGAATGACTGCGTCGCCGCGTGCGATGTCCAGGCCGGCGGTCAGCGCGGCCTCCTTTCCGTAATTGCGCGAAAGATCCACGACGCGAACACCGGGATGCCTGCCCTGCGCGGCCAACAGGCCCAGCAAGGTATTGTCGGTACTGCCATCGTTGACGCAGATGATCTCGAATTCCTCCCCGGTATCGTCGAGCACCCGGACCAAACGGCCGAAGAACGCCTCGACGACATCTTGTTCGTTGTAAAAGGGACAAACGATGGAAATCATGGTGTTTCGCTATGTGCTTGCATCAAGCCGGGTAGCGATGCTCCCGGCAATGTGTGAGAGTCGTCACCGCAGTTACAACGGTCTTGGCCAGACTAGCGGTTTCCGAAAATAGTGTCAAAGGCTGGCCGTCATACGGCAAGCCGCCGGACTTTCAAATAGCGCAACGCGAGCAGCACGAAACCCAATATGCCCAACAAGACCCCTTCCTGCTGGCCGGGGAGTTGAAACTCCAGTTCGACCCTGTGGTCCCCCGCTCCCACCGGCGCTGCGAGCATGCCGAAATTGGCGCGCATCATGGGCGTTGCCTTCCCGTCGATGCGCAGAGACCAGCCGCGATTGTAGGGGATCGAAAAAACCAGAATCCCTGCCTTGGTGGGATGGATACGGCCCGAAATCCGCGTGTTCGAGAACTGTTCGATGCGCAGTCCGGTCTCCTGCAGGACTGCTGCCGGCGCAAAGTAGCGGTCCTGGAGCGATACGACCTTGGAGCCCAGCAGATCGTCCAAATTGAACGGATCACCAAATTCCGGTACAGGCTTCTCGACTATGACCGCATTGATGATGACGATGTCCCGCAATACATCGGCATCGGCTTGCGGTAGCGAAGAAAGGCGGGAAAACGCGTCCGCCGTAACCTGCCTTGTTTGCACGACGCCCAGCGGCAGCGCGAATTCGTTGCGATATATCCGGTAGTCGCGCGCATTGCGCACGGCGACGTATCCGGGCCACTGCACCGCTTCTTTCGCAATGATGTATTTGACGCCCAGCAGGCTGTTGAGCATGAATCGCGGACCGGCATTCGGCAGCCAGTTCGTGTACGAGTTGATGTTGCTGGTGCTGCGAGTCGGCTTGATGAGGCCCATGCCCGCAAAAAAATCGACGACTCCGCTGCCATGGAAGTAATACGACTTGACGCCCATGTAGTCCTGGGCCATGGCATCGGCCAGCGAAGCCGAGTCATAAGTCTTCTCGATCCGAAACACGCTTTTGTCGATTTTCCGTATTTCGCGCAAAGCATCCTGCGTGCTGTCGTCGTAGCCGCGGGTCTCCGGCGACACCAGCGCCCTGCCCTCTACATAGGAAGGACGGGCGATCAGAACGGTTTCAAGCAGGACCACGCACAACAGCGCCAGCGGCAGCCGGTGTGCCGCGAGGACCTTTTGCCGAAAAAACACCAGCAACGCGCCTGCCAGCGCGGCAAGCCCGAGAATTGTTGCCGCATGAACAGTCCAAACGTTCCCGCCGATACGGCTTTCGACTACCAGGAGCAGCAACAGCAGATAGCCGCCCAATCCGATCACCAGCAGACGGCCGCTGACGCCTTTTTCGATCGCATGGTCGACCGCGCGCGCGGCCAGCAGCAGCAATATCAGCGCAATCCAGAGGGTGGAAACCCTGAAGTAAGGGGCGGCAAAGCCCATGGCGGAATAGCGAAACACGGGGAGTACGAAATAAGCCGCTACGCCGGACAGCGCCAGCAGCAAGAGCCTTCGATCGGCGGCAGAACGATTCCAGAGCTGCGGCACGAGTAATAGCAGCATGACGCCGATGAAAAATCCCGGCCCTTCGAAATAATTTCCGTATCCCCTGTAGGCGTTGCCTATGCCGAAAATGTCTTTGTGAAAAAAACCGCCGATCTCCACCAGAATCAGCGGCCAGTCATTGACGCTGAGCACCTGCTGCCACAGCCTTTCGAAAAGCGCCCCACCGCCGCTGACGCGCGGGCTGTCCATCATCTGGAAAACGACCGGGAGCAGCAATGGCGCCGCCAGCAGATAGCCTATGGCCGCGAGGGGAAAGACCCCGGCCAACCAGGTTTTGAGCACGGACCTGGGCTCGCTGCTTGCAAGAACAAAAACCAGAAAGCTAAACAACAGGAACGCCGCCACGGCCACGAAAAAAACACCCGAGGCGAGCGCAAGCGCGAGGACTACGGGCAATGCAATTGTTTTCCCGCTTCGCAGGTATCCGAATACCGCCCAGAGTATCAGCGGATAGAAGACGAACTCGGTGGCATGCAGATCCCACTGTCCGTTGATGACGACATAACCGCAGAACGTATAGGCCAGCGCGGCGATGACCGCTGATTCCCAACGGGTGAGCAAACCTCGGATCAGAATGAAAAAAGCCGCCCCGCCAAGCGCGAGCTTCAGCAGATACACCCAGATGCGCAAGGACAGCACCTTGTCTGCCCCGCCAACGGCGTTCAGCAGGGAGAACGGGTCGGCCAGCAGTCCGGCCGTCGGACCACCCAGACCAATTGCGAACGACCAGCCGGCAAATCCCTCGCGGGCAATGCTGCGGGCCATGTGCATCACATACGGAACGTAAGCGAAGTAAGTGTCGCTGCCGATGTCGGTATAGGCGAAATAGTAGCGTCCGAAAAGGAAATCCCGGAACAGCACCAGCGCAAGGAGCGCCTGCAAACCGAGCAGGATCAACCAGGTTCTGAACGTCGTCATTTTCACCGGATGCACGGCCTCGGAATCAGGCGATGACGACAGGGCCGGCGCGGCACGCTATTCAACAACGGCAAATGCCGCCGGCGGCTTGCCGGAAAGGTAACGCTTCCACATCGTATCGAAAGCGCTCTCCAGGTCGCGCACGAAGCGCGGCGTGTCGAACAGCGGCAGCCGCTCGCGTGCGCTCAGGGTCTGTCGCAGGCTTTGCAGTTCGACAGGATTCTGCGCGAGGCGCACCGCGGTATTTTCGTAGTCCTCCATGCTGGTACAGACCAGCTGCGGCAATCCGGCCGCGGCGACCAGGCTGGCGGCCACGCGCGCCGGAAAGGCCCCGCCCGGACAGGTCAGCACCGGCAGCCCCGCCCACAGCGCGTCCGCCGCACTGGTGTGGGCGTTGATACTGCCGGTGTCGAGAAACAAATCCGCGCGCGCAAGGCGTGCAAGGTGCTGCGGTTTCGCCATGGTTTCTCCGAAGATCAGCCGATCCGGCTCGATACCCAGCGAACTCGCTTCGCGCGCGAGGTTCGCGCGCGCGACGGACTTGCTTGCATACAACCACAGCACACTGCCGGGTACCTGCGCAAGAATGCGCATCCAGGCGCGGAATACCGACGGTTCGATCTTGTAGACCTGGTTGAAGCAGGCATAGACAAAGCCGGTCTCGGGCAGCCCCAGTGCGGCGCGCGCGGGGCATTCGGCCGCGATCGGCTGGCGGTAGTCGTTCACCTGATAGCTGTGCGGCATCCATACCAGGCATTCGCCATAGTCCGCCGCATGTTCCGCTGGCGCGACCACGCGGTCGACGATGGCGTAGTCGTTCAGACCGCGACCGGTGGAGGCCGGATAGCCCAGCCAGGCGACCCGCAGCGGCGCCGGCCGCAGCGCGAAGATACCGGGACGGGCTTGGTGGGTAAATCCCTTGAGGTCTATCAGGATGTCGATGCCATCGCCGCGTATGCGATCGGCGCTGACGCGCTCAGTCTCGGCGCCGATGTCGACGAAGTGATCGACCGTTGCGGCGGCGTGGCGGCGGTATTCACTCGCGTCGTCCGGGCCGATGGAATAGGCGTAGATCTCGAAGCGGCTGCGATCGTGCAGGCCGAAAAAACTGCGCATCAGGTGCATGGTCGGATGGCTGTGAAAATCCGCCGACACATAACCCAGCCGCAGGCGCCCGCGGCCCGCTTCGGCGGCCGGCTGCGGATCGAGCGGCGTCCCTGCAGACTGCAGAATGCGATCGCAATACGCCTGGGTGAGCGCATTGCGCAGCTGCCGCGAAACCGGGTATTCAAAAACGCCAAACGGATTGACCCCGTCGAGCGACGCGGCGTCCGTACGCGCCAGCCGGCTTGCGAGCGTGGCTTGCAGTTGCGCCACATCGGCGTCGCGGCCTCGCCAGTCGCAGGCCCATGCGCGATAGCGCATCAGCGCCAGCAGCAGCGCCGGATCATCCGGGCGCAGCGCGCAGGCTCGCTGGCCCAACTCGACCGCCCGCTCCAAACGCTCCAGCGCGACACAGAGACTCGCACAGAGGCTGAACGCCTCGACCCAGTCCGGACGCAGCGCCAGCACGCGCTCGCCCGCAGCCAGCGCCTCCTCCACCCGGCCGCGCGCATTCAGCACCGTCGCAAGATTGAACTGAAAGTTCGCATGCCCGGGCTCGCGGGTCACGGCGGCGCGGGCGTGCTCTTCGGCTGCTTCCAGATCCCCTTGCGCACGCAGCACCTCGGCAATATTGGCGCGCAGGTGGGCGGTCGCTGGCGAATGCGCGACTGCCCGCGTCAATAGCGCCACGGCCTCGGCACCTCTGCCGCTCTGATGGCAAAGCAGGCCGAGGTAGTGCAGGGCATCGACGCTGTCGGGTGAGCGCGCCAGGTGCGTACGCAGCATTTGTTCGCCTTCGGCGAGGCGTCCGGACTGGATAAGTTGCAGTGCCTGGTCGATCATAGTTTGGCCATGAATGCGCCGGTGCACCATTCGCTCCAGATGCCGCGGTAAATGGCCTCGAGCGCGCGGGTATAGCCGGCGGCGTCGCACAGCGGCGAAACCCGCATGGCCTCCCTCAACCCTGCGCGCAGCGCCTGCAGCTTCTCCGTATCGCTCGCCAGATCTGCCGCGATGGCGAGAAATTCGGCGGAATCGCGCGCGACCAGTTGCGGCAGTCCGACCGTGTTGAGCAGGCTCAAACCCGCCCGCGTGCGGAATTCATCCCCGGCGAGACTGAGCACGGGAACCCCCAGCCAAAGCGTTTCGCAGGTGGTTGCGCCGCCATTGCATGGATAGGCGTCGAGCGCGATATCGACCTGTTGGTGCAGGGCTCGAAAGCCCGGTTTGTCCAGGCGTTCGCTGAAGCGGATGCGCTGCGCATCCACGCCCTTTTCGACAAACACGCGCAGCAGCCGCGCACGCGCCTCCCCAGGCGGGACCGTCGCCATGAGCAGCTGCGCGTCTTTCACCCGCAGCAACAACTCGGCCCACAGGCCGACCACCCCGGCGTTGAGCTTGGCCACGTTGTTCATGGAACCGAAGGTCACGTGGCCTGACTGCAAGGCCGGCAGGGGCCCCGGTGCGCTCGTGTCCTCGTCCTGCGGTTGATAGCACCAAAGACCCTGCGGCATGCGCAGCAGCCGCTCGCGATAGCGCCCCCGGCTCGCCTCGGGCGGGTCGGCGTAGGCATCGGTCAGCCGGTAGTCCATGGCGCGCATTCCGGTGGTATTCGGATAGCCGAGAAACGTCATCTGCAACGGTGCCGGCTTGCGCGCAAAAAGCAGCAGCCGGTTGCCGCGTGTGTGACCCGAGAGATCGACCAGAATGTCGATCGCTTCGCTTTCCACCAAAGCGGCCGCCTGCGTATCGTCGAGCCCGCTGATGTCGCGCCAGGCGTGGCCGTGAAGACCAAGCTTGGCATCGGGTACCGGCGCATTGCAATAACAGCTGATCGCATAGCCGTCGCGTTCGTGCTGCGCAAGGAAGGAATGAATGAAATCGGTCGCCGCATGCCCGAAAAAATCGGCAGACACGTAGCCGATGCGCAATGTGCGTTGCGGCTCGGGTGCGTTGGAGTAAGTACGGTCACGCCAAAGGGGATCGGCAACGCGCCGACCCCAGTCGAAATGCTCGGCTGCGGTGCGCTCCGCACTATCGCGATCGGAAAGATTGAGGGCGAAGAGCAGACTCGCGCGCGCGTCGGGGAAATCCGGTGCAGCGGCGAGGCAGGCACGAAACGCCTCCACCGCGTCCGCCGCCTCGCCGCGGGACAGCAGGCTCAGTGCAAGGTTGTAGTGCAGCGACGCATTGCCAGCGTCGAGCACGAGCCCCCTGCGATACGCGCTGATTGCTTCGTCCAGCCGCCCCGCCTCATGCGCCAGATTGCCGATGTACATCAGCGGGAGCATGGAACCCGGCGCGTTCACCGCGGCGCGCTCGAGCACCGCGCAAGCCTCATCGTAACGACCCAACGCGCGACAACTCGGCCCCAGTTCCGCCAGCGCCTCGGCATTCGTGGCCTCGCGTCGCAGCACGACTTCGAGCGTGGCAAGCGAGGTCGCGGGGTCGCCGCGCTCGCGCTCGTCCCGGCTGCGAGCGATCAGCCCGGCCACCGATTCGGGCGGAGTACCCAGCAATTGGCGCAGAAGCCGCTTAAGCATGCGGGGCCCTCTCGCACCAGTCCCGCCAAGCCTCCCGGTACAGCGATTCCAGGGACCGCGTAAAACCTTTCTCGTCCAGCAAGGGCGAAGCGCGCATGCGTGCGCGCAGCCCCTGGCGCAACTGCGACAGCTGCTCCAGGTCCGATGCCAGTTCGCGCGCAATGCGCAGGTAGTCCGATTCAGACCTTGCGATCAGCTGAGGCAAACCGATGACCGACAGCAGGCTCAGTCCTGCCCGCGACTGAAACAACTCGCCCGCCAGGCTGACCACGGGCAAGCCCATCCAAAGCGTTTCGCAGGTCGTGGCGCCACCGTTGCAGGGATGGCTATCCAGGGCGATGTCGATTTCCCCGGACAAGGCCCAGAACTGCTCGCGCGCGAGCGGAGCACGGAAAAATAAAACCTCGGACGGTACGCCCTGGCGCGCGAATTCGGCGGCGATGCGCTCGCGCGCCTGGCCGGCGCCGACAGTCGCGACGATCAGGCGCGACCGCGGTATCGACAACAGCAGCCGCGACCACAGTGCAATCATTGCCGGCGTAATCTTTAGCATTGAATTGAGCGAGCCAAAGGTGATCTGCCGCGACTGCAGAGCCGGCAACGGTCCCGGCTCGGGCATGGATGCAGGCGGCCGAAAGCACCACAGACTGTGCGGCAGGCGCAGCAGCTTTTCGGTGTAGTAGCCATCGGCGGCACCCGGGGGGTCGAGCCGTGCATCGCTTATGCGATAGTCCATGGCGCTCATGCCGGTGGTTGCCGGGTAGCCGAGATAAGTCACCTGCACCGGCGCGGGCTTGCGCGCAAATGCGGCCAGCCGGTTGCCGTTCGTGTGTCCGGACAGATCGACCAGGATGTCTATGCGGTCTGCGCGTATCAGGGTTGCAAGCGCCGCGTCGTCCTGCCAGCGCACGTCGCGCCAGCAGGACACGGTCGCACGCAGCCGGTCGGTAACCGTATCGGTCGCCTCGGTGCTCGAATAGCAATAGGTTTCAAAACCGGCGCGATCGTGGGCGGCCAATATGGGCTCGAGGAAACTGCTGGCCGCGTGGTCGCGGAAATCCGCCGATACATAGCCGATGCGCAATTGCCGCAGCGGATCACACGCGTTGGGATGGCCGGCAGCGGACGCGCGCAAAGGCTCCGCATTGATTTCCGCCCAGCGGCAATGTTCCGAACGCAGCAGCAGCGGATCCTCACCCAGCAACGCCAGCAGAAACAGGTAACCCGCGTAGGCCTGCGACAGATCGGGCCGCAGCGCGAGCAAACGGCGATAAACGGCCAGGGCTTCGTCCGTGCGCCAGCAGGACTGCAGCGTGAGCGCCTGGTTGTACATGGCCGGACCGTTGTCCGGGTCGAGCGCCAGCGCCCTGGCGCTCAGTTCCAGCGCTCGATTGAGCTGTCCTGCCTGGCGGTTGGCCTCGGCGGCGTTGCATAGCGGCGTCGGCTGCTCACCTGCGAGACTGAGCGCGGTCTCGAAGCGCTCGCAGGCGAGTTCCTTCTCACCGCGTTCGAGCGCGATGGCGCCCAGCAGTTCCCAGGGACCGGGCGCAGCCGCATCGCGCGCGATGAGGTCCTGGCATATTTGTGTGGCGGCGGCGTAGTCGCGTGCGCGCATCAGCGCCAGCGCCTGAGAAAGGGTGATTTCCGCTTCCGGCAAAGTCGCCCGCGCAGCGGTGTCCACCGATCTACCGGAACCGGCGAGTTGTCTGATCAGACGTTTAAGCATGTTCCCGTTCCTGCTCGCACCAATGTCGCCAGATCGTCCGATACTGCGCTTCCATAGCCCGCGCAAATGTCTGCCCGTCGAGCAGAGAGGAGCCAGGCAGGGACTCCTGCAAGGTTTTGCGCATTGCCACCAGTCTGGCCGGATCTCCGGCGAGTTCTGCGGCGAGCGCCACGTACTCCTGCGTGCTGGCCGCGATCATGTGCGCCAGACCGCAGTTGCTGAGCAGGCTCAGCCCCGCGCGCCCCACGAAGCTATCGCCCGCAAGCGTGATCACTGGAACGCCCAGCCACAGGGTCTCGCAGGTCGTCGCGCCGCCGTTGCAGGGAAACGGGTCGAGGGCGAGATCCACACGCCGGTGCGCCGCCCAGTACTCGGCCGAGGGCAGGCGCGCCTGCAGTTCGATCCGGTCCTCGGCGATGCCTTCCGCGTTGAACCAGGCGCTGATGCGCTCACGCGCGGCTTCCGTCGGAACATTGACCAAAAGCAGCCTGGAATCAGGTACCGCGCGCAGTATGTCCGCCCAGACCTTGATCAAGCCCGGATGGAGTTTGTATGCGGCGTTGAACGACCCAAAGGTGACATGGCCGTTTGCGAGTACCGGCGCCGGATTGTCCGGCGCGGCCGCTTGCGGAGGCTGGTAGCACCACAGGCTGTGCGGCATGCGCAATAGCTTTTCGACGTAACGCACTTCCGTGCCGGGCGGATCGGCGTAAGCGTCGCTGATGCGGTAATCCATGCTGTGCAGTCCGGTGGTGTTGGCATAGCCCAGATAGGTGAGTTGCACCGGGGCCGGCTTGCGCGCGAACAAGGGCAAGCGATTGCCCGCGGTGTGCCCGGACAAATCCACCAGTATGTCGATGCCGTCGCGACGGATTAGGGCGTCGGCATCGGCGTCGTTCAGGTAACGGATATCCCGCCAATGGTCGGCGCAACGCTGCAGCTGCGCCGTCATCTCGTCCTGCGTCGCACCGCTGTAATAGCAGATTACCTCGGTGCGCGCCCGATCCCGATTGAGAAGCAAGGGGAGAAAATGAAACGCGAGCGGATGGCGATGAAAATCCGCGGACACATAGCCCACGCGAATACGCCGTTCCGGATCGGGCGGGTTTGCGTGGGGCGCGTGTTCGCATGCTTGCAGCCTGCCCCAGGCCAGGTGCTCACGCAGCAGTTCATCGGCGTCGATGTCCGGCATGGTGGTCAGTGCGAACAGCAGATTGCTGCGCAGACCGGCATCCGACGGCATTCTGGCCAATGCCTCACGATACAGAGTCAGCGCGTCGCGCGGCCTACCCTGCTTCTGCAGCAGCAATCCGAGGTTGCTGTAAGTGAGTTGCCAGGTTTCGTAATCGCGCTCGGCGTCGAGCAGCTTCAAGGCCGAACGGTAACTGGACTCAGATTCGCCCTCTCTTCCGCTTTCCTGCTGCATTCTTCCCAGGTTGTACCAGGCCTGCGCCAGCGCGGGATCGAGTTGCAGGGCGTGCAGATACGCAGCTTCAGCCTCGCCGGCCTGTCCGATCGCATCGAGTTCCGCGCCGAAATTGCACCAGATCCTGGAGTCCTGCGATTGCAGTTCCAGGCACTCGCGGTAGCATTCGACCGAAGCTGCATGCTCGCCTGCACCGGCGAGTTCTGACGCGCGAATCAGCCAGCTGCGCAGGGGGTCGATAGGCACGGCGGTTTCGATATCCGCCGCAGGAGAGTCGCCCGCGCCGCCGCGCATCAGTTTTTTGAGCAGGTTTTTCAGCATGCGCGGCCCTGCGCTGCAGTTTGCCGCACACACCACTCGCGCCAGGCCGCGCGGAAACACGCTTCCAGATCGCGCGTATAGGCGCGCGCATCCATCAGCGGGGACGCGCGCATGCGTTCGCGCATGCCGGAGCGCAGCAGACTCAATCGCGCCGGGTCGAGTGCAAGTTCCCGGGCAATGCGCAAATATTCCTCAGGCTGTTGCGCGACCAGTTCCGGCAGGCCCGCAGTGCTCAGTATGCTCAGGCCCGCGCGCGAGAGAAAGGACTCGCCCGCGAGGTTGACCAGCGGCACACCCAGCCACAGCGTCTCGCAAGACGTGGCTCCGCCGTTGGAAGGAAAAGGATCGAGCGCGATGTCGATCTCGGCGTGCAAGGCCCAGAACTCCGGCAAACGCAGAAACCCGTGGAATTCCAGTCTGGCCGTCGTCACCCCGTTCATTTCGAACTCGCGCACAATCCGCTCGCGCGGCGATCCCGCAGGAACCCCTGCAAGCACCAGTCTCGATTCCGGCAGGGAAACCAGCAGCCGCGACCACAGGGCAAGCAGACGCGGCGTAAGCTTGAATGCGGAATTAAGCGAACCAAAAGTCAGCCGCCCGGTCCCGGATGCAGGCAGGGGGCCGACCTCGGGCATTCCCGGCGGCGGCGCGAAACACCACAGGCTGTGCGGCAGGCGCAGCAATTTTTCGATGTAGTACGCCTCGCTGCGGCCGGGCGGGTCGGCGATCGCGTCGCTAATCCTGTAGTCCATTTGCGCCAGTCCGGTCGTGCCCGGATAGCCGAGATAGGTCAGTTGCACCGGTGCGGGTTTGCGCGCGAACAGGCTCAGCCGGTTGCCCGAGGAATGTCCGGACAGGTCGATCAGGACGTCGATGCCGTCCCGGCGGATCAGGTCCTCGGCCGCCGCATCCGACAGCGCCAGAATTTCCCGCCAGTTCGGCGCAAGCGCTTCGTAGCGCCGCGTGATCTCGTCGGCCACCGGCGTGTTCGAGTAGCAATACACCTCGACGCGAGCGGAATCGTGATGCTCGATCAGGGGCAGAAGAAAATCGCTCATCGCATGCTGGCGAAAATCCGCCGAAACGTAAGCGATGCGCAGACGCCTCCCGGGTTCGGACGAATTCGCATGCGGCGCGGCAGGCGGCGTTGATGCCGCGAGGTGTACGGCTCCGCGGCAATGCGCCTCCAGGATAAGCGCGGGGTCGGCGCCGGCTCGATTGAGGAGCGTCGTATAACTGGTGTGCAATCTGGCGAAATCGGGATGTCGCCGGAGCGCGTCGCGACACGCCGCCAGCGCTTCCTCACTGCGCCAGCAGGTCTCCAGGGCCAGCACGCGAATGTGCAGGAAGGGCGCGAAGTCCGGCTTGAGCACAAGGGCCCGGTCGATCAGTTCCAGTGCGCGTTCGCCGCGCTCGGCGCGACGGTTCGCCTCAGCCGCATTGGCCAGCGCCTGCGCATCGTCGCCTGCCAGCGCGAGCACCTGCTCGAAGCGCTCGCACGCGAGCGGATAGTCGCCGAGGTTGAGCGCGGCAACACCGAACAGTTCCCAGGCTTTCAGCATGCGCGGATCCCGTTCCAGAACGCTCTCGCATATTCTCGCCGCGCCCGCATAGTCATGCGAGTGCAGCAACCGGATTGCCTGCTCGATTTGCGACGTGGCGTCTTCGTCGGCAATGTGCGGCGTACGCCGGTGCAGCAAGCCGCTCAGCAGCCCCTTCAGCATGGCGTTCGCTCCGCGTGTAGTCGGCACCATTCGCGCCACGCATCGCGATAAAGGGCTTCCAGATCGCGCGTGAAACCTCCGGCGTCGAGCAGTGGCGAAACCCGCAGGCGTTCGCGCAATGTCGCGCGCAACTGCGCCAGGCCCGACAGATCTGCGGCCAGGCGCAGCGCAACTTCGACGTACTCCTCCAGCGTCGGGGCGGCGAGTTCCGGCAAGCCGGCATTGCTGAGCAGGCTGAAGCCGGAGCGCGCGGCGCCGCTGCGCGCCTTGGGATCGCTGCAACTGACCACGGGTACGCCCATCCACAGGCTTTCGCAGGTGGTCGTGCCGCCGTTGCAGGGGTAGGAATCGAGCGCAATATCGATTTCCAGGTATTGCTGCAGACAGGCGTCCAGGGGCAGGCGCCCGACCAGATCGAGACGGTCCGCGTATACGCCCGCCGCGTCGAAAATCTCCAGCATGCGGTCCAGACTCTCTCCGCTGGGCGCGCCTATCATGCGCAGGCGCGAGCCCGGCAGCCGATGCAACAGCTGCGCCCAGGTCCGCAGCATGGCGTTGCTGATGCGGGGGAAGCTGCAAAACGAACCGAAAGTCACGCAGCCCCGGCCGAGCGCGGGCAGGACATTGCAGGCGGGCATCGAGGCTGGCGGCAGATAGCACCATTTGCTGTGCGGCAGGCGCAGCAGCCGTTCGCGGTACTCACCGTCGGCCTCGCCCACCGGATCGGCGTAGTGATCGCTGATCCTGTAGTCCATCGCAGCCATGCCGGTGCCGCCTAGATAACCCAGCCAGGTCATTTGGACCGGTGCCGGTTTGCGCGCGAACAGCGGCAGGCGGTTGCCGCCGGTGTGTCCGGCCAGGTCGATGAGAATGTCTATGCGATCGTCGCGGATCAGGCGTGCGGCTTCATCATCGGAAACCCCGGCGATATCGCGCCATTCGTCGGCGAGCCCGCGCAGCCTCAGACTGACATCGTCGGGCCGCGGGTTGTTCGAATAGCAAAACACCCGCAAGGCACGGCGGTCGTGCCGCGCAAGAAACGGCTCGACGAAATACGCCATTGCATGGCGGCGGAAATCGGCCGACACATACCCAACGCGCAGCGTCCGTTCCGGATCGGGGGCATTGGCGTGCGTTTCTGCAGCCGCTGTCAGGGGGTCCGCATACAACTCGCCCCAACGCCGGTATTCAACCGCAAGTTGCTGCGGTGGCAGCAGATCGGCGCGATTCGATAAGAACAGGAGATTCGAGTGGACATTGATGTCACCCGGCCTGAGTTCAATCTCGCGCCGCAAACAGTCCAGGGCCTCATCCAGCCGGTCCAGTTCTTCCAGCGCATTGCCCCTCACCCGCCAGGCGCGTGCGTCCTGCGGCCGCAGTGCCAGCGCCTGCTCGCTCAATTCCAGGGCGCGCGCGAGATTCCCGGCGCGACGATTGATTTCGGCCGCATCGACCAGGTAATCCGGCTCGTCGGGTTGGGCGGAGAGAATATGGGCATAGCAATCGAGCGCGCGTTCCAGCTGTTTCTCATCCAGCGCGATACGCGCAAGCAGGCTCCACGCCGGCGCGTGGCGCGGTACCTGCTCGAGCAGCGAACGGCATACCGCCTCGGCCGTCGCTCGGTCGCCGCGCTCATAGGATTCCAGTGCCTGCGCATAGCGCGGTCCGGCTTCGCTGCCGCTTTCGGCATGCGCGTCGCGCGAAGTGCGGCGGTTGAAACCTTGCAGCAAACCCTTCAGCACGGTTTTTTCCCCGTGCCCGCGGCGCGGCGCCATGCGTCGCGATATAGCTGCTCCAGCGCCGCAACAAAACGCGGAGCGTCGAGCAAGGGCGAGCGCGCGAGGCGCTCCCTCAAACAACGGCGCAGATCCGCCAGTTCGTGGACGCCGCTGGCGAGCCGGATGGCGATATCCAGGTACTGCCGCTCGTCGGCCGCGACGAACTCCTCGACGCCGGCGTTGACCATGACGGTTGCAGCCGAGCGCGCAAAGCCGAAATCACCGGCGAGCGTCACGACCGGAAGCCCCATCCACAGGGAGTCGCAGCTGGTCGCGCCGCCGGTATAGGGAAAGGGATCGAGCGCGATATCGACCTCGGCATAGGTCTGCCAGTACTCGCCGCGCGCCAGCCGTGGCAGGGTGCGAATGCGCGCGCTATCGATGCCGCAGTTCTCCAGCGTGGCGCGTATCCTGGCGGCGGTCTCCTCGTCAGGCATGGCGAGCAGCTGCAGGCGCGAGGCCGGCAGGCGCCGCAGAACTTCGCCCCATAGGTCGAGGACCCGCTCATTCAACTTGGCCACGTGATTGAACGAACCGAAGGTGATAAAGCCATTGCGCTGCGCGGGTAGCGGCGCGACCGCCGGCGCATCGCCTGGCGGTTGATAGCACCACAGGGTCTGCGGCATGCGCAGCAAAGTCTCGCTGTGCATGCGCTCGCTCACACCCGGCGGGTCCGCGACGGCATCGGTGATGCGGTAGTCCATTGCCGGCATGCCCAAGGTATCGAGATAGCCAAGATAGCTGATTTGCACCGGGGCGGGCTTGCGCGCGAATACGTCCAGCCGGTTGCCGCGGGTGTGTCCCGACAGGTCGACCAGAATATCGATCCCGTCGGCCAGGATCAACTCAGCGGCGCGCGCGTCGTCTACGCCATTGATATTGCGCCAACCGGACACTCGCTGCTGCATCACCCGCGTACGCGCGTCCACCTCGTCCGAGCTGCTGTAGCAGAAAACTTCGAAGCTATTGCGATCATGCAAAGCAAGGATGGGATGCATGAAGCCCGCAGTCGCATGTTCGCGCAGATCGGCCGATACATAGCCGATGCGCAGGCGGCGTGCAGCGTCCGCGTGTGCGTGCACATGGCGGGAAATTCCCCGTGCCTGACGCCGGCCCCAGCAGCAATGTTCGGCGTGCCATTCTTCGGGATCGCGTTGCGCCAATGCATGCGACATGAACAGCATGAACTCATGCGCCAGCGCGTCCTCGGGCGCGCGCCGCAGCGTCTCGCGCAGATACGCCATTGCCTCCTCGACCAGTCCGCGCTCATACAGGACCAGCGCCAGATTGTGACTCGCCTGCAGCTGATCGGGCTCGTCGGCCAACGCTTCCCTGTAGAGCAGCGCTGCCTGGCGATAGTCGTGAAACTCCGACTGCAGCAGCTGGCCCAGATTGACCTTCGCCTGGACGAAACCGTTGCGCAAACCCAGTGCCTGCGTGAATGCTGCGCGCGCCGCGGAATAATCTTTCACCGCGCACAGCGCGACTCCAAGGTCGTTGCAGGCGTCGGCGTGCCCGGGCGCCGCGTTCAGCGCACGCCGATACCACGCTATCGCCCGGTCCCAATCCCCGCGCTCGCGCGCTGCCGTGGCCCGGCGATAGCAGCCCGCCGCAGACCTCGTGGGCAAGGGCAGCAGTTCCGCAAGCATGCGCGCCAGCATCAGACTGGCCGCACCACGCTTGCGACGCTGGAACGCAGGCTCACTGCGGCAGACGACCGCACCAATTGCGCCAGATGCCGCGGTACGCCGTCTCCAGTGCGCGCGCATAGCCCTGCGCGTCGGTAAGGGGCGAAGCGCGCATGCGCTCGCGCAGACCGTTGCGCATTGCGGTCAAACGCGCCTTGTCGCGCGCCAATTCGACTGCGATGCGCACGTAATCTTCGTCGCTTCCGGCCACGAGTTCGCCCAGCTCCATGGAACCCAATATGCTCAGGCCCGCGCGCGATTGAAAAATGTCGCCGCTGCGCGTAACCACGGGCACACCCAACCAAAGTGCTTCGCAGGTGGTGGTGCCGCCGTTCATGGGAAAAGTATCGAGCAGGACATCGATCCCGGCGTAAAGCGCCCAGAATTCCCTGGTCGGCAGGCGATCGTGCATGCTGATGCGCGCTTCGTTCACCCCCGCCTTCGCCAGGGCCGTGCGTATGCGCTCGCGCCCCTGCTCGGGCACGGTCGTCAGCACGATACGCGAGTCGGGCAGCGCCCCGAGGATGCGCGCCCAAAGGGCCAGCATGCGCTCGGTCACTTTGTTCGCGCCGTTCATCGAGGCAAACGTCACCCTGCCGGTGGCCTGCATGGGGGATGGCGACACCGCCGGCATGTCCTCGTGCGGTCGGTAGCACCACATGCAGCGTGGCAGGCGTATCAGCGTTTCGCGGTAATAGCGCTCGGTCGCGCCCGGCGGATCACAGATCGCGTCGGTGATGCGATAGTCCATGGCGCTCATGCCGGTGGTATTGGGATAGGCCAGATAGGTCACCTGAATCGGCGCCGGCTTGCGCGCAAATATCTGCAGGCGATTGTCTCGAAGGTGGCCGGAAAGATCGACCAGGATATCGATACCGTCTGCGCGTATGAGTTCGGCCGCCTGGTCGTCATCCAGATCGACGATCTCGCGCCAGCCGTCGACCAATCCGGTCAGACGCCTGGTCACGTCGTCTACGATAGTGCCGCTGTGATAGCAAAGTACTTCGAACGCGAGCCGGTCGCGCTGCGCCAGGGCTGGCTCGATGAAATAGGTCAGCGCATGCTGGCGAAAATCGGCTGACAGATAAGCGATGCGCAGGCGCCGCTCCGGATCACGCGAATTGTCATGCACTTTGACCTTGGCCAGCAGCGGATCCGCATGGATTTTCGCCCAGGCGACATGCTCAGCGTAGACATCTTCCGGCCGCGCGCTTTCGAGCAATACCATTACGAAAATCAGGTTGATGTGGGCGATGTTCAGGTTGGGATCGATCGCCAGCGCCTTGCGGAACAATACCGCCGCCTCCTCCGTCCGCCCGGCCTGCACCAGCACACTGCCAAGATTGTTGTGGAACACCGCGTCTTTGGGACGCGCCTCGATGGAGCGCTCGAAATACTCCATGGCGAATCCCAGGTCGCGTACGCGCTGCCCCGTCAGTCCGAGGAAGTGCAAGGCGTCCGCGTGTTCGGGTTCCAATTCCAGGACTTCCTCGAACAGCAGCTGCGCCCTGACGAGATCATTGGCTTCGAAGCGGGTGCGCGCTTCCGCCATCAACTGCGCCGGCGTGGATGCAGGCACGGCCGTTTTGGCGGAGCCTCGCCCGATATTTCGCAACAGCGACTTGAACAGCATTTTCATCGTTTACCCGGGTCCGGCGACCTGAATCAGACGCGACTCTGGGCGCTCAAGGATAGCGGAAACCCATGGACTTTGTAAGCCAGTACCTGCGCTGGGACCAGAAACAAAAAGCCCCTTCGGAGAGGGGCTTTTCATTCGGTACTGATGACTCGCCTGAGAGTCGTCAGTGCATCGCCAATTCAGAATCAAGATCCGGAACAAATGCGGGGCACTGCGCCCCCCCAGTTTGCAGTCGCGGCTAACGGCAGGTCGCAGGCATGTATTTCGAAGGTGTGCCGATGCAGGACCAGGTGATCGTACCAGTCAGCGTGCTAAAGGTCGGCGTTACGGTGATGGTCACGCTCTGACCGATGCTGGTCGAAGTGGTGAGCCCGAACACTGTAACGAGGCCGGCATCGGTCACCGTGGCAAACCCCACCTTGCCCACGATCGGTATGGTCACGCCGCCACCGGCGCAGGCGGTGTTGCTCGGATCGGTCTGAAATCTCTCCGCTACGGCGGTGCGTGTGCCGCTCGCTGCCAGCAGGAGTTCCGATACCTTGGCGCGAACCGTGTAGTCCTGATAGGCCGGCAGTGCCACCGCCGCCAGAATACCGATGATCGCGACCACAATCATCAATTCGATCAGCGTAAAGCCTTTTTGGAATGCCTTCATGTGCATACTCCCTTTTAATTTACCGCATCGGTCCTTCGTCGCACCCGAATTAAAGCAAACTATATGCCATAGTAGCGCTTCGTTATTCAATCGGGTTCAGCATCAATCCGGGCAGACCGGCAGCTTGGCAATTCGGCTCGAAATAAGGCAACGCGGCGTTAGCTTCAAAGAGATTCCGCCGGCACATCCTTTCCATTGCACCACGAATTCCGCCCACGTCGATTCCCGCCTCTGTCTCCAGTGCTGCGACCTCCTGGCCAAGCACCGGCGCGTTCGCCGCACACCCTGAGTACGGACTTTGACATAATCCGGAAAAACTATAGAAAACACATTGTTATTCAATCCAATATGCGATTCTGCGGCATCCGCTCCCACCCCGATCATTGGATTGGCATCGTATGACGAAAAACGTCACATTCACCCCATTTTTGTCAATGAATGCCCGGTAATTCTGCAAAAAAAAAGCCCCTCCGTGGAGGGGCTTTTCCGTACAGCCAGAAACCTTAACGGCAGGTCGCGGGCAGATACTTCGACGGTGTACCCTGGCAGGACCAGGTAATCGTACCAGTCAGCGTGCTGTACGTCGGCGTCATGGTGATGGTTACGCTCTGACCCACGCTGGTTGAGGTCGTGAGGCCGAAGACCGTTACCAGACCGGCATCGGTCACCGTGGCAAAACCCACCTTGCCGACGATTGGAATGGTCGCTCCACCACCTGCGCACGCGGTATTGCTCGGATCGGTTTGGAATTTCTCCGAAATGGCAGTACGCACGCCGCTAGCAGCAAGCATCAGTTCCGATACTTTGGCGCGTACGGTGTAGTCCTGATAGGCCGGCAACGCTACCGCAGCCAGAATACCGATAATCGCGACCACGATCATCAGTTCGATCAGGGTAAAGCCTTTCTGTAGTGACTTCATTCAGGTATCTCCTTTCAGTTGCAAAAAATGCCGAGCAAGAAACATTCGCCCGTAACTTGTATAAGCAAGCAGTGTGCCCGAAGAAGTGAATAGTTAAGCTAATGTTTTATTACGGTTTTTATTTCATACCACAATCAAGCCGCCAACATCCACGCCTGTGGCGGCACAAAATAGCCAAAAAACGTCACTTCAAACCCTGAGCCGGGGTTTCGTGAAATTGCGCAAGTTCTACACCCAGCCGCGCGAGTGTTTCCTGCCACTGCGACGGACCCGATTGTCGAAACAGACGCGCACTGGGATACCAGGGCAGCGTCTCACCGCGATCGAGATAACGCCACTCGGCTACGCTCGGAACCAGCACCCAGACCGGCCGTCCCAGCGCTCCTGCCAGGTGGATGACCGCGGTGCACACGCTGATCACGAGATCCAGCGCACAGACCAGCGCCGCTGTTTCGTCATAGTCGTCGAGGGCCTCCTGCCAATGGGGCAGATCGACCCCTTGCTGCTTGATGGCACTCAGATCGGCGGTGCAATCACCATACTGCAAGCTGACGAATCCGGCCGGAAGCCGCATTAACGGAAGAAACTCCTCCAATGTCACGGAACGCAAATGACGGCGCGTCGAGGCGATGCCGCCGCGCCAGGACAATCCAACCTTGAGGCCGGGCCCCAGCTTGTCGAGGCGGGAACGCCAATAGGCGATGCGTGCAGGATCGGCGCGCAAATAACCGGAATGACGCGGAAAGTCGTCCCTCCGATTGCGGAAGATGCGCGGCAGGCTGCCCATGGGAATTTCCCTATCCACGATTCGTGCCGAACCACCTTCGTGTGACCCTCCGTCCTCACCAGCGTCCGGATAGACGCTGGCACCCGGAAAAGAGCGGCGGAACAGGCCCGCTAGCTTGGGATTACAGGAAATGGTGCAGGGTCCCGTCCGGGCGATCGCCTGTTCGAAACACGAAGCAAACATGATCTGGTCGCCCAGTCCCTGCTCGCCGGAAATGAACAAGGACTTGTCGCGCATCGGCATCCCGTCCCATTGCTCGAAGTGAATAGGCTTGCTCGCGGCGAAACGGCTGTGATGCCTCGCTTCAAAATCACGCCAGCCTTCTTCGAACCGGCCGTGCTTGAGGTTCATGTAGCTGCGCACGAGGCGCGTGTCGTGATCGTCCGGAAAGCGCTCCAGAACCGAATCGACTATTTTCATGCCTTGGGAGTAGTCCCCTTTTTCCAGCAGGATCCAGCCCAGGTTGCTCAAGGCCACCGGCCACGACGGGTCAGGTTCCAGCGCCAGACGCAGCAAGCGCTCGCCTTCGTCAAAATGACCCAGTTCACGCCCGAGTATCAGACCGAGAAGATTGCAGGCCTCGCGCAGCACCGGCCGCCGCCCGGCCAGGGGACGCAGCAAAGTCAGCGCAGCTTCAAATTCGCCCCTCGCATGGTGCCAGACGGCGAGCGCGAATGCGGCGTCGGAATGACCGGGATTGGCCCTCAGGAACACACGGTATGCCTCTGCCTCTTCGAGGGGGCGCCGCAGTTTGGCGTATGCATTTGCCAATGCGGCGCAGGCCGGAAACAGGTCCGGCGCATAGTGCAAGGCCAGATGGAAATAGTCCAGCGACGCGACCACCTCTCCCTCGGCGAGATGAATCATGCCCATCCGGAAATTCAGTTCCGCATCGTCCGGGGCCGCGGAAAGCGCCGCTTCGATCGACGTGCGCGCGCTGATGTTTGCCGGTGTAGCGACAGCGCCCTCCTCGGCACCCTCACGCTCAGTACTTTTATCGGGCCGGCTTTTCATTCGGTTCAGCACGCCCGCCCCGCCCGCCGCTCATGCCCGCCGAGGCTGCGAAACAGCGTAGAGCATGGCATCGCGTTCGTCTCTCCATTCATCGGCCAGGGGACAATCGGCATACTCGGAAAAATAAGGGCCGCCTATGGTGTAGTGCGCGAGCGCGATATCCCCTCCGGGGGCGTCGTACCCCACCAAATGATTCCAGCGGTGCGGCAGCTCGCCGATCATGTCCTCGCTTTCCAGCCACTTGAACTGGTGCAATTCCAGCCCGCTTGCCGAGTTCACGTATTCCGGCGTCAGCGCCGTGCACCGTTCGTTGTTGAAAAGCATCACGCTGGACCAGTTTTTCTTCGTGTACGAAGTCTGCGCGGCGCCGAGAAATTTCACGGTTTCCCTGGGCTTATGGTCATGCTTGACCACCTGCACCGCATAACGCTCATCGCGCAGCTCCCACAGCCTGGCGACGTCGTCGCGCATCAGCATGTCGCAATCCATGAACAGGCTCCATCCGGTAAAGCCGGAAAGGTAAGGCGTGAGAAAACGCGAAAACGAGAAGTCGGTCGATTGGAGCGCGTGGCGCTCCCGCGTCAGTATCGTCCCCAATTGCGACAAGGCCAGCGGTGCAATCGCGATCGGCACGCTGGCACGCGCCTGTATGCTGTGCGCGAGCACGTTGTAGGCTACCGTTTCGCGCGGATCGAATCCTATAAAAATCCTGATCAAACCGCCTCCTCCTACGTTAACTGGAATTACCCGGGGCCCCGCAACAACCCTCTTCCTCGTTACCGCGCCCACTTGCGTTTCACCACGTAAATCATGCAGCATGCGCTCTGGCCTAATCCGGTCATAGGTCACAGGCGGCGCAGAATTCACGTTTCATGCACGACGGTCGCGCTGGTATAATTTGCAAACGGTCTATACTCGGCCACCCAGGTGGGAGAATCATGATTCTAAAGTTTTTTTCCACGCGCAAGGTAACGGAGTTTGCCAAGAGCCTGGCGCAGGACGTCGCCAAGCGCTATCCGCCCGCGATTGCAAACAATCCCGCCCAAATGGTGTCGCAAAAACGCCTGTCCGGCATACTCGAAGAAGCCTTTACGCGCGCCGCCGAGTTCAACCGGGAGAACAAACTGGGCTGGTACAAAAAAGCCAAGCTGGGCAATGAGTTCAAATGGGAACTCAAGGAAATGGGCTACGACGAAAAATTCATCGACGTAGCCACCGAAGGCCTGATCGTCTACGTCACCAGGCGCCCGTCCCCGAAAACCTGAGCCGTTCGCGAGGCTCATCCCCCGCCACCGCCGGATCAGGGCGTATAACCCGGGATCTTGCTTTCGTCGACGCGGTCGATCTGGTTTTTGTCCAGGAACTGCTCGGCGTAGCGCAGGTACACTTTCTGCCGGACAAACACATCGAACAGATCGGGATCGATGTGCCCCCCTTCTTTGAATTTTCCGAGAATTTGCAAGGACTCGGTCAGCGTCTTGCCTTTCTTGTACGGCCGGTCCCTGGCCGTTAGTGCTTCGAATATGTCGGCGATGCCCATGACACGCGCCTGAACCGACATCTGGTCGCGCGTGAGGCCGCGCGGATAACCCTTGCCATCCATGCGCTCGTGATGCCCACCGGCATATTCGGGCACGCGCTGCAGGTGCTTGGGCCAGGGCAATGCCTCCAGCATCTTGATGGTGGCGACAATGTGGTAATTGATGATCTCGCGCTCGTTGTGGGTCAGCGTGCCGCGCGGGATGCTGAGGTTCTCGATTTCGTCATCGGTAAGAAAGTGGGCGGTATTGCCTGACTGGTCCACCCACTTGTACTCGGCGATCTTCTTGACGTGCTCCTGCGCCTCCGGCGGCATGAATTCGCCGCCGATATTGCATCTGCGCAGGAATTCGCGGTCCTGGTCGATCTGGCGCATGCGTGCCCGGAACGTCTGTTCCAATTGATTGCCGCGCTCTCGCAAGGTCAACTCGTCCGGACGCTGCTGCTGCAGCGCGGCGGTGTTTTTCAGAAACTCGATCTCGGCGTCGCGTTTCAGCACCTCGAAACGGGTATCGACCATGTGGACGCGGTCGAATATCGACTCGAGCTTCGTCGCCTTGTCCACGACGTGCACCGGGGTCGTTACCTTGCCGCAATCGTGAAGCAGGCCGGCGATCTTGAGTTCATAGCGGTCCTTGTCGCTCATGTCGAATTCGCTGAGCGGCCCCTGCTTCGTTTCGTTCACCGCCTCCGCGAGCATCATCGTGAGTTCTGGCACGCGCTGACAATGGCCGCCGGTGTAGGGGGACTTCTCGTCGATCGCCGTGTTGATCATGGCGATGAACGACTCGAACAGGGTTTCGAGCTGGTTTATGAGCTGGCGATTGGTGAGCGCGATCGCTGCCTGCGATGCGAGCGATTCCGCCAGGCGCTGATCCGAGTCCGAAAACGCCACGACCTGGCCGCTGGCGGGGTCCTGGGAGTTGATCAGCTGCAGCACGCCGATGATTTCGTTCTCGTGGTTCTTCATCGGCACCGTGAGGAAGGACTTCGAATGGTAGCCGGTCTTCTTGTCGAAGTTGCGCGTCCCGTTGAAGTCGAACCCCTCCGCGGTATAAGCATCCGCGATATTGACCGTCTGCCCGGTCAGCGCCGCGAACGCCGCTACCATCTGATTGTTGGGCTCTCCGTCCTTGCCGTACAGATGAATTGGATAGAAGGGTATCGGATTCCCGGTGGTACCGCCCATCGCTATGTCCAGCGATTGGGTGCGCATGATCTCGAACTTCAGGCGCTTGGTACCGTCTTCCTCGGTCAGCAGGTATAAGGTACCGCCGTCGGCGCGGGTGATCGCCTTCGCGGCAAGCAGAATGCTCTCCAGCAGGCGGTTGGTATCCCGCTCGGCCGAAAGCGAGGCGCCGATTTCGTTCAGCTGTTCCAGCCGCCGGAACAGATCATCCACAGTCTGGGTCGCTATGCCCTCGCCTTTGCCCTCGGCCGCCACCTCAGATTGTCCCCGTCACTGCGCTCGCTACGCCTACTTGATGCAGACCGCGCGCACCGTTGGCATGTCGGTAAGCCCCATCAGGACTTTTTCCATACCATCCATTTTCAGCGTGCGCATGCCTTCGTCCAGGCAGCAGGCCAGCATCTCCGCGACGCGCGAATGTTCCTGAATGAGCTTCTTCAGCGGGTCCGTGCCGACCAGCAGTTCGTGCAGGCCGACGCGGCCCTTGTAGCCGCTGCCGCCGCAACCGTCACAGCCGATCTTTTTGTACATGGTGAACTGGCCCTTGTCATTGCCATAGTTCTTGACCCATTCCTTGTACACGTTCTCGTAGCCCTCCTTGGGATTCTGCTTGAAGGTTTTGGTATTGACCAGTTCGCTGCAATATTCGGTCAGGAACGCCTTCATCTCCTCGGGAGCCGGGTTGTACGCTTGCTTACACTTGGCGCAAAGTCGCTTCGCGAGGCGCTGGGCGAGAATGCCGAGCAGCGCATCGGAAAAGTTGAACGGGTCCATTCCCATGTCCAGCAGGCGGATGATCGACTCCGGCGCGCTGTTCGTGTGCAGAGTGGCGAATACCAAGTGGCCGGTGAGCGAAGCCTCGATGCCGGTTCCGACGGTTTCCTTGTCGCGCATCTCACCAACCATAATGATGTCGGGATCGGCGCGCAAAAACGCCTTCATCACCATGGCGAAATCCAGACCCGCTTTCTTGTTCACCTGAACCTGGCGCAAGCCCTTTTGCGTAATCTCTACCGGGTCCTCCGCCGTCCAGATCTTGGTATCCGGCGTGTTCAGGTGCTTGAGCACCGAGTGCAGCGTGGTGGTCTTGCCTGAACCGGTAGGCCCGCAGACGAAGAACAAGCCGTAGGGTTTGCTGACCACTTCCTTCAGTGTCTCCAGATTGTGTGGCGTCAAACCAAGCTTCTCGAGCGGGATCGGCTCGCCCGCGGCGAGAATACGCATGACGATATCCTCGACGCCGCCCTGCGTCGGAATGGTCGCCACCCGCAGCTCGATGTCCAGCGGCCCGAATTTCTTGAACTTTATTTTGCCGTCCTGGGGTCTGCGCTTTTCCGAGATATCCAGGTCGCACATGATTTTGACACGGGCGACAATTGCGTTGCGATAGGACGCCGGCACCTCGATGTAGGGCGCGAGCGAGCCGTCTTTCCGGAACCGGATTTCGGTTTTGCCTTTTCCCGGATAGGACTCGATGTGGATATCCGAAGCGCCCTGGTTGTACGCGTCAATGACGATCTTGTTTACGAGCTTGACCAGTTCGTTATCGGCCGCCTGCGACAAATCGTCGGACGATCCTTCGCTCCCGCTGTCCTCGTCGTCCGCCAGCCCGGAAAGCATATCGCCGATATCGCCGGTATCGATCACCTCGGCACCGTAGAACAGGTTCAGCGTTTCCTTGAAATCGCGCTGCGTGGTAACGCGGTAGATGAGCTTGCTCTTGGGAAACACGTTTTGAACGATGCGCGAACTTTTCACCCGCTCGGGATCGAGACACAGCACGACCACTCCGTCCTTGCTGTCGTCAATCGGTACCCACTGGTTCTGTTCGGCGAATTCGCGCTTCAGGTTCTTCAGCAGTTCCGGCGGTTTGATACGGTCGGGTTTGTGCGGCTCGTAGGGAACACCGAAGAATTTGGAGAGCGCCTGCCCGATGGCAGGCAGCTTGACCTGAAACTCCTCCATCAGCACCTGCTCGACGTCCACGGCCTTCTTGCGCGCCGAGCGCGCCGCCAGATCGAACTCGGCCGGCGAGATCACCGCGTCGCTCACAAGGAAATCGTACTTGGTTTTGATGACCTGCGGCTTTTGCCGCTGCCTGAAGGCGATCGCCAGCGTTTGCGCGAGCTGGCCGACGCCCTCTTCCATCAGCGGCGTGAACGGCACGCCGGCCTTGTTGTTGATGATCTGAATAACGCCGATCAGTTCGTCGCCGTCCAGCACCGGCGCGGCCAGCACCTGTTTTGTCCGGTATCCCGTGCGCTTGTCCACTTCCTGCAGAAAACGCAGATTCGGGTTGATCGCCTTCAGTTCCGCCTCGTCGTAGCAGTCCTTGATGTTGATCATCTTCTTGGAAAAGGCGACATAGCCGCCCATCGAGTGCTCCGCTATCGGCAGTTTCAGGTCCTTGAAGGAATTCAGCCCGGTTTTCACCTTGGACACGATCGACTGCTTGTCTTCACCGACGATGTAAATCGTAAGCCTGTCGGCATTGAACAAGCTGCAAATATCGGTCGAGACCTCAAGCATGATCTCGTCGATGTTGGAGGTCGCATGAATCTTGTTGGTGACGTTCTGAAGATTCCTCGAGAACATCAGCCTGGCGTTGACGTCGGCTGAAGTGGTGGCCGCGTCCTTTGGTGTATTCAGAACTGCACTCATAGTGACCTCGCCAATAGATCCGCGCAGCCCAAGGCTGCCGCTAAAACGACATAACCCGCACTATACGACAAAAAAAGCCGACCGCGACCTTCGGCCGGTCCCGCCACCCCGCCAAAGCAGTTTACCCTCATTCTTGCCTGTGCCGCCCCCAGCCACAGCCGCTTCGGCACTCACGGCAACCGGTCTCCGCCCCAGAGGCCGCCCTCGAGCACAAAAACGTGGTAGCCGCGCTGAGCCAGCAGGAAGGCAGCGGCCGAACTGCGCCGACCGCTCTGGCAGTAAGCAATGTATTCGTCGTCCATGTCCAGGGCGCCGAACGCATTGCGAATTTCGGAGAGCGGGATATTGCGGGCTCCAGGCAAGCGGTCGTACTGGTATTCGGAGGGGTAACGCACGTCGATCCACTGCGCGCCATCCAGCACCTTCTGCCTGGCCTGCTCCATGTTGACACCGTGCAACAAGGGTTCGCGCAGCAGCGCGTTGAAATCCTGCTTGCTCAGGCGCAGCAGAGCGCCGTCCGATTTCATGGTGACGGTGGCGTTGCGCGTGGCCTCGGACACCAACGCTTCCTCGCCAAAAGTGTCACCGCTCTTGAACTCAGCCAGCGCCATGCTGACTCCGCCTACCATGCGCTCCACCCGGCACCTGCCGGACTCCACCAGGTAGTAATAATCGCCCTCCGCACCTTGGCGGATGATTACCTCACCCGCTTTCACCTCGACACGCTCGAAGCGCTTCAGCAACTCGTCGATATGCGCCGCGGGCAGTTGGGAAAAAGCGCCAAACCGCAGATTGTTGATGCCGAACAACCCTGACATGCTTCCCCAGTCCGCACCGCGCGCAGGCTGCTCGGCAGGCCGACCTTCATCCGACTGCTCCCGGGCCACCTGGTCCCAGGTGAGCATCAAGTCAAGCAGATCGTCGTCGATCCGGATCAACTGCACATCCGTTACCGCTTTTGCCGATTCGAACGTACGACCCTTCCCTAGGGGATGGCGTGCTTCCTCTGAACCGCCGACGACCACCTCCGAGCTGCCGTGGCCGTAGGCAAGAGCCAGTTCACCGCCCACCACATACGCCGATTGTCCCGCGAGTGAGCGCAGCTGAAACGGATCGGTCGCACGGCGCACGGTCTCGACCACGCACAGGTCGGAGAGCTCCTGCAAGCGCGCGCCCGAAAGCGACGAGAGCGGGTCAAAAACCATCAATGTTTTAGCGCTGACTTTCGTGGCTGCCATATGAGACCCCGTAAAGAGCGTGCGCCCGCTGCCGCTAGAAATCAAATACCTGGTTAATCTGCAGCATGCGCGGTTTGTACTGGCCGGCGCAGTCTTCGACTTCCTGCATGGTCAACTCGATCTCCCCCGGTTTCAGGTGGGTGATGAAGATGTCCGCGCTGCGCTCGAGCTTCGTCAGCTCCTCGGCGAGAAGGCTGGGGCAAAAGTGCTTCGCCGCCATTGCCAGCTCGCGTTCACGATTGCAGAACGCGACCTCGATAATAAGGTAGCGCAGGTTGGTAATCTTGTTGACGGCTACCCACAACGGGTCGTGCGTGGTGGTGTCGCCGGTAAACACCAGGCTCGCCTGACCCGAATCGAGATGATAGCCGACTGACGGTACGACATGATTGGCCGGCAACGATGTAATCTTGCGTCCATTGATCTCCACCGTTTCGCCTAGCGTCAGCGCCTCGTAGCGCATGAACGGTTTGCTTGGTGTCGGGATCTGCGTGAAATCGGGCCAGATGCTCCAGTTGAATATATGATTGCGGATGATTTCCAGCGTAGGTTCAGTCGCGTGCACGGTGAGCGGCTTGTTGCGCATGCCGCCGACCGTATCGACCAGAAACGGAATCGAACAGACATGGTCCAGATGCGAATGCGTTATGAAAATATGATCGATCAGCATTAATTCGGCAAGTGATATGTCCCCCACTCCGGTCCCGGCGTCGATCAGAATGTCATTGTCGAGCAGCAGCGAAGTGGTGCGCATATGGCGTCCGCCAATTCCACCGCTACAGCCTAGGACCCTGAGCTTCATCCGCCGCGCCTATTTTGTCTTGAATGCCGTTACACCGTCCCAGTCGGGGCCAGGCGGGTCAATGCGGCATTGCTGGACACGCTCCAGGTACAGCGGATAGAGCTTGCACTCCGGCGACATGCGCTGCAGGTCCGACAAATACTTCTCAGCTTCATCCCAATTTTGCGCACGATAGGCATTGAGCGCCTTGTGCCACAGATCGATTTCGTCCTTGACCTTCTGGTCGACCTGATCCTCGATGCCGATCGGTTCGAATATTTCCACCGGCTCGTCTTTGCCCTTGACCTTGACCTTGTCCAGGGAACGAAACACGATGTCGGTCACCGCCTGTCGCGTATTCGGACCGACGATGACACCGACCCCGTAGACCCGCGTCAGGCCCTCCAGGCGCGACCCGAGATTGACGGCGTCGCCCATCACTGTGTATGCCTTGCGCAGCTTGGATCCCATGTCGCCGACACTCATGCTGCCGGTGTTGACGCCTACGCCTATCCGGATATCGGGCCAGCCGCGTTCCAGCAACGTCGCGCGCAGCTTGTCGAGTTCGGTCTGCATCGCCATCGCGCTGATTACCCCCTGGCGGGCGTGCTCGGGGTCGGCCACAGGCGCGCCCCAGAAGGCCATGATGGCGTCGCCGATGTACTTGTCGAGGGTTCCCCGATTGTTGCGGATCACCAGACTCATGGACGTGAGGTAGTCGTTGATGAATTGCGACAGGTCCTTTGGCGAAAGGCTTTCGGAGATGGAAGTGAAACCGACGATATCGGAGAACAGCACGGTGAGTTCCTCGCTCTTGCCCTCCATGCTGTAACGCTGCGGGTCCCTGGCCATTTGATCGACCAGCTCCGGCGGAACATACTGGCCGAACAGTTCCGTGAACTGGCGCTTGCTGCGCGACTCGACGAAGTAGCCCCAGGACATGTTAAAAGCGAACAGCGAAGCGATCATCAGCAGTCCCGAGGCCAGAGGCAGAACCAGGCCGCCTTTGGTCCACACAAGCACGTTGAGCCCGGTAAAGAGCATGATCGCCAGCAACGACACCAGCGTAGACTTCAACGGGCTCAGAAGCGGCATCAGCAGCGACAGTACCATGCCGCCGACCAGCAGCAATATCACCTCGGTGCCGAGCATATACGCCGGCTTTTGCTTGAAATCGCCGTCCAGCATTGCAGTGATCATGTTGGCGTGGATTTCCACCCCGGGGTACACGCTGCCTACCGGCGTCGATCGCAGATCCAGCAGGCCCGGCGCAGAGGTGCCGACGAGCGCGATTTTGCCCTGCAGTTCCTCTTTGGGCACCTTGTCGAAATAGACGTCGGCAAGGGAGATATATTTGAAACTTCCGCGTTTGCCGCGAAACGGAATCAGCGCGCTCACGGTGTCGTCCACCGGAATGGTGACCGGGCCCACCTTGAGCCATTCCAGACCGGAATAGTTGTCGCCGGAGCGCGAGTCTGACGCAAAACCCGGCTCCACCTTCGGATACCCCGCCAGCACCCGGATGATCGCCAGCGACAGCGCTTCGTAATAGGCGCCCTTGTACTCAGCGAGCATCGGCACCCTGCGCGACACGCCGTCTGCATCGACCAGTGGATTGAAGTGGCCCGCATTGGCGGCATTGGCTTGAAACTCCGGAAGATTGCCACCGTAGCCGCGCCAGGTCGTAAAGCGGATATTCCGCCCCTTGAATGCCTCCTCGGTCAGCACGGGTTTGGGTATCGCGCCCGAATGCACCGCGTTCTCATCGCTGTTGAAATAATAGCCCAGCACCACCGGCCGGTTCTTGAGGGTCTCCGCCATGATCCCGTCGTAATCGAGCTGCGGCCGCAATTCTTTGAGCGCCGATTGAAACTGGCCCACGTCCTTGAGTTTGCCTTTCGCAAGATTTTCGAGGACGGGCAGACCGGAACTTTCGTCGGGTTCGGCAAAGACCACGTCGAAACCGACGATGACAACGCCGTATTTGTCGAACAACTTCTTCAACAATGCGGAAATCTTGTCGCGGCTCCAGGGCCAGCGTCCAAGCGCATCCTTGTCCAGGCTGCGCTCGTCGATGTCGAGAATGACCACGCGCGGATCCACGCCACCGGGCATGGTGATCGCAAGCCGCGCGTCGTACATGATGTTGTCCAGCCTGGAAATCAGGCCGATGTTGTAGATATCCGCAGCATGCCCTGCGAACAGCAACATCACTGCAAGTCCGAGGACGATCCTGACGATATGTTGCTTCAAGCCGGATGTATCCTATTCAAGCAGCTGCGAATCAGGACTTGAAGAAAAATTCGACCTTCACCCCGGCAAGTTCGATTACGTCGTGGTCGTTGAGCGCGTGCGCCTGCTGCTCTATCGCCTTGCCATTGACAACCGGCTTGTTGGCGCCTTCTACGTGTGTGATGAAGAAACCCTGCGGCCGGCGCGTAATCACCGCGACCTGCACCCCCGGCTTGCCCAAGGTGGTCAGCGGTTTGGTGAGTTCCATCTCCTTGCCGGTATTGCCTCCGGAGAGCAGCTTCAACATCGCACGCCGAGGCGCCGGCGCCGCGGCGCCGACCGAGGCCGCCGTAATTCCAACCTGGGTGTCGGAATGCGACTTGGCAGCGCTCGCTGCGGCGGGCGCTGCTGCCTGAGCCTGTTTTGCGCCCGTCGGCACCGTTGCGGCCTGCGGCGTTGCTGCGCCGGCGGCAGCAGGCGGGGGTTCCGGCGGCTTCTTCATCGCCCCCGGTCGCAGCACCATGGTTTTCTCGAAATCCGCGGCCTTGGCGGCGCCCGGCAGCGCCTCGCTGATGTACTTGAGCTTGTACTTGCCGAGTTCGATGACGTCGTTGCCCTGCAGGAAATGCTTTTTCACCGTCTTTCCGTTGACGAAAGTGCCGTTGGTGCTGCCCAGATCCTCGAGGAACGAATCCGCGAGTATGGTCACGATTACCGCGTGCTCGCCACTGACGGCCAGATTGTCGATCTGGATATCATTGTGCGGCTTGCGCCCAATCGTGGTGCGCTCCTTGGAAAGCGGGATTTCCTTGAGCACCAGACCATCCATACTGAGTATCAGCTTCGCCATAGCGTTTTCCTCGTGCTATCTAAACCATCCGAAAAGTTTCTTTGCCAAGCCTTCTCCGGCCGGGTATTCATGCAAAATCTTTATCAGAATTACCGAAACGTTGTCGCGCCCACCGTTGTCGTTGGCCATTTGAACCAGTTGCTGCACCGCCAGATTCAAATTGGCGCCCAGCGCCTGCAGCGTCATGCCGATGTCCTCGTCATTCACCATGTCCGACAATCCGTCGGAGCACAGCAGATAGATGTCGCCCGGCTGGGTGTCGTATTCGTGAATCTCCGGCTCCACCGCCGGATCGATACCCATCGCCCGCGTGACCAGGTTCTTGTTCGATGAGCCCTTTGCCTGCTCCTTGGTCAACATGCCGGCGTCGATCTGCTCCTGCAACAGCGAATGGTCCTTGCTGACCTGAATGAATTCGTCGCCGCGCATCCGGTACAGGCGCGAATCGCCGATATGCGCCACCATCACCTTGTTGTCATAGAACAGCGCCACGACCAGCGTCGTTCCCATACCCGCGTACTGAGGCTGCGTCTGCGCTGCCTGGTAGATCGATGCATTCGCCTTGGCAATCTGCTGCTGCAGCATTTTCGTAGCGGCCTTCTGCCCGCTTTGCGGATCGACCTCTTCGGGTGCATGCGCCTCGATTTGCTGGCGCAATTCAGTGGTAAGCACCGTTGTGGCCATCCCGCTCGCCACTTCGCCGGCATTGTAGCCCCCCATGCCGTCGGCAAGCACCACGATGCCTTTCTCCGGCACCGAGGCGATCGAATCCTCGTTGTTCGAGCGCACCATTCCGGGGTCCGTATGGCTTGCGATCTCGAGGGCTTGACTCAGGTCCATGCGATGCTATTCCTGGACACCGGTATCGATGCCGGTGATGCGGAAAAAACCCTCGGTCGTCCGAACTCCCGCCTTAGTCATGCCCGATCCCCTGGCCCCTTATTCTTTTACGCCAACACTCGGCTATCTGCCGGATAGCGAAGGCATTTTACGACATCCGCCTTCGCGCTTGTGCTAAATCCGCGGAAGCAATACAGACCGGCGCGCCTTGCACAGAGGAGCGCCTTGCCGCATTGCCACGCGTCGCCTTGACGCCTCGTTCACCCCCCCATGTTTCGCCATCGCCTTTGCTGATCTCGTACTGCAAAGGCAAGTCTCATTTATAAACAGGGCGGTAATACTCATTCTTGCAGTTAAATATTAGATTAGTCAAATGTTTTTTTCTGAATCCCCTGGGGTAAACGTCGGCCCAAAACCCTCGCGTCAGCTCATATGGCGGACGAGCACTGCAATAGCGTCAGGCAAAAGCAAAAAACCCCTGGTGTACGCCAGGGGTTTTCCCGATTCCATTGCGCGCCATCGCCCATTCGCGCTGCGGCCGCTAGCGCGCAGAACGCGAACGCGCCCTGGCTTAGTTGCCCAGTATCGTGCCTGCAGCGATTCCCAACTCGACCGGTGACACTTTCTTGCCGCTGCCCAGTTTGCCCTTGGCCACCTCGATCTGCCCGCCCTGCCCCGTAATAAGCATGCTGGTCTCGCTTACCGCGATTACTTCACCGACCTTGCCTCGAACCGCGCCGAACGTACGCACCAAGTGCTTCTTCGATCCGAACAACTGCAACTTTTCTCCGCCGATTGTGGTCCATGCGCCCGGCGCCGGATCGCAACCGCGAATTAGATTGTGAATGTAGTCGACATGGTTGGCCCAGTTGATCCGTGCCTCGCCCTCGCGGCACCAGCCTTCGTAGCTCGCCTGTGCTTCGTCCTGCACCAATTCCTTGTGCTTGCCCGCGACGACCAGGTCGGCCGCTTCCAGCATCGCCGCCACGCCGAGCGGGAACAAGCGGTCGAAGTAGACCGTGCCGAGCGTATCATCGGCGCTCACCGGCGTTCTTTTCTGAAGAATCACCGCGCCTTCGTCGAGCCCGTCCGAGGGACGGAAGATGGTAAGACCAGTCTCGGTCTCGCCCTTGATCAGGGGCCAGTTGATCGAAGAGGGGCCGCGGAACTTCGGCAGCAACGACGGATGGTACTGAATGGTGCCGTGTGCGGGAATGCTGACGAATTCCTGCGGCGCGAACTGCAGCACGAAAGCCATGATGCCGATGTCCGCCTTCGCTGCGACCAGCGCCTGTGCTGCTTCCGGTGCACGCAAAGACTTGAATTGGTAGACCTTGAGGCCCTTTTCCTCGGCCGCCGCACGCAGCGCATCCGGACGCGCCCCTTCTTTCTCCGGCGCGCAGAATACCGCGGCAACTTCGTCACCCCGCGCGAGAAAAGCTTCCAGCACCGCTTTGCCAAAATCTTGCTGCCCAATAATTGCGATTTTCATGTCGTCCTTCTTTTGAGCCAGTTTCAAATCGGGGGGGATATGTTCCCTGATACTTCGACCGCTAGGCCTTTTTCTTCGGCGGAGCGCTGAAAGCGCCTGCTGTCTTGAGCGCGCCGAACTTCGCGTCGTCGTAGCCCAGCACCTGCTTGAGCACTTCCTCGGTGTGCTCGCCCAGGAGCGGCGAGCGCTCGATTTTCGCAGGCGAGGCGGACAGCTTGATCGGCATGCCGACATTCCACCACTTGCCGCGCTGAGGGTGATCCAGTTCGACCCACATGTCGCGTCCGCGAATATGCTCGTCGTTGGCAAGATCCTCGGTGGACATGATCGGACCGCAGGGCACATCCAGCGGATTCAGGATCGCCATGAACTCGCGCTTGGTATGCTTCTCCGCGAATTTGTTGATCAGCGTCCACATGAGTTGCTGATTCTTGCGCCTGTCGCCGATGGCGGCAAAGTGGGGGTCAGTCGCGAGATCCGGCATGCCGATGTCCGGTCCGATGCGCTTGGCGAGCGCGACCCAGACCGCTTCCTGGACGACGACGTACAACCAGTCGTTCGCTCCATGGGGCTTGCAGTGGATCGCGTTGCCGAGTTGGCCGCCGCCAGAGTCGTTGCCGGCGCGCGGCACGTCCCCCATGCCCTTGTAGGTCGGCACGGAGTACTCGGTGAGCTCGCCGCGGGTGAGACGCTGATGGTCCCGAAATTTGACCCGGCACAGGTTCATCACGCCGTCCATCATCGCGACCTCGACATACTGCCCTTCGCCGGTGCGGTTTGCCTGGTGCAAAGCGGCGAGCAGGCCGATCGCCAGATGCAGCCCGGTTCCTGAGTCGCCAATCTGCGCACCCGTAACAAACGGAGGACCGTCTGGAATACCCGTGGTGCTCATCGCACCGCCCATCGCCTGTGCGACGTTCTCGTAGGCCTTGAATTCGGCGTAGGGTCCGCTCGAGCCAAACCCCTTGATCGAGCCCATCACGATGCGCGGATTGATCTCGTGGATCTTCTCCCAGCTGAATCCGAAGCGGTCCAGCACACCCGGTCCGAAGTTCTCCATGATGATGTCGCATTTTTTCAACAGATCCACAAACACCGCCTTGCCTTCCGCGGACTTCATATTCACCGTGATCGAGCGCTTGTTGCAGTTGAGCATGGTGAAATAAAGGCTGTCGGCATTGGGCACGTCACGCAACTGGCCGCGCGTAGCATCGCCCTGTGGATTCTCGAACTTGATCACATCCGCGCCCATCCACGCCAGCAATTGCGAGCATGTCGGCCCCGCTTGCACGTGTGTCATGTCTAAAATGCGAACTCCCTTGAGTGCTTCCATGCCCGGTACCCCTTTTGTTTTCAATTCCGCTTGCGCGGGATTTCCCGCGCACTAGGCGCGGAGCATTTGTGAATCGTGAATCATTTCTACATGGTTTGCTTCGACGCGCCAGACGATCAGGCGCGACTTCCCTACCCGGATGCTGTGGTATGCTATTTGCGCATTGCTCATGCGTCAACGTGCGACCGCCCGACGTAGCGGCCATACTAAGAAATTCGACCGCTTGCGTACCTTGACTGAGGTCAATGATTTCGTTATTTGTTCGCGCTCAAATCCGCTCCGATCACTTCATGTCGTCCATCGATACCCACCCACAGCGCAATACCATCCGCCTTCAACTCAGGCAAAGCCTCGTGCTCAAGGACATGCCCCCCAGGGCGCAGACCGAAGTCGAGGGGCTTGTGGAAATCGCCGACTTCAGCAAAGGCGACCTGCTGGTAAACCAGGGCCACAGCGCGATGGAGCAGTTCTTCATCCTTGAGGGAATTCTCAAGCGCGTGGTCAGCGACCCAAAAGGCAAGGAAATGATCCTGCGCTTTGCCGCAGAGACCGACATGGATACGTCCTACGCCGCCTGGCGCCTGCGCACGCCGATGCCGTACAGCATCGTGGCGGTGACCAAGGCGCGCGTGGCCAAGCTCTCGATGCAGCATTGGGTCGAATTTCTTGAGCGCCACACCGGCGTCAAGGCGCGCTTCGAATACGAGGTCATGAGCCTGATGTCCGAGGTCATGGCACACACCATTACCCTTCACCTGCTGGACGCACCGGGGCGGCTGTCACGCTTCAAGCGCAAGCACCCCGAACTGCTGGCCCGCATTCCAAAGAAGGAACTGGCATCCTATCTGAACCTCACGCCCGAGACGCTTTCCAGGCTCAAGCAGAAGAAAACCTGAACTGCGCCTGGCGAAGCATCGAGCTGACCATCGCCGGCTACGCGTCCTTGGCCGCCAACTTCTTGGTAACCGACCACAGCGTCGAGGCCATGGGCCAGATCAGAAGCGCAAGTGCGAGCGTGGTGATCGAGCCGACCAGCCCGTTTTCGAACAGGATGCGCATGTCGCCCTGCGACATCAGCATCGCCTGGCGGAACGAGGCCTCCGCCCGGTCACCCAGAACAATCGCCAGTACCAGCGGCGCGAGTGGGTAGTCGAGCTTTTTGAACAGATAGCCGGTCACGCCGAACACGACCATCATGTAGATGTCGAATGTCGCGTTGTGCACCGTGTACGCCCCGATCGCGCAGATCACGATAATGATCGGAGCGATCACCGAAAACGGAATCCTCAGGATCGCGGCGAACAAGGGCACACAGGTCAGCACGACAATCAGTCCGGCGATGTTGCCGAGGTACATCGAGGCGATCAGGCCCCAGACAAATTCCTTCTGCTCGACGAACAGCAGCGGCCCGGGCTCGAGGCCCCAGATCAGCAGTCCGCCCAGCAGCACCGCCGCGGTAGGCGAACCCGGCACGCCGAGTGTAAGCATAGGCAGCAGTGCCGATGTGCCCGCAGCGTGTGCCGCGGTCTCCGGCGCCACCACCCCTTCGACCACGCCCTCGCCGAACTTGTCACCGTCCTTTGAGAAGCGGCGCGCCACGCCGTAGGCCATGAACGAAGCCGGCGTCGCTCCGCCCGGAACGATGCCCATGAAGCAGCCGATGGCTGCCGAACGCAGGGAGGTGAGCCAATATTTCGGCAGTTCCTTCCAGGTTTGGATCACCACCTTGAGATTGATCTTCGCCGAGGCCCCCCTGAACTCCAGCCCTTCCTCGAGGGTCAACAGGATCTCGCCGATGCCGAACAGGCCGATCACCGCTACCAGAAAGTCAAAACCGGTAAGCAGCGTCGCCGTGCCGAAGGTCATGCGCAGCGTTCCGGTCACCGTGTCCGAGCCCACGGCGGCAAGCGCGAATCCGAGCATCATCGACACCAGAGTCTTGAACGGCGCCTGCTTGCTCATGCCGATGAAAGCACAGAAAGTAAGCAGGTATACGGAGAAGAATTCGGGCGGGCCGAACTCGAGCGCGAACTGGGCCACGATCGGAGATAAAAAGGTGATAACGATCACGCCCACGGCCGCGCCGATGAACGAAGAGGTAAAGGCCGCGGTCAGTGCCGCGCCGGCACGCCCCTGTTGCGCCAGCGGATAGCCGTCGAAAGTGGTCGCGACGGACCACGGCTCGCCCGGGATGTTGAACAGGATCGAGGTGATCGCACCGCCGAACAGCGCCCCCCAGTAAATGCACGACAGGAGAATGATTGCCGAAGTCTGCCCGCCGGGCGTCTGCGCCATCGAAAAGGTCAGCGGCAGCAGGATCGCGACACCGTTGGCTCCGCCCAGGCCGGGCAACACCCCGATGATGACGCCGAGGATGACCCCGGCGAACATCAGTGCGATATTGGTGAGGGAAAGTGCGACGGCGAAGCCGTCCAACAGGGAATTGAGTGCGTCCATTATGCTTTTCCGCAGCGCCTAGTCGAGCCCGAGCAGGGACTCGACCACGCCCTTGGGCAGCGGCACCAGAAACCAGATTTCGAACACGCAATAGAAGAAAACGTTGGTGCCCACGCTCACAAACGCCGCCTTCCACCAGGCATACTTGCCCAACCAGCGCATGAAGAACGCAATGTATATGATTGACGGAACGTAGATCCCGAGAAAGCCGACCAGCACAACGTAAACTGAAGACGGCACCAGCACGCTGAGCACCAGCTTGAGTTGTCCGACTTCGACGAAAGCACCGTTCTTCTTCGAGATCAACAGCGCGTGAACGAAATTCACCAGCGAGGCGATGCATATGATCACGCCGACGTAGAAAGGAAAATAGCCGGTCTGCGGACCGTCCGCCGCCCATCTGGCACCGATCCGCCAGCTGTCGAAAATCACGATCGCGCCCAGCGCGAATGTGAACCCGGCGACGGCCAGTTCGGCGGTCTTGTTGCTCAGCGCAGCACGCTGATCGTGTACTTCAGACATTCTCCTCTCTCCTGATACGGGCGCGGCGCGCCCTTGCCGCAGGCGCGCCGCTGGTGTTTGTTGTTATGGGTACCGTTGCCTGCCAGGTATTATTTCTGACCCGCCATGAAACCAGCCCCCTTCATGAGCGCGACATGCTCGGCTTCCGCCGCCGCGACCCAATCGGTAAACTCCTTGCCTTCGATGCTGGTCTGGTTGAACGCACCTTTGTTCATCAGCGCGGTCCACTCCGGGGTCTCGCGCACCTTCCGCAGGACTCCCACGAAGTAGTCAACCTGATCCTGTGACACGCCACCTGCCATAAAGATACCGCGCAGCATCAGATAATTGACATCGAGTCCGGCCTCCTTGCAGGTCGGAATGTCACTCCACGCCATCGTGTCCGTCATCTTTTCCTTGTACGGCATGCGCTTGGTGTCGAAAACACAGAGCGGGCGCAGCTTGCCGCCACGCCAGTGCGCCACCGCCTCGATCGGGTTGTTGACCGAGGAATCGATATGATTGCCGACCAGCTGCACGGCCACCGTGCCGCCGCCCTTGAACGGGATGTAGGTAAACTTGGCGCCGGTCTTCTTCTCGATTGCGGCCGTGATGATCTGGTCTTCCTGTTTCGAACCGGTGCCGCCCATTTTCATCTTGTTGGCGCCGGCCTTTTTGACCGCATCGACGTACTCCTTTGCGCTCTTATAGGGCTTTTCTGCATTCACCCACAGCACGAATTCGTCCAGCGCCATCATCTTGACCGGGGTCAGATCGCGCCAGTTGAACGGCACGGCAGTCGCAAGCGGGGTGGTAAACATGTTCGACAGCGTGATAATGATCTTGTGCGGGTCCCCCTTCGCGCCTTTTACGTCAAGGAATCCCTCGGCACCGGCGCCGCCGGATTTGTTGATCACCACCATCGGTTGTTTCATCAGATTGTGCTTGACGATGATCCCTTGGATCGCGCGCGCCATCTGGTCGGCACCGCCGCCGCTGCCCGCCGGAACGACGAATTCGACAGTCTTGGTCGGCTCCCACGCATGCGCGGGTACGGTTACGGCGGAAAGCGCAGCGACCGCCGTCGTCGTTAGAACACTCTTGAAACAAGCAGAAACTTTCATGACTCCTCCTCCAGTGAAAGCAATTGAATTTCCGTCCTTCACGCGCTTGCGCACTTCAGTTGACGGGTTTTATGCCTATTGCCGCTCGGCATTATTGGCATTTTTATTGATTACAGCTACAGCATACCGCCTTACCTGCTGATCGGGGCATTGATTTTGATCAACAAATCAAAACTGAAAAAGTAATGATTGATATTAATTACCAATCTCCTGCGTTTCGCCGTGGACAGCGGTCTGCCTGCGCGACAGGTAGGTCCCGATCAGCACCACCAACAGCGCCCCGACCAGGCCGACGATGATGTCCAGATGGATACCCGCCAGCACCGGCTTAGTGTCGATGGTCTGAAAATTGGCGCCCATCCAGTCGCGCAAGGCCGGATCGCCAACCGCCATTTCCCCAGCGACGAAACCAAGCAAGGCCCCGCCCGCCGTAATGATGATCGGAAAACGCTCCATCACCTTCATCAGCAAGGTGCTGCCGAAAATCACCAAAGGAATACTAATCGCCAGCCCGAGAATGAGCAAGATCACACTGTCGCCGGCTGCGGCGGCCACGGCAATCACGTTATCCAGGCTCATCACCAGATCCGCGACCAAAATCGTTCGTATCGCCGCCATCAGGTTGTCATGGCCGTCGATGTTCTCCTCGCCCTCCTCCGGCAGCAGCAACTGCACGCCGATCCACAGCAACAACACGGCGCCGATCAACTTGAGATAGGGCAACTGCAGCAGCGCCACGGCAAACAAGGTGAGTACGATACGCATTGCCACCGCCGCGCCGCTGCCCCAGGCCACGGCCAGTTTCTGCTGCCGTTGCGGCAGCGAGCGCGCCGCCAGCGCGATCACCACTGCGTTATCCCCGGACAAAACAATGTTTATCCAGATGATCTTCAGCAGCGGAATCCAGAATTCCTGTAGCGAAAGATCCATTGTGCGGGAACCCTCCTCCTCCGAAGAGGCGCCATCTTACAATAGGGCAGAGTTGCGGGGCGAAGAAACACGGCAGTGGAATTTCCACAGCGCAGCGAACCGGCGCCTGCCTTGGCGCCTGATGCCGGATGCCGGCACCGTCCCCGCTCTCTTTCCCCGTTCCTCTCCCGCGTTCTGACTAGAACAGCCCGACCACCTTTCCATCGACAAGGTCGATCTTGTTGGCCGAAGGCACTTTGGGCAGGCCCGGCATGGTCATGATGTCGCCGCAGACCATGACCACGAATTCCGCTCCGGCGGCAAGCCGCACCTCGCGTATGTTGATCACGTGGTTCTCGGGCGCGCCGCGCAGTTGCGCGTCGGTGGAAAAAGAATACTGCGTTTTTGCCACGCATACCGGGTAGTGGCCGTAGCCGTCCTCCTGCAGTTTCTTGATTTGATTGCGCACCTTCGCGTCCGCCGTGACCTCGGCAGCCCGGTAGACTTTTTTCGCAATCTTGTTGACCTTGTCCCACAGACTGTCTGTTTCCTCGTAAACGAAACTGAGGCTGGATTTCTTTTCGCACATCTCCACCACCATCTTGGCCAATTCGGCTGCGCCTTTGCCGCCGTCGGCCCAGTGCGTGGCCAGCACCACCTTGACACCCAGCTTGGCCATGCGTGCCTTGAGCATGTCCACCTCGGCCGCCGTGTCGCTGGTAAAGTGATTGATCGACACGACGCACGGTATGCCGTACACCCTCTGCACGTTGTCCACGTGGCGCTCCAGGTTGACCAGGCCCTTGTCGAGCGCAGCCAGATTCTCCTGCGTAATCGTCTTCAGGTCTGCGCCGCCGTGGTATTTCATGGCGCGCACCGTGGCCACGATCACCGTGACGGCGGGACGCAGGCCGCTCTTGCGGCATTTGATGTCGACGAATTTCTCCGCCCCCAGATCGGCGCCAAAGCCGGCCTCGGTCACCACGTAGTCGGCAAGCTTCAACGCCGTCTTGGTGGCGATCACCGAATTGCAGCCATGCGCGATGTTCGCGAACGGTCCGCCGTGTATGAACGCCGGGCTGTTCTCCAGCGTCTGCACCAGATTCGGCGCGAGCGCGTCGCGCAACAGCACCGTCATGGCGCCGTGTGCGTTCAGGTCGCGCGCATAGATCGGCTTCTGATCGCGCGTGTATGCCACTACGATATTTCCCAGGCGATTTTTCAAATCTTCGAGCGAATTCGCCAGACAGAAAATCGCCATTACCTCCGAGGCGACCACGATGTCGAAACCGTCCTCGCGCGGATAACCGTTGCCGGGCCCGCCCAGCGACACCACGATGTCGCGCAGCGCGCGGTCGTTCATGTCCATCACGCGCTTCCAGGCGATGCGGCGCACGTCGACGCCCAGTTCGTTGCCGTGATGTATATGATTGTCCAGCATCGCCGCCAGCAGATTGTTGGCAAGCCCGATGGCGGAAAAATCGCCGGTGAAATGCAGGTTGATGTCCTCCATCGGCACCACTTGCGCATAGCCGCCGCCGGCGGCGCCACCTTTCATGCCGAACACCGGGCCGAGCGAAGGCTCGCGCAGGCAGATCATCGCCTTCTTGCCGATGTGATTGAGCGCGTCGCCCAGGCCGACCGTCGTGGTGGTCTTGCCCTCGCCCGCCGGTGTCGGACTGATCGCGGTCACCAGGATCAGCTTGCCGTCGGGCTTGTCTTTCAGGCTGTCGACGTAATCGAGCGACACCTTCGCCTTGTAGTGGCCGTAGGGTTCGAGATGGTCTTCGGCGATGCCGAGTTTTTCCGCAGCGAGTTTTGAAATGCGCTGCATTTTTGCCTTTTGTGCAATGTCGATGTCCGACGGCATGATGGTCTCCGTTGTCGTGTTCTCAGTGATCCACTCGAATATAGGCAGGCACCGGAATTGCAGCCTTGATGAAAGTCAAGAATCACGGAAGCGGGGCGCCTGCACTGCCGGCGTCGCACGGAATATGAGACGCTCCGCCAAAAGGCGGACGGCAATCCGCACGCCCGCCGGGAAATCGCTGCGCGTCAGCCCGAGGACGCGGCGAGCGACTGACCGCCGCCGAAACTGGAGTGCACCGGCGCCGGCCCGCCCTTCGTCACTTTCACCGCGCAGTACTTGAACTCGGGAATCTTGCCGAACGGGTCCAGCACCGGATTGGTGAGTTTGTTCGCCGCCGCCTCGTAGTAGCAAAACGGGATGAACACCGCTCCCCTCGGCGTGCCGGCATCGGCGCGCGCAAAGAGCGAAATCGAGCCGCGGCGCGAGGCCACCGTCACCACTTCGCCCGAGTTCACGCCGAAGCCGTCCAGGTCAAGCGGGTGAAACGAGGCCATCGGTTCGGGCTCGATTGCATCGAGCACGCCGGCGCGCCGGGTCATGGCGCCCGTGTGCCAGTGCTCGAGCTGGCGACCGGTAATGAGCACCATGGGATAGTTCCTGTCCGGCTGCTCGTCGGCGCTGATCAGATCCGCGGGGACAAACCTCGCGCGTCCGGTGGCGGTCGGAAAATGCTCGGTGAATACCACCGACTGGCCCGGATCGCCCTCCACTTCGCAGGGATAGGTCACCGCCGAATCGCGCTCGAGACGCTCCCAGGTAATGCCCGCAATCGAGTCCATGCCGGCACGCATCTCGACAAACACTTCGGATACATCACCGTAGTTCCAGGCCAGGCCCATGCGTCTGGCGATTTCCTGGATGATCCACAGATCTTCCTTCGCTTCGCCGGGGGGCTCGATCGCCTTGCGCCCGAGCTGCACCATGCGGTCGGTATTGGTGACCGTGCCGTTTTTCTCCGGCCAGGCGGTCGCCGGGAGCACCACGTCGGCGAGATAAGCGGTCTCGGTGAGAAAAATGTCCTGCACCACCAGGTGGTCGAGCGCAGCCAGTGCCTCGCGCGCGTGGTCCGCATCCGGATCCGACATGGCCGGATTCTCGCCCATCACGTACATGCCGCGAATCTGCTTCTTCTTTGCCGCATGCATGATCTCGACCACGGTTAGCCCGGGTTTGGGATCGAGATCGGGCGCACCCCAGAGCTTGGCAAAGCGCGCCTTCGCCTCCGGATTGTCGACGCGCTGGTAATTCGGATACATCATCGGAATCAGGCCCGAGTCCGAGGCGCCCTGCACGTTGTTCTGCCCGCGCAAGGGATGCAGCCCGGTACCCGGGCGGCCGATCTGGCCGGTCAGCAGGGAAAGCGCGATCAGACAGCGCGCGTTGTCGGTGCCATGCACGTGCTGCGATATGCCCATGCCCCAGAGGATCATCGATCCCTTCGACGTGGCATACAGGCGCGCGACTTCGCGGATGGTCTGCGCCGGAATGCCGCAGACGGGCGCCATCTTTTCCGGGCTGTATTTCTTCACGTTCTCAGCCAGCGCTTCGTATCCCGAAGTGCGGTCACGGACGAACGCCTTGTTCACCAGCCCCTCTGCGACGATCACGTGCATGATGGCATTCAGCATGGCGACGTCGGTATCCGGCTTGAACTGCAGCACATGCGTCGCGTGGCGCGCAAGCTCGGTGGCTCGAGGATCGGCGAGGATGAGTTTGGTGCCGTTCCTGACGGCGTTCTTGATCCAGGTCGCCGCCACCGGATGGTTGACCGTCGGGTTGGAGCCGATCACCAGCACCACCTCCGCGTATTGCACGTCGCTCACCTGGTTGGACACGGCACCGGAGCCCACGCCCTCGAGCAGCGCCGCCACAGAGGACGCGTGGCACAGGCGCGTGCAATGATCGACGTTGTTGGAGCCGAAGCCGGTGCGCACCAGCTTCTGGAACAGGTAGGCTTCCTCGTTGGAGCCCTTGGCCGAGCCGAATCCTGCCAGCGCGTACTTGCCATGCTGGTCGCGAATGCGTGCGAGCCCGCCCGCTGCAAATGCCAGCGCCTCTTCCCAACTCGCCTCGCGGAAGGCGTCGCGCCAGTTGTCCGGATCGACGCTGAACCCACCGCTTTTGGGGACCCCCTGCTTGCGGATCAGCGGCACGGTCAGACGCTGGCGATGATGGGCGTAGTCAAAACCGTAGCGCCCCTTCACGCACAGCCGGCCATGGTTGGACGGACCATCGCGCCCCTGCACGTGGACAATCTTGTTGTCCGTCACGTGGTAGGTGAGCTGGCAACCGACGCCGCAGTAAGGGCAAACGGAGTCGACCGTTTTTTCCGCCACGGCCAGGGCCGCGTTCCTCGCGGGCATCAGCGCGCCTGTGGGGCAGGCCTGCACACACTCGCCGCAGGCGACGCAACTGCTCGCCGCCATGGCATCGTCGAAATCGAACACGATCTTGGAATGTTCGCCGCGGAAGGCATAGCCGATCACATCGTTCACCTGCAATTCACGGCAGGCGCGCACGCAGCGCGTGCACTGGATGCAGGCATCGAGATTCACCGCGATCGCCGGATGGGAAAGATCGGCCTTGGGTTGGGAACGCGGCTCGAAACGCGGCGTCCCCACATGCAGCGCCTGCGCCCAGCGATCAAGCTCGGAATCGGGCGTATGGGACTCCCCGGGCATGTCGGAGAGCAGCAGTTCCAGCACCATTTTCTGGCTGGCGAGGGCGCGCGCGCTGTCGGTGCTCACTTCCATGCCATCCTTGGGCACACGACAGCAGGAGGGCGCGAGCGCGCGCTCGCCCTTGATTTCGACGACGCAGGCGCGGCAGTTTCCGTCGGGTCGCAGACCTTCCTTGTAGCACAGGTGCGGAATGTCGATACCGTAATGCCCGGCCGTCTGGATGATGGTCTCGTCAGCACGCCCGACCACACTCTTGCCGTTAATCTTGAACTCCACCGGCAGTGCGGCAATTTCCTGTTTGGATATCGCAGTCATAGGGTCTCCTCCCTGCTATCCGTCACGCGAGCTCGTGCGGAAAATATTTCATCACGCTGAGCACCGGGTTGGGCGCAGCCTGGCCCAGGCCGCAGATCGAGGCGTCGATCATCACCTGCGAGAGTTCGCTAAGCAGGGCCTGGTTCCATTTCGGCGCGTCCAGGAGCTTCAACGCCTTGGCCGTGCCCACGCGGCAGGGCGTGCACTGGCCGCAGGATTCTTCGGAGAAGAAGTGCATCAGATTGCGCGCGGCATCCACGGCCCGGTCGCGATCCGAAAGAATCATCACCGCCGCCGAGCCGATGAAACAGCCGTAGGGCTGCAGGGTGTCGAAATCGAGCGGTATATCACCCATGGAAGCGGGCAGAATGCCGCCCGAGGCGCCGCCTGGAAGATAGGCATAAAACGTATGCCCGTCCAGCATGCCGCCGCAGTACTCCGCAATCAACTCCTTCACCGTGATGCCCGCCGGTGCCAGATGCACGCCGGGTTTCTTCACCCGTCCGGAAACCGAAAACGAGCGCAAGCCTTTTCTGTCGTGGCGGCCGTGCCCGGAGAACCAGGCAGCGCCTTTCTCGAGGATTTCCCGCACCCAGTAGAGCGTCTCCATGTTGTGCTCCAGGGTCGGCCGTCCGAACAGGCCGACCTGCGCCACATAGGGCGGTCGCAGGCGCGGCATGCCGCGCTTGCCCTCGATCGACTCGATCATCGCGGATTCCTCTCCGCAGATATACGCGCCCGCCCCGCGGCGCAGGTGTATCGGCGGCAGCGCGCAGGGCGGATCGGCCTTGAGTGCGGCGATCTCTTTTTCGAGAATGGCCCGGCAGGCTGCGTATTCGTCGCGCAAATAAATGTAGACCTCTGCGATGCCGGCGGTCCACGCGGCGATCAGCGTGCCTTCGAGGAAGCGGTGCGGATCGCGCTCGAGATAGTAACGGTCCTTGAATGTGCCCGGCTCGCCCTCGTCGATGTTCACGGCCATCAGCCGCGGCTCGGGCTCGGCGCGCACGATCTTCCATTTTCGTCCGGCCGGGAAACCCGCCCCGCCCAGACCGCGCAGGCCGGAATCCTCCATGGCCTGCGTCAGTTTTCGATGGTCGCGCCTGCCTGCGAGGCACTCGCGCAGGAGGGCGTAGCCGCCTTGTTTTCGATAAGCGCGGTAGTCGAGATATTTTCCGGGGCGATGTTTAACCGCTTTGGCTGCGACCAGCTTCCTGACGCCTTCCAATGTCGCATGCGCGAGCGGATTCTGGCCGACCACCGCCACCGGCGCGGTCTCGCAGCGGCCGACACAGGGAGCGGCAATTACGCGCACTTCGCGCCCGAGAATGGCGGGCAGCTTTTCGAGAAGATCCCCGGACCCGGCCATTGCGCAGGCGAGCGACTCGCATACGCGCACGGTGATCGCCGCGGGCGCAGCCCCTTCTTCCTTGCTTACGTCGAAATGATGGTAGAAGGTTGCGACTTCATAGACCTCGGCCGCGGCCATTTTCAATTCCTGGGCCAGCGCCACCAGGTGTGCTGCGGACAACTGCGCATAGCGGTCCTGGATTCTGTGCAGATGTTCGATGAGCAGATCGCGCCTGCGCGGCGCATCGCCGAGCAGCGAACGCACTTCCGCGAGCGCTTTCGGATCGGGCGTGCGGCCCTTGAGTTTCGAGCGCCGTTTGCGCTCGTCCTTGATCGGGATGACGACTTGATTCACAAATGTCCTCTATGCAATACGAAATCTTGCGTTCAAGACACTTGCGATCTGCGTGGCTGCAAATCACATCGGGTGCGGGCTCCTGGATAACACAGGCTCTCCCGATCCCGTTCTCGCGGCCAATCCATGCCGGACCTACTTCATGATCGCCTTGAGTGTCTTGCCCATTTCCGCGGGATTGCGCGTTATTTTGATGCCGCAGGCCTGCATTACTTCCAGTTTCTCCTGCGCCGTTCCCTTGCCACCGGAGATGATGGCGCCGGCGTGGCCCATGCGCTTGCCTGCGGGCGCGGTAACGCCTGCGATGAATCCGACCACGGGCTTTTTCATGTTGTCCTTGACCCACAGTGCCGCTGTCTCTTCGTCCGAGCCGCCGATTTCGCCGACCATGATGACCGCATCGGTTTCCGGATCGTCGTTAAACATCCGCAGTACGTCGATGTGCTTCACGCCGTTCACCGGATCGCCGCCCGTGCCCACGCAGGTGGACTGGCCGATGCCGAGTTCCATCAACTGTCCGACCGCCTCATAGGTCAGCGTGCCCGATCGCGAGACCACGCCGATGCGTCCTTTCTTGTGGATGTGGCCGGGCATGATGCCGATCTTGATCTCGTCCGGTGTGATCACGCCGGGGCAGTTCGGGCCGACCAGGACCGCCTTCTTGTTGTGTTTGCGCATGCGTTCCTTGACTTCGATCATGTCGCGCACCGGAATCCCTTCCGTGATGCATATCACCAGGTCGAGGTCGGCGTCGACCGCCTCCCAGATTGCGGCCGCGGCAAAGGGCGGCGGCACGTAAATCACCGAAGTATTGACTTCCGCCTTCTGCTTCGCTTCCTTGACGCTGGCGTAGATCGGAATGCCCTCGAAGTTTTCACCCGCCTTTTTCGGATTGACGCCGGCGACGAAGCAATTCTTACCGTTGGCGTAGTCACGCGACATGCGTGTATGGAACTGGCCGGTCTTGCCGGTGATGCCCTGGGTGACGACGCGCGTGTTCTTGTTGATCAGGATGGACATGGTGTATTCCTTATTTGCCCGAAACCGCGGCGACGATTTTCTGCGCGGCGTCGGCCATATTGTCGGCCGAAATGATCGGCAGGCCGGAATCCTTGAGGATCTGCCTGCCCATTACGTCATTGGTGCCCTTCATGCGCACGACCAGGGGCACGGAAAGATTCACCTCGCGCGCCGCGGCCACCACGCCCTTGGCGATGGTGTCGCACTGCATGATGCCGCCGAAGATGTTGACCAGTATCCCCTTGACCTTCGGGTTCTTGAGCATGATCTTGAACGCTTCGGTCACTTTCTCCGCGGTTGCGCCGCCGCCTACGTCGAGAAAATTGGCCGGCTCGGCGCCGTACAGCTTGATCGTATCCATGGTCGCCATCGCGAGGCCGGCGCCGTTGACCAGGCAGCCGATGTTGCCGTCCAGCGAGATATACGAGAGGTCGAATTTCGACGCCTCAATTTCCGCCGCGTCTTCCTCGTCCAGATCGCGCAGCGCGACCAGGTCGGGATGGCGAAACAGGGCATTCGAATCGAAATTGATTTTCGCGTCCAGCGCCACCACGCGTCCGTCACCCGTGAGCACCAGCGGGTTGATCTCGGCCAGACTCGCATCGGTGTCCCAGAACGCCTTGTACAGCGCCTGCAGCACGGCGCGTGCCTGCGGCACCGAGGCCGGCGGAATGCCGATCTGGGCCGCGACCGCGTCAGCTTCAGCGTCCTTGAGGCCGGTTTCCGGATCGACGAATACCTTGTGAATTTTCTCCGGCGTCTTTGCGGCAACCTCCTCGATGTCCATGCCGCCCTCGCTTGACGCCATCAGGCACACGCGCTGCGTGACCCGATCCACCACCATGCCGACGTAGAGCTCCTTCTTGATGTCGGCGCCCTCTTCGATCAGCAGCCGCCGCACCTTCTGGCCCTCGGGGCCGGTCTGGTGCGTCTTCAACTGCATGCCGAGGATCTGGCCGGCAAAGGACGTGACCTCGTCCTGCGACTTCGCAACTTTCACCCCGCCGCCCTTGCCGCGGCCGCCGGCATGAATCTGCGCCTTGACCACCCACACTTTGCCCGGTATGGACTGCGCAGCCTTGACCGCTTCATCGACGGAAAAGCAGGGTATGCCCTGCGGCGTCGGCACACCGTATTTGCGCAGCACTTCCTTGGCCTGGTATTCGTGGATTTTCATGTCTGGCTTCCTAATTGAACCGCAATGGGATGATCGGGGAGAGTGGCGGGCGGGCGCATTGACCCAGGTCAATGCGCATCAATCGGTGCCTGTTTTCAATTCACGTTGCCAGCGCGGATAGTACAGGCGCACTGCCTCGCCGCTCGTGGCTAGCGCATGGCAGCGGTCGAGCTGGAACGGTTTGGTGCCATCGTCGTGATTGTCGCGCTGCTCGCCAGCGAGCACCTGGATCGCCGCCGAGGGAAACTGGGCTAGCAATTCGGTCACGTGGGTACAGCCGTTCACATGGCCGAAACGCTCGTATAGTGCCTTGCGGAATCCGCGCATCAGGTTCAGCCCCGCCAGGGCGGCGTAATCCGGCGCTATCGCCGCGCAATACGGCGGGTAGGGCATGGCATCGGTGCTGGCCTCTGCCGTGATGACGTTCATGCGCCGGTCTATGGTGAGGCGGACCCACATTTCATGCACCGGGCTGCCTGCCGGCCGCACGCCCGGAGCGAGCGGATAGTCCTCGGGCTTGACGTCGGTGAGATGGGCTTCAATGTCCCACAAACCGTCCGCGCGCGCATAACCTTCGAAGCGGACGCTGCGGGTATGTTTGCGTATGCGGGAAATGGGGTTTGCGGACAGCGGCATTGCGGGTGCAAAAATGTCATCGAGACAAGCGATGGATGGTACCACAATCACCCGGCCCGGACGGTCCGCGCAAAGCGCAGATCGGCGCTTTCCGGGGTCGGCCCGGCGCATACACGGGTTCACGTTCCCCGGTTTCCTCCTTTAGAATCGCGGGTATCCGCCAATCGGGGAAACACAAAAACATGAAACACATCCTCGCGCTCGACCAAGGCACGACCAGTTCCCGCGCCATCATATTCAACGAAGACGGCAGCGTGCGCGCCCAGGCGCAAAAGGAGTTCCGCCAGATTTTCCCCCACCCGGGATGGGTAGAGCACGACCCCGAGGAAATCTGGGCGACGCAACGCAGCGTCGCCCGCCGCGCGCTCGCGCGGGCCGGGTTGAAAGCGGCTGACATCACTGCGCTGGGCATAGCGAATCAACGGGAGACGGTCATCGTCTGGGACCGCAAATCCGGCCTGCCGGTGCACAACGCCATCGTCTGGCAGGACCGGCGCACGGCCGACGCCTGCGCCGCGCTGAAACGGCGTGGCAAGACGAATATCGTGCGCAGCAAAACAGGGCTGGTGATCGACCCCTATTTTTCCGCGACCAAGCTCGCGTGGCTGCTCGACAGCATACCGGGCCTGCGCTTGCACGCCGAGCGCGGCGAACTCGCCTTCGGCACCGTCGACAGCTGGCTGGCATGGAAGCTCTCCGGCGGCGCGCTGCACATTACGGACGTCTCCAATGCGTCGCGCACCATGCTCTACAACATCCACTCAGGCGACTGGGACGATGCCTTGCTCGCATTGTTCAGGATTCCGCGTTCTCTGCTGCCGCGGGTGCTGCCGTCTTCCTGCGTCTATGGCGAGAGCGACAAAAACGTTTTCGGCGCCCCGATCCCCATTGCGGGTATCGCCGGCGACCAGCAGGCGGCGCTCTTTGGCCAGGCCTGCCATGCGCCCGGCATGGCCAAGAACACCTATGGCACCGGCTGCTTCCTGTTGCTCAACACCGGCGCAAAGGCGGTGCCATCCAAACACGGGCTGCTCACGACGCGCTGCGCGCAGCGAGGGACGAAACCGCAGTACGCGCTTGAAGGCGGCGTGTTCATCGGCGGTGCAGTGGTGCAGTGGCTGCGCGACGGCCTGGGCTTCGTCCGCTCATCGAGCGAAATCGAAGCACTCGCCGCGAGCGTGGAAGACACAGGCGGCGTCTACCTTGTGCCCGCCTTCGCAGGCCTGGGTGCGCCGCACTGGGACGCTTATGCGCGCGGCACCATGCTCGGTCTCACGCGCGGCACCACGCGCGCGCACATTGCGCGAGCGGCGCTCGAAGCGATCGCATTCCAGTCGGCCGAATTGCTGGAGGCGATGCAAAAGGATTCCGGCATCCGGCTGAAAGAACTGCGCGTAGACGGCGGCGCCGCCGCAAACGACACGCTGATGCAGTTCCAGGCGGACATCCTCGGCGTGCCGGTGCTGCGTCCCAAGGTGCTCGAGACCACGGCTCTCGGCGCCGCCTACCTTGCAGGTCTGGCGACGGGCGTGTGGAAGAACACCGCCGCGATCAGCCGCCAGTGGGCGGTGGGGCGGCGCTTCGAACCCCGCATGAGCCGGGCCGAAGCCAATTCGCGCATGGCGGGATGGGCGCGCGCGCTCGCGCGGTCGAAGAACTGGATCGAACACTAATCGGGTCAGCGCGAGCCGTGCTCGCCGGGGCGGTGCCGCCCTACGGTCTAAGCGGTTCCACCCTACCGCTTAAGCGGTTCCGCCCTACCGCTTAAACGGTTCCACCCTACCGCTCAAGCGGTTCCACCAACAGTCAAGCCGTTGATGCGTAGCGTGGGCTGCCCCACGCCCACCGGTACGCTCTGCCCTTCTTTTCCGCAGGTGCCGACCCCGGTATCCAGACGCATGTCGTTGCCGATCATGCTGACGCGCTTGAGCGTATCCGGACCATTGCCGATAAGCGTGGCGCCTTTGACCGGGTGCGTGACCTTGCCGTTTTCGATCATATAGGCCTCGGAGGCGGAAAATACGAACCGGCCGCTGGTAATGTCCACCTGGCCGCCGCCGAAGTTGACCGCATACAGACCGCGCTTGACCGATGCAATGATCTCCTGCGGATCGCGCGCGCCGTTGAGCATATAGGTATTCGTCATGCGCGGCAGTGTCGTGTGCGCGTAGGACTCGCGCCGGCCGTTGCCGGTGACCGGCACGCCCATCAGGCGCGCATTCAGGCTGTCCTGCATATAGCCGCGCAGGACGCCGTCCTCGATCAGCACCGTGCGCTGGCTGGCATTGCCTTCGTCGTCGACATTCATCGATCCACGCCGGTCGGGGATGGTGCCGTCGTCGACCACCGTAACCCCCTTGGCGGCGACGCGTTCGCCGACACGACCGGAGAAGGCCGAACTGCCCTTGCGGTTGAAGTCGCCCTCCAGACCGTGGCCGATCGCCTCATGCAGCAATATTCCCGGCCAGCCCGGCCCCAATACGACGGTCATGCTGCCCGCCGGCGCCGGCTGCGCGCGCAGATTCACCACCGCCTGATCCACCGCCATGCCCGCGTACTGCCGCAGGCGCGCATCGTCGAAATAAGCGTAGTCGAAACGGCCGCCGCCGCCCGCGCTGCCCTGCTCGCGCCTGCCGTTTTCCTCCACGATAACTGTGAGTGACAGCCGCACCAGCGGTCGGACGTCGGCCGCCATCAAACCGTCGGAGCGCGCCACCAGCACCACTTCGTACTCGCCCGCAAGTCCCGCCATCACTTGCACCACGCGCGGATCGAGCGCGCGCGCGTGCCCCTCGATGCGTTCGAGCAGCCGCACCTTGTCCGCGTCCGCCAGCGACGCGAGCGGATCGGCCGGTCGATACAGATCGCGTCCCGCGCCACGCCGCGCGACCGCGGCGCGCCCGTGCGCGCGGACACGGCCTGTTTGCCCGGCTTGGGCGATTGCACGCGTCGCCTTGGCGGCGTCTTCCAGCGCCACCAGGCTGATATCGTCGGAGAAGGCGAAAGCGGTCTTCTCGCCGCTGATGGCGCGCACGCCCACACCCTGTTCGATGTTGAAGCTGCCCGCCTTGACGATGCCCTCCTCCAGACTCCAGCCCTCGGAGCGCACATACTGGAAGTACAAATCGGCATAGTCGATGCGGTGCGCCATGATCGAACCGAACACGTTCGACAGCTTGCGTGCGCCCAGGTCGTAGGGCGCGAGCAGGCAGGATTCGGCAGTGGTGAACAACTGCGACTGGGCGTGGGAAAGGGTGGAAGTCTGCATTGAGCTCATTAGGTCCCGGGCAAGAGTGCGCATTCTACGCTGTTCGCCAGCGCCACCGGGCGTCGGTTCCTGCGCGGCCGCGGCCGGGCGCGTCGGGGGCAGACGTCGGAGCAGCGTACCCGTGACGCGGGCACGGATCATGGTCGTCTCTTCGCTCGCATAGCTATAGCGCTTCATCCGTTGGGCGTGAGGCTTTTCGGTCTGCAGGCCGTCGTGACAACCGCGAATGCCGGCGCGCACTTGAATCGCGGATATCCGCACAACGATAAGAATCTAACCCCTTGTTTCCATGGACGGTTGACAGTCTCACAAAGGTTGAGTTCATGTGATAAATTGCGGTTCTCTTATCCATTAAAAACCTTGGGGCGTCGCCAATACGGGCGCCGGCAGCTTCGCCTGACGACCAAAACATTTTTCCTCTGTAGTAGTACTAACCGTAGAAAACTCCGCTCCAGTTCGTAAAGGATAAAGGTGAACGCCGATGTTTCTGAAATCCGATGACGCTGACCTGTTCGTAACGTCATTCGGCGCCGGCGCGCGAACCATCGTCGCGCATGGCGGCTGGGTGGGTAGTGGCGAGTTGTGGCAGCTGCCATTCGAGCAACTCAGCCGCCGCTGGCGCACCATTACCTTCGACCATCGGGGCACCGGCGCTACCGTGAACCGAGCGGCGACCATCACGTTTGACCTGATGGTGAACGACCTGTTCCGGGTGCTCGACGCGCTTCAAGTCGAAACCTGCGTGCTGGCCGGTGAATCTTCGGGCGCGTTCGTTGTGCTCGAAGCCGCATTGCGTCAGCCGGAGCGCTTTAGCGGACTGGTGCTGGTGGACGGGCGTTATCAGGGCGGCAAGAGCGCGGGCGCAACGCGTTTCATCGAAGGCTGCAAGGCCAACTTCGAAGCCACGATGGAGATGTTCGTCAATGCATGTGTTCCCGAAGACAACTGCGAGGCCGAGCGACGTTGGGGCAAACAGATCGTTATGCGTTCTGACGGCCCTTCTGCGGTCCAATTGATGGAATGCCTGGAGCCTGTGCAGGTGGAGCACCGCTTGACCCAGATACATTTGCCCACACTTCTAATCCACGGTAGCCGCGACATCATCACGCCCGTTGCCAGCTCGCAGAACCTGGCGCAAAAGCTCCCCAACAGCAAGCTGGTAACGATCGAAGGCGCAGGCCATGTTCCTACCGTCACGCACCCCGACGCGGTCGTTCGCGCAATCGAGGCGTTTTTCGCTAAAGACGCGCCATGACAGACCGTATCAACCTCCTGAATCAGGTGTTCGCTCGTCGAATCGATTAAACGCATGCGCTAAACTGCAACATTGTCACAAACGACTGGACTCAAAATGCCGGCATGGCTCATCCCCGCACTCAAAGCCGTACTTCCGCATGTCGGAACCATCGTTTCCGCAGCTACGCCGGTGTTTACCAAGAAAAGCGGGAATGCGCCGCCCGATCAGAGCACGCTGCAGCAACAGATCACTGAACTGCAGACCGCCGCTTCCGGGAACGACGCGCACATCAAGGAACTCGCGGCGCAGATCCAAAGCACTGTCGAGACCTTGGAGAAAGGCGCGGCGCTTGCGGAAGCCAGGCACCGCTGGACGCTTATGCTTTGCATTGCGGCATTGATCTTGTCCGCAAGCGCGCTGTCTGCCGCCTTGTTCGTTCTTGTCGCAAAATGAAGTCCGGTCCGCGCCTATCGGGGGTCAAAACCGGCGTGCTGCTGCTTGCGGCACTCGCATCGGCCCTCTCATGCTCGAATGTTCCCACGCAGGCGCCGGACTCTGCGGCATTTGTACGCCTGCTCACCGCGCCGCATCGCAGCGCCCGCAACGTCGCGCGTGACGCTTACCGGCATCCGAGCGAAGTGCTCGGTTTTTTCGGCATCAGGGACGACAGCACCGTAGTCGAAATCCTGCCCGGCAGCGGCGGCTATTACATGGAACTACTCGCACCCTACCTGAAGGACAAAGGCCTTTACATTGCGGCAAACCGCGACGGGGCCGCGCCTCCACAATATCTTGCCGACCACCGCAAGCTGCTCGCGCGGCTCAAAGCCGAACCCGCGCTGTATGGAAAAGTCCTTGTTACGCAATTCAACGCGGGCCTGCATGAAATTGCGCCGCCGGGCAGCGCCGATTACGTACTCACCTTCCGCAACCTGCACAACTGGATTGCGCGCAACGAGATCGAAGGTGCCCTGCGCGCCTTTCACAAGGCGCTGAAGCCAGGCGGCGTGCTTGGCGTCGTCGACCATCGTGGCCGCACCGACTTATCGCAGGAAGCACAGACAAAGTCGGGTTACATACGCGAGGACTTTGCGATAGCCCTGATCGAAAAGGCGGGGTTCAAACTGATCGGCGCATCGGAGGCAAACGCCAATCCGAAAGACACGAAGGATTATGCGGAAGGGGTTTGGACCCTGCCGCCGACCTATAGGCTAAAGGACAAGGACCGCGCCAAGTACGAGACGATCGGCGAAAGCGACCGTTTCACGCTCAAATTCGTCAAACAGTGAGCCCTACACTTCCGGCCGTGTGCCCGAATTGCGGTTATGTACGCACGGCAATGGATATCGCACGGCCGGCAGTGCCCGGCCCTTGGCATGGGCTATCGAAAGTTTCAGTCCCGCATTGAAGGTGAACGGCGCCAGATGCCACCGCCGGCCGCGGCGCCAAAGTTCTGCAAGCCATTCTTTTGTCTTACAATAGGCTACAGAAACGTATTCGGTGCCGATAAGGGCGATGGTGCCCGGGTGACAACTGCGATAAAGGGAGTTAGAAATGGCGCTTACTCTTCCCAAGCTAACGCTACCCGCGCTTAGCGTCAACAAAAAGCAACTCCCGGCCATCGTCGGCGGAGTTGTCGTTCTGGCCGCTGCGGGCTGGTTCGGCTGGCAGTACTTCGCGGAGGAGCCCCCGCCTCCGCCCCCGGTAAGCAAGCCGCAACCCGTCACCGCTGCAAAACCCGTGGTCAAGGCCAAATCCCCTGCCGAAATCGAGAAGGAACGCGACAAGTTGATTGAAGACGTCCTGGCCGCCTCCGGGTTGAAACGGCAACTGGACCAATTGCCTCAGACCCTGGCGAGCGGTGTCCGGCAATCCGGCAAGCAACACAAGAAAGCACCACCCGCAAGGGTCACGGCCGTCGAAAGCGCGCTGGCAGAGGCGTTTGCCGCGGGCGAATTCCACCGCGTGGTCAGCGCCGATCTGAAGAAAAATTTCGATGAGAAACAACTGCAGGCACTGCTCAAGAATTTTTCAACACCCGCCGCCAAGACCATGGTCGAACTGGAGGGCGTTTCCGTGTCGCCGGAGGAACGCGCAAAATTCGCGCGCAGCGCCGCCGGCCATCCGTCACCACAGCGTATGGAACTGATCAAGCGTATCGACGCCGCGACCGGAGCCGGCGAACTGGCGGGCGAGATCGCGTCTGTGACCATGAAGACGCTTGCGACGGGCATCGCGGGAGAAAACGCGCGCAAGGCAGCCGCAATCGACAAGACCATCGAAAAGCAGCGCGCATCGACCGAGAAAAAAATCCACGACGAGACCTTGCTCAATCTCGCCTACAGCTTCAAGGACAGCAGCGACGCGGACCTGGAGAAATTCGCCGGAATATCGGAAGCGGCAAGCAGCAAGTGGCTTTATGGTGTGGTGTATAAATCGCTGCTTGAAGAAATCGAAAACACCGCGACCGATGCCGCGAAGCGCATAGGAGAATTGTCGACGAAGCCCGCAACTACGGTCGCGAGATCAAAAACGGGACAGGACGCCAGGGCCTGCCTGGGCCGCGGCACGAACACCGCGATCATCAAATGCGCCGAGGCTTACCGCTGAGCAGCAGCGTCGGTGATTGCCGGCGACCGGTCGCCGGCCGCTTACATCACCCTGTGGGTCAACGCCGGCAGGCTTAGTCTTACGCGCGCAATCTCGGCGTGATCGACTTCGGCGGTGACCACCCCGGGCCCGCTGTCCAGGACTGCACGCACTTCACCCCAGGGATCGATGATCATGCTGTGGCCCCAGGTATCGCGGCCGTTCTTGTGGTGTCCGCCCTGCGCCGGCGCGAGGACGTAGGCCTGATTCTCGACCGCACGCGCGCGCAGCAGCAGCTCCCAGTGCGCCTTTCCCGTCGTGGCGGTAAACGATGAAGGCACGAGTATGAGGTCCACCGCGCCCATCCTGCGATACATCTCTGGAAAGCGCAGGTCATAACAAATCGAGAGGCCGAGCCTGGCGAAAGGCGTCTCCAGCGTCACCACCTCGCCGCCCGGTTCGATGCTGCGCGACTCCTGGAAGCGCTCCGTTCCGTTATCGAAACCGAAGAGGTGGATCTTGTCGTAACGGGCGACGCGCCGGCCGGTGTGATCGAACACCAGGCAGCTGTTCCTGACCTTGTCAGGGTCGGCGCATTCCAGCGGCGCCGAGCCACCGACCAGCCACACCTTGTTCTTCGCAGCGGCAGCGGCGAGGAAGTCCTGTATCGGCCCGTGCCCATCCGCTTCGCGCACCGCCACCTTGTCGCGGTCGCGCAGTCCGAGGAGGCAAAAATACTCAGGCAGCGCGACCAGGCGCGCGCCCTCGCCCGCGGCGCGCGCAATCAGTTCTCCGGCAACGGCCAGATTCGCCTGCACTTCCGGCTCCGACACCATCTGCACCGCCGCTACCCTGAATTTGCCTTCAGCCATGAATTCGTCCCGTTGTCCTTTTGTCCTGCTGTCGTCGCGTTTCGCGCCCGCTCACTTCACCTGACTCTCGCCCGCTGGTGCCTCGATAATACTGCCCGGCGGCGCGTGCGTGCTGCCGGCCGGTGTTTCGTGCGCCATCTTCTCGACCTTGGGGTCGACCCAGCTGCCGGTGACCACGTACCGGTAGGCAAACGCCTGGCCCAGCGGATCTTTCAAAAGGCGCTGCGCCAGGAACGAAGCGACTCCCGTGATCGGATTGGCAAGAAGCACCAGACCCGCGACCGACAGGCTGTCCCCGACGCTGGGCACCACGCGCACCTTGAGTGATTGCGTTTCCCGGGCGAGATCGATGTCTCCGGACATGCCCACCTGCGCCGACGGCCCGTGCATGATGAAGTCCTGTGTGTGCAGCACGCCCTTGGCGACCGACGCGGTGGCGGTGATGTTGTCGAACGCGAAGCCCTCGCTGAAAATATCGCGAAAATCGAGCGTGATGCGCCGTGGCAGCGCCTGCAGACTGAGTATGCCCAGCAACTTGCCTATCCCCGGCTCGATCTTGAGAAACTGTCCCTTCGCCGCGATCAACGACAGATCGCCTGTCAGGCTCGGATAGTCGATGGTTTGCGGGTTGCCGGCCCAACTGAGCTTGCCCAGCAACTTTGCGGTGCCGCGCTGCATGCTCCCCGGATAGCCGATGCGCTCCAAAAATTTTCCGACGTCCTTTATTTCGAGTTTGAGGTTCATGCGGGTACGTTGATGCGCTGCGACGCCCTGCCACAGTCCATCGGCGTTCAGGCTGCTGTCCGGTGTCGCCAGCGTCAGCTTCTCGATGCGCCAGTCCAAGCCCTCGTTCGCCGCCGTAAGTTCCAGCCGGCCGAGTTTCTTGTCGTGCACCACCAGATTGTCCGCGACGATATCCAGTCCGGGCAATTCCTTTGCCGGCGCGTCATCCGCAAGTTTGCCGGGAGTCGGCTGCGGAAAAGTGAAATGCGACAACTGCGCACTTACGCGTCCTTTGCCCTGGGCGCGCCAGCGCACCTTGCCGGCGAGTTCGCGCGCATCGACGTCGGCAAGCCAGTCGCTGCCCTGAAAACCGGCGCGCAGCGCGACATCGTTGATGCGCTTGCCGTATACATCCAGCGCACCAATCTTGAGGTTGAGCGAGGTCAGCGGCACCGCCACGCCGCCCGAGCCACCCGAACCGCCCAGCACGCGCAGCCATCGATCCAGATCGAGCTCGGCGACCTTGCCGTTGAGGACGATGCCTGCTTCTGGCAGGTGTGGCGCTTCGTTGAGTCCAACGGCGCTGCGCGCGATGACCATTTTCCCGGCTTCGCGACGGCGATGTTGCTCCATGCGCACGATCGTGCCCAGCGCCAGGGTGCTGCGATCGGCCGTCGTCGGCCCGCTCCAGCGACCGCTTTGCGCCTCCGCAGCAGCCGTGTGCTCGAAACGCAGAGGCAGCACGTCGGCGCCCGCCTTGTTCAGCGGCGCGGGCAAGGTCGAGGTGATGCCCTGCAATCCGGACTCGACCACAATGTTGGCACCGCTCCTGCCGAAAATCATCTTCGAGCTCCATGCGGCGGTGCCGCTCAGCTCGCTCAGCAGCGGTTGGTCCAGCGCCGCGCGCAGCGCCGACGCATCGAACGTACCCCGCGCGTCGACGGCGATGCTGCCGTCGCGCTGGCTGGCCAGATTGACGGCGACCGGACCGCCGAGAAACTGTGCTTTGACCGTGCGCATGCTGACGCCTTTTTCGGTGAAGTCCAGCCTCCCGCCGACCTGCGACACCGGCGGCCAGTCCGTATCGATGCTGATCTGATTACCTGCCATCTGGTAGCTGCCTGCGACCTTGACGTCCGCCATGCGGGCCAGCGGCAAATCCAGCTTGAGCTGCAGCTTGCCGCTGCCGGTCGCGCCCATGCCTGCAGTGATTCCACCGATCAGAGTGTTCACCGGACTTTGCGCGACGAACTTCAGGAACTCGGCGGTCGGTCCTTCGGCCTGGCCGTTGACTGAAAGTATCCGGTCCGGCGCGAACAGGTCCGGCAGCACGACCCGCGCGTTGCTTACCCTCGCGCCGAGCACGCTCGCTTTATGGCTGGTCACTTCCATGCTCCGGCCGTCGAAAAGCAGATTCCCGTCGATGGCGTCGATGCCCGGCCATCCGGCCGCATAACGCAGGCTCCCTCCCGCCACTTTGGCCGAGATCTGGAACACGCCGTCCTTTTTGCTCCTGAACGGAAAATCCTTGAGGTTCCCCTTCAGGCGCATGCTGACTTCGCTCGCGTGCCCGGCCACCAATGCCTGGTCGAGCCAATCCCGCACGACCTTGTTCAAAAATGGAATATAACGCGGCACACCATGTGCTTCCGCGCGCGCCAGCCGCGCCGTGATGTCGACCACCCCCGGACCGTCGGCTGCGGTGGCATAGCTGCCGAAGGCGGTCCCGGCCAGATCGGCATTGGCGAAAGCGATGTTCGAAAGCTTGAGCTGTAATTCGCCCGCTACCTGGGACCACGCCAACTGGGCAGTAAGTGTGTCCAATTCGCGCGAGGGATCGGCATTTCCAGACGGCAGCGCCAAAACCACCTTGCTCGCGTTGAGCAGTACGGTGCCGCCTTTTTCGTTTCCATCGATATTGCCGCTGATGCCGGAAAATCCTGGCAGACTGGCATGGGCGCGCATGCCCAGCCGGTCGAAACGTCCGCGCGCGCTGAAACGCTGCGGTTTCGCGAGCGGCCCCTGCCAGTCGACATGCATGTCCGAGACGCTGCCCTGGGGTTCAGCGGCGGCGAGAAATTTGCGCAAGTCCGTCGGCAGAGGCAGATACTCGCCCAAAATCGCCAGGGGCTGCAGTTCAAGCGCATCGATACGCACTTCGCCGCTTTCCGCGCGAACACCGTCTCCCGGGCTCCACTGCAGCGCAAACTGCGCAGGCGGCAGCGTCACACCGGAGAGCAGCGTCATCGCCACCTTTTTTCCGCCGATCGCGTAACCGCCCTGAGCGCGCGTCGCCGACAAGCGTCCTTGCAGCGAACGCAACTCCAACACCGGCAGATCCGGTGCCAGGCGCGCATTGACGTTGCCTAGCGCGACATCTGCGGTTGCCGCCGTCAACTGCTTTTCCGCAAAGCGCAACCACAGCCTCAATCCGCCCTGCCCCTGCTGGATTTCCAGCGGGTGGTCGACCCAGGTGCGCCATGCCGATAGGTCGGTATAGGGAAGTTCGGCATACAAGCTGCCGGTCCATGCCTGCAGCTGCGCAAATGTCGCACCCTCCAGGTCGCCGCGCAGATCGAGCGCCGCGGCGAGTTCGCGCGGCGGCTGCGCGCGCAGCGCAAATCGATGATGGCTGCCGCGATTGCGCATGACGAAGTTCACGTCGGCCAGCGACAGGGGCGGTGCGCTACGCAGTTGATCGTCCCAACTCACCTGGGCATCGCGAATGATGACTTCACGCTGCGCCAGCAGCCAGCCGGAGAAGCCCTCGCCTGCCGTCTCGGTATTGAGCCTGACGCCGGCGACATAGACGGCGCCCCGTTGATCCCGGCGAATATTCAGTTGCGGCTTGTCAAATGCCAGCGAGTGAAAACGCAATACACCAAACGCAAGCGACTCCCACGACAGCGTGCACGAAGCCGAAGGCAGGGACAGGGCCACGCGACCTTCGTTGTCATAGAGCCGCAGATCGGTCAGCGCGAGGTAGGGCCGCAGGCGCTGCCAGCCGGAGTCGACGCTGCCGATACTTACGCGCTGACCGATATTGCGCGATATCGCCTGCGAGATCAGCTCCGGATGTTCCTCGATCTGCGGCAGGATCCAGAAACGCAGCCCCAGCACCACCGCGGCAAAAGCGAAATAGGCGAACAGGGCTGCAAAACCGAAAAAACGCAGCAGGCGGCGCACCAGGCTGCGCTTCTGCGGCGCGATGCCGAGTTCGGCCAATGGCGAAAAATCTTCCTTCTCCGACGCGGCCGCCTCGTCTTCCGTTTGCTCAGATTGCGCCATGCGCGGGCAGATTCCTAAAGGCCGATTTCAAAATGAGGGGCTATCCGCTCCGGGGACTGTCCCGTCCAACGGAATCGCGAACTTCCGGCGTATCCCCTCACACTCCCCTAAATCAGGGACCATTTCGCCAAATCTGAAACGGCCTCTGCAATCCAACCAACAATACGATGGAACACGCCTCCGCGCTTCCCTGGGATCGTGCACCTGGAGGCTTGGACCGACGCGGGTATCACTCGTTCTGCGAAAGACCTAAAATCGACCCACGAACGCGAACTAGAGACAATGTAGCGCCGCATTTTACCCGCAAATCATCACTCACCATGCCAACAGATACCGCTATTCCATCCGATCCCACCGCCTGTTCGCGCTACGCCCAGCGCCTGGCGCAGGCGCAGCCGGAATTGCTCCGGGAAGCACTCGCCGCGATCGGGCAGCCTTTCGATATTGGTGTCATGCGCGCCTGGCTCGAGCAGCAGCCGGAGGGTGACGAGGACATGCTCAAGCGTACGCTGCGCAAGTTGCGCCAGCGGGTCATGTTGCGCGTGTTGCTGCGCGACCTCACCGGTCGCGCGCCATTGGCCGAAGTCGTCGCCAGTATGAGCAGCCTTGCCGAGCTGAGCCTGGGCTACGCGCTCGTGCGCCTGAACACATGGCTGGAGGCGCAACACGGCACGCCGATGGCAAACGGCAAGCGGCAGGAATTGATCGTGGTCGGCATGGGCAAGCTGGGCGGCCGCGAACTCAACGTCTCCTCGGATATCGATCTGATCTTCATTTATCCAGAGGAGGGTGAAACCATAAGCGCCACCGCCGAAGCGGCCGGCGGCACCGCTCCGAGGCTGCTGTCGAATCATGAATATTTCACCCGCCTCGGACGCAAGCTGATCAACGCACTGGCTGACATCACCGAGGACGGCCAGGTATTCCGTGTGGATATGCGCCTGCGCCCCAACGGCGATTCCGGGCCGCTCGCCTGCAGTTTCGACGCACTGGAAAACTACTTCGTCGCCGAGGGGCGCGAATGGGAGCGCTACGCCTGGATCAAGGCGCGCATTGTGGCGACGAGCGGCGGCGCGGGCGGACTCGCCGCGGATGGCGCGACCGACGAACGGCTGTCGCAGGCACTGGCGGCGGTCGCACGGCCGTTCGTCTTCCGCAAGTACCTCGATTTCGGCGCGTTTTCCGCAATGCGCGGGCTGCACGCTCAAATCCGCGCCGAGGTCGCACGGCGCGACCTCGCCGAACACATCAAGCTCGGCCCGGGAGGCATACGCGAAATTGAATTCATCGCCCAGGCGTTCCAGCTGATACGCGGCGGGCGCGACGTCGAATTGCAGATCCGGCCGACGCTGGAAGTACTCGCTTTGCTGCACAAAAAAGGCCTGCTGCCCGCTCAGGTGGTGTCCGAACTGAGCGCGGCCTACGATTTTCTGCGCCGTCTGGAGCATCGCCTGCAGTATCTGGACGACGCGCAAACGCACGAACTGCCCGACGGTGAAGACGACCAGGCCCTGGTCGCAACCGCCATGGGGTTTGACGACTACGCCGGACTCCTGGCCCGGCTGGACACGCTGCGCGCGCAGGTGTCACGTCATTTTGACGATGTGTTCGCGGGACCCGAGCAGGACACGCACGCCTGCGCGCCGCTTTGGAGCGGGGAACTCGACGATGAGGCGGCGCACGAACGGCTCAGCGCGCTCGGTTTTTCAGACACCGGCGCCGCCCTGGCCCGTCTCAACGGCGCGCGCGCGTCACAACGCTACGCGCAGCTCCCGGAAGCGAGCCGCGAACGCTACGACGCGCTGATACCGCGGGCGATCGAACTCTCGGCCAAGGCGAGCGCACCCGCGACCGCCCTTGCGCGCACACTCGATTTTCTCGAAGCCATCAGCCGGCGCAGTTCCTACCTGGCACTGCTCTTCGAGTACCCGCAGGCACTTGAGAAAGTGGTGCATCTGCTGGCGGCCTCGGGCTGGGCGGCTGCCTATGTCACCCGCCACCCGCTGCTGCTGGACGAACTGCTCGACACGCGCACGCTCTATGCCGCACCGGACTGGAAAGAGTTCGCGGCGGTCCTGCGCGCGCAACTGGGGCGGCATGCGGGCGACACCGAGCGCGAGATGGATGTGCTGCGCGAGACGCATCATGCCCAGGTGTTCCGCCTGCTGGCGCAGGACCTGGCCGGTCGGCTTACGGTGGAAGCGCTCGCCGACCATCTGTCGGCGCTGGCCGACCTGATGCTCCAGGTCACGCTGGACACCTGCTGGTCGCAATTGCGCAACCATCATCGCGAAGCGCCGCGCTTCGCCATCATCGCCTACGGCAAGCTCGGCGGAAAGGAACTGGGCTACGCCTCGGACCTGGACATCATCTTTCTGTATGACGACGCCGACGCGCGTGCGCCCGAGCTCTATTCGCGGCTGGCACAGCGCGTCAACAGCTGGTTGAGCAGCGCCACCCCGTCCGGCGTGCTGTTCGAAACCGACCTGCGCCTGCGGCCCAACGGCGCCGGCGGCCTGATGGTGAGTTCGGTGGCGGGGTTTCGCGAATACCAGGAAAAAGACGCATGGGTCTGGGAGCATCAGGCCCTGACGCGTGCGCGCTACTGCGCCGGCGACGCGGAAGTGGGCGCCGCCTTCGAGGCCGAGCGTATCGCCATCCTGCGGCGCAAACGCGACCCCGACGCGCTGCTGCGCGAGGTCGCGTCGATGCGCGCAAAAATGCTCGACGCCCACCCGAACAAGAGCGAACTGTTCGATCTCAAACATGATCGCGGCGGCATGATCGATATCGAATTTGTCGTGCAATATCTCGTGCTGGCGCATGCACACCGTTACCCGCAACTGACCGGCAACCTGGGCAACATCGCGCTGCTGAAAATGGCCGGGGAACTCGGTTTGATTCCGCTGGAGACAGCCATGACGGTGCGCGACGGCTATCGCGAATACCGCAAGAGGCAGCACGCCGAACGGCTGAACGGCGCACCCTATGCGCGCGTCGACGAAGCCCCGCTGGCCGACTACATTCAAGCCACGCTGACACTTTGGAAAACCGTGTTCGGCTCCGAAAGCGGAGATGCTGCGTAAGCCGGAAAGCAAGACAAGGATCAACGAAAATTGACCGCGGTCAATGATCAACGCCGGTTCGCATCGCTACGATGAGAACATGAATCAACCGGCCGCTCTGGCGGTTGACCGGCGGAGCGTGCATCAAACGTGCTTCGCTCATGACATCCCTAGCTGACCGCATACAGGAGAGACCATGTCCGCGATATTAGACAAAGCCGCCGTGACCACCGAAGAAGATCCCTCGAACCTGACCGACGGGTTTCATCTGGTCATCGACGCCCTGAAGGCCAATGACATCGACACGATCTTCGGTCTCATCGGCATTCCCATCACCGACCTGGCCCGGCTGGCCCAGGCCGAAGGCATGCGCTTCATCAGTTTCCGGCATGAACAACACGCCGGAAACGCCGCGGCGATCGCCGGCTACATGACCCAGAAACCGGGGATTTGCCTGACCGTATCCGCGCCGGGATTTCTGAACGGCCTGACGGCGCTGGCCAACGCAACCACCAATTGCTTTCCGATGATTCTGATCAGCGGCTCGAGCGAGCGCGAAATCGTCGATCTTCAGCAGGGCGATTACGAGGAAATGGATCAGGTAAACGCGGCAAGACCCTACGCAAAGGCGTCCTACCGCATCAACAAGGCCGAAGACATCGGCATCGGGGTCGCGCGCGCGATTCGCGCGGCCGTTTCCGGCCGCCCCGGCGGCGTCTATCTGGACCTGCCGGCCAAATTATTGAGCCAGACAATGGACGCGGCACAGGGCAAGAAGTCGATGGTGCGCGTCGTCGACCCGGTGCCGCGTCAGATCCCCGCGCCGGACGCGGTCAACCGCGCGATCGACCTGTTGAAAGGCGCAAAGCGCCCGCTCATCCTGCTCGGCAAGGGTGCCGCCTACGCACAGTCCGATGCTGAAATTCGCGCGTTCGTCGAAAAAACCGGCATTCCCTATCTGCCGATGTCCATGGCCAAAGGCCTGCTGCCCGACACTCATGCGCAATCGGCCTCGGCCTGCCGCTCCTTCGTTCTGGCGGAGTCCGATGTCGTGATGATAGTGGGCGCACGCCTGAACTGGCTGCTCTCGCACGGCAAGGGCAAGACCTGGGGCGGGCCGAAGCAGTTCATCCAGGTCGATATCTCGCCGACCGAGCCGGACAGCAACGTGGCGATCGCGGCCCCGGTGATCGGCGACATCGGCTCCTGCATGTCGGCCCTGCTGGCAGGCATCGCTTCCGGCTTCAGCAAGCCAAGCACTGAATGGACGGGCGCAATCGCAGAGCGCAAAGAAAAGAACATGGCGAAAATGGCGGCGACCCTGGCCAAGAACCCCTCGCCGATGAGCTACCACAGCGCATTGCGCGCAATCCGCGACGTGCTGAAGGCGCATCCGGACATCAACCTGGTCAACGAAGGCGCGAACGCGCTCGATTTCACCCGCAGCATCGTCGACCAGTACCAGCCGCGCAAGCGTTTCGACTCCGGCACCTGGGGCATCATGGGCATCGGCATGGGGTATTCCATCGGCGCGGCGGTCGTAAGCGGCCTGCCCGTGGTCGCCATCGAGGGCGACAGCGCGTTCGGCTTCAGCGGCATGGAACTCGAGACCGTCTGCCGCTACCAACTGCCGATCACCACCGTCATTTTCAACAACAACGGCATCTACAAAGGCTGCGATCCCAACCTCAACCCCAACAAGCCCGATGTCGCGGTCACCGCATTCGTAAAGGGAGCGCGCTACGACAAGATGATCGAAGCCTTCGGTGGCGTCGGCTATCACGTCACGACGCCGGACGAGTTGGCCCAGGCACTGACCAAAGCGATCGCGGCGGGCAAGCCGGCGCTGATCAACGCTGTCATCGACGAAGCAGCGGGCACCGAGAGCGGTCGTCTCACCAATCTGAATCCGAAAAAGGGCGCGGCCAAGAATTGACCGGATTGGAAATGTCTTACAGAGGGGACGGCAACTAGTCGTCTTCCCCCGGCGCATCGTTGCCGCGATTTCGGAACTGGAAATACAGCAACGCAGCGCCCCAGGCGCAGGCAGCGAGCATCACGATCAGTCCCAGGGCGTGCGCCATCCCCGCGACGAAATGCGCCCGCTTGATCAAGCCCAGGTCGCCCAGGATGTTCTGCCAGTCGTGCCCGTCCGACTCGGCGCCGGTCTTGCCGCCAAGAAGCATCATTTTTGGATCATAGGCATCCCAGATATAGGGCGCGACGTCGATGATCGCCATCGCGGCCCACCACAGCATGAGCGAGGCGGCGAAATTGTCGCGCCGGCTGCCGCCGAATCCGAGAATGAAAGACGCCATCAGAACCAGGGGCAACAGCACCTGGAACAGGCTGCCGCCGAGCATGGTCATAAAACTGCCGAAGGGAATGAACAGGATGTGCCCCGCCTCGTGGATGGGCAAGACGATGCGGTGCATGAACGAATCCATTATTTCGGCAGAGCCTACATCCATCGCGTAAAGACGCCATCCCCAGATGAAGCAGAATGCGTAGATCGCGCAGCGGCCGTAAAAAGCGGGGCGCGAAACCCGCGCCGGCACGTATAGCAGACGAGAGCGTTGCTCGTAAGGCGCCGGCGCCGGGGCCCGCGTACGCGCAGGCATCCCCTGCTGCGCCTGCAGGTACTTGGCGAAGACAAGACCGCAGGCAGGGCAGCGCTCTGGGTCGTCGACTTCGCCGGGCTTGCGCTCATGGCCGCATTTCGGGCATTTCCGGAACATTCCGCTCTGCTCCCCGCTGTGAAGCGCCGCTCAAACCAGCCGCTTTCCGCTAAAATGACATATTGCGTTTTTCGTGATTTTAGTTTGAACAAGGGGCTGACGCGCTCTTGCGTGTTTCCCGGGTCGGCGGAGGCTTTGATCAGACCAGAGCATCCACCGTATTCAATAAGGCAATAAGGAGTTGGTAAACATGTCGATGGCGGACCGCAACGGATATATCTGGTATGACGGCAAACTGGTGCCCTGGCGTTCGGCCACCACCCACGTCCTCACCCACTCGCTGCACTACGGCCTGGCGGTTTTCGAGGGTATCCGCGCCTACGACACCGTAGACGGCACCGCCGTGTTCCGCCTGGAGGAGCATATCGATCGCCTGTACAACTCGGCCCACATCTACATGATGAAAATCCCCTACAGCAAGGCGACCATCATCGAAGCGCACAAGGAAGTGGTCCGTGCGAACAAGCTGCACGAATGCTATCTGCGGCCGATCGCGTTCTACGGTTCGGAGAAAATGGGCGTATCGCCGAAAGGCGCGACCGTGCACGTGGCAATCGCCGCCTGGCCCTGGGGTGCCTACCTCGGCGCGGAGGGGCTGGAAAAAGGCATCCGCGTCAAGACGTCCTCGTTCGCGCGCCACCACGTCAATGTTTCGATGTGCCGTGCGAAATATTCCGGCACCTACGCCAATTCCATCCTCGCCAATCAGGAAGCGCTGGACCATGGCTACGACGAAGGCCTGCTGCTGGATGTGGATGGCTTCGTCGCCGAAGGCGCGGGAGAGAACCTGTTCATCGTGAAGAATGGCTGCATCTACGAGCCGGAGCTGACCTCTGCGCTGATGGGCATCACGCGCGACAGCGTGATCACGCTCGCCGCGGAACTCGGCTATACGGTCACGCCCCGGCGCGTCACCCGCGACGATTTGTACATTGCCGACGAGGCCTTCTTCACCGGCACCGCGGCCGAAGTCACGCCCATACGCGAAGTCGACGGCCGCAAAATCGGCGCCGGCCGTCGCGGCCCGGTCACGCGCAAACTGCAGAAAGCGTTCTTCGAGGTGGTCAATGGCAGGGACCCGCGTCACGTCGGCTGGCTCGCGCCCGTTGCCGCAGGCAAGTCTAAAGCGGCCGCAGGCAAGTCTAAAGCGGCCGCAGGCAAATCTAAGGCAACCGCGGGCAAGCCTAAAGCGGCCGGAGCCAAAGCAAAATCGGCCGCGCGCAAACCGACGAGAAAGGGAAAATGATGTCTGCCACTGCACAACAGCAACAACGCACCGTCGAAGTCACCGAGCGCGATCTGCCGCTGCACTGCCCGACGCCCTCGACCCCGGTCTGGAATATGCACCCGCGCGTGTTCCTCGACGTGGCGAAATCCGGCGAACTGCTCTGCCCTTACTGCGGCGCGCACTACGTGTACAAAGGCGCGCCGCCTAAAGGACACTAGCGGCTTGTACCTGGAGACCAGGGGCCGGGCTGCGCGGTCCCGCGGTTTCTCTGGTTTCTAGTCGTCTCCTGACCCTGGCCGCCGGTTTCCATGCCCCGCATTCTTATCGTCGCCCCGTCATGGATCGGCGATGCACTCCTGGCCCAGCCCTTGTTGCGCCGCCTGCACGACAAGCTCGGACGCGTCCGCCTCGACGCACTGGCACCGGCCTGGTGCGCTCCGCTGCTCGAGCGCATGCCGGAGATCGAAGACGTGATCGCCTCGCCATTCGCCCACGGCGAGTTGAAGCTGCGCGCGCGCTGGAAACTTGGGCGCGAACTGGCGAAGCGAAACTACGACCAGGTTATCGTTCTTCCCAACAGCTTCAAATCGGCGCTGATTCCATTTTTCGCCAATATCCCCTTGCGCGCCGGCTACGCCGGTGAGTCGCGCTATGGCCTGTTGAATCTGGTGCACAAGCTCGATCCCGCGAAGCTGCCGCTGATGGCCGAACGCTATGCACAGCTCGCGGAAAAACCGGGCGCGGAATTGCAGCGTCCGCTGCCGCCGGTGCGACTGCAGGTCGACCCCGTCAACACCGCCCGCACCACGGCGCGGCTCAATCTGGACCGCTCGCGTCCGGTCGCCGTGTTCTGTCCAGGCGCGGAATACGGCCCGGCCAAGCGCTGGCCGGCGCAGCATTTTGCCGCGCTCGCGCGCGCTCTGGCGGAACGCGGCCACGCCGTCTGGCTGATCGGCTCCGGCAAGGATGCGGCTCTGGGAGAAGAAATTTGCGCGCAATCGGACGGCGCGTGCATCAATCTGTGCGGCCAGACCGATCTCGCCAGCGCAGTCGACCTCATCGCCTGCGCCAAACTCGTGGTGAGCAACGACTCCGGTCTCATGCATGTCGCAGCGGCGCTGGGCAAACCGCTCATCGCGCTCTACGGCTCTTCCAGCCCGGCGCACACGCCACCCCTGTCGCTGTCGTCGAAGCCCGGAACGGCGCGTATCGTCAATGTCGACATCGAGTGCAGCCCCTGCTATGCGCGCAGCTGCCCGCTAACGCATTTCAAGTGCATGAACGATCTGGAGCCCGCAAGGGTGCTCGCCGAGATTGACGCGCTGGTCGCGCCGGCTCGCACCGGCGACTGAGCGGACAAGAACTGAGCGGACCAGAGGCGGGCGCGACAGCACGCGAATATCGGGAAAAAGTGAAGCCGGCCGATAAGCCGGGTTCTGTTACGGGGATTGCTCCCTATGACGGTCATTCCTCTAGGCCCTGGGTTACCCCAGGGCTCCAGCCACCTACCCGCGGACTTGAGCGAGCCGCTCACAGCACGCCAGGACTGCGCGTGCAGCATCCGCCTATTTGGTGTTGCTCCGGGTGGAGGTTACCGCGTTTCACCCGCTGCGATCTTCTGCAGCGACTCGTCTCTGTGGCCCTATTCCTCGTCTTCGCCAAAGGCAAGCCTTCGACTATTACGTACGGCCGTTAGCCGTCACCCTGCTCTGCGGAGCCCGGACTTTCCTCCCCGTACCCGAAGGTACGCGGCGACCGTCTGGCCGGCTTCACGTCTGGATTTTAACACCCGAACCCCTGCCGCCCCGCCGTTGCGCCGCCGTATCCCCCGGCCGCGCCTGGCGCAGAGGGGGGGGTTACTTCTTTCGCTTCTTGCGCGGAGCCTCGCTGTCGCGATGCCGCTGCGGCTCGTCCGCTTGCGCTTCTGACTGCCTGCGGCCGGGACGGAAGTGCTGGGTATCGTCGTAATAGCGCTCGTTCGCGTTGTCCGCGTCCCAGTCCGGTATGCCCAGTACCGGCAAAGGCGCATAGGCCTCGGTCGAGGCAAGCGCCTGGGACTCACCGAAGTATTTTGCCAGCCGCGCGTCGAGCGTAGCGAGTTGCTGCGGCAGCGGGCGCTCGAGTTCACGCGCAGACACGTCGAAAATCACCGTCTTGGCCGTGATGCCCTTGTAGGGCTGCAGCGCCTTTTCATAAATTGAATGCCCGAACACGTGAAAGCGCATGCTCGCGATGACGTCTTCCCGGCGCTGCCAGAACAGCTCCTTCCACTTGAATTCGCGCAACAGCGTACCGAGCTCCGGTTCGCTGCTGGTCACGATCACCCCGCCTTCGTCGAACAGCGTCAACACGTCCCGGGGCGTGCCGCGCTTTCCTGCGCTCTGGTGAGCAAGCATTTCCTTGTAGTGATGGTGGTTGAGCGCGGCCTTGCTCTTCGGAAACGTAATCCAGACCAGGGCGTTGAACAGGTCGTGCCAGTTGTTGCTCCGGGTCAACACCTTGCCGCGGGAATAGACCCGGGTTTCGTAGGGCTCTTCGGTCTTGCCCTCCTGCGGCACGAACTCAAGCGGCACGCCGCCGCCGCTCATTACCTCGCCCTCGTCGCACATCCGGTTGAGCTGCGCGAGCGTGGGAAAGTAATCCTCCGGGAGCTGCTCGATCAGCGGCGCGAGCGTGGCGAACGCCGGTGTGGCGAGCAGTTCCCAACGGTTCCAGACAGGGGGGGCGGAGGTGGCCATGGCGCGATTGATCCGGTTATTGAAGGCGCCAGGCCAGCGTTTCGCCTGCGCGCAGCGGCACCAGGCCCTCGTCACCCAGTGCAAACGAAGCAGGCACCTGCCAAGCCTCGCGCTTCAGGGTGATGGTCCCGGTGTTGCGCGGCAGGCGGTAGAAATCCGCGCCGTGGAAACTTGCGAAGGCTTCGAGTTTGTCGATTGCGCCCGCGGCCTCGAAGGCCTCGGCGTAGAGTTCGATCGCCGCGTGTGCACTATAGATGCCGGCGTGCCCGCAGGGCGATTCCTTGCCGCCGCGCGCGTGCGGCGCGCTGTCGGTGCCGAGAAAGTACTTGGGGTTGCCGCCGGTCGCGGCTTCCACCAGCGCCAGGCGGTGCGCCTCGCGTTTGAGCAGCGGCAGGCAGTAGTGATGCGGACGGATGCCGCCGGCAAAGATCGCGTTGCGATTCAGCAACAGGTGGTGCGCCGTGATGGTGGCGGCAACGTTGGCCGGCGCCGCGGCCACATACTGCACCGCCTCTCGCGTAGTGACGTGCTCGAGCACCAGGCGCAGGCCCGCGAAGCGTTGCGCAATCCGTGGCAGCACGGTATCGATGAACACCTGCTCGCGATCGAACACATCCACCTCGGGATCGGTCACTTCGCCATGCAGCAACAATGGCAGGCCCGACTTCTCCATGGCCTCCAGGGCCCGGAAGCACGCCTCCAGGCGCGTCACACCTGAATCGGAGTTGGTCGTGGCCCCGGCCGGATAGTACTTCACTGCATGCACCCATCCGCTCGCCTTCGCCAGCATGATCTCCTCGGGCGTCGTGTTGTCGGTCAGATACAGCGTCATCAGCGGCTCGAAGCTCGAGCCGGCCGGCAGCGCGGCCTGAATGCGCCCGCGATAGGCGTTCGCGAGCGCCACCGTGGTCACTGGAGGCCGCAGATTTGGCATGACGATGGCGCGCGCAAACTGGCGCGCAGTGTGCGGCAGCACTGCGGCTAGCGCGTCACCGTCGCGCAGGTGCAGGTGCCAGTCGTCTGGGCGGGTGAGTGTGAGGGCCTGAGGAGAAAGAGTATTCATGGCAGGCGCGATTATACCCGCCGCAGGTCCGCCTCCCAGATTTCGGCCGCGACCCAAGGTCGTAGACGCGCGCCGCGACGGCTGGATCGACCGATGATCGGCCCGTCCCACCATCCGCTATAATCCATGCCTTTCAGCCGTTCCGGTACGAGCGATTGTCGATGAATTCCTCCACACGCGAGCAAGACTCAAACTGGATGCTGTTGTTCGCATGCTGGATGATCGCCAGCGTTTCGGTGCTCGGCAGCCTGTTCTTCAGTGAAGTCATGGGATTTCAGCCCTGCGTTCTGTGCTGGTACCAGCGCATTTGCATGTATCCCCTGGTGCTCATTCTGCCGGCGGGCATGTTTCCGTTCGACCGTAATATCGTCCGCTACGCCCTGCCACTGTCGCTGATCGGCACCTTGATCGCGCTATTCCACCTATTGCTGGTCGCCGGATACATACCCGAGAGCATCAAGCCCTGCGTGCAGGGCATACCCTGCAGCGAAGTGCAGATCGAGTGGTTCGGTTTCGTGACCATTCCATTGTTGTCCGGCGTGTCGTTTTTGGTCATCACCGTACTGTTGATACTGACCCACAGGAGGGCCTCGAAATGAAACAAAAGCATCTGGTCATATTTTCTGCTTTCTTCCTGCTGATTGCGTTTGTTGCCGGTGCGATGCTCTACAGCAGCCAGAAATCGGACAAGGCGCTCGAAGCCTACCGACGCGACAAATCGACTTTCATTCGCGAAAACGTACCCACCTTCGGCAACCCCGCTGCGAAAGTCGACATCGTCGAGTTTCTCGACCCGGCCTGCGGGACCTGCAAGGAGTTTTATCCCCTGGTCAAGAAACTCCTGGCCGCCCATCCGGACAAAATCCGCCTGTACGTGCGCTACGCAGCGTTTCATCCCGGCTCCGACCAGGTGATAAAGATTCTTGAGGCCGCGCACAGACAGGGAAAGTTCAAGGAGACGCTGGAAGCGGTGTTCGCGGCCCAGGAGGCCTGGGCGCCGCAACACCGGCCGCAACCGGAACTGGTTTGGAACTACATAGGCGGCGTGGGCCTGGACATCAGAAAGCTCAGGCATGACATGGCCCTGCCCGAGGTGGAAAAGACCGTTTCGCAAGGCCTCGCGGATGCCAAGACCCTGAACGTCAAGGCGACGCCGGAATTCTTCGTCAACGGCAAGCCCCTGCCGAGCTTCGGCTACGATCAACTTAAAACCCTTGTGGAAGAGGCCGTGGCCGCCGCGTACTGACAGGGCGCCGGTTGCGTAACAAGCGTCGCCGTAACTAAGTCACAGCGACTGAAGTCATTTTGTTACGGGCCACGACTGGCGTGCGCGAGGGGCAATCCCGGTTTTTTTGCTGACTTCCGGGCTGGCACCCGCGGCGCGCGGCTCATTCCCGGAAGAAACGGAAACCCTCGCCCGATTGCTTGGCCTTGTACATGGCTGAATCCGCCGCCTTGAACAAAGCCTCCATGTCCTCGCCGTTTCCGGGAAAAATCGCAATGCCGGCGCTCGCGCCGATATCGATTTCTCCGTGTACCGCATCGCTGGCCGGAAAGCGCGCACACAACGCGTCGACGATCTTTCCGGCGACCAGGGCTGCGTCCTGCGGACCGGCGATCTTGGGCAGGATGACCGCGAATTCGTCGCCCCCGACGCGCGCGACCGTATCCGATTCGCGCACCTGCGCCTGAATCCGGTCGGCGGCGGCTTTCAGAACCGCATCGCCGGCATCGTGCCCGCGGGTATCGTTCACCGATTTGAACCTGTCCAGATCGAGATAGATCAGCGCGAGTTCATGGCGGTTGCGCTGCGCCAGATTGATCGACTGGCTCAGACGGTCGAAGAACAGCATCCGGTTCGGCAGGCCGGTGAGGTTGTCGTAATTCGCCAGGTGCTGAATGCGCTCCTCGAAATGCTTGCGCTCGGTGATGTCACGGACGATGCAGATCGTGTGCCATTTCCGGCCTATGCTTACCCCGGAAATGGAGTGTTCGGTAATAATCTCCGTCCCGTCCTTGCGCAGTCCCGCCAGCTCCAGCGTTTTGCCGACCACGTTTCCCTCGACCATGCCGCCGGCGACATCCAGCCTGCTTTCGAAATCGCTCCGATACGGCGCCGGAACGATCAGCTCATGCAGCTTCTTTCCGCGCGCCTCCTGCTCGGCATAGCCGAAAATCCGCTGCGCCGCTTCATTCCAGAATGCGATCTTGCCGCCGTTATCCATCATGATAATGGCGTCCTGGGCGGCGGCGCCGATGACGCGCAGCCGCTCTTCCGCGAGTCTGTGCCTTGCGAACACATCCCGCATCATGTGCATGGCGCCCACGATCAGCAGCGAGAAGCCCAGGCCCATCCAGTCGTTGACGACGGCGTAGGTAGACGCATCCACGCCGCCGTTCTCCATGAAATAACTCAGTATGCTGCGGAATCCCTGCAACAGCAGCGCGCCGGTGAGGAGCATCCAACCCAGAACCCAGCCCGACAGGCGAACGCCCGCGAACGCCAGCCCGATCCCCACCAGCAACAGGGCGAAAGACAGGGATTGAATCGACAACAGGAAATCCATCACGGCAGGCTTCCCCTTGACTCTGGATTCGACGTATCGATCGAGGGCCGGAATTCCGCTGGATTGGCCGCCAATTTCGCGGCGATACGCCCAGTCTACACGTTATCGCGCGGCAAGCCGAAAGCGCCGCAGCGCGGGCCTAGCGGGACTTGTCCTCGCGCAACACGAGCGCGCGTGCATACAGTTCGTTCTTGCGGGCGCCGCTTATCGCGGCGGCGAGCGCGACCGCCTGCTTGAGAGGCAACTCGGCCAGCAGCAGGCGCAAAATGCGTTCGGACTCGGCGGACAAGCCTTCGGATGCCACTGCCTGCGCGCCGGAGACGATCAACACGAACTCTCCGCGTTGCCGGTTCGCGTCTTCCGCAAGCCAGGCGCCCGCCGCGTCCAGCCGGCAGCGGTGTATGGTCTCGAACAATTTGGTCAGCTCTCGCGCAATCACGATTTCACGTTCCCCGCCCAAGGCCGCCGCCAGTGCGGCAACGCACTCCGTCACCCGGTGCGGCGCCTCGTAGAATACGAGGGTGTACGGAAGCTCGCGCAGCACCTCCAGCGCCGCGTGTCGCGCCGCGGACTTGACCGGCAGGAAACCGTAGAAAAGAAAATGCGGCGCGGTCAGCCCGGAAGCCGACAAGGCCGCAACCGCCGCATTGGCGCCGGGAATCGGGGACACCACGACGCCCGCCTCCCTTGCGCGCGCGACCAGCAGCGCTCCCGGATCCGAGATTCCCGGCGTGCCGGCATCGCTCACCAGCGCGATCGTTTTGCCCGACTTGATGCGCGCGACCAGTTCGACCGAACGCTGCATTTCGTTGTGCTCGTGCAATGCAATCAACTTTGTTGAAATGCCGTGGTGGGCGAGCAGGTGCCCGGTCGTGCGGGTGTCTTCGGCGGCGACCAGGTCCGCCTGCGCAAGCACCGCAAGCGCACGCGCGCTGATATCGCCCAGATTTCCAATCGGCGTGGCAACGACATATAATTTTCCGGCCCCTCCAGAGGATTGCGCCTCATGGTCCTGCCGCTCCGATTGCGCGCCGTGCGTTTCGTCGCCTTGGGTGTCGCCACCGTGGGTTTCGTTTTTGCTCCGCTGTTCCATGGCATGGGATTGTGCGTTGCAGCCGGGATTGAAGCAAGCGCCGACCATGCGCTGCCGGAAATGGCGGCCGGGGCATGAAGCGCCAGGCCGACGGGGCGCGCGCCGAAGCGCTGGCAGCGGACTTTCTGCAGCGTAGCGGCCTGCGCCTGATCGAACGCAACTACCGCTGCCGCCTGGGCGAGATCGACCTGATTCTGGCCGAGGGTTCCGTCCTGGTGTTCGTCGAAGTCAGACTGCGGCGCGACCCCGCCTTCGGCGGCGCAGCGGCAAGCATTACCGCAGCCAAGCGTCAACGCATACTGATGGCGGCGCGCCATTACCTTGCAGGCAAGCCGGAACGCAGTTGTCGTTTCGATGTCATATTGCTCGACGCCCTGCGCGCGGACCGGGTTGAATGGATCAAGGACGCGTTCGGTGAATGACCGTGTTCGGCCTGCGCCGGCACGACGGTCCTCAAGGGCGCATCGCGTCCGGGCCGGATCGCGGGTGATGTAGAATAGTTGTTTCCGTTTTGCGGAGCATAGATGGATCTCGTCGAACGCGTCAGCCGGCATTTCGCCGACAGCGTTAAAACCAAGCAGAAATCCGCCGAGCTTCTGGCTGCGCCCATTGCGCAGGCGGCCGAACTGATGGTGGCGTGCCTGCTCGCCAACGGCAAAATCCTCGCGTGCGGCAACGGCGGCTCCGCCGCCGACTCGCAGCATTTCGCCGCGGAACTGCTGGGGCGCTTCGAGCGCGAGCGCCCGGGGCTGGCGGCCATCGCGCTGACTACGGACACCTCCACCCTGACCGCAATCGCCAACGACTACGATTATGAACAGGTATTCTCCAAGCAGGTGCAGGCGCTGGGGCAGGCGAGCGACGTGCTGCTCGCGATTTCGACCAGCGGCGACTCCAAGAACGTCATTGCGGCAATCCACGCCGCGCACGAACGCGACATGCAGGTGGTTGCGCTTACCGGAAAGAGCGGGGGCAAGATCGCCGGTCTTCTGGCCAGCGACGACGTGCATATCTGCGTACCCTCGAACACGACATCGCGCGTCCAGGAAGTGCATCTGCTTACGCTGCACTGCCTGTGCGACGGCATCGACACCCTGTTACTAGGAGCTGAATCATGAGCAATCTGAACACGACCTTTTCCCGCATGCGCACCGTTACCCTGCTCGCACTGCTGGCACTTGCTCCGCAATTGCAGGGCTGCGTCGAAATGGCCGTGGTCGGCGCCGGCGCCGCGGCAATGGCCTCCGACGACCGCCGCTCGCTCGGAGCGCAGACCGAGGACAAGGAAATCGACTTGCGCGCAGGCAGCCGCGTGAGCGAACGCTTCGGCGACAAGGCGCACATTAACGTCACCAGCTACAACCGCAACGTGTTGCTCACCGGCGAGGCGCCAGACGCCGCGATGAAAACGCAGATCGAGCGCGTCATCCGCGAAATACCCAATGTGCGCGGCGTGGTCAACGAGATTCAGGTCGCCGGCGCCAGTTCCTATACCGCTCGCGCGAACGACAGCTACCTCACCTCCAAGGTCAAGGCCCGCTTCATCGATAACGGCGGCGGCTTCTCGGCGAATCAGGTGAAGGTGGTGACCGAAAGCGGCGTGGTCTATCTGCTGGGACTGGTTACGCGCAAAGAGGCCGAGGTGGCCGTGGAAATCGCGCGCACAACCGGCGGCGTGCAGAAAGTGGTGCGCGTGTTCGAGTACATCGAAGCATCGACGAAGTAGGCGCGGGCAAACGACCCGGGAACAGCGGGGTCCCCGCCCACATAGCC
>JACZJT010000006.1 GCA_014860445.1 Burkholderiales bacterium
CGCGACTGCGAAACGATTAGTGGACGAGTCCAAGGGCCAGGTGAAGTGGGTTTATCGCCATTTCCCGCTCGACGAGCTCCATCCGGGCAAAGCGCGCAAAGAGGCGGTGGCGTCCGAGTGCGCGGCCGAGATAGGTGGAAATGGCGCGTTCTGGAAATTCGCGGATCGGTTTTTTGAATTGACGCCTTCGAACAACCGCACGGATATCGATACGGTGTTGCCGCAAATCGCCCGAGAAATCGGGCTCGACAAGGCGCGCTTCGCATCCTGCCTCGCAAGCGCGCGGCACGACCCACGCATTGCAGAAGACATCAAGGACGCCGTCGCCACCGGAGGGCAAGGCACGCCCTGGAGCTTTATCGTATCAAAAAGCGGCAAGGCCTATCCCCTCTCGGGCGCGCAGCCCTATGCGGCTGTGAAACAACTCGTCGATCTGGCGCTTGAGAACAAATGACCGGTGATATCCCATCTGAATAATCTGCGCGCCGCGTTCGGCGAGGTATTCGCTCATTTCTCGTACATCGCCATCGCCGGCGTGCTCGCAATCCTGGTGTTTCTTCTGGCGGTATGGTTTCCCAATCTGGGGTTGATCGCGCAGGTATATTCGGGTTCGAGCGCGCCGCTTGCGGCAGCGCTCGGCATCGCGCTGAGCCTACTTGGCGGCATCGCCACGAATTTCACCCTGCTCGCGGCCGGGTACACCATTGCGATCGCCATACTATTTGGTCTCACGACAGCGATGATCACCTATCTGGTGAAGCAAAGGCGCATAGCGGCGGCTGGACAGAGTATCGCGATCGGTTCCGGCGCCATGGCGAGCGGTGTGATCGGCGTCGGTTGCGCCGCTTGCGGTTCGCTGATTCTGGGCGTGGTCCTTCCGTCTCTGGGCGCAGCCGGAGGGCTGGCCGCGCTTCCGCTGAACGGCGAGGAATTCGGGATTCTGAGCGTTGTGCTGCTGACTGTTTCGCTGTTGCTTGTCAGCAAGAATATTGCGCAATCGAACGCCTGCCCGCTTGCTCAAACCGGGAATGCTCAACAACCTGGCCCAACCTGATCAAATAGTCGGGACCGAGCCTGCGCCGATGGGCACAAGGAGGACGGATCAGAAGTACCATTGTATTTGCGCGTAGAAAGTATCATTTAGCCGCGCATACTCGCTGCCCTGGCCGCCACTGAATAACTGCGCACCCAGCGTCAGGTCGACATCCGTACTCAAGGAGTAAATCAGGTTGGGCGAGAAGTATCGGCTGCGATCGCCCAGGTTCACCACGAGATAGTTGGTCGATTTCAGCAGCGGCGTGATCTCGTACCCCGCATAGCCGCCGAAGTAGCGCCGCCCGACGCTTTGGATCGTGCCTGCGAACAGCGAGGCAAAATCGTATGCGCTTCTATCGGCTGCGCCGGCGCCGTTGTAGTAGAACTCGCCGCTCAAGCTGAGTGTATTGCGAAACGCGTAGTCGAGCCCGACCAGCGCCCGGCGTTGGCTCGATCCATCCTCCCGCCGCGCGCCTGTCAGTTCCGCGCGCAGCCCCGCGTCGCCGAGCTGCGTCGCGATGTCGACCCCCGCCACTTGATCGCTGACAAAACGTCCGGCGACAAACGAATAGTCGATGCCCGCGCTATTGGCATGCCAGCGTAGCGCCGCGCTCGCATCAACCGCGCCATGCCCTGGTGCGTAGACCGCGCTCAGCCGCGACAGCGCGCCGAATCTGCGCTCGATCAGCACCGCATCCACGCCGATCCGCTGCTCGCGCTCAATCTGGGTCGCGCTGAAGGGATTCAGGATGTCGAGCGGACTCCAGAAGCGCCCCGTCCCCCAGGCGATCCGCTGCCGGCCTATGCGCACATCCGTGTCGCCTGCGGCGAGCGTCACCGATCCGCGATATAGCCGATGCAGGCCATAGTAGGGGCCAGCTTCGGCATAATTCCACTCCAGATTCCAGTACTGCGGTGGCGGCTGATCTTTCAGCAGGCCGAACTGCGCGGTGTGCAGGTAGTTGCCGAGCAAGATCTCATTGTCGTACTGGAGGTCGAGCGCTGCGCCTGGCGCGAGGTCTCCTTTGAGCTCCAGCCGCAGCCGGTTCAGATCCAGCGCGTAGCGCTGCCCTTCCGGGAACACCGTACGCGATCCTGCGAGCAGGTTCTTGTAATACCCGGACAGCTCGAGCCCGGATTCCGGCCCGGCCAGCGCAGCCGTGCTGAACGTCGCCAGCCCGGCGGCCAGCAGCGCGCATGCGCGCCTAGACATGCCGGATCGCTGCCACCGGATCGAGCCGTGCCGCGCGGTTCGCCGGGACGAGTGACACCAGAACGCCTGCGACGAGCAGTGCGATGCCCGGAGGCACGACGGTCGCCGCGAAAAGCTGCGGATAGATGATCCCTGTAATTCCGGGGATCGCCGGGAAGTCGCGGAAGAAGCCGGACAGATCGATGCCGGCGACGCCGAGATAGCCGACCAGCGCGCTGCCCAGGCCGTAACCGGTGAGCGAGGCGAGCACCAGCAGCACCAAGGTCTCGTATACGACCATGCGCCGGATCGCCGCAGGCGGCGTCCCCAGCGCCATCATCACGCCGAACTCGCGCGTGCGCTCTGCCACCGCCATGAACACTGTGTTCATGATCGCCGTCGCCACGACCAGCAGCAGCAAGACGAGGAGGATGTTGGCGAATACGCGCGAGAATTCCACCATTTCCTCGAGCTGCGGCAGCAGCTCCTGCCAGGGCACGAAAACCAGCCCTGGCGCATCGAAGCTCGCGCGCAGCGCCGCGACGGTCGAGACCAGGCGCGAACGATCCTCCAGCCGGATGTTCAGCGTCGAGACGCGTGCGCCCAGGCCAAGGAGCCTCTGCGCCGCGGGCAGCGTGACGAAGGCGAAGGCGCCGTCGAAGCTCGCGCTTTCAGTGGCGAAAATCCCGCTCACGCGGTAGGCGGCGGTTCCGAGCTGGCCGTCCGCCGCTTGCGCCATGACCACCATTTTCTCGCCCAGCCTAAGCTTTAGTTTCTCCGCGAGCTTGCGGCCGATCATGACTTCGCGTCCGGCGCCGGCCGCTAGTGCTTTGCCCTGCACGATGGTGCGGTCGATGAAGGTCACGCCGCGTTCGGACGGCGGATCGATGCCGATGAGCACAATGCCCTCGGATTTCGCGGCCGTGCTGGCGAGCGCCTGCGTCTGCACCCGCGGCGCGGCCGCCGCCACCCCCGGCGCGCGCCGCAACTGTTCGAGCAGCATCTGAGGCTGGTCGATTGACAGCTCAGGCGCGAGGTCCTGGCGAAACCCAGAGCGCTCGAGTTGCACGTGCCCGGTGAGATAGCGCGTCGAGTTTTCTATCGTCTGCTCGAAAAAGCCGTCAAAAAAACCGAGCATGAACACGAAACCTAAAATGCCCGACGCGGTACCGCCGATCACGATCAGGCTGCGGCGCGGGTTGCGCAGCAGGTTGCGCGCCGCGATCAGCATGAACACCGGCCAGCGCGCGGACGCTGGCCCAGCGTGCCTCCAGGTTTTTCCGGCACGCACCAGGCCACGGATTGCTTGCACCGGATCAAGGCGCGCTGCTTTTGCGGCCGGATACCAGGCCATCAGACAGGCAATGACGAATATGAACGCCGAGAGCATGGCGCTGCGATCGGCGCGCACCACCGGATAGACAACGTCGGACAGGCCCGGCATGGTACGCATCCCCGATTCGAAAGCGCCGAGATCGATGCCGAATTGTCCAAAGTAGGCGGTGGTCGCAAGGCCTACCGTGTTCCCGACCAGCAGGCCGGCCAAACCGAGCAGCATAGCTTCGAGCAGCACCAGACTGAGGAGCCTAGGCTGGCTCATGCCGAGGGCTAGCATGATGCCGAACTCGCGCGTGCGCTCGAGCACCGCCATGAGCACCGGATTGGCGACCGCCGCGGCAACCACGACGAAAAAAACGAGCAGCACGACGTAGCCCACCACTTCATGAAAGCGCACGCTCACCGCCACCATCGGCAACAGACTGGGCCAGCCCAGGACCTCGTAGCGCTGACCCAGGCTTGCCGCTATGCCGGCGCGGGCCGCGCCCAGGCCGTCGCGGTCGCGCAAGCGCACGGCGATCGCGGTGGCGCCGCCCGGCGCGGCGTAGAATTCGCGCACCGTGGCCAGCGGCATCACCGCGACGAACCCATCCAGTTCGTCGATCTTGGTGCGATAAACGCCGCGCACCGGAAAGCGTCCGCTCGAAACCGATCCATCATAGCCCTGCCCGATGAACACCAGATCCTCACCCGGTTTCACTTTCAGCGCAGCGGCGAGCTTTTCGCCGATGAGCACGCCGCGCGCCGCGCCGGCTAGTGGCTCGCCCTGGACCACCGCGCCGGAGAGTGTGGTCACCAAAGCCTCTTCGTCCGGCATCACGCCGACCAGGCGCACCCCGCGCGACTTGTCGCCGCTGCTGGCGAGCGCTTTGCCCTCCAGCCGCAGGCTCGCCGCGGCGACAGCCGCATCCTCACGCACCGCGCGCAGCACCGGTGCCGCCTCGACCATGGTCGAATCCAGTGTCGGATCGTCGTGGTAGCCCTTCAAATGAATTTGCATGTCGCCGGCAAAGAACCGCGTCGTGTTCTCCACCATCTGGCGATTCATGCCATCGACGAAGCCCCAGAGGAAAGTCATCGCGGCCAGGCCGATGGCAATCGAGGCAACCGTGATCACCGAGCGCCTGCGGTTTCGCAGCACGTTTCTCCAGGCGAGTGCGAACAGCATCAGGCGTTCCCGGCTTCGTCCGCCTCGACCTGCCCGTCTTTGATGCGGATCACCCGACGCGCGCGCTCCACCACCATCGGGTCGTGGGTCGAAAAGACGAAGGTGATGCCCTGGTCCTCGTTCAGGCGCCGCATCACGTCCATCAGCGCGCCGCCCGTTTTGGAGTCCAGATTCGCGGTTGGCTCGTCCAGCAGCACGATGGTAGGCTCGGCGGCGACCGCGCGCGCCACCGCGACGCGCTGCTGCTGCCCTCCCGACAGCGCATTCGGGCGCCGCTGCTCGAGTCCCTCCAGGCCGAGTTCTTTGAGCAGCGTGAGCGCGCGCGCGCGACGCTGCAATTCGGACCGACCCTGCAGCAGCATCACGAACTCGACGTTCTCGAGCGCGGACAGCACCGGTATGAGGTTGAACTCCTGGAACACGAAGCCGATCTTGCGCAGCCGCAGCTGCGACAGTTCCGCTTTGCTGAGTCGCCCGAGCTCGCTGCCGGCGATCCAGATGCGCCCTTCGGTCGGCGTATCCAAGCCGCCGATCAGGTTGAGGAGGGTGGTCTTGCCTGAGCCCGACGGCCCGACCAGCACGGCGAAATCGCCTTTCCGGATTTCGAGATTCGCGCCACGCAGCGCGTCCACCGCGATGCCGTCCTGGCGGTAGGTCCGCGTCACGCCTTCGACTCTCGCCACGGTTGCGCTCGCGCTCATGGCTTTTGCAGGCTCCGCTGGGTGAAGACGCCGGCCTCGATGGCGCGGTCGAACAGCGCCGATTTGACGACGATGGTGGTCACGTTGCCCGGTTGGCCAATCGGGCGCATTTCCCACTTCGTCGGCATTGTCCGCCCACCCATGGGGCGCACCTCGGAAAGGTTGAGGACGCGCACGAGCTCGCCGCGTTCGCTGTAGTACTCCTGCTTGAGTGGAATCAAATCAGCCTTGCGCACCCAGTAGAGGATTTTTCCCCACACCACCGCGGCATCCGGTTTGGGGAGCGCTTCCACCACGTAGGTCGCTGCGCCATCGTCGGTCTCGGTGCGCAGGACGCGTTGCGTGTAATCGTCGATCACGCTGCTTTGCTTCACCAGGTCGTCGTTGGTGAAATCCGAGCCCATCCACGGCTGCAGCATCATCGACGGCGGTATCTTGATCGTGCGCTCGATGTTCGGCAGGTAGTTCCACATCTCGGCGCCGATGCGCAGCGAGCCGATGCCTTTCTCTTTCGCCGGCGCGAGGATGCGGATGAATGAGCGCGTCGGCCGCTCCATCCACGCGCGCAGCGCGAGCGTGCGTTGCCAGCGTGGGGTGGCGATCGTCATCTCGAACTCGCTCTGCAGCGTCTTGCCCCAGAGCAGCGTGTCGACCCGTTCGACCAGTTCGCGCCCGCTGGGCTCCTGTGCGCTCGCGAGAGGTGCCAATTGCGTGAGTACCAGCGCAAGTACCGCCAGCCAACGTAATCCGATCATGGCGTTTCCCTCCATTCCCTCCATTCGGTAGTGCTCAGCTGTCGCTGAGTCACTCGCTCCGCGTAGCCAAAGCTCTCGATCGCTGCGGGATTAAACCGCGTGCTGACGACGTGCTGAATCTCTGCCGTCGCGGCGTCGAACAAGTCACGGCGCCATTTATCACGGCATCGACTTTAAGTGGAGTATGCGCAGGTATCATATACCCTACCCCGGTATATGTCAAGTACCCCCCACGGGTATGACGCGAACAGGTTGCCGGTCCGCTGCTGCATTCCATCGCTCAGGCGTCCATGCCTGCGCGCCTGTCCTTTCTGCGCACGCCTTTCTCAGACTGTGGCGAGAATAAGCAGGCCCATTAAGACGACGCCGCTGCCCAACGCCAGCCGTACCCAGTCTTTGTAATGCAGGTTCCAGCGCGCCAGGCGAACCAGTGTCGGGCGTGACGACGCGGCGATCAAGATCGCCACCAGAGGCAAAATGAAGACCACGTTATACAGCAGGAGATACGCGTAGCCCAGCAGCGCCGTAGGCTGCAGCGCGAGCAGACTCAGGACGCCAAGGTACACCGCGCCGCTACAGGGCACCGTGCATAGCCCGATCAAGAACCCGCCTGTGATCAGCGCCGGCAGAGTAGCGGATTTCGCTGCCTGGCGCGCAATCGTGCCCACTCGGCCCGGCGCCTGCAGGCGCCAGCCCAGTTCCGGCAGAAAATAGTCCTTCAGCATCCATAAACCGAACAGGACCGCCAGTAGCGCGCCCAACCGTGCCGGCAGGTGCTGGCGCGTAAACAAATCCATCGACGCCAGTAGACCCACGCCAAGCGCCAGGTAGGTCAGAAAAACGGCGGCAATATAGATGCCACCCAAACTTAGCATTCGCACGCGCACGCGATTCGCGTCGTGCTCGCCGACCCGCAGCGTGGAGGTCAGCGCCGTAATGAACAGAAGCAGCACCGTGAACGCGCACGGGTTGATGCCATCGACGACCCCCGCGACCACTACTGTCGCCAGCGTAATCTGCGGCAGGTACATTTTCATCGCCGCCGCAGGCGCGTTTGGATGCCACAGACCGGTCAATGCCATTGCGCCAAAAGCGAGCGCAATCAGCAAGGAAACGACGGTAACGGTGCGAAGACTGAGATTCAAGTCTTATGCGGCAACGATAATCTTGCCCGACATCGTCGGATTGGCGCGACCGCCACAGCAGATGTCACAGTAATAAGTGTAGGTGCCCGGCTTGGACGGCGTGAAGGTCTTGTAGCTTGATCCTTTCGGCGGCGCGACGATATCGACACCGAGTTCATCCACGGCCCATTGGTGCTTGCCGCCGCCGTCCGTGTGATGCGAGTTATCCAGGCTCGTCAGGCGTACGGTTACGGGCTCGCCCACCCTGACGCGCACCACTTTCTGATTGAAACCGCCCATATCGGCGGCAATGTCGATTACCTTGCCGGCCATGGGAGCAAGTTCCGGCTTCCAGAAGGCTTGCGCCAGAAAATAGCCGGCGGCGCCAAGGACGAGAACACCGACGACGGTAAAGGCCGCCGCGCGTATGCGCCGCCGGCGTCGGCGGGACTGGCTGAGTTCCTGGCGGGTTTGCTTTTTCATTAGCTTGTCTCCTTGGTTGGCGATTCGACCGGGCGTTTGTCGAATAAAACTTAAACGCTGCAGTCAGTGCCATTTTGTCCGGGTAGCAGACCGCGCGCCTGTAATTCCCTGGCTACGTTCGCCCGCATACCGCTGGCGCTGGAATAATTGGCGCCCAGGACCGTTCTTGCATCCAGGTCGCGCCAATCAATGTTCTTCGCCAATTTGAAGTAAAGCGCTATATGGGTGTAATGCTCCGGGTACCAGAACGCGTTGAAAGCGAGCGCTTCGCGCAAGAGTTCCTCTTCATTCAATCCCTGGGATGCGCCCAGCGAGAGCAGTCCGAGCAGCGCCGAGCCGTGGTTGCAGTCCTGATGGAAGGTCGAATTGTTGCAGCAGGGCCGAAAGCTGCTTTGCGCAATCCGGGTCACGAGCATCTCCTGCTGCGGGCTGAGTTCGACGATCGGGAAACTGTTGAAGTAACTTCCCCCGTTCGTTTCCCTGCCCAGTGTCCAGCCGCCAGTGGATGCGTAGCGGTAGCGCGACGGCCCGTTGAGGGGGCTGGCGCTGTTCGTCGCCATCCGGTTCGCGAGTCCCAGCGGCCAGAGCAGGTTCACATAGAGGCGGGCGTTTTTTGCCGTGAGCCGTATCGGCCGGCGCGATGGCTGGTCCAGTAAAATCCGGAGCTCCTCTGGTGCCGCGCCACCCTCGGCATACAGGGCCTCAAGTTTGTTGCGGTCAATCACTCCCGCCTGAGTGAGTTTTACGATGCTGTCCCCGAGCGCGATCCTGCTTTGATAACCGCCTGCGGGAAGCACCTGCGCCGCCGTGTCCTGGTACAACCGCGCGGCCTCCGAGGCGGGCCCCGCGTTTGCAAGCAATGGAACAGCCAGGAAAGCCAGAACACTCCACCTGAACCCGGATATCGACCTCATGCAGGTATCCCCGCACGGACTAGCAGGCCCATGCCGTACTAACCCTTTCCCAGATGCAGCGCTTGTTGCTGTACCTTGTTTTCCTCTACTTCCACCCCGCGAACCGGGGTTGCGTCTTTGTTGGCGTGCCCCGCCATATCGTGCTTGCCTCCGCCTCCATGCATTCCTTTCATAAATTTCATATCCGCTACCAGGCCAATTCCAAAACCTGCGGCTGGCGCAATATAGGTCCAGGGACCACCCAGGGACTGACCGACGGCCATCCCCCCGATCAGGCCTACGCAACAGAGCATAGCGACACCTCTCTTCACTGTTTCGGTTAACTTGAAAAATTACTCAACCACCTGGACACATTCGGTGAAATTGTCGTCCAGTGAGCACAGTAACTAGCTGCCACTGTCTTTGGCATGACCTGCGCATTACATATGCGTAATCAGGCCGTCATGTTGACGACAAGCGCGAAGCGGCACACTGAGCTATTCGCCGAACCATATGGAACGGCCAAGCGCCTGCTGACCAAGGAGTGTTGAAGAAGATGGAAAATACGGCTAGTCGCCGCAGTGTCCGCAGCCTGGCAGGCCTTGCTGTTTTGGCATTGTCCCTTGTGACGTACGCGCAAGCGGCTCAACTGGAGCCACCCAGGAACCTGGGCGCGCTTGAACTGGCCCACGCGTTGCGCGGCAAGGAAGCGTTACAGGCGATCGATCGCCTCCATGGCAAAGGGCTTGCGGCGGCCGATGCTTACGTCGCCCATTACGAGAGGGGCGGCTTGGTCGCCATGCTCTATGTTTCTCGTCCCGTTCGCTCGTCCATGACGGGCGCCCAGATTGAAAAGATGGCCGCTGGCATTCGCGCTGGAAAAACACCTTTCTCTCACCTGAAGTCGTCCGAACGAAACGGCACAACCGTCTATTCGGCGCTCGGCGAGGGTCGGATCCATTATTTCTATCGCCAGGGCGCGGATGCAATCTGGCTGGCGGCAGATCCGGCTGTGGCAAGAGAGGCAGTGGATGCACTTCTGCGACGCACGCCTTGAGGATCCGAAATTGGCGCTGGCTGCGAATGAGGTAGTGGTCGGGCAGGTCCGGCCCGCGACCGGCGGCGCGTCGTGCTATCGATAGGCTTAGGTATGTTCACGGCCGTTTTCAAAGCGGTGGCGTCTGCACAATAATTGAGGGGAATGATGGTATGTATCCGATTCTGATTCAACTGGGAACATTCGAGCTTCGCACTTACGGAATTATCGTTGCCCTGTCCTTTTTTCTCGGTCTCTGGCTGAGTGCAAGGGAAGCAAAACGTAAGGGCCTCGATCCAAACCTGATTCAGGATTTTGCGTTCTACGCTCTGGTGGGCGGAATTATCGGGGCTAGAATCTATTTTGTCGTGTTCTCCAACCCGTCCTATTTCCTGCAGAATCCCTGGCAGATCCTGGCGTTTTGGCACGGTGGAATAGGCATTATCGGCGCGCTTATCGGCGGGCTCGCTACTGCGCTGTGGTATTGCCGGAAAAACAAACTGTCGTTTTGGCATTTCGCCGATACCCTGGCGCCGGGTGTAATCCTGGCGCAGGCTGCCGGAATATTCGCCTGCTTGCTGAACGGGGATAGCTACGGAAAAGCGGCTGATTTGGCCTGGGCCATCACCTACACCGATCCCCGCTCCATGGCGCCCTTGAATATTGCGCGTCATCCCGTGGAGATTTATGAGATGGCGGCTTACTTGTTGGTCTTTCTCCTTGTCTGGCAAACGCGAAAAAAACATAAGACCGCAGGCTTTGTCTTTCTAACCTATCTGGCAGGCTATGGCGCGGCACGGTTCGCGGTTGAGTTCTTCCGCGGCAATCCGGCGCTATTCGCCTGGGGTATACCGGCGGCGCAGGTATTCGGCGTGGCGTTGCTGCTGCTCGCCGCAGCGGGCTTCTACCTTCGCGGAGCAGCAAAAGAAATCGGCGTGCAATCTGAGAGCTAAAGAGCAAGGGCAATAGGGCAGTAGGTGAAGTGATCCCGGAGCGCCTTGCGTGGCCGGTTCGCAATCACGCGCCCCGTTGGAATGCGGACGCAGTTCGGCGCGTGCGCTCATCTTCTCCAGCTGGAACAACGGGGCGATTGCGAAGATCCTCCAGTTCGCATTGTTCCATGTAGTGAATGAAGTCTCGCAGCAGTTTGTCGCCCCAATGGCTACTTGGCGCTACGTTGAATTCCGCGCATTTGCGTTCGAGTTGCTCGGCTGTCGCCTGGAGCAGGTCGTATATAATAGCCAGCGCTTCGATGCGCGGGGTCGCTGAACTTCGGCTCTCGACTCCCGGCGCGGCAGGGATTCCTTCAGCCATCGACCTGGCCGAATGTACTGCCATTACGCCCATCATCGACAGCAATGCGCCCTTCAATTCGAAGAATTCCGCTTGCGCGAGCGGCACGCTCAGCGGCATGTACTTGCGCTTGATTACTTCCATGCCTTTCTGCTTTGGCGCCAACAAACCGCGCCGACCGACGTATAGCTCGGGCGCCGAGATGAAGCGTTCGCGGCATTGTTGCGAGCAAAATGCATAGCCTATGCCGCGATACACGAACTGGTTCTCCCATTCGCCGACCATCATTCCGCAGACCGGATCTTTTTCCAGTCGCCCTGAATCCATGTGGTTCTCCTCTCTTTACTGCGCTTGCCCCAAGCAAACTTCAATTCGTCGAGTGATATCGCGCTCGAGGCTTGGCAGCGATCGCCGCGAAGAAGTTCCCGCGGCGCGGATTCGATGTCCGTATCATGCTGGGGTACTTACGACAAAGGTCTGACGCGCAGATTACTTTTGCGTCATTCACGCCTTTTGCGTCCGGTGCTGCGTCGCAATTCGCTTGATCGATTACGCTTTTGTTTGCGGACGCAAGTTCCGTAACTCCGCCGCCAGCGAAGACTCGATGGTTACGACGGAGCATTTGCCCTCCACCATTTCACGCAAGGTGGCCTCTTCGGCGACGAACACCTCGATCGCCGCCGGATCGAACTGCGTGCCGCACACGCAGGGAACGCTGCTTGTGCTCGGCAAGAAAGCAGCCTTCGCAGCAATACCTGTCTGGCGCGCCGGAGTATGGCGGACTCGCAATTACGCAGCCGCAAAGCCGGCAGCTTAGGGGCGATGGAGTCATATGCCTGCCCAGTTCCGATCGCTCTTGCATGCGCTCGACGGTGGGGAGCGCACGCACTAAACCTTGAGGCTATCGCTGACCCGCTGCAGGAGCGCACGCACTTGAGCGCCGACCGCGTGCACCTCCGGTTTGTCGACCAGCTTCAATACGGCTTCCGGATCCATGAACGCCACGGTTACGTCCCCGCTTTCCTCTTCGCGCACCACCACATTGCAGGGCAACAGCAATCCGATGTCGGCGTCCGCCTCGATCGCGCGATGCGCGAGCGGCGGATTGCAAGCGCCAAGAATCCTATAGGGGCGGCGCTCGATGTTGAGCTTGGCTTTAAGCGTGGCCTTGACGTCGATGTCGGTAAGCACGCCGAAGCCTTCCTTTTTCAATGCGTCGGTGACTTTGGCAACGGCGGTATCAAACGGTACTTTGAGTTGAATGCTGAATCCGTACATGAACTTACTCCTTTGGTATGATTGAGCCGCTTAAAGCTCGTTAGAAAATGCGGGATGTATGCCCTGATGTTTCCATGGATCGAAATGCGTTTCGGCGATCCCGAAACGGCGTCCTGGCGATGCTGATGTTCCACATCGCCGCTGCCCGTCTGCTTCGGAGGTCAGCGCTATTGCTAGTCGTTTGACCGACACTGCGGATAACGGTTCCCAGCTCAGCGTTGATCAATCAACACGGGCGCTGCTGACGGGCGCGCGAACGAGCTTGCGGACCTTGAGCCGTAGACCTTCCATGCCGACCACTTGAACGAAATCACCCGCGCGTAGCTCTCCTTCGTATTGCGCCGACCAAATCTCGCTGCGTACCCACACATCCGCCAGGCGCCCGTCTGTGGCAAGCACTTTGCCGACGGCTCGTTTCATCTCCTCGGCACCGGTCAGGACGGGGCGGCCGTTCCCCTTGTACAGGTACCAGTAAAAGGCCGCGGTGGCGGCTCCGATCAGGAGGTACAACGGCAGCGCAATAGGCAGGGGCAGGAACCAGAACACCGATAGCCCGGCGAGCGGCAGACCGATCAGTACAAGGTGGCACAAGACCTTCTCCTCAAGTAGGCGCTCACGGAAAGCGCGCCGAAACAGAACAGCCTGCTTCCTCCGAGATCGTGCTGCTCAC
>JACZJT010000048.1 GCA_014860445.1 Burkholderiales bacterium
GTTGGCGGTGAGCAGGATGAACACGTTCGTGGGTAAAGGTTCCTCGAGTGTTTTTAAAAAGGAGTTGGCCGAATTTTCATTCAGGCGCTGGGCGTCCTTCATGATGAAAAACCTCTTTTCGGCTTGCAGCGGCCGCTGGCAGGCGCCGGCGATCAGCTCATCCAACTGGTTTTTCCGGTAGAACTGCCCGTCCGGCTCCAGGATCTGTACGTCAGGGAACAAACCGCGGTCAATGGCCAGGCAGTAGCGGCAACGGTCGCAGGCATCGTTAATTTTATTCAAGCAGAGGGCGGCCTTGGCAAAATTCAGGGCGAAAAGCAGCTGGTGGTAAGGATCGGAGCCAGTGAAGATCAAGCTGGAGGGGACGCGTTCGTTGCGCAGGTAGCTGCTCAGCGTCGCCTTGACGCGAGTGTTGCCTATAAGTTCGACCAAAGACATATAATTTCGCTCCGCAATGCGTTGTCACGCGTGAAATGCAAAGGTTATGGTAGCATAAATTGAGGTAGAGAGGTAGAGAGTTAGAGAGATAGAGTAAGAAAAATTGCATTTTCAAGTGCATTTGTTTTCTTTCCTCTCTTTCTCACTTTACCTCTTTACCCCTTTACCTCTTTACCTCTGACTTCCTTTCGCCAATTTCTTTTTAAGATACTTGCCCGTAATCGACCCCTTGCACTTGACAATGCCCTCGACGCTTCCCTGGTAAACGATCTTGCCGCCATGCTTGCCGCCCCCCGGCCCCAGGTCGATCAAATGGTCGGCCACGCGCATCATTTCCAGGTTGTGCTCAATAACCACCACGGTGTGACCGCTCACGATCAGGGCCTGGAACACATCGATCAGCTTGCGCACGTCATCAAAATGCAGCCCGACCGTGGGTTCGTCCAGCACATAAACAGTGGGAGAGCCCGACAGGCGGGCCAGTTCCTTGGTCAGCTTAATGCGCTGCGATTCACCGCCGGAAAGGGTCTGCGAACTCTGAACCAGGCGCAGGTAGCCCAGGCCGACATCGATCAGGATGCGGATCTTGCGGGCCAGGGGCGGGATATTGGCGAAAAGTTCAAACGCTTCGCTGGCCGTCAGGTCGAGCACGTCGGCGATGGATCGGCCCTTTAATTTGACCTGGGACGTTTCGGAATTGTAGCGCCGTCCGTCACAGACCGGGCAGGTGATCTCCAGCTGCGGCAGGAAGCTCATCTGCAGTTTTTGCACCCCCATGCCCCCGCAGGCCTCGCAGCGGCCGCCACGCACGTTGTAGCTGAAGCGTCCCGAGGCATAGCCCTTGACCTTGGCCCCGGGCAGGGCGGCGAAAAGGTCACGCACCATGGCCATGATGCCGATATAAGTGGCCGGGCATGAACGCGAATTCTTGCCGATGGCCGACTGGTTGACCATCAGCACTCTCGTGACGCCGTTTAAATCGGCAAGGGTTCCGCAGGCCAAGCGGGAATCGGCCAGGGGCAGGCCGGCCAATTTCCGGCGCAGGATCGGTACCAGGGCGTCGATAACCAGGGAGCTTTTCCCCGACCCGGAAACCCCGCTGACCACGGTCAGGCGGTTCAAGGGTATTTTCAAGTGGACGTTTTTCAGGTTGTTCAGAGTGATTGCGGCAATGTTGAGAAAATCAGCGGCAGCGGTTCTCCGCATTGGCTCTGGCGTGATGCGGCGGCGGCCGTACACATAGTCCGAAGTCAGGGAGTTTTCAGCGGCGGCAAAACCACTCAGGGGGCCGGCATACATGATCTCGCCGCCACGCTCACCTGCCCCGGGGCCGATATCCACAATGGTATCGGCGGCAAGGATGGTCTCCTCATCATGTTCGACCACGATAAGGGTGTTGCCCTTTTCACGCAATTGGCGCAGAATGCCGAGCAGGTTGAGCTGTTCGGAAAAGTGCATGCCGATGGAGGGCTCATCCAGGATGTAAATGATGCCGTTCAAACTGAAACCCAGCTGGGAAACCAGGCGGGCGCGCTGCAGTTCCCCCCCGGAAATGGTGTTGATCCTGCGGTTCAGTGAAACGTAACCCAGGTTCAAGGTGACAAAGGATTGTAAACGCTGGATAATCTGCGGCAGCAGCGGCCGGCCGACCCCGCTTTCTGTGGAGTTTAGGCGTACTCTTTCGAAAAAATCGAGCAGGTCGGCAACCTCCATTTCTCCCAATTCATAAATGTTTTTGCCGCGAAAATAAAAAGCCAGGCTTTCGATCTTCAGGTCGGCCCCGCTGCAAACCTGGCACACGCGGTCTTCGCCGCTCTGGCCGGTGCCCAGGCAATCAGGACAGGCACCTTCGGGAGAATTGCTGGAAAAAGTCCCGGGCTGGGGTTCGCTTAAGGAAATATCGCAGCGGGCACAGTGCAGGCGGTTGGAAAAAAAAATATCCCGGCCCTGGCAGCGTACCAGGATCTCACCGTTGCCTTCGTTCAGGGCCAGGGTGACGCTGTCGGCGACGCGCTCGCGGTTGGCGGACTCGACATCAACGGCATCGATCTGCACCGCGATATGGTGGCGGCTATTGCGGTCCAGGACCGGAACATCGTCCAGGTAATACACCTTGCCGTTGACCAGCGTTTTGAGGAAGCCGCGTTTGCGGTATTTTTCGAATAAGGCCTGGTAATGGCCGCGACGGTTGCGCACCACCGGGCTGAAAAGTTGGACCATGGCCCCTGAAAAACGGCTGAAAATAGCCTGGCCGATCTTTTCCGCCGAGTAGCGGCTTATCCTGTCACCGCACTGCGGGCAATGGGCTTCGGCCAGCCTGGCAAAAAGCAACCGCAGGTAGGGGGCGATCTCGGAGATCGTGCCCACCGAGGAGTTGAAGTAAAAGGATGAGTGCTTCTGGTCGATGGAGATGGTGGGGGCGATGCCTTTGATGGATTGGACTTCGGGCCGCTCCAGGGACTTGATGAATTGGCGCGCATAGGCGGAAAGTGACTCCAGGTACTTGCGCTGCCCCTCCTGGAAGATGGTGTCGTAAGCCAGGGTGGACTTGCCCGAACCCGAAACGCCGGTGATCACGGTGAACTGGTTGCGCGGAATTTCGACGTCCACGTTCTGCAGGTTGTGCTCGCGGGCCTTGTGTATCTTGATGAAACCGGCTTGGACGCGTCGCGTCCGTTGCGAAGGCAATGCCTCGGAGACGCGCGATTGACGCCATTCTTCAGCCGATGGCGCCAGTGCAAGCTCGTACTCGCGCAGCGCTTTTCCCGTATGCGAGGCCGCATGCGCGCGCACCTCGTCCGGCGTGCCGGTGCACACGATTTCGCCGCCTGCGTCGCCGCCTTCCGGCCCGAGGTCGATGATCCAATCGGAGGCGCGGATCATATCCAGATTGTGTTCGATCACCACCACCGAATGTCCTGCGGCGATCAGCTTGCGCAGTGCGAAGAGCAGCTTCGCGATGTCGTCGAAGTGCAGGCCGGTGGTCGGTTCGTCGAACAGGAACAGCTTTCCCTTTCGAGCGAGGCCGCCCGCGGCGGGCGCGCCCCTGTTCGTAGCGGCGCTTGCGCCCTTGCCCGCTTCGACCAGATGACCGGCGAGTTTCAGTCTCTGCGCTTCGCCGCCCGAGAGCGTGGGCACCGGCTGGCCGAGCTTGAGGTATTCCAGTCCGACGTCAGCCAGGGGAGTGAGCACCGCCTGCACCTGCGCGTGGTCGGCAAAGAATGCGAGTGCCTCGGACACCGTGAGTTCGAGCACGTCGGCGACCGAGAGCGCCCGTTGGCCGTGTTTGCCCGCGAGCGTGACTTCCAGCACCTCGTCGCGAAAACGCCGGCCGTTGCAGTCGGGGCAGCGCAGATACACATCCGACAGGAACTGCATTTCGACATGCTCGAAACCGTTGCCGCTACAGGTCGGGCAACGTCCGTTACCGGTGTTGAAGCTGAATGTGCCCGCGGTATAGCCGCGTTCTTTCGCCATGGGTTCGGCCGTGAACAGGCTGCGGATGGCGTCGAAGGCGCCGACGTAGCTGGCCGGGTTGGAGCGCGTGGTCCTGCCTATGGGCGACTGGTCCACCATCACCACGTCGGCGATCAGTTCTGCGCCGTCGAGCGCGCGGTGCGCGCCGGGCGTTTCGGTGGGACGCCCCATCGCCTTCAATAGCGCCGCGTGGAGCACGTCCTGCACCAGCGTCGATTTGCCCGAGCCGGATACGCCGGTGACGCACACCAGGCGTGAAAGCGGTATGGCGACGTCGATGTTCTTGAGATTGTGTTCCGCCGCGCCGAGCAGGTGCAGCCTCGGCCCTTTCGCGTCGGGCGGCCTGGGCGCGATGCCCGCATCGGCGCGTTTTCTGCCTGAGAGATATTCGGCCGTCAGCGAGCGGCCGGACCGTAACTCCGCCGGCGTACCGAAGGACACAAGCTCGCCGCCGCGCTCGCCCGGGCCGTGGCCCATATCGAGCAGTCGGTCGGCGGCAAACATGATCTGCGGATCGTGTTCGACCACCACCAGCGAGTTGCCGGCGTCGCGCAAGCGGTGCATCACCTCGATTACGCGGCCCATGTCGCGCGGGTGCAGGCCGATGGAAGGTTCGTCCAGAACGAACAGCGTATTCACCAGCGAAGTGCCGAGCGCCGTGGTGAGGTTGATGCGCTGCACTTCGCCGCCTGAGAGCGTGCGCGACTGCCGGTCCAGCGTCAGATAGGCGAGTCCCACCTGGCACAGGTAGGTGAGGCGTGCGCGGATTTCGGTGAGCAGCAGGTCGGTGGCTTCGTCCAGCGGCGCAGGCAGATGCAGCTTGTCGAAAAACGTCCGGCAGCGCTCGATCGGCAACAGCATCAGATCGTGTACCGTCAGCCCTGGCAGGGTGCTCAGTTGATCGTCGCTCCAATCGACGCCGCTGGGCTTGAACCGCTTGTACGCGCCGAACACCCCGTCGGCGTCCTTCTTCGTGCCCAGGCGCCAGAGCAGCGCGTCCGGTTTGAGCCGCGCGCCCTCGCAAACCGGGCAGGGCGTGTAAGCGCGATACTTCGACAGCAGCACGCGGATGTGCATCTTGTAGGCCTTGCTTTCCAGCCAGTCGAAGAACTTGCGCACGCCATACCAGGTACCGGGCCAGGACGTCCGCCAGTTCTTCCATTCCGGCTCGCCCTCCAGCACCCACTTGCGCTGCGCGGAACTCAGACTGCGAAACGGCGTATCGAGCGGGATGCCGCGCTTGTTGGCGTACTTCACCATGTCGTCCTGGCATTCCTTGAAGCTCGCGGTCTGCCATGGCCGTACCGCGCCCTCGCGCAGCGTCTTGCCCTCGTCCGGCACGATCAAGCCGAAATCCATGCCGATGACGCGACCGAAGCCCCGGCAGGTATCGCAGGCGCCGATGGGCGAGTTGAACGAAAACAGTGAAGGCGTCGGATCGACGTAGTGGATGTCGCATTCGGCGCAGTGCAGGTCGGAGGAGTAGCGCCAGACCGCCGCCCTCTCGCTTGCGGCCGCCCCCTCACCCTTACCCTCTCCCCCGCGAGCGGGGGAGAGGGGATGTTCTTTGCCGGCAGGGTCTACGGTTGCGGGCGCCGCAGTGTTATTGCTCCCTCTCCCCTCCCGAGGGGAGAGGGCTGGGGTGAGGGGTGCATCGCCTTCGCCTGCTACATACACATTCACCTTGCCCTGACCGATTTTCAGCGCGGCTTCCAGCGCCTCGATCACACGCGTCTTCTCCGCGGAGGCGAGGCGCAGCCGGTCCTGCACCACTTCGAGCGCGCCTGCGCTACGCGCATGGATGCGCGCATAACCCTGGCTCTCGAGCAACTGCTGCACTTCGGTTTCGGTGAAGTTTTTCGGCACGGGCACGGGGAAAGTGATGATGAGGCGCGGATCGCCCGCGTCCTGCGCGCGCGCGCTGAGTGCGGCGTAAATGCTTTCGGGTGTATCGCGCGCCACTTGCGTGCCGCAGCCGCGGCAATGCAGGCCGGCCGCGCGCGCGAACAGCAGTTTCACGTGATCGTTCAGTTCCGTCATGGTGCCGACGGTGGAGCGGGAAGTGCGCACCGGGTTGGTCTGGTCGATCGCGATCGCGGGCGGGATGCCCTCGATGCGGTCGACCTGCGGCTTGTCCATGCGATCCAGAAACTGCCGCGCGTAAGGCGAGAAGGTCTCGACGTAGCGCCGCTGGCCTTCGGCGTAGAGCGTGTCGAACACCAGGGACGACTTGCCCGAGCCGGAAACGCCCGTGACCACGACCAGCTGGTTCAGCGGGATCGCAAGTGTGAGGTTCTTGAGGTTGTTCTGACGCGCACCGTGGATGCGGATGACGCTGTCCTCATCCGCTTTGCTGCTGTTTGTTTCTGGCATTGCAGCATTTTAGCGGCTGCCGGGGCTTCGCGCTGCGCGCCTGTTCGACATTCAGGCTATTGCGGGGGCGGCGAGTTTATCCGGAACGCCGCACTCTCGCACGCCGGCGGGCTGCCCGCTTTATTGCATGGCCATGAATTTCAAAGCCGCGCCTCCAGCAATTTCTCGGTGCGCTGGTAGATTGCTTCGGGCGATCCCTCAGCAGGAATGGAAACGAGCAGGTCTTTCTTGCGGTAGTAATCGGCCAGCGGCGCGGTACTGGATGCGTAGGCGGCCATGCGCACCTTGACCGATTCAGCGCGGTCGTCTTCGCGTTGAATCAGCTTGCCGCCGCAGGCGTCGCACACGCCTTCGACCTTGGGCGGTTTGCTCTGCACGTGGTAGACGGCCTTGCATTTGTCGCAAGTGCGGCGCCCACTCAGGCGTGCGACGATGGTTTCAAGAGGCAGTTCATAGCTGAGTACGGCGTCGAGCTGGATGTTCTCGCGCGCCAGGAGTTCGCCCAGCGCCTCGGCTTGCGCCACGGTGCGCGGGAAACCATCGAGAAGAAATCCCCCGCCGCAGCGCAGGCAGGCGGTGCGTTCCTTGATCATGGCGAGCACGGTCTCGTCCGTGACCAGTTCGCCCTTGCTCATGGCTTCGAGGGCGCGGTTGATCGCGGGGCTGCGCTCGCATTCATCGGTCGATTTCGCGGCACGAAAAACATCCCCTGTGGATAGCTGGCAGGCGCCGAGGCGTTCGCTCAGCAATTCGGCCTGGGTGCCCTTGCCGACGCCGGGCGCGCCGAGCAGGACGAAGCGGCGCGGGTGTGTCTGGGTTTGCGGTGGAACGGCGCAGTGTGCGGACGGGCCTTTGAGCCAGGCGGCGCGGTCGTTTTTTGCATTCATGTCGCGGCCCTTTTTCTCTGCTGGTTGATCGGGATGGCGCAGGCTCTTTTGCGAATGCGGCCTGAATCCATGTCCTATGATGCCATGAACAACGGGCAGCGCAAGCGCCGGCGCGGGTCCGGCGCGAGAGTCAGAGGTGAGTGTTTTCAACAGCCCTGACTTGGGGGATGAAACAGGGGGCATGGCCCCCTGTTTCAACGCCGGGCTAACTCATAAACGCCATCCACGGCAGGCCGAGCAACAGATAGGCGGCGATGAACAGCACGCCGAATATTGCCCCCAGTTTCCAGTAGTCCGAGGCCGGCAGGTAGCCCGAGCCGTAATACACGGGGCTCGGCCCGGTCGCATAGGGCGTAAGTATGCCCATGATGCCGAGGGTGAGACCCAGCGAAAGCGCGAACTGCAGCATGTTCATGCCGGGTATGGTGGAACCCACGGCCAGCATCACCGGCAGCATCGCCGTCGTATGCGCGGTGATGCTGGCGAACAGGTAGTGGGTAAAGAAATACACCAGGATCAGCGCGATCATCGCCATGCCGGGAGAGAATCCGTCCATGTGCGCGGCGACCGAGTTCGCAAACCATTTTACGAACCCGACGCTCGAGAGACCTCCGGCCAGGGCGACCAGGGTCGCGAACCACACCAGGGTATTCCACGCCGCCTTGTTGGTGATCATGTCTTCCCAGGAAAACACAGCGGTGAGCAGCATCAGGGAAACGACGACCATCGCTGCGGTCGTCGCATTGATCACGCTGCCGCCGAAAATCCACATCGCCAGGGCGACCACGACCAGCCCCGCGAGCAGCATTTCGTGCAGACTCATCCCCCCCATCTTGGCGAGTTCCGAGGCCGCCCACTTGGGAACTTCATTGCCTTCCTTCACTTCCGGCGGATACAGCCAGTAGGTCAGAAGCGGAATCAGGATCAGCAGGGCGACGCCCACCGGCAGGAAGGCCATGAACCACTGTGTCCAGCTGATGTCGATCTTGGCGGTTTTTCTGACCAGCTCCACCGCGAGCAGGTTCGGCGCCATTGCCGTGACGAACATCGAACTGGTGACGCAGGTGCAGGCAATGGCCACCCACATTAAATAGGATCCGATGCGGCGCGCCGAAGGGTCGTTGGGCTTTGAATCGTATAGTGCGGGCAGGTTGCGGATCACCGGGTAGATGGTGCCGCCGCTGCGCGCCGTGTTGGAGGGCGTGAACGGCGCGAGCAGCGTATCGGTCAGCACCACGGCGTAACCCAGCATCAGCGTGCGCCGCCCCATCAGTCTGACCAGCACCAGTGCCAGCCGCTTGCCCAGCCCGGTTTTCTCGTAGCCCATGGCAAACATGAAGGCGGCGAAGATGAGCCATACCGTGCTGTTGGCGAATCCTGACAAGGCCCAGTTAAGGGATGCGTTCACCGACTTGAAGCCCGGTTTCGCGAGTTCCTGCGGGCCGTACAGCACCCAGGGTGCCAGCGCGGCAACCAGGGTCACGCCGATGAGGCCCACCGCGCCGCCCGGCAGCGGTTCGAGCATCAGTGCGACGATGACTCCGGCAAAAATGGCGAAGAAATACCAGGCATGCTGCGGCAGGCCTTCGGGCGCGGGAAACAGGGCGAGCGCTGCAGCCACGGCGATGGGCGCCAATGCGCGCCATGGAACGGAACTATGAGGTGAATGATCTGACAGGACCACCGAGGGTCCGGTGCCGTGCGAAAGCGTTGACATTGCAGAACTCCTTATAGACAAGACGGTGGATGGGAAGGCTGTTGAAATAAATTCTCACCCTGGCGCGGTGCGGCATTTTGACAATCGTCAACGAGGGCGCGAGCCGTGTTGCGGCGCAAGGCATATGCATCCCTTGCCGAAATCCGGGTCACCATTGAGGCTGCAGACTTGGCGTCGGGTGCGGTAGTATTCCGCCTCACCGATCAGGTCCGCGATCTATGAGGAGAAATGCGATGAGGGAACGCCAGCTCTCGGAGCGCCCCGTGGCGCAAGGCATTACCCAGTTGGAAATCGACCAGCGCGTATTCGACCTGTACGACGAATATTGCCACGGCCGGATCGATCGGCGCGAATTCCTGAGCCGTGCCGCATCGATCGCGGTGCTGGGCGGGTCGGGCTTGCTGATGGCGCAGGCGCTGCTGCCGCGCTATGCGCAGGCGCAGACCATCTCCTTTACCGACCAGCGCATCAAGGCGAACTACGTCAGCTATCCTTCGCCCGGCGGTAATTCTGGAACGATGCGGGGCTACCTCGTGCAGCCTGCCGGACCAGGGCCTTTCCCGGTAGTGCTGGTCGTGCATGAGAACCGGGGGCTCAACCCGTACATCGAGGATGTCGCGCGGCGCGCGGCGGTGGAAGGCTTTCTCGCCCTCGCGCCCGACGGGCTTTTCCCGGTTGGAGGCTATCCCGGCAACGACGACGACGGCCGTACGCTGCAAGCGAGCCTGGACCAGCCGAAATTGCGCACGGATTTTCTGAACAGCGCGCGATTTCTAAGCGCGCACAAACTGTCCACGGGCAAGCTGGGAGTCACGGGCTTTTGCTATGGCGGCGGCGTGGTCAATTACCTGGCCGCGGCGCTGGGGCCGGACATGCACGCCGGTGCCCCGTACTACGGTGTCGCAGCCGATACGCAAAGCGTGGCGAAGATCAAGGCCCCGCTGCTGTGCCATCTGGCGGAAAACGATGCGCGCGTGAACGGCACCTACCCCGCGTTCGAGTCTGCACTCAAGGCCGCCGGCGTGAGCTATGCAGTGCACTTCTATCCGGGAACGCAGCACGGGTTTCACAACAACTCGACGCCGCGCTACAACGAAGCTGCGGCGAAGTTGTCATGGGAGCGTACGATCGCGCATTTCAGGCAGCACCTCGTCTGAGCGCTTGAACGATGCTGAAGAAGGCCTTGTCGGGTATGTTCTCGAAGACTGCCGGGGCCGCGGTTCCGGCTGCGGCCATGCCGCAGGGCCCGGTTCCCGACGCTGCAGGCCACGAGGATGCCGATAACTGGCGCGACGGCATACTCGAACGCTTTTATCAGCACATGCACCGGCATGAGAGCGACAATTTCGATGCGGAACGCTTTGCCGGACAGGATCCGGGTGTTTTTCAGATCCGCCATCCGGTCCAGTATCTGAAATTCTTCTTCCTCAATTTCATCGACCTGTTCGAAGCGCGCAACCGGCTGGCAGACGCGGCGTCGAAAGACCTGTTGGACCGGCTGATCCTGTTCCGCATGCTGAGCCACCATCATGTGAAAGTGCTGGAAGCGCCTGCCGAGCACTGGCGTTTGCGGGAGCAGGCAAAATCGTTTCAAGTCGGCAGCCCGCAGGAAACCGGCGTGCTTGGCCAGCTGGGCAGCTATGAGTTCCCGTTCGAGGGCGGGCGCATCCGGCTGGACGGATGGGCCATGAACGTGGCGATGGCGTTTCTGATGGGGCAGTACTACTTCGACCGGGACGGCGTCAGCATCAAACCGCGCCGCGGCGATTACCTGATCGACGCCGGCGCCTGTTTCGGCGATACGGCGCTTGCGTTTGCATCGACGGCCGGCGCCGAGGGTCAGGTGTACGCCTTTGACATGGTGCCGACGCATTGCCGCATCATGCGGCGCAATCTCGACATGAACCCCTCGCTCGCAGGGCGGATCACGCTGTTTCCATGCGGCGTGTCGGCGGTCGATCGGAACATCGGCATGACGCCGGCCGAGGACGTAGGCGTCAATCCGGCGGCGCACCTGGATTTCGACAAATATCCCGTGCGGCGCATCGATTCCCTGGTCGACGAGGGCGTCGTGAAGCGCGTGGATTTCATCAAAATGGACATCGAAGGCTCCGAGCTGGACGCGCTCTGCGGGGCGGAGGCCTCACTGCGGCGCTGGCGCCCGCGGCTGGCGATCTCGATCTACCACCGGCCGGAAGACTATTTTTCGATCATCCGCTATTTGGCCATGCTCGATCTCGGTTACCGCTTCTATCTCGATCATTACACCATCCACGGCGAAGAGACGGTGCTGTACGCCAGCGCCGAAGCGCCTGCAGCCTGATATCGGCGGGCGACGCCGGGCCGGTCTGTCGATAGTTTTCTTCGGACCTGCGCGCCTATTGCATCGAATGCAGGCCGAACTCACCGTTTCGCAACCCAAACCGGCCGGAGAGCATTTCCGGAAATAGCCATGTGAAATCGACGCAGCCAACCCCCCCATTAATAGGAATGCGAGGCTTTCGCATTGCCGAATTGTGGCGTAGAGTTATCGGCGCAATAGGAAGTAGCAGTCGGATAAACGCCCATGCTCGCGGTTAGCGCAATGGGTTCACCTCAGTCCACTCATTAGGAGGATAAGATGAAGGTTCGAGCCGTTACCTTGTTTCTCGCGCTGATGCTGACAAGCGCAACCGCGTTCGCTTTCCATTGCCCGGCGGACATGAAAAAGATCGATGCAGCAATGAGCAAGAAACCCAAGTTGAGCGATGCTCAGATGTCGGAGGTGAAAAAGCTGCGTGCCGACGGCGAGGCATTTCACAAAGCCGGCAAGCACCAGGATTCGGTCGATACGTTAGCCAAAGCAATGAAAATCCTAGGCATATAACGAACCCTGGTACGCACTACAAACGAGTAAAGACGCCGCAGCGGATCGTCTGCTTCCGGCCGTTCGGAAACGAGGCCAATTGGCCCATTGACACGAATGCGCGGTCAGCTACGCTTTAGGCGCTTGTTGATTTAACTCCTCCAGAGATTCCCCCGCTTCGGCGGGGTTTCTTTTTTTGGAGCGCTGTGCGTCCGCTGCTGGCCGGTTGTACTCCCTGACGCCATCAGGTCTACTGAAAATTCAGCCAGCGTCAGCATTCCAAAAACGCAGGCCGTCACTTTCGACCCGGAAGAGCCGCTCAGCCTTTGGCACCATGTATGGCCGCTATGCACGAGGGAGCTGCCGCCCACGAATTCGCCGTCACATTCGGCTTGTCGACCTAGCCGGCCACTGGCGCTGTACTTGCGCATAGGCCAAAGGCTGCCAATGCGAGCGTCTGCTATCCGAAAGCACTAGGATCCGGGGTCAGAAGCAAGCCGAAGCAGGGCGGTAGCATAGACCACGGCTGTCACAAGAATCGCGCCCATCACGAGACGGCAATGCGCCATTTTGCCGAGATCACCCCTAGAGTGTTTTGAGGCGACTGATCTGGCAATTCATCGCAGGCGAAAAAAGTGCGACGGCCACCTCCTGCGCCCGCGGAGCGCGGCCAGTTCGAACGATCTGCGGATAGGGCGACTCACGCCGGGTACTTAGATATGCGTGTGGAAGGCATCTACGACGATCGCAATAAACTCCTACGTCTTGGGGATCAATCAGACCGGATACCTTGGAGTGCGCGCTCATAGCCCTGAACTTCTCGGTCCACAAAGGAACCCACTTGGCGAAGCCATCTCGCAGCGGGTTCCAGTTACCCTTTGCGCGCAGCTGGTCCTACACCGACGTAACAGGTTCTAATTTCCTGACTGAATTCGCTCGTGGATTCGCGCGCATTGCCGTTCTCTCCTCAGGTTTGTTTTCTTGCATCGATCGGTTTCGATGAAACTTGTCAGCTTCCAAAAGCATGAAGCACGCAAACCAGAAGAGCTTGGTTTGTCGAGACAATAGCATGCTGTTTTGAGACACTCGGTACTTAGTTCCGCTACAGTCTTTAGTCGGTAGCGCGTGTTCAGGCGATCGTCCCGCCATTCGGGCTGATAGTTTGGCCCACGATAAAAGCTGCTTCATCGCTTGCCAGATACAGTGCGAGAGACGCAAATTCCTCGATCGTCCCCATGCGCCCGGCGGGAATCCGTTGCAGCAGACGCTGTTGCACTTCGGGGGAAAACTGGTTCCAGATTTCGGTCGTGATCGCCCCGGCCGCGATGCAATTGACATTGACTCCGGCGCCGATGACCTCCAGCGCGACCGAGCGCGTGAAGGCCACTACTCCGCCTTTCGAGGCGGAGTAGTGAGGGCTGTGGAACGACTGGCCGGAGATGCCTGCCGTGGAAGCAATATTCACGATCTTTCCATAGCGCTTCGGTTCCATGATTTTCAGCGCTTCGCGCGTGCAGTAAAAAACCCCGTTCAGGTTCACCGCAATCATCTGCGCCCAAGTCTCGTCGCTCATATTGCGCGTCACCTCGAGCGAACGCTTCGGCGCCGGCGTCGTCGTCAGTTCGAGAAACCCCAAGCGCGCTTTGGCGCTTTCCTTGTCCGACGGCGTCCGCGCTGCATTGTTGACGAGAATGTCGAGCGTACCGAAGCGCTCGACAATACGCTCGAACATTGTCTTCACGTCCTGGCTTGACGAAACGTCTCCGGTGACACCCAAGCCGATGCCGCCATCGCTCGCAATTTCTTCCACCGTTGCGTCTACCGCGTCCTTGCCACGTCCGTTCACGGCCACACGCGCCCCTTCCCGGGCGAACGCGTGCGCAATGCCGCGACCGAGACCCGCAGAAGCCCCAGTTACGAGTACGACTTTGTCTTTGAACGTCACCGATCTTGACTCCTCATTTTTCTCGCGTGCAAATGGCCCTCAAGGTTCATGAAATGTCATTCTTGGAATGCTGCTTCACGGGTCTTGCGCACGGCTGGCAGGATCGTAAGGAGCAGCAGCGCCATGGCGACGATCAATAGCACACCGCTAATCGGTTTGGTGAAGAATACGGTCGCATCGCCGTGGGAAATCAGCATCGCCCGGCGCATGTGCTCCTCCATCAGTGGTCCGAGGATGAACCCCAGAATCAGCGGCGCCGGCTCGCATTCCAGTTTAACGAAAACATAACCCAATATTCCAAATAGTCCGGCAAGCAACATGTCGAACGTCTGGTTCGCCATACTGTAGACGCCAACGCTGCAAAACAGCACGATCGACGGGTAGAGCAGCCGGTAAGGCACGGTCAACAGCTTTACCCAGATGCCGATCAGCGGCAGGTTGAGGATCACCAGCATCAGGTTGCCGATCCACATGCTAACGATCAAGCCCCAGAAGAGTTCCGGGTTCTCCGTCAGCACCTGTGGCCCGGGTGCAATGCCCTGGATCATCATCGCGCCTATCATCAGCGCCATCACCACGTTGGAGGGGATACCTAGGGTGAGCATGGGAATGAAAGAAGTCTGCGATCCGGCATTGTTCGCCGATTCCGGCGCTGCGACGCCGCGGATTTCACCCTTGCCGAAATTGGAGGGATCGCCAATTTTCTTTTCCACCGTATATGCTGCAAAAGAGGCCAGCATTGCCCCGCCACCCGGTAGGATGCCCAGCACCGAACCGACTGCCGTACCGCGCAAAACCGCGCCGGAACTGTCCTTCAAGTCCTTCCAGGTCGGCATTAGATTGGTAACCTTGTTAACGAATACCTCGCGCGCCGTGCCCTGCTCAAGATTGCTAATGACCTCGGCGAAAGCGAAAAATCCCATGGCGATGATGACAAAGCCGATCCCGTCGGAGAGCTCCGGAAAACCGAAGGAAAAGCGATCCATCCCGGAATTGACATCAGTGCCGACCAGACCCAGCAGCAGCCCGAAAAGGGTCATCGAAAGCGCCTTGATCAGAGAGCCGTGCGCGAGCACCGTTGCGCCGACCAAGCCCAAAACCATCAGAGAGAAATACTCGGCTGGACCGAATTTGAGTGCAAACTCGGCCAGCGGCGGCGCAAACAGCGCGATCACAATGGTGGCGACGCAGCCGGCGAAGAACGAGCCCAGGGCCGCAATCGCCAGCGCCGGACCGGCGCGACCCCGGCGCGCCATCTGGTAACCTTCCAGGCAGGTAATCACCGAGGACGCCTCCCCAGGAATATTAACCAGGATCGACGTGGTTGACCCGCCGTATTGCGCACCATAGTAAATGCCGGCGAGCATGATCAAGGCCGAAATCGGCGGTAGACTGAACGTCACCGGCAGAAGCATCGCGATGGTCACCAGAGGCCCAATGCCGGGCAGCACTCCGATCAGCGTCCCGAGCAGCACGCCGAGGAAACAATACATCAGATTTTGCGCGGTCAACGCTACGCCAAAGCCGATGCCGAGGTTGTGAAGCAGCGCAAAGTCCATGGCTACTGTCCCGGCCACAAGTTGTACGGCATCGACAGGCCTTTAACGAATACCAGCACGGCAAACAGCACCAGTACTAAGGTTAGAATCAGAATTTCCTTTTTACGAAAATCATGTCCCCCCGCCGCGCTTATTACGACCAGTAGTACGGTCGCGAGAACCAGGCCCAGCGGCTCGAGTGCGTAGCCGAAAACCAATACTGAGAGCAGCACCAGGGGCAATGACTTTGGTCCGAAAGCGCCGAAGAACAGCGCCAGCGCCAGCGCGCTGAGCACATACTTGGCCAGCGGCGCCCCCTTGAACCAGCTATCTGCGAAGTAGATCACGCCTCCGAGCGCTAGTGCGGCGACCAGCAACGGCAGCCGGAGTGGGAATACCTTGAGGGTATGCTCGAATTTGGATATGAACGAGCGAAACAGTACGCTCGCCCCGAGTATCGCGAGCAGACCGCCCACGATCACCGGGAAATACGCGGGCCCCATGCGCGCTGCGGTGCCCATCGGATAGTTGAACGCGATTAACGTAAAACTTATGCCGAAACCGGCAAACATCAGGCCGGCCCAGAAGTCCTTGCCGTTCCTTACTTTCATCTTCTCCTCCATCGTCTAATGCGTGAATGCACTGTTATTTTTGCGTGACCAAAAAGCCATGCTGCCGCGAAGCACAAAGTGACTACTCAAGCTTTTAGCGATCACGAAGAAGTAACAACTACAGGTTTTCGCAGGAATTCCAGTTAGCTGCCAATCGGGTGATTTCGGTAATGGGCGTTTCAGTCGTACTGCTGCGTCACCCACTCCGCCACGCAAACCGGCTTGTCCGATCCCTCACGCTCCACGGTCACTCCCCAGGTGAGCTGTCTTCCGCCCTTGATATTTGCGAATCGGGCGAGCACGAAACGCCCGCGGATGCGCGAGCCGGCCGGAACGGCATCAGTGAAGCGCACCCGATTCAGTCCGTAGTTGACACCCATTCTTAGCCGGCTCATGTCGATCGTGTTCTGCAGCAGGCGCGACAGCAGCGACAGCGTTAGAAAGCCGTGCGCGATGGTGCCGCCATAGGGCGACTCGCGCCCGGCCCGCTCCGGGTCGACATGGATCCACTGCGTATCACCTATGGCGTTGGCGAATTGGTCGATGCGGTCCTGGCCGACCTCAAGCCAGGGCGAAACACCGATCTCCTGGCCGACGTGCAGATGCAGTTGAGTAACGTCGTTCATCCGGGGCATCGCTTTTGCGATTTGCGATTGCTCATATCGCACAACGCAACGGCATCGGGCGGAAAGCCGCAGAGTCGACAGTTTGTGAAGATGCTGACGCACTCATTAGCGCTTGCGAGCCTGCTTGAGCGAAGCCCAGTTCTCGTCAGTCCAGGAAAAGAGATCGTCGAGATCCATGGCCTTGATGCCGCGGCCGCCATCGATGGTAATCATGTCGCCGTTGACATAGGAAGCGGCATCCGAGGTCAGGAATGCGCACATATTGGCGAATTCGTCATGCTCGCCGAAGCGACCTAGCGGAATGTTCCGGGTGAAATCGTAGGACTTGATTCGCTCTTCCGGTAGTAATTGGCCGAATGCGCCCGGCGTTGGAAAGATGCCCGGGGCGATGGCGACGCAGCGTATGCCTTTGGGGCCCCATTCGACCGCGAGACTCCGCGTCATGGCCAACATCGCCGACTTGGCCATGGTAAGCGGGACCGTGAAAGCGCGACCCAAACTGGTGGCGCCTGAGGCAAGCACATTGAGTATGACGCCGCCTCGTTTGGCCCCGATCCAGCGTTTGCCTGCAGCCAGCACGCAATACGCATTGCCGCTCAATGCAATGCTGATGATCGTGTCGAAGGCACGTGCGGAAAGAGTCTCGGTGCGGGCAAGAAAATTTGCCCCTGCATTGTTGATGAGAATGTCCAGCGCACCTTCGGCCCAGATTGCGTCGAACATAGACTCGACTTGAGCGCTGTCGCGGATGTCGCAGCGAAGCGGCGTAACTTGTGCGCCGGTTTCCTCGGTGATTTCCTTGGTGGTATTCCGCAGAATCTCTTCGCGCCGACCGCAAATGTAAACGGTGGCGCCCAGTTGTGCCATGCGGTACGTAACTGCGCGACCCAAGCCGGTGCCGCCGCCGGTTACCAGCACGCGCTTGCCGTCCATCAGGTCTGCGCGAAACGGAATCCGATTGATTTCGATCGTCATATTTCCCTCAGGTATTTCAGACATGATTCGGTATTGCTTCGGCTGCCGGACTGTCGAACTTCTCCCAAATGAACTCTAGCTGCTCCTTGTTATTGAAACGTCGCACAGCTTCGCGAACATAAGGGTCGCTGCGCAACCTGCTTTGTGCAGAAGCCTCGAACTCCGACATTACGTGGAAATCCACGTTGAACGACCGGTTGAGTGCCCGTTTGGCCATGCCGATGGCGACAGTGGAGGCATGGCAAAAGCGGCGCGCGAGCGACCTGGCTTCGGTTTGCAGCGAATCCGAGGAAACGAGCCGGAACACAATGCCCAAGTTCTTGGCTTCATCCGCGCCGAGTATCCGCGCAGAAAACATGAGTTCCTTGGCTCGCTGCAGCCCCACAATGCGGGGCAGCAGGAAAAGCCCGCCGAAATCAGGTACCAGACCCATGCGGCCAAAGACCTGGCAGAATTTGGCCCTGGGAGTCGCGAGAATGAAATCGGCAGCGAGCGCCAGGTTGCAGCCCGCTCCAAACGCGGGTCCGTCGACTGCGGCAATAACGGGCTTCGGCATTTCTATGAGCCGATACAGCAACTCGTGGACTCGGTCGAATCGAAGCTTGTCTTCGGCGAAAGAAGGATTGCTGCCCTGCATGGCCTTGATATCGCCACCGGAGCAGAAGGATCCGCCGCTGCCGGTGAGGATTAGTGCCTTCACCTCCACGTCTTCGAGCACCCTCGCAACCACGTCAGCCAGCTCCCTGTGCACTTCGGCAGTGATCGAATTGCGTGCCTCGGGGCGATTCAGCGTGATAGTGGCGATTGCGTCGCTAACGTCATAGGCAATGCTGCTATAAGTCATGAGTCTTCCTTTCTCATTTCTGCGTGCTGTGTATGCCCAAGCACGGACTACGCTGAACAACGGCGGTGTCGCGGCCCGTGCTTTTCGGATTCGGTCCAGCAGCGGCTGACCGTGCTTGGGCAATGGCGATATTGTGGCCCGCTCCTTCGGCCGGAACTGCGCGTGTATCCAAGCAACTCACCGCGCCGCGCGCCTGACCTCGCCGCCGGCGACGACAATCGCCTCGCCGCTGATCCAACGCCCATGCGGGCCGCACAGGAATCGCACCAGCTCTGCGACTTCTTCAGCGGTTCCCGGCCGTTTGATCGGAATTGAGGACAGCCGCTGTTCCCACTTGCCCTCAGCGCGCAAGGCGTCGACGCGGGCTGTGTCGAGAAAACCGGGCGCGATCACGTTGCAGGTGATGCCGTGCGGGCCCAATTCGTCGGCCAGCGACGCGTTCAAGGCGTGCAAGGCTGCCTTGGATGCCGCATATGCACCTGTGGTGGCGGGGGCCACCATGGCCGCAATCGACGAAATGCTGACGATGCTGCCGCCCCGCCCCTGTGCGATCATCTGCTTTGCCACGTATTTGCTGACGATCATGGTGCCGGTGAGATTGACATCGATCACTTTTCGCCAGAGAACTTCGTCGAGATCGACGACTGACACCCGGTCAGCGGCCCTAGGATAAGTGGCATTGTTGACGAGGATATCTATGTGACCGAATCGCTCGACCGTCTGGGCGACCATGTTCTGAACTTCTCCGATATGCGTTACATCCGCATGGACGCCGTGTCCGCGTACGCCGAGCGCTTCGATCGCCGCAACCAAATCGGGAAGGCCGCGCCAGCCGGACTTCACCTCGTCCTCTGGGGCGCCGCCGGCCGAATGCCCGCTGCCTGTGACCACCACATTCGCTCCCGCGCGCGCCAGTGCGAGCGCGATCGCAGCGCCTAGGCCGCGCTTGCGTGTGGCGCCACTGACGACTGCAACTTTGTCTCTAAGTTCATGCATCAAATTCCGCCGACTCTAACGGTCCGCCGATTAAGCTTTTTCAAACGATATTGTGTTTGCGCACAATATTGCTCCTGTCGTTCAGGTCGCTGCCTACCGCCTCGGCGAACTGCTCAAGCGCCTTGACCGCAGATGCGCCAGATCGAGTCGCGTGAATCGTTCCATCATTTCGGAGAACATCAATCTTCTTGATCTCGAGAAGATCGACATAGCTTAAATCCCCTATATGTCCGGAAGGGCAAATTCGGAGGCTATGCTGCTACGGTGCCAAGATTCACCTCGTAGCCCAGACGCAGCGCCTTGAGGTTGGTCTCCGCGCGCCCGGGTGCGCGAGCTCGGACGGCCCGGGTGATCTCATCCAGGGTCAGCAAGCCGGTGAGGCGCGCAAACACGCCGAGCGAGACGATGTTTGCGCATTTGCGAAAACCCACGTCGTCGGCGAGCTTGGTCATCGGCGCCCAGTGAATCGTGACGCCTTTCTGGAAGGACGAAACGTCGTTTACCATGATGTCGTCGACAATCACGCAACTCCCCGGCCTCATGGCTGCGGCATGCTGCTTTACCGCATCCTGCGCCATTGCGACCAGCACATCCGGATGCAGCACCCAGGGGACGATAATCTTCTGGTCGCTGAACGCGACGTCGCCCTGGGCGGAGCCCCCGGAAATGCTGGCGGCGTATTCCTGCGTCTGCACCACCTGATAGTCTTTCACGATCCCCAGGGCCTCGGCGAGAATAACGCTGCACGACACCATGCCCTGGCTTCCGACCCCTGCGAAGCGGATTTCCGTTCTCATGATTTAGCCTTTCCCGTCACCTTGGCCATGGCTTTGGCGCGCAGCTTGGCGTACTCCTCGGTGTACTCGGGCTTTTGTTCCTTGTTCAACACGCCGAGAACGAACTTTACGTTCTTCTCGTCCTCACTGTAGATGGGAATGTCGAAGCGCTCGTCCTCGGGAACACTTGAAGTATTCAGAACCGAGTTGTCCTTGTAGAAGCGCATCATGTCCATGGCTTCGGGCATGCCGTTGCGGCGGCCCCATAGCACGTGGCAGTGCTGCATCACCTCGACGAACGCGAACCCCTTCCATTCGATAGCATCGGCAATCATCTTCGTCAGATGCGCGGGGTGCGCAACCGTGCTGCGCGCGACGAAGCTCGCGCCGGCGCCGATGGCGAGCTTGCAGGCGTCGAACGCGGGCTCGGGCATGCCCAGAGTCGAGGTGTCGGTTTTGCTGCCCAAGGGAGTAGTGGGGGCGAATTGCCCGCCGGTGTCGCCGAAGTTGTAGTTGTTGAAGCAGATTACCGTAATGTCAATGTTGCGTCTTGCGGCATGGATGAAGTGATTGCCTCCGATCGCCAGCAGGTCGCCGTCGCCTTGCAGAGTCACTACCGTCAGCTCGGGCCGCGCGAGCTTCATCCCCATTGCATAAGCGCACCCTCTGCCGTGGGATCCGTGGATGTGGTTCGACTTGAAATAATGGCCCATCACCGAGTAGCAACCGCTGCCGCCGGCGGTAGCTACCTTGGTGATATCCACGCCGGCGCGATGGAAGGCGCGCATGATCGCGCTTTGCGCCATGCCCAGACCGCAGCCCGGGCAGTAGCGGAACTGCCTGGCCGGGATCTCTGCGTACAGTTCGACCAGTTCATCGAGGGGCCGTTGGAGATCTAGCTTCTTCTTCACAGGCTTGATCGCAGGCATCTCACTTTGCACGCTCATGACAGAACCTCCTTGGTCTTTTCGAGTATTTGCGCCGGCGTAATAGTGATGCTGTCGACGCGATTCACGCCCACGATCTTGATGCCGGTGTTCGCCAGCGCGCTGCCGACGAGCAGGCGCACCTGACCCAAATTCATTTCCGGCACCACCACCGCTCGGGCTTTGGCGCAGCAGGTACGCACGATATCCTCCGGGAACGGCCAGACAGTGATCAATCGCAGCACGCCTGCCTTAATGCCCTTGGCTCGCGCCTCGTGCATGGCGCCGATGGCCGACAGGGCCTGGGTGCCGAAGGCGATGTACACGATTTCCGCATCTTCGGTCATGAGCTGTTCGAACAGCGTGATTTCATTCTTTCTATCGAGTATCTTCTGGTGCAGTCGCCGGATGGTGAAGTCCTGGTCATCTTCGCTAAGCCCGAGAACGCTGATATCGCCCCCGCCCCGGCGGGAGATGCCAACTGACGACAGGATGCTCTTGTAGCCGGCGCCGAAATCCGCGATGGGCGGCACGTCCGAAAGCGCGTTCGCGTTGTAGTTGCCGAGAAATTCGTCCGGCTGCACGCTTGGCCTGGGTCGTTCTGCCAATTTGATGTCATCGTAGTCGGGCAAATCGACGACTGCCCGTTGCAGGCCTAGCATCCCTTCACCGAGCACGATGACCACGGTGCGCAGCATTTCGGAAAAATTGACCGCCTTCACGGTAAGCCAGAACGCCTCTTCGACCGAGGATGGGGACAGAACGACGGCGGGTACCTCTCCGTTCGACCCATAGCGCGATTGCATCACCTCCATCTGACCCGAGCGGGTGGCATTGCCGATCCCCGGGCCGGCGCGCTGCACATTGATCACCACCAGCGGGATCTCGGCAACGATCGACTGGCCCAGCTCGTTCTGCATCAAGGCCATGCCCGGCCCCGCGCTGGCCGTGGCGGACTTCACCCCGGTGGCTGAGGCGCCCATGATCGCGCCCATGCTGCCCAGTTCGTCCTCCATCTGCACGTAGGTGCCGCCTACCTCCGGCATGCGGCGCGACATGGCCTCGGCAATTTCAGTCGCCGGCGTGATGGGGTAACCCGCGTAGAAGCGAACTCCGCCGGCGATCAGGCCTTCGCAGAAAGCGTCGTTTCCCAGCAACAGTCTTTTTGTCATGACGCGGCCTCGCTGAGTTCTTCTGCCCGGGTCCCGCCGGGTTCGAGCGCGGCAGGCTTCACCACAATCGCCCAGTCCGGGCACAGCCATTCGCACAATCTGCAGCCGGTGCAAGCTTCTATGTCTTTGATGATGGCCTTGTTCAAGGGGGGTTTCCAGCCGAGCACTTTGGGTTCGCAGATCTCCCAGCAGACGGCACAGGACCGGCACCGCGCCTCGCTTATCTCGACGGTGAAACTGCGTTTTATCTTTGCCATTGATTACTCCCTAGTCTAAGCAACGGTTACCGCCAACTCGTGAGGGATGTTTCTTTCACGGTTGTCTCGCAGGTGTGGCTAGTTACGTGTACTCCACTCAAACAAAATAATGCACATTCATTATCTTAGTGCCACAGCAATCACAGTGTCAAATCTAATATAGAGAATGACTATCATCCTTACTAATTGTTTATAATAAGTTTTTATAACATAATCTAGTTGACATGCGGCACGGCCTCTAGGTAGTCTATTAATGCAAGTCAATTATTTCGTGTTAGATAAGATTGTCGGCGATGAGCACAAAGGAGGAGGCGAAATGAAAAAATTATGGTTTGCATTTCTCGGTTTGATGGCGGTCGCACCGTTTGCGCTGGGTCAGGCAAAAGACTTTCCGAATCGCCCCGTCAAGGTGATAGTCATGACTACGCCCGGGAGTACCGCGGACTCGACGGCACGGGTTATGGCGAAACAGCTTACGGAAATATTAGGCCAGCCGGTTGTCGTCGACAATCGGCCGGGTGCCGATGGTGCAATCGGCATCAATACGGTTAAGAGTGCGCCTGCGGACGGTTACTCGATACTATTGGGCAGCAACTCCCCGCTGTCGGCGAATCCGATCGTGAAGAAGGATCTTCCCTATGATCCGCTCAAAGATCTGAAGCCGGTATTCGGGCTCTTCAAGGCTATGAACGCTTTCATTGTCGCGGGCGACTCGACGCTGAATACCTTGGCAGATCTCGTCGATGCCGCCAAGAAGAGCAAACAGGCACTGAACGTAGGCACCAGTTTCGCGGGATACCGCCTCGACGTTAAGTGGTTCTCCGGCCTTGCGGGCGTCAAGTTCAATGATATTCCCTACAAGGGGACCAGCCAGGTAGTCACCGATGTGATGGGGCATCAGCTCGATTTCGGCTACGTTGACCGATCCCTCGTGAACCCGCTGCTGAAGTCCGGCAAACTTAAGGTGCTGGCGGTCGGGGGGGAAACGCGCTATCCGGGTTTCCCGGATACCCCGACAGTGAAGGAGAGTGGCTATCCGGAATTCTTGTCCTACGCATGGGTAGCCTTTTTCGTCCGCCAGGAGACGCCAAACGATGTGATGGAGAAGCTCGCGGACGCCGTGCAAAAGGCCGCGGCCTCTGGTGAGGTGAGGGCATTTGTTGAGAAGCTGGGTGCGGCACCGATGCCGCTCGGACCCGTGGAAATGCGGAAATACCATGTGTCGGAGATTGAAAGATACCGGCGCGTCGCCAGGGCGGCGGGCATCGAACCCAAATAGTCGTCAAAGAGGCTTGCGGCAGGGGATTATTGTGACTGGAGAACATGACGCGGGCTTCATCAGAGGTGAGTCCATCGCCATCGCTGGCCGAAAATGGCCTCGAGGCGATGGCGGTCTTTCGACCTTCGATATGCGCGAGTGGTCAGGCGAAATTTGGAAGAATCCAGGCACTAAAGTCGAGAAATGAGTGCCGCCAACCCAAGGCTTCCCACATCCGATGCTTATGTCATGAATAACACATTGAATGCTCTGCTAACGCCAAAGTCGATAGTGTTAGTCGGCGCCTCAGCCGACATCAACAAGCTCAACGGGCGACCGCTGCATAATTTGTTAAGGGACGGCTACGCCGGCCGATTGTACGCGGTCAACCCGAAATACCAGGATATTGCCGGGATTCCCTGTTACCCGGACCTGGATTCCTTGCCGGAGATACCGGAGCTCGGCGTCGTCGCGGTTGCGGCAGAGCGGGCGATTGGCGTGGTAGCCGAGTTGGGCAGGCGGGGTGTGAGGATCGCCATCGTGTTCAGCTCGGGTTTTGCCGAGGTCGGTCCAGAGGGACGAAGGCTGGAGCAGGAACTCGTTGCGACGGCACGTGCCCATAATATTCGCATCTGCGGTCCGAACAATCTCGGCCTGATCAACGCTTTCGAACGCATGCCCTTGACCTTCAGCCAGTACGCCGATCAACCCGCGGCACCTGGTCCGGTCGCTTTCGTGACTCAGTCCGGCGCTTTCGGAACAGCGGTCGCAACGCGCGCGCGCGCCCTCGGCATCGGCTTCGGCTATTTCGTTAGCACGGGCAATGAGGCCGATATCACTGCCGTCGAAGTACTCGACGAGATTCTCGGTGATCCGCGCGTGACCGTGACAGTTGTCTATTTGGAGGGAATGCGGGATGGAGCAAGACTCGCAGCCGTTGCGGACAAAGCCTTGTCCCTGGGAAAGCCGCTGGTCGTGATCAAGGTCGGACGTTTCGCGGCCGGCAAGCGCGCTGCGATATCCCACACCGGGTCGCTCGCAGGTGAGGATGCCGTGTTTGACGGGGTCATTCGCCAGCATGGCGTGATCCGCGCCTACGACGAGGTTCACGCGCTCGATCTTGCCGCTGCCTTTGCCGCTTGTCCGGTTCCTCCCGCGGGGGGCATTGGTCTGATCACAATGTCCGGCGGCGCCGGTGTATTGATGTCCGATTGCGCCGAGGAACTGCGCCTCGAGGTGCCGGTGCTGTCGCCGCACACCCAGGCCAGCCTGAAGTCGATACTCCCTGCCTTTGCCGCTACTGGAAATCCGGTGGACGTGACCGCTCAAGGCGCTGTGGACATGAGCGTCTTTGGTCCGACTCTCAATCTTGTCCTCGCGGATCCGAACATCGGGATCTGCATCGTATGGCTCCAGCATATGCACAGAGTGGCGGACGCAATGGTCAGTTTATTTGCCCAGACCAGGCGAGATGTCGCCAAGCCGTTCATCGTCTGCTGGCTGTATGCTCCTGAGGCCGCCGTCGCCAAGCTGCGCGAAGCGGGCGTTTGTGTCGTCGAGGGAACCCAGCGTAGCATCGACGCTGCAGCCGGGCTGATGGAATATGGCGAAGCTCGGCGACGTGCTATCGCGGGGGGCAGGACCGGGTTACCCCGTGGTTGGCAGCCCGCCGCTGCCCACTCTGACAAGAAATCTGAAGTTGTGCCATCGATCGAAGCCATGGGGTTATTGTCAGCATATGGATTCGGTATGGTGGCGTCCCGCCTCGCCGCAGACCCGAATCAGGCAGCGCAAAGCGCGGAGATACTGGGCTACCCTGTTGCGGTCAAGATCGAATCACCGGACCTGCCCCACAAGACCGAGGTCGGTGGAGTGAGACTAGGACTCACGAGCAAGGAAGAAGTGGCCGCAGCCGCGTCCGAAGTTCTCGCTGCGGCAAGACAGCATGCGCCGAACGCAGCGATCGCCGGTGTCCTAGTGCAGAAAATGGCAACTCCCGCCACTGAGATAGTTTTGGGGGTGCGGCGCGATCCTTCCTTCGGGCCAGTCCTGATGCTTGGTCTGGGCGGGGTCTTCATCGAAGTATTGAAGGACGTCGTCTTCGCGTCGGCGCCAGTCAGCGAGGCAGATGCCGCTTTCATGCTGCAGCGGCTGCGGGGCCGGGCGATACTCGACGGCGTGCGTGGGCGTCCCGGCGTCGATCGAGCGTCGCTTACGAAGGCCATCTGCGCGCTATCGCAGTTTGCGCTCGACCATCCGGAAGTCGCGGAATTGGACCTCAACCCGGTATTTGCCGGACCGGATGGCGCCGTCGCCGTCGACTGGCTCATGACCCGGGATTCTTCCCGATGAAAGCGGATGAGAATAAAGGCGTTGCCGGAAAATCCAGAGCCCGTAGCACACTGGTTCGCAGCCGTTTGATCGACGTCGCCGAGCGTTTGTTTGCCGAACACGGCATCGATTCCGTGTCCTTCAATCAAATAGCTCGAGCGGCGAACCAGCGCAATTCCACGGTCATCCAGTATCACTTCGGTTCCAAGACGGGGCTGCTCCAGGCCATTGCAGAACGCAGGATGCAGGCGGTCAACGAGCGACGGCTGGAATTGCTCAGTCGGGTCGACGGCTCCGATCGGCTCGCCGATCTCGAGCGCGTGGCCGAGGCGATGGTATTACCCTTCGCCGAGCACTTGTCGCATGAGGGCGGCAGTTACTTCGTCCGTTTTGTGGCCCACCTCTACTCCGACCCGCGCATGGAGATGTTCGAGCTCATCAAAGGGAAACACGACAGCGGCATGCATGAAGCTGGCCGCCTTGCGCGCGAGATCATGGCAGAGATGCCCGGCGAAGCCGTCAGGCACCGGCTTGCCGTCGTTACTACGATGATCTTCTTCGCCTTCGCGGACCGAGAAAAACTGCGCGCTGCGGGAAAGCATATAGGTGTCGCGCGGCTACACACCGCTCACTTCGTGAACGATTTGATTGCGATGATCGTGGGTGCCCTGAATGCTCCCTATGGGGAGCGGAAACCGACGGACAAAGACGTTTCTAGCCCCTCCACCAACCAAGCGAGCACGCTTGTCACAACGGGGGACAGCCATAAGGTCACCGACAGCGTTGATTGATAGCTTCGGGAAAAGCCGGGCAGGCGTGGCATAGAGTCAGGCCCCGCGGTTTGATGAACAATTCTTGACATCTGCTGGGAAGCACCATGCGAGACATGACGATACACCCGTGTACCCTGGACGCAGACTGCGAAGCGCTACGCCTTGAAGTTCGCACCTGGCTTGACGGCATTCTGGCCGGGATGCCCCCAGAAAAACGGGCTGAGGGTTACATGAGCACAGATCCGGCCTTCAGCCGCGCGCTCGGGGAGCGTGGATGGATCGGCATGGCCTGGCCAAAACGATATGGCGGCGGAGAGCGCTCGATGCTCGAGCGCTATGTGGTGGTGGAAGAACTTCTCGCCGCCGGGGCGCCTTGCGGCGCGCACTGGGTGGCCGACCGGCAAAGCGGACCGCTGCTATTGCTCTATGGGCAGGAACAAATCAAACAGGCTCTGCTGCCGAGGATGGCACGCGGAGAATTATATTTTTGCATCGGCATGAGCGAGCCGAACTCGGGTTCGGACCTTGCATCGATCCGCAGCCGCGCCACCAAGAACCAAGACGGCTGGCTGCTCAACGGCAGCAAGATCTGGACATCGGGCGCCCATCTGGCACAGTACATGATAGGTCTGTTTCGCACCGGACCTGTAAGCAGCAACCGGCATGCGGATCTGTCGCAGTTTCTCATAGACATGGCCACGCCGGGCATCTCGGTGCGACCGATCAAGGATCTTACCGGCGCCGACCACTTCAACGAAGTCTTCTTCGATAATGTGCGAATTCCTGCCGACCATCTCCTCGGTAATGAGGGTGACGGCTGGAACCAGGTCATGACCGAACTGGCGTTCGAGCGCAGTGGCCCGGAACGTTATTTGAGCTGTATTCAGTTGCTAATACAGATGATCGATTCGGCCGACCGCGACAACGAGCGCCATACCGTGGCGATCGGCAAGCTGGTGGCCGAAATGGCGACGCTGCGCCAGATGTCCCTCGGCATCGCAGGCATGCTCGCGCGCGGCGAGAACCCCGCGCTGCCCGCCGCAATCGTCAAAGACCAGGGCACCCTGGTCGAGCAGAATCTACCCGAGATTGCACACGATCTGTTCGGCATCGACCTCAGCAGTCGCGGTGGCCCCATTGCATCAGTCATGAGCTACCTGGTGCAGGCTGCGCCGTCATTTTCGATCCGCGGCGGAACTCGCGCGATCGTGCGCGGAATCATTGCAAAAGGGCTGGGGCTGAGATGAGCAACGAAAGCGACATGATCAGAGAGAGTGTGAACCGTATGTTTTCGCAGCGGGTCGACAGGCAGGTGTTGGATCAGCTCGAAGCAGGGGTGTGGCCGGGAGAATTGTGGCAGTTGGTCGAAGAAAGTGGGTTTTCCCAAGTGCTGTCGAACGAGTCTGTCGATGCCGCGGAAGGATGGCAGAACGCCTACCCGGTATTTCATGCCAGCGGTTTCTATCGCCTACCCTTGCCGCTTGCCGAGACCATCGTTGCCAACGCGCTTCTAGTCCTGGCCGGGTTTGCTCCCAGGAACGGGCCGATGACGTTGATTCAGCAGGATGGCCATCTGAATCTGCATGTCGAAGACAACGGCTTGGTACTGAACGGTGCCGTCGCCTCGATTCCCTGGGCACGGTTTGCAAAGCACATTGTCATCGCAGGCCGAGTGGGAACGCAATTAGTATTGGGCCTGGTCGAAGCCACTTCGCAGGGTCTGCAGATTTCCCACGCCCAAAACATCGCCGGCGAGCCACGCGACCTGGTCAGTTTTAACGATACTCGCTGCACTGAGTACGCAGGATGGTGCGAAGGTCTGCCCGATACGCCCGTGACCTTGTTCTGTGCCCTCGCACGCGCGGCCATGATGGTGGGTGCCGCGCAATCGGTCCTGCAGCAGTCGGTCGAGTACGCCAATGATCGCGTGCAGTTCGGTAAGTCGATCGGAAAATACCAGGCGACCCAGCAATCGCTGGCAATCCTCGCGGGAGAAGTCGCCTGCGCACAAACAGCCACTATGGCCGCATGTCAGGCAGCCACTTCTGCGCTCTCGGTGTTCGATGTTGCCGTGGCCAAGATTCGGGCAGGACAGACTGCTGGTGTCGTCGCCAATATCGCCCACCAGGTTCACGGCGCATTTGGTTATACCCATGAACACACGCTGCACTACGCTACGCGTCGTCTATGGTCCTGGCGCGCCGAATGCGGCGCCGAGTCGCTCTGGGCGGCGCAGCTCGGTCGTCAAGCCATCGAGCGCGGCGGCGATAAATTCTGGACAGCATTGGTCGCTCGCGCGTCGTAGCTTACAACGGTCAGTGCTACCTGCGCATAGCCGGGAGCAAGAAACGCGATGCGTCCGCCGTCAGGTGGTAGTAACAGAAACTAGAGGGGAAATGCGATGACAATTGAAATGCGTGCAGTCGATCACCCATCGGTTTGGCGCGGTCCCGACATGGCCGGCCGCGACGACTGGATCGTGCGGCTCGACGATGCCGATTGCGCGGAGCTCGATGCGGCACTGAGGCATGCTCGGACGCGCGGCATTGGCATACCAGCGCTTTCCAAAGAGAACTTTCCGATCCCGGGAATGGCGCGCAAGCTTGCCGGCGTGCTGGCCGAGATCGAGGACGGACGCGGCTTCGCATTGCTGCGCGGGCTGCCAGTCGAGCGTTACTCGAAAGCCGACGCCGCGCTCATCTATTGGGGCATAGGTGCGCATTTCGGTCCGGCCTTCGCGCAAAACGCACAGGGCGACATGCTGGGCCATGTGCGCGACCTCGGTGCCGACTGGCGCACCGACATGAAAGCGCGCGGCTATCAGACGCGGATGCACCTGCCGTTCCACAACGATTCGACCGATGTGGTCGGTTTGTTGTGTCTGCGCAGTGCGAAATCTGGCGGCAGTTCGCTTATCGTCAGCTCGACCGCCGTGCACAATGAAGTGCTGGCGCGTCGCCCCGACCTCGCGCGCGTTCTCTACGAGCCTTTTTGCGTCGATCGTCGCGGCGAGGAAACACCGGGGCAGAAGCCATACTACATCACACCATGTTTCAATTGGTTCAAGGGCCGCATGTTGATCCGCTACAACCGCAACTTCATCGAGTCGGCGCAGCGTTTCGATGAAGTGCCGCGCCTGACGGCGCTGCAATTGGAGGCGTTCGACCTGCTGGATAAGTTATTCAACGACCCGGCCTTCTGTCTAGACATGCCCTTCGAACCCGGTGACATGCAATTCATCTGCAATTACGTGATCCTTCATTCGCGCGGCGACTACGAGGATTATGCCGATCCAGAACTCAAACGCCATTTGCTGCGCCTCTGGCTGCGCACGCCCGGATTTAAGGAGCTGCCAGCGGCTTTTGCCGACCGCAATGCCGACATGTTGGAGTGGCAGAAGAGCCCCAAGGCACCCGTATTCGACGTGAGCGAGATCGTCGCCGAGCTTGCACATTGAGGCGCTGCGCAATGGGAGGCGCAAGTGAACCTGGAGATTCGTACCCGGTTGCCTTGCACGCTAATTTCTAGTCGGAATCAAAAGCTACCTCAGCAGATCCATTCCATCGCATAGGGAACCGCCGACGTCTTCTGTAACCGAACGCTCAAGTCGGCAAACCTGACCGACTCGATGCGCGCCGCGCAAAGGACCGGTTAGGCCGATCTTCCGTCATCGAGTAACGGTCCGTGAATGGCAGCTTCTGTCATAAACTGCCGCTCAGACGCCTGGAGTTTTCGCGTCACAAGTGACTCTTCCTGGCCGAAAGCGTGAGCCTACTACGACGCCCGTAAGCAGTCGTTCGCCCCTTCAGTCCCGAAAATATTGTCGTGGGTGTCGAATGCCGAGGCGCCGGATGGGCCCATGCAATCCATCTACTGCTGGAAGCTCAATATATTCATACCGGGGCGGTCCCGGCTTCCGTGGTGTGAGTTGGAACACCACTTCATCGAAGCGCCAGGACCGCTCCGTGTCCGGAATCTAAATTTAGAACCACGTGACAGGATTGGCGGCCATCAACGTCCTCGTTAAATGTATTCAGTGAATCTCCGGATCCGGCGTTTCCGCGCCGGCCTCCAGGAAATCGAAATCGCAGCCTTCGTTCGCCTGGGTGATGTGCTGCGAGAACGCCGCACCGTAGCCGCGCTGGTAGCGCGGCGCAGGCGCTTTCCACGCGGCTTTGCGTTTGGCCAGTTCGGCGTCGCTGACTTTCAGATTCAGTTTTCGGCCAGGCACATCGAGTTCGATCAGATCGCCGTCCTGCACCAGCGCCAGCGGCCCGCCTATCCAGGACTCGGGTGCGATATGCAGTACGCAGGCGCCGTAGGAGGTGCCGCTCATGCGCGCATCGGATATGCGCACCATGTCGCGCACGCCTTCTTTCAGCAGCTTTTGCGGGATCGGCAGCTGGCCCCATTCGGGCATGCCCGGGCCGCCCAGCGGGCCGGCGTGCTTGAGCACGATCACCGAATCCTTATCGATGGCCAGGTCCGGATCGTCGATGCGTGCCGCCATGTCGTTGTAGTCGGCGAACACGACGGCCTTGCCGGTGTGTCGGTGTAGATGCGCTTCGGCCGCGGGCGGCTTGATCACCGCACCGTCGGGGGCGAGGTTGCCGCGCAGCACCGCCAGGCTGTCTGATTTCACCAGGGCTTTGTCGACGGAGCGAATGATGTCCTCGTCGAACACTTTCGCGTCGGCGATGTTCTCTCCCATGCTTTTGCCGTTTGCGGTTGTCGCACCGGCCTTGATCAGGCCGCCCAGATTCTTCAGAACGGCGCGTAGTCCGCCGCCATAGTAGAAATCCTCCATCAGATATTTTCCAGATGGGCGGATGTTGGCCAGCAGCGGCGTTTTGCGCGCCAGCGCATCGAACAGATCCAGGTCGAGCATCACGCCGGCGCGGCGTGCGATCGCGATCAGGTGCACGATGGCATTGGTCGAGCCGCCGATTGCCAGCACCGCGGTGACTGCGTTATGGATGGCGTCGGCGTCGAGAATATCGCGCGGCTTGAGATCTTCCCACACCATATCGACGGCGCGCTTTCCCGTGAGCGTGGCCATCGCCGCGTGGCGCGAATCAGGCGCGGGAATCGAAGCGGCGCCGGGAAGGGTGAAGCCCATCGCTTCGGCGGCGCTGGTCATCGTCGAGGCCGTGCCCATGGTCATGCAATGTCCGGGCGAGCGCGCGATGCCCTGCTCGATCTCCTGCCAGTCCTTTTCGCTGATGTTGCCGGCGCGCAGCTCCGCCCAGTATTTCCAGGTGTCCGAACCCGATCCCAGGGTCGCGCCGCCCCAGTTGCCTCGCAGCATCGGACCGGCGGGCATGAAGATCGCCGGCAGGTTCATGCTGATCGCGCCCATCAACAGCGCCGGCGTGGTCTTGTCGCATCCGCCCATGAGCACCGCGCCGTCGGCGGGATAGGAGCGCAGCAGTTCTTCCGTCTCCATGGCAAGGAAGTTGCGGTACATCATGGTCGTCGGTTTCTGGAACGGTTCGGACAGCGACATTGCAGGCATTTCGACCGGGAAGCCGCCCGCCTGCCACACACCGCGCTTCACTTCCTCGACGCGCTGCTTGAAATGGGTATGACAGGGATTGATATCGCTCCAGGTGTTGATGATCGCAATCACCGGCTTGCCGGCGTAGTCGCTGCGGTCATAGCCCATCTGCGCCGTGCGCGAACGGTGGCCGAAGGCGCGCATGTCGCGGGCGCCGTACCAGCGGTGGCTGCGCAGCTGTTCCGGGGTTTTCTTTTTCACGTTGGTTTCCTTTTGGTCAAAACGTCTGCCAGCCATCGTCGCACCGCAGCCACGTCGGGCAGGCGGTAGCGCGCGCAACTCGCGCCTTTGCCGACTTTAATGGAAATGCCGTCCCGCTTGTTCACCGCGGCGAAGCCGTGCTCGTCGTTGCGGTCGTCGCCGATGAACACCGGGCGCCTGCCTTTGAACGGTGGCTCCGTCAGATAGGCCGTGATCGCAGCGCCCTTGTCCATGCCCGCCGGTTTGATTTCCGCCACGCACCTGCCGCGCTGCACTTCGAGCCCGGCGTCGGCGTCGGCCGCCAGCCGCGCCATGAGCCGATGCGCGTAGGATGCCAAGCGTGGCGCGAGGCGGTAATGCAGCGCCAGCGTCAATCCCTTGTCCTCGAGCAGCAGTCCGGGATGGCGCGCGAGTATCGGCGCCAGCGCCGCCTTGATCGCGGTCTTCGCTGCCGCAGGCGCCGCGTGGGTCCACAATCGACCTTCAGCAGTGCGGCGCTCCAGCCCGTGCTGGCCGGCCATGGGCAGGTTCAACTTTCCGAGGCGCTGATCGAGAAACGCCAGCCCGCGCCCGCTGACCAGCGCCACCGCGCCGCTCTCCTGCTGCAGGCGTGCGATCAGTTCAAGCAGCGCGGCGTCGATGTGGACTGCGTCCGGCGTGTCGGCGATGTCGATCAGGGTTCCATCGACATCCAGAAAATAGGCCCACTCGAGACTGGGTGCCGGAGGAACTCCGGCGCGCACGCTGCTCACGCCGTCGTTCGTCCCGTTTTCTCGACCAGGCGGCTGCGGCGGCGCATGGCGGCTGCATCCAGCAGCATGCGGCCGGCCCAGCGGAAGACGTTGTACTCGGCCACCAGTCCGCGCATCAGACGCATGCGGTCGCGTTGTTCGTCGCCCGGCATTTTCAGCGCCAGGTGCAGGGCGGCGGCGCATTCGTCGGCATCGTAGGGGTTGACGATCAGGGCCTCGGGCAACTCGCGCGCAGCGCCGGTAAATTGCGAGAGGATCAGCACGCCGCGGTCATCGTCGCGCGCCGCGACAAATTCCTTGGCCACCAGGTTCATGCCATCGTGCAGGCTGCTCACAAAACAGAGATCGGCGGCGCGAAAATATTCATAGACCTGGCGTTGTTCGTGGTGCTCGACCTTGAGCACGATGGGCGGCGGTCCGCGCCGCGCAAAGCGGCCGTTGATGCGCGTAGCCATGGCCCGCACCTGCGCCTGGTGGTGCTCGTACTCCTCGATGCCCGAGCGCGTCGGCGCGGCGATCTGCACAAAGCTGAACCGGCCGACCCACTCGGGCTTCAATTCGAGCAGGCGCTCGATGGCGCTGAAGCGTTCGAGGATTCCTTTGGTGTAGTCGAGGCGGTCTACGCCGATGCCGAGCTTGTGCTCGAGGGGCAGGTCGTTCAGTTTTCGAATATTGCTGCGGCAGTCGGCTACGCTTGTCTGTACGCTTTCCTCGTTCGGCGGCCAGGCGATGGAAATCGGGTAGCGGCGCACGGCGGTGAGCTTGCCGCCGAATGACACGGTGAAGGCCGCGCGGTCGACGCGCGCCTCGAGAAAACGGTCCACGGTATCGACAAAATTGTTGCAGTGGAACTGGGTGTGAAAACCGAGAATGCTGCTGCCCAGCATCCCCTCCAGCACCTGATCGCGCCAGGGGCAGATGGCGAAGGACTCGGGGTTGGGCCAGGGAATGTGCCAGAAGGTGATGACCGTTGCGTTCGGCAGTATCTCGCGGATCATGTTCGGCAGCAGGGCGAAGTGGTAGTCCTGCACCAGCACGATGGGGTCCTTTGTCTTGGCCTCGTCGGCGACGGCCTCGGCGAACTTGCGGTTGACGGCGACGTAATGGGCCCAGTCGGCCGAGCGGAATGTCGGGCGCACATGGGCAATATGGCACAAGGGCCACAGCCCCTCGTTGGCGAATCCGTAGTAATAGCCTGCCTCCTCTTCCGGCGTCAGCCAGACGCGGCGGATGCGGTAAGCGGGTTTTTCCGGCGGCACTGCGACGCGGTCGTGCTTGTCGACTACGTCGCGGTCGGCCGAACCGCTGCCATGGGCGATCCACGTGCCCGAGCAGGCGCGCATGATCGGCTCCAGCGCCGTGACCACGCCGCTGGCCGGCCGCTGCACATCGATGCGATCGCCGCGGCGTTCGTGAATATAGGGTTCGCGGTTGGAGACCACGAGCACGTCTTCGCCGCTCAGTTCGCCGCGCAGAATCGCGCGCAGGGCCTCCGGCGTCCAGGTGATCTGACTTTCATCGCGTGCGTGCGCGTCGGATTCCAGGTCGCGGATCAAGCGCTGCAAATCGCGCGCGATCGGCTTGAAACCGGGCAGCGTGGGCGCCGCGCTCGCACCCGGGTGCCGCAGCAGGCCCTCGCCGCGCAACAACGCGCGCATGCCGGCGATCCAGCCGCGCCATGACAGCTGCGCGACGACGACCGTGATCAGTGATACCACGCCCGCCAGTCCCATGAATAGGTAGAACACATAGCGTTTGGTTTCTTCGCTGCGGCGGGTGACGAAACTCATGTCCTGCACCAGCACCAGGCGGCCGTTCGGCGCAGCCTCGCTCACCATCGGTTTCACCGTAACGTGCAGCGGCCCCTGGTCGCTGGGCAAGAGATGATTGCGCGGTCCTTCCCAGCGCCGGAGTTCGTCGCAGTGAATTTCTTCTGGAAGCGAACGCGTGGCCAGGGCTTTGCCTGTCGGGGCAGCGCAGTACCCGATCGCGAACAAGCGTTCGTCGCGGGTGATGCGGTTGAAGAATTCGATGGTCTTGGTCTTCTTTTTGGCCGTCAGCTGTTCCAGCAGCGGTTCCTGCAGCGTATTGGCCACCAGTGACGCGCGGCTGTCGAGGTCCTGCACGAACCAACTCAGGGTCAGGCGGTCGACCAGCGGGCCGACCGCGTAGGCAATGCCCGCCAGCACCAGCAGCAGCGGCAAAACGAAGCGCAGGGACAATCTCATGGCCTTACTCTACCAGCCAGTCCGTCTCAACGAAACCTTTTGTCTAAAACGAACGATCAACAAAGGGGGCGGCCAGGATTCCGCCGGAACACCGGTGAAGCATTCCTCCGGCCGCAATCGAATCGCTGCATACCGCTTTAAGCGCTGGCGCGATACCCCAGGCCGTGCGAAATGTCTTCCGCGGTTCGCTTCACCAGCGGGTACCACGCCTGCTTCATGCGCTCCGCAGGCGCCGAGACCGACAGGCCGGCGACGAGGATGCCTTCATCGTCACGTATGCCCGCGCCTATGCAACGCACGCCGAGCTCGGCCTCCTCGAAATCAGTGGCATAGCCCTGCCGGCGCGCTTTTTCGAGTTCCTTTTCCAGTGCGCCGATACTGGTCAGGCTGTTGCGCGTGGGGCCGGGCAGCCCGGTGCGCTGTGCGTAGGCGCGCAGACCGGCGACGCCGTCCTCGAGAAGGAACAGCTTTCCGACAGCGGTGATGTGCAGCGGCGCGCGTCCGCCTATGACATTGACCACGCGCATCATCGAGCGACCGCCGGACGTGCGCTCGATGTAGACGATCTCGTCTTCGCGCCGCACCGACAGGTTGATCGCTTCGCCGATGACTGCATGCAGTTCGCGCATGAGCGGCAGCGCGAGTTCGCGCACGCTCAGCCTGGACTTCGCACTATTGCCGAGTTCGATCAGGCGCATTCCGAGGCGATAGCTGCCTGGTTCCGCGCGCTCGACCATTCTGCCGTTGACCATGGCTGTGAGAATGCGGTGCGCGGTCGACGGATGAAGTCCTGCGGATTTCGCCAGATGCTTCAGGCTGGCCGGAACGGGCGATTCGGCCAGCGCGTCCAGCAGCCTCGTCATGCGCTCGATGACTTGAATGGAATTCTTGGATTCTGCCTGTGTCATGGAAGCAGGGTGGATATCGAATCGCAGGATTCTATACCACAATGTGAAATCTCGATCGCTGACGCCATGGTATGATTTCACACATAAATTTCCCGCCTTCAGCGGGTTCGCTGCGTGCCCTCAGGTCCGCTGTTGCACCTCTGAAGCGTCCCCCTATTTAGAGGACATTCGAATGAACCACCCCAATGAAAAGGCCGTGAGCCAGGCCGGCGTGTCCCTATGGATCAACGGGCGCGCACAGGTCTCGACCAGTACGCGCGTCGGCGAAGTGACCAACCCGGCAACGGGCGAGGTCGTCCGGCGGGTATCGTTTGCGAACGCCGCGGACATCGACGCCGCAGTGAGCGCGGCGAGCGCCGCGCTCCCCGCCTGGCGCGACGCGCCGCCGCTCAGGCGCGCGCGCGTGATGCAGAAATTTCTCGCGATCATGCAGGCCAATCAAAAGGAACTGGCGCAACTCACTTCCGAGGAGCACGGTAAAACGCTGCCCGATGCGCTGGGCAGCGTGCAGCGCGGTATCGAGGTGATCGAATTTGCCTGCGGTGTCCCGCACCTGCTGAAGGGCGAGTACACCGGAAACGCGGGAACCGGCGTCGATTGCCATACGCTGCGTCAGGCGGTGGGCGTGTGTGCAGGCATCACGCCGTTCAATTTTCCGGCGATGGTGCCGCTGTGGATGTTTCCGGTTTCGATTGCCTGTGGCAATACCTTCATTCTCAAGCCGTCGGAGAAAGTGCCATCGACCAGCATGAGAATGGCGGAATTGTTCAAAGAGGCCGGACTGCCCGACGGCGTGTTCAACGTCGTCCACGGCGACAAGGAGGCGGTGGAGGCGATCCTCAATCATCCGGGCGTTCATGCCGTTTCTTTCGTAGGGTCCACCCCGATTGCGAAATACATATACGAGACCTGCGCGCGAAACGGCAAGCGCGTGCAGGCACTGGGCGGCGCCAAGAATCACGCTGTGGTACTGCCGGACGCGGATCTGGAATTCACCGCCGATGCGCTCATCGGCGCCGCCTACGGTTCGGCGGGCGAACGCTGCATGGCGATTTCGGCTGTCGTGGCGGTGGGCGCCATCGGCGATCCCCTGGTGAAAATGCTTGCCGACAAGGCCGCGAAAATCAAGGTGGGAGCAGGCGATGCCGAGGGCGTGGAAATGGGACCGCTGGTCACCATGGCGCATCGTGACAAGGTCGAGGGCTATGTCAACATAGGCGTGGCCGAAGGTGCAAAGCTGGTTCTCGACGGACGCAACAAGAAGGTCCCGGGCCACGAGGACGGGTTTTTTATCGGCACGACCCTGTTCGACCAGGTCAAGTCCGACATGAAGATCTACAAGGACGAAATCTTCGGTCCGGTGCTGGTCGTGCTGCGCGCCGATACGCTGGAGGAGGCGATTGCGCTGGTCAACGCGAATCCCTATGGCAACGGCACGGCGATTTTCACGAACTCCGGCGGCGCGGCGCGCCGCTTCGAGGAAGAAATCCAGGTGGGCATGGTGGGCGTGAACGTGCCCATCCCGGTGCCGATGGCGTTCTATTCTTTTGGCGGCTGGAAGGCTTCGCTGTTTGGCGACCTGCACATGCACGGCATGGAGGGCGTCAAGTTCTACACCCGCACAAAGGTGGTGACCACGCGCTGGCCGCACGCGGACACGCCGACCGCCGGTCTCAACATGCCGACGCTGGGCTGAGCCGGCTGTTCGCAGGCCACCGACGCACACATTGCAAAATCCAAAGGAAAAGCCATGAACGATCCGAAACCTAGCACGCAGCCGCTCGATCTCGAGCACTACTGGATGCCTTATACGAACAACCGCGCATTCAAGGCATCGCCGCGCATGATTGCGTCGGCCGAAGGCATGTACTACACCACCGTCGAGGGAAAAAAAGTGCTCGACGGTCTGGCGACGCTGTGGTGCGTCAACGCAGGTCATTGCCGGCCGAAAATCGTCGAGGCGATACGCAAGCAGGCCGGCATCCTGGATTTTTCCTCTTCGTTTTCGGTCGGCCATCCGCTGCCGTTCGAAGTCGCGCGGCGCATTTCCGAACTCACGCCCAAGGGCTTGGACCATGTGTTTTTCGTGAACTCCGGTTCCGAGGCCGTCGATACGGCGCTGAAAATCGCCTTGGCCTACCACCGGCTCAAAGGCGAGGGCACGCGCACCCGATTCATCGGACGCGAGCGCGGCTATCATGGCGTGAACCTGGCGGGTATTTCCGTCGGCGGGGTACCCGCGAACCGCAAGGCCTATGGACTGATGATTCCCGGCGTCGATCACCTGCGCCACACGCATGACCCCGCGCGCAGCGCTTTTTCCCGCGGCCAGCCGGCAGAGGGCGCGGAATTCGCAGACGAACTGGAGCAGCGGATCATTCCGCTGCACGACGCCTCCAACATCGCCGCGCTGATCGTGGAGCCGGTATCGGGCGCGGGTGGCGTGCTGATTCCGCCGCAGGGTTATTTGCAGCGACTGCGCCAGATCTGCGACAAGCACGGCATCCTGCTCATATTCGACGAGGTGATCACCGGTTTCGGGCGCCTGGGCAAGCCTTTCGCGAGCGAATATTTCGGGGTCACACCCGATCTCATCACCTTTGCCAAGGGCATCACCAGCGGTACGGTGCCGATGGGCGGCGTCATCGTGAAAGGCGAAATCTACGAAACCTTCATGCAGGCTGCCGGCGGCGGCATCGATTTCTTCCACGGCTACACCTATTCCGGGCACCCGCTCGCGAGCGCCGCGGCCTTGGGCACGCTGGACACCTATGCCGAAGAAGGCCTGCTGACGCGCGTGCAAACCCTGGCGGCGGATTTTGAAACGGGCGTGCACGCGTTCAATGGTCTGCCGCATGTGATCGATTGCCGCAATCTGGGGATGATAGGGGCGATCGAATTCACGCCGCGCGCGGGCGCGCCGGGGGCGCGTGCGAAGGAGGTGTTCGAGAAATGCTGGGACCGCGGCGTGTTCGTGCGCCCGATCGGTGACAACATCGCTTTTTGCCCGCCCTTGATCGCGGAAAACAAACATCTGGACGAAATGTTCGGCGTCGTCAGCGACGTCGTGCGCAATCTGAGTTGAGAAAGAGGTGAACCGCGATGCGCGCACCGGTTGAAGCGGGGGCCTTACGCATAAACAGCGAACGCTTGTGGGGTTCGCTCATGGAAATGGCGAAAATCGGCGCTACGCCCAAGGGCGGTGTGAAGCGCCTGACGCTGACCGACCTGGACCGCCAAAGTCGTGATCTGTTTGTTTCCTGGTGCAAGGCGGCCGGACTTTCGGTGACTGTGGACGGGGTCGGCAATATATTCGCGCGCCGGCGCGGGCGCAACGAGGCCGCGCCCCCGGTGGTGTCGGGCAGTCATCTGGACACGCAGCCTTCCGGCGGGCGCTTCGACGGCTGCTACGGCGTGATGGCGGCGCTGGAGGTGGTGCGTACGCTCGATGATCACGGAATCGAGACCGACGCCCCGTTCGAGATCGCGATGTGGACCAACGAGGAAGGCTCGCGCTTCCTGCCGGTGATGGGCGCATCCGGCGCATTTGCCGGCGTGCATTCCGTCGACGAAATACGAGAAGCACGGGATGTGGACGGTGTTTCCTTCGGCGACGCGCTCGATGCTATCGGCTATGCCGGCGCTGCGCCGGTCGGGGGACGCCCGCTGGCGGCGTATTTCGAGGCGCATATCGAACAGGGGCCGCTGCTGGAGAACACCGGCAACACGGTGGGTGTGGTAACCGGGGCGCTGGGCCAGCGCTGGTTCGAAGTCACGGTCACCGGCATGGACGCGCACGCCGGCCCCACGCCCATGCATCTGCGTCGCGACGCGCTATTGGGCGCGAGCTTTCTGATTCAGGAAGTCAACCGGCTGGGCAAGCTTACGGAACATTCGCGCGGCACCGTCGGCATGATCGCGAGCAGGCCCAACTCGCGCAACGTCGTCCCCGGCGAAACCGTGTTCTCGGTCGATTTTCGCGACACGGATGTTTCCGGCCTGGACCGCATGGAGCAGGGACTGCGCGCGGCGGCAGGCAATATCGCGGCGGAGCACGGCTTGGGCATAGACATGCGTCAGACGGTTTTCTTCCCGCCCTGCGAATTCGACCGGACTTGCGTGGCCGCGGTGCGAGCGGGGGCCGAACGCCTGGGTTATCCCCATATGGATATCGTGAGCGGTGCCGGCCACGATGCGGTTTATATCGCCCGCGTCGCGCCGGCGGCGATGATATTCGTGCCTTGCGAGGGCGGCATCAGCCACAACGAAATCGAAAACGCCACGCCGGAAGATCTCGCTGCGGGCTGTAACGTGCTGCTGCAGGCGGTGCTGGCCAGGGCGGGCTAGCGCGCTTTCTATCGGGGGGCGGCCTGCTGCGCCGTGGGAGGAATGAAGCGGCTGAATTCGGACGGCGTAAGCCCGAATCTGTCCAGGTCGTCTTCGCTCAAGCCGGCCAACTCTTTTTCCACGACTTCGGCGATCGCGTCCAGCACATCGGGCTTTACCAGAAGCGAAAGGTAAATCTGCAGGTTGACGTGATTGCAGCGCTTCCAGTCGCGCACGACCGTGCGCACCGCCTTCTTGACGACAGCCTCGTATTCGACGGCCCGGCTTGAAGCACTCCGCCGTTCCACGTCCCCGGCTCGGCGCAAGCGCGGGGCTTCGCCCGGCGCTGCATTCGCTTGGGCGGGCGCGACGGGCTCGGCAGCCTGGGCTGCCGCCGGGAGGGTAGCGTCCGGTGGGGTCGGTTTCGGTACGTCCTGTGCAGTATTCAGCGCCCGGTAGCGCGATGCGCGCGCCTTGCCGATGCGTTCCACGCGCCCTTGCTCAATGAGATGCGCCATGTGGCGGAACAGGGTTGACCGGTCGACCTTGAGCCCCAAAAGCTCCACCAACTCGTCCAGAGAAAGCCCTTCTGGATGGGCAATCAGGCTCGCTTCTATGGCTACTTGATAATCGAATTTGTTTGATCGACCCATATTAACGCGATCACTAAGATGCTGAAAATAGGACGTTTATTATTCTGATGCTGCAATTATACAATGATTCTCTTGCATATTGCAATGATTCCGGGCCGGGAAATCCTGCGCAAAACGATTCCAATTTCTGAAATTCCCCGCACCGTACCGGCACGGCCCAAGCTGGCGGGTAACTCGCGCTACAGCCAGCCGGCATTGCGCAGGCGGTAGAAAAGCACGACGTCGAGAACGGCCATGATGGAGAGCGCGAGCGGATACCCGTACGCCCAGGACAGCTCCGGCATGTTCTTGAAGTTCATACCGTAGACGCCGGCGATCATGGTCGGGACCGCCACCAGTGCGGCATAGGCCGCGATTCGCCGGGTGGTCTCGTTTTCCTGCAGCGTGATCAGCGACAGGTTGACCGAGATCGCGGTCGTCACCATGTCGCGCAGGCTGTCGATCGACTGGTTGATCCGGATCAGGTGGTCGTAGACGTCGCGATAGTAATCCTGGGTTTTCGCGCACACCTGCGGCACCCTGCCGCCATGCAGCTTGCTCGACGCTTCGAGCAGTGGTCCGGCCGCGTGCTTGAGCGTCATGAGTTTTTGCTTAAGTGCGTACAGCGACTCGATATTGGAGCGTGCCGAACTGCCGGAGAATATCCGCTCTTCGACGTGTTCCAGTTCGTCTTCTACCGCATCCAGCACGGGGAAATAGCGGTCGACGACGGAGTCCATCAGTGCGTAGAACACGAAGCCCGAACCCTGGCGCAGCAGATGCGGCTCGCGTTCGCAGCGCATGCGCACGTTGGCAAAGCCGTGCTGCGTGCGGCTGCGCACCGAAAGCAGGTAATTCGGCCCGACGAAAACATCTACCTCGCCGAATTTTATATCCCCCCCCTCCGCATCGACCGTGTGCAGGACCGCGAACAGCGAGTCGCCGTATTCCTCGATCTTGGGCCGCTGATGGCCATGGCTCGCGTCCTCGACGGCGAGTTCGTGCAGGCCGAACTCGCGCTGCATTTCGGCCAGTTCGTCAGGATCGGCTTCGTAGAGCGCGACCCAGAGCAGGCAGCCCGGGCGGCGCACATAATCGCTGATGTCCTTTTTGTCGATGTCGCCGAGTTTCTTGCCGTTTTGGTAGGCGACGCAGCTGACCAGCATGGGTTTCTCCGCTTGTTTGCGCAAATGATAGCAGTAGGGGACGGCGGCTGCGCCACATGCGATAAAATTACCGTTCCGCGATTCATTGAAAGTAGCGAGCATGCCAGCAACCAGCCGCCGCAGCGCCGAACTCGGCACCGAGAATGCGTTCGTCGTTCTCGCTGAAGTCAACGAGCTCCTGCGCCAGGGCAAGAACATCATTTCCTTTTGTATCGGACAGCCGGACTTTCATACGCCCGTCAATATTCAGGACGCCGCGATCAAGGCGATCCGTGAGGGCCGGCACGGTTATACGCCGTCGGCCGGGATACCGGAATTGCGCTCGGCCGCGGCCAGAGACATGGGGCAGCTGCGCGGCCTGACGATCGATCCCGAGCATGTGGTGATCGGCGCTGGCGCGAAACCGTTCATCGCCTACACCATTCTGTGCACCACCGACTATGGCGTGGGCGACGAGGTGATCTATCCGAATCCGGGATTCCCGATTTACGAATCGCAGATCCTCGCCTGCGGCGCGGTGCCCGTACCGCTGTACCTGCGCGAAGCGCGCGACTTTGCTTTCGATCCGGCGGAGCTCGAGGCGAAGATCACGCCGAAAACCAGGCTGTTGATCCTGAATTCGCCGCACAACCCGACCGGCGGCATCCTGACGCGCAAGGATCTCGAGGACATTGCCGCGGTGCTGCGCCGGCATCCGGACATCTGGGTTTTCGCCGACGAAATCTATTCCCGCCTGCTGTACCAGGGGGAATTCGTTTCGATCGCTGCGTTGCCGGGTATGTACGAGCGCACGATCATCTCCGACGGCGCGTCCAAGACCTGGGCCATGACCGGTTGGCGCATCGGCTTCGCTTCGAATCCTCTCCTGGCGCCGCAGTTCGTGCGCTGGGTGACCAATACCGATTCCTGCGCCTCGCATATCAGCCAGTGGGCCGCGGTCGAGGCGCTCAACGGCCCGCAGGACGAGCCGCGCAGGATGCGCGCGAGTTTCCTCGCGCGGCGAGACCTGATCGTCGGCCTGATGAACCGGGTGCCGGGCGTGAGCTGCAAACTGCCGGGTGGCGCGTTTTACGCCTGGCCCAATGTCACGGAGGCCTGCCGCATGACAGGCGCAGCGGATTCCGAAGCCTTGAGAAAGCGCCTGCTCAACGAAGCCGGCGTGGCGGTGCTGGCCGATATTCACTTCGGAGCGCGCGTGCCCGACGAAGGCCAGCACATCCGCTTTTCCTATGCCGCATCCAATCAGGCCATCGAAGAGGGGGTCGCGCGCATGGCCGAATTTATCCGCACGAATAGCCGCTGACCGTGGAACCGCGACCCAGCGTCACCGTGGCTGCAGTGATAGAGCGCGACGGAAAATTCCTGCTGGTCGAAGAGGAAGACGACGGACGCCTGCTGTTCAATCAGCCGGCCGGGCATCTGGAGCGGAACGAATCCCTGGTGGAGGCTTGCGCACGCGAGGTGCTGGAGGAATCGGCCTGGCATTTCCGGCCGCGCGAGTTGATCGGCATCTACCGTTGGAGCAAGCCGGGGTCCGCGACGGGCGCAGGCGTGACCTACCTGCGTTTTGCGTTTTGCGGAGACTTGGGAGAGCATGAGGACGATCGTCGGCTCGACACGGGAATAGTGCGTGCGGCGTGGCTGGATGCCGGAGAGATCCGCGCATCGCGCGAGCGCCATCGCAGCCCGCTGGTGGTGCGCTGCGTAGAGGACTATCTGGCCGGCAGGCGCTACCCGCTGGACGCGTTGATCGAGCATGACTAGTGGATTTGTTGCGCGCGTGTTGCCGCTGCTGGCGGCGCTGGTCGTGACGGCGTCGAGCGCATGCGCCGAAGAAGTGACGATCTGTTACAACTACGGCTGTTACGCCAAGGCGCCGGTCGAATTCAGCGCGACGCAACTTGCACCGCTGCAAGGACAACTCGCCGCGACCGCCGATGCCGCAGCCGAGCGCGCGGCGATAGCGGCGGTCGTGGGACGCATGTACGCGATCGCGGGTGAACAGACGCCGGTATGGCGCGACAAGGGCGGCAACTACGCCGACGGCGGGGACAACGGAAAAATGGACTGCATCGATCATTCGACCAATACCAGCGCATTTCTCCGGCTGCTTCAGGCGCGCGGTTGGCTCAAATACCACGAAGTGCTGGAGCCGCGCATGCGCAGCCGTTTCTTCTTCGCGGAACACTGGTCGGCGATCATCCGCGAGCGGGAAACCCAAGAGGTCTTTGTCGTCGACAGCTGGTTTTTCGACAATGGCCAGCCGGCGGCGGTGCTCCCCCTCGATGACTGGCTCGCAGGGAAAAGCCCCCGTGTCCAATAGGGAAACAAGCGGCGGAAAAGAAACAAGCGGCGAAAAAATCGTCGTCGGCATGTCCGGCGGCGTGGACTCCGCAGTGGCGGCACTGCTGCTGAAGCGGGCGGGCCACGAAGTCGTCGGCCTGTTCATGAAGAACTGGGAGGACGACGATGATGATGCGTATTGCTCGACGCGCCAGGACCTGATCGACTGCGCAGCGGTGGCCGACGTCATCGGCATCGAGCTGGAGGCGGTCAATTTCGCCGCGGAATACAAGGAGCGGGTGTTCAGCGCCTTTCTCGCCGAGTACCAATCCGGTCGCACGCCCAATCCGGACGTGCTGTGCAATGCGGAGATCAAATTCAAAGCGTTTCTCGATCACGCCATCGCGCTGGGTGCCGGGCGCATCGCCACCGGACATTACGCTGGCGTCCGTTATGTGGACGCCAGCGTTGGTGATAGCGGTGCGGGCGTCCGTTATGTGGACGCCAGCGTTGGTAATAGCGGTGCGGGCGTGCGCGAAGTTCGCGAGGACGGAGGGGTGGGACGCTTCGAACTGCGCAAGGCCGCGGACAGGAGCAAGGACCAAAGCTATTTCCTGCACCGCCTGAGCCAGGCGCAGCTGGCGCGCGCGGTGTTTCCCCTGGCGCAACTCAAGAAAACCGAGGTGCGCAAAATCGCCAAGGAGGCGGGCCTGCCCGTTCACGCCAAGAAAGATTCGACCGGGATTTGTTTCATCGGCGAACGGCCGTTCCGCGAATTCCTCAACCGCTATCTACCGCGCACGCCCGGCGCGATACGCACGCCCGAGGGCAGGGTGATCGGCGAGCACGTCGGCCTTGCGTTCTATACCATCGGGCAGAGGAAGGGCATAGGCATAGGCGGCGTAAAGGGCGGCGGCAGTGAAGGCGAAGCCTGGTATGTGGCGGCCAAGGACATGGAGAAAAACGAGCTGGTCGTGGTATCCGGCCACGACCACGGACTGTTGCTGAAAAACAGCCTGTGCGCGCGGGACCTTTCCTGGGTGAGCGGCAGTGCACCGGATGCGGCATTGGCCTGCGCCGCGAAAACACGCTATCGGCAGGCCGACGCGCCCTGCCGCATTGCGCGCGTGGAGGAAGACCTGTTGGAAATCGGATTCGAGCAGCCGCAGTGGGCGGTCACACCGGGGCAATCGGCGGTGCTATATCAAGGTGAGGTGTGCCTGGGCGGCGGTGTAATTCAGTAGCGCGCGGCGCTCGCGCATTACAAGTAGCGCGGCAGGCGCGCATTGCCGGCGGGTGCAGCCGCGAACGGCCCGAGTCAACGTTTCTTGCGCGGCGTTGGCGCCGGTGCCGGTGCTTCGCGCGGCAGGGTATCTGCGAAAGAGGCGCGCTCCGCGAGTTTCGCCGCCAGCTTTGCGAGGTTCGCGTGGAGTACGCGCCACTCGAATGATCCATGGCGGAAATCGAGATAGCCCAGGGCGACGCCGCAGGCGATGTCGGCCAGGGTTAAGGCATTGCCCGTGCACCAGGGCTTTTCCCCCAGATCCCGCGCCATCACCGCCAAGCCGCGTTCGATCTTGTCCAACTGGCGTTTGATCGTCGCCTCGCTTTTCTGTTTCGCGGGACGGCGGCGTTCCATTACCACTGCGACCGCCGCGTCGAGCACGCCGTCGGCGAGCGCCTCCCAGCGCTTCACCTCGATTTTTTCCCGGTTGTTGGAAGGGATCAGGCGGCTGATCGGAGATACGCTGTCCAGGAATTCCACGATCACGCGCGAATCGAACAGGGTGCTGTCGTCGTCGAGCACCAGCACCGGAACCTTGCCCAGCGGATTCGCGTCGGGAACCCGGGAGTCTTCCTTCCAGGGATCGTCCTGCTCGAAGGTATATTCGATTCGTTTTTCGGCCAGTGCGATGCGTGCTTTGCGCACAAAGGGGCTGGTCAGAGAACCGAGTAATTTCATTTTGGGTGTGATGTTGGTTGGCGGATAGGCGCCAAATTATAGCATCGGAGCCGCTTTGCTCCGGAGCGCTGCTCAGGGGCGCGTGATAACATTCCAACTTCCGCAGCATTGCCAAAGACTGCAAATGCCCTCAGCACTCAACGCCCTTTCGCCCTTGGATGGGCGCTACCACAAGCAACTCAGTCCGCTCACCGCCTATTGCAGTGAGGCGGCGCTGATCCGCTATCGGGTGCGGGTGGAGATCGAATGGTTGATCGCGCTTGCGCAGGATCCGGCACTGGCAGAGATACGCGCGTTTTCCGCGGCGACAGTGGCCGAATTGCGGAAGGCGGTGACCGACTTCGGCGAAACCGAGGCGGCGCGCGTCAAGGAAATCGAATCGCGCACCAACCATGACGTCAAGGCCATCGAGTACTGGTTGCAGGAGCGCTTCGCGGCGCAAACCGAGGTAGCGGCGGCGGCCGGATTCATCCATTTCGCCTGCACGTCGGAGGACATCAACAATCTGGCGCATGCGCTGATGCTCAGCGAGGCGCGCGAGAAGGTGATGCTTCCGGCGCTGGATCAGATAGTGGACAAGCTGCGCACACTTGCGCACGAGCTTGCGGATGCGCCGATGCTCGCGCGCACGCATGGCCAGGCGGCCACACCGACCACGATGGGCAAGGAGATGGCCAATGTGGTGCACCGGCTGGCGCGCGCGCGCGCGGGTATCGCCGCTGTCCGTCTGGCGGGCAAGATCAACGGCGCGGTGGGCAATTACAATGCGCATCTGATTGCGTATCCAGGATTCGACTGGGAGGGGTTCGCGCGCAACTTCGTGGAGGCGCTGAACCTGGAGTTCAATCCCTACACCACTCAGATCGAACCGCACGACACCCTGGCCGAGTTGTTCGACGCATGCGCGCGCGCGAATACCGTGCTTATCGATCTCGACCGGGACATTTGGGGCTACGTCTCGCTCGGCTATTTCAAGCAGAGGGTGATTGCCGGCGAGGTCGGTTCCTCGACCATGCCGCACAAGGTCAATCCGATCGACTTCGAGAACTCCGAGGGCAATCTGGGACTGGCCAATGCCGTGCTGCACCACCTGTCCGCAAAATTGCCGCTTTCGCGCTGGCAGCGCGACCTCACCGATTCGACCGTATTGCGCAATGTGGGCGTGGCCCTGGGCTACAGTTTTCTCGGCCTGGTCTCCTGTCTCAAGGGACTGAACAAGCTGGAGGCCAATCCGGCGGCTTTGCGCGCCGACCTGGACGCAACCTGGGAAGTGCTTGCCGAGGCAGTGCAGACGGTCATGCGCCGCTACGGCCTGCCCGAGCCCTACGAGCAGTTGAAAGCGCTCACCCGCGGCAAAGGCATTACGCCCGAGTCGCTGCGGCAATTCATCGGTCAGCTCGCCGTTCCGGAAGCGGAGCGCCAGCGCCTGCTCGCGCTCGCGCCATCGACCTATACCGGCAAGGCTGCAGAGCTGGCGCGACGTATCTAGAGATATCTCTTTCCGCCCTGGAATAAAAACGGCTGTCGTGCTGTATGCGCCAGAACCCGGGGCGGCCTGCGAAAAGCTTGCCCGGCCGGCGGTCTGAAGCAGGTCATGACTGACTGGCGGGAATTGGGTACACTCGGGCCGCCGTAAGCATGGGGCCAGGCAAGGTCTAGATATAACAACGATCAGAAGGAGATTACATGAAGTCATTTTCGCAGTTGCTTATAGGTGTGTTTCTGGCATTCGGAATCGCGGTTTCGGCACACGCCCAGGCGCCATTCAAGAAGGCGGAGGATGCGATCAAGTATCGTCAGTCCGCTTTGTTCGTGATGGCTCAGCATTTCGGCCGCATCGGGCCGGTGGTCAAGGGCGAGCGCCCCTACAACAAGGACGAAGTCGCCAAGAATGCCGCCGTCGCCGAACAAATGTCGAAACTGCCCTGGGACGGTTTCGTTGCGGGTACCGACAAGGGCGATACCGACGCCAAACCCGAGATCTGGTCCGACGCGGCGAAATTCAAATCAGCGGCTGAAAAGATGCAACAGGAAATGAGCAAGCTTGCCGATGCGGCCAATGGTGGCGATCTGAACGCCATCAAGGCGCAATTCGGCGCGACCGGCAAGGCCTGCAAGGCGTGTCACGACGATTTCCGCAAGAAGAAATGATTCTGTTTGAGTGAAAGAAAAGGCCGGGCATGCCCGGCCTTTTTTTTGCATGCCGGATCGCCGGCGAACCGGGATTAGACGGTTTTGAGCAGCAGATAGACGCTGCCGGCGCATAGGGCCAGCAGCAGTGCAGCCAGCCAGATTCGCGCCGGGTGCTGCTTTGCGTCCGACCTGCCCGCCACGGCTTCCTTGAAACCGGTGATCATCGGTTTCACCAGATCTTCGTGCTTTCCCAACACGTAAAACGCCACCGCGGACAGGTGCAAGCCGATCAGTGCGAACAGCAGCTTGGAATTCAGGTGATGGATACCGGTGATGCGATCGCTCAACGCCTTGCTCACCAGTTTCGCCAGCGGTCCTTCGGTCGCGATGTCGTCGTTGGCGAACAGCCCGGTGCATGCCTGCACCAGCAATACGATCAGCATGGCCAGCACCGACCAGGCCCCGGCCGGATTATGGCCGAGGTGCTGGCTTGCCTGATTGCGGCGCAGGGCGCCGAGGTAGGCGAGCGCGGTGGCAGGACTGCGAACGAAGGAAGCGAAGCGCGCGTGGGTGCTCCCGAAAAAGCCCCACAGGATGCGGAACAGCACCAATGCGAGAACGGTATAACCGCTGAGCATATGGATCTGCATGGCGTTGCCGCCGATTTGGACGCTGATGATGGACGCGACGACCAGCATCACCAGCAGCCAGTGAAACAGCCTAACAGGCAGATCCCATACCAGTATTTTGCTCATCCGGCTCCCCGCTGTAGCTTCGAGCGGCCGCGTGAATTATACGACGGCTTCCTGCTTGTCCTTCTTCGGCGGGCGCACGAACTGCTCGCGTGACACGCCCAGCCATTTAACGATGGGCGCCATGACCAGCACCGAGGAATAAATGCCGAACATGATGCCGATGGTCAGCGCCAGTGCGAAGTTATGCAATGCGGCGCCGCCGAACAGCAGCATCGACAGCACCATGACCTGGGTGCTCCCGTGCGTGATGATGGTGCGCGATATGGTGCTGGTGATGGCGTTGTCGATGATCTGCGTCACCGGCGCCTTGCGCATCTTGCGGAAATTCTCACGAACCCGGTCGGCGATAACCACCGACTCGTTCACCGAGTAGCCGAGCACCGCCAGCACGGCCGCCAGAACCGGCAGGGAAAACTCCCACTGGAACAGCGCGAAGCAGCCAAGAATGATAATGACGTCGTGCAGGTTGGCGATGATCGCGGCCACGGAGAAACGCCATTCGAACCTGAGCGCGAGATAGGCCATGATGCCTACGACGACGACCAGGAGCGCCATTGCACCGTTCTCGGCCAACTCGCGCCCGACCTGCGGGCCGACGAATTCGACGCGGCGCAGCTGCACGCTCTTGTCTTCGGCGGTCAGGGTGTCCAGGACTTTCTTCGACAGGTCGGCGCTGGACTGCCCCTCCTTCAGTGGCATGCGAATCAATACGTCGCGCGAGGAGCCGAAGTTCTGCACCGAGGTGTCTGTGTAGCCGGCTTTCTCGAGTGCGCCGCGGACCTTCTGGATTTCCGCGGGATGGTCGTAGGCGACCTCGATCACCGTCCCGCCGGTAAATTCGATCGAGTAATGCAGCCCGTTGGTCGCAAGAAAGTACACCGCCAGCAGGAAGGTGATCAACGAAATAATGTTGAACACCAGCGCATGGCGCATGAAAGGGATGTCTTTGCGGATCTTAAAGAATTCCATGGCTATTGCCTTGCGCTATGTTTTATTTCCACGACGTATTTCCGATCGCCAGTTTCTCCAGGCGGCGGCGCGAGCCGTAGGTCAGGTTGACGACGGCACGCGAAATCACCACCGAGCTGAACAGCGAGGTCAGGATGCCGAGCACGTGTACCACGGCGAAGCCGCGAATCGGGCCGGAGCCGAAAATCAGCAGCGCCAGGCCCGCGATCATGGTCGTGACGTTGGAGTCGAGAATGGTGCCGAACGCGCGTTCGTAGCCGGCGTGGATCGCGGCCTGCGGCGTCGCGCCGTTGCGCATTTCTTCACGAATGCGCTCGTTGATCAGCACGTTGGCGTCGATCGCCATGCCCAGGGTGAGCGCTACGGCTGCGATGCCGGGCAGCGTCAGCGTCGCCTGCAGTAGCGACAGGATGGCGACCAGCAGCAGCAGGTTGGATGAGAGCGCCAGCACCGAGATCACGCCGAATACGACGTAGTACATGCTCATGAATACGGCGATGGCGACAAAACCCCAAAGCGTGGAATGGAAGCCCTTGCGAATGTTGTCGGCTCCCAGGCTCGGGCCTATGGTGCGTTCTTCGATGATTTCCATCGGCGCGGCAAGCGAACCGGCGCGCAGCAGCAGGGCCGTGTCTGTTGCCTCTGTCGTGCTCATGCGGCCGCTGATCTGCACGCGACCGCCGCCGATTTCGCTGCGGATCACGGGAGCGGTGACAACCTCGCCCTTGCCTTTTTCGATCAGCAGAATCGCCATGCGCTTGCCCACGTTGTCGCGGGTGACGTCCTTGAAAATTCGCGCGCCAGGCCCGTCCAGGGTCATGTTGACCGTGGGCTCGTGTGTCTGGTTGTCGAACCCGGGCTGTGCATCGGTGAGACGGTCGCCGGTCAGCACCACCTGCTTTTTCACCAGCAGCGGCGATCCGTCGCGGACGTTGTAGAGTTCGTCGCCGAACGGGACCTGGCCCTGCTGCGCGGCGAGCAGCGTCGTCGGATTGCTGTTCTCCTCGTCTACCATGCGGATTTCCAGGGTCGCGGTACGTCCGAGGATTTCCTTCGCCTTGGCCGTGTCCTGAACCCCCGGCAACTGCACCACCACGCGGTCGGCGCCCTGCTGCTGGATGACCGGTTCGGATACGCCCAACTCGTTGATGCGGTTCTGCAGCGTGGTGATATTCTGCTTCAGCGCCGACTCCTGCGTGCGCTTGACCGCTTCGGGCTTGATCGTGCCCGTCAGCCGGAATTCGTCGCTGGCGAGGTCCTGGTCGGCGAACTCCAGATCCGGCTGGTTGTCAGCCAGCAACTTGCGCGCGCTGGCGCGTGTATCGGCGTCGCGGAACTTGATCTGGATGACATTGCCCTCACGGCGGATGCCGGAATGGCGCAGGTTCTTGTCGCGCAACTGGGTGCGAATATCCCCGCTCAGGTTTTCCAGCCGCTTGGTCAGGGCCGCTTTCATGTCGACCTGAAGCATGAAATGTACGCCGCCGCGCAAATCCAGCCCGAGATACATGGGCAGGGCATGAATGGCGGTGAGCCAGTTGGGCGAGGATGAAAGCAGGTTGAGCGCGACGACGTAGGAGGGGTTCTCGCGGTCGGGGTTGAGGCTCTGGCTGAGGATATCCTTGGCCTTAAGCTGCGTATCGGTGTCCGCGAAGCGCACCTTGACGCTGTTGGGATCGATAAAAGTTCCCTGGCTGACGATTTTCGCGGTTTTCAGCGCCTCTTCCACGCGCTCGAGCAAGCCGGAGTCGACCTTGACCGTCGCCTTGACGCTGGATACCTGTACGGCCGGCGATTCGCCAAAAAAGTTTGGCAAGGTATAGGTGAGTCCCAGCACAATCGCACAGGCGATGATGACGTAGGTCCAAATGGGATAGCGGTTCATTGTCTGGTGACCAGTGGGGGTGTAGCGTCGCGGGCGACGACTGTGCGCGAAACCGCGCTACAGGAATCGCGGTTCAGGACATCGCTTTGATCGCGCCTTTGGGCAGCAGCGTCTGCACCGCTCCTTTTTGCATCTGTATTTCGGTGCCGGGCGCTATTTCGACGCTGATGTAGACCTCGCCGACTTTCGTGATCTTGCCCACCATTCCGGAGGCCGTAACGACCTCGTCGCCTTTTTGCAGGGCGTCGGTCATCGCCTTCAGTTCCTTGGCGCGCTTCATTTGCGGCCGGATCATCAGAAAATACAGCAGCCCGAACATCAGGATGATGGGCAGCAGGCCCATGATGCCTTCGCCGGAAAATGCGCCTCCGGAAGCCGCTTGGGCGTGCGCAGTTGAAATCAGCACGGGATACCTCCAATATCAGTCGAAACAACCCAAAATTATACCAGTTTTGACTCGGACCCCGTGACAAAGATCATACTGTTACGGACCGGCTTGGGGGAGTGCGAGGGAGATATCCCGTCGTATGGTTGCAGACTCTTAGCCCGCTCCTTCTGCTTTTCCGCTCGAGCGTTGCGCGCTGAACAGGGCCGCATACGCCGTGAGGCCGCCGACGGCGATCGCGGCGCGCAACTCGCCCATGAGCGTGAGGTAGTAGCTGAGGTTGTGGATGGTATTGAGGCGCGCGCCCAGGATTTCGTTGACCCGGTGCAGATGGTGCAGGTAGGCGCGCGTGAAATTCGCGCAGCAATAGCAAGCGCAATCCGCGTCCAACGGCTGCAAATCATGGCGGTAGGCGGCGTTCTTGATCTTGATATCGCCGTAGCGGGTGAACAGCCAGCCGTTGCGGGCGTTGCGCGTGGGCAGCACGCAGTCGAACATGTCGATCCCGGCCATGACAGACTCGACCAGATCCTCGGGCGTGCCCACGCCCATCAGGTAGCGCGGCTGGTCCGCCGGCAGCCGCGGCGCGGTGTGGGCCAGTATGCGTCGCATGTCTTCTTTGGGTTCGCCCACCGAAAGCCCGCCTATGGCGTAGCCGTCGAATCCGATGCGCTGCAGTCCCGCGCGCGACTCGTCGCGCAGGGCTTCATGCATGCCGCCCTGGACGATGCCGAATAGCGCATTCGGATTTCCGGCGTGCGCCTGCTTGCTGCGTTCGGCCCAGCGCAGCGACAGGCGCATCGATTCGCCTGCCACGCGTTCGTCCGCCGGGTAGGGCGTGCACTCGTCGAAAATCATGGCGATGTCGGCATTGAGCACGCGCTGGATGCGCATCGACTCTTCCGGCGTGAGCAGCAGGCGGTCGCCGTTGATGGGCGAGGCGAACTTCACGCCCTCTTCGGAAATCTTGCGCAACGCGCCCAGGCTGAATACCTGGAAGCCGCCGGAGTCGGTGAGTATCGGCGCGTCCCAAGCCATGAACCGGTGCAGGCCGCCGTGCGCTGCGATCACCTCCAGTCCGGGACGCAGCCACAGATGGAAGGTATTGCCGAGCACGATACCGGCGCCGATTCCGTGCAGTTCCGCCGGACTCATCGCCTTTACCGTGCCGTAGGTCCCGACCGGCATGAAGACGGGTGTCTCTACCTGGCCATGAGCCAGCGTGAGCGTGCCGCGGCGCGCCTGTCCGTCTCTGCTGTGCACTGTGAATTTCATCAGGGCATTTTATCAATCAGCATGGCGTCACCGTAGGAAAAGAAACGGTAGCGCTCAGCGATCGCGTGGCGATAGGCTGCGCGCATCGGCTCCATGCCGGCAAAGGCGGCGACGAGCATCAGCAGCGTCGACTTGGGCAGGTGAAAATTGGTGATCAGCCGGTCCACCACTTGAAATCGGTAGCCCGGGGTGATGAACAGATCGGTTTCACCCGCTCCCGACCGCGGCCCGCAATCGGCGTCGGCGCGCGCGGCCGATTCGAGTGCGCGCAGGCTGGTGGTGCCGACTGCGATCACGGCGTGCCCGGACGCGCGCGCGCTCGCGACGGCCCGCGCCGTGGCTGGCGGAATCGTGTAGTACTCGCTGTGCATCTTGTGTTCGGCCAGATTGTTCACGCGGACCGGCTGGAAGGTGCCGGCACCGACATGCAGGGTGAGCCAGGCGAGGTCGACGCGCGTTTTGCGCAACAGCGCCAGCATGTCTTCGTCGAAATGCAGGCCGGCGGTGGGTGCCGCCACCGCGCCGGGGTGCCGCGCATAAACCGTCTGGTAGCGCGCCTGGTCCTGTTCGCTGTCGGCATGGCCGATATAAGGCGGCAGCGGCAGGTGGCCATGTCGTTCGAGCAAGTCGGGTACGCCGTCTGCGCCGCCGAAGCGCAGCAAATACAGATCGCCGCGGCGCTCCAGTACCTCGGCCTCGAGCATCCCGTCGAAAGTGAGGCGCGTGCCTGGCCTGGGCGGGTGACTCGCGCGCATTTGCACGAGCGCCTCGTGCATGCCGGTGATGCGCTCCACCAAGGCTTCGATCTTGCCTCCGCTCGCCTTGGCGCCGTAAAGGCGTGCCTTGATAACGCGGGTGTCGTTGAACACCAGAAGGTCGCCAGGTTGCAGGAATTGCGGCAAATCGGCAAAGCGACTGTCGGATATGTTTCCGTCTGACAGTCGCAGCAGGCGGCTTGCACTGCGTTCGCGCGCCGGGAACTGCGCGATCAGTTCTGCCGGGAGTGTGTAATCGAAGTCGTCCAGCGAGAGCGGCATTACGGGGCCGGCTCCATTGAGAGGAAGCGCGAATTAGAGCATAATTCGCCTCCCTTGCGCTTGAACGCGAGGCGCGGCCGGGATGGCGGAATTGGTAGACGCACGGGACTCAAAACCCCTAATAGTTAACAATCTACTGCATTTTTATCTTGTAATATCAATACATTGATGTAAAATCTTCTAAGAGTTTGGCATTACACAGTCGTTACACAAAAAACGCCAAATTTCACAGTTTCACGGAAGGAGACACATCGATGCCAGAAGACCACCAAATGATGGGCGGGAAGCTCCACGTCTACAGGCGTGAGAACAGCAGTTGCTGGCAGTGCTCCACCTTTCTTGGTGGAAGGAACCATCGTAGAAGCACCAAGGAAGAATCCCTCTCCCTGGCCAAGGATATTGCCGAAGACTGGTATCTGGAACTGAAAGGCAAGTTCCGGGCAGGAGAGCTTAAGAACGGCAAGACCTTCAAATTCGCGGCCGACCAGTTCCGCCGCGAATACGAGACGATCACCGCCGGAGAGCGGAACGCACAATATGTAGACGGCCATTGGAGACGGCTTAAAGTCCACCTCCTTCCCTTTTTCGGCGAGAAAGTCGTTTCAGAAATCACGCCGGGCCTAGTTCAAGAATATAGAGTCCATCGGGCAACGTCCCGCAAGCATCCCAAAACCGGCGAGCCGGTGCGGCCGGCTCGCTCAACTCTGCATCAAGAAATCGTAACGCTGCGCCACGTCCTCAATACGGCGCAGCGGCATGGGTGGCTTCCCTTTGTTCCCAATCTTTCTCCCCCGTACAGAGCCTCGGGGAAGATCGTTCACCGGGCCTGGTTCTCACCGGAAGAATACAAACAGCTATACGAGGGTACGCGGCAACGCGCCAGCAAACCACCGAAACCGCGGTGGAAATGGGCCTGCGAGCAGCTGCATGACTTCACATTGTTCATGGTGAACACGGGCCTTCGGCCCGACGAAGCGTGGCGACTCGAGTACCGCGACGTTGAAATCGTCGATGATGAAGGCTCAGGCGAGACAATCCTGGAAATAAGTGTTCGGGGAAAACGCGGCGTCGGCTATTGCAAAAGCATGCCGGGCGCCGTGCATCCGTTTGAGCGTGTCCGCGACCGACCAAAACCCAACGACATGGGTCGCGGACAGCGAAGCGCCACAAAGGGCGATGGAAAATCCCGATCCAGCGAAAAAGCACCAACCGATTTGCTCTTCCCAAAACGGCATCGTGAACTATTCAACGAAATTCTGAGCGAAAAGAATCTCAAGAAAGACCGTGAAGGGAACGCACGCACGTTCTACAGTCTTCGACATACGTATATAAGCATGCGGCTCATGGAAGGAGCCGACATTTATCAGATTGCGAAAAACTGCCGCACCAGCGTCGAAATGATCGAAAAATTCTACGCGTCGCACATCAAGAACATGATCGACGCGTCTGCGGTTAACGTTCGGAAAACCCGGCCGAACGGCGGCTCTTCAAAGCGTACCGTGGACACGAAACGCAAGAAACCCGCGCGGCACGACGGCGACCCGGAAGCACGCGATTAAGCCTTGGCGGCTGCAATTCGTAACGCTATAGTCGTTTGGACTGATACGCGGACGTGGCGAAATTGGTAGACGCAACGGACTTAAGTAAATTGAGTGCCCTTGTCGGAAACGTAAGGTGCAGAACTGCTCAAATTCGGGGAACCCTGCAAAGGCAATCCCGAGCCAAGCCCCGCAAGGGGAAGGTGTAGAGACTAGACGGGCAGCGCCTAAACCCCACCTTGAATGCCGAGGCGGGGCACGGCGAAGGGATAGTCCAGACCACAAACTTAGCCGAAGCGCCGATGGCGCGACGGCGAGGGCGGCGAAAGCCGTAGATGGTACGAAAATCCGTTGGCCGCAAGGCCATGGGGGTTCAAGTCCCCCCGCCCGCACCAGTCCCTCAAGCTCAACAAATAAGAAGGCAAAGAACGGTCGCGCCAGCGTCCAAGTTATCGAGAAATGCTATGCGTCGTAGATCAAGGACTTGATCGACGCATAAGCTATCAATGCTCGTAAGGATCGGTCGAACGACCGTCCCCCAAAAAGTGAAGCGAACGCAAAACGCAAGAAAACCGGGAACCCGGAAAAGCGGGTTTAGGCAAGCCTTTCTCTTGGCGGAAACACGTGCTGAGGCTATACTCCCAACACTTCCAATTGCCCGGGTGGCGGAATTGGTAGACGCAGAGGACTCAAGTTAAATTGAGCCCCCTTGGAGAAATCCTTGGGGTGAAGCCCGTCAAACTCGGTGAAGGCCCAGGAAGAACATTCCGAGCTAATGCCGAGCCAAGCCCAAGATCGGAAGATCGAGGGAAGGTGTAGAGAGCAGACGGCGGGCACCTAAAGTCGAAAGGCTATGGTGAAGGCGTGCTCCAGACCACGAACTTTGTATCTTCGGAAGCAAGGGCGGCGAAAGCCGAAGTGGTAAGAAAATCCTCCGCCGAAAGGTGTGCCGGTTCGAGTCCGGCCTCGGGCACCAATTCAAAAAAGCCGTTCTCAATCGAGGACGGCTTTTTTGTTCCATTCCCCAAACAGGGTTAATTTAGCTGCATGTGTATGGCATGCCGAACTCTTCATTCAGTTGGTTCCTCCTCGGAGTCCGGATCATCAAAAGAGACGCCCGGAGCGCCAATCACATCCATCAGTTTCAAACGATCACCCTTTTGATCGCCCAACTCTAGGTAATGATGTTCGAGCTCATCCCGTACAAAAGCTTTAGCCGCGTCGGACTGAAAGCAGTCCAAATATTCGTCAACACACTCAGGATCAAATTCGAGTGGAGGAATGCCTTGAAGAAACTGTAAGTACCCCGAAGTACCCTTGGTGTTCATGAAGAAAATGAGCAATTCTTTCCACAAAACGTCCTCGGCGGGGATGTCCGCCTCACCTAAGAATATGGTCTGGGCTTTCGATCCGTGGCGCAGCTCGTAGGTATATAGGTTCAATTCACGAGCGCGCGTTTCGATAATTTGATACAAAACAGCAGAGATTTTTTGTACGGTCGTTCGTAGAAACTTGCGATACCGGGGTTCATTGGGAGTGCCCAGAATGGAGCCTGAATCTGCAATTTCCACTTGAAGGTACTTGGCGAAGAAGCCACAAAGCGCATCTCTTTCCTTTCGGAGATCAGAGACGGAGGACAGGGAAAAGCGATCGTACCGAAAGGTTTTATAAAAAGTGGCGAGCAAGCTCAGCAGTTCATTATGCGGTGTACTTAGGCTGACTGTCGTGTGCTGCTTTATTCGGTGAAGGAGGTCAAGATGGCTATGCGTAATCAACGACTGTTCTAGTGCGCCCTGATCCACATCATCTTTGTGCTCTAGCAAGACGACAGCGATCTTTAGTAAGCGCTCAAGGCCCACGGATAGATAATAGAACACCTCGAAGATCTCATCCGGGTAGTCGAGCTTTCTCAGCTCGTGAAAACGGCGCAGACCGTTGTAGATAAACGCCCCGGAAATACTGAGTTCCTCGCCGAGCCTGAAGTTCTTCCAGAATTCAGCTGGGTTCATCGGTGCTCCTTAGTAGCTTCGGTGCGATCTCACTGCGCCCACCCTACGTAGAATTGAACGGCGGGCCAGCCACCTTACCGCTCTCAAGCGTAATTGCAAAGGTGTAAATGTGCGCGCCAACTTAGAACTTCGGCCCGCTCATGCGACGCGCCGCCAGCGCGCGCTTGAGGATTTGAAGCGAGTACATCGCCGCGGCATATTCAGGACTGGAAGCATCCATGCTTCGCAGGCATTGCAGGACTTCGCCGATCATGGCGGTGAGTTGAGCCGTGCTCTTGAAGGTAAGCTCTGTTGCGTTGATAATGATTTTCATGGTCTCTCTCCGCTTTCTCTTCGGCCGCGACAATCGCGGACTTCATGCGGCTGTCGGAGCGCCGGCAGTTCCGGTGTCGCATCCGCTTCGGACCGAAACGGCAGAGAAGGAGCCCCCCCATGTTTCGCTTGGAAGGCATGAGGGCTTGCGGCGCCAAAGGACGCCGGTGCTAAAGCTGCATCACTGAAGGACGGGATTACGGCGGCAGGAAACGAAGGGAGGGACCAGGATAAGGTTCATGCAAGCGCTGCCTGCAAGAAGCCGACGACAACTGTTCGCCTTGGAAAGGGTTTAGTGAACGCTGCAAATAGGATGTAACCCGGTGCCGGTATGGGTATGGCAGAAACTGGCAATCAGGTATGGCCTTTTGCGCCGTGGCGGATTACAGTGGACCGAAAATTCCGGGGCAGAATGGTATATGGATCGTTACTCACTATGAGCCGTGACTGGGAAACTACGTTTTCCAGCTGGGGAGCCGCGCCCGGAGCAACCGAACAGACAAAAGCTGAGAATGCGGAACGTGCCGTCCGCAAGGCCATCGACGCCAGCGCGAAACTAAACGACAAGAACATTGAGGTCTTTGCCCAGGGTTCCTACGCCAACCGCACCAATGTTCGCCAGGATAGCGACGTTGATATTTGCGTGCTCTATAAAGGCGCTTTCTTTCCTGACTACTCGATGAGCCAGGGATTGAGTAGTGACGTGCTTGGCCTCCCGGACGGTACCTACTTCTATGCGGACTTCAAAAACGATGTTGAAGCCGCCCTAGTTGCTTATTTCGGCGAAGGCACAGTGAATCGCGGGAGTAAAGCTTTCGACGTACACGCAAACACATACCGGATTGATGCCGATGTGGTGCCGTGCTTTCAGCTCAGGCGCTATATGGGTACGCTTCAAAATAATTATTGGATTACGCCTGAGGGAACCGAGATCCACCCGGATGACGGCGGCGTGATTCAGAACTGGCCCCGTCAGAACTACAAGAATGGTGTTGATAAAAATACTGCAACGGGCCAGCGTTTCAAGACGGTCGTGCGCATTCTGAAACGGTTGCGCAATGAAATGACTGAAGCGGGACAAGCCTCTGCAAAGTCTATCCCTTCGTTCCTCATTGAATGTCTGGCCTGGAATGTACCGAAAGACGGATTCGGCCACGATACTTTGACTGCAGATATCCGATACGCACTTGCGCACTTGTGGAATGAGACGCGCAGCGACGAAACCTGTTCCGAGTGGGGCGAGATCAACGAACTAAAATATCTGTTTAGGGGACAGCCCTGGACCCGTGAACAGGTAAATGCATTCCTGCAAGCCGCATGGGATTACGTGGGGTTTGAATAGCAATGGCACCGCGATATATCAAGGCAATCATCTATCTGACCGTCGTGATATGGACGGGTGTCCTGTACGCCTATCAAGAACAAGTCCAATCGGAAACGCTGCGGCATCTGTCGCTGGTTATTACGATTGTGCTTTACGTCGTGATGGCATTCGACCTCTGGGTCTGGAAACTGCCGTTTTTGCGTGGCTGGTTCGTAAAGAGACCCGTCATTGATGGAACATGGAAGGTTGAAATCCGCTCACTGTGGAAAGATCCCGCTACCGGTGCCGGAATACCACCTGTTGAAGGCTACATGGTTGTACGACAGACGTTTTCCACCTTGAGCATGAGGCTGCTGACGGCTGAATCGCACTCCGAACTGGTCGGTACGGAAATCGTGTTCTCGATGGATGGGCTCTACTGTGTGAGTGGTGTATACCGGAACGAACCCCGTCTACAGGTTCGGGAAAAAAGCCCGATGCATTACGGTGCAGTGTGGCTGAGGGTTGTCGGTGAACCAACCCAGAAAATCACCGGCCACTACTGGACCGACCGCCAGACCATTGGCGAAATGGACCTCACCGACCGGCATGTCGGCAGGTTTCAGGACTTTGAATCTGCAAAAGCGCACTACGATAATGTTTGATGAGCTAAAACGAGAACTGAATCGTCTAAGTGGCACCCATCGAGTTTCTGTGCCAATCCACAGCGACGAAGAAGGCTATCTCGACAGAGAGTGCCCGGCGCAGGAATGTCAGTTTGGTTTTAAGATTCTCGAAGAGGACTGGCGAGACAAGGTTCGCGACGAGAAAGTGTTCTGTCCGTTTTGCGGACACACCGCACAATCGGACAAGTGGTATACGCCGGAGCAGGTCGAAGCTGTAAAAAAGGCGGGCGTCGCTCAGCTTCAGGGGCGCATAAATGCGGCCATGAAGCACGATGCCGAGCAGTGGAACCGTCGGCAAAGTCCGAATAGCTTCCTGCGAATGACAATGAAGGTAAACAGCCGACCGCAGCAGGTCTCCTTACCGCCTATGGCGGCAGAACCTATGCGGATGAAGATTACCTGCCCGGCATGCGCTTGCCGCTATGCCGTTATCGGCGCCGCGTTTTTCTGCCCTGCGTGCGGCCATAACGCAGCCGATCTCATGTTCACGCAGTCGATCAACGGCATACGTAACGCGCTTGATGCTCTTCCCGGCGTTCGCGCTGCGATTTCCGACCGCGATATCGCCGAAACGACCGTTCGCCTCATCATAGAAAATGGCTTGCAGAACGCAATTACCGCATTCCAGCGGTATGCGGAGGTGCTCTATGCCACGCGCTATCCGTCGTTATCTGTGCCGCGACGGAACGTGTTTCAGAGTCTCAGCGAAGGAAGCTCCCTATGGCACCTGGCATCGGGGAAGCAATACAGTGATTACCTGACTACTGCCGAATTAAGTGCGCTCACCAAATATTTCCAGCAACGCCATCTTCTGGCCCACCGCGACGGCCTAGTAGATGCGGACTATATTACGCGCAGCGGGGATAGCGCCTACCGTGAAGGCCAGCGCCTGGTTGTCCGTGATGCGTCCGTGCGCGAATGTCTGACGTTTATTGAGAAGCTCGCAAGTAGCATGGCGTCCTGATGTCTCAATTTGTCCCTGTCTGCAATGGCGATGATGCTGCACTGTTTTAATTCAATCGCCCAATTCGACTCGCTATAAAGCAAAGGGCGGAAAACGCTTTGCGCTCCCGCCCTACTGGACCTAGATAATTCAGTGAGGTTTCCTCACCCATTCTTCAAGAGTCAGGGGAAGAAACATGGGAGCCTTACGGAAAAAGCTGTAATTTGGCGCAATTGTTTCGCTCGGATTTACGACGATGATCTTGTAGGAATAGCGCCTATCCGCCGGAACGCGCTTTCCCTCGTAGAATGCCGGCATCCGCGTACTGTCAGTGTTATACCAATCCGCGTAGTTGAAAAGTGACTTCGCTTCCAGATCCGATGGGGGCATTGAGTAACCGATGAATACCAGCGTATCTATCTCGGCTTGATTACGAAGAACGCTGAAAGCCTTCTTCCATCTTGGCGCCATAGGCACTTTTGTTGTTCTGTACGCAAATTTGGTATATGTCGGCCAAGCCAGCGTTTTCTCGCCGATTGCACCATGCAAGTGTATGACCCGCTCGCCCACGACAAGATCAAGTCTCTGCGCCGCCGCCTCCAAAAGTAAGTCGTAGTTAAATGTCAGAATGAAGTCGTGCTTCCAATCTACCCGGCGCATGAAATCCAGAATTGTCTTGCCCTCGATATCCCAATTTATGTCGCTGACGCAAGATTTAAGGTAGGTACGCAGCGCGCTTCGAATCTCTTTCTCTTCTTCTCGAAAGACATTCCTTCCAGGTCCTAGATATTCGGCCGAGAATTTTAGAGAAGAAAGAGTGGACATGAATAACTCAAAGCTCACTTCCCGCTGAGTATGAAAGTTTTGCTCTCGCAAATGATCAATCGTTGTCCGTGGTGGCCCCCCGCCCTTTTCCACTGTGGCCTTAAGCAGAGGATTTAAGGTATCCAACATCTCCATATCGGTTGCAATGCCGCACGTCTTGGAAAAGCCAGCGCCGAGCACATAAATCGTACCCATAGCTAGTCCCTTGGGTGATCGCTGGAGTATTGCCAGAGGGCCATATCCAGGTCCCGGACCGTGAGGCGATGCTTGGCAGCCACGGCGCGGTGAGCGAAGAACGCCGCGAAACAATCTGTCCATTTATCCATCGTAACGAATCCCTATCTATCTATGCCCACCTTAGCCATGCTGCCAGGCCGGCGACAATCAGGCCGCCGATCACTGCGATGACCCACTGATGGTTCATTATTTTAATTATGACGCTAGAGCCTTCGCCAGGCGGCGAAGTGATGAACTGTGATGTCACATCGTTTCCCGCATCCACGATGTCTTCGGCGTCGTAACCATGACCGGCGCTGATGAGAACCACGGATGAATTGCGGTTGAACTCTTCGATGTCCTTCCAGCTCTTGGCCTGTATATCCTTCAATTCCTCAGCGGTGCCGCGCTCAGTTTCCATGATCTGGGTCCACGCGATGTTTCCGGTCTCAATGACCTCCGCGCCGGACAATGTGCTCCGCCCGGCCCGGTAAGGCTTCAGAAACTTCGACTCCAGATCCTTTCTTGATAGGTCCGAGAAAACGCAACGGGCTTTATCCGGCGCGGACTTGAATTTGACCAGGACATGAAAGAAGGTCATGCGCTCCTCCCGTTGCTTCCAAATATTGGCCTGCGGCGGGCCAGTCTATTTTTTCACCGAATATCCGGCGTGCTCAAGAACTTTGACGCACAGCGCGACGAATGCTTCATGCGACAAGTCGTTTTTCGCGTCGTTCGTTCGCCAACCGCATATGCGGAAGCTCGCTTCGGTTGCGCCCGCGCTTACATGATCCACCGTGGGAAGCAGTGCGAACGTAGATTTGTAGGCGTGCTTGCCCACCTTGGAATCCTCATTCTTGTAGGTACTGATCAATTTCCAATCAAGCTCTTCGCCGGTATACGCATCACGACCGCCGGAGACAACGACGGCGGCGTGTATCGCCTCTTTGTATAGCGCCTGTGTGACCTGCGATTGCCCGCGTTTCCGGTCTCGCTTCACATGCGCCGCGGCTTTGCGCCCGAGCCAGCGCTCATACGCCTCGGGCAGAACCAAAGTGTTCAAGAACGCCGGCATCGTGTGCTTGCGAGGCATAGCAAGTCCTTTTAACTGTCTATGGCGAAAGGCGGAAGGCGCTTTGCGCCTTCCGCCTTTCAGTTACGCTCGTAACGATCAGAACAACATGACACCACGCGCGCCTTTTTGCAAGGGACCGGCGGCCTTGACCCTTTGTGCGCGCCGTGCCGACGCCAGGTGGCGCCGGTAACGCGGCCCTTTAGAGGTCGAGGAAAGGGCGACTGAAACTCGGCGGCAACATCGCATCCAGCTCTTTCGCGGCTTCTTTGTCGGGTTTGTCAAAGAGACCCCGGAGTTCGACGTTGAGCTGCGGTTTTTCCTTTTCGCGCTCTCCAAGCCACCGCAAGTACATTCCTGCGATCCAGAGATACCGGTCCAAGTCGCGACTGGTCGCCACTAAATGCGCATCTGTGCGTAGCTTCTGAAAGGCCCGGCAGAAGGCAACGTATGGCTGTTTGCCGTCTTCCAAATAGCCCGTGCTGCCCAGGTGATGCCGGAGCATCACCCGCGCCGCATCATCATAGATAGGGAAACGCTCTGCATCGATGAAGAAGTGACAAAACTTCGCTGCGAAACTCACGAACCGGCGCTTACCACCGCCGGCAACCGTAGGCAGATCGGCGATTGCCTCTACGTCATCAGGCCCGACGGCGGCAATGTCCCTTCCACGGAGGATTCCCCCTATATGCTCAGCCATGCGCACGATTGCAAATACCTGCGTGCCATAGAGCGCATTGACAACAACAGCCTTCAAGAGGCATGGAACCGGATCGAACCCCGGCATTGACTGGTGAAGGCCGAGCAAAGCAGCATCGGCCATCCGCCATTGGGCCAGACGATCATGCAGGCGACCAGCGGCCTGAATCTGCACCAGGGTAGGAAGCGGTACGTTGATTGTGGTCACAATTCTCTCTTGAGCGCTTGGTTGAGGGCGCTTGTTCTGCTTATGTTGCGGTAATGGGACCTATGGGCGGATTGCCCTTTATAGCAAAGGGCGGAAAGCGCTTTGCGCCGTTCCGCCCTTCTGTACATCCCTAACGAAGATAAGAACAACATGACACCCCGCGCCCTTTTTTGCAAGGGCCCGCGGCCTTGACCCCTTGTGCGCGCCGTGCCAACGCCAGGCGGCGCCGGTAGCTTAAAGAGGATAGAGCACATCCCTAACGAAGATGCGGTTGCGGGTTCAGGTGCGGGCCTTTTCTTTTGTCGGAGACAATATTTTAGAATGAGTAAATCCCGCTGATGCGAGCTGTATCCTCTGTCGGTTTCAATGACACCGTCCCGCCAGCGCCGTCGCTCTCTTTATAGGTTCCCCAATCGGTGTGCTGATAATCTAAACGCAAACTAATTTTTTCTGTGGCTGCGATTTCCATTCCACCGCCGAAGCGGATGCCATTGAGACTCACGTTTCCACTTGCGCTCGCCGCACCATTAGCAGTTCCTGTGCCTTTAAAGCTTCCATGCGCCCAATCGACGCCAACAAACATCAGACTGTTATCCGTTACCAGATACCCTATACGAGGGCCAATGGCATAACTGTATCGTTTTTCAAGTTCAAGGCGTCCCGTATTTCCCGCTCCATCATCAATGTCTATCAATGTACTGCTTGCGTTGGAAAGCGCGCCTTCGGCTTCAACACCAAAAACAAAGCGATCTTGCTTTATCCGATAACCACCCACTACACCAAATTCAGGACCGCTCGCCCCGAAGTCTACGGCCAAGCTTTCTCCAGCTCCCAGCAAGTTGCTCTCATTGCCTTCTATCTTTGTATTGTTATGTCCCAGTTGAAGGCCAAGAAAAGCACCGTTGAACATTCCAGCTTGCGCTGGAATGGAGAAAGTGAGCATGGCCAGCGCCGCCGCTGTTGAGAGTAGTTTTTTCATTATTTTGACCCCATCTTAGATAAAGAAAAAAAGCGTTAAAGAGAACCCTTCATGAAAACGTCAAAACCGCCAGTTCATATCGTCGCAATAGCCTTTAGGCTTGAGCCACAAACAAATGCAGCCGTCGTTTCCACATAAGTGGGCAGCGGCATTCTTTGCGTTTTATTCTATTTGCGTTGAAAGGCATCAAGGACGGCTGATGCCAGTTGCGAACTAAGGGGTTTGGGTCCCTAGAAAAATCCACAGACCACCTGCGAATTTCATCTACAAGCATAGGTGGAGAGATGTAAGCGAGTCAAGTGAAACACGGGAAATGAGCACAACAAGGCACTTGTCAGAACTTTAGTCGGGCCAGAGTCCCGTGCCGACGCCAAGTTGTGCCGTTATACCTCTACCCCTGCCCAGACCGCGCGCGTCGGTTACAGGCCCTTCTGAGAAACCGATTTTTCCATCAACCGGATAAAACGGGCCTTTCAAGACTTTTTCGGCAAATCCAGCCCTGCCAAGAATTCCTCCATCTTCCGGGCGAACCCGGCCGCACCGCCGCCGGGCCGGGCGCTATGCGCTTTCGCGCACCGGGCCTTTAGTCCCGGCCATCCGGTAACGCTCCCTTTCGCGAAGACCTGGCAAGAGGCGGACCGTTCACGCCGCGCAAGCGCTGGCGCTGCGGGTTACGGACCGCCTATGACGAGGCTGCAAATCGGCTCATAGACAAACCCACTTTTCCAATAAAGCGCTAGGGGCTCCGCCCCCCGCGACGCACAAGGGTTTCAGCTACGCCTGCAAACCGGGTGTCCCCGACCTTCCGCATTGCATTTGTGCAGGCCGGGTGATCCCCCTCCCGGTCCTCCGCCCTTGCGCTTTGCTACCCCCGATCTCGCCGATGGGCATCGGTGCATGTGCATGAGCACAGCACCGAACCCTTAAAGGAGATCAGAACCATGAAAGCCAGCAACAGCAACACCCGCCCCGGCGCGAACAGCGCCAACCGTCAAGACGTTTATACCCGCGTTACGCAATCCATCATTGCCGATCTTGAAAACGGCGTCCGCCCGTGGCTCAAACCATGGAATGCCGAGCACGCCGCCGCACGCATCACCTTGCCGCGCCGTCATAACGGCACGCCGTACCGTGGCGTTAATGTTCTCTTGCTCTGGGGCGAAGCCATGGAAAAAGGTTATGCCTCCTCAATCTGGATGACCTACAAGCAAGCCGCCGAACTTAAAGCACAGGTCAGGAAAGGCGAGCATGGCTCCCTTGTCGTCTATGCCGACAAATTCACCAAGACCGGAACGAACGAGCAGGGCGAAGATGAAACGCAGGAAATCCCGTTCATGAAGGGTTACACCGTGTTTAACGTCGAGCAGATCGAAGGATTGCCCACGCATTACTACACGAAGCCCGAGCCCAAAGGAGAACCGCTCCAGCTCATCGAGGACGCAGAAAACTTTTTTGCAGCAACAGGCGCAACCTTCCGCCATGGCGGAAACCG
>JACZJT010000049.1 GCA_014860445.1 Burkholderiales bacterium
TTCTGCTTGATCATCTGGAAATAGCTCTCCAGCCGGTTCTTGATGTTGGCCGCAGAGAAATAGCGCGGATCCACCAGGTCGGACTCGATGAACGCCGCCGGCTTGCCGGTGCGCTTTTCCACTTCGCGCAGGATCAATAGCTGCCCGGCGGAGAAGCTGTTGCAGCTCTTGATCGAATTGATCAAAAGGCCGTCGGCCTGATACTCGTCGATGTACTTGCAGATCATGTCGATGCGCTGCGGCAGGTTGAGGTTGGTGTAGCAGCCCAGGCAATACTCCGCCAGCGATTCGATAGGATGGTCCGGATCGTGGCGAAAGCCGAAGTCGTACACGCCGCCGACCTTGGCGTAGGTGGAGGTGACCACCACCGCGCCTTCGTCGTAGAACATTTTCCAGAACTCGCGGAAGCTGGTCCAGTTGGGCGGGCCTTCGACCACCAGGCGGTATTTCTCCTCGCCCATTTCGCCTTCAGGCGTGATCGGCCCCTTGCCTTCGCGCACGCGCTGCTCGATTTCCTGGCGCAGCACGCGGTAGTATTCGGTCGCCTCGGTGGTGCCGCGAAAGGCGGTGAATATCGGCCCGATGTAATACACCGCGCCGAAGTAGCCGTCGATGGGCGAGGGGCGTTTCTTCGCCGACTGCAGCACCTGCACCAGGTCTTCCTCCGCCTTGACCGATTCTTTCATGTACTGGCGCAGGCGGTCGATGTCGAACTTGACGCCGGAGACGCGTTCCAGCGACGGGATCACGTTTTCCTTGATCTGCTTGACCACGTAGTCGCGCATGTTCTGCGAAATCTTGCCGTCGCCCTGGTAAGGCACGTGCAGCATGGTGGTCTCGCAGTCGTATTTCTGTCGGACCAGCTCGAACCACTTCATGAAGGTGAAGCAGCCGGTGTAGGACAAGAGCAGCAGGTCGGGGCGGGGCAGGGGATCGCCGGTCGGACCGACCTCGCCGCCGAGCATCATGCCCAGGTCGGCCTTGACGTAGGTGCAGACGTCCTCCGAGTGCCCGTCGCGCTCGGCATCCATGATCATCTTGCCCGATTTCTTGCGCATGCCGTTCTGCAGCGCATTGGTCTCCGGCAGGCTGCGCGCCATGTCGAAGCACATCACCAGCTCGTTGAGGTTGCCCGGGACGAAGGTGGCCGCGACCTTCTTGCCCTGCTGATGCGCGGTGGCGAGCTCGAGATAGTTACGGTTGATCATCTCCTTCTGCAACAACATCGCGTCCTCTTTCTGTGCAGCCGGAACCGGCTTTTTCGAGGCTTGCGGGGGCGTCATCTGGATAGGTGTGCTCATGCTGCTTCCTCCTCACGCGGTGTCGTTCGATTGGTGTTTCTCATGCCGCACTCCAAAGTTTGATTGAATCGGCAAAAGTGCCGGCCTGCTCGCGGATCGGCGCCATCTGGCCGGTGTTTTCGGCGTACTTGAACGCGGTGTAGGGGATCTTGTGCTCGGCCAGCACTGCCTGCAGCATAGGCCGCTCCAGCAGCGCCGGGTCGCAGAACGAGGGCGCGGCGAAAATAACGCCTTCGCCTGCATTCAACTTGGTCGAATCCAGCAGGTATTTGCCCTTGTCTTTCTTGAATTCGTCGTATTTCGACGAGGTCTGCATGGAGCGGTGCAGGAAGGACTTGGACAGCTCGTCAAGCGGGTCGCCGGTCTCCACCACCGCGTCGGTAAGCATGCGCATGACCAGCATGAAGTCGTCATCGACGATATAACAGCCGGCCATCTCGATCGACTTGATCAGGGAGAGCGGCGGCTGCTCGCAGAACGCGCCGGTCATCACGATGCGGGCGTTGTCGCGCACCGGCCGGGCCACGGCGTCGGTGGCAGCGATGTACTCGCGCACCAGCAGTGTGTGCTCTTCCACCGGCAGCACCATGCCCGCGCGCAGCACCAGGTACACTTCCGAGGTCGGCGCCTGCCAGGGCTTGGCGGCGCGGTATTTATACAATTCGTGCACCGCGCGTCGGTTTTCGTTGTAAACCTTGATCGAGGCGCGCAGCGCGTCGTCGGTGATGGGCTTGCCCGCGAGCTTGCCGATGTCGTCGCGCAGCACCTGCATCTCGTGGATGTAAAACGTGCCGCCGACGCCGTCCTGGTAGTTTTGCGGCACGTCAAAATACCTGACGTACTTGTCCTTGAACAGGATCTGCCACATGCCCGAGAGGTTGCGGATGACGTCGCAAATCGACGGAAACAGCATGCCGTCCAGACAATCGAGGCGCCCGGTGAGCCCGAGTTCCAGGGTCGAGCGCGGAATTCGGCAGATGTAGCTCTGATAGTAGGCGTCGCCCTGGATCACCTCGAGCTGATCGCCGCCGCCCATGATCCCCACCGGCAGCATGCCGGCGGCGTGGATGATTTCGCGCGGCACGTAGACCGGCATGAAACCGATCGCCTTGCGCCCGGGCGCGGCGGCCTTCCATTCCTTTACCGCGGTGAAATGCATATCCTCGAACAGGGTCTGGCAATGCTCGACGATCTGCTGCACGCTCCGGCTCTTCGGTGCTGCCATCATTGGTGCTCCCATTTTGGCGGACGCTTGGCGATGAAAGCGGCAAGGCCTTCGTTCGCGTCGCGGGTTCGCATCAGGCGCTCGAGATACAGCTGCTCGACTTCGGCGATGCGCCGGCGCACCCGCAGTAGGTAGCCGCCGCGCGCCGCGGTCACCGCGCAGGCAAGCGAACTCGCGCTCTTGCCCGCCAGGTGCTGATCGAAATAGGCGAGGGCCGCGGCCTCGGCGTCGGGTGTGACGGAAGTCACCAGGCCCAGCCGCAAGGCTTCGTCGGCGCCGACAGCGCGGCCCGAGAACAGCAGGTCTTCGGCGGCCGCCTGGCCGATGCGCGGCGGCAAGAGGCAAGAGGCCGCCGGCGCGAACACGCCGAGCTGGATCTCCGGTTGGCCGAGCTTGGCATCGCTGGCGGCGAATATCTGGCTGCCGCCCATGGCGAGTTCCAGTCCACCGCCCAGGCACTGGCCCTTGACCGCGACCAGTATCGGCTGCGGCCATTCGATCATCGACAGCAGCAGCGCGTGCAGGCTGGCGAGCATCCCCGCGCAGCGCTCGGCCAGATGCTCTTCCACGCTGGCGCCGAAGGAGAAATGCGGCCCTTCGGCGTCGAGCAGCGCCGCGACGATGCCGGTCTTGCCGCGATGGGCGTCGAAGGCGGCCTGCAGCGCCGCAATCATGGCCGCGTCGACGATGTTCGCCTTGGGACGCGAGAGGCGCAGGCGTAAGAGCGCGCCGTCGCGGTCGAGCCAGACTTTCAGCGGGCTGTCGTTCGGCGTTGAGGTTGCGGTCACGGCATCAGCCCTTGTGCTTGTTCTTCGGCTGGATAGCGTCGTGCAGCGCCTCGCCCCAGCCTTCGCCGCGCGCCAGGCGCTGGCGCAGGCCGATGAAGTCGACTTCGCGGTCCTCTTTCGTGCCTTCGTTGAACGCGACGAAGCCGGCGCGCGCCTCCGTCATCATGTTGAGCGCGAGCCAGGCACGCGAGTTTTCCTTGTTCGCGTTCCAGGCGATGAGCTTGGGCTTCCTCAGCTCCTCGATGGTCTTGGTGGTGCAGTCGGGGAAGGTGAGCAGCATTTTGGCGCACAGCTCCTCCACCTTGGCGTCGAGCAGCGACAAGTCCACCTTGCCGCTGGCCATCACCGCCTTGGCCTGTTTCGCCGCGTCGCCGGTCTTGAAATCGCCGAATACGAGGCGCCCGAACTCGTCGGTCATCTGCTTCGTTTCAACCAGCGGATTGGCGACGAACTTGCCGTCCACTTTCAGCGCCGGGACCACGTCGGTGATCATGCCCATTTGATAAGCCTTGTGCGCCGAGAACGGCTCGCACAGCACGCAGGCCGCCATGGCGCGCTCGGCGCCGATCATCAGCGGCAGAAAGTCGGTGGCGCCGCCGATCGGGGCGGAGCCGTGCTTGGGCCCGGCCTGGCCGAAGCGCGCCAGATCCTGCGCCACGGTAAAGTCGCAGGCCATGCCGATTTCCTGGCCGCCGCCGATGCGCATGCCGTTGACGCGGCAGATCACCGGCTTGTCGCAGGCAAGGATCGCCGACACCATGTCGTTGAACAGGCGCATGTACATGCGGTACTCCTGCGGATGGCCGGCGTAATACTCGGCGTATTCCTTGGTATTGCCGCCGGTGCAGAAAGCCTTGTCGCCTGCGCCGGTGAACACCACGCAGCTGACGTCGCGCGCATTCGACGCGGCGCGAAACGCGAGGATCACGCCTTTCACCATGTCGGTGGTGTAGGAGTTGAACTGTCCGGGGTTGTCGAGCCAGATCCAGGCGTTAAACAGGCCCGGCACCACCTTGCCGTCCGGCGTCTGGGCCGGGCGCTTTTCGTAGCGCACGCCCGGACGGGAAAAATCCTCGTCGAGTTCGTGATTCTTGAATTCCCTCGTTGCTGCCATGTTCGAATCTCCTTTGGATGTCGTTTCAAAAACTGTTGCGCGGCACGTCCGATGCTATGGAACCAGGACGGCGCGGCGCTTGATCTCGTGATGGTGGACCGCCTCGAACACGCGGTTGATGTCGGCCAGCGGAAGGGCTTCGACAAAGGGCTTCACCTTGACCTTGCCGGCCAGCACTAGTTCCAGCGCGGCAGGATAGTGTTCGGGCGTGCAGCCCCAGTTGCCGATGGCACGGGCATCGAAAGCCATCAGGTTGGACAGACGGACCTCGACCTTGTCCATGGTGAAGCCGACGACGCAAAGCGTGGCGCCGTGCACCAGCATGCCGTAGGCGCTGAGCTGTCCGGCCGCGCTGCCCGAGCATTCGAAAATGAACCATTCGGTTGCGCGCAGGCCGTTGTCCTTGGCGAATTTTGAAATAGCGCCCTTGAGCGCCTTCTGATCCATTTCCTTCGCATTCAATGTAAGCGCCGCGCCGTGTTCGGAAATTGCGGCAAGTTTGGCCGGGTCGACGTCGATGGCCACCACTTTGGCGCCGAAGGCGTTGGCCACTTGCACGCAATAGCCGCCGACGCCACCGACGCCGATGACAATGGCGAGGCTGCCCGGGGTGACGCCCGCGCGGTGCACGGCCTGATAGGGCGTGGTGACCGCGTCGGCCACGACCGAGACATCCGCCAGCGCCAGTCCGGCGGCGGCGAGGCGCTTTTCGTCCACCGGGCAGAGCCCGCGTGCGGGGACCGCAATATGGCTCGCGAAGCCGCCCTGGATGTCGTTGCCGGGCATTTTCTGCGCGCGGCAGATGGCGGCGCGGCCGCGCTTGCACAGGTCGCACTCGCCGCAGGGAATCACGGCCGGCACGATGACCGACTGGCCCAGCCAGTTTTCGGCGCCGCTGCCTGCGGCGACGACCCGGCCGCTGACCTCGTGGCCCAGGGTAAGGGGCAGGGCGTGATTGGTGCGGACGCCGTCGTAGAAATAACCCAGATCCGTATGGCAGACGCCGCAGCCGGCGACCTCGACGACGACCTCTGCAGCTTGCGGCGGGAAGGGGTCGAAGGACGAATCGACCATTGCGACCTTGGGTGCTGTCATCATCCAGCGGTGTGCGGCTGTGCTCATGCTTTTCGCTCCTGTGGGCGTGCTACCATCTTAGTGTTTGTGAACCCGGAAATCGCCTTTGACTTGACTTTTTTGTCCCTATTTGCGTATTATGGTACTAGAATGCGTATTTAGATGTCAAGCGCAAATTCCAGCCGAACAGGCAAGATAGCAAACAGGCCGCCGATTTCACGGCCAGACGGAGGTAACACCGTGTCAAAACCCAAAGAAAAGACCAAGGAAAGTATTTCCATCGCAATCACGGGCAGTGGCGGCGCGGGTGTGATGACCGCCGGCACATTGCTGCTCGAAGTCGCGGCGCAGGCCGGCTGGTACGGGCTGATGGTGCGCTCGAGCGGGCCGCAGATACGCGGTGGCGAGGCTGCGGCCCTGATGCGTTTTTCGAAATCGCCGGTTGAATGCCTGGACGATCGCTTCGATGTGCTGATCGGCATCGACTGGCAGAACATCCATCGCTTCGCAGACGAAATTCCGCTGGACGCGACGAGCGTGATGATCGGAGACCCGGACCAGAGCGAACCGCCGGAAGTCTTCGTCAAGCGCGGTGCGCACTATGCGCCTCTGCCGTTCAAGCAGATGGCCAAGTCACTGCCGGGCAGCTGGCCCAATATGATTGCGCTCGGGGTCGCAGCCGGCCTGGCCGGCCTGCCCGTGGACTCGATCAAGGCGGTGCTGCAGAAGTCGCTCAAGAAGGGCGGCGGCGAGAAAATGGCGGCCAATATCGCCGCTGCGGAAGCCGGCTACGCGTTCGCTGAAGGCGTACCGTCGGTGCCGCGGCTCTCCGGCAAACTCGCGGCCGGAAAGGAAGCGCGCTGGCTGATCACCGGCAATCAGGCGGCAGGCTACGGCGCGGTGCGCGGCGGCGTGCGTTTTTGCGCGGCCTATCCGATCACGCCGGCCACCGAAGTGCTGGAATGGCTGGCGCCGGCGCTGCCAAAAATCGGCGGCGCCCTGGTGCAGGCCGAGGACGAACTCGCGTCGATCAATATGATCGTCGGCTCTTCCTACGGCGGTGTGCCTTCGGTCACGGCCACCGCGGGGCCGGGCCTGTCGCTGATGACAGAAGCGATCGGTCTGGCTGTCGCCGCCGAAGTGCCTATTGTCGTCATCGACGTCATGCGCGGCGGCCCGTCCACCGGCATACCGGCGAAAAGCGAGCAAAGCGATGTCAACATCGCGGTCAACGGCCTGCACGGCGATGCGCCGCGCATCGTCGTCGCGCCGAATTCAATCGCCGATTGCGTCTCGGCGACGCAGTGGGCGGTGTACCTCGCCGAGGCGATGCAGTCCCCGGCGATCGTGCTCTCCGACCAGTACTTCGGCCAGACGCGCGCGGTGGTGGATCCGCCTGCCGACATCGGCCTGGTTACCGAACGACTGAAACCGGCAGCGGGAGAGAACGGCTACCTGCGCTATGCGATCACCAAATCCGGAATCTCGCCGATGGCGATACCGGGCAACCCGGGCACTGCCTACACCGCCGACGGTCTCGAACACAACGAGCGCGGCCTGCCTTCGAGCCAATCGGGCGACCACATCAAACAACTCGACAAGCGTGCCAAGAAACTCGACCAATTCGACTACGGCGCACGCTGGGCCGACATAGAAGGCGAGGGCGACCTCGCCGTTGTCACGTTCGGTTCCTGCACCGGCGCGGCGCGCGAAGCATTGGCGCGCGCGGCGGCAGACGGCATCAAGGGGCGGCTGGTGTCCCTGCGCCTGCTCGCACCGTCGCGGCCCGCGCAGATGGCTAAAGCGCTGGCCGGCGCCAAACGCGTGCTGGTCGTCGAGCAGAACCACACCGGACAACTGTACCGTTACCTGCGCGCGGAGTACGACCTGCCGGGCACCACCCGGAGTTTCCGCCACCCCGGGCCGCTGCCGATGCGCCCCGACGAAATCCACCAGCAAATCACCGAATGGAGCCGCTCATGAGTTCGCCCGCAGCTGCAGCGCCGATCACGGCGCAGGCTTTCAAGTCAGACTACAAGCCGATATGGTGCCCGGGTTGCGGCGACTACTCGGTGCTGTCCTCGTTCACCAAGGCATTCGCCAAACTCCAGTTGCTGCCGCAGGACGTCGCGGTGGTATCCGGAATCGGCTGTTCCTCGCGCATCCCCGCCTATACGACCTGCTACGGTTTCCACGGCGTGCACGGGCGTTCGCTCGCGGCGGCGGCCGGGCTCAAGCTCGCGCGTCCCGATCTCACCGTGGTCGTAGCGAGCGGCGACGGCGACGGCTACTCCATCGGCGGCAATCACTTTCTGCACGCCTGCCGGCGCAATGTCGATCTGACCTATGTGGTCATGGACAACCACGTGTACGGCATGACCAAGGGCCAGCCTTCACCGACTACCGAACCCGACTGGGATTCCAAGCTTTCGCCCGGCGGCACCGGGCTGCGCACCTTCAATCCGCTGGTGATCGCGCTGGCGGCGGGCGCGAATTTTGTCGCGCGCGCCTTCGCGGGCGATCCCAACGGCACGGCCGACCTCATCGCCGAGGCGATCAGCACGCCGGGGTTCTCCTTTGTCGAGATCCTCAGTCCGTGCATCACCTTCCGCCCCGAGCAGCGCGAATGGAAGCAGATGGTGCGCCCGGCCGCGGTCACCTACACGAACGATGCCGCGCGCGCCGCGCGGCGCATCATGACCGACGACGGCATGAATATCGGCGTTCTGTACAAGGGTGAACGCAAGCCCTATCAGCCGCCGATCGGCAAAGGCAAGAAAAATCCATCCGACCTGGAAACGGAGTTTGCACTATGAGCACGAAAAAGAGCGTCAAGAAAGCCACGAAGAAGCCTGTCAAAAAGGCGGTGAAAAGGCCTGTCAAGAAAACAGTCCGGAAGACAGCGGCCGCGCCTGCGCCGAAGCGCGCTGCGGCGAAGTCCGTCCCGGTCGCGAGCAATGCGGAGTTCATGGCGCACGCCTATGCCATGGAAGCCGAAGCCGCGGAGCGCTACGCAGAGTTCGCCGATTCCATGGAAGTGCACAACAACCTCGAGGTCGCCGAGTTGTTCCGCAAGCTCGCGCGCATTGAACAGATTCACGCCGACCAGATTCTCGATCAAATGGGCTGGAAGCACTCGCCGCTGAGCTCGGTCAACGTACGATGGGAAGGCATGGAAGGACCCGAGACCGCCGACCCGACCGAGTTGCACTACCTGATGCAGCCCTACCATGCCTTGCAGATTGCGCTGCTCAACGAAAAGCGCGCGCGCGATTTTTTCGCAAACCTCGCAAAAGTGACCAAGGACCCGGGCGTGCGCAAGGGCGCGCTGGAGATGGAGGAGGATGAGGCGGAGCATGTGCGCCTGATCGAGGAATGGCTCAAGCGCACGCCGAAGCCCGACGCCAACTGGCATGCCGATCAGGATCCGCCGGTGCTGTCGGACTGAGGGACCATTTCAACAACGGCTGTCATTCCGAAGCCGAAGGCTGAGGAATCTGCTTTATTGGTTGACGCAAGGGCAGATTCCTCGCTTTGCTCGGAATGACAGTTTTAGCAATTGTCATTCCGAACGGACTCTGGGAGACGACATGGAAATTCTTTCACCACCGGGCTGGGCGCCCGCCATCGGCTACGCCAACGGCATTGCCGTGGCGTCGGGGCGCATCGTGTTCATCGCGGGGCAGGTGGGATGGGACGCGGAGCAGAAATTTCACTCCACTGAAATTGCGCCCCAGTTCGATCAGGCGCTGCAGAATATTCTTGCGGTGCTGGCCGAGGCGGGCGGCCGTCCGGAACACATCTGCCGCATCACCGCGTTTTGCTGCGACAAGCCCGCCTATCTCGCCGCACGCCCGCAGCTGGGCGCGATCTGGAAACGCCTGATGGGCAAGCACTACCCGTGCATGAGCATGATCTTCGTGTCCGATTTGCTCGACAGTCCGGGCAAGATCGAACTCGAAGCGACCGCAGTCGTTCCGGCCGACTGACGGAGCGGTTTTTCGGCCGGGAACGGCGCTTACTGGAATTTTCGTAAGCCGCCGCTGAACAGACATGGGAGTTTGCCGGCGGCCGGTTTCGGATTCGACCCGGAATTCGCGCTCCCGTCCATGACCGGTCAGTGAAGATTCTTCTCCAAAGCTGCCGCTGATCCTGTGCGTTCACCAAGCGGCCACTGGTTGGGAAAACCAGGGTGTTTGGACTTCAGGTGTACACACTGGCTTACATCCAGTACTGGCCCTACCTAATGTTAAGATTCCCGCCAATTCGGGAGGGAGAGGTCCATATGAACGACCTGGAATGGAAGGATGAGTACTTGGTTGGAATACCAGCGGTGGATTTCCAGCACAGGCAGATATTTGACTGCATCCTAAGAATATTAGGCGAGGCGTGCGATGACGATAGATTGCGCGCCGAAGCTGAAATCATCAAACTTCTCGGTCTCCTTCAAGAGCATTTCGCTTTGGAGGAAAGCATGATGCAAAAGCTAAGCTATCCGGATTTTGAGCGGCACATTGAAGAACACCGACAGTTCAGTGCCGACGTGCACGATTTAGCACAACGGTCCCTCAGGAAGAAGGCGGGCGTGTCATCCGAGGCGATTAGAATTGCACATAAGTGGCTGACTGCGCACATTGTGTCGATGGATAGGGATTATGCGGCGTACTTTGCCAATCCGATGCGCAAGGGCAAAAACATGAAACAGGGGGCGACCTAAGCAATAACTTTGGTCCGAGCGGACGCGCATCCTATCCGCTCCGGCGCGCTACGGGTTCTTGTTCTGTTTCACAAAATCCCCGGGCTCCAGCAGTTTCGAGCACAGGTAGCCGATCACCAAGCCCCAGAACGGCGCGCCGATGTTGAAGATCGGCACGTTGGCGACGGTGACGATGAAAGTGATCAGCGCGCCGAAGGTGTGTGTGGTGCGAAACGATGCGACGAACGCGGTCTGCAGCACGCGCAGCATCGCCAGTCCGCCCAGGGTTGCGATGAAGGCCTTGGGCGTGGCGAGCATGAGGTGGGTGAAGGTGGGCGCAAGTGCGCCGAAACCCAGGGCGAGCACGCCGACCATGAGGCCTGCGGTGTACTGGCGCTGGCGCTCGCCCGATATCGACAGGATTGCGTTCACTGGCCCGGTGAGGCAGGTCGATACGGCGCCGACCAGCGCGGACAGGATCGACCCCGCGCCGCAGGCCATGGTCACGGCGTTGACCGGCGGCTTGTGGCCGGCCGCGCCGAGCACGGCGTAGCCCTGTCCGTTCTGCACCGCGAGCACGGTGATCGCGAGCGGCACCACCAGTTCGATCATCGCGCGCCAGGAATACGCCGGCGTGTAGAGCGTCGGGTTGGCGACGCCGAAAATCGCGCCCGCTCCAGGCTGGAAGCGGCCGAGCACGGCAATCGCAATCGCGCCCACGATCAGTGCGACGATCAGCGGTGGCACCACGCGCGCAAGTCGGGGCAGGGCGGTGATCGTCAGAAAGCCCGCCACCATCGGCGCCGCGATCCACACATCGTCGCGCAGCGCGTACACCATGTCGAGTCCGAAGCGCAGGAACACGCCGGCGACCATGGCCATGACGATGGGCATCACCGCTGCCTGCATCGCGCGCCGCACCCAGCCCGACGCCCCGAGCACGAGCATCAAGAGGCCGGTGGCATGGTAGGCGCCGATCACCTCCGCGAAACTCAGGTGTCCCAGCGCCGGGCCGATCAGCACCGCGCCGGGAATGCTCCAGAAAAATACCAGCGGCTGGCGGTAAATCCAGCAGAAGGCGATGCTGATCAGGCCGTTCAGAAAAAACGAACCGAACAACCACGAGGACAAATCCGATTCCGACAAGCCGCCTTGGTGCGCCACGGCGAGGATGATCGCCACCGGACCCGTGGTTGCGAAGATGAACGCGACCAGGGCATTGACCGCGTAGATCCCGCCGAAGTCGGACGCGATCTGGCGCAGGCCGGGCGGAGATTTGTCGGGGGCTTCAAACGGCATGCCGCAGTTTAGCCGATCCGCGCGGGCCCGGGCAGCCGCGCCGCCGCGTTCGGCGCGTCTCTCATACGTTGCCTTCCAGCGACAGCTTGCCACGCGGAGGCGCGCAGGCTACCCTCGGCGTGTGACCTCGACAAGGAATCCGGGCGCCGCAGGCGCGGGCAAGCTATCGTGCTGGTGCTGGAACAACTGAGCAAGACCTACGAGGGCGCGCGCCGGCGCAGCGTGCTGCACGGCATCGATCTGCATCTGGCCGCGGGCGAGTACATCGCCGTGATGGGCGAATCCGGCATCGGCAAATCCACGCTGCTCAATCTGATCGCCGGCCTGGACCGGCCCGACGCGGGCCGCATCCTGCTCGACGGCGTCGATCTGACCGGTCTGGATGATGACGCCCTGACACAGCTGCGCCGCGCGAGCATGGGCTTCGTGTTCCAGGCCTTTCACATCCTGCCGTATCTGAGCCTGGCGCAGAACGTCGCGCTGCCGCTGATCCTGAACCATGTCGACGAAGACGAGGCCGCAGCGCGCACGCACGCGATGCTCGCGGCCGTCGGATTGGAAGGCCGCGAAGAAAGCATGCCGCGCGAATTGTCCGGCGGCGAATTGCAGCGCGTCGCCATTGCGCGCGCGCTCGTGCACCAGCCGAAACTGCTGCTGGCCGACGAACCGACCGGCAACCTCGATCCGGAAAGCGCCGCGCAGGTCTTGTCTTTGCTGCGCGAGCAGGTCAAGACGCGCAAGGCCGGCTGCATCCTGGTGACGCATTCGCAGGCAGCGGCCGCGACCGCGGATCGCATCGTGATCCTCACCGCGCAGGGCATGGGCGCGCCCGTCTGATGCAGGCCGCGGCCGTGCCGGCGCGTTCCTCGCTCAGGCTGTCGCGCCCGGCCTTGTTTCTCGCGCCGCTCGCGCAGCACAAGGGGCGGCTCGCGGTCTCGGTGCTCGCCATTGCGCTGGGCGTGGCCCTGGGCTATGCCGTGCAGCTGATCAATGCAGTGGCATTGAACGAATTTTCCCAGGCGGTGCGCTCGATCGCGGGCGAGGCCGATCTCGAAATCCGCGGCCCGCGCGCAGGCTTCGACGAGCTGCTGTATCCGCGCATCGCGCGCCTGCCGCAGGTGGCGGTGGCCAGCCCGGTGCTCGATGCGAATGCGAAGCTGCCCGGACGGCAGGAAGCCTTGCGCGTGCTCGGCATCGATGCGTTTCGCGCGGCGCGGGTGCAGCCCGCGCTGATCGGCGACGCGCGCGGAGACACACTCGAACTTCTGCGCGGTGATGCGCTTTTTCTGAGCCCTGCGGCGGCCGATTGGCTGGGCGTCAAAGCAGGCGACCGGCTTGCCGTCCAGGTCGGACTCAGTGAAGTGAACTTGCGTGTGGCCGGACTGCTGCGCGGCGGCGGGCGCGAGCGCCTGGGCGTGATGGACATCGCCGCGGCGCAAAAGCTGCTGCAGCGCTTGGGCAGCATCAGCCGCATCGATGTGCGCGCGCGCCCGGGTGCGGACCTGGGCGACTTGCAGGCGCGCATTCAATCCATATTGCCGCCCGGTGTGATGGTGGAACGCGCGCAAGGCGAGGCCGCGCGCAACGCCGAGCTGTCGCGCTCCTACCGGGTCAATCTCAATGTGCTCGCGCTGGTGGCCCTATTTACCGGCGGCTTTCTGGTGTTCTCGGCGCAGGCGCTTTCGGTTGTGAGGCGGCGCGCGCAGCTTGCGTTGCTGCGCGTGCTCGGCCTCACGCGCGGTGCGCTGCTGCGGCTGCTGCTCGCGGAAGGCGCGCTGATAGGTGCGATCGGCGCCGCCATCGGCCTCATCGCGGGCTACCTCATGGCGGCCGCCGTGCTGCAGCGCTTCGGCGCCGACCTGGGCGCGGGCGAATTTCGCGGCCTGCACCCGGACCTGCATGCCGAGCCCTGGGCCAGTCTGCTGTTTTTCGCGCTGGGCGTGCTCGTTGCCGTCGCGGGCAGTCTCACTGCCGCGCTCGAAGCCGCGCGCGCGGCGCCTGCGCAGGCGCTCAAGGCGGGCGACGAGCAGACGGCATTCGCGCGCCTGCGTCCCGTCTGGCCCGGGATTTCGCTCATCGCGCTTGGCGCAATCTGCACCATGCCAGGTCCGGTCGGCGGGATTCCCCTGTTCGGCTATGTCGCGATTGCGCTCCTGTTGGTGGGCACACTCGCATTGATGCCGCGTCTGGCGGGCGGCGTCTTCGGCCTGTTGCCGCGTCCGCGCGGGGCGGGTGCGCAACTCGCGCTGGCGCAGCTGCGCGGCGCCCCAGGGCAGGCGGCGGTGAGCCTCGCGGCAATCGTGGCGAGTTTTTCGCTGATGGTGGCGATGGCGATCATGGTCGCTTCGTTCCGCGTTTCGCTCGACGACTGGCTGGATCGCGTGTTGCCGGCGGATTTGTATCTGCGCACCGGCTTGCGCGGCGAGACCGCCTTTCTTTCGCCGCCCGAAGAAGCGCGCATCGCGCAACTGCCGGGCGTGCGCCGCGCCGAATTCCTGCGCATACAGAAGTTCATGCTGCAGGCGGCGCGCCCGCCCGTGACCCTGCTCGCACGTACGCTGCCAGCCGACAATCCCGGGCGCGGACTGCCACTGGTCGGCGCATCGCTGCTGCCGCAGCCGGGCGCGCCGCCGCCGCTGTGGGCGAGTGAGGCCATGGTGGATCTGTACGGCTACGCCGTGGGGCAGGTGGTGGAGCTGCCGCTGGCCGGCGAAAGCCGGCGCTTCACCGTGGCGGGCATCTGGCGCGACTACGCGCGCCAGCACGGCTCGGTGATCATCGAGCGCGAACGCTATGCCGCGCTGAGCGGCGATCGCAATTCCAATGACGCGGCGCTGTATCTCGCGCCGGGCGCGAGCCCTGATGCGATCGAAGCGGCGATACGTACGGCCCTGCCCGGAGGCGCGAATCTCGAGTTCGGCTCGCCCGGGGAAATACGCGCGCGCTCGCTGCGTATTTTCGATCGCACGTTTGCAGTGACCTACGCCCTTGAGGCGGTGGCGGTGGTGATCGGGCTGTTCGGCCTGTCTTCGAGCTTCGGCACGCTGGTGCTCGCGCGCAGCCGCGAATTCGGCATGCTGCGCCATGTCGGCATGACGCGGCGCCAGATCGGCGCCATGCTGGCGGCGGAGGGCGCACTGGTGAGCGCGCTCGGACTCGCGCTCGGTCTCGCGCTGGGCTGGGTCATCAGCCTGGTGCTGATCCACGTGGTCAACCGCCAGTCGTTTCACTGGAGCATGGAATTGCATTCCCCCTGGGGATTGCTCGCGCTGCTCGCGGCGGCGCTGCTCGTCTTCGCCACGCTGACCGCGCTCGCGAGCGGCCGGCGCGCGCTGGGTGTGGACGTGGTGCGCGCGGTGCGCGAGGATTGGTGAGTATTGATGCACTTGCCAAATTTGAATATTTCATCTGTCCGAACATTAGATAAACAGTGAATCTACGTACTTTAAATGTTAGAGAATTGCGATGGACGATGGCGATATTGTCCGCCGTTCTCTGTTCAGCGTTCCTGTTCAGCGGCGCGGTGGCGCAGGATGACGCGCGGGATTACGCGCAGGTGCGGCCCGGTATCGAATTGCAATTCCCGCGCGATCAGGGCAGCCATGCGCAATTTCGCACCGAGTGGTGGTACCTCACCGGATGGGTGAAGGATGAACGCGGCCGCGAGCTGGGTGTGCAGATCACGTTTTTTCGCAATCGTCCGCGCGTGGCCGAAGACAATCCCAGCCGCTTCGCGCCACGCCAGCTTTTGTTCGCGCATGCGGCGCTGGCCGATCCGGCGATCGGAAAATTGCTGCACGATCAACGCGCCGCGCGCGCCGGTTTCGGACTGGCGGAAGCGGCGGAAGGGCGCACCGCTGTCGCCATCGAGGACTGGTCGCTTGCGCAGACCGCGCAGGGCTACAGCGCGCGTATCACTGCGCGCGAATTCGACTATGCGCTCGAGTTCCAATCGACGCAGCCGGTGGTGCTCCAGGGCGGGCGCGGCCTGAGCCGCAAGGGCCCCGAGGCGGCGCAGGCGAGTTACTACTACAGCCAGCCGCATCTGGCGGTGTCCGGATCGATCACGCTCCACGGGGAAAAACACACGGTGCAGGGCCACGCCTGGCTGGATCACGAGTGGTCCAGCGAATACCTCGCGCCGCAGGCGCAGGGCTGGGACTGGATCGGCCTCAATCTAGCCGAC
>JACZJT010000050.1 GCA_014860445.1 Burkholderiales bacterium
CCATGGAGGCGGTCAAGGCCGAACTGAAGCAACTGGAAGAGCGGATGCCCGAGGATGTTGAGTATCGGGTGATCCTGGACTCCACCCAATACATCTCGGCGGCGATCGACGAGATTGTCATGACCCTGGGCCTGGTGGCGCTGCTGGTGATCCTGGTGGTGTTCGCGTTTTTACAGGACTGGCGGGCGACCCTGGTGCCGGCGGTGACCATTCCCGTGTCGCTCGTCGGCACCTTCGCCGTGTTGCTGGCGCTGGGTTACAACGCCAATACCATCTCGCTGTTTGCCCTGATCATGGCCATCGGCCTGGTGGTGGATGACGCCATCGTGGTGGTGGAAAACATCCACCGGCGCGGTGCGCTTTCGGGACAGTCGCTCGAGGCCTTGATTCCGGATGCGGTGGATGAAGTCGGCGGTCCCACCATACTGGCGACCTTTACGGTGATCGCAGCCCTGCTGCCGATGGCCTTCGTCACCGGCCTGATGGGGCCGTACATGAGCCCGATCCCGATCAATGCGAGCATGGGCATGATCATCTCGCTCGCGATCGCTTTCATCGTGACGCCCTGGCTGGCGCTGAAGCTGCTCAAACCGCACAGCACAGCGCATGGGGAAGGGCAGGAGGATACCTGGGCGCTGCGCCTGTTCCGCCGCGTGATCGGGCCGTTCCTGGGCGGCGCGAAAGGGGGAAAGACGCGCGGCGCGCTTTATATCGGGATACTCGTGCTGATACTCGGCGCGGTCTCGCTCGCCGGATTCAAGCTGGTGGTGCTGAAAATGCTTCCCTTCGACAACAAGTCGGAACTGCAGGTGGTGGTGGACATGCCCACCGGCACGCCGCTGGAGCGTACCTCCGCGGTGCTGCAGGAGATGGGCGCCTTTCTGGCGACAGTACCGGAAGTAACGGACTATCAGGCTTATGCCGGGACCAGTGCGCCGATCAATTTCAATGGCCTGGTGCGCCAGTATTATCTGCGCCAGTCGCCCGAACTCGGCGACGTCCAGGTAAATCTGGTCGACAAACACAATCGCAGCCGGCAGAGCCACGAAATTGCACTTGCAGTGCGCCCGCCGCTGGAGGCGATCGCAGAGCGCCACGGTGCGACCCTCAAAGTGGTTGAAGTGCCGCCCGGGCCGCCGGTACAGGCGCCGATCGTCGCCGAAGTCTATGGTCCGAACTATCCGGGTCAGATCGCGGTGGCACAGAAGCTGCGCGCCGATTTCGCGGCGACGCCCGATATCGTCGACGTCGACGCGAGCATCGACGAATCCGCGCCCAAGTTGCGTCTGCGCGTTGATCGCGCCAAGGCCGTGCTGGTGGGTGTGGCGCAACGCGACATCGTGGCCGCGATCCGCATCGGTCTGGCAGGCGAGGACGTCACGCCATTGCATGAGAGCGGTGCAAAGTACGAAGTGCCGGTGAGGGTGTCGCTGCCGCCATCGCAGGCGAACCGCATCGAATCGTTGCTGCGCCTGAAAGTGCGCGCCGCCAACGGCACGCTGATCCCGCTGACCGAGCTTGTGCACGCCGAGAGCGTAGGGCGCGACACCACCGTGTATCACAAGGATTTGTTGCCGGTGGTGTACGTGGTCGGAGATATGGCGGGAAAACTCGACAGCCCGCTCTACGGCATGTTCGACATCCGCAACCGGGTCATGGGCAAGCCCCTGCCGCAGGGCGGGACGCTGGGCGAGTATTTCATTTCCCAGCCGCAGGATGCCTATGCGGGCTATGCGCTCAAGTGGGACGGGGAGTCACAGGTGACCTATGAGACCTTCCGCGACATGGGGCTGGCCTACGCGGTGGGGCTGGTCTTGATCTACCTGCTGGTGGTGGCGCAATTCAAGTCCTACCTGGTGCCGTTGATCATCATGGCGCCGATTCCGCTCACCATCATCGGCGTGATGCCGGGACATGCGCTGCTGGGATCGCAATTCACCGCGACCTCCATGATCGGCATGATCGCGCTGGCCGGCATCATCGTGCGCAACTCCATCCTGTTGGTGGATTTCATCAACCTGCAGATGGAGGGTGGCGCGGATTTCGAGCATGCGGTGATCAACGCCGGTGCGACCCGCGCCAAGCCCATCGTGCTTACGGGCCTTGCGGCGATGCTGGGCGCGCTGTTCATTCTCGACGACCCGATTTTCAACGGCCTCGCCATTTCGCTGATATTCGGCATCCTGGTATCCACCGTGCTCACCCTGGTGGTGATTCCGGTGCTGTACTACGCAGCGAACTGGAAGCGCTGGCCGGCGCGCGCACGCGACCCAGACCATGAGCCCGTCGACGCCGTCTCGTCCACCGATTAAATCAACTGACCCAAGAGGAGCTTTACCATGATCGTCAACGATTGGATACACGTCTTTGCCGGAACTTTCATTCTGCTTTCGCTCGCGCTCGGCGTGCCGGCAAGCCCGATTTTTCATAGTGCCTACTGGCTGTGGTTCACGGCATTCGTCGGCGCCAACCTGCTGCAGTTCGGCTTTACCAAAGTCTGCCCGCTGGGGTTCATATTGAAGAAACTGGGTGTGAAGGAAAGCTGCGCGATCACGGCTTGAACACGCAAGGAGAGCGAACATGAAGCTCGAACAGGCGGTGGCCGAGCATTACGCGCACGGATCGCTGGAGCAGGCCATATTGGCGGCGCTGACTGCCGCCGGCAAGGACGTGGACCAGTTGACACCCAAGGACCTTGCGCCAGTCGATGAGTTTCATGTTGGCGGCCGGCCGGCGACCGTGGCGTTTGCGGAGCAGTTCGGTCCGTACCCGGAAATGCGGCTGCTGGACATAGGCTCCGGACTGGGCGGCGCGGCGCGCTATTTTGCCCGGGAACATGATTGCCGCGTGACCGGAATCGATTTGTCCGCAGAATACGTGGCCGTAGCCAATGCGCTGGCGGCCCGGGTCGGCCTGGGGGAAAGAGTTTCGTGCCGGCAGGGCAGCGCGCTGGCCCTGCCTTTTGCGCCGGGAAGCTTCGACGGCGCCTATATGTTTCATGTCGGCATGAACATTGAAGACAAATCCGGGCTGTTTGCCGAAGTGCGCAGGGTGTTGGCGCCAGAGGGGGTGTTCGGCATTTACGACGTGATGCGCCTCGCCGACGGGGAACTCTCTTATCCTGTGCCCTGGGCGGGCGGCCCCGACTCCAGCTTTGTTGCGGACGCGGCGACCTATCGCCGTTTGCTGGAGGCAAACGGGTTTGAAGTGCTGAAGGAGCGCGACCGTCGCGAATTTGCGCTGGGCGTATTTGCGCAGATGCGCGCGCGTGGTGCCGCAGCCGGGCCGGCGCCGCTGGGCCTGCACATCGTCATGGGCTCGACCGCGGCGCAAAAAGTGAAGAACATGATCGGCGACATTACGTCCGGCCTGATAGCGCCGACCGAAATCATCTGCAGGCGCGCTGGATAGTTCGGGCAGATTTTCTCAGGATGCTGCCGTACGCGGCAGCGTCAGCGTCGCTTCGAGCCCGCCTTCGGAGCGGTTGCGCAAAACGAGTTCGCCGCCGTGGGCGCGCGCGATATTGCGCGCGATACCCAGGCCGAGACCGGTTCCGCCGGTTTCGCGATTGCGCGACGCCTCCCCTCTGAAGAACGGCTCGAACGCCTGTTCCATCTCGTCCTCGGGAATGCCGGGACCGTCGTCGAGCACGCGGATGGTCAGCAGACTCGCGGCGTCGTCGAGCTTGATGGTTGCACGGCCCCCGTAGCGGATCGCATTGCCCACGAGATTGCTGAGGCAACGGCGCAGAGCGAGCGGCCTGCCGGGATAGGGCTGCACGATGCTGCCTTCGATGTCGACCTTGCTGCCGGTGTCCTGATAGTCGGTTTGCAGGCTTTCGATCAGGGCCATCGCGTCCACGCGTTGCACCGGTTCCTGGGCGTTCGCGTCGCGCATGAAGTCCAGGGTCTGCGTGACCATCGCCTCCATCTCCTCGAGATCCCTAACGAATTTCCCCCGCAAGGCTTCGTCGTCAAGCAATTCCGAGCGCAGGCGCAGGCGCGTGATCGGCGTTTTCAGATCGTGCGACATCGCGGTGAATATGCGCGTCCGGTCGGCGATGAAGCGCGATAGCCGCCGCTGCATGGTATTGAACGCCCGCGCGGCGCGCTGCGCCTCGCTCGGCCCGGTTTCCGCCAGCGGCGGACGGTTGATGTCCTCGCCGAGCTTTTCAGCCGCAACGGCTAGTTCGGAAAGGGGGCCGGTCACCCAGCGTACGGCGATGAGCGACAAGGCGATCACCGTGCCAAGCAGGATCAGCAGGGTCAGCGCAAGCCGCAGGGGGACCGCGCTTGCCTGGGGCGACAAAAACGAATCGAAGGTCACCCAGGAACCGTCATGCAGGGCGATCTGCACCGTGAAAAACGTGCCCCCCTGGGAAAAACCCGGGCCCATGCGGTGCTCCCATCCCCGGCCCTGCATCATCGGCATCATCGCCATATCCGGTGGCGCGATGCGCTGCGGACCCGGGCGGAAGCTCTGCGGTGCGTCCTCGAGCCTGACCACGTTCAACTGCGCTTCCTCGCCCAGCGCAAAGCGCAATACTGCAATGAACATGGAGTGCGCGAAATCGCCCTCGACGGATTCCTGTCTCGCCTTGAGCCTGGGGCGGTCCAGGGACACGGTCAGCGGCGGCGCGTTGAACACGGCGACCACCTTGCGGCGTTCGGCCGCGGGAAGCGAATCGAGCAGCTTGACGATGTCGGACATCTGCTGCGCAAGGCGCATGCCCCCCGCCCGGTAGAGCAACTGGTCGCGTTCCGCGAGGTTGATGTAGATCGTGGCGAACTGCGCGAGCAGCAAGCCGCCGAGCAGGATCAGGACCAGTCTTCCGAACAGGCTGCGCGGCGCGAAACGCACTATCGCTCCACTTCGACCGGGACGGCGAGCACATAACCTTCGCCCCGCACCGTCTTGATGATTTGCGGGTCGGCGGGTTCGTCGCCCAAGCGGTGGCGCAGGCGGCTGACCTGAATGTCGATGCTGCGGTCGAGCGGGTCGGCTTCATGTCCTTTGGACAAAAGCATGAGCTGGTCGCGCGTGAGCACATGATTGGGGTGACTCAGGAAAATCCGCAGCAGCTGGTACTCGTTGCCGCTGAGCGAGGTGACCACACCGTCGGGCGATACCAGGTGCCGCGCCATGGTGTCCAGCCGCCAGCCCGCAAAAGTGATTCCGCGGGCATCGTCGGCGCGCAGATTGCGCGGCAGGCTGCGGTAACGCCGCAGCACGCTCTTGATGCGCGCGAGCAACTCCCGCGGGCTGAAGGGCTTTGCAAGGTAATCGTCCGCGCCCATCTCGAGACCGACGATGCGGTCGGTTTCTTCGCCGCGCGCGGTGAGCATGATGACGGGGGTGTCGGCGTCGGCGCGCAGTTTGCGGCACAGGCTCAACCCGTCCTCTCCCGGAAGCATCAGATCGAGCACGATCAGATCGACTTTGCCGCGCGCAAGCGCCGCCCACATCGCTTTTCCGTCGGCGACCAGGCCCGCCTCGTAGCCGTTTTTATGCAGATACTCGCCGAGGAGACTGCGAATCTCGGCGTCGTCGTCGACGATCAGGATGTGGTCCGGCGTGTCCATGTCCACCTTATAGCGTTCAAGCTGCACGTCGTGCAGATATTTTGTACGCTAGTGTATCAAGGCCGGTTTTTCGATGCCGCGGCGTACAAAAAACGGCAGGAACTGCCAATGTTCGCTATATACCGCCTGGGCTGCCGCTGCGGCTGGCAAATATGACTGCATAATTGATAATATGCGCAAACGGTCATGGATTCAGTCCGGGAAAATGGAGCTAAATTGGACAAACTTGAACACGCATTCGAAGCCGTAGCGGCATATTTCAGCGTTCTCTCCGAGCCTACGCGCCTGCGCATCATGCATGCGATATGCGAAGAGGAAAAGACGGTCTCGCAGATCGTGGAGGAACTCGGCGCCACACAGACCAATATTTCACGTCATCTGAACATGATGCACAGGAGCGGGGTGCTTGCGCGGCGCAAGCAGGGTAATCAGGTCTACTATCGCGCGGCCGATGCGGCGATGGTGGAAATCTGCCGCGACGTATGCGGACACATTGCCGCACAGATGGACGAGAAAAAGCCGCTACGTGGCGATTTGCTGCGTTTGATGCCCAAGTCCAGAGGCAAAAAACGCACAGTTTGACCGGGTGCGCTGCAAGCGCAGCGGGAGGGGTGTTGGATTCCCCCCTCCCGCTGCACAGTCAGGATAAGCGCTACCGGCGCATTGCGCGGAACCGGTACCGCGCTAGATATTGATGGTGAAGGTTCCGTCTCCCGCGTACGTCACTTTGGCGTCAAGAAAATAGGCGTCCAGTTCGCTGCGCAGCATCTTGGCGGTGTCGTAGGCTTCACCGGAGCGTGCGCCGGTGGAGCAGATGAACACGATCGGCTTGTCCGTGGGCAAGGTCGCGATTTTGTCAGCCAAACCGGCGATGGGTATATTGATCGCCCCCTTGGCGGTACCCGCCGCGTATTCTTGCGGATCGCGGATGTCGATCACCAGCAGCGCGCCCGGATTCTCTTTCAACGTTTTCTGGAACCAGGCCGGCGATATCGCACCTTTTTCCTTGCCGGTTTCAACTTTGAGGCCCGCTTTGGCCGTTTCCCCGCCAGCGGCGGGTGCAGCGGCGACTTTGTCCGAACCGTAGCGCTTGAGCCAATCGGGATGGCCTAGGGCGTAGGTCTTGACGTTGGTGTAGCCCAACGCGCGGGCTTTCTCGGCTGACTTATGGCTGAGCGGGCATGCGAGGCCGCCGCAGTAGAAGATCAGCTCAGTCGCTTTGTCGGCCGGCAGCTTGTCGGTATGCTTGTCGAATTCGCTGTCGGAAATATTGACCGCCGTGGGGATGATGCCCTCTTTTTTCACTGTGCGCGCGGGTCGTGAATCAACCAGCGCATAGCCGGCTTTTTCGTCAATCAGCTTTTTGATGTAGGCGCCGGCGACCGCTCCGAATTCGCCTTTGGCGACCCACTCGGGATAGCCGTTCGTGTAGACCTTGACGTTGGTGTAGCCGAGCGCTTCGGCCTTCTTGGCCGAATTGTGGCTGAGCACGCAGGTCGGGCCTTCGCAGTAATAGAGCAGCAGCGTGCTCTTGTCCTGCGGCAGTTGATCTTTCATCTGATCGAAATGACTGTCCGGTATGTTGACCGCACCGGGTATATGGCCGGGATTGAATTTTCGACCGGTGGGCCGTGCGTCGATCAGCATCACGCCTTTCTTGGGCGGGATGGCAACCCACTGTTTGACGAAGTCGAAGTCAACCACGTGCTTGTAGTAATTGGCTTGCGCGGCTTGCGGGCTCCCCGCCTGTGCCTGTGCCGGCGCGGTCCAGATGACTGCGGGCAGTGCGACTGGCAGAGCCAGCGCCAGTGCGATTGCTAGACTTCTAAGTTGCGTATCCATATTGATCTCCTTGCTGGACGTTGATTTAGGACATTACAAAACGGTGAATTTCTCGGTCGATTCGTTGTAGCGGACGAACAGATACCAGAGCAGTAGAATTCCGAACCCAAGCAAATAGGTCCAGTTCCAGCCGGCAAGCATGTCCGGCAGATAGGACTGGACGCCGATCCTGGTAAATTCGAGGCCCTCCAGGTTCACGTCCGTCGTCGTCACTTCCCAGCGGTGCATGAGGCCGGTGAAGCTTGAGCCGCTCCAGGCAAAAAAGACGAGGGTGACCCAGAGTTTGAGATTTCCCTCGGCGGCGCGCCAAAGGGAGCCAGAGGCGCAGCCGCCAGCGAAGATCATGCCCACGCCGAAGATCATGCCGCCGAAGAGCGAGCCCGCCCAAAATCGTGCCGGAATGGCGATGTAGGGGTCGATCATTTTCTTCTGGAACAACAGCGAAGCCAGCGGGATGCCGATCGCCAGCGCAAGGATCAGCGCCTTGGTCATGTCCCCCTCCGCGGTCATGAAGGGCTCGCGAAACGCGCGGGCGAAGCAAAGGCGCGACCGGTGCATGATGAAGCCGATGGCGAAGCCGGCGATCACGATGATTGCGCGGCTGGCAAGTTTCGCGTCCGCGGAGTAGGCCCAGACGTGGGTCCAGGCAAGGATTCCCGCCACGATGAGCACGCCGAACAGCGGATACAAGTTTCGCGACGTTGGTTCGCTCGACACGGGGGCCTGCATGCCCCAGCTGATGTTGTCCAGCGTCCAGAGCAGGAGTTTCAAACCGATCACTGCGCCGGCCATGAGGCCCAGCGCCATCATCCAGGCCGTCGGCGAGGAATGCAGTGCCGGTGTAAAAAAGCCGCCGGTGGTGCAGCCGCCGGCGAGCGTGGCGCCTATGCCCATCAGGGTGCCGCCGAGCGCACCCCAGACGTATTCCAGTCTGGGCGCGCGGCTGATGCCAAACTGGCGCGACATCAATGCGGCGGCGAATGCGCCGCTCAGCAGGGTGATGTCCATCAGCGACATGCGGTGTATCAGCGGGCTGTCGAGTTCCGCATTGATCTTCAGTGCATCACCCAGGCCGATTGCGCTGTTGAACCAGTCACCCCACAGTTTGAGGCCGCCGAACACGCCCCAGAACAATCCGCTGATCATCAGACCGAGAACGACCATCACCAGCAGGATCGCACCCAGATAGGGCGACCATGGTTCGACGAAAACACGTTCGTAATCGGCCTTGAAGCCGCTAAGCCAGGGTGCGCTTTCGTGCATGCCTAGCTGCACCCGGCCGGCGCATCGCCGTCCTTGGCGCCCTTGTTCACGAACACCTTGACGTCCTGGAGCAGTTCGTTCTCGGGTACATCCGCGAATTTCGCCGCTGCGGCGTTCTTGGACTTGATGCTGTCGCGGTATTGTTTGCTGAAATACTTTGTAACCGAGTCTTTGCCCTTGTTGTGCTTGTCGGCCTGGAGGTACGCCGCCCATTCCGCCTTGGTCCGCTCATTGGGCGGGATGGCTTTCTTTACCTCGGCTGAGTGGCAGGCAGTGCACACATGCCGAAAGTAGATGCGCCCGCGTTTCCAATCGCCGTCGTAGGCTTGCGCCGCGCTCGTCGCGCCCGCTGCCAGGATAAGCGCCAGCACTTTCAGTCGTAGATTACGTTTCATAGCTAAATCTCCTGTGTGTCGAATGGGTGAATTTGCGGTCTGCATTATTTGGCGGGGACCGCCGCCGGCTTGTCGGCATCCACATCCTCCCAGCCGGTGATCATCGCCTTGATGTGGGCGAGCGGCGTGTGGCCGGTGGTGGAGAGGTACAGGTGTCCTATCAGGAAGGCGAGCATCATGAACGCGGCCGCGGTATGCGCGAGAGCGATCGTGCCCAGGCTAATGCCGGAGAGGGCGGCGATCTTCGATGCGGCGAGTTCGTTGTAGTAAAGATAGGCGAGCCCGCTCACCCAGATCAGCGGATTGATGAACAGCTTGACCAGGAGGTAGGCCAGCCGTTGCAGCGGATTGTGCTTGCTCAACTGGGATACGCGAAATGGATGCGGTGCACCGGTAAAAATTCCCACCGAGTAATAGTTCATTACCGCGACGATGTTCTTGCTCGTCGGGATGTATTGTCTCCACTCGCCGGTGGTGAAATGCCAGAAGATGGCGAACAGCCACAGACCGATCAGCGTCCATGCCGCTGTGGTGTGCAGGTCCGCCGCCTTTTCCCAACCGAGCAGCGCGTAGCTTCCATGGATCTCGAACCCGGTCAGCAGCATGAAGATGATGAGCGCGGCCTGAGCCCAGTGCCAGAAGCGTTCGAAGCGCTTGAATATGTATATGCGTGCCACGATGGGTTCCCTTTAATGGTTGCGTTTGGACAGGATGACGCGCCCCAGGCCGTGGCCGAGTACGCCGAGCAACGTCAGCACCGCGATAGCCCAGCCTGCGGTGTCGAGCCAGCGTGCGTGATCGCTCCCGCGGCCGGGAATGTAGATGTCGGGCACTTTTTCGAGTCGGCCGCCGGAGGCGTGGCAGTCGCGGCAACGTAGCGCGTTTTTGGCTGGCGCCACCATGTGGGTGATCGGCCAGGTGCTCTCGGTGGAGATGAAATCGAACTTGCCCGAGTATGGCTCGCCGATGGTGGCCATGCCTTTGGCGATCGCTTTATCCCAATTGAAGTTTGTCCAGTAGGCGGTGTCGTCATTTCCCGCGGTGTGCGGCACCACCAGGGTCTTGTTCACCGGATCGAAGGGCTGCTTGCCGCGCATGATCTTGACCGGCCAGATCAGTGATTTTCCGTCGCTCGCGCTGCCCTCATAGCGGTTGATCTGGACGGGCTCGTTGTTTTTGTCGACCTTGTCGCTGCGCAGCGTGTAGGTGACCGTGCCGTTGAACCAGCGGTAATCGGGAACGACGTCCTCGCCCAGGACAAAGTCGCCTTTGATCGCCATGTAGATCGGGTGGCCCTTGGCGTCCTTTATGGTGAGCGGCTTGCCATCCGGACCCATCTTCCCGGCGGTGGACCAGTCCCAGGACATTTTGGTGGGGACGCCGCCGCGTGCGAACGCAGGTATGTGACAGGTCTGACACGCCACTTTGTCGGTATGGTCGTTCAGCTTGGCGATCTTTTTGTGCGGCGCCTGGCCGTGGCAGGCCTGGCAGGTAGTCGGGATGGTCTTGTACTCCTTGCCGCGCAGATGCGCGGCGCCCTTGTCCTGCGCGGTTGGGGCGTAACGGCTGCCGGGGACCTGGTGGCCTTTGGTCATGTGGCAGGTTGCACAAGTGAAGTTCAGGCCGAGCGCATCCATGTGCACGTCGACCTCCTTTTCGGGCGCCGCGAGCGAACTGTCCATGTCGCCGTGCTTGACGCCGTCGCCGCCGCCGCCGTAGAAGTGGCAGGCGCCGCAGGTGTCGCGGCTGGTCTTGGCGACCGACTGCGCGATTTTCTTCAGATTGATGCCCTTGACGATTTTTCCCGAGCCAGGCGGGAATTCCATCGTCTTGGCGATCACGTTTCCGGCCAAGCCCGCCGGTTTTCTGTAGTTGCCGGTGGTGTCGTGACAGACGATGCAGTCGACATTCACCTCCGAGGTGAAGTCGAATGTGTCGTCCTTCCACCCGTATCCGATGTGGCAACTGTTGCACGCGCCCTCGTTCGACGCCGGCGAGATGCAGAAGTTGTTGATGAGCGTTTTCTTCCCCAGGAGCTGGCCTTGCGGGTTCTTGTATTCCCACTTCCAGTGCTCAGTCTGGTGAAGTTGCTTCGCGGCCTCCGTATGGCAGCTGAGGCAGGCTTTGGTGACTTCCGGCCCGGAGTTGAACTCCTGCTGCAGCGCCTTGAATTTGGTGTGATCGGATGTGGACTTCAGCAGTTTCGCCGGGACTGGTTCGGATGCCGCATTGACCGCGGGGGCGAGTAGCATGGAAGCCAGCAGGGCGACCACGAAAATTCCAGTGCGCATTATTCCGTTCCCCTTTTGTAGAGATGAACTCGTAAGAGCCGGTTTGGCGTAACGCGAATAAACGCGTCGGCCATTGCTATTACGCACCATCGGCGTGATGATGGGTTTGCGTAATATCAACATATGCGCATGTGCACATAAACGAGGATTACGACGGTCCGGATAAAACGCAATCGATTGAAGCGGATATTCGCGCTATCAGAGCGTGTGATCGATCACATCCGAAAATATGATCAAATCATCGTCCCGGCTCCACAAAAAGAATACTTCCGGGACTCGCAATTCAATTGAGAATAATCAAGCAAAAGCGCAATTGAATGCAGACGAGGCGTAGCGTGCGGTGCCGGCCCGCAGCGCGTTCTCGGCGTGGAGCACAAAAAAAGGGCGGGAATCCCGCCCTTTGCTATTCGTCGTGGTTGAGCTACCGGTAAACCAGCACCGGAATGACGGAATGTGTCAGGACTTTCTGCGTTTCACTGCCAAGCAGGAAGCCTTCCAGTCCGCGCCTGCCGTGCGAGGCCATGACGATGAGATCGCATTTCTCCTTGCCGGCTTTTTCGATTATTGCCTGTGAAGCGGAGCGGCTGGTGGCATAGTCGGTTGCGCATGCAACGTTCGCTTTTTTCGCGGCAGCGGCGACCGTCGCCAGCACGCGCTTTGCGTATTCTTCGCTGCGCTCTGCGAATATCTCCGGCTGCATCTCTGCCACGCCGCTCGCTTCGGCTGCATAGGCGCCCTGCAGCGGATAGGGCTCAACCGCATGGAACGCCGTAATGCGCGCGCCGGCCAGCTTGGCCAGCTTGATCGCCGCTTCTACGGCTTTGTCGGATAGCTCCGACCCGTCGGTGGGTACCAGAATGTGTTTGTACATCTTCGCCTCCAGGTCAAGGTAGTTCGAATCTGCCGCGCGCTGGCGTGGACATCTATAGTCCCGCTTTGAAAAGTTGTCCCTGCGCACGCTCGTATTTTTCCTGGCAGGAGAGGCAGCGCCGTGCCGCAGGGTTGGCCTTCAGGCGCGCCGCACCGATTTCCTCGCCGCAGTCGGAACAGTCGCCGTAACTGCCGTCGTCGATGCGCGCAAGCGCGGCTTCGACCTCCTGCAGTTCCTGGCTTTCGCGTATGACCATCGCGACTTCCATTTCTGCCGCGGCATCGGCGAGCCCCTCGTCGTCGGTGATTTTCGACTGGTTGACGAAGCCTGGATCTTCGCCCGAGGCGGCGATTTTTGCGCGGACCTCGTCGAGCAACATCTCCCGTTGCGCTTTCAGCAGCACCTTTAACTCTGAATACTGTTTCTTGGCCACGATGGTCTTGTTTGAGAGATGATCTTAATTCAGCTTAGTCTCAGGACTGCGACGGCGTTTGACGCAGATCAAACTTGACACACGATGACGATTGGGCGAATCTCAGCCGCGCCCCAATTCCGCGCGACAGCAGGGCGCCGCGCGGACGTTTGCCGGCGGTTTCGGAGGGAATATGTGATGTTGATGTCGGGCAGCGATTATCGCGATTCGCTAGACCGCTACAAGCCCAGCGTGTACGTGAACGGGCGCAAAGTGAAATCGGTGGCGGGCGACGCCGAACTGGCGCCGGGCGTCAATGCCATCGGCCTTACCTACGATTTTGCGCTCAAGCCGGAGCTGGCGCGGCTCATGCGGGCGACCGAGCACGCTTCGGGCGGGGAAGTAAACCGCCTGATCCACGTCGGTCGCACCAGCGGCGACCTGCTGAACAAGCTCGAAGCGGTGCGACTGGTGTGTCAGGAGACTGGCTGCGCGCAGCGCTATCTGACCGGCGACGCGTTTAGCGCCCTCTACCAGGCGACCCACCGCGTCGATCAGGAGCATGGCGGCGACTATCACCAGCGCTTTCTTGCGTACATGCGCGAGGCGCAGGATCGCGACTGGAGCTGCGCCGTCGCCATGACCGACGGGAAGGGCGATCGCTCCTTGCGTCCGCATCAGCAGGAGATTTCGGACAGCTACGTGCACATCGTCGAACGGCGCAAGGGCGGCATTGTCATCTCGGGCGTGAAGGCGATCGTGACGGGCGCTCCCTATGTGCACGAAATCCTGGTGATGCCCGGGCGCACCATGACCGAGCCGGACGCCGACTTCGCCGTCTGCTGTGCGCTGCCCGTGGATGCGAAGGGACTCACCATCGTGGCGCGGCCCGCGGGCCGCCCGGGCGAATCCGCGGCGAAGTTCAGCGCCAAGTACGGCCAGTCCACCGGCGTGTGCCTGCTAGAGCGCGTGTTCGTGCCCTGGGAGCGGGTGTTCCTGGCCGGGGAGTGGCAGCACGCGGGTTTTCTTACCCATACCTACGCCACCCATCACCGTCATACCTGCATCGGCGCGCGCGCCGGTTTCGGCGACCTGTTGATCGGCGCGGGTGCGCTCATGACCGAGGCCAACGGGATCGATCTGGATCGCGCGCACAATCTGCGCGAACAGATGGTCGAGCTGATCAAGATCGTCGAGGGTTTCTACGCCTGCGGTGTCGCCGCATCGGTGTACGCCGCGCCCGATCCGGCGGGCAACGTGATGCCCGACGTCGTGTTCGCCAACATCGGCAAGCTGCTGCTGGCGACGCAGATCTACGATATGCACCGGCTGGCGCATCATGTTTCGGGCGGCCTGATCGTATCGCTGCCGGGACCGGACGAAGACCATAATCCGGCCACGGCGGCAAAACTCGCCGACGTGCTGCGCGGCCACCCGGACATCCCTTATGACAAGCGCATGGAGGTGGCCCGTTTCGTCGAGGACCTGACCGCGTCCAGCCAGGGCGGCTGGTATTCGGTGATCAGCCTGCACGGCGGCGGTTCGCCCGAGGCGATGAAAAAGGAAATCTGGCGCAATTATCCAGTCGGCAACAAGGTCGAATTGGTGGAGCGCCTGCTCGAGCGCGGCGTGCTCGCCGAACCCGGGCGCAAAATTGCCGGGAACCGCCAGCCGGGCCGTTGTTGCGACGACGGTTGCATGGTTCCCGGCTCGCCGCAAATGGTACCCTTGCCCAGCCCCGCGCGTGCGCGCCGTAAGACAGGGTCGGTGAAAGCGCGCAAACAGACCAAAAAGTAGCGGTGCACGCGCAGATGAGCTCCCTTGCCGGCAAGGAGTTTTACGACGACGCCGGTCGCTGCGCGGCTGGCTCACCGGTGCAATCTCGAGGTTCGCTATGAAACTGCGTATGCACGAAAATTCCCTGTTCGCCATCCTGTGGCGCTCGCCCTGGTGGGTCAGCGCAGCCATTGCGCTGGCGCTGATCGCAGTCGCGAAGATCGCGCTGCCCGAGTCCTATGCGTCTTATGCTTATTTTGTTGCGCTGCCGTTCGCGGGCATGGGGATGCTCGTGGCCTGGAAGCAGTCGCGCAGGCCGAGTGCATCACGGGTTGCCCAGACCCTGGGATCACTGCGCGCAATGGCTGCAAGCGAGTTTTTCGCGACAGTCGACGCTGCGTTTCGCCGCGATGGCTACGCGGTGAAACGTCTGACTGCCGCAGGCGCGGACTTCGAATTGACCAAGTCCGGTCGGGTAACGCTGGTCGGTGCGAAGCGCTGGAAGGCAGCCCGCACCGGTGTTGAACCTTTGCGCGAACTGCACGCGGCGGCGCAGGCGCACGAGGCGCAGGATTGCATCTATATCGCTGCGGGAGAGATCAGCGACAATGCGCGCGTTTTCGCTGCCGAAAAGCGTATCCGCCTGGTGCACGACGCGGAACTGGAAACCTTGCTCGGGCGAGTGCTGGCGCAGTCGTGAAATTTGAGGCAGAATCTGCTGTAAGCTCTTGATGGCCGCGGATTTTTGGGTTTGTTCCGCAGTGCATCAAGTGTCGCTTTGTGGTTTTACTGGAGAAGTGAGGCAAGGCCATGGCGGACATTCCGCTGATCCTGACGCTGGACTTCAACGGCGTCCCGCACCGCTGGGTGACCTGGCAGCAATCCTGCTATTACTACGCGAAGAATCTGGTTGCGTGGACCTTGGGCGAACGCGCATTCACGTTTTACGGCGGCACCTCGCGCAGGACCGGCGAACGTTCCAGCATCACCACCAACTCCATCATCGCGATCAAGGGCAGGGCGATGGCCTCCCGAGGTTTCTCGCAGGTGCCGCCGCTCTCCAATCGCGAGCTGTTCCGGCGTGATCGCCATATCTGCGCCTATTGCGGCACCGAGTTCGGTTACCTTCGCCTGACGCGCGATCACATTACGCCGCTGTCGCGCGGCGGCCGCGATCACTGGATGAACGTGGTCTCGGCCTGCCGCCACTGCAATGGCGCAAAGCGCAATCGCAAACCCGAGGAAGCCGGGATGGAATTGATGTACACGCCGTACGTGCCCAACAAAGCCGAGTACCTCATCCTCACCAACCGAAAGATTCTTTCCGACCAAATGGGCTTCCTGGTCCAGCATGTCGCCAAGCACAGCCGCGTCATGCCGCACGCCGTCGTGCGCGGCTAGGTCTTCCTTGGCACGGGATTTCTGGCGGCATTCCGGATTTCATCTGCTGCAGCGCGAAGCGAGCGGGCGGCTGAGGCTTACCGACGATTTTCTGCGCGCCTACTATCTGCGGCCCGAGTTGCGGCCGGTGGACGCGTCCTGCGCCGGCGAGATCGCGTTGCACCAGGCAATGATGGCAGCGCCGCGCGCGCAAGTGAGCGCGGCCCAGATCGACGCCATTGCCGACGCGGACGCGCGGTCCAACTACCGCGTCATGCTGGATTTTCGCGCGCGACTGCTCGCCGCGTCCACGCTGGAGACCTGTTACCTCGGCTTGTTCTCCGGCGGTAATGTCAGCGTGCCGCCCCTGTTCATCGATCAGATGGCGCAGATTATCCTGAGGAATATCCTGGAACAAGCGGACGACGCGCTCGAACTGCGCGCGGCGGAGTTGTTCTTCCGCGAGCAAAAGGCGAGCGTGCTCGATGGAGCAATCATGCTGGCCGACCTTGAGACGCTGGAACTGCGCGCGCCCGGCAATACCGGAGGTGCGCGCAGCGGCGGCCTCGCGCAGTTGATTGCCGATGCGCAAGCGCCGTTTCTGGACGATGCGCAGGCGTCCTCACAGACGGTGAATCTCGATGTAATCGACCGCGACAACGCGCAGCTTTACTGGTCGCGCGACGAGCGTCACGATCTGGTCATCAGCATAAATCACGGGCGCGCCGCACTTGCTGCATTTTGCCGCGTGCTCGAGCGCTGGATCCTGCATCTTGCCGGCGTGCGGGTAAATGTGGCATCGGTGCCGCGCATCGATGAGGCGCGCTGGGCCTGGCACATCGGGCTCGATGCAGCGTCCACTGCGCTGCTGAACGATTTGTGGCGCGGCGAGGACGTCGGACCCGAGAGGCGTGCGCGCCTGCTGGCGCTGTTCCGTCTGGATTTTGCCGATGCCGCCGAAATGCGCGCCGATCTCGCCGGCAGGCCGGTGTACCTCGCCTTGTCCATGGATGAGAACAAGGTGGTGCGCATGAAGCCGCAGAACCTGCTCGTCAATCTGCCGCTCGCGAGCGCCGCATGAGGCCGGAATATTGGCTGCGTGCCAATCGCGCGCTCGCGCGCCGCGACGCAGTGCTTGCCGGCATCATCCGGGCCCATCCGCGCGTCGCGATTGCGCGGCGCGGCGAAGCGTTCAAGACGCTTGCCCGCTCAATAGTCGGCCAGCAGATCTCGGTGAAGGCTGCGGAATCCGTGTGGAACCGGGTGCTTGCGATTGCTCCGGAGGCGACGCCCGAACAAGTCCTCAAAGTGCGCAGGCGCCTGGCCGGTTGCGGCCTGTCGCAGCGCAAGTCCGAGTACATCTCCGATCTCGCGCGACACTTTGCCACCGGCAGCATCCACGCGCGCGACTGGCCGGACATGGGCGATGAAGCGGTAATTGCCGAACTTATACAGGTGCGTGGCATCGGCCGCTGGACGGCGGAGATGTTTCTGATGTTCAATCTGCTGCGCCCTGATGTGCTGCCGCTGGACGACCTGGGCCTGCAAAAGGCGATCAGCCTGCATTATTTCGACGGAGAACGCGTCGGGCGCGAGCAAATGCGCGAACTGGGCGCAATCTGGGCGCCCTGGCGCTCCGTCGCCACCTGGTACTTGTGGCGCAGTCTCGACCCGGTTCCGGTCGAATACTGAAAGCAGGCAAGCAATCAAGCAGGCGCGGCCGCGTACGCCAATCGGGCAGTACGCTAGAATATGCGCTTCTCCGCATTCCTCGCGGCCAGGCCATTGAAGACGACCTTCCTTGAATTCGAACACGCGATTTCCGATCTCGAAGCGAAGATCGAGGAATTGCGCTTCGTGCAGGACGACTCGGCAGTGGATATCTCCGAGGAAATTGCGCGGCTGCAGAAGAAAAGCAACACGCTGACCAAGGATCTCTACGGCAAGCTCACCCCCTGGCAGATGGCGCAGGTGGCGCGCCATCCGCAACGCCCGTTCACCCTGGATTACATCGGCGCGCTGTTCACGGACTTCGAGGAACTGCATGGCGATCGCTCCTATGCCGACGATTTGTCGATCGTCGGCGGACTGGCGCGCTTCAATGGCCAGTCGGTAATGGTGATCGGCCAGCAGAAAGGAAGGGACACCAAGGAAAAGATCCTGCGCAATTTCGGCATGCCGCGTCCGGAGGGCTATCGAAAGGCAATGCGCCTGATGCGGCTGGCGGAAAAGTTCGGAATTCCAGTAATGACCTTCGTGGATACGCCCGGAGCCTATCCGGGCATAGGCGCGGAGGAGCGCGGCCAGTCAGAGGCGATCGGACGGAGCCTCTATGTCATGGCTGAACTCAGAGTGCCCGTGATCTGCACGATTATCGGGGAAGGCGGCTCGGGCGGCGCACTAGCCCTTGCCGTCGGCGATATCGTGATGATGCTGCAATACGCCATCTATTCGGTGATCTCGCCCGAAGGCTGCGCATCCATCCTTTGGAAAAGCGCCGACAAGGCGCCCGAGGCGGCGGAATCGATGGGCATCACGGCCAGCAGGCTGAAAACCCTGGGGCTGATCGACAAGATCGTCAACGAGCCGCTGGGCGGCGCGCACCGCGATCACACCCTCATGGTGCAGAATCTGAAGAAAGCGCTGCAGGATGCCTTGCGATCACTTTCGAGCAAGGGCGTGGACGATTTGATCGAGACGCGCCTGAAGCGCCTGATGGGCTATGGCAAATTCAAGGAAGTCGAAACCGATTAGCCCTGACCGGGTCGAAGCCACCGTAGGCGCAGCGCTCGGGCCACTGCTCTTTCCCGGAGCCAGGCTGGTGCTGGGTTTGTCAGGCGGCCTCGATTCGGTGGTATTGCTGGAGGTGCTGCGCCGACTCGCCGCCCCGATGGATTTCCACCTTTCCTGCGTGCACGTCAACCATAACATCAGCCCGAACGCGCGCCGCTGGGCGGCGTTTTGCGCGCGCCGCTGCAAGCAGCTCAAGCTTGCGCTGACCGTGTACCAGGTCGATATTGAGCCGTATCGCGCCGATGGTCTGGAGGCGGCCGCGCGCCGCGCGCGCTACGAAATCTACGCGAAACAAAAAACGGTGGATTTCGTCGTGCTGGCACAGCACCTCGACGATCAGGCCGAGACCTTGTTGTTGCAGTTGCTTCGCGGTGCCGGCGTGAAAGGCGGGGCGGCGATGCCGCTGGTGCGCGGACAGCATCCCGGCGGCGGCAAACGCGCCGCAAATTCCGCCGCGATCGTTCGCCCGATGCTGGCGCTTTCGCGCGTCGAGATCGAAACCTATGCGCGCGCCAACAGGCTCAAATGGGTGGAAGACGAGAGCAATGCCGATACCCGCTACGATCGCAATTTTTTGCGCCACCGGGTGCTGCCGGTGCTCGCCGAGGCGTTTCCCGGCTATCGCACGACGCTTGCGCGCGCCGCCGGACACCTGGCGGAGGCGAACTCGCTGCTCGACCAGCTGGCACAGGCCGACGCGAAGCGCGCGGCCAAGGGGCACACGCTGGCGCTGGCGGAATTGCGGCGACTGGGTTACGCGCGTAGCAAGAACTTGTTGCGCTGGATGCTGCGACAACGCGATGGTTCGACGCCGGAAGCCGATCGCCTGCACGAAGGACTGCGCCAGGTGTTCGACGCAGGCGATGACGCTGCAGTGCGCGTCGATCTGGGCGGCATCGAATTGCGCCGCTATGCCGGGCGCGCTTATCTGCTGGCGGCGCTACCGGTTCCGCCCGATGAATTGCGCGGCGATTGGGATGGAAGGCGCGCATGGACTCTGCCCGAATTGGGCGGGGTGCTGCGTTTCTCGCGCCGGCTGGGGGCGGGCCTCTCCTGCGAGCGTGCGCGAAGCACGGGATTGAGCTTGCGCTTGCGGCAGGGAGGCGAAAAGCTGCGCTTGCGTGCCGGCGGATCGACGCGCAGCCTGAAGAATCTATTGCAGGAAGCGCGGCTGCCGCCATGGGAGCGCGAACGCCTGCCTTTACTCTATTGCGGCGCTGCGTTGGTGGCCGTACCCGGTCTGGGTATAGCGAGCGGCTGGGAGGCAGGGCCCGGCGAGCGCGGCTGGTTGATCACCTGGCGAGTGCAGGCCTGAGTCGAGGCTTCGCCGATGGACCGCTCGTCGGGCAGCCCGGGTGTTGATTCTGAGCGGAGCCGCGCAGGCGACATAAAGCAAAATCCCTGATAAAATATAACGTTAAGCTTTTTCCGACTAAAACTCTTGGAGATTTGCATGGCCCTGGAACGCACTTTATCTATCATCAAGCCCGACGCGGTGGCCAAGAATGTCATTGGCAAGATTTATTCCCGCTTTGAAACCAATGGCTTGAAGCTGATTGCTGCACGCATGCTGCACTTGTCGCGTGCCGAGGCCGAGGGGTTTTACGCCGTGCACAAGGGGCGGCCTTTTTTCGAAGATTTGGTCAAGTTCATGATTTCCGGGCCCGTCATGGTGCAGGTGCTCGAAGGCGAGGGCGCAATTGCCAAGAACCGGGAATTGATGGGCGCGACCGATCCGAAAAAGGCGGACAAGGGAACCATACGCGCCGATTTCGCCGACAGCATTGACGCAAACGCGGTGCACGGCTCGGATGCCGTGGAAACGGCAAAGGTGGAAATCGCCTATTTTTTCCCCGCACTTAATATTTACTCGCGCTGAATCTTCGGTAACCGTGAAGCCTAATCTCCTCAATCATGACGCGGCGCAGCTGACCGCGTTCTTCGCTGAAATCGGCGAGAAGCCGTTTCGCGCGAAGCAACTGCTGCGCTGGATGCATCGGTATGGGGAGGCGGATTTCTCGAAGATGAGCGATCTCGCCAAGTCGCTGAGGGAGAAACTCGCGACCTGCGCCTCGATCGAGGTTCCGGGAGTCAGCTCCGACGCCACGGCCGCGGACGGCACGCGCAAATGGTTGATAGACGTGGGCAACGGTAACGCGGTCGAGAGTGTCTACATTCCCGAAACCAGCCGGGGCACACTGTGCGTGTCCTCGCAGGCAGGCTGCGCGCTGGACTGCAAATTCTGCTCTACCGGCAAACAGGGCTTCAACCGCAACCTGAGCACGGCCGAGATCATCGGCCAGCTCTGGATCGCAAACCGGGACCTGGGCGCGACAGCCAAAGGCGAACGCGTCGTCAGCAATGTGGTCATGATGGGCATGGGCGAGCCGCTCGCGAATTTCGACAACGTAGTGGCCGCCATGCGCCTGATGCTGGACGATCACGCGTACGGCTTGTCGCGCCGGCGTGTGACGCTGTCCACATCGGGCATCGTCCCCGCAATGGACCGGTTGCGCGACGCGTGTCCGGTTGCGCTTGCCGTATCGCTGCATGCGCCGAACGACGCGCTGCGCGACGTTCTGGTGCCGATCAACAGGAAATATCCGCTTGCGGAGCTGCTTGCCGCGTGCAGGCGTTATTTGGACAAGGCGCCGCGCGACTTCATCACTTTCGAATACGTCATGCTGGATGGCGTCAATGACAGCGCGGAGCATGCGCGGCAGTTGATCGAGCTGGTGCGCGACGTTCCGTGCAAATTCAACCTGATCCCGTTCAATCCGTTTCCGAATTCCGGTTTCAAGCGCTCCCCGGGCTTGGCAATCCGCCGCTTTGCGGAAACCCTGCTCGCCGCCGGGCTGGTGGTGACGACGCGCAAGACGCGCGGGGACGACATCGACGCGGCCTGCGGTCAACTCGCGGGACGGGTGGACGACAAGACCCGGCGCACGCGCCGGATCGTGGAGATACAGCCATGCTGAAATCGAAATTCCTGCTTGCGACGTTCATTGCATGCGGTGCGCTGGCCGGTTGCGCACAGAACCCGCCGGCTTCCGGTACCCAGGCGAATACGGTGGAAACGGGTACGCTGATCGGCGAGGTCGGCGATCCGCGCAACCGCGCGAAAATCCATACTGAACTCGCCTCGGCCTACTTTGAGCGCGGCAATATGGGCGTAGCGCTGGAGGAGTTGCGCATCGCGATCGCGGCTGATCCGAATTATGCGCCCGCTTACAGCGTGCTCGGCTTGGTGCATATGGACCTGCGCGAGAACGAGGTGGCGCAGCGGCATTTCGAGCGCGCGCTCGCCCTGGCGCCGAATGACCCGGATATCAACAACAATTACGGATGGTTCCTTTGCCGCACCGGCCGCGAGGAGCAGTCCATCAGTTACTTCCTCGCCGCGCTGAAGAACCCCCTTTACACCAAGCCGGCGCGTTCCTATGTGAACGCAGGCCTGTGTTCCCTGGACAAAAACGAAGGGCGCGATGCCATCGGGTATTTCGAGCGCGCGCTGCGCAGCGAGCCCGAAAACCTCCTCGCCCTGCTCAACCTGGCATCGCTCCAGTACAAGCGCGGCCAGTTGGAAGTCGCGCGGAATCTGGTTCGGCACTTTAACAAGCTGATTGAACCGACCGCCGAATCCTTGTGGCTGGAACTGCGCATCGCGCGCAAGTTGGGCGACAACGCCTCCGAAGGCGCGCTTGCCGGCCAGTTGCGGCGGCGTTTCGCCGGCTCGCCGGAATATAAGAGTTTGCTCAAAGGCCAGTTCGAATGAGCGAGTCGGAACCCGTCATCGAGCAAGTCGGCCCGGGACGGGTGCTGGCGATCGCGCGCGCTGATCATAATCTCAGCGTCGCGGATGTGTCGCAGCAAATCAAGTACAGCGTGAGGCAGATCGAAGCGATTGAGTCCGGCGATTATTCCAAGTTGCCGGGCGCGACCTTCGTGCGCGGCATGATACGCAGCTATGCCAAGCTGCTGCAGATCGATCCGAAGCCGCTGTTGGACGATCTCGCACGGCGCGATATTCCCACGCCGATCACAGTGGATTTGCGCACCAGCGGGCAGGAACCCTTTGTCGAGGGCAGCACGAAATCGAACCGTGTCTATGCCTTGTTGTCCGTTGCCGCATTGGTCGCCGTGGCCGTCGTAGCCTACCAATGGTGGGCGCATCCCCTGGACACGGGCGAGGTCGTGACCATCATGCCCAGAGCGGCTTCGGGCGACGCAAATCCCGCACCGTCTGCGACTGCGACTGCGCCTGCACCGCCGCCTGCGCCGGTGTCGGCGTCAGTATCCCTTACCCCGCTTGCGGATGCGTCCCCCGCGGACACGGCGCCTGAGGTCAGTGTGCCTTCTGTCAGTGCGCCTGTGCCGGTGCCGCCAGGGACGGCGCAAAATTCAAAGCAGCCGGAGAAGCCCGCGCCTTCGACCGTCGCCGCCCAAGACGCCGGCGTCGCAAAAACGCCGGCCGTCGCCAAGGCGGCCGGAGGAGGAAATCGCATCGCGCTGGATTTCGACCAGTTGTCCTGGGTCGAAATCAAGCAGGCAGATGGCAAGATTCTGCTCTCGCAACTCAATCCGCCCGGCAGCAAGAAGGTGGTCGAAGGTGTGCCTCCGTTCGAGGTGGTGATAGGCAACGCGGCGAATGTGCGCATGAAGTACAACGATGAGGCAGTGGATTTGAAGCCCTACTTCAAGGTCGATGTCGCGCGCCTGACGCTCGAGTAGCAAGATGCCGGCCTGGACACGCAAGACAACGCGCGCAGTGGACATCGGGGGAGTCGCCATCGGTGGCGGCGCGCCCATCGTCGTCCAATCCATGACCAACACCGATACCGCCGACGCGCGCGCAACGGTGGAACAGGTTCTGGCTTTGGCGCGTGCGGGCTCCGAACTGGTGCGCATTACCGTCAACACGGCGGAAGCGGCGGCGCAGGTCGCGCACATTCGCGACGAACTCGCGCGCAAGGACTGCGCCGTGCCTCTGGTGGGGGATTTCCATTTTAACGGGCACCGCCTGTTGAACCAGTATCCGGATTGCGCTGAGGCGCTCGCGAAATACCGCATCAACCCGGGCAATGTCGGCAAGGGCTCGAAGCGCGACGAGCAGTTCGCCACCATGATCGAGATGGCTTGCAGGTTCGGAAAACCGGTGCGCATCGGCGTGAACTGGGGAAGCCTGGACCAGGCCTTGCTTGCGCGCCTGATGGACGAGAATGGTGCAAAGAATCAGCCGCTCGCGGCCGACGCAGTGATGCGCGAGGCGCTGGTGGTGTCTGCGTTGGAGTCCGCAGAGCAGGCGGAGCAATGGGGCCTGCCCGCAAACCGGATCGTGCTCTCGTGCAAGGTGAGCGGCGTGCAGGATTTGATTTCGGTCTATCGCGAGTTGGCGGCACGCTGTGACTATCCGCTGCACCTCGGGCTGACCGAAGCGGGGATGGGGTCCAAAGGGATCGTCGCCTCGACCGCGGCCTTGTCGGTGCTGTTGCAGGAGGGCATAGGCGACACCATTCGCATATCGCTGACTCCGGAGCCCGGCGGCGACCGCACGCGCGAGGTCGTCGTGGCGCAGGAAATCCTGCAAACCATGGGCTTGAGATCGTTTGCGCCGCTGGTTATCAGTTGCCCCGGCTGCGGCCGCACCACCAGCACCTATTTTCAAGAACTCGCTGCGGGCATCCAGGCCTATCTTCGCGAACAGATGCCGCTGTGGCGCGAGCAATATCCGGGCGTGGAGGACATGCACGTGGCGGTGATGGGGTGCGTCGTGAACGGGCCCGGCGAGTCGAAACATTCCAACATCGGCATCAGTCTGCCGGGCTCGGGCGAACGGCCGGTCGCGCCGGTCTTCGTCGACGGGGAAAGAACGGTTACGCTAAAGGGAGACCACATCGGCCTCGAGTTTCAGAAAATCGTCGACGACTACGTGCGCAGCCATTACGGCGCGGGTGGTTCAGCAAGCATCAAGAAATCCGCTACCGTTCCGGCCAAGGCCGCGGTCTAAGTCCAACTCAAACCAAACGCAACGATGAGCCATACCCTACAAGCTGTTCGCGGGATGAACGACATCCTGCCGGACGAGGCGGTCCTTTGGGAGGACCTGGAGGAGATACTGCGCTCCTGGCTGCAGAGCTACGGCTATCGCAACCTGCGCACGCCGCTGCTGGAGCCGACGGCCTTGTTTCGCCGCGCGATCGGCGAGGCGACCGATATCGTCGAAAAGGAAATGTACAGCTTTGTCGACGAGTTGAACGGCGAAGCGCTGACGCTGCGGCCGGAAGCGACGGCGTCCACGGTTCGCGCGGCGATCCAGCACAATTTGCTCTACGGTAATCCGCAGCGGCTCTACTACCTCGGCCCCATGTACCGGCACGAACGGCCGCAGAAAGGGCGTTATCGCCAGTTTCACCAGGTGGGCGCGGAAGCCCTGGGCTACGCCGGTCCGGACGTGGATGCCGAGTTGCTGCTGATGTGCGCGCGGCTATGGGACGATCTTGGACTGGACGACATCAAGCTGCAGCTCAATTGCATCGGCAGTCCGGAGGAGCGTTCGAGACACCGCGTGGAGCTGGTGAAATATCTGCAGGGCCACGAGGAATCGCTGGATGCCGACGCCAAGCGCCGCCTGCATACCAATCCCCTGCGCGTGCTCGACAGCAAGAACCCGCTGATGCAGACCTTGATCGAGGGGGCGCCACGGTTGCTCGATCATCTGGGTGAGGCATCGTTGGCGCATTTCGAAGGCGTGCAGCAGGTATTGAAGGACGTCGGCATTCCCTACAGCATCAATCCGCGCTTGGTGCGCGGTCTGGACTATTACAATCTCACCGTTTTCGAGTGGGTCACCGATCGCCTCGGTGCGCAGGGTACGGTGTGCGGCGGCGGGCGCTATGACGGGCTGTTCGAACAGATCGGCGGCAAGCCGACACCCGCCTGTGGTTTTGCGATGGGGTTGGAGCGGCTGCTGGCGCTGATGCAGGAGGCGCGCGCGACGGAACCCGCAGCGCGATGCGAGGTCTATGTCGTCCACCAGGGCAGTGCGGCTGATCGCATGGCCTTCGGCGTTGCTGAAGAATTGCGCAATCTCGGCCTGTCGGTGATGCAGCATTGCGGTGGCGGCAGCTTCAAGACACAGATGAAAAAAGCCGACGCGAGCGGCGCCATACTAGCGGTAATACTGGGCGAGGACGAGGCGGCGAGTGACGAGGCGAGCATCAAGCACCTGCGCGAGGAGCGCGAACAGGTGCGTGTGGCAAGGGCCGCGCTACCCGACACGGTAAGCAATTTGTTATTTTCGGAAGAAGATTGAACATCGGACGTTCCGGAATGGTTGACGTAGCTCCCGAACCGGGGGCGCAGGAGGGGCCGGTGCTTGCGTTTGGCCCTGATTTTCCGATCCGGATATTCTCATATTGTTAAAGGACTGAGCATGGCTGCATACGATTTGGAAGAACAAGAACAGCTGGCTGCGCTGAAAGCGTGGTGGCAGGAAAACGGTGGTCTGGTGATAACGGCGATCACCCTGGTGCTTGTCGTGCTTGCGGGATGGCAAGGATGGAACTATTACCAGCGTAACCAGGCGGTGCAGGCATCGAATTTGTACGGTGTCGTGCAAAAGGCGGCGGGCGAAGGGAATCTGAAACTGGTGAACGAAAATACCGGCGCAATTCTCGAGGGCTATCCGCGCACGGCTTACGCCGCCATGGCCGCAATGGTTTCGGCGAAAGCGCATTTTCAGGCCGGTGACTTGAAAACAGCGCGCGCCCAACTCGCCTGGGTCACGGAGAACGCCAAGGACGAAGGCCTGCGGGATATTGCGCGTTTGCGTCTCGCGAGCGTAATGCTCGACGAAAAAGCCTATGACGACGCGCTCAAGGAGCTCGATGCCACGCACGGCGCCGGGTTCGACGCACTGTTCCTCGCGGCCAAGGGCGATGTTTTCGCCGCCCAGGGCAAGAAGGACGATGCGCGCGGCGCCTACAAGAACGCACTGGAAAAAGCAGACGCCAAGGACGCCGCACTGCGCGGGTCGATCCAGCTGCGCCTGGACGCGCTGGGAACCGCGAAATGAAGCGCAGGTATTTATCCGCACCCTTGCTAGTCGCCGCCCTGCTGCTTACGGGTTGCGGTGGCGGCAGCATGGTAAGCAAAACGGTCGACGCCATCAATCCCATGAACTGGTTCGGCAGCCGCAGCGAGGCGCCGGCGATGGCGCCCTTGCCCGCGCTGACCCAGTCGATTCAGATCAGGACGCTGTGGCAGGCGAGCGTCGGTGATTCCGGGCAAGCGATTTTCGGGCCCGCGGTGGTGGGAGATAGCGTGTATGCGGCTGCGAGCGACGGTTCGATTGCGCGTCTGAATGCGTCCAATGGCGCCCAGGTGTGGCGCATCAACGCCGGGGAGCGTCTGAGCGGCGGGGTCGGCGCGGGTACCGGTCTGGTGGCTGTGGGCGGCGGCAATGGCGAAGTGCTGGCTTTTGACGGAAACGGCACGGCGCTATGGAAGGCGCAGGTCAGTAGCGAAGTGCTGGCCGCGCCGCAGGTGGCGGAAGGCGTGGTCGTGGTGCGCAGCGCCGACGGCCGCATATTTGGCCTGGACGCGAAGGACGGGAAACGCAAATGGTATTACCAACGGTCGACGCCTGCGCTGACCGTGCGCTCACCGGTGGGCATCAGCATTTACGATGGGGTGGTCTACGCGGGTTTTGCCGGAGGCAAGCTGGTCGCGATCGCGCTGTCCAACGGTGCGGTGCGCTGGGAGGCGACCGTGGCGCTGCCCCGCGGCACCACCGAGCTGGAGCGTGTCACCGACGTCATCGGGCTTCCGGTGGTGGAAGGACGCGAGGTATGCGCGGTGGCCTATCAGGGTCGTATTGGCTGCTTCGATATGGCAAACGGCCAGCCGCTGTGGGGTCGCGCAATGTCCAGCACGTCCGGACTGGCGCTGGACGTGAGCTACGCGTACGTCAGCGACGACAAAGGCGCAGTGCATGCTCTGGACCGGAGCAGCGGCACCAGTCTGTGGCGCCAGGACAAACTGAGTCTGCGCAATCTGTCGGCCCCGTTCGCCTATGGACGAGAGATCGTGGTTGCCGACATCCAGGGCTACGTGCATTTTCTCGCGCGCGATTCCGGCGCGTTTGTCGGACGCATGGCGACCGACGGCAGTCCCGTGAGCACCAATCCCGTCAGCCTGCCCGGCGGCGGTTTCCTGATACAGACCCGCAAGGGCGGGCTGTATGCCTTCAGCACGCAATAGCACACGCGCGCAAAGCGGCGCGCCCCCGTGGCCGGCGCGGGAACGCCTGAGTTCTTTCGGGCGTTTGCGGTATTTCGCCTGAAACGGCACACATGAAACCCACAATAGTCATCGTCGGCCGGCCCAATGTCGGCAAATCCACGCTGTTCAACCGGCTCACGCGCAGCCGCGATGCGCTGGTTGCAGACAGTCCGGGATTGACGCGCGACCGGCATTACGGG
>JACZJT010000051.1 GCA_014860445.1 Burkholderiales bacterium
GGGTAAGATGCGGCCCTATTTTAACTCAAAGCCAGTCTAGGAACATGACAGCCGCATCGACCAGCACCGAATTCAAGACTTGGATGTGCCTTATTTGCGGCTACATCTACGACGAAGCAGCCGGCGCGCCCGAGGAGGGCATCGCCCCTGGCACCCGCTGGGAAGACGTTCCGATCAACTGGACTTGCCCGGAATGCGCTGCGCGCAAGGAAGATTTCGAGATGGTCGAAATCTAGACGGGGGTCGAACAACGCCTCGTCCTGTCCGCGTAGCCGCATGCGACTTTGGACTTTGCACCCGAAGTATCTCGACCCCAAAGGGCTGGTTGCCCTCTGGCGCGAAGCGCTGCTAGCGCAGGCGGTGCTCAGAGGCAAGACAGTCGGTTATCGCCACCATCCCCAGTTGCAGCGCTTTAAAACCCACCCGGACCCGCTTGCGGCGATAGCCACCTATCTGGACGCGGTGCAAAAAGATGCAACAGCCCGAGGCTATCGATTCGACCGCAGCAAAATTAGCCGTCGCCGCACAGCGGTCAAACTCGCCGAGAGCCGCGGCCAGCTTGCTTACGAATGGGGTCACCTACAAGGAAAACTGCGCACACGCAGCCCCGACTGGCTACGGCGCTGGAACAGTATCGCGAACCCCGAACAGCACCCGCTCTTCAGACTGATCCCCGGTTCGGTGCGCGACTGGGAACGGGTTGAATCGAATGCCGCCGGCGGGATCAAGCGGAAGCGCGCCAGCACGTCGGCGACTACGCGCAAACCAGAATTGTGATTGTACGGCCAGAGGTCTAAAATAGGTATGTGGCGATCGATCTTACCCACCATTTTCTTATCGCAATGCCTAACATGGTGGATCCGTATTTTTCCAAGTCGCTCACCTATATCTGCGAACACAATGAACAGGGCGCACTCGGTGTGGTGGTCAACCGCCCCATAGACCTGAGCCTTCAAGCCCTGTTTGAACGCATCAATATCAAACTGGAACAGCAGGAACTGAACGACATGCCGGTGTATTTCGGCGGCCCGGTTCAGACTGACCGCGGTTTCGTGCTGCATAAGCCGGTGGGGGACTGGCACTCAACGCTGAACGTGCGCGACGGCCTTGGCCTCACGACTTCGAAAGACATACTCGAAGCGGTAGGCAAGGGCAGCGGTCCGGCGAAAATGCTGGTCACATTGGGATACTCCGGCTGGGCCGCTGGGCAATTGGAGCACGAGTTGGGTCAAAACGCCTGGCTGACCGTGGAAGCGGGCGAACAGATAATCTTCGATTTGCCGGCAGAGGAAAAACTACCCGCTGCCATGGAGTTATTGGGTGTGGATTTTGCAAGCCTGTCCGAGGACACGGGGCATGCATAAATGAGCGGGAACAAAGCCGTGTCGACCGCAGGGCAGAAGACCGGCCCTATCTGCATGGCCGAAACCGGGACGGTTCTCGCTTTCGATTTCGGCGAGAAATTCACCGGTGTCGCAGTCGGCGAATCCAGCGTAGGCGTAGCGCATCCACTAGGGCTTATCGTCGCGGAAAAGAGCGCGGTGCGCATGGACGAAGCCGCGGGCCTGGTTGCCGAGTGGAAACCGGGTTTTCTGGTGGTCGGACTGCCGCTATCGATGGACGGTGCGGAACATGAGTTGACGCGCCGCTGCCGCCGCTTCGCGCGCCAATTGGAAGCCCGATTCAGCTTGCCGGTGAAACTCGTCGACGAACGCCTGAGTTCGGCTGCAGCGGAGGACGCCTTGAGAGCTTCTGGAAAAGGGGGGCGCAAGCACAAATTGCACACCCATCAAGTTTCGGCACAGATTATTTTGCAGAGCTATTTCGATGACAATAGTACTTCCTGATCCTGAAGCCCTGTGCGAGGAGCTGGTGCAGCAGCTCCGCCCGCATGTGACCCCCGATACCGCTTTGGTCGGCATCCACACGGGGGGGGTCTATCTGGCCGAGCGGCTGCACGCAGCGCTGGGTGTCGCGGTTCCGCTGGGCGTGCTCGATATCTCCTTCTATCGCGATGATTTCGACAAGACCGGGCTGCACCCCCAGATCAAGCCCAGCAAGATTCCGTTCGAAGTTGCCGGCCGCCACATCATTCTTGTGGACGACGTGCTCTATACCGGACGAACGGTGCGCGGTGCAATGCATGAATTATTTGACTATGGCCGGCCCGCTTCGATCAGCCTTGCCGTGCTGATCGACCGCGGCGGACGCGAGTTACCGGTCGCCGCTCAATTTATCGGCGCCAGACTGGAGGTCCCCTCGGACCACATGCTGGTGCTCGACCGCTACGAAAACGGAAAACTCAGGCTGAAATTCGATGCGTAACCCACAACTAAACGAAAAAGGCGAACTGCAGCACCTGCTTACCATAGAAGGGCTGCCGCGAGAGACGATCACCCATATTCTCGATACCGCCACTTCTTTTGTCGGCGTTACCGCGCGAGAGGTCAAGAAAGTCCCGTTGCTGCGCGGCAAGTCGGTATTCAATCTGTTCTTCGAAAACTCGACGCGAACGCGCACCACTTTCGAAATCGCAGCCAAGCGCCTGTCGGCCGACGTCATCAACCTGAACATCGCGGTGTCCTCACACGCCAAGGGCGAGACACTGCTCGACACCGTGGACAATCTGTCCGCAATGCATGCCGACATGTTCGTGGTCCGGCATGCGGAAAGCGGCGCGCCGCATCTGATCGCAAGCCATGTCGCCAGCCACCTGCATGTCGTCAACGCGGGAGACGGTCGGCACGCCCATCCGACGCAGGGTTTGCTCGACCTTTACACCATCCGCCACTTCAAGAAAGACTTCACCAGGCTGTCGGTGGCAATCGTCGGCGATGTGCTGCATTCACGCGTGGCGCGCTCGCTGATCCACGCACTGACCATCATGGGCACACCGGATCTACGTGTCATCGGCCCGATGACGCTGATTCCCGCGGGTGCGGAGAAGCTGGGTGTCAAAGTGTATTACGACCTGGCGCAGGGATTGCGCGACGTCGACGTAGTGGTCATGCTGCGCCTGCAGAGCGAGCGCATGCGCGGTGCGCTTCTGCCTTCCGCGCAGGAATTCTTCAAATACTACGGACTGACCCCGGAAAAACTTGCACTGGCCAAACCGGACGCCATTGTCATGCACCCGGGGCCCTTGAACCGCGGTGTGGAGATTGATTCCGCGGTCGCCGACGGCTCGCATGCAGTGATCCTGTCGCAGGTGACCTTTGGAATCGCTGTCAGAATGGCAGTGATGAGCATATTGGCGGGAAATTAGAACATTAGCGGCCGTTTCAGCGTTGCTGAAGCGGCCCACGACTTAGGGGAGTATGAGGGGAAGTTTCCCCTCAACTTGTAACGAGCTCTGAAATGAAAATTCATATCAAGAATGGCCGTTTGATCGACCCGGGCAACGACATCGACGCCCAGGCTGACCTGTATGTCGCCGCAGGCAAGATAGCGGCCGTTGGTACCGAGCCGCGCGGCTTCAGCGCGAACCGGACTATCAACGCCACGGGGCTGGTAGTCTGCCCGGGCCTGATCGACCTGTCGGCGCGGCTGCGCGAACCGGGGCTCGAGTACAAAGCGACGCTGGAATCCGAGTTGCTGGCCGCGGCGGCGGGAGGCGTGACCAGTCTCGCCTGCCCACCCGATACCGAGCCACCGTTGGACGAACCTGGCCTGGTGGAAATGCTAAAGCACCGCGCCAAAACGCTTAACCTGGCGCACGTCTATCCGATCGGAGCGCTTACCGTCGGCCTGGCCGGCGAACAACTTACCGAAATGGCGGAACTGCGTGACGCCGGCTGCGTCGGCTTCTCCCATGCAGACGTACCGCTTTTGGACAGCCAAGTGCTGTGGCGGGCACTTCAGTACGCCTCCACATTCGGCTTCTGCGTCTGGCTGCGCCCGCAGGACGCCTATCTGTCGAAAGACGGCGTCGCACACGATGGTGAAGTGGCTACCCGCCTAGGTCTGGCCGGAATTCCCGCGTTCGCCGAGACCATTGCGATTGCCACCATCGTCGAATTGATGCGCGCCACCGGCGCGCGCGTGCACCTGTGCCGGCTGTCGACCCGGGACGGCGTGGAAATGGTCCGCGCCGCGAAACGCGACGGCTTGCCGATCAGTTGTGATGTCGGCATCCACCACGCGCATTTGTCGGAAATGGACCTGGCCTACTTCGACGCGCATTGTTACCTGAAGCCGCCGCTGCGCAGTGCGCGCGATCGCGATGCGCTGCGCCAGGGTCTGATGGACGGAACGATAGATGCGTTCTGCTCCGACCACGCACCTGTAGACGAAGATTCCAAACTCCTGCCTTTCGCTGAATCGGAGGCCGGGGCCACCGGCCTGGAGTTGCTGCTTCCGCTCGCGCTGAAATGGGCCATGGAAATGAAGGTGCCGCTAAGCAAGGCGATTGCCCGCATAACGCGGGAGCCTGCGCGCATTCTCGGCGTCGATGCCGGCCATCTGTCGGTCGGTCATACAGCCGATATCTGCGTATTCGATGCCGAGCACTACGCCAAGCTTAGCGCCACGGCGCTCAAGAGCCAGGGAAAGAACACGCCCTTCCTCGGCATTGATTTGCCCGGCAAGGTGCGCTACACACTGCTTCAGGGCCAGGTCGTCTACGAAGCCGGAAACGCCTAGCAGGAGCACATATCCGGCGCCGGAGGGTCCGCGCCGGTTCAGCCGCGTCTTTCCTCCCGATCCAGCAATACGGAGGGCTGCAGACCTGTGGCGGCAACGAAGACGGTCTTTCTACGCGAACTCAGGCCGCGCGTAATCGTCACCTCGTTGCGCTTCACCTGCAGGCGCCGCGCGAGAAATTCGACCAGGCATGCGTTGGCATTACCGTCCACCGGCGGAGAGGCGAGCCGCACTTTCAGGCAATCACCGTGCAAGCCGACTACTTCGGTTCGTTTGGCGCCCGGCTGGGCGTGAATCTGGAGGGTGAAACCCTCACGATTGCTCTGGTACCAGTTCAAAACAGCGCTGACAATGAGCGCGCAAGGTACTCGAGTGGAATCAGCAGAAGCTGCGCGATGACCAGCACGAATAGCGGCGACAAATCGACGTTGCCGATCGGGGGAATAAGGCGCCGGAACGGACGCAGAAATGGCGCGCTAAGCGCGTTGAACAGCGGGGCGAGCGGCGCATAGGGGTTGATCCAGCTAATCACTGCTTGAATCAGGATGACGCCGATCAGCAAATAGATGCTGATGCGCACCAGCTCCAGCAGGCTCAAACTGAAAAAAATCCCCAGCGCCGCTCCCGGAGCGCTGTGCAGACCTCCTCCCCTTAGCAGGTAGAGTAGCAACAGAAGCAGCGCCTCGATCAGCCACGCGAGCACGAAACTCGACAGGTCCTTGCCGAACAATCCGGGAATAAAGCGCCTCGCCGGCAACACCAGCCAATTGGTCAATGCGATAACAAACTGTCCGAGAGGGTTGTGGAAGGGCGCGCGCATGAGCTGCAGATAAAAACGCGTCAGTAGCACGAACACGAAAAATCCAAAAATCGTGTCCAGCAGAAAATTCAAAATCTGACCGAGCATCTATGTTGCCTGCAAAAATGACAGGAACCGTCCAGGGGAAATGCGACTAACGGGAAGATCGGGGAAAGAGCGAAATAACCCGTCTTTCCAAATCGACCTATCCCTGCCGCGAAACGGTATGTTTGCATTATGCGCGATGAACCGCGTCTGCAGATAGCGCATCATTCGTCAGCGCCCAACTGCTCGCCCAGTTCCTGAGCGCGCTGATTGGCTGCATGGAGCGCGCGCACGATAAGGCTCTTCACCGCGTCTGCTTCCATACTGGCGAGCGCGCTCTCGGTCGTGCCGCCCCTGGACGTCACGCGCGCGCGCAGAAGCGCCAACTGTTCCTGACTCTGTGCGGCAAGCTTGGCCGCGCCGACAAAGGTCTCCACGGCGAGCGTCCTGGCGTCTCCCTCGGAAAAACCCATTTCCTGCGCCGCCTGCTGCAGGGCTTCGATGAAATAGAACACGTAGGCAGGTCCACTTCCGGAAATCGCGGTAACCGGGTCGAGCAGTTTTTCCTCTGATACCCATAAGGTCGCGCCCACCGCGCCGAGTATGGTCTCCGCCTGAACGCGCTGCTCCGGCGCAACTGCGGCCGCCGCATAGAGGCCGCTGATGCCGGAGCCGACAAGCGCCGGGGTATTCGGCATGCAGCGCACCAGGGCCGTGTAGCCGCCAAGCCAGCGCGACAGATCGACCAGGCGGATGCCGGCCGCAATCGTAATCACGAGTTCATGCGCGAGCCGCGGCTTTAGCGCTTCGGCGGCGGTCCGCATCTGTTGCGGCTTTACTGCCAGCACCACAACTTCGCCCAGCGGTACCGCTGCGTCCGCCGCGTCCATGCACATGACGCCATACTGGGCCGCCAGGCGTTCGCGGGCCTCGCGCTGAAGTTCTACGACACGGATACCGGCAGCAGCGTGGCCCTTGGCCATGATGCCGCCGATCAGCGCCGCCGCCATGTTGCCGCCGCCTATGAAGGTGATATTCACGCTCGCTTCCTTTCGCCGAATATGGCGGTTCCAATGCGCACGATAGTAGCGCCCTCCGTTACTGCCGACTCGAGGTCCTGCGACATTCCCATTGACAGGGTATCGAGCCCGAAATCTTCCTCGTTGAGTTGTGCAAGCAGTTGGCGCAGGCCCGCGCAGCGCAGGCGCTGCAGCGCAATGTCGCCGCTTGGCTCCGGAATAGCCATCAAACCGCGAAGCCTGAGGCGCGGTAACGCGCGCACAGCCTCGGCCAGCGCGCGAACCCCTTCCGGCGCCACGCCACTTTTGCTCGCTTCTCCGCTCACGTTGACCTGAAGACAAATATTGAGTGGATCGCGCTCCGCCGATCGCGATTCGGCGAGACGCAGCGCGATTTTCTCGCGCTCGACTGAATGCACCCAATCAAAATTCTCGGCGATGGCGCGCGTTTTGTTGCTCTGTATCGGTCCGATAAAGTGCCAGACCAGCGGCAAATCGGACAGGCTGGCGATCTTTCCGATCGCTTCCTGGACATAGTTTTCGCCGAACTCCCGTTGCCCCGCCTCATACGCAGCACGCACCGCGTCCTGGGTGAAGGTCTTGCTCACGGCCAGCAAGGCAATATCGCCGGGATCGCGATCGGCCGCCCTCGCCGCCGCATCGATGCGCGCCCTAACGACTTGCAAGTTACTCCCGATTATGGACATAATTTGGCGCGGGCGTGTACGCGGGAAACCGGCGGCGAATCGCACCCACGCGGTCAGTAGCGGTCTCGCCTGGCGCGTCACTCAGCATGGAGCAATTATAAATGGATATCTCTGAACTGCTTGCTTTCGTGGTCAAGAACAAGGCGTCCGACCTGCATTTGTCGTCCGGACTGCCACCGATGATCCGGGTGCACGGCGACATCAAGCGTATCAACCTGCCGGCAATGGACCACAAAGACGTGCACGGCATGATCTACGACATCATGAACGACGGCCAGCGCAAGTTCTATGAGGAAAACCTCGAATGTGACTTTTCCTTCGCCATCCCCGGATTGGCGCGATTCCGGGTGAATGCGTTTGTTCAGAACCGCGGAGCCGGAGCGGTGATGCGGACCATTCCCTCAAAGATTCTCTCGCTTGCCGATTTGAAAGCGCCGAAGATCTTCGAGCAGATCGCGGATCAGCCGCGGGGCGTGGTTCTGGTGACCGGGCCGACCGGTTCGGGCAAATCGACGACGCTGGCGGCGATGGTCAATCACAAGAATGAAACGGAAGAAGGACATATTCTGACCATCGAGGATCCGATCGAGTTCGTGCACGAATCCAAGAAATGCCTGATCAACCAGCGCGAAGTGGGTCCGCATACGCTTTCGTTCAATAACGCGCTGCGATCGGCCCTGCGCCAGGACCCGGACGTGATCCTGGTGGGCGAGATGCGCGACCTGGAAACGATTCGACTGGCGCTGTCCGGCGCGGAAACCGGCCACCTCGTTTTCGGCACGCTGCACACCAGTTCTGCTGCGAAGACCATCGACCGTATCGTCGACGTGTTTCCGGCCGCGGAGAAGGACATGATACGCGCTATGATCTCGACCTCGCTGCGGGCAATCATTTCGCAAACGCTGCTCAAGACCAAGGATGGCGCCGGCCGGGTCGCCGCGCACGAAATCATGATAGGTACGCCTGCGATCAACAACCTTATCCGTGAAGCCAAGATCGCGCAGATGTACTCCGCGATCCAGACAGGCCAGCAATTCGGCATGCAGACACTGGACCAGAACCTGCAGGACCTGGTCAAGAAAGGCGTGATCACGAACTCGGAAGCACGCAGCAAGGCGGCCAACAAGGACACGTTTCCAGGCAGCTAGCAGCAGAAATTCCGCCAAGGGCAGACTTTGGCGCGATCGTGCTCAAAAACGAGCGAAACGGGCCCGGCCGGCATACCATTTCCGGGCATTTTTTGATGAATCTGTCATCGAGGTGAAATATGGATAGCGGCCAGTCAACCAAGTTCATGTACGACCTGCTGCGGCTGATGCTGAGCAAGAAGGGTTCCGATCTTTTCATTACGGCCGACTTTCCGCCGGCGATGAAATTGGACGGCAAAATGACGCCCGTCATGGATCAGAAGCTGACCGGCCAGCATACAGCCGATCTGGCGCGCGCGATGATGAATGACAAGCAGGCGGCCGAGTTTGAGTCGACCAAAGAGTGCAATTTCGCCATCTCGCCAGCGGGTATCGGACGGTTCCGGGTCAACTGTTTCGTACAGCAGGGTAAGGTCGGCATGGTGATGCGCACGATCACAACGACCATACCCAAGTTCGAGGATCTGGGCCTGCCACCGGTGCTCAAAGACGTGGTGATGAACAAGCGCGGTCTGGTGATCATGGTGGGCGGCACGGGCTCGGGAAAATCGACGACGCTGGCGGCGATGATCGGCTACCGCAATCACAACAGCCACGGCCATATCATCACCATCGAAGATCCGGTCGAATATGTGCATCCGCATGTCAACTGCCTGATCACGCAGCGCGAAGTGGGCGTGGACACGGCTTCATGGGAGGCGGCCCTGCACAACACTCTGCGCCAGGCGCCGGACGTGATCCTGATCGGCGAAATCCGCTCGAAGGAGACCATGGAGCATGCCGTGGCCTTCGCCGAAACCGGCCACCTTTGCATGGGCACGCTACACGCGAACAGCGCCAATCAGGCGCTAGACCGCATCATCAATTTCTTCCCGGAGGAGCGGCGCGCGCAGCTGCTGATGGATCTGTCGCTTAACTTAAAGGCGCTGGTGTCGCAGCGGCTGATTCCCCTGAAAGAAGGCAAGGGGCGCGCCGCCGCGATTGAAATCATGCTCAACTCGCCCTTGATTGCCGACTTGATTTTCAAGGGGGAGGTGCACGAAATCAAGGAAATCATGAAGAAGTCGCGCGAACTCGGGATGCAGACCTTCGACCAGGCTCTGTTCGACCTGTACGAAGAAGGAAAGATCAGCTACGAGGACGGCCTGAGAAACGCCGACTCGGTCAACGATCTGCGCCTCAACATCAAGCTGCACGGCAAGGAATCGCAGAACAAGGACATCAGCGCAGGCATCGAACACCTGAATATCGTTTGATGCGGCACATCCGGCCGGGGGGTCGTCCAAGCGACCCCTTCGGCATAAGCGCTTAAATATCGAGCCTCGCGATCAGCGCGTTGCTCTCGATGAAGGCGCGGCGCGGTTCGACATCGTCACCCATGAGTTTCGAGAAAATTTCATCGGCCACGATGCCGTCCTCGATTTGAACGCGCAGCAAACGTCTTTTACTCGGGTCCATGGTGGTCTCCCACAACTGCTCCGGATTCATTTCACCCAGTCCCTTGTAGCGCTGAAGCGCGGCATTTTTTTCGACCTCCTGTAACAGCCAGGCCATCACCTCTCCGAAATCCTTGACGGGCTGTCGTTTCTCGCCGCGGCTGATAATGGCGCCGGGCCCGATCATGCCCTCCAGCAATTGCGCCGTGCTGAGCAACTGCTGATAGTCACCAGAGAGCACGAAGTCCTCGTCGATCACGCATCTGCGGCTGTTGCCATGCACGCTGCGCTCGATCAGCAGCCGGTGCCGCTCGTGCTTTTCGTCAAAGTGCGAGGTCACGACCATTTCCTTGTCGGCCAGCACGCGCTGCAGCCGCTCGGCGCTCGACCGCGTCGTTTCGGCGTCGCGCAGATCCAGCTTCAAGCCGTTGCCGAGGATTGCGACCAACACATCACGATCAACTAGGCGCGCAATGCGGTCGATCACGGCGCGCGAGAGCAGATACGAACTGGCCAGCTGCTGCAGCGCCTCGCCGGAGATCGGCTGGCCGTCCTGGCGCGGCAGCAGGCTCGCGCCGACCAGGGCCTGCTTCAGCATGTACTGAGCAAGTTCGTGTTCGTCCTTGAGATAACGCTCCTCCTTGCCGATCTTTGCCTTGAACAGCGGCGGCTGGGCAATATAAATGTGGCCCCGCTCAACCAGATCCGGCATCTGTCTGTAGAAGAAGGTCAGCAGCAGCGTGCGGATGTGCGCGCCGTCGACGTCGGCGTCTGTCATGATGATGATGCGGTGATAACGCAGCTTGCCGAGGTTGTAGTCGTCCTTGATGCCCGTACCGAGCGCGGTGATCAGCGTCGCAATCTCGGCGAAAGCGATGAGTTTGTCGAATCGCGCTTTCTCTACGTTTAGTATTTTCCCTTTGAGCGGCAATATCGCCTGAAATTTTCGATCGCGCCCCTGCTTGGCCGAACCACCGGCGGAATCTCCCTCCACCAGGTAGATTTCGCACAGTGCCGGGTCTTTTTCCTGGCAGTCGGCCAGTTTTCCAGGCAAACCCATGCCATCGAGTACGCCTTTGCGACGCGTCATTTCACGGGCCTTGCGCGCCGCCTCCCTTGCTCGTGCCGCGTCAACGATTTTCGCGGTGATGGTCTTCGCGTCGCCTGGCCGCTCCAGAAGGAATTCCGCGAGCTTTGCCGCAACCACTTCCTGCACCACCGGTTGCACTTCAGAACTCACCAGCTTGTCCTTGGTTTGGGAGGAAAACTTCGGTTCCGGCACTTTTACCGAAAGTACGCAGCTCAAGCCCTCGCGCATGTCCTCGCCGGTGGTTTCTACTTTCGCCTTCTTGGCGAGCTCCTGGCTCTCGATGTACTGATTCAACGTACGCGTCATCGCCGCCCGCAAACCGGTGAGGTGCGTGCCGCCGTCGCGCTGTGGAATATTGTTGGTGAAGCAGAGTACCTGCTCTTGATAAGAGTCGTTCCATTGCATCGCGACTTCCACGATGATTCCTTCTTTTTCGCCCACCGCGTGGAATATATTGCTGTGGAGCACGGACTTATTGCGGTTGATGAAATCCACGAAGCCTTTGACTCCACCGGAAAACGCAAAGTTTTCCTCTTTGCCCGCGAGTTGATCCACCAGGCGAATCTTGACGCCGTTGTTGAGGAAAGACAGTTCGCGCAGCCGTTTAGCCAGAATGTCGTAGTGAAATTCGACCTTGCTGAAAGTGGACGCACTGGCCATGAAATGCACCTCGGTACCGCGACGCTCGGTGGATCCTATCAGCTGCAGCGGCGCAGTCGGTACGCCGTCATGAAACTCCATGCTGTAGGCCTTGCCATCTCGTCGTATCGTAAGGCGCAGCCACTCGGACAATGCGTTCACTACTGAAACGCCGACGCCGTGCAAACCGCCGGCGATCTTGTATGAGTTATTGTCGAACTTGCCACCGGCGTGCAATTCGGTCATGACGATTTCAGCGGTAGAGCGCCCTTCGTCGTCATCCGGATGCTTACCGGTTGGTATGCCGCGGCCGTTGTCGGTTACGCTGATCGAATTGTCCGTATGAATGGTCACCGTAATGTCGTCGCAATAGCCGGCCAGCGCCTCGTCAATCGCATTGTCAACGACCTCGAACACCATGTGGTGCAGACCGGTTCCATCCGAGGTATCGCCGATGTACATGCCGGGGCGTTTGCGGACCGCATCCAGCCCCTTGAGAACCTTGATGCTGCTTTCCTCGTAGTCGCCGTTACCTACGTGTTGCGGATTGGTTTTGTCATTCATTTCTGTTCTTCTCTTAACCTGTACTGCAAAGTCGTTTTTTCGGCTTGGGATAACGTCTGATTTTTCAATGTATGCCCTTAGATGCGCATCGGCATGACGACGTATTTGAAATTGTCGTTCCCCGGTACCGTGATCAAGGCGCTGGAGTTGGCGTCGCCCAAGGCGCACTCGATCTCGCTGCAATCGAGATTATTCAGCACGTCCTGCAAATAATTGACGTTGAAACCTATGTCCAGAGCCTCGCCGGAATAATCTACATCCAACTCTTCCTGCGCTTCTTCCTGCTCGTTGTTGCTGCAGATGATTTTCAGGCTTCCGTCTACCAGCACCCAGCGCACGCCTTTGAATTTTTCATTGGTTAGGATCGCGGCGCGCTGCAGGGCTTGAAGGAGCACGACCCGGTTGAGCAGCAGTTTCTTGTCATGCGTTGTCGGAATGACACGGGTGTAGTCTGGAAACTTTCCATCCACCAGTTTGGAGATCAGAACGATGTTGCCGAATGAAAAACGCGCCTGGGTAGGTGACAGTTCCACTTCCACCGGGTCGTCGCTATCCGACAGGAGTTTGGACAACTCGAGTATGGTCTTGCGCGGCAAGATAACCTCTTGCATTCCTTCGACCTTGTGCTCCGCGCTCGCGAGCGCCAGCCGGTGGCCGTCCGTGGCGACTACGGTGAGTTTGTCTCCCGCTGAAACGAGCAGCAGTCCGTTTAGATAGTAGCGGATATCCTGCTGTGCCATGGCATATTGGACCGACAGGAACAAAGCCTTCAAGACTTTCTGCGGCAAGCTCATTTTGTTGCTTGCGCTCTCAGCCAGAGACAATTTCGGAAAATCCTCAGACGGCAGCGTCTGCAGATTGAACCTGCTCTTCGCGGCCTTGACCTGGAGTTTCTTTTCCTGCAGCGCCAGGGTTACCTCTGAATGTTCCGGCAGGGCGCGCAGAATATCCAGCAGTTTTCTTGCGCCCACGGTAATCGCTTTCGCTTCTCCCGGGTTTTCGCAAACGGTTCGCGCTGAAATCTGAATTTCTATATCGGTCGCGACTATCGTAATGTCGGCGCCCTTGCGCTCGAGCAAAACGTTGGAAAGTATCGGCAAGGTATGGCGACGCTCGATAATGCCGGAAACAGCGTATAGCGGCTCGAGTAATGTTTCCCTGTTTATTTTAATAGTATTCATTATATATTCCTGATAATGATGATAATGCAGCGTCTTTCCGTGGATAGTCCTCTATTTACTTGCAGATTCAATTTACTAGACGGCGTTTTTCGCCTGTATAAGCCTGTGGGTGCTTTTTTATAGTTTGTGGACATAATCGCGCGATCGGCAGAACGCGGATTAATCCACAGGAAGCAACAAAGTTGTTAGCGCCGGTACTCATCCTTTTAGCACCTGCTCAAGAACGTGATAGTCGTGGTTGAGTTCGGTGTGCTTTTCGCGCAGCGAGGCGATGGTGCGGCACGCGTGCAGCACAGTCGTATGGTCGCGATTGCCGAAGGCGTCGCCGATGTCGGGCAGGCTGTGCTGCGTTAGATCTTTCGCCAAGGCCATGGCCATCTGCCTCGGTCGGGCGACATTACGGCTGCGTTTCTTCGAGTGCATGTCGGAGATTTTTATTTTGTAGAACTCCGCAACGGTCTTTTGAATATTGTCTATCGAAATCTGCCGGTTCTGTACCGACAGCAGGTCCTTAAGCGCCTCTTTTGCAAGGTCGAGGGAAATGTCCTTGCCGTTGAACCGGGAAAAGGCGACGACGCTTTTGAGCGCACCTTCAAGTTCGCGCACGTTGGAGCGGATATGTTTGGCGATGAAGAACGCGACCTCTTCGTCCAGGCGCACCGAGATGGCCTCGGCTTTCTTCAGCACGATGGCGACACGCATCTCCTGTTCCGGCGGCTCGATGCCTACCGAGAGTCCCCAGGAGAAACGGGACTTAAGCCTTTCCTCGATGCCGCTGATGTCCTTGGGGTAGGTATCGCAGGTGATGATTACCTGTTTATGCGCCTCTATCAGGGCGTTGAAAGCGTAGAAAAACTCTTCCTGCGTGCGGTCCTTGCCGTTGAAGAACTGGATGTCGTCGATCAGCAACAGGTCAAGAGAGTGGTAATAGCGCTTGAATTCGTCGAAGGATTTCTGATGATAGGCGCGAACAACGTCGGAAATATATTGGGCCGCGTGCAGATAGCGGACTTTTGCGGTTGGGTGCTGGGCCAGCACGTTGTTGCCTACTGCATGGATCAGGTGGGTCTTGCCAAGGCCGACCCCACCATAGACGAACAAGGGGTTGTAGGAAGTGCCCGGATGGTCGGACACCTGCAGACCTGCCGCGCGAGCGAGCTGGTTCGCCTTGCCGATGACGAAGTTGTCGAAGGTGAACTCCGGAATCAACCCGGCTTTGTCATGACCGCTTGAACGCCGGCGCGCGGGCTGGGTGATGGATGCTGTCGCCGGTTTGGCCGCCGGCTCGGTCTGCGTCATGGCCAGGCTTACGCGTATCGGCGATGAAAAATATTCGGCCGCCATCGCCTCGATGCGCGCAAGGTACCGATTTTTTATCCAATCCAGGACAAAGCGGTTCGGCGCCAGGAGGGCAATCTGCCCTGAAGGCGTCTTGCTGTCGAGTCGCAGCGGCTTTATCCAGGTATTAAACTGCTGTGCCGGTAGTTCATTTTCTAGGCGGCTCAGGCAGGAAAGCCAGAATCTTTCCATGGCCCTGTTTTATTCTGTAGAGATGCGAGTGATTGAAGAGGAAAACAAGGCCGTATTTTAACGGTTCATGGCAAAGTTATCCACAGGCATTTACGCGCACGAACGCAAAGACTACATTGACATAAAACAGCATTTTGGGGTTAAATGCTCGGTTCTGTCGCAAGCAATAAAGAGTCCCTCATATGAAGCGCACCTATCAGCCCTCCGTAGTTCGCAGAAAACGTACCCACGGATTTCTAGTGCGCATGCGCACCCGCGGCGGTCGCGCGGTCATTCGCGCACGCCGGGCCCGCGGCCGGGCCCGCCTTTCGGTTTGACGCCGAGCGCCAAGTTCGGTTTCACCAGGGAGCAGAGGCTGCGCCGCAAGGCGCAAATCACGTCGGTCCTTGCCCGCGGCAAATCTACGGGCAGCGATGGAATCCGACTGCATTCGATGCCTGGCACAACCGGCCCGCGCCTGGGCGTAATCGCTGGTCGTCACGCCTGGCCCCGCGCGGTGGACCGCAATCGATTCCGGCGTCTGGCCCGCGAAACCTTCCGGCTTTTGCAGCATGGACTGCAGGCGCGCGACTATTTAGTCAGGGTACGCAGCCCGCAACGTGGCAAGCCCACGGGCGCGGAAATACAGAAGCTGCTTCTTGCGTGGTGCAGAACGGATGAGAGGGGGCAAGGGTGAGGCGGCTTTTGCTCATTCTGATCAAGACCTACCGCTACAGCCTTAGCCCGCTGCTCGGGCCCAGTTGCCGCTTTCTGCCTACATGTTCGGACTACGCGCTGCAAGCTATCGACAAATACGGCGCCGGTTTCGGCAGTTGGCTCGCGCTCAAGCGCATTGCACGCTGCCACCCCTGGCATCCCGGCGGTTATGACCCTGTTCCCTGAGCCCCAATGGATACGCAACGACTGATCCTGTTCTTCGTGTTTTCGTTCTCCCTGTTGCTGCTTTGGGATGCATGGCAGAAAGAAAATCGTCCGCCTGTCCCGGTTGTCGCGCAAAGTGGGAAACAGGGTGCCGTTCAGGCGACGGTGCCGAGCCCGAGCGCGCCGAACGAGGCTGCGCCGGCGCCCCAACAAAAACCGGGCGACGCCATCCCGCCTGCTGTGGGCGGGCAGGAAAAACGCCAGAAAATCACCGTCAAGACAGATAATTACATCGCCGATATCGATTTGCTCGGCGGCGATATTGTTCGCCTGGAACTGCTCAAGCAAAAAGACACCTTGGACGAGAACGTGAATTTCGTGCTGTTTTCGCCGTCGCATCATTACGCCGCGCAAAGCGGTTTGATCGGCCCCGGTTTGCCGACACACAAGACCATATATAGTGCGGAAAGAAAAGAGTATGCGCTTACACCCAGAGAGGACAAGGTAGAGGTGCGGCTCGAAGCGCCGGGTTCCGCGGGGGTAAAGACCGTAAAGACGCTGACTTTCCATCGTGCGAGCTATGTGATCGATATTTCCCACGAGATAATCAACGCTAGCGCGGCACCTTTGGCCGCCCATGCCTACTTCCAGTTTTTGCGTGACGAGCTCGCGCCCGCAGGCGATCCGAAGATGGTGAATACTTACACGGGCCCGGCGATCTATACGGAGCAGGAGAAGTTCGAAAAGCTTTCCTTCAGTGATTTGGAAAAGGATAAGGCCAAGTATCCCAAAACCGCCGACAACGGTTGGGTTGCCATGCTGCAGCATTATTTTGTCAGCGCTTGGTTACCTAAGGAAGGGACGCGGCGCGAGTACTACGCCAAGCCGCTGGCAGACAAGCTGTTTTCCGTCGGCGTTATCCTTCCCGTGCCGGCGATTGCGCCCAACGCCAGCGGCAGCGTTTCGGTTTCCCTCTACGCCGGGCCCCAGGAACAGGCTGCCTTGAAGGACATAGCGCCGGGTTTGAACCTGACCGTCGATTACGGCTGGCTTACGGTGATCGCTGCTCCGATCTTCTGGCTGCTGCAGTTTCTGCACAAATGGGTTAACAACTGGGGTGTTTCCATCATCCTGCTCACGGTGATGATCAAGGCGGTCTTCTATCCGCTCTCAGCGGCGAGCTACAAGTCCATGGCCAAGATGAAGCTGGTGACGCCGCGCATGACCAAGCTGCGCGAGCAATATGGCAACGACAAAGCGCGCCTGAACCAGGCGATGATGGATTTGTACAAGACCGAGAAAATCAATCCCCTCGGCGGTTGCCTGCCGATATTGGTGCAGATCCCGGTGTTCATATCTCTTTACTGGGTGCTGCTCGCCAGCGTCGAGTTGCGCCATGCTTCATGGTTCTGGATTCACGATCTGGCTGCACCGGACAGAATGTTCACCATCCCCGGAATAGACATGCCGGTTGGTGTGCTTCCGATCATAATGATGGTCACCATGATCTTCCAGACCAAAATGAACCCGACACCGCCCGATCCGGTGCAGGCGAAAGTCATGATGATCATGCCCTTCGCGTTCGGTTTCATGTTCTTCTTCTTTCCCGCCGGCCTGGTGCTCTACTGGGTGGTCAACAACGTCTTATCGATCGCGCAACAATGGCAGATCACGCGCATGATCGGTGGTGACAAGGGCCATGCGCGACGCTGACCGCCGGCCGGGTCGTACAGATCCCGTCTGACCAGCGGATTTCAGAAACAGCGCACAGGATAACCGGACCGTGACCCGGCGTGATGACCCGACGATTGCGGCGATCGCCACAGCGCCCGGGAGTGGCGGCATCGGCGTGGTGCGGGTGTCAGGCAAGAACCTTCTACCGTTCGCGCAAGCGGTGCTGGGAAAAGTGCCTGTGCCCCGCACAGCGATCAAGTCCTCGTTTCTTGACGCGCACGGTGTCGCCATCGACGACGGCGTCGCCCTCTATTTCCCCGCGCCGCGTTCCTACACCGGCGAGGACGTGCTCGAGCTACAGGGCCACGGCGGTACGGTGGTGCTGCAGATGCTGCTCAAGCGCTGCCTGGAACTGGGTGCGCGCCTGGCCGAACCCGGCGAATTTACCCGCCGTGCGTTTCTGAACGACAAGCTGGACCTGGCGCAGGCCGAGAGCGTGGCAGATCTGATCGAGGCCGCAAGCGACAGCGCTGCGCGCTGCGCTTTGCGCTCGTTGCGCGGTGAATTCTCCGCGGCTATAGACGAGTTGGCGGGCCAACTCGTCGAACTGCGCATGTTGGTGGAGGCGACGCTCGATTTTCCGGAAGAAGAACTCGATCCTCTGGATCGCGCAGACGTCAAAGGGCGGCATGCCCGATTGGTGGGCGCGCTCGATACCGCGATTGCGAAAAGCCGCCTGGGTAGCCTGCTCCGTAGCGGTTTGCAGGTGGTGCTGGCGGGGCAGCCCAATGTGGGCAAGTCCAGTCTGTTGAATCGTCTGGCGGGTGAGGAACTCGCCATCGTCACCGCCATTCCGGGCACCACGCGCGACAGCGTGCGCCAGGCGATCAATATCGATGGCGTGCCGCTCAACATCGTCGACACCGCAGGTTTGCGAGATACCCGGGACGAGGTCGAGCGTATGGGTATCGAACGCACCTGGAGCGAGATCGGCAAAGCGGATGTAGTGTTGCTGCTGGTCGACGCGCGCGCCGGCGTGACCGAGCAGGATCTGGGGCTGGTGGAGCGCATTCCGCCAGGTGTAAAGCGCGTGTTCGTCCACAACAAGATCGATCTCGCCGGCAGATCGCCGCGCGTGCAGCGCGACGAGACCTCGGTCAGCCTCCATGTTTCGGCCAAGACCGGCGCAGGCTTGGAGTTGCTGCGCGCGGAACTGCTCGCCGTCGCCGGTTGGCAGCAGGGCGCGGAAGACGTGTTTATGGCGCGTGAGCGGCATCTCATCGCGTTGCACCAGGCGGCGCAGCACCTTGCCAGCGCGGGTGAGTATTTGGGCCGGCCGGAGTTGTTCGCCGAGGAATTGCGCCTGGCGCAGGCGCAGCTGAATACCATCACCGGCGAATTCGCCGCCGACGACCTGCTCGGGGAAATTTTCTCCCGTTTCTGCATCGGAAAATGAAAAACGTTCAAGAACGCCGGATCAAATCCGGGACACCGGCTAAGCCAATTTGGAAAGTCGGTGCGGTGTGGTGAACGGCTACGCCTGGCTAACGGGCGCGCAGCTTCGGGTCCAGGGTGTCGCGGACGGAATCGCCAAACAGATTGAAGGCAAACACCGCGAGCGTGATGGCCAGACCCGGAAAGATCGCAATCCAGGGCGCGCTTTCGGCGTACTCCTCGGCACCCCCTTGGAGCATCAGGCCCCAGGCCGCGATGGGCTCCTGCACGCCCAGGCCGAGGTAGGACAGCGAAGCCTCGAGCAGAATCGCCTGGCCGAGAAAGGTGGTCAGCATGATTAGGTAGGGCGCCATGCAGTTCGGCGCCATGTGCCGCAGGATGATGCGCGTATGGCTGTAGCCGAGGGCGCGCGCGGCATCGATATAGGGCATTTCGCGTATCGTTAGCGCATTGGATCGGACCACGCGGGCGCAACGTGGAATGAACGGGATGGTGATCGCGATGATCACATTTCCTGGCCCGGTACCGAAGATCGCGACCACGGCAAGTGCCATGATAATCAGCGGGAAGGCAAGAAACACATCCATCACCCGCTGGAACAGGAGGTCGAACCAACCCGCAAAATAGGCGCTGGTAACGCCCAGCACCAGCCCGAGGGTGGAGCCCAGGATCGCTGAAGTGAAACCGATAAAGAGCGCAGTGCGTGCACCCCAGATGACGCGCGACAGAAGATCGCGACCAAACTGGTCGGTTCCGAGCCAATACGCAAAGCTCGGCGCCTGCGCCATGCTTTCGTAGTTGGTAGTCACGGGGTCGTGAGGCGCGAGATGCGGCGCGAAGACCGCAACAAAAATCATGAAAATTACGCCGAGGCCGCTCGCGGCCCCGAGCGGCTGCAGACGCACCCACTTACCCAAGGCTTTGAAAAATGGCGCTCTTGGCGCGGCAAGTTCGAGTTCGGCATCGGCGCCCGACGTCGCGTGGGTCATTGAATCCGTGTTCATCAGATCTTTCTCAACTGTAGCGGATGCGCGGGTCGAGCCAGGCATAGCAGATGTCGACCAGGAAGTTCACGAAAATGAACACCATCACCACGAGCATCACCAGAGCTTGGGTCATGGTGTAGTCGTTATTGACCACCGATTCGACGAACAGCTTGCCGAGCCCGTTCAGGTTGAACACCTGCTCGGTCACGACCAAGCCACCGATCAGGAACGCGAACTCGATACCGATCACGGTAATGACGGGCAGCATCGCGTTCTTAAGGGCGTGCCGCCGGATGATGAGCTTCTCCCACAGGCCCTTGGCGCGCGCGGTGCGCACATAGTCTTCGCGCAGCACCTCGAGCATAGCCGAGCGCGTCATACGCGTCGCGACCGCCGAGTAGCGATAGCCTGTGGCCACCGCCGGCCAGATGAGCATGGAAAGATTGTAGAGCGGGTCCTCCCAGATCGGCCGGTAGGTAATCGGCGGCATCCACGGGGTGCCGAACAGGTGCTGCGAGGTCAACAGCAGACCGAGAATGATCATGATGCCGAGCCAGAAGGACGGTATGGCAATCCCGGCTATGCTGATGCAGCGCACGAGGTAGTCGATCCAGGTATTCTGCTTGACTGCGGAAATCGTGCCCAGCGGTACCGCAACGAGGATTGCAACGATAGTGGCCATGATCGCCACCTGCAGCGAAAGCTCAAAGCGCAGAGCAACTTCGGAGATGATGGGCTGGCCGGTCCACATGGAAACGCCAAAGTCGAAGCGCAGGAGGCCCCAAATGAAGCTGAAGAACTGTCCCACCACCGGCAGGTCGGTTCCCATCTCCACACGGCAGGTCTGGATTGCGGCCTCGTCAAAGTAGCCTCCGGTCCCGGCCATGCGCAGTACGCAGATGTCTCCCGGGATGAGCCGCAGCAGTGTGAACACAAGCAGCGCCGCTCCGAACAGAGTCGGAATGACCAACAGCAGGCGTTTTAATATATAGCGATACATAGTCTTGTTCTTGTCGGGAGAACGCCGCCGCCCGCGACCGGAAATGGTGCGGGCGGCACGCGATCGTTCCTCCTATCGCAACTTACTTGTCAAGCCAGACGTTATCGAGCGACTGGTTCAGGTAGTGGCTCGGGCTGATTTTCCATCCCTTCACGTACGAGCGGTGGGGAATGATGCGGTTCCACCACAGCGTAATGAAGCCGTTGGCATGCGTATCGAGCGTGAGCTTCTCCATCTCGCGCATCAGCTTGCGCTGCTCCTTCGGATCGGCCGACTGGTTCATTTTGTCGAACAGCGCGTCGACCTCGCGGTCCTGCCATTGACCGTACTGACTGCCTGAGCGGTCGTCCGAAAGGAATTTCGACACGTCCACGAGCGGATTGACGATCGACTGGCAGTTGAAGTCGGCGGAAACGTCATATTCCTTTTTCTGGCGCAGTACGTCGTAGAACGGTCCCGTCGGAAACACGTGCTGCTCGAACTTGAGCCCGACCTGCTTCCACTGGTCGATCAGCCAGGTGCCGACGATCTTGTAGGGTTGATCGACGGCGCGATTGTTGAAGTAATAGGTTTTCGACAGGTCGACTCCCGCTTCCTTCAGCAGCTTTCTTGCTTCCGCTCGGGATTTCTTAAGGTCGGGCCAATAGCCTGCGATCTCCTGGAGTTCCTTCTTGTTCGCCGCCAGTGCGTGGCCCGGGAACACGATGCCCCCCACCGTCTTGACGATCGCGATCTTGGACAGATATTGAGATCCACCCCAGCGATCGATCGCCAGCGTGAGGGCCCTGCGCACGCGCACGTCGTCGAACGGCTTTCTCTTGTGGTTGATGGTCGTCAACAGCACGCAGTTCCAGTCGCTGGTCTCGACGGTGATGTCCTTGCCTAGTGCTTTGACGAGATCGTCGCGGGACTTCGGCGGGAAGCCGCGAAACTCGATGGCCGCGCGGTCACCGCGGATCGCCTGTACCCGCAGCGACTCTTTTTTGGCAAAAATCGCGTCGAAACCATCAAGATAGGGACGGCCCTTGACGAAGTAGTCGGGATTGCGCACGCCACGAATGACCGCGCCCGCTTCGCGGTCCTTGAACCGGAACGCGCCCGAGCCATTGATGTTCTTCTCGTACCAGTGCATGTCCTGGTCAAGCTGGCTTTTCTGGTAGAGGAAGTTGAACGGCACGGCCAGCGCCGGGATAAAGGCTCCGCTCGGATACTTGAGCTTGAACACCACGGTGAAATGGTCCGGAGCGGTCACACTGTCGACCATGACGTAATAGGCCTTGCGCGCGCTTACTACACCTGCCGGGGGGGAGATTATCTTTTGGTAGGTGGCAACTACGTCCTGCGCGAACAGGTGGTCGCCATTGTGGAATTTCACATCCTTGCGGATTTTGAAGGTATAGGTTTTGCCGCCGTCCGTCGGCTTGGGCACCGGGCCCTCGCAGACATCGCAGACAAAATCCGTGGTCGAGGAAGGGTTGTCCGGATTCACCCGGATCAACAGGCTGTAGAACGGCCGCAGTGGATGGATCAACGCGAACGTGGTCTCGCGGTGAGCGTCGAAGCTCGGCGGCTCCGCGGGAACGACAAATTTAAGGATGCCGCCGTGTTTGGGCGTCACCGCCCCTGCCGGTAACGCGGCGCTCATGCCGATTGCGATGCCCGCCAATACTGCACAAGCTGTCTTTAATCGTATGCTTTTCATTGGATCTCCTCGTATGGTTAATCCAGCTTATTCTTAGACGGCCGTCAGGCCATCGCTGATGCTGCCGTGGGCTGTGGGGAATCCTGCGCTGGAACAGGATCCCGCAATACCCGCGTCCGATCTACCATCGCTCTCAAGCACTCCTGCAAAAGCTTTCTATACGCGCGGACAGGCAACCCAATGCCCGGGCTTCAGTTCTCGCAACTGCGGCACCTCCTGTCGACAGCTGTCGACCGCTAGCGGGCAACGCGGATGAAACACGCAGCCGCTGGGCGGGTTGATCGGACTCGGCACTTCGCCCTTCATGATGCGATGCGCGCGCCGTCGCTCGATTTCCGGATCCGGGATCGGCACTGCCTCGAGCAGCGCCTGGGTGTAGGGGTGCAGCGGATTGGAAAAAAGCTCGTCCGAATCGGCAAGTTCCACCATGCGCCCCAGGTACATCACGGCCACCCGGTGGCACAAATGGCGCACCACGCTCAGATCGTGCGCGATGAACAGATACGAAAGGTTGAACTGCTCGCGCAGGTTCTCAAGCAGGTTGATGACCTGCGCCTGGATAGAAACATCCAAAGCCGATACCGCCTCGTCACATACAATGAAATCCGGGTTGAGCGACAGGGCGCGCGCGATGCCCACGCGCTGGCGCTGTCCGCCGCTCATTTCGTGCGGATATCGATCCATGAACTTCGGGTTGAGCCCGCATACAGAAAGCAACTCTGCCACGCGCTGGTCACGTTTGTTCCGGTCCGGGTGTATGCCATGGACCTTCATCGGTTCGCCGATGATGTCGCCCACTTTCATCCGCGGATTGAGCGAACTATAGGGGTCCTGGAAAATGACCTGCATGCGTTCGCGTTTTTCGTTCAGGGCTTTCCGGTCGAGATTGGTGAGGTTCTGGCCCTCGAAGATGATCTCTCCCGAAGTCGGCTTTTCGAGATGCAGGATGCAGCGCCCGGTGGTGGTCTTGCCGCAGCCGGATTCTCCAACCAGGCCCAAGGTTTCGCCGCGCGCGATGGTAAAGCTCACATCATCGACCGCTTTGATCTTTGACGCTTTCCTGCGCGAAAGCAATCCTTCCGCTACCGTAAAGTGCATTTTCAAATTGCGCACTTCGAGCAGGGGTTGCTCCGTTTGTATCGCGGGCGAAGTGTCGGGACGTGCCGTTGCGCCCGCGATCGCGCTCATGAGGCCTCCTTCAGCAGACGCTCGAGCCGGGCCTTCTCGAAGCACGCCGAAGCGTGGCCGGGCGCGACCTCCTCGATTCGCGGCGCCTCATGCGCGCAACGCTCGACCGCGAAACTGCAACGCGGCCTATAGGCGCAACCATGAATCTCGCGCGTAAGGTCGGGCGGGTGGCCGTCGATGGGGATCAAACGTTCGCCGCGCGGCCGGTCCAAGCGCGGGACACTGCGCAGCAGCCCCAGCGTATAGGGATGGACCGGCCGGTGATAAATGTCCGACGCGCTTCCGCTTTCCACGATCCTGCCTGCATACATGACATACACGCGGTCGGCGTAACGGGCTACGACGCCGAGGTTGTGCGTAATGATGATGAGTGCGACCCGCAGCCGGTTCGAGAGGTCCTTCATCAGTTCCAGGATTTGCGCTTGAATGGTGACATCGAGGGCGGTGGTCGGCTCGTCGGCAATGATGAGTTTCGGCTTGCACGAGAGCGCGAGCGCAATCATCACCCGCTGGCGCATGCCGCCGCTCAGGTGGTGGGGATACTGTTGCAGCCGGCGTGCGGGCTCGGAAATTCCGACCAGGTCGAGGAGTTCGATCGCACGGGCTTTTGCCTCCTCGGGACCAAGCTTGAGGTGGATTTCCATGGTTTCGCAAAGCTGCAGACCGATGCTGAGCACCGGATTGAGGGAGGTCATGGGCTCCTGGAATACCATGGAAATCTGGCCTCCCCGCACCTCGCGAATTTCCGCATCGTTCATCGTGAGCAGGTCTTTGCCGTCGAACCGGACACTGCCGCTAGCGATTCTTCCCGGAGGATCAGGAATCAGACGCAGGATCGACATCGCGCCAACGGATTTTCCGCAACCCGATTCGCCCACGATCCCTACCGTCTCGCCTTCGTTGACGGTATAGGAGATCCCGTCCACCGCGCGAACCATGCCGGCGGACGTATCGAATTGAGTGTGAAGATTCTCGACTTCGAGAAGTACTCGCGTGTCGGTCATACTCCTCCTAGTAGACCCCTCTGGTGGGGGTTCTTGGTGTGAAGTTAGACACTTGCAGGATGCCTGTCAACCCTGCCGCCGCAATTTGCGCAGTTTTTTGCTTGTGATTTTCAGATACGGATGATGATCTTGCCGACGTGAGCGTTGGCTTCCATGCGTATCTTGGCGTCGTCGAATTCCTCGAAGGCATAGACGCGGTCGATATGCGGCTTGATGCGGCCGTCGACGAGCAAGGGCAGCAGGTCGGCGGCGAAATCGCGCACCGTCGCGCTGCGTTGGCCGGCGTCGCGCAGCTTGTTGGAGACGCCGAACAGGGTCAGGCGTTTTGCATGCAGCGCGTCGAGGTCTATCTCTGCCGTCAATATTCCGTCGACGTGCCCGACGACGGCGAGCCGCCCTTGGAATGCAAGTGCGTGAACGCATTCAGCGAATACGCTGCCTCCGACATTGTTGATGCACAGGTCGGCGCCCTTGCCGCCCGTGTTCTTCGATACCGCCGCGCTGAAGTCCGCCGCGCGCGTGACGAGCGCAACATCGAGTCCAAGGGGCGCGAGTTGGTCGAGCTTTTTCGCCGAGCCTGAAGTGCCAATCACGCCGGCGCCGAGGGCTTTGGCGACCTGCAGCGCGGCTACGCCCACGCCGGACGTCACGCCTGTGACGAGCAGCCATTCGCCGGTCTTGAGCTTGCCCTGCGCAAGCAGCATGTCGTACACGACCAGAAACGCGATCGGCACCGCGGCGGCCTCCTCCCACGAAAGGCATTGCGGCACCGGTAGCGTCTCGCGCTCGTCCATCAGCCCGTACTCGGCAAAGGCCCCGGGGCAGCGACCCATCACGCGATCACCATGTTTGTACCGGGTGACGCCTGCGCCTAGCTTCGCCACTTCGCCCGCGGCTTCCAAGCCGGCTGCCTTTGCGGAACCGCCTGAACTCAGCAGTTCGCCGCGATTCAGTCCGGCGGCGCGCACGCGCACCAGTATCTGGCCGGGGCCGGGTTCGGGCGGCGCGAGTTCGCGCATTTCGAAAATGGGGTGATCGTCGACGGCGCGGATGAAGTAGGCTCGCATGGCTCCGCAGTTTAACGGGTTCGTCGAAAAGTCAGGGGAATCGATTTGCTCCCGTCACGATGCAAACAGACTTGGCTGGCAATCGGGTGGTGCTGTGCTCGAAGCGAAATGTCGGCTAGACGAGACGGCCGATTCCTTTGATGATCAGGGCGGCTGCGCCTGCAAGCAGCAGGATTTGCAGCGCGGCAAAAAAACGCGACGGTGCGCTGGCGCGAAAGACCCGCGTTCCATACCAGGTCGCGGCGATGACTATCGGGGTTAGCAACAGTCCTTCGGCCAGCAGCGTCAGCGTCATGCGGCCGGCCAGCAACACCACGATCATGCGGGTGCACATGACGAGTACCGATAAGATCACGTTGGTTCCGCGCAATGCGGCTGGCGTTGCGCAAGCATGTTTCAGATAGATCACAAGGAAGTAGAATGCCCCGCCGCCGCTGATTCCGCCCATGGTGCCGCCGACGAAGGAGAAGCCCGAGGCCAGCCGGCCGGAGCGAAGATCAAAATGGGCGGCGACGCGCCCTACGACATTGAACCAGTCCATCAGCACGATTGTGCAGAGCAGGATGCCGAGGACGAGCACCAGCCACTCCGTCGACAGGATCGTAAACAGCCAGGTGCCGAGCATGGTGCCGGCCGTCAATCCGGCCATGATCGGTCGCGCGACCTGCCAATCCGCGTCTTTCACGGCGCTGGGCAACAGGTTCGTTTGCGCGACGATCGTCGTGAGCAGGGCCAGCAGGATGGCATGATGGGGCCCGAGTACAAAGGTTGTGATGAGCACGACCGGCAAATTCGAGCCGAAGCCGAAGGCGCCGCGGATGAAACAGCCGAAGGCATGCGCGGCGAATACGATGGCGATGGCCCACCACGCGATACCGGCAAACGGCTCCACGCCCGCTGGAAGCCAGTCGATCACGCTTCGCTCCTGTGTGCACGGTCGTGAATCGACCCTGCATAGTGTTGGCTGGACAGCGCCTTCGGTGCGCGCCAGTGTTCCGTCCGGCAGATGATTCCAATCAACACCGGGCGGAGCCTAAATCGCCGCCACCACGCTCAGGCCGTGTACTCTATTTGCTTCGATCGTTTCGGCGACGAGGCCGCTTTGTTTTATATCTTCGATGAACGCGCGCAGATAGCGGGCGCCCGCTGCGCGCCCTTTGGGCGTTCCCGCCGCCTGCTGCACCGCGGTGAAATTGCCATCGAGGATGCGCGACCCGTGTTGCTTCGCCTGATCAACGATCAGCCGCGGCCTGAGTCCCGCTAGCGCATCGAGCTGGTCCTCGACATAGCGCGTGAATGCCTTGTCCGAGCCTTTTTCGTGGACGAGCTTCGCCTGCTTGAGGTTGCGCGAGAGAAAGAGTTCGTAGGCGGTTTTTATCGGCACTCCGATGCGCACCCCTACGCGGTCCACGTCGGCAATGCTTTTCAGAGGCGAACCTGGTGGCACCAGATATGTGGCCTCGATTTCCACATAAGCCGCGGTGAAATCGATTTCCTTCGCCCGCTCGGGTTCGGCGGCGAGAAAACCCACATCCCACGCGCCGGCGGTGGCCGCGTCGGCCAGCGCGCCGGGATTCGGGTACGCGATGATCGCCACCGGGACATCCAGGCGCCGCCCCAACTCCTTGCCCAGGTCTACCGCTACGCCGCCGTGTTCGCCGCTTGCCGGATCGGTGCTGGTGAGGAGAAAGTTCGAAAGATTGATGCCTACGCGCAACTTTCCCGTGGGCGCAAGATCGGAAAGAACGTCGGGTGAGGTTTCAGACATGATGTTTTCCTGGTGGGTTTGCCGTCGGAAGAACTTCGGCTCGCGGAACGACAGACCGACGCGATGCGCGCTTGTTGCCGGTTCTGTAATCGACATTCAGGAGCTTCTCCGTGTTCCACAACTGCCGGAGCAGTCCCGCGGCCGCCGACTTGCCCAGCACCGGTTGCGCAAGCTCGGTGAATTTGTCGTTCAGTTCCGCGTCGCTCAGCGGCAGTTCGGGATCGCCCTTGCGGTAGGGCTGGAAATGCGTGAATTTGCGGCCGTCCTCGAGTTCAATTTGCACCCGCGCCGCGCGTTGGCCCGGATAGCCGTCCGACAATTCCGGGTCGGCAACGCATTCAATCTTTCGCATGATCGCGCGTATGCCGGCGTCGTTCAAGCGATCGGGCAGGAAGGCGTTGAGCCGCACGCTGCCGTACACCAGCGCATGCGCCACCGTGTACTGGATGCTGAACTTCGCCTGGTATTCGCCTTCCGGGCTGGCGTTGTCGATTATGTCCAGGCCTGTCTTGTATGTGGCGAGTTTGATGCTTTTGACATCCTTGTGCGTGAAGCTGTGCGCGCTCTGCAAATGCAATACGCCGTCGATAGAGGGGAAGGCGTGGCCGCAACAGCCGTGATTCTTGAAGGTCACATGGACAATGTGGTAGTCCTTGCCGAGTCCGCGCGTTGCCTTGCTCCAGTCCGGATTCAGGCTCGTCGCATTGCCGAAGCCGGCTTCACCTTCAATAATGTCGAGCGCGCCGGTGACGCCTTTCATCGCCGCCATCGCCGCACAGCAGCCGCTATCCGCGGCATGTCCGCCGTGCAGCGGTTTGGTCATTGCCTGCGAGCGGAAGGCCTGTTGCAGGCCCGATGCAAAACTGCCGACCGTGGCAAGCGCATGCATGAACTGCTCGTGACTCGCGCCCAGAATGGTCGCGGCCGCGGCTGCGGCTCCAAAAGCGCCGACCGTGCCGGTGGTGTGCCAGTACTTGTAGTGCGAGGGCATGATGGCCTCGCCCAGCCGCGTCGATATCTCATACCCAACGATGACGCCGCGCAAAAATAGTTCGCCACTGGCGCCGCTGGCCTGCGCCGCGGCAAGCGCTGCCGAAATCACCGGACTACCCGGGTGGTAGCCCGCGTCGCGGTAGATGTCGTCGAATTCCACCGAGTGTGATGCCGCTCCGTTGATCAGTGCGGCCGCGCGCAGCGTTGCGCGCCGGCCGCTTGCCAGCCGGGCGCGCCCGCGGTCGAGGTCTTCAGCAAACGCCTCCTCCAGCAGGGTCGCAGGTTTGACTGTGCTTCCCGGCAGTACGGACGCATACCAGTCGATCACTGCGCGCTTGGCGTGGTGGATGACCTCAGGCGGCAGAGCGGAAGATTGCTCGCGAATTGCATAGTCGGCCAGTTGCCGCATCAGCATGGGACGTCTCCTTTGCGCTTCACAATAAGGCCATCTACTGCGACGACGCCTTCTGTTTTCACAATCAGCGGATTGATTTCCGCTTCGGCAATGTCTGCAAAGGCCGCCAGCTGTGAAAACGCCGCCACCGCCAGAGCGAGTGCCGCGCAGTCGCCGCGCGGCAGGCCGCGGTAACCGCGGATGACTGCCAGGCCCCGTACCTCGGCGATCATCTCCGTGGCGGTTTCCGGCGTCACCGGGGCGAGCCGCATTGCGAAGTCATGATAAATCTCGGCGAGCACGCCACCGACGCCGATTACGATCAGCGGCCCGACCTGTGGGTCGTGCTTGTAACCGACGATCACTTCCACCAGGCCTTGCTCCATGTGTCGCACAAGAATGCCGTTCAGTCGCGCGTGCGGATGCTGCGTACGCACGCGGGTCAGAATATCCCGCGCAGCCTGCTTGAGCGCCATGTCGTCGCCCACGTTCAATGCAACACCCCCGGCTTCGGTCTTGTGTGCGATGTCTGGAGACAGAATCTTGGCGGCCACTGGAAATGGCAGGTGCACCGCGGTATCGGCGTCGGCCATGACCACCGCCTGCGCTTGAGGGACGCCAAGCGCAGCGAATACGGTGCAGGCCTGGTGTTCGTCCGGCTGCGCATGCCCGCGCAGCAGTGCTTCTGCGGCTGCGATGCGCGGTGCATCAGACGCGGGGATCTGCGCGGGCGCCCTCCACTCGTGCCAGGCGCGAATCGCATCCGCGCAGGACTCCGGCGTCCGAAAGCCGGCGACACCGGCATCCGCCAACAGCTTCAGGGAAGCCTCGGCATGCGGGGCGAGGAACACCGCCAGCAGCTTGTCGCGGCGATCGGCCTCAAGGATGGGCTCGATCGCAATTTGCGGCTGAAATTGCGCCGAACTGCCGACGACGGCGAGCACCAGTTCGCAGTGATCGGAAGCGAGCAGCGCGTTCAACACCCCACCATAGATTTCCTTTTTTGCGCCCGCCAGCGTCAGGTCGGTGACGCGCGACGCGTTGATGGAGATGTTTTGTTGCGCCAGTGCGGCGATCAGCGCGTCCGGGGGACCTACAACGTCGACGCCGTAGGTGCCGGCGCGGTCCACGACGCAGGCCGCGCCGCCGCCGGTCGTGGTCATTACCGCGGCGCGATGGCGCTTGGCGGGCTTGCGATCTTTGACCAGGGCGGGCAGTTCGAACAGCGTCTCGAGGTTGTCGACGCGCAGCATGCCATGCGCCTTGAAGAAGGTATCTGCCGCTTGCGCAGTCCCGGCCATGGCACCGGTATGCGACGCCGCGAGGTCCCGGCCGACTTCGGAGCGGCCGAGTTTATACACGATCACCGGCTTGCCGGCGGCGTAGGCGCGGCGCGCTGTAAGCGCGAGCATCGGCGCATCGCGTATGGTCTCCATGAACAGCAGTATGGCTTCGGTGTGCGGGTCGTCGACCAGCAGACCGGCGAGTTCGCCGACGCCGAGATCAGCTTCGTTTCCGACTGAAATCAGTTTCGAGAAACCAACCCCGCGCCCGATGCCGCGCGACATCAGCCCGCCCATCATGCTGCCCGACTGCGACACGATGGCGAGTCCGCCCGGTCTGATGTCTAGTTTTTCGAGCACGGCATTGACCGATAGCGCAAGGTGCGTCTGTGTGCTGAGCAAACCGATGCAGTTCGGGCCGACAAGCCGCGTGTTGCTGCCGCTGATAATGTCGTTCAGCTCTTGCTGCCTGGCGCGGCCTGCTGCGCCGGTTTCTGCGAACCCATCGCTGTAGACGGTGACGACTGGAATGTTCCTGGCGACGCATTGCCGCAGCGCGACCGGCACTGCAGCGGTAGCTACCATGATGAATGCGTGGTCTATGACTTCGGGCACGGCAGCAAGGTCCGGGTACGCGGTTTCGCCCAAAATTTCTTTGCGGCCGGGATTCACCGGAAAAATACGCCCGTCATAGCCGTGTTTGCGCAGGAAGCGCTGCGGCCGGGAGGTGTTTTTGCGCTCGTCTCCGGAGGCGCCGATCAGCGCGATGCTGCGTGGATCGAAAATCGCTTGGTACAGTTTTTGGTCGGACATAAAGATCTAAAGCGCAGTTCGTTGAGAACGCAGGGCGCTCAGAAAAAGTCCGCCAGGCAGCTGTCGGCCATATGGATCTTCCTGCGTGGATGAAAGGTGTTCAGGTTTTCGCGGGCCGCTGCGAGAAGGGACGCTCAAACACGCTTTCGGCAATCCGATTCTTCAGGATCTCGATGGATCCGCCGGCGATCATCCAGCCGCGGCATTTGCGGAAACAATATTCCACGAGCGTCTCGTCTGTGTAGCCCATGCCGCCCATGACCTGCATGGCTTCGTTGCAGATATCGAATCCCGCCTGGTTGCAGTAGGCCTTGGCGATGGCGGTTTCCTCGGCCGAGGGTATGCCGTCGTCGGCGTTGGCTGCGGCGCGGTAGAGCAGAAGCTGGCCGGCATCGAGCTTTATTTTCATGTCGGCGAATTTCCACTGCAGGCCCTGGAATTCGCACAGCAGCCTGCCAAACTGTTTGCGCTGCAGCGCCCATTCGCGCGCGACGTTATATGCATAGCGCCCCAAGGCGAGGGATCGGGCGGTGTTGCCGATGCGCTCGACATTGAAGCCGGCAATCTGCTTTTTGAAACCGCCCTCTTTCAGCATGACGTTCTCCGGGCCCACGTAGACATTGTCGAGATATGTCTGCACCCACTCTTCGCCGTTGATGAATTTTGACGGTGCGCCCTGTTTGAATCCCTCGGCGTCGCGCGGAATCAGCACCGAGCCTATGCCGCCCACGCCCGGGCCGAAGCGCACATAGGTCAGCATGACCTCGGCGTAGGACGCATGGGTCTGGAAAACCTTGGTGCCGTTGATGCGGTAACCTTTGCCGTCGGGTGTGGCCGTGGTTTTCAGATCGGTTACGGCGGAGCCGGCTTCGGGCTCAGTCATGCCGACCGTGATCACCGACGCGCCCTCAAGGATCTTGGTGAGGTAGCGGGCTTTCTGGTCTGGCGTGGCGTACTCCGCGAGCACGCGCACCGGGCCAAAATTGCCGGCCTGGATAACGTCGGCGCTACGCGGACAGACCGAGGCGACGGCTTCGATGGCGATGACGGCGTCCATCAGGGAACCGCCCTGACCACCATCTTCTTCCTTTATCGTGATACCCATCAGGCCCTGTTCGGCCATGAGCTTCGCAACGTCCCACGGGTGCGCTTCCTGATGCGCGCGTTTCAGCGCGTCGGCGCGCAAATGGCGTTCCGCGAAACCGTTTACGGCATCGCGGAACTGCGCTTGCTCCGAGCTTAATTTGAAATCCATGATATGAAACAACGTATTGCAAGGACCACCATGTTACCGCGTAGGGCTTTGCCAGGCATAGGAAATTCAATCGCGCTGCTTTTTGCACGTCTATGGAGGTTCGCGCATAAGCGCAATGGGGGTCCGGGTGACCTATGCATCTTGAGTTAGAATTTGGAATGAAAAGCGTGCGCCGCGCCCAATTCGGTGTTCGAGCGATATGAATGAAAAGCACGAATGCCGTACAGGCCCGGCTTTCGGCCGGTTTTACCGTTCCCACATCAAGTGACAGGGTTTTCATTGCCGACCGGTTGGATGAAGCGCGAAGTGCTTGTGCCGTTGCAAGCGCTCGTGGTCTGCGGTCTTGGCGGCGCGGTCTTTCAGTTTCTCAAAACGCCGCTGCCCTGGATGATCGGTCCCTTGCTTGCCATGGCCTCTCTGAAGATGTCGGGACTGCATTTTCGCGCTCCCACGGGGGGGCGTCAGCTCGGCCAGTTGATCATAGGCACCGCGCTGGGTCTCTATTTCACGCCGCTGGTCGCACAGCAGGTACTGGGCATCTGGCCGGTGCTGATCGCTGCCGCCTTGATGGCAATGGCAATTGGCGGGATATGCGGATTGTTCCTTGCCCGATTTAGCGACACCGACAGGACCACGGCGTTTTTTGCCAGCGTGCCGGGCGGGGCCGTGGAAATGGCGATCCTGGCCGAGCGCTTTGGCGCCAAGATCGATCGTATCGCCATGGCGCAGTCGCTGCGCATCATGATGGTAGTCGTGATCATTCCGTTCGCGCTGACCTTTCTAGGCGCGCACGGAGCCGATGCCTACGATCAGGTTTCGACGCCGATCAACGCAGCGGGTTTATTGCAACTACTTGTTTTGGGCCTGCTCGGAGGTGCGTTGCTTGCGTGGCTAGGCATGCCGAACGCGTTCATGCTCGGGCCTCTGGCGATTACCATCGCACTGACCGTGGGCGAAGTACAACTGTCTTCGATGCCAAAGTTTGTGTCTAATTTGGGCCAGCTATTGATCGGTTGCACCCTGGGCGCCCGCTTCGAGCAGGAGTTCGTCAAAAAAGCGCCGCGCTACATGCTGGTGGTGGCCGCGTCTGTCTTGCTGGCGATCATGCTGGCGGCGCTGTCCGGTCTGCTGCTGGCGAGCCTGGGCGGACTCGCGATACCGACCATGGTGCTCGCCACCGCGCCTGGAGGCATCGCCGAAATGTGCATCACCGCCAAGGTACTGCGGCTGGGCGTGCCCCTGGTAACCGCGGCCCATGTCACCAGAGTGTTAATGCTGGTGACCACCACCGCGCCCATGTGCCGCCTGGTCCTGCGTTTGAGCGCGCGCCGCACATGAGTTGGGACCCGCAGCAGTACGCGCGTTTTTCCGGACAGCGCCTGCGCCCGGCGCTGGATCTCATTGCGCGCATACCGATCGAATATCCAAAGACCGTGGTCGACCTGGGTTGCGGCACCGGCAATGTCACACGGGTTCTGCGCGAGCGCTGGCCGCGCGCCAAGGTCACGGGAATCGACGGTTCGCCACAGATGTTGGCTGAGGCGAGGAAGCTCGAGGAGGGCTTGGTGTGGGAGCAATGCGAACTGGCGGCGTGGACGCCGACAGAACAATTCGACCTCGTGTTTTCCAACGCGGCGCTGCACTGGCTGGATGGCCATCCGGTTTTGTTCGCACGCCTTTGCCGAAATGTCGCCGCAGGTGGCGTGCTGGCCGTGCAGATGCCGCGCAATTTCGGCGCGCCTTCACACACCCTCATGCACGAACTCGCGCTTAGCCCGCCATGGCGCGAAGCGCTGGCGGGATCGCTGCGGCCGCAGCCCGTGCTCGCACCGGACGCCTACTATGATCTGCTTGCTCCGCAAGCGCGATCCCTCGACATTTGGGAATCCGAATACCTTCAAATCCTCGAAGGCGAAAATCCGGTAGCCGAATGGACCAAGGGTACGTGGCTTGCACCCATGCTTGCCGCGCTCTCGCCGCCGGCGCGTGTAGCATTCGAAGCAGAATACCGACGCCTCGTGGCCCAGGCTTACCCGCGGCGCCCCGACGGAAAGACGCTATTTCCATTTCGACGTCTGTTCATTGTCGCTGGCCTTTAGGCGGATATGCGAGTGAGTGTTGACGCGTGGCGGTCAGGGGTTCGTTGTAGAATGCGGAAAAAACAATATCGCTAGCTGGTGGCGTGCATGCTCGCCAGGCTGATTCTTTTCCATAAATTGCGAGTGGACTATCTATGAACCGACCCAATACCAGCAACGCCGCAGCGCTAGGCACGCCCGAATACGTCAGGCATCGCGGTGTCAAGGAATGGGTGGCGCAGATGGCGCAGCTCGCCAAGCCCGACAGCATCGTATGGTGTGACGGTTCGCAGGAAGAATACGATCGTCTGTGCCAGGAAATGGTCGCATCCGGGATGATCAAGCGCCTTAACCCCAAGCTGCGGCCGAACTGCTATCTGGCGCTGTCGGATCCTTCTGATGTAGCGCGGGTCGAGGAACGCACTTTCATTTGCAGCGACAAGCGGGAAGACGCGGGCCCTACCAACAACTGGATCGCGCCCGCGGAAATGCGCGGGAACCTGGATCGAATGTTCGACGGCTGTATGCGCGGCCGCACCATGTATGTCGTGCCGTTCTCGATGGGACCGCTGGGTTCGCCAATCGCTCATATAGGCGTCGAAATTTCGGATTCGCCTTATGTCGTCGTCAGCATGAAAATCATGACCCGCATGGGTCGCCAGGTGTTCGACGTACTTGGTGAGAACGGCAGCTTTGTACCGTGCATGCATTCGGTGGGCGCACCCCTGGCGACCGGCGAAGCATCCGCGCGTTGGCCCTGCAACTCGGAAAAATGGATAGTGCATTTCCCGGAAACGCGCGAAATCTGGTCCTACGGCTCGGGCTACGGCGGCAATGCGCTTCTGGGCAAAAAATGCCTGGCCTTGCGCATCGCCTCGGTGATGGCGCGCGATCAGGGTTGGCTGGCCGAGCACATGCTGATTTTGGGTATTACCAATCCGAAGGGGCAAAAGAATTATGTCGCAGCCGCGTTCCCCAGTGCGTGCGGCAAGACCAATCTCGCGATGCTCGTTCCCCCGGCCGGATTCGAGGGCTGGAAGGTGGAAACCGTAGGCGAAGATATCGCCTGGATCAAGCCGCACGAAGACGGCAAGTTCTACGCGATCAATCCGGAGGCGGGATATTTCGGTGTCGCACCCGGTACGAACGTGCACAGCAATCCCAATTGCATGAAATCGATCGAATCCGACACGATTTTTACTAATGTCGCCGAGACGCCGGACGGCGACATATGGTGGGAAGGCATGACGGACACGCCGCCGGCTACGCTTACCGACTGGACCGGAAAAGCATGGACACCGGGCTGCGGGCGAAATGCGGCGCACCCGAATGCGCGCTTCACCGTCCCGGCGACGCGATGCCCCTCGCTCGATCCTGCCTGGGACGATCCGAACGGACTCCCGATTTCTGCCTTCCTGTTTGGAGGGCGGCGTTCGGACACCACGCCCCTGGTAGTCGAAGCCTTCAATTGGGAGGATGGGGTGTACAAAGCCGCGACCATGGGGTCTGAAACCACCGCAGCCATCGTGGGCCAGGTCGGCGTGGTGCGCCGCGACCCTTTCGCGATGATTGCGTTCTGCGGCTACAACATGGGCGACTATTTCAAGCATTGGCTGGCGATCGGCAAAAAGGCAAAGCAGCCACCGCATATATTCCAGGTCAATTGGTTCCGCAAGGATGAGCAGGGAAAATTTGTCTGGCCCGGATTCGGCGAGAACATGCGCGTACTCAGCTGGATCGTCGGTCGTTGCCAGGGACAGGCCCACGCGATCGAAACGCCACTTGGATGGATGCCCGAGTTCGACGATGTACACTGGCAAGGACTGGATTTTGGCGCTGACAAGTACGCCAGCGTGACGAACATCGATCGCGGAGCCTGGGGGCGCGAACTGAAGTTGCATGACGAGCTTTTTGCCAAGCTCAAGGAGCGGCTACCGCAACCGCTGGTATTGCAGCGCCAGTTGCTTGAGAAACGCCTCGCTAGCTAGGGGGCGCGCCGCAAAATCAGGGGATAGCCTACAGAATCCCCAACCAAGCGTGGCTTGTTTCGGCGAGATCGAAATTAGCCTTATGAAAGGGATTCTTATGGGGCAGGTTTTCCACCGCAATCCTAAGCACGACTATCCGGTGGCCGTCGGCGGCGATGGTCCCTATGTCATTGACAAAAACGGCAAGCGTTACCTCGACGCTTGTTGTGGCGCGGCCGTCTCCTGTCTTGGTCACAGCGATCACGAGGTCATCGATGCGATCAAGAAGCAGCTGGACCGGCTTCCTTTTGCCCACACTTCGTTTTTCACCAATGAACCCATGGAGCAGCTGGCCTCCGAGCTTGTCGACAGCGCGCCGGCGGGGATAGAGCGGGTGTATTTCTGTTCGGGTGGGTCGGAAGCCGTCGAGGCCGCGCTAAAACTCGCGCGCCAGTATTTCGTCGAAATCGGCCAACCTCAGCGCAGCCACGTGATTGCGCGTGGACAGAGTTACCACGGCAACACGCTGGGCGCGCTAGCCGCCGGAGGTAATTTGTGGAGGCGCAAACAGTTCGAACCCCTGTTGGTCGCGATCTCCCATGTCTCACCTTGTTACGCCTATCGCGGGAAGCAGCCAGATGAAAGCGACATCGCTTACGGCGAGCGCCTGGTTCGCGAGCTCGAGGAAGAAATCCAACGGCTGGGCGCAGATCGGGTCATCGCTTTCATTGCCGAGACCGTGGGCGGCGCGACGCTGGGCTGCGTTACCCCGGTGCCCGGTTATTTCGCGGGTGTGCGCGCGGTTTGCGACAAGTACGGCGTATTGCTGATACTGGACGAAGTCATGTGCGGAATGGGCCGCTGTGGAACACTCTACGCCTGCGAGCAGGAAGGCGTGGTCCCTGACCTCATATGCATAGGCAAAGGCTTGGGCGCCGGCTATCAACCCATAGGTGCGCTGCTCGCGAGCAGCAGGATTTATAACGCCGTCATCGGCGGTTCGGGATTTTTTCAGCACGGGCATACCTATACCGGCCATGCGACTGCCTGCGCCGGCGCGCTGGCAGTGCAGCGCGCGGTTAAGAGCCGAGGGTTGCTGGCCAAAGTGCGCGAGCGCGGTATCGAACTCGAAGCCCGGTTACGCGCGCGTTTTGGGGAGCACCCGCACGTCGGCGATATACGCGGCCGTGGTCTTTTCTGGGCGCTGGAGTTGGTGCAGGATCGCGGGACCAAACAGCCGTTTGACGCCAAGCGCAAAATCAACGCGCGCCTGAAACTTGCTGCGCTACAAAATGGACTGATGTGCTATCCCATGGGGGGTACGCTCGACGGCGTATCCGGCGATCACGTGATGCTCGCGCCGCCTTACATCGTTAGCGAGGCGCAACTCGATGAAGCGGTGGACAAGCTCGCGCGGTCGATCGACGAGGTGGTCGCCGTCCGATAGCTGACGTAGCGCACGGTCGATCAGGATATTCGAGCAGTTCCGCCGAGGGTGCGGCCGCGCAATTTTAGATCGCTACAATCGTTATCGTATGCGCAACAGCATACTGGTGGTGCCACGGATTGCGGTCTTGGCGGCGGGCAATCTGATAGGCACGAACCCGGTCCGACCAAATCCTGGCAGTGAAGTCTTGTGAATGGGCAGCCACCGCGGCGGCCGATCTAGCATGCATTCGCATGCGCCGAACTCTGTGACGTGCGCCCCCGCCCGCGGGCAAACCAGAGAATTACATCGACAAATAAACGTACCAAACAAAGATTTGACAAGGCGAAGATCGTTCGTATACCATGAACGCACCTTATCAAATACAAATTCGGTAAAGTACTTTTCTATACGGGGATTTGATGCCCTCGGACATCCGTACAGCCGGTTAGGGAGGAGGTAACGTGAATATTGCTAACCATGTCGAACGCATAGCACAACAGTATCCAGAGCGTAAGGCCATCGTATTCGAGGGAAAGGACATCAGTTACGGCACGCTCGACGCAGATGCCGGGGCCGTGGCGAGCGCGCTCAAGACAAACGGAGTCAGACGCGGCGACCGCGTGGCTCTATTCCTGCCTAATATCCCAGCTTTTATGCTTGCCTACCTTGCGGGGCAAAAGCTTGGCGTCATCGTGGTTTCGATCAATTCGATGAACAAATCCGAGGAAGTAAAATACATTCTCGACGATGCTGGGGTCAAAGTACTGTTCACCACTGCCGAGCTCCTCCCCAATGTACCGCGCAGTCAGTGTCCGGCGCTGAAGCAAGTAGTGATTTGCGAGGGAAAGTCGGACGGCGACGTTCTGTTGGATGAATGGCTTGCAGCGGACCGATCGGGTATGGGTAGCGAAGACATGGGAGCGGACGACGCGGCGGCGATTCTTTATTCCTCCGGCACCACTGGAAATCCCAAAGGGGTGACCCTGACGCACAACAACATCATCAGCAATGTACGCGCCACCGCAAAATGTTCCGGCATCATGAGCGAAGATAAACTTGCGTTGTTTCTTCCGCTTTTTCACGTGTTTGCCCAGGATTTCATCATGAACGCTTGCTTTGAGGCAGGCGCGACTCTAGTGCTTTTCCGTCGCTTCGTACCTGAGACAGTGCTCGAGGGCATCGAACACGAGCGCGTGACTATGTTCTTCGCTGTTCCGACTATTTTTATCGCATTGTTGGGGGCCGGGATACCTAAGCAGAAGCTGGCGTCGATCCGTTATTTCTTTTCCGCGGCGGCGACCATGCCGCAGGAGATTTCACGTCGCTGGACGGAAACTTACGGCGAGCCTGTGTACGAAGGTTACGGACTCACCGAATGTGCACCATGTGCTGCATACAATCATGTGTCCAAGCATAAGTTCGGTAGCGTGGGTACGGCGATCGAGGAATTCAACGTCCGGATATTTGATGAAAAGGACAAGGAGCTCCCAAGTGGCGAATGGGGTGAAATCGTGATTCGCGGACCCGGCGTGATGAAAGGCTATTGGGGCAAACCGGAGGATACGGCGCGCGCCCTGCGCGGAGGTTGGCTGCATTCGGGCGACATCGGAAAGATGGACGAGGAAGGCTACATCTTTATCGTCGATCGCGTAAAAGACATGATCAATCTGTCCGGATTCAAGGTATGGCCGGCAGAGGTGGAGCAAGTGCTGTATCGCCACCCGGCGGTCAAGGAGATCGCAGTTTACGGCATCCCGGACCCGCTTAAGGGCGAAGCAGTCAAAGCCGCGATCGTGCTCAAGGAAGGCGCGCGTGCCACCGAACAGGAAATCATCGACTATTGCCGGGAAAAACTAGCGGTGTATAAAGCCCCAGAGCTGGTCGCTTTTGTAAAGGAATTGCCCAAGAGCGCGACCGGAAAAATATTGAAGCGTGTTCTGAGGGAAGTAAGGACTTCGTAGAACAGGTCTTCTTGGAATGGGCAATCCGGCGCCGAATATTCTTGCCCGACAGGGCGAAACGGCCTCTTTGCCGAGCCGATGTCTTGTTGATCGCAATTGCTCGTCAAATCATTGAACTCGCCTAGCGGCAATAGATGTCTATCAAAGCGCGCGCGATTGCAGCGGGGGATTGGCGGCCTCGTTTATACCAGACTTGGGTCCAATTCAGCGCTCCGAGGAGGGCCAGCCGGAACACCCGGCGATCAATGTGTGGCGGAAGGTCCAGTGCGTCGATCAGCGCGCGAAAACGCGTTTCGTACGCGCCGCGAATTTCTTTCGATCGGCTCGTCAGCATTCCCATGTCCGAGTTGAACAAGGAGCTTCCTGTAAACCCCGCAAGCGCGTTCTCGGATAACAGCACCTTGAGGTGGGCGGCACAGGCTGCCTCCAGTCGCTGGCGCGGATCCATTTTCCCTGCCAGCGCCTTGTTGAGCGAGGTATTGATCTCCTTGAAGCCGGCGTCGTGGACCTGCGAAAACAGATCCTCTTTCGATCGGAAGTAATGGTAAATCGAACCGGGAAGGATACCGGCCGCCTCCGCGATTTCCTTCAGTGTGGCTCCCTTGTAGCCATGTCGGTGGAAAGCCCGTGCGGCGACCACGAGCAGGTGATGACGCAGCGTCATAGAATTGCCGGGTCGATCCTTCTTTGAGTCCGTCTCAAGTAGCTGCCAGCGACGTTCGGCGCGTTTGAATCGCGCTCGTTGCACGCCGCTTAGCCTGGATTTGCCTCGAGGATCGCGTTCCGGGAGTGCGGATATGCGCTTATAGAGCGTTTCGAGTTGGTGGCGCTTCCAAATTGCCCGGACGCCAGAAGCGGAAATTTGGACGCCGCGCTGGTGCAGCGCATCGGCAACGCGAAATTGACCCAGTTCCGGCTCGGTGGCGGCATAGGCCAGCACCAGTGTTTCAACGTGTGATCTCGTCTTACCCTTGGTGTTTTTAGCCATCAACCAACCTCTGTGATTGAAATACCGCAATTTTGTCTCACAAATGCCTTACCAGGGCCCTTTTGCATTTTTCCAAACGCTTGACAAGGTTTGTTCCGCTAGTTTAACCTACCTGTGTCTTTCCAAACATTAATTTAATAAAGCATATTTGGAAAGCTCGGCTTCCCGAACGGAAGTTCGCGCAGATTCTTTATTAGCAGGAGGAGATGTGACCCGCATTCACTGTGCCGAATTCAAATTCTTGCTCGCACTGGCATTTACTGGTTTGTCGAATTCTGCGCTGGCGGATCTGACGGTGGGAGTGACGCTACGCACCGCGCTGGAGAACATAAAAGAGATGCCGGCGAACCACGGGGTATTCAGCTTCTCGGCGAGCAATCACAAGGAGCTGGATAGGCGCGCGGTGGTCATGGTGAGCGTGCAGAGCGGCACCTGGAAAGTACTGCAATAGAATGTGCGCGGCACACGCAATCGCAGCTCAGCGCGGCAGGACAACATAGAAATGGTTTCGGCTCGACCGGCGCGACCGAGTGGTGGTGCTGGCGCACGCGCTGCCCGCTGGTGCGCCCACCATCCTTCAGCGCAAAAGGCAAGAGGGTAGACTGTGCGCTTGGATTCGGTACCATTGCGGCAGTTGCAAGCGCGCGTATGCGCTCCGTCAATTTAACAATCGAAGTCCAGCCAATCCTTACCGATTACCAAACTTGAACTCCGAAATCGCCCTTTTCCTGATTCAGGACGGCCTGACCAACGGCGCGATCTACGCGCTGCTGGCTTTGGCGCTGGTGCTGGTGTTTGCGGTGACGCGGGTCATTTTCATTCCGCAGGGTGAGTTTGTCGCGTACGGCGCACTTACCCTCGCCAGCCTGCAACTGGGCAAGTTGCCGGGTACGGCGTGGTTGTTATTGACCGCGGGCGTAGCTGTCGCAGCAGTGGAGTTGGTACAGGCGCTGCGCATCGGCGCAGTGCGGCGGGTTCCGGCCATCGTTCTTCACTACGTCCTCGTTCCGTCTGCCATTGTTGTCCTTGCTTGGTGGGTCGCACCGCAGAAGCCAGCGCTCACTTTTCAGGTTTTGTTGGCTTTGCTTCTGGTGGTACCGCTGGGACCGATGGTATATCGCCTCGCGTACCAGCCGCTTGCGAATGCATCGGTGCTGGTGTTGCTGATCATTTCGGTGGCGGTGCACTTCGCCATGACCGGCCTGGGCTTGGTGTTCTTCGGGGCAGAGGGCTCGCGCACCCCGGCTTTTTCAGATGCGCATTGGAAGCTGGGCGTCCTCACTATCTCCGGCCAGAGTTTATGGGTGCTGGGCGTGAGTCTGAGCTTGATCGTGGCCCTGCTGCTTTTCTTTGAACATACGATTTACGGCAAGGCGCTGCGCGCCACAGCCGTCAATCGCGTGGGCGCACGGCTTGTGGGTATCTCACCGGCCATGGCAGGGAAATTGAGTTTTACGCTTGCTGCGCTGATAGGCGCGCTTTCCGGTGTCCTCGTCGCGCCAATTACTACCATTTACTACGACTCGGGTTTCCTGGTTGGCTTGAAAGGATTTGTCGGTGCCATCGTGGGTGGGCTGGTGAGCTATCCGATCGCGGCCGCAGGCGCGCTGCTCGTCGGCCTGCTCGAAGCCTATGCCTCGTTTTGGGCAAGTGCGTACAAGGAAGTCATCGTATTCACCATGATCGTTCCGGTTCTCGTTTGGCGATCCTTTACCACCCACCATATCGAGGAAGAAGAGGAATGAGGCGTGGCGTCGTAACACGCACCCGGCTGATACTTGGCGTGTTCCTCGTCTTCATGCTGGTCGCGCCTCTGGTATTGCCCGAGTTCCAGATTACCCTGCTCAATTACATCGGACTCTATAGTATTGTCGCATTGGGCCTGGTGCTGCTGACCGGGATAGGCGGGCTCACTTCTTTCGGACAGGCGGCTTTCGTCGGTATGGGCGCTTATGCGACGGCCTATCTGAGCACCGTGTATGGAATGTCACCCTGGCTGACTTTGATTGTAGGGTTAGTACTTACTTTCGCTGTTTCCCTTTTCCTTGGGTTTATTACACTTCGGCTTTCGGGGCACTATCTACCCTTGGGAACCATCGCCTGGGGCATCAGCCTCTATTATTTATTCGGCAATATGGAGTTTCTCGGCGGCCATAATGGCATTTCCAGCCTGCCCGCAATCAATGTGTTTGGGCTGGAATTAGACACGGGCCGCGAATTCAATTATCTGATCTGGTCGCTGGTTTTGCTCGCCCTGCTGTCGATGCAGAATCTGCTTGATTCGCGCTCCGGCCGCGCCATCCGAGCCCTGAAAGGCGGGGGCTTGATGGCTGAGAGTTTCGGGGTTGATACGGCGCGCATGAAAATAATTATTTTTGTCCATGCCGCGTTGCTGGCCAGTCTTTCTGGCTGGCTCTACGCGCACCTGCTCCGCTTCGTCAATCCGACCCCGTTCTCGATAAACGCAGGCATTGAGTACCTGTTCATGGCTGTGGTCGGTGGCGCCGCGTCAGTTTGGGGTGCCGTGGTCGGCGCAGGAATCCTAACGGTGCTCAAACAGTGGCTCCAGGATTTGCTGCCCAAGCTACTCGGACAGAGCGGCAATTTTGAAATGATCGTCTTCGGCGTGCTGCTCGTACTCCTTTTACAGCGCGCGCGCGAGGGCATCATGCCGCTTGCCGTGCGCTTTTTCCCCGCTCCTGAAAAACTTCTGCCCCCGTTGGCGCAGGAACTGACGCGCCGAGCGCGGCCGGCCGCGGGCGAAATGCTGCTGGAGCTGAAAGGAGCGCGCAAGTCTTTTGGCGGATTGGTGGCGGTGAACGATATGTCATTTGCCATGAGTGGAGGTGAGATTCTCGGCTTGATCGGTCCCAACGGAGCCGGCAAGAGCACCGTGTTCAATCTTGTAACCGGTGTGATGCCGGTCACGGGTGGCGAAGTGCATTTTCGCGGCGAGCGTATCGACACCCTGTCCGCTCGCGCCATCGTACCGCGCGGACTTGCGCGCACCTTCCAGCATGTGCATTTGCTGCCTGCCATGACCGTGCTGGAGAACGTCGCTATCGGTGCCCATCTGCGCGGCAGCAAAGGCGTGATCAGCGCGGCGCTACGCCTGGACCGTACGGAAGAGGCGATGCTGCTGGCGGAGGCCGCGCGCCAGCTGGCGCGCGTCGGGCTGTCGGCGAGCGTGCACGAGCAGGCCGGCAGCCTGGCGCTCGGTCAGCAGCGTATCCTTGAAATCGCGCGGGCGCTCTGCGCGGATCCGGTTCTGCTGTTGCTGGACGAGCCCGCAGCCGGTCTGCGCTTGCAGGAAAAGCGCGCTCTCGCTGAACTGCTTTGCAAGCTCAAGTCTGAAGGCATGAGCATCTTATTGGTCGAACACGACATGGATTTCGTCATGAAGCTGGTGGACCGGCTGGTCGTGATGGACTTTGGTGAAAAGATTGCGGAGGGCCTGCCCAAGGAAATTCAGACCAATCCCGCGGTTCTTGAAGCTTATCTCGGCGGTGTCAAATGAGCGCGCTGCTGCAGGTACGCGGCCTGAGCGTGGCCTACGGGAAAATCGAAGCCGTGCATCAGGTCGGGCTGAGCGTGGAAGAAGGGCGGATAGTCACCGTCATTGGCCCCAACGGTGCGGGCAAGACTACACTGTTGGCAGCCTTGATGGGCGTCCTGCCTAGCCGCGGAAACATCAGCTACGCGGGCGGGGACCTTGCGCATGTTGAAGCGGAAAAACGCGTGGGCCTGGGCCTCTGCCTTGTGCCCGAGCGGCGTGAACTGTTCGCCGCCATGACCGTAGAAGACAACCTCGTTCTCGGTGCTTTTCACCGCTATCGCAAGCGTGACAAAAGCATCAACGCTGATTTCGAACAGGTGTACCAGTTGTTTCCGCGTTTAAAGGAACGCTATCGGCAGCTCGCGGGAACGCTTTCGGGCGGCGAAAGGCAGATGCTGGCGTTGGGCCGCGCCCTGATGAGTCGACCACGACTCCTCATGCTGGACGAGCCCAGCCTGGGTTTGGCACCGCTGGTCGTGCGCGATATCTTTAGGGTTATAGCTGGCCTGCGTGAGACCGGCGTATCCATTCTGCTGGTCGAACAAAATGCCCGCGCGGCGCTGCAGGTGTCCGACTACGGCTACGTGCTCGAAACGGGAGAAATCGCTGTCGAAGGACCGAGCGCAGAACTGGCCTCCGACCCGCGAGTGATCGAAAGCTATCTCGGTCTGGCTTCGGGCGGCGCCGGCTAGAAGGTTCCGGAAGCGCCGCCAGCCACACGCCTTACAGGCGCGGCCAGAAAACCGGGAAATCGCAAAGGCCGCTGTTTCACGTGGAACACGCGTGACGCACATACTGCGCCGTCGATCCGATTCATCCGCCCGTTCTTTTCGCTTCCAGGCGACGCCGACCATCCCTTTGTTCCACGTGGAACAAGCGCTTACGGTTTGAAGCGAATCAGCGTAAAATCGCGCCTCTTTGGTCCGGTTACCTATCCATGCATTTCCCTGACGAATTCGATGTTATCGTGGTTGGCGGCGGGCACGCCGGTACGGAAGCGGCGCTCGCCGCGGCTCGCGCCGGCTGCAGCACGCTGCTGCTTACCCACAATATCGAGACCTTGGGGCAAATGTCCTGCAACCCCTCGATTGGTGGTATCGGCAAGGGGCATCTGGTCCGGGAGGTCGATGCGCTGGGTGGCGCCATGGCAATTGCCACGGACGAGGCGGGTATTCAGTTTCGCATATTGAATTCCAGCAAGGGCGCGGCGGTTCGTGCGACTCGCGCTCAGGCTGACCGGATGCTGTACAAGAAAGCGATCCGGGTGCGTTTGGAAAACCAGCCGAATTTAAGCTTGTTCCAGCAGGCTGTGGACGATCTCACGCTGGAAGGCGGCCGGGTGAGCGGCGTAAGGACACAGCTGGGTGTCCGATTCAAGGGACGTAGCGTGGTCCTGACGACCGGTACGTTTCTTTCAGGCTTGATTCATGTCGGGATGGCAAATTACCAGGCGGGAAGGGCGGGCGACCCGCCCTCACTCAGCCTGGCCGCGAAGCTGCGCGAACTTGAACTCCCGGTAGGTCGCCTGAAAACCGGGACCCCCCCGCGCATCGACGGACGTTCTATCGATTTTTCGGCGATGCAGGAGCAAGCGGGCGACGATCCGGCGCCGGTGTTCTCCTATATGGGCAGGCGCGACATGCATCCGCGGCAACTGCCTTGCTGGATTACGCACACTAATGCGCGCACCCACGAAATCATCCGCGCCGGACTCGATCGTTCGCCCATGTACACAGGTGTGATCGAGGGAGTCGGTCCGCGCTACTGTCCGTCGATCGAAGACAAGATCCATCGCTTTGCAGGCAAGGCGAGCCATCAGATCTTTCTCGAACCGGAGGGCCTCGCGACCAACGAGTTCTATCCCAACGGTATCTCGACCAGCCTGCCGTTCGATGTGCAACTCAATCTGGTGCGCTCGATCAAGGGTCTGGAGCAGGCGCACATTCTGCGACCCGGCTACGCGATCGAGTATGACTATTTCGACCCGCGCGCCCTGAGGGCGTCGCTGGAGACGAAGGCGATAGCGGGGCTGTTCTTCGCGGGTCAAATTAACGGGACTACAGGTTACGAAGAAGCCGCGGCTCAGGGTTTGCTAGCAGGAATCAACGCCGCCCTGCAAGTGCAAGGCAGGGAGGCGTGGTGTCCGCGCCGTGACCAGGCCTATATCGGGGTGCTGGTGGACGACCTCATTACCCGAGGCGTGTCTGAACCTTACCGGATGTTTACCAGCCGCGCCGAGTATCGATTGATGCTGCGCGAGGACAATGCAGACCTGCGCCTGACCGAGGCAGGCCGCCGCATGGGTTTAATTGACGATTTACGCTGGGAGGCCTTCGATCGCAAGCGCGAGGCGGTCGCGCGGGAACTCGAACGCCTCAAATCGACTTGGATAAACCCTAAGGTCCTTTCGCAGGTCGATGCGGAGAGGGTTCTTGGTAAAGGTATAGAGAGAGAGTATGCACTCACTGATTTACTGCGCCGACCGGATGTGAATTACGCCAGCCTGATGTCCCTGCCGGGAGCGGGGGAAGCTGTAGCCGACCCGGTGATCGCCGAGCAAGTCGAGATCCAGATCAAGTATGACGGCTATATCGCCCGCCAGCATGAAGAGATATTGCGCCGCGAGCAATACGAAACAACGGCCTTGCCGCACGATCTCGATTACGGTTCGGTGCGCGGACTGTCCAGGGAAGTGCAACAAAAACTCAATCAACATCAACCGGAAACCATAGGTCAGGCTTCGCGTATCTCGGGCCTGACGCCTGCGGCCATTTCCCTGCTCTTGGTCCATCTAAAGCGCGGCTTCGAGAGCAAGGGAAAGACGGTGCAATCGTTTCCGGGCGAATCGACGCAGGATGACCCTGGCAGGAACGCCGGTGAAGCCGTCGCGGACGACCCGCCTGCAAAACGGTCCGCGGCATGAGTACGGCGGATCAACTCAAGCGCGGGCTCATTGCGCTCGGATTGGTACTGGAGCGCGACGTCCAACAGCGTTTGCTCGACTACATCGCGCTGATCGAGAAATGGAACCGCGTGCACAACCTGACCGCGATACGGGAGCCGGAAAAGATGGTGAGCCATCACCTGCTGGACAGTCTGGCGGTAGCGCCGCATCTGCACGCAAGGCGCATGTTGGATGTGGGAAGCGGCGCCGGTCTACCCGGTATTCCGCTGGCCCTCGCCAGCCCGGATATGCATGTAACCCTGCTCGACAGCAATCACAAGAAGACGGCGTTCCTGAACCAGGCGATGATGGAACTCAAGATGAAAAACGCCGATGTTTGCGGCGAACGTGTCGAGTCCTGGAAATCGCAGGAAGGATATGACGTGATTATTTCGCGCGCGTTTTCCGACATGGGCGAATTCGTGCGCATTACCCGGCATCTGCTCGCTCCCGGCGGAATATTCGCGGCGATGAAGGGTACGCATCCGTATGAAGAAATCGACAAGTTGCCGCCGGAATGCAAAGTGCTGCAGGTATTGCCGCTTGCGATTCCAGGCCTGGAGGGAGCGCGACACCTGGTGTTGATCGGACAGGACGGACCCGAAGCGTGATGCAAATCCGGGACCGGCTGACTACTAGCGCGTTGGAATCGATGAACTCGGGCGGCTCTGAACTATCGGCCGTTCCTAAAAAGCCTAAGCGGCCGGCAATTCAATGAACACGAGAATTCTAGCGGTGGCCAACCAGAAAGGCGGGGTGGGCAAGACCACGACCAGCGTCAATCTTTCGGCCGGCCTCGCCAGCGCCGGCAAGCGCGTACTGTTAGTCGATCTCGATCCCCAGGGCAACGCGACCATGGGCAGCGGCATAGACAAGCGCAATCTGGAGGCGTCCGTATATCAGGTGCTGCTCGGGTTGACGACGGTGCAGTCGGTGCGGCAAAAATCCGAAAGCGGGGGCTACGATCTGGTGCCCGCCAACCGCGAACTCGCAGGCGCCGAAGTTGAAATGGTGGCACTGGCGAATCGCGAAACGCGGCTCAAGTCGGCATTGGGGACGATCGCTGCCGAATACGATTTCATTTTGCTCGACTGCCCGCCAGCGCTCAACTTGCTTACTCTCAACGGTTTGGTCGCGGCTGACTCAGTGATGATTCCGATGCAATGCGAGTACTACGCCCTCGAAGGATTGAGCGACCTGGTGGAGACCATACGCAAGGTGCGCAAGCATTTGAACCCCGTGCTGGAAATCGAAGGCCTGTTGCGCACCATGTACGATCCGCGAAACTCGCTCACGCAGCAAGTCTCGGCGCAATTGCAACAGCACTTCGGCGACAAACTGTACGCGACCATTATTCCGCGCAACGTGCGCCTCGCCGAAGCGCCGAGTTTCGGCGCGCCGGCAGTGAGCCTGGACAAGCTGTGCAAGGGTTCGCAGGCGTATATGGCCCTGGCCGACGAGCTGCTTTCGCGCTCGGCCGTCGCGCTTGCATAGACAAGGACAAGGAAGAAAATGAAAGGACTGGGACGCGGCTTGGATGCTTTGCTCGCCAACGACGAAAATACGGCGGACGGCGATATTCTCAAGACGGTGAAGCTCGAAGCGCTGCAGCCTGGAAAATATCAGCCGCGTACGCGCATGGACCAGAGCTCGCTGGAGGAATTGGCGCGCTCGCTCAAGTCCCAGGGGGTAATGCAGCCGATTCTGGCGCGTACGGTTGCCAAAGGAAGGTACGAAATCATCGCCGGCGAACGGCGTTGGCGCGCTGCCAAGCTCGCCGGCCTGCGCGAAGTGCCGGTGGTGATTCGTGAAGTGCCGGATTCGGCCGCGCTTGCAATGGCCTTGATCGAAAACATTCAGCGAGAAAACCTGAATCCGCTGGAAGAGGCCAGCGGAATTCATCGCCTGATCACCGAATTCAAAATGACGCACCAGGAGGCCGCAGAGGCGGTGGGCCGATCCCGCGCGGCGACCTCGAACTTGCTGCGTTTGCTGAATCTGCCAAAGTCCGTTCAGACGTTGCTCCAAGATGGCAAGATCGATATGGGGCACGCGCGCGCGCTGCTCGCCTTGGAAGGGCGGAGGCAGGAGGATGTCGCGAGGCGGGTGGCCGAGAACGGCCTGTCGGTGCGAGAAACCGAAAAAGCAATTCAGGACATCCTCGGTCACAGACAGAAAAAATCGGGCAAGCCCAGAGCCAGCCGGGATATCCAGCGCTTCGAGGAAGAATTGGCCGAAAAATTCGGTACCAAGGTTGAGATCAAGGCGGGCAAGAAAGGTGCCGGGAAACTGGTGATCAGCTACGCGAACCACGAGCACCTGGATGACCTGCTGTCCAAATTCAAAGGCTGAAACACGCGGCGACGGCGCCAGCCGGTTGGTGTCGCCGCTTGAACAAATCAGAGTCGAGTGCGGGGTTCCTGGGCGAACCAGCGTTACACGCAGTCTGCCGTTTCCGTACCGCTAGGTTCAGCCGTCGATATTGATGTGGATCAAGGCATTGCGTTCACAATCGAACAATTCTGAATTGACCGTGTACTGCCGAAACCGCTATAATTCGCGCGGTTTGAAGCGAGGATAGCGGCGAGTGTGGCGAAAGTTCCGCCCGGTATTCGGGTCGCAAGTACTGGCCACGATAATCATCGTATCGATCGCGGGATGGTTAGCAGGCACCAATGGTGCGGTCTCGGCGCTCTTGGGCGGTCTGATCAGTATCACGGCCGGGCTGGTGTTTGTGTTTCTCGCTGCAAAAAGCACAGGAGAAAAAGGGAGGTCCGCAGGGGAGGTCCTCTTCGCGGCACTCAAGGCCGAGGCGGTCAAGCTTTTCCTCGCGGGATCGCTACTTTGGATCGTTTTGGCGTTCTATCAGGATGTTGTCGTGGTCGCGCTGCTGGGATCGTTTGTTGTTTCGATCCTGATTTTCAGTATGGCATTGTTTGCTGCCGACGAGACCTAGCACGCCTTTGAGAATGGATAAATCAGGTTAGACAGAATGGCTACGGGACACGAACTCAACGCGACCAGCTACATTCAGCACCACTTGGGCTTCAAAGCGCAGGCGGTCGGAGACCATCCATTTCTGACGCTTTACGTTGATTCCCTGGTAACCGGCGCCGTCTTGGGCATCGTGGCAACGGCCCTGATGTGGTGGGTAGCGCGTGGCGCAACTTCGGGCGTACCCGGCAAACGCCAGGCATTCGTGGAACTATTGTTCGGTTTCGTCGACGACCAGGTAAAAGGCATCTTCCACGGCAAGCGCGATTTCATTGCGCCAACCGCGCTCACCGTGTTCGTGTGGGTGCTGCTGATGAACGCAATGGACTTCCTGCCGGCCGACATCATGTCCTGGATCCTGACGAACGTTTTCCACCAGAACGAATTCAGGATAGTGCCCACCGCCGACGTCAATACGACGTTCGCACTGTCGCTGTCGGTATTGTTTTTGATGATCTATTTTTCGATCGCCGTAAAAGGACTGGGCGGCTGGATCCACGAATTGTTCTGCGCCCCCTTCGGCGCGCATCCCGTCCTCTGGCCATTCAATTTCCTGTTCAACCTGGTCGAATACGTCTCCAAACCGCTGTCGCACTCGCTGCGGCTGTACGGCAATATGTACGCGGGCGAGATCATTTTCCTGCTGTTGTGGTTGTGGGCCGCGACCAGCCTCAGCGGCGCGTTCTTCGGCGTCATACTGGGCGTCGGCTGGTCGATATTCCACATTCTGATCGTCGTGCTGCAGGCGTATATATTCATGATGCTCACCATTGTTTACATTTCGATGGCACACGAGAGTCATTGATATGGCGAGCAACCGACTTGGGGGATATACACCCCGAAGGAAGTCCCCTTGGGGGACAAGGGGGTGTGCCCCCTTGTTCCCGACCGGAATGATGCTCACCATTGTGTACATTTCGATGGCACACGAAAGCCGCTGATTTTTCCTACCACCCCCCGATAACACTTTATTTCGTTCAAGAAAGGACAACACGATGGACAAAATTCAAGCCTTGGCCATGATTCAGGCCTACACCGGCATCGGCATCGGCCTGATGGTCGGATTGGGCGCCATGGGCGCCTGTATCGGCGTGGCTCTCATGTGCAGCCGCTTCCTGGAGGGCGCCGCACGCCAGCCCGAGTTGATTCCGCAACTGCAGGCCAAAGTGTTCCTGCTCCTCGGCCTGATCGACGCCTCGTTCATTATCGGCGTCGGTATTGCGATGTTGTTTGCGTTCGGTAACCCGCTGCTCGCCGTCGTCGCCGCTGCCCATTAACTTGAGCGCACTGTCGGTCCTGTCTCACTAGACCGGATTTGCTGGGGAATTCGAACATGAACATCAATTTGACACTGATTGCACAGGCGATATCGTTTGCGCTTTTCATTCTGTTTACGGTCAAGTTCGTCTGGCCGCCTCTGATGAAGGCGATCGAAGAGCGCCAGAAGCAGATTGCGGACGGACTGGCGGCCGGCGAGCAGGGCAAGCAGCAGCTGGAGGCTTCCGGCAAACTTGCGAGCGAGGAATTGGGCAAGGCGCGCGTACGCGCCGCAGAGATCATTGCACACGCGGAGAAGCGCGGCCTGCAGATGATCGAGGAAGCCAAGAATTCGGCCAAAGCCGAGGGCGACCGCCTGATCGCCGGCGCGAAATCCGAGATTCAGCAGGAAGTTTCAAGCGCCAAGGAGGCCCTGCGCGAACAGGTGGCGACCCTGGTGGTAAGCGGCGCCGAGAAGATCCTGCAGCGTGAAGTCAATGCGCAGGCCCACGCAGAGCTGCTCAATCAGCTGAAGCGGGAACTGTAAACCCCATGGCCGAGACTGCTACCCTCGCGCGCCCCTACGCCGAGGCGGTATTTCGCCTCGCCGACGCCGGCGCCGCGCTCTCCGCATGGTCGGACACATTGCGCAACCTCGCGCAGGTGGCGGCGCACCCGGACATGCAGGAATGCCTGGCAAAGTTCGATTTGACAGCGTCACAGCTGCAGGAATTATTCCTGTCATTGTGCTCCAACGAGCTTTCGGCAGAGGCCAAGAATTTTGTCCAGCTCCTGATCGAATACGACCGGTTGACGCTACTACCCGAAATTTTCGACCAGTTCGAAACGCTCAAGAACGAGCGCGAGGGTGTGGTTGATGCGCAAATCACCACCGCGTTTGCGCTCGAAAGCGCGCAACTCGCGAGCCTGGTGGCGGATCTGGAAAAACGCTTCAAACGCAAAATCAATCCCCAGGTGAACGTCGACACCGATCTCATCGGCGGCGTGCGCGTGGTGGTCGGCGACGAAGTCATCGACGGTTCGGTGCGCGGCAAGTTGAATGCGATGGCCGCCGGCCTGCTCGCGAGCTGAGCGCAGCGCGAAAAATATTTAAGGTTCAGGAGATAGCATGCAACAGTTGAATCCTTCCGAAATCAGCGAGCTGATCAAGAGCAAGATCCAGAATCTTGCGCTGTCCGCCGACGTCCGCACCCAGGGCACGGTAGTGTCGGTGACCGACGGAATCTGCCGCATCCACGGACTGTCGGATGTAATGGCGGGCGAGATGCTCGAATTCCCCAACAACACTTTCGGTCTCGCGCTCAATCTCGAGCGCGACTCGGTCGGCGCCGTGGTGCTGGGTCCGTACGAGCATATTTCCGAAGGCGACACGGTCAAATGCACCGGACGCATTCTGGACGTGCCGGTCGGCCCGGAGCTTATCGGCCGGGTAGTCAACTCCCTGGGCCAGCCGATCGACGGCAAGGGACCGATCAACGCGAAGATGACCGACGTGATTGAAAAAGTGGCGCCGGGCGTGATCGAGCGCCAATCGGTGTCGCAACCGGTGCAGACGGGGTTGAAATCGATCGACTCGATGGTGCCGATCGGCCGCGGCCAGCGCGAGCTGATCATCGGCGATCGCCAGACAGGTAAGACTGCGGTGGCGATCGACACCATCATCAACCAGAAAGGCAAGGACCTGATCTGCGTCTATGTCGCGATCGGACAGAAAGCCTCCTCCGTTGTGAACGTGGTGCGCAGACTGGAAGAACACGGCGCCATGGCCTACACGATTGTGGTCGCCGCCACCGCATCCGAGTCCGCCGCGATGCAGTACATCGCGCCCTACTCCGGCTGCACCATGGGCGAATACTTCCGCGATCGCGGTCAGGATGCACTCATCATTTACGACGATCTGACCAAGCAGGCCTGGGCCTACCGCCAGGTATCGCTATTGCTGCGCCGCCCGCCCGGCCGCGAAGCCTATCCGGGCGACGTGTTCTATCTGCACTCGCGCCTGCTCGAGCGCGCCGCGCGCGTGAACGTGGAATACGTGGAGAAATTCACCAAGGGTGAGGTCAAGGGCAAGACCGGCTCGCTTACTGCGCTGCCCGTGATCGAGACCCAGGCCGGCGACGTGACCGCCTTCGTACCGACCAACGTGATTTCGATCACCGACGGACAGATTTTCCTCGAGACCGACCTGTTCAACGCCGGCATCCGCCCGGCCATCAACGCGGGCATTTCAGTGTCGCGCGTCGGCGGCGCCGCGCAGACCAAGGTGATCAAGAAGCTCGGCGGTGGCGTGCGGCTTTCCCTGGCACAGTACCGCGAACTCGCGGCCTTTGCGCAGTTCGCCTCGGACCTGGACGAAGCCACGAGAAAGCAGCTCGAGCGCGGTCGTCTGGTGACCGAGCTGATGAAACAACCGCAGTACGAGCCCTTGCAGGTATGGGAAATGGCGCTGACGCTGTTCGCGGTGAACAACAGCTACTTCGACGACATCGACACGAATAAGGCGCTGGCGGCGGAGCGCGCTCTGCGCGCTTATTGCAAGGACAAGTACGCCGACTTGGTCGAGCGCATTGAGAGCACCAAAGATCTGAGCAAGGAAGACGAAACCACGCTGCACGAAGCGGTCAAGGACTTCAAGCAGAACGGGACGTATTGATTCCACCGTTTTCCCGCTTGCGGCCGAGTACCGGCCAGGCATCGGAAGAGCGAGAGGGGCGTTAGCACAAGGGCACAGGAATGGCAGGTTCCAAGGAAATCAAGACCAAGATCAAGAGCGTGCAAAACACGCGCAAGATCACCAAGGCAATGGAAATGGTCGCGGCCTCCAAGATGCGCAAGGCGCAGGAGCGCACGCGCGCCGCGCGCCCGTACGCCGAAAAAATACGCAACGTCGCGGCCCACCTGTCGCATGCCAATCCCGAGTACCGCCACCCTTACATGGTGACGCGTGATTCCGTCAAGAAGGTCGGCATTATCGTGGTCACCGCGGACAAGGGCCTGTGCGGGGGGCTGAACACAAACGTCCTGCGCATGGCGCTGGCAAAAATGCGCGAGTGGGAGGCGGAAGGGGAAAGCTTCGAGGTATGCTGCATCGGCAACAAGGGCCTGGGCTTCATGCAGCGTTTGGGCGCCAATGTGGTGTCGCACGTGATCGGCCTGGGCGACAAGCCGCATATGGAGCGGCTGATCGGCGCGCTGAAGATCATGCTCGACGGCTATACCGAAGACCGTTTCGATCGCTTGGAAATCTTCTACACGAAATTCGTCAACACCATGAAGCAGGAACCGGTAATGGAGCAACTCCTGCCCTTGTCGGGCGAGCGCCTGGGCGCGCCGGAAGGCTCCTGGGATTACATCTACGAGCCGGACGCCAAGGCCGTGCTCGACCAGACCCTCACGCGCTACGTCGAAGCCCTGATCTACCAGTCGGTTACCGAAAACATGGCATCGGAGCAAAGCGCGCGCATGGTGGCGATGAAGGCGGCGAGCGATAACGCGGGCAGCGTCATCGACGAACTCACGCTGATTTACAACAAGTCCCGCCAGGCGGCAATTACGAAGGAGCTGTCTGAAATCGTGGCCGGCGCGGCGGCGGTTTAGACGCAAACCGAATTCGAATTGAACTACTAGGAAACGACGATGAGCCAAGAAGGAACTATCGTACAGTGCATCGGCGCTGTGGTGGACGTGGAATTCCCGCGCGACCAGATGCCGCATATCTATGATGCGCTGAAAATGGACGAAATCGGGCTGACGCTCGAGGTTGAGCAGCAGCTTGGCGACGGCATCGTGCGCACCATCGCGCTGGGTTCCTCCGACGGCCTGCGCCGCGGCATGAAGGTGATCAATACCAATGCGCCGATCTCCGTCCCGGTTGGCCCCAAAACCCTGGGTCGCATTGTCGACGTGCTTGGCCGGCCCATAGACGAAGCCGGCCCGATAGGCGCCGAAAAAGTTGCCTCGATCCACCGCATGGCGCCCAAGTACGACGAGCTCTCCCCCAGTCAGGAACTGCTCGAGACCGGCATCAAGGTGATCGACCTGGTTTGTCCCTTTGCCAAGGGCGGTAAGGTCGGCCTGTTCGGCGGCGCCGGCGTGGGCAAGACGGTGAACATGATGGAACTGATCAACAACATCGCCAAGAAGCACAGCGGCCTGTCGGTGTTCGCCGGCGTGGGCGAACGCACGCGCGAGGGCAACGACTTCTACCATGAGATGAAGGACGGCGGCGTGCTCGACAAGGTGGCGCTGGTCTACGGCCAGATGAACGAGCCGCCCGGCAACCGGCTGCGCGTGGCACTGACCGGCCTCACCATGGCCGAGTATTTCCGCGACGAAGGCCGCGACGTGCTGTTCTTCGTCGACAACATCTACCGCTTCACGCTGGCCGGCACCGAGGTATCGGCGCTGCTCGGGCGCATGCCATCGGCGGTGGGTTACCAGCCGACCCTGGCCGAAGAGATGGGTCGTTTGCAGGAGCGCATCACTTCGACCAAGACCGGCTCGATCACGTCTATTCAGGCGGTATACGTGCCTGCCGACGATTTGACCGACCCGTCGCCCGCGACCACCTTCGGCCACCTGGACTCGACCGTGGTGCTGTCGCGCGATATCGCCTCGCTCGGTATCTACCCGGCGGTGGACCCGCTCGATTCCACCAGCCGCCAGATGGACCCGCATGTGGTGGGCGAGGAGCATTACACCACCGCGCGCGCAGTGCAGCAGACGCTGCAGCGTTACAAGGAACTGCGCGACATCATCGCCATTCTCGGCATGGACGAGCTTTCGCCGGAGGACAAGCTGGCTGTGGCGCGCGCGCGCAAGATCCAGCGCTTCCTGTCGCAGCCCTTCGATGTGGCCAAGAACTTCACCGGCCAGGAAGGCAAATATGTCCCGCTGAAAGAAACCATCAAAGGCTTCAAGGGCATCGTCAATGGCGACTACGATAGCCTTCCCGAGCAAGCTTTCTACATGGTCGGCGCTATCGAAGAGGCAGTAGAAAAGGCGAAGACGCTCCAGTAAAGCCCAAGTACGACCTCCGGCTTGCCGGGTGGTCGGGGACAAAAGGTTCTTAGTAATATGGCACACACAATTCACGTAGACGTCGTCAGCGCAGAAGAAGCCATCTACTCCGGTGAAGCCGATTTCGTGGTGTTGCCGGGGGAAGAGGGCGAGCTCGGCATCTATCCCAGGCATACCCCGCTCATCACGCGCATCAAACCGGGCACCGTGCGCATCAAGCCGGCCAGCGGCGGAGAGGAAGAGCTGATTTTCGTCGCGGGCGGCATCCTCGAAGTGCAACCCAACCTGGTTACCGTACTTGCAGACACCGCCATTCGCGGTCACGACCTGGACGAAGCCAAGGCGGTGGAAGCGCACAAGCGTGCGCAGGAACATCTGCAGGACAACAGGGGAAAAATGGAATACGCGAAGGCGATGGCCGAACTCGCCGAAGCCACAGCCCAGATTGCCGCCATCCGCAAGCTGCGGCAGCGCAAATAGGACTTGACGCAACGGTGAACAAGGCGGCTCCGGCCGCCTTTTTTGTTGGGGAAATGCGCCAAGAACCAGTATCTACGCGCTTCTCCGCGCATATCGTCGCTGTGCGCCGCATTCTTCCGTCAACGGTTTGGCGTCATCGCCGGCGCCAAGCGCGCCTGTCATTCGGAAGCATTCACAACGGTTATCTGGTCGTTCAGAGTCCAGAAATCGTATAGATACCCGATCCCGAGCAGGCCGACGGTGCAGAGATAAATGATCCCCGTGACCCATTTGCCCATATACATGCGGTGTACGCCGAACAGGCCCAGGAATGCAAGCAGTACCCAGGCCAGGGAGTAGTTAACGCGCCCCGCGCGAAAACGCAGATCCGCTTCGCGGTCCATGCCCGGGATGAGGAAGAGATCGATAATCCATCCGATGCCGAGCAAGCCCAGAGTGAAAAACCAGATCGTTCCGGTGACCGGCCTGCCGTAGTAGAACCGGTGGGCACCGGTGAAACCGAACAACCACAGGACATAGCCGATGGTCTTGGAGTGGGTGTCGTTGGCAGTGTTCATGTTCTGGAACCCGGAAAATTGGAATATGCCTATGCTAACGCGCAACGCTGGGTGCGTGGGCCACATGGATCGGGGTATCATTGACGTCACTCAGGACTATCAACAGGGGAGCAGCAATGGACAACACCCAACTCGCAGAACTCCTCATGGGCATTGCCAAGGCCCAGGCGGCCGTCATTGATGCCGTTGAGCGCGCCAACCCCGGTTTCAGGAACAACCACGCCGTACCCATGCTTACCACCGCCGCCAATGTGCGCGCTGCGGTTCCGCGCATTCAGGATCTGCCCGCGCGCGTATTGCTGCGCATGCAAGGCCGGGCCGCGTTCGACGTGGCTCAAATCCAGCAGGATCTGGAAGCGGCGTTTGCTTCGGACGGCATTTCGCCGGGGGCCTCTGCGGAACCCGGAGCAAATCTTTCGCCGGCTGCGTTGCGGGCGGCCGCGCGGGTGCCGGGTGCTGCAGCGACAGCAGCCCCAGCCCCGGTGGCAACGGCACCGACGGCCGAAAAAAACGACTTTGATTTCACCCCGAAGTCCTGAATCAAACGGAGAAACAGATCGAGGAGCACGCCATGTCTGTAGCGATCACCGGTGGCTGTTTGTGCGGAAACATCCGCTATTCAGTAAGCGCGCCAGTTGAAAAAATCATTGCCTGTCACTGCACCCACTGTCAGAAAGCGTCCGGCGCCGGTGCCAGCCACAACGCCGTGGTTCCGAGCAGCGCTGTTTCCTTTACCGCCGGCAAACCCAGGTTATTTGCCGACACGGCCCAAAGCGGAAACATTCTGAACCGGTATTTCTGCGCCGACTGCGGCTCGCCCATCTATAGCCAGCGGGCGAAAGTGCCCGAGATGATGGTGTTGAAGGTAGGCACGCTGGACGCACCGGAAAATATGAATCTGGTGATGAATATTTGGACCAAGAGCGCGCGCCCCTGGATGCATAGGGATCCGGCCGCCGAGAATCACCCCGAGAACAGGCCGGTCAAAACCTAGTTCTGACTCGCGCCGCCTGCGCCAGACAGAGACGTGGCCAGCCAAGCGCGTATATCGTCGAAAACGTGTTCGGCCCCGGTTTCATTGAATAGCTCATGGTAGAGGCCGGGATAGGTGTGCATGGTACCTATGCCGGGCGTCAGCTTCTCGAAGAAGACACGGCTGCCGCCGGCATCGACGAGATGATCGTCGCCAGCTACCACCAACAGGGTCTTGATGCGGAGCCTTGGTGCGTTGGTCTGGGTGAATTCGATCGCCTCCAGCATCGCGCGCAACAGGCGTGCGCTGATCCTGGCATGGACCAGGGGGTCGCTCTTGTACGCATCGACCACTGCCTGCCGGTGCGACAGATAGCGGGGGTCGAGTCCGTTCGGTATGCCGTATCCGGGCGCGATCGCACCTAGAATCTGCAGCAGAAGCTTTTGTGCACCCGAGAGTCTGATGCGCAGCGCGGGCGAAGACAGAATCAGGCCGCGCAGCGGAGACAGCGCCCGCGTCGCATAATAGGCGGCGAACAGGCCTCCCATGCTGTGACCTAGCAGCAGCGGTTTGGACGACAGCTGCTGTGCAAAGTCCTCGATCACGATCCTGGCGTCTTGCGCGAGCGTTTCTGTATCGGACACGTCGCCGCGCGCGCCACCCGAGCGGCCATGGCCGCGATGATCGTACGCGCGCACCGAGTAGCCGCACGCGTTGAAAAACCGCGCCACATGCGCGTAGCGGCCGCGGTGTTCTCCGAGCCCGTGCATCAGCACGATGCCCTCTCCAGCGGGAGAATCGATCCACCAGTCGGAAACCGAAAGCGGCGTGCCGTCTGCGCCGGACAAGGAAAATTCGTGCGTCATCGCGATGTTCCTCTCTGGTCTCGTCGCACGCGCGCCTGCACGGATTGAACCGGCCGGCGGCGCCCCCTCGACGTGGTGACGGTGTAGCGGTCGAGCTTGCGCGCGTCCTCGATGAAGTCGCCCAGCACCGCTAGCTCGGCCTGTCGCGCGCTCGAGCGCCGCGCCAGCAACGCAATCGTGCGTTTGGGTGCAGGAGGAGTCAAGGGTCGCGCCACGAGCCGCGTCCCGTTTAGCAAACCGCTGTTCAGCGCGATCTCCGGGACCAATGCAAGACCGATACCCGATTCGACCATCTGCACCAAAGTCAGCAAGCTGGTCGCCTCCACGCCCGACAGGTTGGAAGATTCGTCGCGCGTGCACGCGGCGAGCGTATGCTCGCGCAGGCAATGGCCCTCTTCCAGCAATACCAGCCTTTCCGCTGCCGGGGCGCTGACGCTCGCACGCTTCGACTTGAGCGCCGGGTCGTCGTCGCGGCCGACCAGCCAGAATTCGTCGTCGAACAACTGGCGCACCTGCATATCAGCGGTGTCGTAGGGCAAAGCCAGCAGCGCAAAATCGAGCTGTCCGCTCGCAAGCCGCAGCAACAGATTGGCGCTGACGTCTTCGCGCAGCAATAGTTTCAGCTTCGGGTAGCCGGCGCGAAGACCGGGAAGGATGCGCGGCAGCAAAAACGGTGCAATCGTGGGAATGGCCCCCAGGCGCAGAGTGCCGCTCATCGGCTCTGCAGATGCCGCGGCGAGTGCGGCCAGATCCTCGGCCGCGGCGAGCAGGTGCCGCGCGCGTTCGACCGCCTCCGAGCCCAGCGGCGTAATGAGGACTGTCTGCCGGTCGCGCTCCACCAGGTGAGCGCCCAGTATTGTTTCCAGTTCCTTTAGACCCGCGCTGAGCGTGGACTGGGTAACGAAGCAGGCGGCGGCGGCGCGGGTGAAATTGAGATGATCCGCGAGTGCCACCAAATAGGCGAGTTGGCGCAAGGAGGGTAAGGCAGCCATATCGAACAAATCGATTAAGAACACAAATATTAGTCGTTAGACTCGATTATGTCCAGCGTTCAAAATCCGGTCCGTAGCACATTGATCCCGGTACCGAGACATCGATTCAGATACACCGAAGCGAAACCTGATATCGGGGGAATAAGAGGGAAGCTACTCTTGTTATAACCACTCAAAGGAGCGAAACGATGAAACAGGAATCCGTAACCATCAAAAACCTCGAGGCCGCATTTGCCGGCGAGAGCATGGCGCACATCAAGTACCGATATTTCGCCAAGCGTGCGCGCGAAGCCGGCGATGAAGCCACCGCGCGCATATTCGAGGAGACCGCCGACCAGGAAGTGCAGCACGCCTTCGGACACCTGGATTTGCTCTACCCGAAAGCCGAACTCAGCCCCGCCCGGTCGCTCGAGATCGCCATCGAGGGCGAGACCTACGAATACACCGAGATGTATCCGCAATTCCGCCACCTTGCCGTGGAGGAAGGCAATCGCGCGGCAGTGAAAGAATTCGACGAACAGATCGCCGAATCGAAGCAGCACGCGCAAGAGTTCCGCCGCACGCTGGAGATAGCGGCCAAGCGGTTCGCCGCGCTCGCGAAAGTCGAGGAACGCCACGCCAATCAGTACAAGGCGGCGCTGGTCAAGGCGCAACACTGAACTATCAAACCAACAGGAGCAATCAAATGAAGACATGGCAATGTGTGGTGTGCGGTTTTATCTACGATGAAGCCAAGGGTATGCCCGAAGACGGCATCCGCGCGGGAACGCGTTGGGAAGACATTCCTGCGGACTGGTCCTGCCCCGATTGCGGCGTGGCCAAGGCCGACTTCGAGATGATCGAAACGAGCGGGGCGGCGGCCTGAGGTGGAACCCGTCGTTGATGCGGCATCGATCGTTGTCGTAGGCAGCGGGCTCGCGGGCTACAGCCTGGCGCGCGAGTTGCGCAGACTTGATGCCGCGGTGCCGCTGACGATCCTGAGCCGTGACGAGGGGAGTTTCTACTCCAAACCCATGCTTTCGAATGCGCTCGCCTCGGCAAAGACCGCGGCGCAGATCGCGAGCGCGAGTCCGCAGCAGATGGCGATCCAGCTGAACGCGCGTATCGTCGTCGGCGTCGAAGTCGATGGCATCGATACCGCGGGCCGAATTCTGCATGCGGGCGGTGAGGCGATCCGCTACTCGAAACTGGTGCTTGCGCTAGGCGCAGATCCGATTACCGTGCCGCTGGAAGGAGACGCTGCACACGAGGTAATGCAAATCAACGACCTTGCCGCTTACGCACATTTTCGCGACGCCATCAACGGAAAGAAAACCGTGGCGCTGCTGGGCGCCGGCTTGATTGGATGCGAATTTGCGAACGACCTGATAGCTGCCGGGTACGAGGTTCACGTTATCGATCCGGCGGCCTGGCCGCTGGGCAGGCTGTTGCCTGAGGACGCGGCACGGGAACTGCAATCGGCGTTAGCAGCCGGCGGTGTCCGGTGGCATCTGGGAACGACGGCGAGCGCCGTTTCGCGCGTGGCTTCGAGACTGCGCGTCGATCTCGGCGACGGAAGCGCGCTGGTCACGGACGTGGTGCTTTCTGCGATAGGACTCAGGCCGCGTACCCAACTGGCGCAACGCTCGGGTTTGAAGACCAACCGCGGCATCGTCACCGATCGGTGCCTTCAGACCAGTGCTACCGATGTCTATGCCCTGGGTGATTGCGCTGAAGTCGATGGTCGGACACTGCCTTATGTGTTGCCGATTATGCAGGCGGCGCGCGCGCTTGCGAAAACACTCGCCGGTACGCCGACCCCGGTCGTCTATCCCGCCATGCCAGTTGTAGTCAAAACGCCCTTGATGCCAGTCGTCATATGCCCGCCCTCAACGCTTTCCGGGTCGTGGAGGGTGCAGAGGGAGGCGGGTGGAATCGAAGCCCGGTTTGAAGATGAAACCGGCAATTTGCTAGGCTACGCCCTCGTCGGGTCTGCAGTATCCAGAAAGCAAGCACTTACAAAGTTGGTGCCACCGGTGCTTGCCTGAGTGCGCGCCGCGGCGCTATCGCGATCTGCCCGAGGCGGTCGTCGTTACCGCGCCTCGCACTGCCTGCAGAGCCCCAGCGTGCGCACATAAAGTTCGAAGTTACGCAGCCCGCTTGGGCCCGAGTTTCGCTGGCGGCCGAATAAAGGATTAAAATATCCGCGCTCATGGACGACCTCGATTTTTCCGCCAAACCTGAATCACGCCCAGCCGCGGCGCAAGCGGCGCACGCTTCAGCGCAGGTCGCGGTGCAGAGCCCGCTTTACCAGCCGGCCCTGGCGTTGGAGTTCTTTCGTTCAGCGGGAACCCTGGAGGAGAAACCGGCCGGCAAGCCCATCTTCTCTGAAAACGAGAAGGCGGGGGGGTTGTTCTCCAAGGGCGCGAGGATGTACCTCCTGATGGAGGGTGAAATCGGCCTGATGATGCGTAACAAGTTTTTCGGCGTCGTAAAGCCCGGCCACGTATTCGGCGAATTGGCGGTTATCGCCAGTATTCCGCGGAGCGCGACAGCGATGGCCAAGACCAACTGTCGCGTGCTGTCCCTGGATGAAAAACAATTTCACACCGCGCTGGAGAAGAAGCCCGAATTTGCGCTGATGTTGATGAGTATCATGGTCCAGCGTCTGCGTGACAGCATTGCCAGACTGGGTGCGACAAGCAAGGCACAGGGTGCTCCTGCCGAACGCAGCGATATTCTGGACCGAAAGACGCTGGCCAGTCTGCAATCGGAGCTTGCTACGCACGAGCCCGCCGAGTTTCCCGCGGCCAAGCTCATCATGAGCGCGGGCGCAGTCGGCGCTTTTATGTACGTGGTGCTGGAAGGCCGCGTTGCGATTTCAGCGAAAGGCCGAGTGATCGAGCGCGTGGGGACCGGCGGGATGTTTGGCGAAATGGCTTTGGTTGACCGCGCTGCCCGCGCAGCCTCGGCGACGGCGGAAACGGACTGCAAACTGCTTTCGATTAATCGGACGGATTTCCTCGACCTGATCAAATCCAAGCCCGCGTTCAGCGCATCGCTGCTCAAATCGATTGCGGTGCGCATGCAGGAGCTGGCGCAGCAGGTGGCACAGCTGCAGTCCTGAGCCGACTGACGCCGGCCCAGCACTCTCAGGCGACGGTATTTTCGCCTAGGTCGACGCGCACTAGCGGTCGTTTCAGGAGGGCGAGCACGGCGCGCGCGTACGCCTCAGCCCAGGCGACGTCGCCGGCGAAGCGCTTCTCTCCCGCCTCGCGCGCGACTTCGAGAACTTTGTCCAGCGCGAGCACTTTTCCCACCAGACTTCTGGGCGTGCAGCCCAATTCCTCGAACTGCTTCGACAACCACAATTCGCCTTCTTGCTCCGCCGGCAGGGGCGCGTCGCCGGCGGTGATCCTCAATTCGTATTCCCGATCCGGGGCAAACGCTACGATAACGGCGCCGCGCATGTGCTGGTCTCCTTGAAATTGCTTCTGGTCTTATTCTACTGCACGAGGAGCGCGGCCGCCGCGCTAGCGCGCGCGCAAGACGCGGTTTCCCGGCTCCCGCTTTGCCTGGCGCAGCAGCCATCCGGCGAAATCCTTCACCTCAGGCCGCTCGGCTGCCGCAGCGGATAGGACAAGGTAGTAGGCGCGCGACGATTCGAACTTGCCGGCCAGCGGCGCAATCAACCGCCCCTGCTTGATCAGGTCCCTGACCAGCGGCGTGGTACCGAGCGCGATCCCCTGGCCGTCGAGCGCCGCCTGTATGGTCTGGTCATACTGGATGAAACGCAAAGACCCGGCGGGCTTCAGCCCGGGCAGTTGCATGGTTTCCAGCCACACGGTCCAACTTAGCCAGGGGCCAGCCCCGCCGGGCAGCTCGTAGTGCAGCAAAACATGGTGGCGCAGGTCTTCCGGTCGCGCGAGCGGCGCCGCACGCGTGAGCAGCTTCGGACTGCATACGGGTAATACGGCCTCGCCAAACAGCTTGGTGGCACCCTGCGGGGCTGCCTTGGGCATGCAGTAGCGCACCGCCAGCTCGATGCCCTCGCGCTCCAGGTCGAGCATATTGTTGTTGGCGGCAATGCGTATATCGATGTCGGGATGCTGGCTGCGAAAATCCGCCAGCCGCGGGATCAGCCACAGAGAGGCGAAGCCTATGGTTGCGGTCACGGTCAGCGCGCGCCCGCTGTCGCGCTCGCGGATTCTGGCCGTCGCATCGGCGAGCTGGCGCAGCGCCTGCGCGCTGGCGCGGTACAGCTCGTGCCCGGCCTCGGTCAGTAGAAGCGCGCGGTGCCGTCGAACGAACAGCGCGACGCCAAGATGGTCCTCGATTGCCTTTACCTGGCGGCTTACCGCTGACTGTGTGACGAACAGTTCCTTGGCCGCTTTGGTGAAGCTCAGGTTGCGCGCCGCCGCCTCGAAGCCGCGCAGCAAGTCGAGTGAGGGCAGATTCCGGCGCTTTTCACGCATTCCAATAACTCATGCGACTGATTCTCAAATGTCGTTTGAAGCGATTGCGGTCCACTCGCATAATCCGTCCGGACGTCCAGCAAACAAGCAGGAAGTGATCAGCGAACGTCGAAAGCGTAGCATATTTTCGCATGATAAATGCGCATGGAACTAGGAGGCTGCAATGAGAATCGAGCTAAACCAGGACGGACTCTGCATGAAGCCCGGGCAGTTGTTGCGCGTACATGGCGGCGCGGGAAACGCGATCGTCTGTCACAGCGGTTCTGTCTGGCTGACCCAGAAAGGCGACCCGCGCGACATCGTATTGGGTGCGGGTGAAACGTTCGTGCTCGAGCGCCGCGGGCCGACGCTGGTGCAGGCGCTGGAGCAAAGTGCAGTCAGCTTTGCGCGATCCGCGCGTGTTGCCGACTCGACGGTCGCGGCGAACCCGGCCGGCCGGGCGCTCGCGGGACTTGCGCACGCCGCGGCACGAGCCTGATCCGTGGCCACCCCCATACCGTTTGCCGCCGGTCCGGACCAGTCGCCGGCGTCGCATCCGGTCTATTTGTGGGAACGCAGGCGCCTCGGCGACAATACCGAGGTTATCATCCGGCCGATACGTCCGGAGGACGATGCGATAGAGCTTACCTTCATTCGCGGCCTTTCGCGCGACAGTGGCTACAACCGGCTCCTCAGCGCGAGAAGGCTTACGGCGCAGGAAATCAGTCGCCTGACGCGCATTGATTACGACAGGGAAATGGCTTTTGTTGCCATTACAGGCAGCGGCGCGCAGACGCGACTGCTGGGTGTGGCGCGTTACGTCAGGGACGAGGCCGGTCGCGGCGCCGAGTTTGGCGTCGTAGTCGCCGACGCGTGGCAGCGCAAGGGTATAGGCGCCATGCTGCTGCGGGCCTTGCTGGGACACGCTCGCGCGGCCGGCATTGCAAACATGCACGGTATCTCGCTCGCCACTAACGAGGCGATGCGAATGCTCGGGCGCAAACTCGGATTCGCGCAGAGGGCGGATCCGCAGGATGCAACTGTGCGACTGGTGGAGAAGGCGCTCACGCCCGACGCTGCTGGCTCAAATCCGGGCGCCGCTAATGACGAATGGATTGCGCCTCGCAGTTCTCCGCTTCCGCATGAACCGGCAGAGGACTGCGGCAAGGCGACAATCTGAGTCTAATCCGGCAGGGGGTGCTGAGCGCCGCCCAAGGTCCGGCCAAGAAAGGCCGCAGTCTGGCCGCGCTCAGGCCGATTGCTGCCGGTGAATCGAATTTCGCACCGGACAGACGCAGAACCTGGCGCCGCCAAAATCCAGATGGTAGGCGCAATCAGGCCAGCTTCCTGCAAGTACGCAAAGGACGTTCTCGCCATGCGCGGTTTCAACCACGCACAAAGGACTGGCACCGCACCTGCCGGTCCGCAGGCAGGATAGCTCGTGGGTGCACTTGGTGGCTTGCTTGGCTATCGCCGCGGGAACGTCGAACACTCGCTGAGCTTTCGTTTTTGCATTTATTGAACTCTGAACCACGCCCGGACGGGCGTTTTGACAATTATCAGAGATGCAACGCGGCCTGGCCGCTAACGCCCGCTACACACCCGCCGCCCGGTCCCCAGGGAGGGACCCGAAGCGGGAAGCTGCGTCGATGGAAACGCCGCTCAGGCGGCCTGCGGGCTGGGTAACTCGGAGGCTTTGCGGATGGACTTTTCGTCAGGCAATTGCCACGCGATCAGGAAGGAGCAAATTGCCACCGCACCCAGCACCAGGAGGGCAAAACCGAAACCGGCCGCTTTGACTGCCGGCCCCAGGGCCCAGACCGCCATCGAGCTCACGCCGAAGGAGACCGCGAGGCGCATGCCGCTTACGCGCGAGCGTATGCTGTCGTCGACGAAACGCGCGATGATTGCATCGGTGAACGGAATCGAGCCGAACACGAGTACCATGAAAACCACCATGGCCGCGTAAAACGTCCAGCCTTGACTGAAAGCGGCGAGCAGGAACGCGGGGCCCTGGCATGCGATGATGCCGAGCATCACATTGCGAATCGGATAGCGGTCGATCAGGCGCCCCACCGCGAGCTGCGACACAGACGACATCGCGTAGACTATCGCGAGGAGCATGCCGAGCAAGGCCGGTTGCTGTATCAGAATAGGCAACCGTGCTTTGAGCAGCTCGCCGTTGCCGTTGGTGGTGAAATTGAACAGGATGCTGGAGGTAATTGCCAGCATGGTCATCACCAGAAATACCCTATTTCTTGTCGCAGGCGGAAGCTCGATCTGCCTGACGGCCTGTTTGCCTGGCGCGCCCTGCTCGGCCGGCGCAATTTTCATGAACAGCAGGCCGCAGCCAATCGAAATGAGTCCGGGAACAACGAAGGCCGTGCGCCAGTCGGCATACTGAATCAGGAAGCCGGTCGAGATGGCCGCGGCGGCTATGCCCAGATTGCCGGCCATGCCGTTGATGCCGATGGTAATGCCCGGCTTTTGCGCATGTCGCAGCAGCATTGGAATGCCCACCGGGTGGTAGATCGAAGCAAAAGCGCCCATCACGCTCAACGCCAGTGCCAGTTGCCAGGGATTTTGCGTGAGCGCAATCAGTATGGCGGAAGCGCCCATGCCGAAGAAAAACACCAGCATCATCGCGCGCCGGCCCCACAGGTCTCCCAAGCGCCCCGATGGCAATGAGCCGATGCCGAACATCAGGAAGGCCCCTGTGGTGTAGGGCATGAGATCCTCCCAGCGACCGACGCCGAAGTCGTGCGCGATGAACGACACCGCAGTCGCGAACACGAGCAACATCAGGTGATCGATCGCGTGCGCGAAGTTCAAAAGCAGCGAGGTGACGCGCCAACGCATCCGGACTCCAGTTGATATCCCGGCACAAGTTTAACGCGGATTGCCAATTGTATCCGGAGCCAGCACACGCGGCGGCAATTGAAGGGCCGCCGAAGTCGGAACGGCGGCGCTGCTACCAGCGCAGTAGCCGCGGACCAAACAGGGCGCCGGCGGCGGTCGGGATGAGCATGCCGAGCAGATACCAAAAGCCGATAAATGGCGCCTCCAGTTCCGGGCAGTGCACGGTATACACCATGGTGCCAACGGCGCCGGAAAGCAGTCCTGCAGCGGCGCCCGCAAGGCGCAAGCGCGTCGGTGCCAGCCCTTTCATCGCCCACACCACGGCGACAAATACCGGTGCGGACAACATGGCGATCAGCCACGGGCAGGAGTTCCAGGTATCGCCGAAGAACAGAAACTTGCGCTGCGCCGCGTCGGCGCGCACGAGCACGAATGCCGCGAGCAGCCAGATCGCAAGTACCGGCGCGGCCAGCGCACCCGGCACCCAGGCAAGCGACAGACCGGGCCGCGACAGGCGCGCGGCCGCGACCAAGCTGGCTAGAGCAAAACTGGTGACGAACGCGACCTTTACCCAGAACATTGGCAGCAGGATGGCAGCGGCAAAATCGTGGCGCGGGCCGAGCAGCAGGTCCATCAGTAGCGCCGCACCCAGGGCACCGGAACCGAGCGCAATTGCATAGCGTCGTGCCGCCTGGCGCGGTTGTACCGCCCCTGCGCCCGCCGCGAGCATGGCCACCAGATCGTCGGTTCTCATGCGTTTCTCCGGATTATCGCCGCCAGCGCCTTCAGCCCCCGGTGCACGCCCACTTTGACTGCAGATTCGGACATGCCGGTGAGCCTCGCGGTTTCCGCCACGGATAAACCCTCCAGCTTCATATGCACGATAGGCAGGCGTTGCCGTTCGGGCAGTTGCTCAAGCAATTTTTTGAGATCGGTGCGCGCGTCCGATGCTTCGGTATCCGAGGCGGAGGTAATCCCGAACTCCTCGTCCAGCGGATCGTTGAGCACCTCATGCCGCGCGCGCCGGCGTAATAAATCGACGAGCTTGTATTTCGCAATCGCGTGTATCCAGGCCGTAACAGGCTGGCCGGCATCATAGGTATGACGTTGGTTGTGTATGGCCAGCAGCGATTCCTGCACCAGATCCTCCACCTCGTCCGGCAAACGGACGAGACGCCTCCTCAGGAAGGCGCGCAAATGCGCGCTCAGTTCCCGTAGAAACGTGTGATACGCCGACTCATTGCCGGCGAGCCCGAGGATCAGCAGATTCCTGAGCCTCTCCTCGCCCGCGTTCAGCCGGCTTGCGTCTTGCATTCGCTGCATCGAAGCATTTGGTTACAGTCGCGGTCGATTTAGTCGAAAAACTTTCCGTAGTCGACGAATTGTGCACCAGCGTGTAACCATTCGCCAGCATCCGACGAACTATCAGCCACTATGCACAAAACGAAGGACCGCCAGGGGGTACCCTGCTTGTGTTCTTGCATGTGTTTTAATTGGAGAGGGTGCGGCGGTTGCCGCAGTCGCGTAGTGGTCAGCCCAAAAATTTCCTGGAGAGAGTTGTTATGGATCGTCGTCGATCATTGAAGTACTTGTTCGGAATTTCCGTATTGCCGTTGTTCAGCGTCGGCTTTGCGCTGGCGAAAGACGCGGCCGGCCCGGTGCTGCGCAAAGCGAAAGCCGAATGGGCTTCCTTGTTGCCGAAGCAGGCGTATCGCGTGCTCTTCGAGGAAGACACTGAACGCCCCGGTTCCAGCCCGCTGAACCATGAGAAACGCGATGGAACCTTTGTCTGTGCAGCCTGCAACCTGCCGCTGTTCGACAGCAGCAAAAAATACGAGAGTGGTACGGGCTGGCCGAGCTTCTGGGCGTCGCTGCCCGGCGCTGTGGCCGACAGGACCGATTACAAGCTGATTTTTCCACGCACCGAGTATCACTGCATGCGCTGCGGCGGACATCAGGGTCATATCTTCGACGACGGCCCGCAACCGACGGGAAAACGTTACTGCAACAATGGTGTGGCGCTGCAATTTGTGCCACGCGCCGCCAAGTTACCGGAGCTGCGAACATGAAGGTTAAATGGAAACTGGCGGGCCTGACAGCAAGTGCGGTCCTGCTTCTCGGGAGCGTGAGTCTTGCGACGGGGACGCAGCCGATGCCAGCGGACGGCGGTTCGAAGCAGGCGGTGACCGCCATTTTCGCAGGCGGCTGCTTCTGGTGCCTTGAGGCCGATTTCGACAAGCTGCCGGGCGTGCTTGCGACGGAGTCCGGTTATACCGCGGGGAAGACCCTGAATCCCACCTATCATCAGGTCAGCGCCGGCGGTACCGGACACACCGAGGCGGTGCGCGTGAGCTATGACCCGGCGAAGCTGAGCTACCAGCAACTGGTGGACTATTTTTGGCGCCACATCGACCCGACGGTAAAGGACCGACAGTTTTGCGATGTCGGCACGCAGTATCGCAGCGGCATCTACTGGCAGAACGAGGCTGAACGCAAGGTCGCAGAAGCCAGCCGCGACGCCCTGCTCAAGAGCGGAAAACTGAAACAGATCTACACAGAAATCGCCCCTGCGTCCGCATTCTATCCCGCAGAGGAATACCACCAGAATTACTACACGAAAAACCCGATTCGCTATACCTACTATCGCAATGGCTGCGGCCGTGACGCGCGGGTGCAGGAAGTCTGGGGCCACAAGTAGCGACGAAGCGCGCGACCGGCCACCGGTGCGCCAAAAACAATTGTGCGCGCGCTGTAACCCGCGGCCGCGCGATGGCGAACTGGATTGCAGAGCGCGTCAAATGCGCCGGGCACCTGGGTGCATTGCGCTGCATACCCACTCAACTGAAAGGCATCTGACCCATGAAATTGCGTCGAATCATGCTCTTTGCGTTTTCCGCAGCGTCTTCAGCCGTACTGCCGCTAAGCGCATTTTCAGCCTGCGATGCACGTAGCGGGCCTGAAACGGCGGCGCTGGTCGAGCTCTATACCTCCGAAGGCTGCTCCAGTTGTCCGCCGGCGGATCAGCAACTCAGCCGTCTCCGAGAGGCGCTGGATCCTGCGGCGGCGGTCGTTCCGATTGCGCTGCACGTGGGCTATTGGGATTACATCGGCTGGAAGGACCCCTACGCACAAGCCAGCTTCGCCGCTCGGCAAAGCTGGCTGGTCCACGCAAACCGGAAAGACGTCGTCTATACGCCCCAGTTTTTTGTCGGCGGTACGGAATTGCGCTCCTGGCGCGGTGCGCTGGGTGACAGGGTGCGCAAACTGAACGCAGTACCGGCTGTGGCAGATATACGTGTGCATGCGGACATCGCGGCAAATGGCGCGCTGGCCCTTAAGGCCGAGGCGAAGGCGCGCAACGGATCGGAGCCGGCCGTGTTGTATCTGGCGCTGGCTGAAAGCGGTCTCGTATCGAAGGTCACGAGCGGTGAAAACGGCGGGGTCACGCTCGCGCACGATCACGTGGTGCGCGAATGGGTCGGGCCGGTACACCTGCGGGATGGCGCAGCACGGGTAGAACGCAATATCGCACTGCCGGCGGCGTGGAATCGCGCGCGGCTGGAAGTGGTCGCATTCGTGCAGGACGAGCGCAGCGGCAGTGTGCTCCAGGCCCTGAGCGCGCGCCAGTGCGCAGCTTCCTGAACTCGGTCAAGGCCGGCACGTGACCAAACCAGCACTCACAATTCACCCGGCCTGGCTGCGCGCGACGCACTGGCTGAACGCGCTTGCGGTATTGATCATGGTGACGAGCGGCTGGCGCATATACAACGCGTCGCCCCTGTTTGATTTCAAGTTTGCCAAGGACATCACGCTCGGAGGCTGGCTCGGCGGTGCCATCCAGTGGCATTTTGCCGCGATGTGGCTGTTGGCCGCAAACGGCTTGCTGTACCTTTTTTGCAATGCGGCGACCGGACGGATCGTGCGCAAGTTCTTCCCCTTGTCGCCGCGCGCAATCGTCGCCGACCTTCTGGCCGCGCTGCGCGGCAAGCTCGCGCATGACGACCTGAGCCATTACAACGCGGTGCAGCGCGCTGCCTACCTGTTCGTGATCGTCGACGCGATCGTACTTGTGCTGTCGGGTCTGGTGCTGTGGAAGTCGGTGCAGTTTCCGATGCTGCGCGAATTGCTGGGCGGCTATGAAAGCGCACGCCGCGTGCATTTCTTTGCGATGGCGGCAATGGTCGCATTTGTTGCGGTCCATCTGGCGATGGTGGCGCTCGTCCCCCGAACCTTGCTGGCCATGATTCGCGGCCGCTGAGGAGGAACAATGATTCTTAAACCACCCCGAAAAACTGCGTTCGACGGCGATGCCGTGGTGAAAGAAGCACTACGCTGCCTCGAACAGCCTGCCAGGCGACAGTTCCTGAGCCGATCACTCACGCTGGGCGGGTTGTCGCTGCTGACCGGTTGCGCCATGACCGACGAGGACAGCGTCGAACACGCGCTGATGAAGGTATCGCGCTTCAACGACAGGGTGCAGGGCTGGCTGTTCGATCCGGATCGACTCGCACCCACCTACCCCGAATCGATGATCACTCGACCGTTTCCCTTCAACGCCTACTATGGCGAGGACGAGATACGCCAGATCGACGCCGACAGCTATCGGCTCGAAGTCACCGGCATGGTCGCAGACAAGCGCATATGGACCTTGCCCGAATTGCACGCAATGCCTCAAACCGACCAGGTCACGCGCCACATCTGTGTCGAAGGCTGGAGCGCGATCGGCAAGTGGGGTGGCGTGCGCTTCTCGGATTTTCTCGCCCGCGTCGGTGCGGACACCAGTGCCAAATATGTCGGCTTCAAATGCGCGGACGACTACTACACCAGCATCGACATGCCTACTGCGCTGCACCCGCAGACGCTGTTGACGCTCAGCTACGACGGCCAGCTACTGCCGCCGAAATACGGATTCCCGATGAAACTGCGCATGCCGACCAAGCTCGGTTACAAGAATCCGAAGCACATCCAGGCGATTTTCGTCACCAACACCTACCCCGGGGGCTATTGGGAAGACCAGGGGTACAACTGGTTCGGCGGCAGCTGATCCAATATCAGCCGCCCTGAAACACCGGCTTCACCGCCGCTCATTTTTTAACTATCAAGGAGTTCACCATGATCAAGATAAGCTCAACCGTACTTTCGATCGGCCTCTTGCTGGCTGGCGGTAGCGCGCTCGCGGACGGCATGAAAAAGGACACGATGGCCAAGGACAGCATGGCCAAAGAGGAAATGAAGAAGGATACGATGAAGAAAGATACGATGAAAAAAGACACGATGAAGAAAGACAAGATGAAGAAGGACACCATGGCCAAGGATGCGATGAAAAAGTAGGCCCTGGTTCTCGCGCTACCGCCCCCGCCGGGCGGCAGCGCGTCCGCGACACGCTTTTTCCGTCTCGGCTATTATGGCTGCGGGTCCTTTCCTGCACGAGGCCATCTGCCATGAGCCACAAGCACGAACACCTGATTCAGTCCATCTTCCGCGACCCGGTCAGCGGCAATATCCACTGGCGCGAGGTCGAATCGCTGTTGCATCATCTCGGCGCCGAAGTCGAATCGCTTTCGGGCGCGCGCCTGCGTGTAAAACTGAATGGCCATGAGGACGTGCTGCACCGCCCGCACCACGGCAACACGCTGGACCGTTCAGCGGTCAAGATTCTGCGCGAGTATCTCGCGCGCTCGCGGATTACGCCCTCACTGTTCGAGGCAAACAATCCACGGCAAAAAGATGTCTAATTTGTATGACCGACTGTCCCCGGACGCCGACGAGGAGCAATTTGCCGAGCTGCTTTCGCGGCCGGGTTTACGCATTGAGCGCATTGTTTCCGCTGGTCAAGCCAGTGCGCCCGGGTTTTGGTACGACCAGCCGGAGGCAGAGTGGGTATTGCTGCTGCAAGGCCAGGCGAGACTTCGATTTGAGGACGAAACGCAACCCAGATTGCTAAATCCTGGTGATTACGTCGACATCGCGCCCCATCGGCGGCACCGCGTGGAATCGACCGCTACGCCGACGGTATGGCTGGCGGTGCATTACGACCATAGGGAGTCCTAGCGGCGACCAAAGGAAGTCCCGGAGACGACCGGAGGGAGGAATGGCTTGCGACAGCCTCTTTGGCTCGATCCAGCCGGAGTCGCTATTTGGTACAGCGGATCAGCCGACTGCCAGCAGCTCCACCTCGAAAACCAGGGTCGCATTCGGCGGAATCACGCCCCCTGCACCGCGCGCGCCGTAACCCAGTTCGGGCGGGATGGTCAGTTTGCGTTTGCCTCCGACCAGCATGCCTTGCACGCCCTCGTCCCAGCCGCGGATGACCTGGCCCGCGCCCAGATTGAATACGAAAGGATCGTTGCGATCCTTGCTCGAGTCGAATTTGCTGCCGCTGATGAGCCAGCCGGTGTAGTGCACCGTGACGCTTTGCCCGGCAGCCGCCGCTGCGCCTTCGCCGAGCACAAGTTCTTCAATGGTCAATCCGCTGGGGGTCTTGCTCGTCGACATGCCGTCCTCCCGTCAAAGACATTGCCGCATTGTAGTGCCTGGGCGGCCGCCTGTCTCATTGCCGCGGGTCCGACTATCCGGCCGCTCAGGGCGCACTGCTATAATCCGCGCCTCTGCCGCCCATGCGGCTCGGCTTCCGTGCATTCAGTGAAATGGAAATCTACGACATTGCCGTGATCGGCGGCGGGATCAACGGCGCGGGCATTGCGCGCGATGCTGCCGGCCGCGGACTCAAAGTGTTGCTCGCCGAACAGAACGATTTTGCCTCAGGGACGTCGTCGGCCAGCACCAAGCTGATCCACGGCGGATTGCGTTACCTCGAATATTACGAATTCCGGCTCGTATCCGAATCCCTGGCTGAACGCGAAGTGATGCTGCACATCGCGCCGCACATCATCTGGCCGCTGGAGTTCGTACTGCCGCACGAGAAGCATTTGCGCCCGGCCTGGATGGTACGCGCCGGCCTGTTCCTGTACGACCACATCGGCGGCCACACCAGCCTGCCCAAGTCGCACGGCGTCCGGCTTGCGTCGGAGAGCTACGGCGCGGGTCTGAAGCCCGAGTTTGGCCGGGGTTTCGCCTACTATGACGCCTGGGTCGACGATGCGCGCCTGGTGGTGCTGACCCTGTCTTCGGCACGCGCGCACGGTGCGACGATACTTGCGCGCACGCGCTGTACCGGCGCCAGGCGCGAAGGCGATGCCTGGCGGATTGCATTGCGCGATGAAGCAAGCGGCCAGGAACGCGAAGCGCGTGCGCGGATTCTGGTGAATGCGGCCGGCCCCTGGGTCAAAAGCCTGCTCGATAATCAGTTGAACATCGAATCGTCCGGCAAGGTGCGTTTGGTAAAAGGCAGCCACATCGTGGTCCCGCGCATCCATGACAAGCGCTACGCCTACATCCTGCAGAATCCGGACCGGCGTGTCGTGTTCATGATTCCCTACGAGCGCGAATTCACGCTCATAGGCACGACCGATGTGCCGGTCACGCAAGACGAGCTCCCGGCGGCAATATCGGACGACGAGATTAGCTATCTGTGTGCGGCGGCGAGCCGATATAGTGCGCGCCGGATCACCGCTGACCAGGTGGTTTGGAGCTACAGCGGTGTGCGCCCGCTTTACGACGACGGCGAGGTCGATCCATCTGCGATCACGCGCGACTATGTGCTGCAGCTCGACGAAAAGGGCCCACCGCTGTTGTCGGTTTTCGGCGGGAAAATCACCACCTATCGGAAACTGGCGGAGCAGGTAATCGACAAGCTCGCGCGCTGGATTCCGGCGCATCGGTCCTGGACGCATACCGAGGCGCTGCCGGGGGGTGATTTCGGAGGACGTGATTTTGAAAACTTGATGGGTGAATTCCGGGCGCGCCATCCTGCGTTGGATTCCCACTGGCTTGCACGCCTGCTGCGCCGGCACGGCACGATCAGCGAGCGTATCCTCGATGGCGTCAAGGAAGAGAGCGATCTGGGCGAGAATTTCGGCGGCGGGCTGTACGAGCGCGAACTCGCCTATCTGATCGAGCACGAATGGGCCCGCGCTGCCGAAGATGTGCTGTGGCGGCGTACCAAATCGGGGTTGCATATGAGCGAGGTGCAGCGCACGCGCGTCGCCAAACGCATGGCGGGAGCGAAATGAAACCCCTTGCGGCCATGCCCGTAGCGGTCGTGAAAGGCATACGCGGCGTGTTTTTCGACATCGACGACACGCTCACCAGCGAAGGCAAACTCACTGCGCGCGCCTATGCTGCGCTGGAGCGCCTGCGCGCTAGCGGCAAGCTGGTGGTTCCGATCACCGGTCGGCCCGCAGGCTGGTGCGACCATATCGCACGCATGTGGCCCGTGGACGCGGTGGTGGGCGAGAATGGCGCTTTCTATTTCCGCTACGACGCCGCGGGGAGAAAGCTGACACAACGCTTTCTGCTCGACGTGCAGACGCGGGCGGAAAACCGCAAAAAAATGATCGCGGTAAGCGAGCGCATCCTGCGCGATGTGCCGGGCTGCGCACTGGCCTCCGATCAGCGTTACCGCGAGGCCGACCTCGCCATCGACTTCTGCGAGGACGTGCCGCGCCTGCCGTTTGCCGAGGTGGACCGGATTGCGGCGCTGATGCGCGCGGCCGGCATGACGGCGAAGATCAGCTCCATCCATGTTAACGGATGGTTCGGCGACTACGACAAGCTGGGCATGACGCGCGCTATGATGCAGGAATGTTACGGCGTCGATATTGTGCGCGACGCGGCTGGTTTCCTGTTTGTCGGCGATTCTCCCAACGATGCGCCCATGTTCAGTTTCTTTTCGAATTCGGTCGGCGTAGCCAACGTGATTGATTTCGGCGAGCACCTGACCGAGAAGCCGGTCTATGTGTGCAGCCGGCGCAGCGGCGAGGGGTTTGTCGAGTTGGTCGAACTGCTGCTTGGCGAAAGCGGATAGGCGATGGAATGGTGGCTGGGCTATGCCGCGATAGGCGCAGCGGTGGGATTTTTCGCCGGCTTGCTGGGCATAGGCGGCGGCGCCATTATGGTGCCGCTGCTGGTGATGCTGCTCGAGGCGCAAGGCCTGCCCAAGTCGCAGATCATGCACCTTGCCGTCGGCACCGGCATGGCCAGCATTCTGTTCACCTCGGTGTCGAGCGTGCGCGCCCATGCGTTGCGCGGCGCGGTGCGCTGGGATCTGGCGCTGGCGCTGACACCGGGCATCCTGGTCGGCGGACTGCTGGGCTCCAATCTTACCGTCTGGATTTCGACGCAGCTGTTCGCTGCGCTGTTCACGGTAGTGGTGTTCTTCGCCGCGAGCAATATCCTTATCGATCGCAAGCCCAAGCCTACGCGCGAACTACCGGGCGCCCTGGGTTCGGCGCTGGTTGGCTTTGGCATCAGCTTCGTTTCCTCGCTCGCCGCTTTGGGCGGTGCGTTCCTCACCGTCCCGTTCGCGCTTTACTGCAACGTGCCCATGTTGCAGGCAATAGGCACGTCGGCGATCGTGGGCTTTCCGATCGCGCTGGCCGGCAGCGTCGGATTCGTCATGGCGGGTTGGGGACACGGCGACCTGCCGCCTTACAGTATCGGTTACGTGTACCTGCCTGCGGTATTCGGGATCGCGTTCGCCAGCGTCCTGACCGCGCCTTTGGGCGCCGCCGCGGCGCACCGCCTGCCGACCAAGCGCCTCAAGCAGGTGTTCGCATTGTTGCTCTACACACTGGCGACCAAGATGCTGTTCAGCCTCTGGTAAGCAGCGGCGGCGCCCGTTCCGGCTCCGCTTAAATCGTGCCTTCGGCGCGCAGCTTTGCGACGGCCGCATCATCCAGTTGCAGCAGGCCGCGCAGGATTTCCTCGGTGTGCTGGCCGAGCACTGGCGGTGCGAGTTCATGCGCAAGCGGTGTGGCGGAGAAGCGCATCGGGCTCGCCACCGTCGGCAGTTTGCCTGCGACCGGGTGGTCCAGCTCGATTTTGATGCCGCGCGCTTTGACCTGGGGCTCTTCGAACACCTGGGCCACGTCGTTGATCGGACCATTGGGGACGCCTGCGGCCTCCAGTAACGCGACCCATTCCTTGGTGCCGCGCTTGGCGAACACTGCCTGCAGCAACCGCGTCAGTTCCGCGCGATTCTCCACGCGCTTGCCGTTGCTGGCAAAGCGCGCATCGTCGGCAAATTCCGCGCAGCCCGCGGCGGTACAGAATTTTCTGAACAGGTTGTCGTTGCCGCAGGCGAGAATCACGTTGCCGTCGGCGGTCTTGAACGGCTGGTAGGGCACGATGTTCGGATGCAGGTTTCCGATGCGCTTGGGCGGTTTGCCGGTGGCGAAGAAATTGGTGTTCTGGTAGGCGAGCAGCGCGATCTGCGAATCGAGCAGGGCCAGGTCGAGGTGCTGGCCTATGCCGGTTTCCGCGCGGTGGGCGATCGCCGCGCAGATCGCGATGCTGGCGTACATGCCGGTGATGATGTCGGCGACCGGGACGCCTGCCCGCTGCGGGCCGCCACCCGGCGCGCCGTCTGGTTCGCCGGTAACGCTCATCATGCCGCCCATGCCTTGAATCATGAAGTCATAGCCCGGATGTTCCCGATAGGGGCCGGTCTGGCCGAAACCGGTGACCGAGCAGTAGATCAGGCGCGGATTGATTTGTTTCAGATCTTCATAGGCTAGGCCGTAACGCGCCAAATCCCCGAACTTGTAGTTTTCGATCAGCACGTCGGAGACGCGCGCGAGTTCGCGCACCAGAGTCTGGCCCTCCGGCTTGGAAAGGTTGAGCGTGATCGATTTCTTGCCGCGATTGGCCGAGGTGAAATAGGCGGAGTCCTTGGTGTCGCGACCCTCCCTGTCCTTTACCCAGGGCGGGCCGAAGGTGCGCGAATCGTCACCGACTTTCGGGCGCTCGACTTTGATGACCTCGGCGCCGAGATCGGCCAGGTTCTGACCGGCCCAGGGGCCGGCGAGTACGCGGGAAAGGTCGAGGACGCGAATATGTGAGAGAGGACCGGACATGGATTCAGGCTTTCTGCGAAATTGGTTTATGGATTTGGGTGGGCGGTGTGTGTGAAAAAAAGCTGCCGAAATCGACCGGATTCATTCAAGGCCGCCCATCAGGCGGTTCGGCAGCCAGGTCGCGATCCCGGGGAACGCACTCAGGATTACGATCGCCAGGATCATGCACAGCACATAAGGGTAGGCGCCGCGCATGATTTTCATCAGGGGCACATCCGGCGCAATGGCATTGATGACGTAGATGTTGAGACCCACCGGCGGGCTGATCAAGCCGATTTCCATGTTAATCGTCAGGATCACGCCGAACCAAACCGGATCGAAACCCGCGGCCTTGATGATGGGCAGCAGAATCGGGCTGGTCATCAGAATGATCGCCGCCGGCGGAATGAAGCAGCCCGCAATCAGCAGGAACAGGTTGATCAGGCCCATCAATACCCAGCGATTGACATCCAGTTCTGCGATTGCAATCGCCAGCGTCTGCGTCAGGTAGAGTGAGGTGAGCATGTACCCGAAAACCACGGAGGCCGCGATGATCATCAAAATCATCACCGATTCCCTGGTGGTGTCACGCAGGATGGCCCACCATTGCCGCGGGTTCCACATACGATAGATGGTCACTGCCATGACCACGCACAACGCTGCGCCGACGCCGGCCGCCTCCGACGGTGTCGCGACACCGCCGTAGAGCACGTACATGACGCCCACTACGACGGCAAGGAAGGGCACTACCTTGGGCAGGGACGCAAATTTCTGTTTCCAGGTGTAGCGGAAGTCCACTGCGTGCGCGCGAAATCCCCGTTTCCACATTAGAAACAGCGTCCAAAGCACGAATAGCCCGGTAAGCATCAGCCCCGGCAATACGCCGGCGAGGAACAGCCGCCCGATCGAAGTCTCGGTGGCGATACCGTAGAGTATCAAGGTGATCGACGGCGGGATGAGGATGCCGAGTGTGCCGCCGGCGCAAATCGAACCAGTGGCAACGTCGTCCGGATAGCCGCGCTTGCGCATCTCCGGAATGCCCATCTTGCCGATCGCGGCACAAGTCGCCGGCGAGGAGCCGGTCAGCGCGGCAAACAGCGCACAGGCGCCGAGGTTTGAGATCACCAGTCCGCCGGGCAGCCGGTACAACCAGCGGTCCAGTGCTTCGTAGAGGTCTTTGCCCGCAGGCGACGAGCCGATGGCGGCCCCCATCATGACGAACATCGGAATCGATACCAGGGTGAAGTCCTCAAGCCCTGAATAAAAGGTTTCGGCCACTACGCGCAAAGCGTCAAAACCCTGGAACAGGGTGATGAAAACGATGGCGACCGCTCCCAGACTGAATGCTACCGGTGCACCCGAGAGTAGCGTCAGCAGCGTAACCAGCAGAACCAGGGCCCCTTGGGTTCCGGGACTCATGCGCGATGCGGCTTGGTGATGCCGAAAGGTGGTTCGCGGCCGCTGATCAGCCCGATCAGGTCGGCGACGCACTGCAGTGTCATTACGCCCAGCCCTATGGGCAGGGCCGAATAGGGAATCCACAGGCGTACCCGCCACATGGTTTCCGACACCCAGCTGTTTGCCCAGGATTCGTGCCAAAGCATAGAGGTGAGCGCAGTCATCGAAACGCAGAAAAACAGCGTTATTCCGGCAGAGAACAAGGCGAGCCACCAGCGCAGCCGCGGCCCGGAAAACAGCGGCAGGATGTCGACGTTGACATGACCGCGCTGCATCAGCACGTAGGGGCTGCCGACGAAGGTCGCGGCGACCAGACCGTAGGTGGCGAAATCGGTCTGCCAGATGGTGTTCTGGTTGAGCGCATAGCGCACGAACACCATATGGCAAACCACGACTACGCTGATCGCGATCATTGCGGCCGCGACATAACCCAAGAGCGTCGAGATAAATTTGACACCGCGGACGAAACTGCCCATGACCGCTCCATCGCATCCGGCCGCCAGGCCGGGTCAAGAAAAGTATCGGCGGACGGCCTGCGCCGTCCGCCGCCGGAGCTTGGGATTACTTGACGCTCAGCGCTTCGTCGATCAACTGCTTGCCGTCGGGGACATCCTTGGCAAAGGTAGCGTAGGAGCTTTTCTTGGCGACTTCGATCCAGGCGTCGTACTCGGCCGGCGTCAGCGTGACCACCTCGACGTTGTGCTCCTTGAAAGTCTTGACCATTTTGTCGTCCAGGCCCTTGGCTTCCTTGGCGAAGTAGTCCTGCGCCTTTTTCCCCGCCGCGAGCAGTGCCGCCTGCTGCTTCTTGTCGAGTTTATTGAACGACTTCTTCGACATCAGCAGCGGCTCGTACATGAACCACAGCGTGTTGTCGCCCGGCGCAGTGACGCATTTCACCTGCTCGTAAATCCGGAACGAAACGAAACTGCCGGTGCTGGTATCGGTGGCTTCGGCTACGCCGGTTTGCAAGGCGTTATAAACTTCATTGCTCGGAATCGAAATGATGGAGGCGCCCGCCGCCTGCCACATGGCCGCGAAAGTTGCTCCGGCCGATCGGGTCTTCTGGCCCTTGATGTCCGCCGGCGTGCGGATGCAGCCGTTTTTGGAGGCGACTGCCCCGGCGAGCCAGGCGTCGGCGAGTACCATGACGCCGGCCTGCTCGATTTTGGCCTTGATGTCTTTCATGAACTTCGAGTCGTTCAGGCGTGCCGCGCGCTCGTGACTGCGCACCAAGCCGGGCATCAGCGTTGCGCCGAATGCACGCACCTTGCCGCTGGCGTAATCGAGCGGAAACGCGGACATGTCGAGCTGGCCATTGACCATGGCGTTCCATTGTTCCTTCGGCTTGAACAAGGCGGCGCCGGGATAGACCTGGATCTCCAGTCCGACGTTTGCCGCTTTTGCTTCGCGTGCCACGATCTGCACCATCTCGTCGCGAACGTCGCCTTTGCCCCCCGGGAATTGGTGCGAGGCGCGCAGCGTGACGTTGGCGGCGAGCGCGGAGCCGCTCACTGCAGCGGCGATCAGCGCCGACATGATGCCGATGTGCTTAAGCTTAATCATTGATAATTCCTCCAGGTTTGTCGAAAAGTGCGACGGTTTTTTTGCGCCTCTGTTCGAGGCGGGCATGAAGATGGCTCTGAACCCTGTTGAGGCCGGCATTTTAGGCCGCCGTGGCTCAGGATACAAACCCATCGGCATTGCATTGCAGCATTTTGCGCCCTGTCGGGCGTTCTATCTGTCTACGAACTGACGTTTAAGTCTGGCGAAAAACACCTTGAAGCCGATGCGCCAAGCTTCGCTTACCTCGCAGGCACAGCGTTCAGCGCGTTGTATCAGGATGGCGTTGCCTCGGGCTTCTATTGATAGAAAAGATGCACCAGTCCGAGGCCTGTGACCGGAACATACGTGATCAGCATCAGCAACGCGAACAGTACGCCGATGAAATAGATATTGACCTTGCTGACGTCCCACACGCTCGCCTTTGCGATGGAGCAAGCCACCATCAGTACGCTTGCGACCGGCGGAGTCTGCTGGCCGATGGCGAGGTTGAGAGTGACGACCAGGCCGAAATGGATCGGGTCGATGCCTGCGGCGTGCACCAGCGGCATCACCACCGGCACCACCAGGATGATCGCCGCGGCCGAGTGCAGGAACATGCCCAGTAGCAGGAACACTATGTTGAGCAGCGCCAGCACGAAATACTGGTTGGTGGTGATAGCAGAGACCGCCTTCGCAAGATTCTGCGGCGCCTGGATTTCGGTAAGGTATGAGCCCAGGAGCGCAGAAGCCGCAACCAGCAGCATGACGACCGCGGTTTGCACGCCGCCGTCGATCATCGTTATTTTGAGCTGCTTCAGGTCGAGTTCGCGGTAGATAACCATACCCAGAAACAGCGCTGCGACTACTGCCAGTGCGGCGCCTTCTGTGGCGGTCACGAAGCCGCCGAATATGCCGCCGAGGATGATGATGGGCAGCACAAACGACCAGGAGGCCTCGCGAAAAGAACTGCGCAGGCGTTTCCAGTTGAATTTCTCCTCGATCGGCAGATTGTAGCGGCGAGCGAACCCGTAGGCCGCGCCCATCAAGCCGAGGCCGCCGAGGATGCCGGGAACGATGCCGGCGACGAACATCTTCACCACCGAAGTCTCGGCCATGACCGCGTACAGGATCATCGGGATCGAGGGCGGAATAATGATTGCGAGCGTGGCTGCCGATGACATCACTGCCGCGGCGAGCGGCGCGGGGTAGCCCTTGCTTTTCATCGCCGGAATCAGGATCGGGCCCAGCGCCGCGATCCCCGCTACAGCCGAACCCGAGAGCTCGGCGAAAAACATCGAAGATCCGATGCCAACCATTGCGAGGCCACCGCGTATGAATCCGAGCAGGGCCGAGGCAAAGTTGATCAGCCGCCTGGAGATGCCGGAGGAATTCATGATGGCGCCGGCGAGGATGAATAGCGGAATCGCGATCAGCGGGAAATTGGTGGCGCCGCTGAACAGCACGATCGGAAAATTCGGCAGCCCCGCGGTACCCTGCGTATACACCGTGGCGGCGATTGCAACGATGCCCAGCGATACGGCGATGGGCACATCGATAATCACCAGTGCTAGAACGCAACCAAACAGCAGCAGAATTTCCATTAGTGCGACGCTCCACCGGCTGTTTCAGAGGCTACCAGCGCGTTGCTTAACACCTTGGGCAGCGTGATGAGTTCTGCTGCGACGATGAGCACCGCGCTGATCGGCACCACCGACTGCACCCAGCTCACCGGAATCGACGGCATGGTGATCAGATAGTCGGTGTTCAGCACGCCCAGCACCTGGTATCCCATCCAGCCCATCAACAGGAAAAAGCCGATGGTGAGCATTTCTGCGATCAATCGGAAAATGAATTTCGGTGTGCGCGGCAGCATCATCATCACCTCCGGACAGCCGATGTGTGCGCGTTTTACCGAAGCCAGGGCCGAACCGTAGAACGTCAGCCAGGCAAGCAAAATGGCGGCGACCTCGTCATACCACACGAGAGAATAACCGGAGGTTCGAAACACCACGCCGATGGTGACCTCCACGGCGAGCGCCGCCATGAGAGTCACCGTCAGCCACTCAAGGGCGCGTTCATAAGCCCTGCGGATTGCGTCAAGATTCATGCCGTTCTTCGCCTCCGGTCCGATGTGGAATTCTGCCCTGGTCGCATCGCCGCGTACCGGATGCGACCAGGGCGAGTACGACTACTTGCCCAGCGCAATCGCGCGATCGATGACTTCCTTGGCAAGGGGTACTTCCTTGGCGAAGGCTTCGTATATGGGTTTCGAGCCGGCAATGAACGCATCCTTGTCGGCGACGTTTACCTTGATGCCCGTCGTTTTCATCTTTGTCAGCAATGCCTCGTCGTCTTTTTCCGCCTTGGCATAGACGAAGGCCTGCGTTTCCTTGGCGGTGTCTTCGAGTATCTTGCGCACGTCGGCCGGCAGCTTGGCAAAATTCGCAGCGCTGACGATCAGATACGCCGGCGAATAAACGTGACCGGTGATCGACAGGTATTTCTGCACTTCGTAGAACTTGCCGCTGGCGATTTGTGCGTACGGATTCTCCTGCCCGTCCATGACGCCGGTCTGCAGCGCCGTGAACACTTCAGAGAATTTCATCGGGCTCGGATTGGCGCCGTAGGCCTTGAACATGTTCACCCGCCACTTGCTGTTGGGAACGCGGAGCTTGATTCCTGCCAGGTCGGCGGGCGTGTTGATCGGATGCTTGTTATTGGTGATGTGGCGGTAGCCGTTTTCCCAAAGCGCGAGCGTTTTGTAGCCTTTTTTTGCCAGTTCCGGTTCAAACTTCGACCAGTACAGTTCCTTTTCGATGCGTTGCATGTGCTTGCGGTCCTTGACCAGGTAAGGCATCTCGAACACGCCGTAGATGTCCGTTACCGAGCCCATCACGGTCGACGGCTCCACCATGTCGACGGTCCCGAGCTTGAGCTTTTGCAGCATCTCCTTGTCGCCGCCGAGCTGGCTCGATCCGTACACCACAATCTTGGCTTTTCCCGCCAACTTTGCGTTGGCGTTCTTTGCGAATTCATCGGCTGCCGCGCCGATCAGCGAGCCCGGCTCGCCTACGTGCCCCAGCTTGAGTTCAATGCCTTGTGCGTTGGCAATAAGCGGTGCTGCGCACAACGCGATGATGCTTCCCAGTTTGACTAGCTTCATTTGTTCCTCCTTCGTAGTTGCTGTCCTGCGGATGCGGACAGTCTCACGTCCATCACGCCTCTGGGCGCTTGGCCGGTCCTGCAATCAAGCGGCTACGCGTTGCGCACTCCGGACTCGTGCGCTTTCGGTCAGAAAGTCCAACGCTGCCTGCGCCCCGCCCTTCTTGTGCGGAACTCCGGACAGGGCCAGCCCCATTTCGACGCCGGCGAGCGTTCCCATCAGCGCAAGATCGTTAAAGTCGCCAAGATGGCCGATGCGGAATACCTTGCCTGCAAGTCTGCCCAGGCCGGTGCCGAGCGACATGTCGCAGGCTTCGAGAATATTCTTTCTAAGCGCGTCCGCGTTGTGACCGGCGGGCATCATCACCGCGGTCAGCGTGTTGCTGTATTCCTCGGCGTTGGCGCAGAGGATTTCCAGATTCCACGCGCGCACGGCCAACCGCGTCGCTTCGGCGTGGCGCGCATGGCGCGCGAACACCTGGGGCAGGCCTTCTTCGCGCAGCATCTTGATTGCCTCGCGCAGGCCGTAGAGCAGATTCGTTGCCGGCGTATAGGGAAAATAGCCTGTCTTGTTCGCGGCGATAATGTCGTCCCAGGCCCAATAGGATTTTGGGAGTTTGGCCGACTGCGCCGTTTTGCGCGCTTTTTCGCTAACTGCGTTGAAAGACAGGCCGGGCGGCAGCATCAGACCTTTCTGCGATCCCGCCACGGTCACATCCACTCCCCATTCATCGTGACGGTAGTCTATCGACGCGAGCGAGGAAATCGTGTCCACCATCAGCAGCGCCGGATGCGCTGCGGCGTCGATCGCCTTTCGGACAAGCCCGATGCGGCTGGTCACGCCGGTGGAGGTCTCGTTGTGCACCACGCAGACCGCTTTGATTGCGTGCGCCTTGTCTTCCTTCAGTTTTGCTTCGATCGCGACGGGATCCGCCCCATGGCGCCAGTCGGTCGCGATCAGTTCAACCTGCAAGCCAAGCTTGCCTGCCATTTTCTGCCACAGGCTCGCGAAATGCCCGGTTTCGGCCATCAGCACCTTGTCGCCGGGCGACAGCGAATTGACCAACGCCGCTTCCCAGGCGCCCGTTCCGGACGCCGGGAAAATCACCACGGGCTGCTGGGTTTGAAATACGTGTTTGAGGCCCTCGATGATTTCGAGTCCCATAGGCCCGAATTCCGGCCCGCGGTGGTCCATGGTAGGAAAGTCAATGGCGCGCAGGACGCGATCGGGCACGTTGGTGGGGCCGGGAATTTGCAGAAAATGACGACCGCTCTTGAAGGTCATGGCAGGGATTCCTTGTAAGCCTGGGATACCGGTCCGGACAGCGTTGACGTCGAGTCCGATTTTGTATGCAATTTAATCACGCCTCGTCTTCGACAGTCAAACATTTTTTAGTACATTGTATATTAACGAATATCCATGGATTGCCAAGACTGTATACGGAGGGTATTATGCATACAAAATGTCTTACGCCATGGATCAACATACCGAAAATCACGCAGCGGACAGCGACGACGCGCCCGCGGCCGAGCCGCGTCTGCTGGCCGAAGAAGTGGTCGAGCGCTTGCGCGACCTGATCATTCAGGGTGAGCTCGCGCCGGGGGTCAAGCTGAACGAGCGCGTTCTCTGTGAGCGACTGCGCACGTCGCGCACGCCCGTGCGCGAGGCGATCAAATTTCTCGCCTCCGAGGGCCTGGTGGAACTTCTGCCAAACCGCGGCGCGATCGTCACGCCTATTACAGCTGCGACGGTTCGGGAGATGTTTGTTCTTCTGGGTGCGCTGGAGGCACTCGCGGGCGAACTCGCCTGTGTCAACGCAAGCGATGCCGAGATCGCCGAGATCCGCGCGCTGCACTATCAAATGCTGGCGCACCACGCGCGCGGCGAACTCAGCCCCTATTTCCGCTGCAACCAACAGATCCACCTGCAGCTGATCGAATGTGCCGGCAATGCGACTCTGGCGAACACCTACCGCGCGTTGAACGGACATGTGCGCCGCGCGCGCTACATGGCCAACCTCTCGCAGGAGCGTTGGGACCATGCGGTGGAGGAACATCAGAAAATCCTCGACGCGCTGAGCCGGCGCGAAGGCGCAGTGTTGGCGGCACTACTGCGCAGCCATCTGAGCAACAAAATGCAGGTTGTGCTGGAAGCGCTGGGCGAGCAAATGGCCTGAGTATTGGTGTAAGGTAGGGTGGCATGCGGCGCTGCCACCGCCGATGTGCCGCCCCCACCCCGTCGGTATGATTGCCGGCACGCGCAAGGAGACCGTTTTGAACATCGATATCATTTCCGACGTGGTTTGCCCCTGGTGCTTTATCGGCAAGCGCCAGATCGAGGCCGCGCTTGCGCTCTACGCGCAGCAAAACCCCGGCGCGGACCAGCCCAGCGTCACCTGGAAGCCGTTTCAGCTCAATCCGCATCTGCCCGCGGAGGGCATGAGCCGGCAGGACTATGTAGTGCAGAAATTCGGCGCGGCGCGGGCCAAAGACGTCTATGCACGCGTAAGCGGGGTCGGCAAGCAGTACGATATCGCGTTCGCGTTCGACCGCATCGTTCGCCAACCCAACACCGTTGCGGCGCACAGCCTGATCGCGCTGGCTGGAAATGCCGGTCAGCCCGCCGACGGTTTGCAGGACCGGGTGAAGGAGGCATTTCTGCGCGCCTACTTTCTCGAAGGCGCGGATCTGACGAAGGCAGAAAACCTGGTGGAGATTGCGGCGGCCGCCGGCCTGGACCGGGTGCAAGCGGAACAATGCCTGGCGGACCCGCAGTCGCGGCGTGCCGTGGAGCAGGAAGACCAGCGCGCGCGCGCGATTGGCGTGGAAGGCGTGCCTTTCTTCATTTTCAATGGCAAGGTCGCTGTGTCCGGCGCGCAGGGACCGGAGGCATTGCTCGAGGCGATGCACCAGGCCGAAACCGCGGCGGCGTAAAAGCCCCCAGTCATCGGCGCTCAGGATCCTGTGGATCGCGCACCCAGACAAATTGCGAATCGCGGCGCGCGCACGCAGGCGGGTGACGCCGCGCTCGCTGCGCGGCTGCGACGCGAGCTACATGGCGAGGTTCTGTTCGATCCCGAGAGCCGCGGCCGCTATTCCACCGATGCGTCGATTTATCAAATCGAGCCGATCGGCGTGGTGGTGCCGCAGTCGGAAGAGGACGCGCGCATCGCCCTGCAGATCGCCGCGGAACTGGGCGTACCCATCCTTCCGCGCGGCGGCGGTACCTCCCAGTGCGGCCAGACGGTGGGCGCGGCACTGGTCATCGACAATTCCAAATACCTCAATCAAGTCGTGGTCTTTGACAGGGCTGCGCGCACGGCCGTGGTCCAGCCGGGCATGGTGTTGGACCAGCTGAACGCATATCTCAAGCCGCATGGCCTGTGGTTTCCGGTGGATGTTTCCACCAGCGCGCAGGCGACCCTGGGCGGAATGGCCGGGAACAACTCCTGCGGTTCGCGCTCGATACGCTATGGCAACATGGTGCACAACGTGCGCGGCATCGACGCGTTGCTAGCCGACGGCAGCGAATTTCATTTCGGCGCGAGCGAACTGCTCGCCGCCGCGCCGGCTGCCTACCGCGACCTGGTTGCGCGCGTGCATACCGTGGTGCGGCGCGAGGCGGCGGAGATCGAGGCGCGCTGGCCCAAGGTGCTGCGCCGGGTGCAAGGCTATAACATCGACATGATTCAGCCCGGCGAGGAAGGCGCGCCGCTGGCGCACAACCTCGCGCACCTGCTGGTCGGCTCCGAGGGCACGCTCGCCTATACGCGACGCATCCATCTCGATCTCGCACCGCTGCCACGGCACAAGACATTGGGCGTCTGCCATTTCCCGACGTTCCAGCGGGCAATGCAGGCACCGCAGCATATCGTCAAGCTCGGACCCACGGCGGTGGAACTGGTGGATCGCACGATGATCGAGCTCGCGCGCGGCAACACAGCCTTCAGACCGATAGTCGATCGATTTCTCAAGGGGGATCCCGACGCCATATTGCTGGTCGAATTCGCAGGAGACGAGCGCGGCGAGCAACTCGAAAAGCTCAGGCAGTTGGTGGAACTGATGGGCGATCTGGGCTTCCCCGGCGGGGTGGTCGAAATCACCGATGCGATTTTGCAACGGGAAGTGTGGGAGGTGAGGAAAGCCGGCCTCAACATCATGATGTCGATGAAGGGCGAGGGCAAGCCGGTGTCGTTCATCGAAGACTGCGCCGTGCCGCTCGAACACCTGGCCGAATACACCGACAAGCTGACCCAGGTATTCGCAAAGCACGGCACACGCGGCACCTGGTACGCGCACGCCTCGGTCGGCACCCTGCACGTGCGACCGGTGCTCAATATGAAGGAAGGCGGTGCCAGGCAAATGCGCGCGATCGCCGAGGAGGCGTGCGAGCTGGTCAGGCGCTACAAGGGCGCCGCTTACTCAGGCGAGCACGGGGACGGCTTGGTGCGCACCGAATGGATCGAACCCATCATCGGCTCTCGCCTGACGCGGGCGCTGGAGGAAATCAAGGATCTGTTCGACCCGCGAGGCCTGATGAATCCGGGCAAGATCGTACGCGGTTCCAAGCAGGACGACCGCAGCCTGTTCCGCTTCAAACCCGGCTACGTGGCGCAGCAGCTGGATACTGCCCTGGATTGGAGCGAGTGGAACGCGCCCGGCTCGGTTCCCGGTGAAGTCGCCGCGGCCGCGTCCAGCCGGGGATTTGTCGCAGCCGTGGAAATGTGCAACAACAACGGGCATTGCCGCAAATTCGACGCAGGCACCATGTGCCCGTCCTACCGCGCGACCGGCAACGAGCGCGATCTGACCCGCGGCCGTGCCAATACCCTGCGTCTTGCCTTGTCAGGCCAGTTGGGGGCTGAGGCGTTCACCTCGGACGCGATGCACGAAACCATGGATTTGTGCGTGAGTTGCAAAGGATGCAAGCGCGAATGTCCGACCGGCGTCGACATGGCGAAAATGAAAATAGAGTTTCTGCACCACTATCACAAGCGCCGCGGCCGGACGCTCAAGGAACACCTGGTCGCCTATCTGCCGCGCTACGCGTCCTGGGCCGCTCGTCTGCACGCGTTCTCCAACCTGCGTGACGCGGTTCCGGGCCTCGCCCGCATGAGCGAGCTGCTGCTGGGGCTGTCCGCAAAACGTTCGATGCCCAAGTGGCGCGGCGATGCGTTTCATCTCGATCCGGTCGCGGCGCAGCCTGCGGAAGCGAAGCGCGAAGTCGTGCTGCTGGTCGATACGTTCAACAACTACTTCGAACCGGAGAATGCGCGCGCGGCGCTGGCGGTACTCGAATCAGCGGGTTATCTTGTGCATATCGCACGCGCGGCCGACAACGAAGGTAAAAGCGCGCGACCCTTGTGCTGCGGCCGCACTTTCCTCGCCAGCGGCATGGTGGACGAAGCCCGGACGGAGGCGCTGCGCACCATCGCGGCGCTGCGGCCTTACGTGGAACGCGGCCTGCCTGTAATCGGACTCGAGCCCTCCTGTCTCTACACTCTGCGCGACGAATTCAAGTCCATGCTGCCCGGTGCCGAATCCGAGGCGCTGGCAGCACGGGCGGTATTGTTCGAGGAATTCCTCGCCGCCGAGCAACAAGCCGGCCGGCTTGAACTCGCGCTACGCGCCCTGCCGCAGAAAAAAGCTCTGCTGCATGGACATTGTCACCAGAAAGCCTTTGGTGCGATGTCGGCGGTGGAACAGGTTCTGCGTCTGGTTCCGGAACTGGAAGTGGAAACGGTGGCGTCGAGTTGCTGCGGCATGGCGGGCGCCTTCGGATACGAGGCGGATCACTACAGAATATCGATGGACATGGCCGAGGCATCCCTGCTGCCCGCGCTGCGCAAGGCCGACCCGGAAACGCTGCTTGTCGCGGACGGTACCAGCTGCCGACATCAAATTCACGACGGACTGCGTGACGACGATAATCCGGAAAAAGGAATACGCCAGGCGGTGCATGTCGCGCAGGTGTTGCTCCGGGCACTGGCCGCGCCAGCGCGCCGCTAGGCCTAGTGACTTCGATGCCGGATGAGATCGGGCTGCTGCTGCTGTTCGCCGGGCTTGCCTTCCTCGGATCCCTGATCTACGGCATCACCGGCTTCGGCGCGGCGCTGGTGACCATTCCAATTGCAACGCATTTCGTGCCCCTGCCCCTTGCGCTCGCGGTGTTCGCCCTGATGGACATGGCCAACTCGCTGCGTATCGGATTGCAGCATCCGGCAGATGCGGTAAGGGGCGAACTCATGCGCATGGTGCCGCTGGTGCTGCTCGGCACCATAGCGGGTGTAACGGTACTGGTGAATCTGCCACGCGAGGGCACGATGCTCGCGCTTGGCGTGTTCGTTGTGCTCTATGCCGCCTACAGCCTGCTGCGCAAACCGGACAGCAGGGTGGTCGGCACCGCATGGGCTTATGTCGCCGGATTCGTGGGGGGCATCACCAGTACCCTGTTCGGCGCCGGCGGACCGCCTTACGCGATTTATTTGTCACACCGGCCTTTGGCGAAGGAACAGTTCCGCGCCACGCTAACGTTGACCACGGTGTTCAGCATTGGCATGCGTGTCCTGGCGTTCGCCCTGACCGGACTGCTGCTGCGACGGGAGGTCTTGCTCGCGGCGGTAGCGGTGTTACCGGCCGCGTTTGTCGGGGTCAGTCTAGCATCGCGTCTGTTCCGCATCATTTCGCACGATCTGCTGCGGCGGCTGGTGGGGCTGTTGTTGCTTGCGACGGGCGGTTCTCTCATCTTCAGGGCGCTGGGCTGAGCGTCCCGACTAAGCTAAACCCCAGTTAACGATTCGGGACACTAGCCTCATGCAAACCATCACGTTCCGCGACCTGTTCGACTATATCGGTACGCCCCGCATGAGTTTCAGCAAACGCGCCGAAACCTTGTCCGGTCGCGAGGTGGAATTGCGTGGCTATCTTGTCGCCATGCACGCGGACCCGAGGCAGATCACCCTGGCGGGCGAGGCGGGCGTTTGTCCGGACTGTGCCGAGAGCCCGGTGGCTTATGTGCACCTGCCCGGCTTCATTCCCGGTACCGGTCTTTTCAGTCCGCAGGCCGTGCGCCTGAAAGGAAATCTGTCCTACGGCTTTGCCGTAGCACCCGAGGGCTATGCGACCTTTCTGCGGCTGGAGAGCGCCAGCGTTGCAACCGGGTTCAAACCCGGACTGCTATCTGGCAAACGCAACAAAGCTTAAGCCAGCACATCCGGGTCGAGCTGGCGCTCCAGATGAGTAAGCTGGTCTTTGAGTAATAATTTGCGTTTCTTCAGCCGCTGCAGGCGCAGCTGGTCGGGCAGAGGATTTTCCGACAGGCGTGCAATGGCGTCGTCAAGATCATCATGCTCCATCTGCAACTCGCGAATGCGCTGTTGCAGCGCTGACTGTAGCGTCTCGGTGTCTTCCATGGCTGCCTCCTGCAAATAGATTACACCTTTCGCGTGGCCCAGGCGAGCATGGCGATGCCGATAGCGACCATCGGCAGGGATAGCCACTGACCCATGGACAGATTGAACGCCAACAGACCAAGGAAATCGTCTGGTTCGCGAAAGAATTCGGCGCTAAAGCGTAGCACGCCGTAGCCGATCAGGAACATCGCCGAGACCGCGCCCCTGGGGCGGGGCCGTGCGGAATACAGCCACAGGACGACGAACAACAGCAGTCCCTCGAGGGCGAACTGGTACAGCTGAGAGGGGTGACGCGGCAGCGGACCGGCGCCGCGGAACACCATGCCCCACGGCATCTCGGTTACCCGCCCCCACAACTCGCCGTTGATGAAATTGCCGATGCGCCCCGCGGCCAGCGCCGGGGGAACCAGCGGCGCGATGAAATCGGTGATCGTGAGCCAGCCGATGCGGTATTTGCGCGCGATGTACAGCATGGCGAGAAGTACGCCCAGAAACCCGCCGTGAAATGCCATACCGCCTTGCCAAACCGCCAGAATATCCAGCGGGTGCGAAAAATAGTAGGCTGGCTTGTAGAACAGCACATAGCCCAGCCGCCCGCCCAGCACCACGCCCAGCACGCTGAAGAAAAACAGGTCATCGAACACGGCATAAGTGATCTTTCCGCTCATGCCGTTCTTGATCCGGCTGCGGGCGAGCAGGAACGCAGCACCGAAGCCGGCCAGGTACATGAGCCCGTACCAGCGCACGGCCAGTGGGCCTATTGCGATCGCAACCGGATCTATCTGGGGATGAATCAGCATCGGCGTACGCCCGAGAAACACGTTGCGATCGCTCGTAAGCGGCCATCGATCGCAACCGGATCTATCTGGGGATGAATCAGCATTGGCGGCCACCGACCACGAAGCGTTGTGCGCGTGTGCGTACCCGGCCTGTGCCGCTTACAGAATCAATCCTGAAATTGACCAACATGGCGCCGGTCCGATACCCGCGTAGGATTAGAATGCACACCTCATTGTAAAGCGTATTTGCATAAGCGACACCACCACGCGAATTTGCCGCGTCACACTATGGTTACGATCTTCGCCTCTCCCCGCACGCTGGCCTATCTGGCGCTGATCTGCACTACCGCGCTATGGGGGAGCATCAGCGTGGTGTCGCGTGCGCTCATGGATACGATCCCGCCCTTGGTGACGGCGGCTGCGCGCTGGGGCGTCGCGTTCGCCGTACTGTTGCCCCTGGTCTGGCCGGAGCGGAAGGAAATCGTTCAGGCCATACGCCGCGACTGGAAACGCCTTCTTTTCCTGACGGTTGTCGGGGGCGCGCCGCAGAGCGCCCTGGTCTATACCGGGCTCGCGGCGAGCACGGCGATCAATCTGGGCCTGCTTAACTCAACCATTCCGGTACTCATCATCCTGATCAGCTGGGGTTGGCGCGGCCGGCGCCCGCGCCGGCTGGAAGGCATCGGTCTCGCCATCTCACTTGCCGGCGTGCTGCTCATTCTGGCCCATGGTGAATTTCGCGCCCTGCTGCACCTGCAATTCAACTACGGCGATCTGGTCATGTTGGGCGCAATGTTGGTGTGGGCGATCTATACCCTGGGCCTGCAGGACCGGCCGCAATCCCTGTCCCTGTTCGCTTTCGTCTTCGTCATGGCGCTGATGGGCGAAATGCTGACATTGCCCCTGGCGGCGGTTCAGTGGGTGTATGTTGGAGGTGTGCATTTGGGCGTCGGCGAGTTGCTGGGCTTGCTATACATCGGCGCGCTTGCCACTCTGGTATCGACTGCATTGTTCAGCTTCGGTGTCGAACGCGTAGGCGCGGTGCGCGCCGGCATCCTGATTCACCTGATGCCGGTGTTCTCCAGCGTCTTCGCCACCCTGTTCATCGGCGAGCGACTGCTTGTCTATCATGCGGCGGGTTTTGTCCTGGTCGCGGGCGGCGCCATACTCGGTTGTCTCAGGCGGGAGCCGGTGCTATCGTCTGGAGCTTCCGGCAAAAGCTGATGGCTGGCCGGCCGTAGCTGATATGGAACGCACCGCAGAATCAATGAAGGTCTCTCCCCAAACGCCAACCGATTTTCCGGGCCAGCCTGGGCGTCCTGAGAAAGGCCCTTTGCCAACTTAATGAAGCCGCGTACAACGCGGTCCTGATAGATTTTTTGAAATGAAGGAGAAAGTTATGGCGGAAAACCGCAGAAGCAGCCTCATCACCCAGGGCGTAGCGCGTTCGCCCAACCGAGCCATGTTGCGCGCGGTCGGCTTTCGCGACGGCGATTTCAGCAAGCCCATTGTCGGCGTTGCCAACGGTCATTCGACCATGAATCCCTGCAATGCCGGCATCCAGCCGCTGGTAGACCGCGCAATGGCGGCGCTCGAGGCCGCGGGTGCGAAGCCGCAGGTGTTCGGCGTTCCCACCATCACCGACGGTATCGGCATGGGCACGGAGGCGATGAAATACAGTCTTGTTTCACGCGAGGTCATCGCCGACTGCATTGAGACGTCGGTCAATGGTCAAGCGATGGACGGCGTGTTTGTCTGCGGTGGTTGTGACAAAAACATGCCTGGCGGGATGATGGCGATCGCGCGCATGAACGTGCCCGGCATTTACGTCTACGCCGGAACCATCAAGCCGGGAAGATGGAAAGGCCAGGACCTGACCATCGTCAGCGCGTTCGAGGCGGTCGGCGCATACGCAGCCGGCACGATGAGCAAGGAAGACTTTGTCGGCATCGAAAAGAACGCCTGTCCCACGGTGGGGGCGTGCGGCGGCATGTTTACGGCGAACACCATGTCTTCCTCGTTCGAGGCGCTGGGCATGAGCCTGCTGGGATCTTCGCAGATGGCATCGCCCGACGCCGAGAAGGCGGTGTCCGCCGCAGCCTCGGCCGAGGTGCTGGTCAATGCAATCCGCAAGCAGATCCTTCCGCGACAGGTCATCACGCGTAAGTCGATCGAGAACGCGATCAGCCTGGTGATGGCCACCGGCGGCTCCACCAATGCGGTTCTGCATTATCTGGCGATCGCGTCGGCGGCGGGTGTGAAGTGGAGCATAGACGACTTCGAGCGTGTGCGGCGTAAAGTCCCCGTGCTGTGCGACCTGAAACCCTCGGGCCGCTACGTGGCCGTCGATTTCCATCGTGCCGGCGGCGTACCGCAGGTCCTCAAGATGCTGCTCGTGCATGGCCTGCTGCACGGAGACTGCCTGACGATCACCGGTCGTACGATCGCTAAGGAGTTGGCGTCCATCCCGAATGCACCGCGTGCGGACCAGGACGTGATCCGCCAGTGGAGCAAACCCATGTATGCACAGGGCCACCTCGCCATTCTCAAGGGAAACCTCGCCCCGGAGGGTTGTGTGGCCAAGATTACGGGTCTGAAGAACCCGTCCATCACCGGCCCCGCGCGCGTGTTTGATTCCGAACCCAAGTGCATGGAAGCGATCATGAAAAAGCGCATCAAACCCGGCGATGTCGTGGTGATCCGCTATGAGGGGCCGAAAGGCGGCCCGGGGATGCAGGAAATGCTTGCACCGACGTCGGCGCTTATCGGACAAGGACTGGGCGAATCGGTCGGATTGATCACCGACGGCCGTTTTTCCGGCGGCACCTGGGGCATGGTGGTGGGCCATGTGGCGCCCGAGGCCTACGTCGGCGGGCCGATTGCGCTGATCAAAGAAGGCGACTCCATTACCATCGACGCGAAAAAGCGATTGATTCAGGTGAACGTCCCGGCCAAGGAACTCGCAGCGCGGCGCAAGAAATGGAAGGCGCCGAAGCCGCGCTATACCCGCGGCTTGCTGGCGAAGTATATGAAACTGGTTTCAACTGCGAGCCTGGGTGCGATAACCGACGGCGATCTCTAGCGCAACGCCCGCGCACGATGGCCAACCGTCTGGGAAAGGAAACCAGCCCTTATCTGCAGCAACATGCCGGCAATCCGGTGGACTGGTATGCCTGGGGCGAGGAGGCCCTGCAGGCAGCGCGTGCGCAGGACAAGCCGATACTCTTGTCTGTGGGGTATTCCGCCTGCCATTGGTGCCACGTGATGGCGCGCGAGTCCTTCGAGGACGTCGCGGTCGCCGCTTTGATGAATCAACATTTCATCAACATCAAGGTTGACCGCGAGGAACGCCCCGATCTGGACCAGATCTACCAGCTGGCTCATCAAATGATGAGCCAGCGATCCGGTGGCTGGCCGCTCACCATGTTCCTCACGCCGGAGCAGGAACCATTTTTCGGTGGAACCTATTTTCCCAAGACGGCCCGCTACGGACTGCCCGGGTTCGCGGATTTGCTGCTGCGCGTTGCCCAGTTCTACCGCGCCGAGCGGACGCAGATCGCGCGCCAGGGCGAGGCCATCGTCGCTGGCTTCGAACGCATGCAGCCGGCGAGCCAGGCGCAACGCGCAGCGTTCTCTTCGAAGCCGGTCGATGTCGCACTAGAGAATCTGGCTGCCAGTTTCGATGCGCGTTACGGCGGGTTTGGCGCTGCGCCGAAATTCCCGCATCCTACCGACCTGGATCTGTGTCTGCGGCGCCACGCATCGACGGGTCGGCACCAGGGGCTGGTAGAGCCTAAGCCTGGTGCCGGCGGGGCCGACGCCAAGCGACCGGATGACCCGTTCAATATGGCGATCTATACCCTGGGTCGAATGGCGGTGGGCGGTATTTACGACCAACTCGGTGGCGGTTTCTGCCGCTATAGCGTGGACGCGTACTGGCTGATTCCGCACTTCGAAAAAATGCTCTACGACAACGGGCCATTGCTCTCACGCTACAGCGACGCCTGGGCGCTGACACGCGATCCGCTGTTCGCCGAGGTTGTCGAGGAAACCGCCGACTGGACGATGCGCGAAATGCAGTCCCCCGAAGGCGGCTATTACTCCAGCCTGGATGCCGACTCGGAGCACGAAGAAGGCAAATTTTACGTTTGGACCCCGGCGCTAGTGCGTGCCTTGCTGAATGACGCCGAATACGCGGTGTGCGCGCCTTTTTACGGGCTGGACCGGGAGGCAAATTTCGAGGGTGCTCAGTGGCACCTGCATGTTGCGCGCGGGCTGGACGATATCGCCCGAGCCACAGGGCAGCAAGAGGAAAAATGCAGCGCACTGCTCGCGAGCGCGCGCGCCAAGCTGTTTGCGGCACGTGAACAACGCGTCCGCCCGGGGCGCGACGAGAAGATCCTCACCAGTTGGAATGCCTTGATGATCGAGGGAATGGCGCGCTCCGCGCGGGTGTTCGGACGGCCGGAGTGGCTGGCTTCCGCGCGCGCCGCGCTCGACTTCCTGCGCACCGCCCTCTGGCGCAAGAAACAAGGGACCACGCGTGCGCATCTGTTGGCCACAGCCAAGGACGGCCGGGCGCATTTGAACGCGTATCTGGACGACTATGCTTTCTTGCTTTCGGCGCTGATTGAACTCATGCAGGTCGAGTTTTACAGCCGGGATCTCGAATTCGCGCAGGACCTGGCCGAGGTTCTGCTGGAGCAGTTTTATGACCCCGGCGCAGGGGGGTTCTTTTTTACCAGCCACGACCACGAGAAACTGATCCACAGGCCCAAACCCGGCCATGACGCAGCCACGCCCTCAGGCAACGGCGTGGCTGCGTTCGCCTTGCAGCGGCTGGGGCATATAACCGGCGAATCACGCTATCTTGACGCCGCCGAGCGCACATTGCATCTGTTCTATCCGGCGCTTGAGCAGCATCCAGGCGGTTTTTCCAGCTTGCTCATGGCCCTGGAGGAGGCGATGGAACCGCCGCGGGTGGTGGTATTGCGCGGACCTAAGGAACAGATGCGTGCGTGGCGCCGGATTCTGGATCAGGCGTATCTGCCCGCCACTTTGGTTCTCGCAGCCGCGTCGGAGGCAAAAGACCTGCCGCCAGTGCTGGCCAAGCCCATAGCGGCCGGCGCTGTCAACGCATGGGTATGCCAGGGCGTTACTTGTATGGCCCCCGTGGATACGCCGGAAGCCCTGTTTGATATACTCAAGACAGATAAATTCCGGTAGCATGCCGCAGCTTGGCATACCCATACTTTTCCAAGGAGAATCAGTGAAGACCATAGCAAGCTGTTTGTTTATTTCCGCCGCATTGCTCACGAGCGCGGGAAACGCGCTCGCTTCGGAAGCCCTGGCAAAGAAGCACGGTTGCCTTGCCTGCCACGCCGTGGACAAGAAGGTGTTAGGCCCGGCCTATAAGGACGTAGCAGCCAAGTACAAGGGTGACGCCGGCGCCGCGGCCAGACTCGAGGGCAAGATCAAGAACGGCAGCTCGGGTACCTGGGGCCAGATTCCGATGCCGGCGAATGCTTCCGTGCCGGATGGCGATGTCAAGGCACTGGTGAAATGGATACTATCGATCAAGTAGTTGGGAGATGTACAAGGGATCCGGCTTGAGCCTGGTCTTCGGTGCCTGCTGCCGGATGCGACAGATGGTAAGCGTTGGATTGCTTCGATTTAATTCAGGGAGAAATACATGAAACGCAGGGGCTTCAGTCTCGCCATATTCGCCGCAATCGCGGCACTCACACTTACTGGTTGCGGCGAAGAGAAGAAGCCGGAACCAGTCGCCGCCGCGGCCCCCCCGCCTCCGCCGGCACCGATGGTGGTGAAAATCGGCCACGTGGGGCCGCTCACTGGCGGCATCGCCCACTTGGGTAAAGATAACGAGAACGGCGCACGCCTGGCTGTAGAAGAAGCCAATGCGACGGGATTGAAGCTGGGCGGCAAGAGCGTCAAACTGGAACTGATCACCGAAGACGATCAGGCGGATCCGAAAGTCGGCACCACAGTGGCGCAGAAACTGGTCGACGCGAAGGTCGCAGGCGTGGTCGGCCATCTGAACTCCGGCGTGACGATCCCGGCTTCGTCCATATACAACCAGGCCGGAATACCGATGGTCAGCGGTTCGGCAACCAATCCCCAGCTGACCGAACAGGGCTTCAAGAACGTGTTCCGCGTCGTCGGTCGCGACGACCAGCAGGGACCGGCGATAGCAAGCTACCTGGCGAGCGAAGTCAAGCCCAAGACCGTGGCTGTGATCGATGACGCTACCGCATATGGCGAGGGCCTGGCGAACGAAGTTGAGAAGACTTTGAAAGCCGCGGGCGTAAAAGTACTGCCGCGCGAGAAAGGCACGGACAAGACCGCCGACTTCAAAGCCATCCTGACCAAGCTCAAGGGCAAGAAGCCGGATGCCGTGTTCTACGGCGGCATGGACGCGACCGGCGGCCCGCTGATGAAACAGGGGCGAGAACTCGGCATCAAGGCGGTGTTTGCATTTGGCGACGGCGCCTGCACGGACAAAATGCAAGAGCTGGCCGGGAATTCCGCCGAGGGACTGCTGTGCTCGCAGGCCGGTCTGCCGGTTCAGGCTGCGAACAAGAAATTCCTCAATGCCTACAAGGCGAAATTCAACATCGACCCGATTCTGTATGCGCCGTTCACCTATGACGCGGCCAACCTGTTGATCGAGTCGATGAAAAAGGCCGACTCGGCCGATCCCGCGAAATACCTGCCCGAGCTCGCCAAGATCAGCTATGACGGCGCAAGCGGCAAGATCGAATTCGATGATAAAGGCGACCGCAAAGACGCCGAGATGACGATCTTCACCATGAAGGGCGGCAAAATCGAGCCGATCGCCATCATCAAAGGCGGCAAGACCATCAAGTTCGAGGATTTCATCAAAGCGGCCGAAGCGGCGACCCCGGCTGAAGCACCCAAGGCCGCGGCCGAACCGATGAAGGCTGAAGAGCCCGTAAAGAAGTAGGCGCGAAGGGCTGATATCGGCCCGACATGCGGGAAATTCGGCGCCTTCCGGCGCCGTTTTTTTTGCACGCGCGTGCGATGCGCAAGAAAGATCGACGCGTAGCCGGTCCTTCGCGGTCCCCGCGAGCAGGCAATCGCCCATCGCCTTGATTGCAACAGCTTTGCGTTCTTCACGGCTTTGGGTTTAAATCCGCCAGTCATGGATATCTTTCTCCAGCAGGTCATCAACGGGCTCACCCTGGGCAGCGTCTACGCCATCGTCGCTCTGGGCTATACCATGGTGTACGGCATCATTCAGTTGATCAACTTCGCCCACGGCGAGGTGGTGATGCTCGGGGCGATGGTAGCGTTCTCGGTGATCGGCGCGCTCGCCGGCACGACGCTTCCGCCCCTGGTCATCGTTCTGGCCGGCGTGCTGGCTGCGATTCCGGCGTGCATGCTGGTGGGCTATGCCATGGAACGTGTCGCGTACCGGCCTTTGCGCGGCGCGCCGCGCCTCGCGCCCTTGATCACCGCCATCGGTATCTCCATCATCCTGCAGCATGTAGCAATGCTGGTATGGAGCCGCAGTCCTCTCGCGTTTCCGCAAATCATCCCGCTGGTCCGCTTCTACATTGGCGGGGCGATCATCACCGGGGTCCAGATTGCCATCATTCTTACCTCCTTCATGATGATGGGTGCCCTGACCCTGCTGGTCTACCGCACCAAACTCGGTATTGCTATGCGCGCGACTTCGCAGAACCCGCATGTGGCTGGCCTGATGGGCATAGACATCGACCGCATCATCTCATTTACGTTCATCGTCGGCGCCGCATTGGCCGCGGTTGCCGGCGTGATGGTGGGCACCTATTACGGCATCGCCCACTACAGCATGGGTTCGCTCCTCGGCATGAAGGCGTTTTCCGCTGCGGTGCTGGGCGGCATAGGCAACCTGGCGGGCGCAATGCTGGGCGGTATTCTGCTTGGCGTCGTCGAAGCGCTGGGCGCGGGTTACATCGGCGATCTCACCAACAACGTTTTCGGCAGCAATTACCAGGACGTGTTTGCTTTTATGGTGCTGATCGCGGTGCTGGTGTTCAGGCCGTCAGGTTTGTTGGGAGAACGGGTCGGAGACCGGGCATGAAGCGCCGGGCTCAGAACGCAGAAAGTGCGCAGGGGTTTGGGCGATGAATCTTTTTTCCCACCCGCGAGCAAAGTGGATCGGGGTCGCGCTCATCGCGATCGCGCTGATCGGACTGCCTTTTGCGCTCTCCTCGGTCGGAACCGCCTGGGTGCGCATCGCCAATCTTGCGATCCTGTTCGTGTTCCTTTCGCTCGGCCTGAACATCGTGGTCGGTTTCGCCGGCTTGCTCGATCTGGGATACATCGCCTTTTATGCCGTGGGCGCCTACGCCTACGCCTTGCTCGCCTCGCCGCATTTCGATCTCCATCTGCCTTTTTGGGTGATCCTGCCGATAGGCGCACTCGTCGCCTGCCTGTTCGGCATCCTGCTGGGTACGCCCACGTTGAAATTGCGTGGAGACTACCTCGCCATCGTTACCCTGGGTTTCGGGGAAATCGTCCGAATTTTCCTCAACAACCTGTCGCAGCCGATCAATATCACCAACGGTCCGCAGGGTATTTCGCGCATCGACCCGTTCAGTTTCGGTTCCTTCAGCTTCAGCCAGAACGAGACGATAGGCGGCATCATGTTTTCCGGACCGATCAAGTACTACTACATCCTGCTCGCGCTGCTGCTGCTCGCGATCGTGGTCAACCTGCGCCTGCAACACTCGCGTATCGGGCGTGCCTGGGAGGCGATACGCGAGGACGAGGTTGCGGCCCGCGCGATGGGCATCGATACCACACGCATCAAGCTGCTCGCCTTCGCCATGGGCGCTTCCTTCGGAGGGATCGCCGGAGGAATGTTCGCGGCGATCCAGGGTTTCATCAGCCCGGAGAGCTTCGTGCTGGTCGAATCCATTATGGTCCTGTCCATGGTGGTGCTTGGCGGCATGGGCAATGTCTGGGGCGTGGTGCTGGGCGCGGTGCTGCTTTCTTTCGTGCCGGAGCTGCTGCGCTATACGGTCGAGCCGCTGCAAAAATACATATTCGGCAGGTCGATCATCGAACCGGAAGTGATCCGCATGCTGCTGTTCGGCCTCGCACTGGTGCTGATGATGCTGTACCGGCCGGCGGGTCTGCTGCCTTCGGCGGTCAGAAAGCGTGAATTGGCGAAGGACGCGGAATGAGCCCAGCGCAAGGGCGGGAAAGCGGTGTCTTGCTCGAATGCGCGGGCCTGGATAAGCGCTTCGGCGGTGTGCTGGCGCTGGCCGAGGTCGGGTTCAGCATCAAACACGGTGAGATTTACGGACTCATCGGTCCAAACGGCGCCGGCAAGACCACGCTGTTCAACACGCTCACCGGCATCTACGCCTGCGACGCCGGAGGCTTTCGTTTTGCCGGCGAGCCGCTCGCCGGACTCAGACCCGACCAAATCGCGGCGCGCGGCATTGCGCGCACGTTTCAGAATATCCGCCTGTTCGGCAACCTTTCCGCGCTCGACAACGTGATGATAGGCAGGCACGTGCGCACGCGCGCCGGCGTGTTCGGCGCGATCCTGCGCACCCGCGCCACGCTCGAAGAAGAGGCGGCAATCGAAAAACGCGCGATGGAACTGCTCGGATATGTGGGCATCGCTGCGCGCGCCAACGACGTGGCGCGGCAACTACCCTACGGAGATCAGCGGCGGCTGGAAATCGCGCGCGCCCTCGCTACCGAACCCAAGCTGCTCGCGCTGGACGAGCCGGCTGCGGGAATGAACGCCACCGAGACCATGGAATTGCGAAAACTGCTGGAGCGCGTGCGCGCAGACGGCACCACGATTCTGCTGATCGAGCACGACATGAGACTGGTGATGGGCCTGTGCGACCGGGTGCTGGTGCTCGATTATGGTCGCAGCATCGCCGAAGGCCCGCCACGCGAAGTGCAACGCGACCCGCGCGTGGTGGAAGCCTATCTGGGGGGCGTTGTCGCGGGAGCGCCGGACGCATGAAGCTGCTGGAACTGACGCGACTCGAGGTTGCTTATGGCGGCATCAAGGCGGTCAAGGGGATCGATCTCAACGTACCGAAAGGCGAGCTGGTCTGCCTGATCGGCACCAACGGCGCGGGCAAAACCACCACCCTGAAGGCGATCGCCGGTCTGTTGCCGGTTCCGCCGGACGCGATACGCTACGAGGGCGAGCCGATAGGGGGTGTTCGTCCGTTTGAACTCGTGCGCCGCGGTCTCGCGCTGGTGCCGGAGGGCCGCGGGGTGTTCGGCCAGCTGACGGTGGCAGAAAATCTTGCCATGGGAGCGTACGTGCGCAATGACGCCGCGGCGGTGAGACAGGATCTGGAGCGCGCGTATGCGCTGTTCCCGCGCTTGGCCGAGCGGCGCGCCCAGTCTGCTGGCACGCTCTCCGGCGGCGAGCAGCAAATGCTTGCCATCGGCCGCGCGCTGATGAGCCGGCCGAAGCTGTTGTTGCTGGACGAGCCCAGCATGGGGCTCGCACCGCTGCTGGTGCAGAAGATTTTCGAAACCATACTTGCCGTGGCGAAGGAAGGCGTAACCATTTTGCTGGTAGAGCAGAACGCGCGGCTGGCGCTGGAGGTCAGCAGTCACGGTTACGTGATGGAAACCGGTTTGATTACGTTGTCGGGGCCGGCGCGCGAATTGCTCGACGACCCGAAAGTGCGTGCAGCCTACCTCGGAGAGTCAGACTAAGAGCGCCGGTGCTACGCGGGAACAGGGACCGATAAAATAGCGCATTGCCTCCGGCCTGCGCTCACTTCATCTCGGCCAGGTCGGCCTCGGTAGTGAACGCGTCGGCATAGAATTCCTCCGGCGGCAGAGCGCGTTCTGCGGCGAAATCGCGCCGCGCCGCCTCGACCATCACGGGTGCGCCGCAGGCATAGACCTGGTACCCGGAAAGATCGGGAAAATCATCGATTACCGCGCGATGCACGAATCCGCCGCGCCCGGCCCACGCGTCTTCCGGCAACGCGTCGGACACCACCGGCACGTACTTGAACTGCTGGTGCTGCGCGGCCCAGTGGCGCGCGAGCTCGTCCATATACAGGTCCTGCGGTCGGCGGCCGCCCCAATACAGCGTCATGTGCCGCGTTATCCCCTTGTGCAGTGCATGTTCGACAATCGCCTTGATCGGCGCGAAGCCGGTCCCGCTGGCGAGCAGCACCATGGGCTTTTGGCTGTCCTCGCGCAAAAAGAAAGTGCCGTGCGGACCTTCGAAGCGCAGTATGTCGCGCGCTTTCAACTTGTTGAACACATGATCGGTGAACAAACCCCCCTCGAGATGGCGCACGTGAATCTGCATTAAATCGTCGTCATGCGGCGCGTTGGCCATGGAATAGCTGCGCCGCTTCCCGTCCTTGAGCAGAATTTCGATGTACTGCCCTGCGAGGTACTGCATGCGCTCGTTCGCCGGGAGCTTGAGGGTAATCACTGCGACATCCGGCGCCGGCTTGTCTATGGTTTGCACGCGGCAGGGCAGTATTTTGATTTGCTGATCCTTGATCGCGCTGACCTCGCGGCATTCGATGACGATGTCGCCCAATGGGCGCGCGACGCAGAACAGCGCCAGGCCGCCGGCCTGTTCCTCCGCCGTTAACGCTGTATCGGAATGCTTGCCGTAATCGACTTTGCCTTCAAGCAGCTTGCCTTTGCAGCTGCCGCAGGCGCCGTTGCGGCAGCCATAGGCAAGACCAAATCCCTCGCGCAAAGCTGCGACCAGCACGGTTTCGTCCGCTTGAACGTGGAAACTGTGGCCGCTGGGCCGTATGGTGACTTGGCAGGGCATGGTCGAAAACCTGTTTGAATATGAGGAGTACGCTCCCCTCACGCTCACCCGGATAGCCCCGCATCACAATCTGATTTCAGCGAGTTCCGGTACGGCAGGGACAAGAGCAGGTACAATTTTACTATGAAGAAGCTGCTCATCGTTGGATGCGGCGATATCGCGCTGCGCGCATTGCCGCAACTAATGCGCGTTTACCAGGTATTCGGCTTGGTGCGATCGGCTGACCAGGCGGACCGTATCGCGGCCCTGGGCGCGAAGCCGCTCATCGGGGATCTCGACAATGCGGCCACCCTGGGGCCCTTGGCCGGCGTGGGAGATCTGGTACTGCATCTGGCGCCACCGGGCGAAAGTGGAGAGATCGACCAGCGCAGCGCCAATCTGATTGTGGCGCTTTCGCAGAACCCGCCCGCGCGCCTGGTCTATATCAGCACCAGTGGCGTATACGGCGATTGCGGCGGTGCATGGGTGGACGAAGACCGGCCGGTCGCGCCGCAAACCACGCGCGGCGCGCGTCGGGCCGATGCCGAGCGGATATTGATCGCCTGGGGAAGGCAAAGCGGCGCGGCGGTGGCTGTGCTGCGCGTGCCGGGTATCTACGCGGCCGAGCGCCTGCCGCTGGCGCAATTGAAGCGCGGCGCGCCGGTATTGCGCGACGAAGACGATGTCTATACCAACCATATTCATGCCGATGATCTCGCCGCCATCTGCGCGATTGCGCTGGAGCGCGCCGCGGCCGGCCGCGTCTTCAACGCGAGCGACGACAGCGAAATGAAGATGGGTGATTACTTCGACCTGGTGGCGGACCGAGCAGGTCTGCCGCGGCCACCGCGAATCACGCGTGCAGCAGCCGAGGCCGGCGCGATTTCAGCAGGGCTGCTGTCGTTCATGAGCGAATCGCGCCGCCTGGTGAATAAGCGCATGAAGGACGAACTCGGCGTGCAGTTGCGCTATCCGAGCGTGCGTGAAGGCGTGCCCCGGGCGGTCGCGCTCTGAAACCATGGACGGTCTTCTGGTGTTGACCAATATGCCCGACCGCGCGGGCGCAGAAAAACTTGCGGCTATACTCATCGAACAGCGCCTGGCCGCGTGCGTCAATATTCTGGCTGCCTGCGAATCGGTCTACCGATGGCAGGGTGAGATCCAGCACGACGCGGAACATCCGCTGCTGATCAAAACGACGCAGGACCGCTATGCCGAGCTGGAAGCGGCTATCCGTGCCAACCATCCGTACGAACTCCCCGAGATTATTGCTGTCCCAGTTGTTCGCGGGTTGCCGGCTTATTTGAGCTGGGTCCTGAGCGAAACGCGCGCCGGCGGACCGGCCTGAGCCGAAAAGCTTCCTATGCGATCCAATCTGTATCGAATTTTTGCAATGCTGCTGGCTTTGTTCCTGCACGGGTTTGCCCATGCGCAGGACCTGCTTCCGCCCGAAGTGGCATTCAGATTTTCGGCACAGGCAATCGACGCGAACACCCTTGAAGTGCGTTACAAGATCGCCGACGGCTATTACATGTACCGCAACAAATTCAAGTTTGCTGCGGAACCCGAAACGGTGAAGCTGGGTGGTGCGCAGTTTCCGCCCGGCGATATTCACAACGACGAGTTTTTCGGCAAAGTTGAAACCTATCGCAAAGACCTGCGCATCCGCCTGCCGCTAACGAGCGCGGCGGTGGTCGACAGAATCAAACTGGCGGTCACCTCCCAGGGCTGCGCAGACGTGGGTGTGTGCTATGTGCCGCAACTGCAAACGGCCGAAATCGAACTTCCGGCTGCCGGCAGCGTGGTGAGCCCGTCCGCTTCCCGTTCAGAGCCCGCACGTGCCGGCGGCGAGATCGGCGAAGAAGCCCGTTTCGAGCGCCTGCTTGCCTCGGGCAGCCTGTGGCTGATTGCAGCGGCATTTTTCGGTGCCGGCCTGTTGTTGACGTTCACGCCCTGCGTTCTGCCGATGATACCGATACTGTCGGGGATCATCGTCGGCGAAGGCCGCAACGCGACCCGTACGCGAGCGTTCACGCTGTCGGTAGCCTATGTACTGGGCATGTCGGTCACTTATACCGGGATCGGTGTCGGCGCCGCGCTGTCGGGCAACCTCTTGTCCGCGGCGCTGCAGAATCCCTGGGTGTTGTCGGCTTTCGCGGCAGTCTTCGTTTTGCTGTCGCTTTCCATGTTCGGCTTCTACGAGCTGCAGCTGCCCGCAGGTTTCCACACCCGCATGACCAGGGCGAGCAACCGTTTCAAAGGCGGACACCTCGGCGCGGTGGTGCTCATGGGCGTATTCTCCGCAGCGATTGTCAGCCCCTGCGTGGCAGCTCCGCTGGCCGGCGCTCTGCTCTACATCAGCCAGACGCGCGATGTGCTGCTCGGGGGTACCGCACTGTTTGCCATGTCCATCGGCATGGGTGTGCCGCTCGTCCTGGTCGGCGTGTTCGAAGGTACGTTCCTGCCCAAGTCCGGCCACTGGATGCGCTCGGTGAAGCATTTTTTCGGCGTGATGCTGCTCGCTCTGGCGATCTGGATTGTGTCGCCGGTGCTGCCGGTGGCGGCGCAGATGCTCGCGTGGGCGGCGCTGCTGATCGGATCGGCGATGGCGCTGCGCGCAATCGATCCCCTGCCGCATGAAGCCGCGACCATTACGCGTTTGTGGAAAGGTGTGGGATTCCTCGCCTTGATTACGGGCGCGGCGCTGGTAATCGGCGTGTTTTCAGGCAGCCGCGACCTGCTACGGCCGCTTGCAGGGCTGATCGCGGGTAGCGAGCGCAGCGAGCAGAAAGTGAGTTTTGTGCGCGTCAGGAATTTGGTGGATCTCGAGGCGAAGCTCCAGTCCCCCGGCAAACCGGTAATGCTGGATTTCTATGCCGACTGGTGCGTATCCTGCAAGGAAATGGAGGCATTCACTTTCACCGACGCGCGTGTGAAAGCGAAAATGGAGCAGATGCTGCTGCTGCAGGCGGATGTCACCGAAAATTCGTCGGAAGACAAAGCCCTGCTCAAGCGCTTCAAGCTGTTCGGGCCTCCCGGCATCATTTTTTTCGACCGGCAAGGCAGGGAGGTCGAAGGAATGCGCGTGATCGGTTACCAATCGGCCGATGTTTTTCTCACCACACTGAACCGCGCCGCCGAACTTTGATTCCCGTCGGCGCGAGTCGGCACTCGCGCCTTCTACTTCCTGACCTCCAGCATGATTTTGCCCATGTGCTTGCTCGACTCCATCAATTCGTGCGCGAGCTTCGCATCTTTCAGCGGGAAGGTGGCGTGAATTACCGGTTTAACCTTGCGCGATTCGAGTAGCGGCCAGACATGCTTGTGCAAATCCTGCGCGATCGCCGCTTTCTGCGCCACTGTTCGAGGCCGCAGGGTCGAACCGGTGAAGGTAATGCGTTTGATCATGATCGGCAGGAAGTCCAGTTCAGCCTTGCTCGGCTGCAGGAACGCGATCTGCACCAGGCGGCCTTCCAGCGCCAGTGATTTGAGGTTCTTCTCGATATAGGGGCCTCCAACCATGTCGAGAATCAGGTCGACTCCTTTCTTGCCGGTGAGTTGTGCAATCTCGGCAACGTAATCCTGCTCGCGGTAGTTGATTACGGCATCCGCACCGATTTTTCTACAGAAATCCGCTTTCTCTTTATTGCCCACAGTGGTGTAGACGGTCGCGCCGAACGCCTTGGCGAGTTGTATGGCGGTAAGGCCGATGCCGCTCGAGCCGCCGTGCACAAGGAAGGTCTCTCCGGCTTTCAGCCGGCCGCGGTCGAACACATTGGTCCAGACGGTGAAGAAATTTTCCGGCAATGCTGCCGCCTCCAACAAGGACAAGCCCTTCGGAATCGACAGGCAATGCGACGCCGGTACCGCGCAGTACTCGGCATATCCGCCACCCGGCGTCAGCGCGCAGACCAAGTCGCCGACTTTCCACTGGGTTACGTCGGCAGCGACGGCGCAAACGCGCCCTGCGACTTCCAGACCCAGGATAGCGGAGGCGCCCGGCGGCGGCGGATAACGTCCGGAGCGCTGCAGCACGTCCGGTCGATTGACCCCGGCGTAGTGCACTTCGATCAGGACTTCGCCAGCCTGCGGCTGAGGAGTCGGTCCTTCGGCTGGTTTCAGGATATCGGCTGCACCGCCCTGCCCGTGGTCAATGTAAAGCATGATTGGAACCCCTGTCGTCTTGCTGTAAAAGAATGGAAACCCCGCAACCGGCCCTCAGATCTCCGCGGCCAATGAATGTTCGACCAGATTCGCCCAGTAGCGCGCACCCAGAGGCAGTATCCGGTCGTTGAAATCGTAGTGTGCGTTGTGCAGCATGCAACCGCCCTCACCCGGCCCGTTGCCGATAAATACGTAGCAGCCGGCCTTGGCCTGCAGCATAAACGCGAAGTCTTCCGAGCCCATCGTCGGCCGGACCCGCAACACGTTTTCCGGGCCAACCAATGCCTGGATGACCGTCGTGCAGGTTTCAGTTTCTCGTGTGGCATTGATGAGCGGCGGATAGCGCCGCTCATAGCGCACGCTTACCTGGGCTCCGTAGGCGGAGGCGATGCCCGCGCAAAGTTCGCGCAGGCGGCGTTCGATCAAGTCCTGCGCTTCCGGCCTGAAGGCGCGTGCGGTGCCGCGCACCACGGCCGTGTCGGGAATCACGTTCCAGGTATCGCCTGCGTGGATCTGCGTGACCGTGACTACCGCCGGTTCGATCGGATCGACGTTGCGGCTGGCGATCGTCTGCAGTGCCTGCACCAGTGCCGATGCCGCCACGATCGGGTCGATGCCCGTATGCGGCAGGGCGGCGTGGGATCCTCGACCCGTCAGTTCGATTTCGAAAATGTCGAACGAGGCCATGGTCGGTCCGGCGCGCACGCCGAATTGACCAACCGGCATGCCAGGCCAGTTGTGCAAGCCATAGACCGACTCACAAGGGAATTTCTCGAACAAGCCCTGCTCCACCATCTCGCGGCCGCCGCCCTCGTTTTCCTCGGCTGGCTGAAAGATGAAATGTACCGTGCCATCGAAGTTCCTGGTCTCGGACAGGTAGCTCGCCGCACCAAGAAGCATGGCGGTATGCCCGTCGTGCCCGCAGGCGTGCATTTTTCCTTCATGTTGCGAGCGGTGGCCGAAGCTGTTCTTTTCGTGAATGTGCAGGGCATCCATGTCGGCACGCAATCCGATGGCGCGGTTGCTCGTGCCCGCGCTGAGGGTGCCCACCACCCCGGTGCGGCCCAGGCCCCGGTGGACGGCAAGGCCGAACGACTCGAGTTTTTTTGCGACCAGGGTGGATGTGCGCAGTTCTTCGAACGCGGTCTCCGGGTGCGCATGCAAGTCGTGGCGCCACTCCGTCATCGCGGTGTGAAGCTGCAGGAAATCCTCAAGAACCGCCATATCAAGCCTTTCTTTATGACAGGAAGCGCTCACTTATCGACTTCCGTTGTGGGATTCCGACGCCGCTCTCGGCAAGCGTTAGCAACGCAATTATAATGGCGCGTCCCTACAAGAAGAGAGCGAAGTGAGAAAACACATCAAGGGCATAGACCACGTGGTGATCGCGACGCGCGATTTGGACGCGACCCGGGATACGTTCGAGCGCATGGGCTTCACCCTAACGCCACGCGGCCATCATACGCTGGGGTCCGAGAATCACTGCGTCATGTTCGGCCATGACTATTTCGAGTTGTTGATGGTGCCGCAACGCCTGCCGGGCCGCGAATACTATTATGATTTCGCGCGCATCGGTGATGGTCTGGCGGCGGTAGCATTAAAGACCGACAATGCACGCGGCGCTTTCGGCGAACTTAATGCGGCCGCGCTGGCGCCCACCGAACCGGTCGATTTCTCGCGTCCCGTGCAAATTGCCGAGGGCGCGAAAACCGCATCATTTCGTATCACCCAACTGCGTTTGGAGCAGACTCCCGGGGGACAGGTGTTTCTGTGCCAGCATTTCACCCGCGAAGTCGTCTGGCGTCCCGAGTATCAGGCTCACGCGAATACCGCGACCGGTCTTGCCGCTGTCGCGATCGTAAGCGCCGATGTAAGCGCGACGGCGGCCGCATACGAGCGGCTGTTCGACGTCAAGGCCAGGGCCATAAGCGAGGGTTTGTTGATCAATACCGGCGATACGCCTCTTGCCATCGTTGACGAGGCGGCATTGGCGAAAAAACTGCCAGGCGTTTGGATCAGCGCGCGGCATCAGCCCTGTATGGCTGCGCTGTTCATTCGTGTCGCCGACCGCAACGCGGCAGAGCGCGCGCTGCGTGCCGGAGGGCTGCATCCCACCCGCGTACCCGATGGCTCGGTCGCCGTTGGTGCGACCGAGGCGCACGGCGTGGCGATTATTTTCGGTTAGCGGGAATCGCGCTCCGGTCCGAGCATTTCATGCCTCCTTCAACCACTGGGCGGCATCGAGCGCGTAGTAGGTAAGAATGCCGTCGGCGCCGGCGCGCTTGAACGCGAGCAGGGCTTCCATCGCGCAGACCTTCTCGTTGATCCAGCCATTCATGCCCGCGGCTTTGAGCATCGCGTACTCGCCGCTAACCTGATAGACGAAAGTCGGCGCCTTGAATTCTTCTTTGACCCGGCGCAGGATATCGAGGTAGGGCATGCCCGGTTTTACCATCACCATGTCGGCGCCTTCCTGCAGGTCCAGTCCTACTTCCCACAAAGCTTCGTCGCTGTTGGCAGGGTCCATCTGGTAGGTGAATTTGTTTCCCTTCCCCAGATTTGCCGCCGAGCCGACGGCATCGCGAAACGGGCCGTAGTAGCCGGACGCGTACTTGGCCGAATAGGCCATGATTTTAGTATGGATAAAGTTCCGTTTGTCCAGGGCGGCGCGAATGCGGCCTATGCGACCGTCCATCATGTCCGAGGGAGCGACGATATCGACTCCTGCCGCAGCTTGAGTAAGCGCCTGCTTTTCCAAAATGGCCAGCGTGGAGTCGTTGAGGATGTAGCCGCTCGCATCGATTACGCCATCCTGGCCATGGCTGGTGTAGGGATCAAGGGCAACGTCGCACATTACGCCCAGTTCCGGAAATTCCTTCTTAAGTCGGGCGACCACGCGCGGAATCAGGCCTTTGGGATTGGTTGCCTCTTTCCCGTCCGGCGTCTTGAGTTTTGCGTCGATCACCGGGAACAGCGCCAATACCGGGACTTTCAGCTTCAGGCAGCGCTCCGCGACCGGTAGCAATTTATCCAGAGTCACGCGTTCCACGCCCGGCATTGACGCCACAGCCTGGGTCTTTCTGGCGCCGTCCATCACAAACACCGGGTAAATGAGGTCATTGCAAGTGAGTACATGCTCTCGCATTAACCTGCGCGTGTGGTCGTCGCGCCGCATGCGGCGCATCCGCACCGCAGGAAAATTGCCGTAGATGTTCATGAATGCCTCCAGGCTTCTTTCTTTATCAATGGGTTAGAACAAAAATAAAAGTATTGCGCAGTTTATTGAAACTTTTACGAAGCAGACTAATCTTATCAGTAGATGGCAGCGTCCATCTCCCGCTTCTCCTCCCTGAGCGGGTGCCTTAATGCTATTTAAGGCGTTCCAGCCCCCGGTTTAATCCCCTTTGACCGGGGGCTTTCTTTTGCGTTTCGCTTTCTATCCCCAACCAGCGGCCGATCGTCTCCTCGGCTTCTTCCATGCCCTGCTTCTTTAAGCTGGAAAATAGCTGCGCCGTGTAATTCGCCGCATATTCATTCAGCCTGGACCGCACCTCGCGCAGGGTCTTTTGCGCTGCTTGTCGCGAAAGCTTGTCTGCTTTCGATAACAGCACGTGTACCGGTTTTCCTGTGGTCGCAAACCAGTTCAGCATCTGGACGTCCAGCGGCGTGATCGGGTGCCGCGCGTCCATGATCAGCACCATGCCGAACAGCGAGCCGCGCGTTTGAAGATAAGTTGACAGCAGCTCCTCCCAATGCGCGCGCAGCGTGCGTTGCACCTTGGCATAGCCGTAACCGGGCAGATCGACGAGGAACGCGCCCCCGGGAAGGCTGAAGAAATTGATCTGCTGTGTCCGTCCGGGTGTCTTGCTGACGAAAGCAAGGCGATTGTGGTCTACCAGAGTATTGATTGCGCTGGATTTGCCCGCGTTGGAGCGTCCGGCGAACGCGATCTCCGGACCTAGCGGCGCGGGTAAATCGCTCAGATGATGCGCCGTGATGTAAAAAGTGGCGCCGCGAAACAACGGCATGGCGGGGGAGGTCCAAATTGCGGAAAGTCGGATAGAATATCAGCTTTTCAAAGATACCTTGCTTCGAGGAGCCCAAGCATGAAATGCATCCTGGCGCTCGCCGCCATGCTCACAGCCCTGGGCGCGGTCGCCGCTGAGTCACCTCCGAAAGCGGATCTAGCCAAAGCGCAGAACATAGTGAATCAGACTTGCGCGGCCTGTCACGGGTCCGACGGCAACAGCCAGATCGCAGTCAATCCCAAGTTGGCTGGTCAGATTCCTGAGTATATTTACAAGCAACTCACGAATTTCAAAGCGGAGACTGGCAAGAAAGCAGAGCGCGACAACGCGGTGATGGCGGGCATGGTAGCCGGCCTGTCGACCGAAGATATGCACGGTCTTGCCGCTTATTTCGCCGGCCAGACGGCCAAGCCCGGAGCCGCGAAGAGCAAGGAGCTGGTTGCGCTCGGACAAAGAATTTACCGCGGTGGCATCGCCAGCGAAGGTGTAGCCGCCTGCGCGTCTTGCCACGGCCCCAACGGTGCCGGCATGCCGTCCCAGTATCCCCGGCTGTCCGGCCAGCATGCCGAATACATTGCGGCGCAGCTGAAGGCTTTTCGCTCAGGCGCCCGCGCCAACGATGCCAGCGCGAGCATGCGCGGCGTTGCCGGCCGGCTCTCCGACCGCGAGATCGAGGCCGTCGCAGACTATATCGCCGGCTTGCGTTAGGCACTGCACCGGCCAATAAAAGGGGGCGCAAGCCCCTTTTTTCATTTGCGGACACCGATCGTGATTGTCCGCGATCGTCACAGCATTAGTCGTGTTCTTAAATGGCCGCTCGTGCCGATAAGCGCCTTTGCGGCTTCGTGGTTCCAGGATTCGCCAAATGTCATCGCTGCCGGAATAAAGCACGCCGCCCGACTGTTCAAGCATTAATGTCTGACGCACCGTCACGCGAAAGTTCTGCCATTGCTATCATGTACTGATGGATAGCGCAGAGATCGTCTCGCACATCCCCCGCTTGCGGCGCTATGCGCGCGCCCTGGCGGGTGATAGCCACCGGGCCGATGATCTGGTTCAGGACACGCTCGAACGCGCTCTGGCCAAGTTCCACCTGTGGCGCCGCGGCAGCGATATGCGGGCCTGGATGTTTTCCATCATGCACAATGTGTTTGTCAACCAACTGAAAAAGCGGCGCGAATTTGCGCTCGACGAATTCACCGAAGCGGGGTTGGAAAGCGCGCCGCGCTCAGACCCACTTGAACTGCGCGACCTGGACGCAGCGCTCAGGCGCCTGCCCGCGGAGCAACGCGAAGTACTGCTGCTGGTGGGTCTGGAACAGCTGAGTTATGCGGAAGCGAGCCACGCGCTCGGTGTTCCGGTGGGAACCGTGATGTCGCGTTTGTCGCGCGCGCGCGAGCGCCTGCATGCTTTGATGTCAGGCAGCGGCGGCGCGACAAACCTGAAAGTAGTCAAATGAGCGAACCTACGGAAACCGATCTGCATGCGTACGCCGACGGGCAACTAGATGACGCGCGCCGGGTTCGGGTGCAGGCGCATCTGGCCCACGACCCCGCGGCGACGGAGAGCGTGCGCGTCTGGCGCGAGCAAAACGAAGCGTTGCGCGCGCTCTACAACCCGGTGCTGAACGAGCCAGTGCCACAACGGTTGCTGGCGGCGCAAGCGCGGCGGCATTGGCCGACTTATGCGATCGCTGCGGGCGCAATGGGGTTGAGCTTCGGGCTGGGATGGCTGGTGCATGGCTATCAGGTCGAGCGGCCGACAGAATTTACGGCCCTGCCTCGCAGCGCTGCGGTTGCGTATGCGGTGTATGCGCCCGAAGTAAGGCATCCGGTGGAAGTCGGCGCGGACCAGCAGGATCATTTGGTGAAATGGCTGTCCAAGCGAATGGGACACGAATTACAGGTGCCGGCACTGACGCAGCAAGGCTTCGATCTGGTGGGAGGACGTCTGTTGCCCGGAGACAAAGGACCGGTCGCGCAGTTCATGTATCAAAATACCAAGGGGCAGCGGCTTACATTGTATGTCTCGCGCAGGGATGCCGAAACACGCGACACCGCTTTCCGCTTCAGCCAGGAAAACAAGATCGCGGTGTTCTACTGGATCGACGGCAAACTCGGTTACGCGTTATCGGCGGAGATGGACCGCACCCATCTCCTGGACGTCGCCACTGTCGTCTACCGTCAGCTAAACCCTTAACTCGGGCATGCGACTCACGGGCACGGAGTGTTCGGCCGAGGAAGGACTGCAATTTCACGAACAAGGAGGGGGTGCACCCCACCCACCCGTGAAATCAATGTACGCATAGATACCGTTCGTCATTCGGCGGCGGTGCCCAAGCTGGGCTCCGCGGGCGCGCCGCGCCGCTTCGCCAGCCATTCCTGCAGGCGTTCGAAATAGATGTAGATTACCGGCGTGATGTACAGGGTCAGCACCTGCGACACCGCCAGACCGCCGACCACGGCCAGGCCCAGGGGTTTCCTTGCATCGCCGCCTGCCCCGATCGCCAGGGCGATCGGCAAGCTGCCCATCAGCGCGGCCATGGTGGTCATCATGATCGGCCGAAAGCGCACGATGCAGGCTTCGTATATTGCCTCGGCGGGCTCCTTGCCGTCCTTCCGCTGCGCCTCGATGGCGAAGTCGATCATCATGATGGCGTTCTTCTTGACGATCCCTATCAGCATGATCATGCCGACGAACGCGTACATATTCAGTTCGACGCCGAAGGCCAGCAGCGTCAACAGCGCTCCGAGCGCCGCGGTCGGCAGCCCTGAAAGAATGGTCAGCGGATGGATGAAGCTTTCGTAGAGGATGCCCAGTACGAGGTAGATCACCAGTATGGCCAGCAGCAGCAGCAGGCCCATACCCTGCAGGGAAGCCTGGAACGCCTGCGCCGTACCCTGGAAAGTTGTGTTGAGCGTGGCCGGAACCTGCAGCTCGGCAGTTGCCTTGTTGATTTCCGCTATGGCTTGCGACAGTGCGATCCCTTCTTTCAAATCGAAGGAAAAGGTAACGGCAGGCAGCTGGCCCAGGTGATTGACCGAGAGCGGACCCACGCCGTAGGTCAGTCTGGCCAGGGCGCCGAGCGGCACCAGCGCACCGGTCGAAGATCGAACGTAGAGCTTGGACAGTTCCGATGGGTCGGTCTGAAAGCGTGGTTCGAGTTCCAGCATCACCCAGTACTGGTTAGTCGCGGTATAGATGGTGGATACCTGGCGTTCGCCGTAGGCGTTGTTCAGTGCGAGCTCGATCTGCTGCACACTGACTCCCAATGACGATGCTTTTTCCCTGTCGATTTCCACCGTCACCTGGGGACGCGTAATCTGGAGGTCGCTGCTTACGTCGATCAACGCCGGCAGCGTCTTGAGTTTCGCCTCGATGAGAGGAACCCATTCATAGAGCTCGTCGGTATTCGCGCCCTGCAGCACATACTGGTAGGGGCTCTTGGTAAGGCGTCCGCCGATGCGAATCGCGGGGACGTTTTGCACGAACGCCTTGATGCCGAGCACCGAGTTTATTTTAGGCCGAAGTTCGCGGATGATTTCGTCCGCCGACTTCCGTTGATTTCGCGGCTTCAGGGTGATGGTGATGCGGCCGACGTTGAGCGCCGAATTGAAACCGCTGGTGCCGATGAAGGACATCACGGCCTCGACGTTGGGATTCTTGCGGATGATGTCGGCGACCTGGGTCTGCAGTTTCGCCATGGCCTCGAAGGATATGTCCTGCGGGGCTTCGGTGAACGCGAACAGCTGTCCGGAGTCCTCGCTCGGCAGGAAGCCCTTGGGCATCTTGGCAAACAGAAATCCCGTGACAAGCACAATCCCGAGAAACAGCACCATGGTGCTCCGCCGGTGCCTCAGCGTCCAACGCAGCGTCACGGCGTAGGCGTTCTTGAGCGCCTCGAAAGCGCGTTCGCTCTGCATAAACAGGTAACCGTGCTTTTCGGCGGAATGCGGCTTGAGGATGCGGCTGCACATCATCGGCGTGAGCGTCAGCGAAACGAAGCCGGAGATCAGCACGGCGACCATGATGACGACTGCGAACTCGTGCAACAAGCGCCCGAGTATGCCGCCCATGAACAGCACAGGTATGAATACCGCGATCAGCGAAATCGTCATCGATACGATGGTAAAACCGATCTCCTTGGAACCGTCCAGGGTCGCCTGCCAGCGGCTCTTGCCCATTTCCATGTGCCGGGTGATGTTTTCCAGCATGACGATGGCGTCGTCGACAACGAATCCGACCGATAGCGTCAGCGCCATCAGCGAAATATTGTCCAGACTGTGGCCGAACAGATACATCGCCGCAAACGTGCCAATGATGGACAGGGGCAGCGCCACACTGGGGATGATTGTCGCCGGAACATTGCGCAGAAATATGAAAATCACCATGACCACCAGTGCGAGCGCCAGCAGCAGCGTGAATTCCACCTCTTCGACCGAAGCGCGTATGGTGACCGAGCGGTCAAACAAGATGTTGATGTCAATGCCTGCCGGAACTTCTGCTCGAAAGGTGGGCAGCAGCTTCTTGACCGAGTTTACGACTTCGATGGTGTTGGTGCCGGGCTGGCGCTGTATCGCGAGGACGATGCCGCGCTCGCCTTTGAACCAGGCTGCGACCTTGTCGCTTTGCACTGAATCGATGACCCGCCCGAGCTCGCTCAATCGTACCGGAGCGCCGTTGCGATAGGTAACGATAATCGGGCGGAATGCGGCTGCGTCAAAAAGCTGTCCGTTCGCCTGAACCGCGAACAGGCGGTCCTTGCCATAGAGCGAACCGGTCGGCAGGTTGACATTGGCCTGGGCAATGGCCTGCTCGACTTCGTTGATGCCGACGCCGCGCGCAGCCAGACGGTTCGGATCGACCTGGACGCGCACGGCGTATTTCTGCTGACCGTAGACCAGCACCTGCGCAACTCCGCTGATGGTGGAAATGCGTTGCGCGAGAAAAGTTTCCGCGTACTCGTTGACTTCCGAAAGCGGCAGCACGTCCGACGTGAGCGCGAGGTAGTAGACCGGAAAATCCGCCGGATTGACCTTGCGGAACGATGGCGGCGCAGACATCGTCGCCGGGAGTTGCCGGGCTGCCGATGCGATGGCGGAATTGACGTCCTGTGCGGCGGCATCGATGTCCCGGTCGAGCGCAAACTGGATGGTGATCTGGGTCGATCCCTGTCCGCTGACCGAGTTCATCGAGTCGATGCCGGCGATAGTGGAGAACTGTTTCTCCAGTGGCGTGGCCACGGCGGAGGCCATGGTCTCAGGGCTGGCCCCTGGAAGCTGCGCCGAGACCTGTATCGTCGGGAAGTCGACGTTCGGGAGCTGGCTTACGGGCAACAGACGAAAGCCCGCCACCCCGAAAATCACGATCGCGCACATGACCAGGATGGTCATGACCGGCCGCCGGACGAACAACTCGGCAATGTTCATGGTTTCGCGCCCGCGGGCTGGGCGATTTTGACCTTCGCGCCCGGGGATACGCGCAACTGTCCTTTGATCACGACCGTCTCGCCTTTGCGCAAGCCCTTGGCGACAATGGCGTTGTCGCCGTCGACCCGGTCGAGTTCGACCTTGCGCACCTCGGCTGTCAGGTCCGGCTTGACGACATAGACGTATTGGCCTTTGGGCCCGGTCTGCACCGCTTGCGACGGCACCAGCAGCGCGTCCTTCTGGTCATACAATTTGAGGCTGACATTGACGAACTGGCCCGGCCAAAGGGCGCTGTCCTTGTTCGGGAACACGGCCTTCAGCTTGATCGTGCCGGTACTCGTGTCGACGGCGTTGTCAACGAAGCTCAGCGTGCCGACCGCAGCTGCCCTGTCGGAATTGGGCGGCAGCGCCTCGACCGGCAGTCGGTTCTTCCCCATATGCTCGCGGATCTCAAGCAGCCGCTGCTCGGGCACTGCGAAGTTCACATTGATCGGCTGGACCTGGTTGATCACGACCAGCGGGCCGGTGTCGTTGGCCTTCACCATGTTGCCCATTTGCAACATGATCTTGCCGACGAAGCCGTCGATAGGCGCGCGTATGGTGCAGTAATCGAGCTGCAACCGGGCATTTTCGACGGCAGCTTTGCTTGCCAGGGCGACGGCCGCGGCGGTGTCTGCGTTGGTGCGGATCTGCGCATAGGCTTCCTTGGAAACGAAGTTTTTCTGCAGCAGTTCCTGGTAGCGCCGCTCCTGGGAGCGCGTTTGCTCCTGTTGCGCCGTGTCGCGCATCTGGTTCGCCTCGGCCTGACGCAGCGCGGTCTCGAACGGGCGCGGATCGATCCTGAACAGCACCGCACCTTTCCTGATCCTCTGGCCCTCCTTGAAGCCGACCGCCACGATCTGCCCATCCACACGCGACTTGAGTGTTACCGTCGAGTAGGCTTCGACATTGCCGATTGCCTGGATCTGGACCGGGACGGTCTGTTGCGCGACTGTCGCAACCATGACCGAAACGGCCGGTGTGTCTCGGACGGGTTTCTTGGCTTGCGCATGAAGTTCGGCGCCCGTATCGGTGAGCAGTGTTCCTGCGAGAATCGCCGCGCAGGCGATTCCGAAAACCAACGGTTTCTTCATTTTGATCACGGCTGCCTCGACTTGCGCCAGATTGGTTCGGTGCGCTAAGAAAGAAATAGATGGGTCGCGCTTACCGGGGCGATCGCGAATGGATCGTTGCAAAACGTGCTGCCAGCGTGGCTGGCTCCGCTATGCCGGGAATATCGGGTATGACCTGCTTTTCGGTCGGCAAAGCGGGTTCGCGCGGTGATGAAGATTGCGCAATCTAGCGCAAAAGACGCTCCAACGCAAAATGTGCTTCCGGTCGCTCGCGTTCCGGAATCGGCCGCGTCTTTTATCCCTTCGCCATGGGCTTGGCCGCGCCGCCGAAGGTTTTCGCGGGAACTTGTGCGCGTTGACCTCCGGCGGAACCGAATCAGTCTAAGCGGATCACTTGAAAAACGCGATCAATGGCCTAGTTTTGCTTATTGGTTTTGGATTGTTGGTTGCCGTTTTCTTCCGGCGGCAGATAGAGCGCGCCCTTAGACCCACAGGCCTGTAGAAGCAGACAAAGCAGGATGGCAGTGGCGATGAAACGCATGAATTGAGTTTAGCATGAGCGCAACTCGGACAAGTTTGACGGACCGGAGAACATTCGTTCATCTCGCCAAACTGACACGGAAGCTTTCCAATCGACACCGGACTGCTGGCGCTTAGTTTCCAACCCTTCCCTGCTGTAGCGGATTCCTGGATTCCACCGGCGCGCGCGTCTCGCCGGCGGGGGGCGGCGGTTCCTGTTTCGGTGGCAGGTACTCGCGGTAGAAATACTCGCTGTTTGTGCCATCGCTGTCTGCCAGTCCGGTGTCCGAGTTGATCCTGACACTGACCACCCCATCAGGAACCTGCTGAAACATCTCGTCGACGCCCTTTAGCGCCTTGCCCATGTAGTTTATCCAGATGGGAAGCGCGGCCGCCGAGCCGGTTTCGTTATTTCCCAGCTTATGTGGCTGGTCAAAGCCAAGCCAGGAGATCGCAACCAGAGTCGGCTGATAGCCGGCGAACCAAGCATCCACCAGGTCGTTGGTGGTTCCGGTCTTGCCGGCCAGATCCTTGCGACCGAGCGACCTCGCGCGCGCCGCCGTGCCATAGCGCACGACGTCGTGCAGCATGCTGTCCATGATGAACGCGTTGCGCGCATCGATGACGCGCAGGCTTTCATCGCCGGCGAGTGGAGGTTGCGCCTGGGCGAGGACGTTGCCGTGGTCATCGACGATGCGCCGTACCACGTAAGGTTCTATCCGGTAGCCTCCGTTGGCGAATACGGCATAGCCGCGCGCAATCTGCCAGGGTGTGACCGAGCCCGCACCCAGCGCCATGGTGAGGTAGGGCGGATGCTTGTCGGCGTCGAAGCCGAAGCGGGTGATGTAATCCTGGGCGTACTTCGGACCAATCGCTTCCAGTACGCGGATCGAAATCATGTTTTTCGACTTTGCCAGACCGACGCGCAAGCGTATCGGACCCTCGTACTTGTTGTCGTAGTTGTGTGGCTCCCAAATTTGCCCCCCGGTCTGGGCGGCGTCGACCACGATCGGGGCATCGTCGACGATGGTGGCCGGAGTCAGGCCCTTCTCCAGTGCGGCCGAATATATGAACGGCTTGAAGGAGGAACCGGGCTGCCGCCACGCCTGGGTGACGTGGTTGAATTTACTGCGGTTAAAGTCGAATCCGCCGACCAGCGCACGAACCCTGCCATCGGTTGGACTAATCGCAATCAGCGCCGCTTCGGCTTCCGGTAATTGCAGTATCTGCCAATTGTGCTTTTCATCCTGCTGTACGCGGATCAGCGCGCCGCGCCTGATTCGTTTATTGGGGGCGGCCTTGGCATCGAGCATTTTCTGGGAAAATTTGAGGCCGTCTCCCTCTACGGTCGCGATCTCACCGCCACGCAAATACGCGCGCACACGTTTGTTACTCGCTTCCAGGACCACCGCGGCGACAATATCGTCGCTGTCCGACACCTCGGCCAGCGCCTCCTCGATCTGCTCGTCCTGCTGTCCGTCCTGAGGCAGTTCAATATAACCTTCGGGGCCGCGGTAGCCGTGGCGTTTGTCATAGTCGAGCAATCCGCGGCGCAACGCGGCGTAGGCCGCCTCCTGATCGGCTTTGGTGATGGTGGTATAGATGCGGTAACCCTTGGTGTACACGTCGTCTGCAAATCGCTCATACAGCATCTGCCGGACCATTTCGGCCACATACTCGGCGCGCAGGGCGTAGGTATTCGTTTGATGTTTGACGGCAATCGGTGCCTTCTGGGCTTCGGCAAACTGGGCGTCGCTGATGTGGCCCAGGTCGTGCATGCGCCGCAGGACGTACAACTGCCGTTGTTTGGCGCGCTTCGGATTGACCACCGGGTTGTAGCTGGACGGCGCTTTGGGCAGACCGGCGAGCATCGCCGCCTCGGCGACGCTAATGTCCTTAAGCGCCTTTCCATAGTAAATTTGCGCGGCCGCGGCGAATCCGTAAGCACGCTGTCCCAGATAGATCTGGTTGATATAGAGCTGCAGAATCTCATCCTTGGACAGACTTGCCTCGATCTTGAACGCGAGTAGTGCCTCGTAAAGCTTGCGGGTGAGGGTTTTTTCTTTGGAGAGGAAAAAGTTCCTTGCCACCTGCATGGTGATGGTGGACGCTCCCTGACGCCTCCCACCGGAGGTCAGATTGGAATAGGCCGCCCGAATGACACCCTGGTAATCCACTCCCGTATGCTGATAGAAGCGCTCATCTTCCGCGGCCAGAATGGCTTGTTTCATGACCTCGGGTACTTCGCCGATCGCGACGACGGCGCGGCGTTCCTCGCCGAATTCACCGATGAGCAGACCTTCGGCGCTGTAGACCCGCAGCGGTATCTTGGGCCGGTAATCCGTAAGCGATTCGAGCGTAGGCAGGTTGGGATAGGCGAGCAGAACCATGAGACCCAGGAGCGCACCGGCGATGATGCCGAATCCGGCGAGAAGCAGGATCGGAAAGGTGATTAAGCGCAACCACATGAAAGACTTAGAGGCCAAAGGTCGGTTGGTCGGTTTCACCGCGCCAGGGGCGGGCTCAGGTTTGGGGTTCCACAAAGAGGGCGAATCTTGCTGCTGGGTCCAGGCGCCCCCAAGTTCGCGCCGACGAAGCCCCTCAAGAGGCAGGCATTATAGTGTATCCCGGGCACCCGGCGCATGGGCTGTCTTTCTAAGGAGCCAAACCCGCCACGATTATTTGCTTTACATCTTCTAGACTTGTTGCTAGCATTTAACGTAAATTATCCGTATCGCGCCTAACCGGGGATAGTTCAAAGGGAATTTCACTTGAACCTTGACATATTCAAGCCTAAAGCACCGCCCCTTTTCGGGATGGACATCAGTTCATCCGCGGTGAAGATGGTCGAGATCGTGGACGCCGGCAAAGGGGTGCTGCGCGTGGAACGCTATGTAATTGAACCCCTGCCCAAGGACGCGGTGGTGGATGGCAATATCACCAACCTCGAGGCCGTGGTGGAAGCGGTCTCGCGCGCCTGGAAGAAACTCGCCACACGCACCAAGAACGTGGCCATGGCGCTGCCCACCGCGGCAGTGATCACCAAAAAGATCGTGGCGTCAGCCGGCCTGCGCGACGACGAGTTGGGCGTACAGGTTGAGACCGAGGCCAACCAGTACATTCCCTTCGCCCTGGAAGAAGTCAACCTTGACTACCAGGTGATCGGCCCGGTGCCCTCCAATGCCGAGGAGGTGGAGGTGCTGATCGCCGCCTCGCGCAAGGAAAAAGTGGAGGACCGTATGGCAGTGGCCGAGGCCGCCGGCCTGAAGGCCCTGGTCATGGACGTGGAATCCTACGCGGTACAGACGGCCTTTGAACTGACCAAAAAACAGTTCCCGGAGGACGGCAAGGACCAGAATATCGCCCTGGTCGATATCGGCGCCAATGTCATGAACGTAACGGTGCTTCGTAACGATCAGACCGTCTACACGCGCGAGCAGGCGTTCGGCGGCGGACAGCTTACCCAGGACATCATGCGACAGTATGGCATGAGCGTGGAGGAGGCCGAAAACGCAAAGCGCTCCGGCGGCCTGCCCGATTCGTATGAAGCCGAAATCCTGCGCCCGTTTCTGGAGAATCTGGCGCTCGAAGTGCAACGTGCCATGCAGTTTTTTTTCACCTCCACCCAGTACACGAGCATCGAGCACGTTCTGCTCACAGGTGGCTCGGCCGTGATTCCAGGTCTGGAAGACATCGTCGGATCGCGCTCGCAGGTCAATACACGGGTCGCCAATCCATTTGCGAGTATGCAGGTTTCGCCGCGCATCCAGCCGAAGAAACTGCTTGTCGATGCGCCCTCGCTGATGGTGGCTTGCGGCTTGGCGATGCGGAGATTTGATCCATGATCCGAATTAACCTGCTGCCTTGGCGCGAAGCAAGGCGCAAGGCCCACAATCTGCAGTTTTTCATCCTGATGGGGATGGTTGCCGGTCTGGCCGCCTCGATCGTACTATTGGTGCACGGGTATTACGCCACGCGCATTTCGATCCAGGAGGAGCGCAACCGCTTCCTAAAACTCGAGAACTCCAAGCTCGACACGGAAATCGCGGAAATCAAGAAACTCAAGGAAGAGATCCAGGCGCTGCTGTCACGCAAGCAGGTGATTGAAACGCTGCAGGCGGACCGTGCCCAGACCGTCTACCTGCTTGAGCAATTGGTGCGGCAAACCCCGGACGGCGTCTACCTGAAATCGATCCGGCAGTCCGGCTCCAAGGTCAATTTGACGGGATACGCGCAATCGAACGCGCGGGTATCGACGCTGATGCGCAATCTGGAGGCCTCGCCTTACCTGGAGAATCCGGGGTTGGTCGAGATCAAGGCGACGAACGTGAACAACAAGCGCTTGTCGGAGTTCGTCATGAACCTCAATATCAAGCGGTTGCAGTCCGAGGCTGACGCCGCCAAAGGCAAGGGCGGCACGGCCGCGCCCGCCAAGAAAAAGTAGGGATGGCCGATGGATAAGCTACTCGATCAATTCAAGTACCTCAATCCCCAGAATCCGGGGACCTGGCCGGTTCTGCCCAAGCTGCTCGCGCTGATCGCGGTCCTGGTGGCTCTGGTGGCCGCAGGCTATTTCGCCGACTGGCAGGGTCAGATGGACGAGCTCGTGGCGGGCGCCGAGCAGGAAGCAAAGCTCAAGGACGATTACAAGGGCAAAAAGCAACTTGCGGTCAACCTCGACTTATATCGCCAGCAGTTGCGTGAAATTGACAGCTCTTTCGGCGCACTGCTCAAACAGTTGCCGAACAAGTCGCAGATGGACGCGTTGCTGGTCGACATCAACCAGGCGGGTCTGGGTCGCGGCCTGCAGTTCGAGTTGTTCAAACCGGCGCCGGCCGAGACCATGAAGGAGTTCTACGCAGAACTTCCGGTCGCCGTCAGGGTCACCGGCAGCTACCACGATATGGGGCAGTTTGCGAGCGACATCGCGCAACTGTCGCGCATCGTCACGCTCAACGATATCGCCATCACGCCGGTCGGCAAGGACGGCAGCTTGCTGGCGATGGACACCAGCGCAAAAACCTTCCGCTACCTCGATGATGAAGAGGTGACCAAACAGAAGCGAGCGGCCAAGAAGCCGATCAAGAAATGAGAAATCTGGCCATCATCCTGACCGTGCTTTCGCTCGCCGCGTGCGGCGGCGATGAGCATCAGGATTTGAAAGCGGAACTGAAAAATATTGCCAAGGACCTGCGTGGCCACATTGACCCGCTGCCTGTGGTGAAGCCTTACCAGCCGGTGCCGTATCAGGCATTCGACATGCCCGACCCCTTCGGGCCGGCGAAGATCGAGCTTGCGATCGGACCGGCGGCGAAGAGCAAGGGGGGCGCCAACGCGCCGGACATCAGGCGCCCAAAAGAACCCCTGGAGGCCTATCCGCTTGAAACGCTGAAAATGGTCGGCACGCTATCGCAGAAAGACGTCAACTACGCGTTGGTGCGCGCCGACAGCAGCCTGTACCGGGTAAAAGCGGGAAATTACATGGGGCAGAATTTCGGCATCATTACCGAAATCACCGACACACAGATCAATCTCAAAGAGTTGGTGCAGGATGCATCTGGCGACTGGAACGAGCGCAAGATCGCGCTGCAGATACTCGAAGCCGACGCGGCAAAAGGAAAATGAGGATATCTATGGCAAAAATTCTCGGTGTATTCGGTTTCTTAACCGCATCCCTTTGGGCTATCGCGGCGCTGGCGCAGGCGCCAGCGAACAGCGTCGAAGCCTTCAATGTGTCTCAGCAAAGCGGCAAGGTCATTGTCAAGCTGACGCTGAAGCAACCGCTCAAGTCCCCGCCGGGGAGCTTCACCATCGCCAATCCCGCGCGCATAGCATTTGACTTTCCCAATACCTCCAACGGCCTCGGCCGCAACGGTCAGAGGATAGGCGAAGGCGAACTGGTCAGCATGAACATGGTTCAGGCGGGAGAGCGCACGCGGATGGTGCTCAACCTGCGCCAGCTGGTCGGCTATGACACCCAGGTCGACGGCAAGAATCTCACGATCGTTCTTGCAGGCGCGACCGCCGCCGGCGGCGGAGCCGCAGTGACCCATTTCGTCGAAGCCAAGCCGGCGGACATGCACGCCACGGTGCGCGATGTCGATTTCCGCCGCGGCAAATCCGGCGAAGGCCGTATCGTTGTCGACCTTTCCGACAGCTCGACCGGCATAGACATCCGCGCGCAGGGGCAGAATCTGATAATCGATTTTCTGAAAACGTCGCTGCCGGACAAGCTGCGCCGGCGTTTGGACGTGACCGATTTCGGTACGCCGGTGCAGTCGATCAACACTTTCGGCCAGGGCGAGAACGTTCGCATGGTGATCGCGCCAACGGGGCTGTGGGAACATAGCGCCTACCAGACCGACAATCAGTTCGTCGTCGAGGTGAAACGCATCATCCCGGATCCCAACAAACTGACACAGGGCAGCAAAGCCGGCTTTAGCGGCGAGAAGCTGTCACTCAACTTCCAGAACGTCGAAGTACGAAGCGTGCTCAACGTAATTGCGGACTTCACCGATCTCAACATCATCACCAGCGACGCCGTTGGCGGCAGCCTGACTTTGCGTTTGAAGGACGTGCCCTGGGATCAGGCGCTGCAGATTATCCTCGACACGCGCGGCCTGGACATGCGCAAGAACGGCAACGTGGTCTGGATCGCGCCGCGCGACGAACTGGCGACGAAAGAAAAGCTGGCACTGGAGTCGCAGCAGCAGATCGGCGAGCTCGAGGCGGTGCGCACGGAAAGCTTTGTACTCAATTACCAGAAGGCGCAGGACGTGCAGACCTTGCTTACGTCAAAGGACCAGAAAGTATTGTCCAAGCGCGGTAGCGCCGTAGTCGATGCGCGCACGAATACGGTGTTTGTTCAGGACGTGCCCGCCCGCCTGGAGGAAGTGCGCAAGTTGATCGCCCAGATCGACGTGTCGGTGCGCCAGGTAATGATCGAAGCGCGCATCGTCGAAGCCAATGATTCGTTCAGCAAGAACCTGGGTGCCAAGCTCGGCTACAACACGACGAAACCAGGCGGGCAACGCCTGATCGGCCCGAGCGCGCGCTACAGTGTGGGCGGACAGCTCAGCTCCACCGGGCAACTGACCAGCAGTTCCCCATTTAACGATGGGGGCTCGCAGCAGCTGGTGTCGGGCGCCGCGGACATCACGCAAACGCAGAACGTCAACCTTCCGGCAACCGGCCTGGGCGGCTTCGGCCCGGGCACGATCTCAACGATTCTGTTCAACAAGAATTTCACCCAGTTCATCACCATGGAGTTGACCGCGCTCGAAGCGGACGGCAAGGGCAAGATCATCTCCAGCCCGAGGGTGCTGACCGGGGACAAGGTCGAGGCGCTGATCGAGCAGGGCACCGAACTGCCGTATCAGTCGGCAACCTCGAGCGGCGCAACCAGCGTATCGTTTCGCAAGGCCAACCTGAGCCTGAAGGTGAAACCGCAGATCACGCCTGACGGCAACATCATCATGACCCTGGACATCAACAAGGATTCGGTCGGTCAGGTCACGGCGGCGGGCTTCGCGATTGACACCAAGCACGTCAAGACCGAGGTGCTGGTGGAGAACGGCGGGACCGTGGTGATCGGCGGCATTTTCAGCCAGGACGAGCGCAACACCACCACCAAGGTACCGCTGTTCGGCGATATACCTGTACTCGGTCATTTGTTCAGGAATAACAGCAAGACCGACAACAAGACCGAGTTGCTGGTGTTCATCACGCCACGCATTGTCGACGACCGCCTTACCGTACGCTGATTGCTTCTTCGTTGTAATGCAAAAGAGCCGGGCTTCCGGCTCTTTTTTTGTCAGCGTAAATAGTCCTGCGTGCGCCGTCCGGCGCCGCGCGCCGCCGGGTGAGCCCGGGCCTCTGGGTGCTGCTAGAATGACCGCGTGAAAACCTCGGATAACATATTCCTGGTCGGATTAATGGGGGCGGGAAAGACGACGGCCGGCAGACAGCTGGCCGCCGAGCTGGCAAAGACCTTCCACGACACCGATCACGAGATCGAGCGTCGCACCGGCGTGCGCATATCCCTCATCTTCGAGATCGAAGGCGAGGCCGGCTTTCGCTCGCGGGAAAAGCAGGTCGTCGACCGATTGACGCAACTCACGCACGTGGTGCTGGCGACCGGCGGCGGCGTCGTGCTCGATGCGGATAACCGCAGGTGGCTGTCCACCCGCGGCCTGGTGGTGTATCTGCACGGACAACCGAAGGATCTCTGGCATCGTACCCGGCACGACAAGTCGCGGCCTCTTCTGCAGAATACCGATCCGCTGGAGAAACTGCAGACCCTGTACCAGCAGCGCGATCCGCTCTACCGGGAGGTCGCCGATATCGTCGTCGACACCGGCCGCCAGAGCGCGCGCGCCCTGCTTAATCAGCTGCTGCCCCTGCTGCGGAATCGATGCAAACTCTCCGCGTAGAACTGGGCGAGCGCGCCTACCCCATCCATATCGGGGAGGGCCTGTTGTCCGACGACGCGCTGCTTGCGCCGCATCTCGACCTGCCCAAAGCCGCGATCGTCACCAACACCACGGTGGCCCCCCTTTATCTGCAGCGCTTAATCGGGGCGTTGCAGTCCAGGAATGTGAGTGTAATCAGCATCGTGCTGGAAGACGGTGAGCGCTACAAGGACTGGACTACCCTGAATCGCATCTACGACGCGCTGCTCGAGCACCGCTGCGACCGCAAGACGGCGCTGATCGCCCTGGGCGGAGGCGTAATCGGCGACTTGGGCGGTTTTGCCGCCGCAACCTACATGCGTGGTATTCCTTTCATCCAGGTACCGACCACCCTGCTCGCTCAGGTCGACTCGTCCATTGGCGGCAAGACTGGCATCAATCACCCGCTGGGAAAGAACATGATCGGCGCGTTTTACCAGCCGCGCGTGGTGCTGGCCGACATCGCGGTGCTTGCCAGCCTGCCGCCGCGCGAACTTTCGGCCGGCCTGGCGGAAGTGATCAAGCACGGCCTGGTCCGTGACGAAGCGTTTGTAAGCTGGCTGGAACAGAACGTCGAGCGTTTGCGCGCTTGCGAACCCGATGCGCTCGCGCACGCCGTGCGTCGCTGCTGTGAGATCAAGGCCGCCGTGGTTGCCGAGGATGAGCGAGAGACGGGCGTGCGCGCACTGCTCAATTTCGGCCATACCTTCGGCCATGCCATCGAATCAGGCCTCGGTTACGGAAACTGGCTGCATGGCGAGGCCGTAGCCGCCGGCATGGTCATGGCTGCTAATCTGTCCCGACGCATGGGTTTTATCGCGCAGGCCGACCTCGACCGCATCGTAGCCCTGCTCAAACGCGCTGGCTTGCCCACCATGCAACCCGGCATTGCGCCCGCGCGCCTGCTGGAGCTTATGGCGCTGGACAAGAAGACCGAAGGCGGTCAATTGCGATTTGTCCTGCTGGACCGGATCGGCGCAGCCTCGATTCGGGCCGAAGTGCAGCCGGCCATCCTGCAGGAAGCAATGGCGGCTTGCACGGCAAGGTGAGCGTTCGGCCGCGCCCCGGCTTTGCCGCCAAGTGGCCCGAGCGCTTGAAGTGACACGGGGGCGCAGGTAAAATTGGTGGTTCCGCCGGAAAAATCGCTCGCCCATGCGCGATTTCCCGGAGCCCATTTGCAGCAAGAGGTGCGCGCGTGACCCATCCGGTCTTACCCCCTATCAACTCCGAGGCAGAGGACCTGCACGACCAGGGTTTATACAACCCTGTCAACGAACATGACGCCTGCGGTGTCGGTTTCGTTGCCAACATCAAGGGGGCCAGAAGCCACGGCATCATTGATCAGGGCCTGCTGATCCTCAAGAATCTGGCCCACCGCGGCGCAGTTGGGGCGGACCCGCTTGCCAGCGATGGATCAGGCCTTCTTATCCAGATCCCCGACAAGTTCTTTCGCGAGGAAATGGCGGCGCAGGGCGTGCGGCTTCCCCCTGTCGGCCAATATGGCGTGGGCATGGTGTTCCTGCCCCAGGAACCGGCTTCGCGCCTGGCCTGCGAGTATGAAATCGAGCGCGCGATCAAAGATGAGCAACAGGTCCTGCTAGGCTGGCGCGATGTCCCGCGCGACAATTCCGGGCTCGGGGAATCAGGCAAGAAACTGGAGCCAGTGATTCGTCAGGTTTTCATCGGCCGCGGCGGCGACGTGACCGTGACCGATGCGCTGGAGCGCAAGCTCTACATCATCCGCAGGTTGTCGGGCAATGCGATCCAGACGCTGCGCCTCACGCACGGCAAGGAATTCTATGTGCCGTCGATGTCGGCGCGCACCATTGTATACAAGGGATTGCTGCTCGCCGACCAGGTAGGAAGGTACTACAAGGACCTGCAGGATCAGCGCGTGGTTTCAGCGCTTGCGCTGGTGCACCAGCGGTTTTCCACCAATACGTTCCCGACCTGGAATTTGGCGCACCCGTTCCGCATGATCGCGCACAACGGCGAGATCAATACCTTGCGCGGCAATGTCAACTGGATACGCGCGCGGCAGCAGGCGATTTCCAGCCCCATACTCGATACGGACCTGAACAAGGTCTGGCCGTTGATCTACGACGGTCAGTCCGACTCGGCTTCGTTCGACAACGCGCTCGAACTGCTGGTGATGGCAGGCTATTCCCTCGCGCACGCGATGATGATGCTGATCCCCGAAGCCTGGGAAAAGCACAACACCATGGACGACAGCCGGCGCGCATTCTACGAATATCATGCGGCGATGATGGAGCCCTGGGACGGCCCCGCGGCGGTCGCCTTCAGCGATGGCCGCCAGATCGGCGCCACGTTGGACCGCAACGGCCTGCGGCCGGCGCGTTACATCGTAACCAGCGACGATCTGGTCGTCATGGCCTCCGAAGCGGGGGTGCTGCCGATACCCGAAGAAAAAATCGTCAAGAAATGGCGTTTGCAGCCGGGCAAGATGTTCCTCATTGACGTCGAGCGCGGCCGCATCATTGACGACAAGGAACTGAAGGACACGCTGGCCGCCGCGAAGCCCTATCGTGAATGGATAGAGCGTATCCGCATCAGGCTCGACGAAGTCGAGAGCGAAAGACAGCAGCCGCCGCGCTCGGAGGTGTCCCTGCTCGACAGGCAGCAGGCCTTCGGATATACGCAGGAGGAAGTCAAGTTCCTGATGCTGCCGATGGCGACAAATGGCGAGGAACCCATCGGTTCCATGGGCAACGACTCGCCGCTCGCGGTGCTTTCGGGCCAGAACAAGACCCTGTACCACTACTTCAAGCAGTTGTTTGCCCAAGTGACCAACCCGCCGATCGATCCGATTCGCGAGGATCTGGTGATGAGCCTGGTGAGTTTTATCGGGCCGAAGCCGAATTTGCTGGGCATAGACGAAGTCAATCCGCCGATCCGGCTCGAGGTCAGCCAGCCGGTGCTGGATTTTTACGAGATGGACAAAATCCGGCACATCGATCGCAACACCGAGGGCAAATTCAAGTCCTTCGAACTCGACATCACCTATCCGGTGGCTTGGGGCCACGAGGCGATAGAAGCGCGCCTGGCGAGCCTGTGCGCCCAGGCGGAGGACGCGGTTCGCGCGGGATACAGCATCGTCATCATTTCCGACCGCCATGTAAATCGCGAGTACGTCGCGGTGCCGACCTTGCTGGCGCTCTCGGCCGTGCACCAGCATCTGGTGACCAAAGGCCTGCGCACCAGCGCGGGATTGGTCGTCGAAACCGGTTCGGCACGAGAGGTGCATCATTTTGCCCTGCTGGCGGGTTACGGCGCAGAAGCGATACATCCATATCTGGCCCTCGAGACGCTGTTGCACATGCAGGATTTGCTGCCCGAAGGGATAGACGGCGGCAAGGCGATTCGGAATTTCGTCAAGGCAATAGGCAAGGGCTTGTTGAAAGTAATGTCCAAGATGGGCATTTCCACCTACATGTCCTACACCGGCGCGCAGATATTCGAGGCGGTGGGTTTGTCGCGCGAACTCGTCGACAAATATTTCACCGGCACGGCATCCAACGTCGGGGGCATCGGCCTGTTCGAGGCGGCCGAGGAGAAGATCCGCCTGCACCACAAGGCGTTTGGACGTGACCCGGTGCTGGCCAATGCGCTCGAGGCGGGCGGCGAGTACGCGTTCCGCATCCGCGGCGAGGAGCACATGTGGACGCCGGATGCGATCGCCAAATTGCAGCACGCGACCCGGCAATCGAGCTTCGAAACCTACAAGGAATACGCGCGCATCATCAACGATCAGTCGCGGCGTCACATGACTTTCCGCGGCCTGTTCCAATTCAAATTCGGAGCCTTGCCGCCGGTTCCGCTGGAGGAAGTCGAGCCGGCAAAAGAGATCGTCAAGCGCTTTGCCACGGGCGCGATGTCCCTCGGTTCGATTTCGACCGAGGCCCATACCACGCTCGCTCTGGCGATGAACCGGATCGGCGGCAAGTCCAATACCGGCGAAGGCGGCGAAGATCCCAATCGCTACGCGCCGGCAAAGGCCGGCGAAATGCTGTCCTCCCGCCTGGGCCGACACAACGTCGAGCGCGACCTCGCGCTCGAAGAGGGTGATTCGCTGCGCTCCAGAATCAAACAGGTTGCCTCGGGGCGCTTCGGCGTCACTGCGGAGTATCTGGCGAATGCCGACCAGATACAGATCAAGATGGCCCAGGGCGCCAAACCCGGCGAGGGCGGCCAGTTGCCCGGCCACAAGGTATCGGAATACATCGCGCAGATCCGTTTCTCGGTGCCGGGCGTCGGCCTGATTTCCCCGCCGCCGCATCACGACATCTATTCGATAGAGGACTTGGCGCAGCTGATTCACGACCTGAAGAATTCCAACCCCAAGGCCTCGATCAGCGTCAAGCTGGTGTCCGAGATCGGCGTCGGCACGGTTGCCGCGGGCGTGGCCAAGGCCAAGTCCGACCATGTCACCATTTCCGGCTATGACGGCGGCACGGGTGCGTCGCCATGGTCCTCGATCAAGCACGCCGGCACGCCCTGGGAACTGGGTCTGGCCGAAACGCAGCAGACGCTGGTGCTCAACCGCTTGCGCGGACGCATTGCGGTGCAGGTCGACGGCCAGATAAAAACCGGTCGCGATGTGGTCATCGGTGCCATGCTCGGCGCGGACGAATTCGGATTCGCCACCGCGCCGCTGGTAGTCGAAGGCTGCATCATGATGCGCAAGTGCCACCTCAATACCTGTCCGGTCGGCGTGGCCACGCAGGACCCGGTGTTGCGCAGAAAATTCCAGGGCAAGCCCGAGCACGTGGTCAATTTCTTTTTCTTCGTCGCCGAAGAAGCGCGCGCGATCATGGCCGAGCTCGGCGTGCGCAGCATGAACGAATTGATCGGCCGCTCCGACCTGCTCGAAATGAAGCAGGGCATCGAGCACTGGAAAGCCAAAGGACTGGATTTCTCTCGCATCTTCTATCGGCCGCAAATCGACCCGGAAGTCGCGCGCTACCAATGCGAGGTGCAGGACCACGGTCTCGCGGGCGCGCTCGATCATCGCCTGATCGAGCTGGCGAAGCCGGCGCTGGAGCAGGGTCAGAAAGTCTCGATAGACATGCCGATACGCAACATCAACCGCACGGTCGGAACCATGCTGTCCTGGGAAGTCGCGCGGCGCCACGGCCATGCCGGCCTGGCCGAGGACAGCATACACATCAAATTCGCAGGCACCGCCGGACAGAGTTTTGGCGCGTTTCTGGCAAAAGGCATCACGCTGGACCTGATCGGAGACACCAACGACTACTGCGGCAAAGGGCTGTCCGGCGGGCGCATCGTGGTGCAGCCGTCGACCAAGTTCCGCGGCAAGCCGTCGCAGAACATCATCGTCGGTAACACAGTGTTGTACGGCGCGATTGCGGGGGAGGCCTATTTCCGCGGCGTGGCCGGCGAGCGGTTTGCCGTACGCAACTCCGGCGCGAGCGCGGTCGTCGAAGGTACGGGCGATCACGGCTGCGAATACATGACCGGGGGCACAGTCATTGTGCTCGGACCGACCGGTCGCAATTTCGCCGCGGGCATGTCCGGCGGCATCGCTTACGTACTCGACGAGGACGGAACGTTTGCCCAGCGCTGCAACGCGTCAATGGTGCAGCTGGAACCCCTGCTCGGCGAAGCGGAGCAGGAGGGCAAGCTCGCGCGCGGACTGTGGCATCTGGGGCAATCGGACGAAGCCGTGCTCAAGTACCTGCTCGAAAATCACCTCAAATTCACGCGCAGTCTGCAGGCGAAAAAGGTACTGGAAGCCTGGACTCGCTACCGCGGCAAGTTCGTCAAGATTTTCCCGCACGAGTACCGGCGCGCGCTCGGTGATCTCGCAGCCAAGGGTGGCAAGATCGCGGCGTAAGCGCGGCGCCGCGGACGGTTGGTACGGGAAGGACACAGAGATGAATTTCCTGTCTTCCAGCGTGCCGACGGTGACTTCTTCGATGTAAGATTTTCGATCTAAAGGTTGAACTGAATGGGCAAGATAACCGGGTTCATGGAATTCCAGCGCTTAAAGGAGGCCAGCGAAGCCCCCGAATCGCGCAAGAAGCATTACCGCGAGTTCGTGCAGCACCTGTCCGACAAGGAAGCCGCGGTGCAGGGCGCGCGCTGCATGGATTGCGGCACGCCTTTTTGCACCAGCGGCTGCCCGGTCAACAACATCATTCCCGACTGGAACGACCTGGTCTACAAGCAGAACTGGCGCGAAGCGCTGGAGACGCTGCATTCGACCAATAATTTTCCCGAGTTCACCGGACGCGTTTGTCCGGCGCCGTGCGAGGCGGCCTGCACGCTCAATATCAACAACGATCCGGTGGGCATCAAGTCGATCGAACATGCCATCATCGACAAAGGCTGGGAGATGGGCTGGGTGGTGCCGCTGCCGCCTGAGCGCAAGAGCGGCAAGAAAGTCGCGGTGGTCGGATCGGGCCCGGCGGGCATGGCTTGCGCGCAGCAGCTTGCGCGTGCGGGACACGATGTGGTGCTGTACGAAAAAAACGACCGCATCGGCGGCCTGCTGCGCTATGGAATTCCCGATTTCAAGCTGGAAAAGCATCTGATTGACAGGCGCGTGGAACAGATGCGCGCCGAGGGCGTGGAGTTCAGGGTGAGTCAGGCGGTAGGCGGTAAAAGCGCAAACGCGCTGCCGGCAAAACAACTCCTGCAGGAGTTCGACGCGGTGGTCGTGTCAGGCGGCGCGGAGCGACCGCGCGATCTGACTGTCCAAGGACGCGAGTTGCACGGTGTGCACTTCGCCATGGAATTCCTGCCGCAGCAGAACAAGGTGGTGGCGGGGGACAAGGTATCAGGACAGATCAAGGCGACCGGCAAACACGTGGTGGTCATCGGCGGCGGTGACACAGGCTCGGATTGTGTCGGTACTTCCAACCGGCAGGGCGCGGCCTCGGTAACGCAGTTCGAGCTGCTGCCGCAGCCGCCGGAGCAGGAGAACAAACCGCTGGTATGGCCCGACTGGCCGATCAAGCTGCGCACGTCCAGTTCGCACGAGGAAGGCTGCGAGCGCGACTGGTCCGTGGCGACCAAACGCCTGGAGGGCAAGAACGGCAAGGTGGCTAAGCTGGTGGCCGCGCGCATCGAGTGGAAAGACGGCAAGATGGCCGAGGTCCCCGGTTCCGAATTCGAGCTCAAGGCAGACCTGGTGCTGCTCGCCATGGGTTTCCTCGGACCGATGCAGAATGGACTGATCGAGGAACTCGCGCTGGAGCAGGATGCACGCAGCAACGTCAAGGCGACAACCGATGGCGCCGGCTGTTACCAGTCGTCGAATCCGAAAGTGTTTGCGGCCGGCGACATGCGCCGCGGCCAGTCTCTGGTGGTCTGGGCGATACGCGAAGGCCGTCAGTGCGCCCGCGCGGTGGACGAGTACCTGATGGGGACTTCCGAGCTGCCGCGCTAGCGGCGGCAGCTCGTCAAGCGTTCTCTCTTACAGCGTATTGGTGCAGAGCGTGCTGGTGCCGGCTCCGTACGGGCTGGTTTGGCCCGGTGGCGCAACGTTGATGTTGGTATAGTCGGACGCCACCCCCGGCAGGAAGAAGTCGACCGTCGTAGGCGGGTCGTTGCCGGCCACCCCGGTGCGGGCTTCCAGTGTCATTTCCGCCCAATTGGAATGATCTTTTGCATAGGTGATCGTCGCCGTGGCGATGCCGTTTGCGTCGCTTACGCCGGTGGCGTTGACCGTGGCCACGCCGCCAGGGTCGAGCTTTCCGCTTCCATTCAGGTCTTCACCCGTGTCGATAATGCCGTCGAACGTGAGATCCTCGTTCGGGCAGGTTGCCTTCACGCTTTGCGCCCAGTGGTCCGCTGTGGCCGGAGCAGGGGCCGACGAGGCGAGCACGTAAGTGCCTTTCCTGAAACGAGCGGGACGCAGGGAAAATGCCACCGTTGCTCCTGCAACCCGGTTTCCTGCGGTATCGGTGACGATGGCAATATAGGTTTTCGTGTTGTTGGGCGCGGTTCCTCCCACCAGGTTATCGGTACCGAGCGACACCAGATTCGCCTGCCCGGCAACCGTCAAGGAGGTCGTGCCGGTTACCGGAACGGCTAAGCTGACACCGTTGACGGCGGTCACCGTGGCGCTGATCTTCACGCCGTTGGACGGGCTGCTGGTTGCACCCGCGATGTATGCCACCGAAGCGCTGCCTGATACGTCGGTGACCGCGCTGCTCGGCTTGAGTTGGCCTGCACTGGGATCAGCGGTAATGCTGAAGTTTACGGTCGCATTCTTGACCAGGTTACTGGAGCCGTCGCGCACCACTACCGAAATCGTCGAGCTGTTGTTGGTTTGGGATACCGCGTTGGTGGTAAATGCGACCACGCCCGGAACAGCTTGCAATGTGGCGCTGGTGGCCGTCGTTGCAACGAAAGTCACATTGCGTGTGGCAGCGGGTTTGTTGCCGCTTAGACCCGAGGCGGTGATGATGGCGGGGCCGGCCGTTGTGGAAGAAAGAATCGTGATGCTTGCATCCCCCGATGCATTGGTGTTTACCGGACTGGCCGAAACCGCGCCGCGGCTGCTTGCAAAACTCACCGCTGAACCGGCCACGGCGACACCGCTGGTCTTCCAGTTGACTGTGACCGGCTGTGACGTGCCCAAGGGTATGTCCGTGCCTTCGGCCGGTGTTGTGAAGGTGAAGTTGTCGGGGCTGATGGTAAGCGCCTGCGTTGTGGTGATTCCTGCACCGGTGGCGGTGATCTCGTCGTCGCCGGCCACGATGGCCGTGATTACCGCGTTAACCTGGCCTGCGCCGTCGGTGATCCCGGTGGTGGGCGCAATCGTATTGCCGGTCTTCGAACTGAAGTTCAAGGTGACGCCGGATAGCGCGCTTTTTGCAGAGTCTTTTACGCTGAAAGTGAGCGTCGTGTTGTTACCAGACGTGAGGGCGCTGTTGCCACTGACCGTTACCGTCGTGCCGGTAACCGATATCGTGTTTGTCGTGGTCGCGGCGTCGGCGGTGGCGGTGACGAAAATGTCGCGGATGCTCTTATCGCTGCCTAGATTGAGCTTGGCGGTGACCAACCCGTTCGCATCGGATACCCCGCTGGCGCTGATGTTGTTGACGAATGCCGAAGTATCGCTGCCGGTGGAAAAACTCACAGTTTTGCCGGTTACGGCCTGCTTTGACGCGTCCAGCACAATGGCGGATAGATCGACCGTCTCGACTCCGGAAGAAGCAATGGTCGTGCTGCTCGCCAATAATTGCAGCGACGTTACCGCGGGGCCGGTCGTGCTGGTGGAAGCCGCTACCGGGAACTCCTGGGGAATCGCCTGGCCCGAGCCGCATCCCGAGAGCGCGGCCAATGTTGCCGCCAGAAAAAGCAGTGCCGAGCACCTTGAAATTTCCCGGTTCAACAAGTTCTGGGTCACGAAGAATAAGTTTTGCACGCAAGCCTCCCGTTCACGCAATCTGCATCGATAATTTGCCACTCGTATAACGGTACAGTATTTTTAGTATAAACACAATAAGTTAAAAGGTATATTTAATGTTGAATCGCTCATCGCTCCGGGCCCGCCAAAACCGGTGGGGACGGGTTGGATGGGCGGTTCGCGGCCTCCCGGGCGGGCGATGCGACGCGGGATTTCAGATCACGCGCTTGCGGATATGGGTCACCGCAATTTCGGCGACGATCACGACGATGAAAATAGCGAACAGTACCATCGCCACGCGGTCCCACTGGAACAGGTTCAGCGCGGTGTCCAACGCCATGCCGATGCCACCGGCGCCGACCAGGCCGAGCACGGCCGATTCGCGCACATTGATGTCCCAGCGGAACAACACCACCGACCAGAAAGCCGGTTCGACCTGCGGCCAATAGCCTTTGGTGAGCAGCGATATCCAGGGTGCGCCGGCGGACTGCAAGGCTTCGATCGGGCCGCGATTGGCTTCTTCGAGCGCTTCGCCCACCAACTTGCCAACGAAGCCGATGGATCGAAACGCGATAGCCAGCGTACCGGCGAGTGCACCGGGACCGAACACCGCGACGAACAACAGCGCCCATACCAGCGAGTTCACCGAGCGGCTGGACACCAGCAGCAGTTTGGCGAAATAGTTAAGCGGCTTGTTCGGCGTGACATTGTTCGCGGCGAGTAGACCGATGGGCACGGCCATGATCACCGCGAGGATGGTGCCCAGCGAGGCGATGTGCAGCGTCTCCACCAGTGCCTCGTGCACGCCCTCCTTGTAGTGGTAGAAAGCGATCGGCCACATGCGCTTGAACAGATCCTGCATCTGCTCCGGTGCGTCGTAGAGGAATTCGGGGATGATCTCCACGGTACGCGCCGAGGCGACAATGGCGATGACCAGCGCGAGATACACGGCGAAGCGCGCCAGCCGCTGTGCCGGCGTGAAACGCTGCCAGGTCTTGATTTCCACGCGCTGCATCGCCGCGCTCATTCTGCGTCAACCTTGCCGCGCTCGAGGAATACCCCGCGCACCCAGCCTGCGAGCACTTCCCCGGCCATGATCATGCCGATGATGCTGAGCAGAATCGCGCAGACGAAGTCGTAATCGAAGCGCTGGAACGCCGCGAACAGCGTTCCGCCTATGCCGCCAGCGCCGACGATGCCGACCATGGTGGAATTGCGCAGATTGGAGTCGAGCTGATACGTGGCGAAGCCGATGAAACGCGAGAACACCTGCGGAAGCACACCGTAGGTAATCACGTTCATGAACGGCGCGCCGGTTGCGCGCACCGCCTCCACTTGTTTGAGCGATATTTCCTCAATCGCCTCGGCGAACAGCTTTCCGATGAAGCCGATCGATGCAACCGCAAGCGCGAGTATTCCGGCCAGAGCGCCGAAGCCCACGGCTTTGACGAACAGGATGGCAACGATCACCGGATGAAACGAGCGGCACAGGGCGATGCACATGCGCGCCGGCCAGGTGGCCCATACCGGCATGAGATTTCTTGACGCAAGCAGGCCCACCGGCAGCGATATGAGGATCCCGAGGCAGGACGCAAGGATGGCGATTTCCATGCTCTCGGTCAGCCCTTTCAGAAGGCTGTCGGGTTGCGCAATGACCGGCGGCAGCATGCGGCCGATGAATTTGGCGCCGTTGTCCAGCCCCATGACGAAGCGCGACCAGGTGATCTCCAGGCGCGAGGCTGCGTAGATGATGTAAACAACGAGCGCAATCCAGCCCGCGCGCACCCAAATGCTTCCTTTGAACGGGTTCGGCCGCGTTGTGCTGCTCATCGCGCCGTCCTCATGCGTGCAGCCAATCCTGACCGCCGTAAATGGTCTTCAGCTGTTCATCGGTGAGCCCTGCCGGCGCGCCGTCATACACCACGGTTCCTTCCGACATGCCGATAATGCGATCGGCAAAGCGCCTGGCCAACTCTACGTCGTGCATATTGATCATCACCGGAATATTGTGGCTGCGGCACAGGTCGCGTATCAGGCTCATGATCTCGACCGAAGTCTTCGGGTCCAGCGACGAGGTAGGTTCGTCCGCCAGCAGCAGCTTGGGCTCCTGCATCAAGGCGCGGGCGATGCCGACGCGCTGGCGCTGCCCCCCGGACAGGCTGTCGGCGCGCTGGTTGACGAAATCCGACAGGCCGACCACCTCCAGCAACTCGAATGCGCGCGCGATATCCTGCTGCGGGTAGTTGCGCAGCCAGGCCTTGAGCGGCGGCACGTAGCCCAGGCGCCCGCAGAGCAGATTCTCCATCACCGTCAGGCGTTCCACCAGGTTGTACTCCTGGAACACCATGCCGATATGACGCCGCGCCCGGCGCAGCTGCTGGCGATCCAGCTTGACCACATCCAAGCCCTCGAACAGGATTTCGCCCGACGTCGGTTCGACCAGGCGGTTGATGCAACGAATCAAGGTCGATTTGCCGGTGCCCGAAGGCCCGATGATCGCGGTGATGCCCTGATCGGAAATATCCAGGTCGATATCGCGCAGCACCGGCTTGCCCCGGGTGTATTCCTTGCACAGTTTGCGGATGGTAAGTGCGGCGCCCTCGTTCATGGATTTGAATTTTCCTGTTGGGCGCCGCGGGGGACGCGCATTGAAAATGCCTCTAGGTTCGGGCCGGTTTTGTCACCGCCGCGCGCTTCGTCGCGCGCAAGCGCAGTGTCGGCGTATCCCTGCACGCATTAGTTCCTTAAAGACTGCTGGTTGTATCGGCAGAAATCCTGCTGCGCCGTCGCCGGCGCGGCAGGATGCCTTGACTCGCTGCAGGAGTTCGCAGCGGCAAGGCTGCGCCTCACTTCTTGGCTTTGGCCTCGGCTGCCTTTTTCTTGCGCGCAGCTTCTTCTTTTTCCGTCGCCTTTTCAAACGCGCCGCGATCTTTTTTCTCGCCCGCGGATTCATCCACCTTGCGCACGACCTCCCAGGCATCCTTGAACGTTACCGGGAAGAAACGGTCGGCACCCTCGAAAGCGGTCTGCATCTCCGGCGGGAATCGGTAGTCGTAGAAGCATTTAAGCATCGTGTCGCGCAGCTTTGGTTCCAGGTCGTGCGCATAGGCGAAGGATGAAGTCGGGAAGGTTTGACTCTTGTAGATGACGCGGAAATCGCCTTCCTTGATTGTCCCGCGGCGCGCCATGCGCTCGAACACGTCGGAAGCGATAGGCGCGGCGTCGTAGTCACCGGTATTGACGCCCAGAATAGACTGGTCGTGTTTGCCCGAATACAACACCTTGTAATCCTGATCGGGGACGAGTCCCAGCGCGGGGAACAGCGCGCGCGGCGCCAGATTGCCCGAATTCGAGGAGGCGGACGTGTGCGCAACCCGCTTGCCTTTCAGATCAGTGATCTTCTGGAACGGGCTGTCTTTTTTCACGATCAGCCACAACTGGTAGCCCTGAAAATGGTCGGCGTAGCCTTTCACGGCGAACGGCACCGCCCCGGCAAGATTCACCGCAAAGGCGGTAGGCCCGGTGGAGAAACCGCCCACGTGCAGCCGGCCGGAGCGCATTGCTTCAATTTCCGCCGCATTGGACTGTACCTGGTAGAACACCACGCGTTTGCCGGTGCACTGGGCCAGATGGTCGGTGAAAGGCTTGAATACCTTTTCGTAGACCGCGGGATCTTCCACCGGTGTGTAGGTAAATACGATCGTCCCGGGATTCTTGAACTTCTTTGCGTCAGTGGGCGGGTCCGCAACCAGGTCCTTGTTTTCATCACAATACTGCTGATCCAGATCGCCGCGGTTCTTGCACGTGTCCTGCGCGAATGCCGGTATACAGAAGAGCGCGACCAGTGCGCCTGACAATAGAAGTTTCAAGCGGTGCATATTGCCTCCGTAGGATGAGTATCGTGTTGGTTGCCGGTCACTACAACGTTTCCCGGCGCAGGCCGTGCGCGAATCGCGAACAGACTGCAAATCCGGGGAGAAAACGGCTTGTAATATATACTGCAATGCGGCGCGCTACAAGGCAAGCGCATGCGGCCGCGTGGTATCATTTCCGCCACCGCAACAGATAGATACCGATGAACGTCGTCATCCTCGCCGCCGGCCAGGGCAAGCGCATGTACTCCGATTTGCCCAAGGTGTTGCACCCGCTGGCGGGCAGACCTCTGCTCGCGCATGTCATCGCCACCGCGCGCAGCCTCAAGCCCGGCGTCATTTGCATCGTCTACGGACACGGCGGCGAGTGCGTACGCGAGACCATCGCGCAGCCCGACCTGGTCTGGGCGAAGCAGGAGCCGCAGCTGGGCACCGGGCACGCGCTGGCGCAGGCGCTGCCGCACTTGAATCCGCGCACGCCCACACTGGTGCTGTACGGCGATGTGCCGCTCACCCGGACGCAAACGCTGCAGGCGCTGTGCCAGGCGGCGGGCAAGGGCGTAGCCCTGCTCACCGTCGAGCTCGAGGACCCGGCCGGCTATGGCCGCATCGTGCGCAGCCGCGGCAAGGTCAGGCGCATCGTCGAGGAAAAGGACGCGAGCGCGGCTGAGCGCGCGTTGCGCGAAATCAACACCGGTATCATGGTGCTGCCGACCGCACGGCTGAAAGCGTGGCTGGCCGGCCTGCGCAACAAGAACGCGCAGAAAGAGTATTACCTCACCGACGTGGTCGCGGCAGCGGTGGCGGACAAGGTGCCGGTCAGCTCGGCCGCACCCGCCGCCGCCTGGGAAACCCTGGGCGTGAACAGCAAGCTGCAACTGGCGGAACTCGAGCGCGCTTTTCAGCATGGTGTTGCCGACGCATTGATGCAGCAGGGCGTCACGCTGGCGGATCCGGCGCGCATCGACGTGCGCGGCAGCCTCGCCTGCGCACGCGACGTGTCGATAGATGTGAACTGCGTATTCGAAGGCGAGGTCGTGCTCGGAGCCGGGGTCAGCGTCGGCGCGCACTGCGTGCTGCGCAACGTAAAGGTCGCAGCGGGCACCCGCATCGAGCCCTTCTGCCACCTGGAGCAAGCCGACATCGGCGAGCGTTGCCGCATCGGCCCCTACGCACGGCTGCGTCCCGGCACCACGCTCGCCGAGGAGGTGCACATCGGCAATTTCGTCGAGGTGAAGGCCAGCCAGATCGCAGCGCGCTCCAAGGCGAACCACCTCGCCTATGTGGGCGACACCACGGTGGGGCGCGACGTCAATATCGGCGCCGGCACCATCACCTGCAATTACGACGGCGCCAACAAGCACCGCACCATCATCGAGGACGAGGTCTTCATCGGCTCGGATACGCAGCTGGTCGCGCCGGTGCGGGTGGGGCGCGGCGCCACGCTGGGCGCCGGCACCACGCTCACCAGGGATGCACCCGAGGGCGCGCTGACCGTGTCGCGCGCAAAGCAGGTCACGATCACCGGCTGGAAACGGCCGGTGAAAAAAAACAAGGAACAAAAATAGATGTGCGGCATCGTCGGTGCGGTTGCAAAGCGAAACATCGTTCCCATCCTGATCGAAGGCTTGCGCCGGCTCGAATACCGCGGCTATGACTCCTGCGGCGTTGCGGTCCACCAAGCCGAAGGCGGCGGGCAATTGCGGCGCGCGCGCACGGTTTCGCGCGTGGCCGATCTGGACGCACAGGTGCGCGAGTCCGCCCTCACCGGTTCCACCGGGATTTGCCACACGCGCTGGGCCACCCACGGCGCGCCGGTCACGGTCAACGCGCACCCGATTTTCAGCCGCGACGAAATCGCGGTGGTGCATAACGGCATCATCGAGAACTACGAAGCGCTGCGCGAGGGCCTGAAAGCCAGGGGCTATGCGTTCGAGTCGCAGACCGACACCGAGGTCATCGCACACCTGATACACAGTCACTATGCGGGCGACCTGTTCGCTGCGGTGCAGCGCGCGGCGGCGGAACTGCAGGGCGCCTATGCCATCGCGGTGTTCTGCAAAGCCGAGCCGCAGCGCGTAATCGGCGCGCGCCAGGGCAATCCGCTGGTGCTGGGTGTCGGTACCCAATCAAACGCGGGCGAACATTACCTGGCGTCCGACGCCTTGGCGCTGGCAGGAACGACCGACCAGATCATCTACCTCGAGGACGGCGATGTCGCCGACATCGGTCTGGGACGCTACGCCATCGTCGACAGCGGCGGCAGGCCGGTCGAACGCGCGCTGCGCACCGTCAGCGTCCATGCGGGCGCAGTCGAACTCGGCCCGTACCGGCATTTCATGCAGAAGGAGATATTCGAGCAACCGCAAGCCATTGCCGACACCCTCGAAGGTGTGGCCGGCATCGGCGCGGACATATTCGGCGCTGCCGCGAAGGACGTATTCACCAAAGTCGACGCAGTGCACATCTACGCCTGCGGCACCAGTTATTATTCAGGTCTCACGGCGAAGTTCTGGCTCGAAGCCATCGCCGGCCTGCCGACCCAGGTGGAGGTCGCGAGCGAGTACCGCTACCGAGTGAGCGTGCCCAACCCGAAGGCGCTGGTGGTGGTGATCTCGCAGTCGGGCGAGACAGCCGATACGCTGGCCGCGTTGAAGCACGCGCAGAGCCTGGGCCACACCCACACACTCGCCATCTGCAACGTCGCCTCCAGCGCCATGGTGCGGCAGACCGAGCTCAGCTACCTGACGCGTGCCGGCGTCGAAATCGGCGTGGCGTCGACCAAGGCCTTCACCACCCAGCTCGCCGCGCTGTTCCTGCTCGCGCTGGCACTGGCCAAATCGCGTGGCCGGCTTTCCGCGCAAGACGAGGCGCAACATCTTAAGAACCTGCGCCACCTGCCCGCTGCGCTATCGAGCGTGCTTGCGCTTGAGCCGCAGATCATCGCCTGGTCCGAGCGCTTCGCACAGCGCGAGCACGCCCTGTTCCTCGGCCGCGGCCTGCACTATCCGATCGCGCTCGAAGGCGCGCTCAAGCTGAAGGAAATTTCCTACATCCACGCCGAAGCCTATCCTGCCGGCGAATTGAAGCACGGGCCGCTGGCCCTGGTGACCAAGGAAATGCCGGTGGTCACGGTCGCGCCCAACGACGCGCTGCTGGAAAAACTCAAATCCAATATGCAGGAAGTGCGCGCGCGCGGCGGGGAGCTCTATGTCTTCGCCGACGGCGACAGCCACATCACGTCCTCGGAAGGCGTGTACGTGATACGCATGCCGGAGCACTACGGCGCGCTGTCGCCGATACTGCACGTGGTGCCGCTGCAACTGCTTGCTTATCACACCGCGCTGGCACGCGGCACCGACGTGGACAAGCCGCGCAATCTCGCCAAGTCGGTCACGGTCGAGTAGGCCGGCCGCTGCGGGCACTCAGCCCAGCGCCAGCGCCATCACCCCGAAGGCGATGCAGGCGGCGCCGAAAATGCGCAGCGCGCGGTCGCCCTCGCCGAGCAGCTGGCCGCCGATCAGCGCCGCGAACAGCATCGACACTTCGCGCGCCGGCGCGACGTGCGACAGCGGGGCCGTCTGCATCGCGAACAGCACCAGCACGTAGCCTATCGGGCTGAGCACCGCCACAACCAGCGCATATTTCCACTGCGTACGCCACAGCGCGGCTGCTGCGGTGCGGTCGACGAGCAGCGTCGGAACGAGGAATACCAGGCGTACGAAATTGCCGAAGTAATCGACCAGGATGGGCGACATCAGCACCACCTTGACCGCGTAGCCGTCCACCACCGTATAGCTGGCGATGAACACCCCGGTCACCAGACCGTAGGCCATGCCCGCTCGCACTCGCGCCCTTTTCGCTGGTTCCTGCGCGGCTCGGAACAGCCCCGGGCCGCCGGCGATCAGGAACACGCCCGCCACCACCGCGACTACGCCCAGCGCGCCCAGCAGCGTGACGCGCTCCCCGAGCAGGAACAGCGCGACCAGCGAGGACAGGAGCGGGCCCGAGCCGCGCGCGAGCGGATACACCACGGTCAGGTCCGACTTGCGATAGCCGCGCAACAGCACAATGTAATAGACCACGTGCAGCGCGCCGCTCACCGCCACCAGTGTCCATTCCTGCGCACCCCACAGCGGTACCACGCGCCAGCCCAGCCACAGACCCAGCGGCGCCCAGATCACCATCATCATCAGCGCGCTGAACGCGGCGAAGCGCACATCGCCGCCGGCTTTCTTCGCTGCAATGTTCCAGATCGCGTGGATCAGGCCGGCGAGAATGACCAGCGCGAGCGCGATCGGGGTCATGCGCCGCGCGCTGTCAGCCGCAGCGAAGGATATCGTTTTATCAAACCCGAAACCGCTAACTGCAATCAGGCGCCGTTGATGGCGTCGATGAGTTGCTGCCTGATTTCGTCCGGCGCGTTGAGAAAGCGGAAGCCCGAGCAGCGCGCGCGGCTGCCGTCATCGAGCGTCACCATTTCCGAATAGCGCACTTCCAGGTCGACCGTGACTGCGCCGGCGCCCGGGATTTCGATGCGGCTGCCGGCGAGCACCGTGCCCGGCTCGATCATCACGTCCGGCGGATAGATCAGCACGCTCATGCCGCCAAGGCTGACGTCCTTGATCTTCGCGTCGAAGGGCGCGAAACCGCCCGCATCGGCGACGCAGCGCAGCATGAGAGCAGGCATCGCGTCGTGGCGCTCGTCCCGCCGGCGCTGCTGCACCGAGAGGATTTCCGGATAGCGCAGGCGCACAGCCGGCGCGCCCTCGTGCTCGCTCGCGCCCGGCTCGATGCCGACGAATTCGATATGCCAGTCCTGCGGTTCCGCGACCAGGGTCACGCGCGCCAGCGCCAGCAGCGCGTCATTTAGCGCGGCGTCGGGGGCGGTCGCAATGAGGATGTAGTCCCCGACCGCGTCCGCGACGAGTAGCTGCGTGCTCACCACGCCCTGCCCTTCGGGCAACTCCACGGTGACGCTTTGGCGCCGCGCCGCGAGCGCGTTTAGCACCGGCGCAATTTTGCTGCGCGAGCGCAGAAGATGGCTATTGGCGTTTTTGTCTGTTGGTGGCATGAATGTATAGGTATTTCGCCTGTGGTTTCGGCTGATCGTCCGCCGGCCGTGGCGCCATTGTATTCCCTTCGCAGGAATAGGCGACGGTGCTTGCGGCGCGGGCGCGCGTCAGAATCGTTGGCAGCGCAGATTGGTGCTGCGCGCTGCCGGCCGGCCGGATGCCGGGACCGGTTTGATTATTCCCCGCCGCGCTCCAGCCGCTTCTCGTCGAGATTGTAGTGGCCGGCTCGCACCGGACCCGCCACGGGCTGCTTGAAAATGCCCGTCTTTATTGAGCCTCGGCTGTATTGCACCTCGGTCGGCGGGGCGACGCTCACCGCTGTCAGTTTGCTGGGCATGCGCCAGTATGGCCGAAACGGCGCTGACGTGAGCCCTAGCTTCCCTTGCCGGTGCGCGCTGCTTCGCCGGCCGCGGCGCGCCTGCCGTCGGCACGGGTAGCGGCCGGATCAGCTAAGGGCGTCCGCGCCGTTGCAGGACCCAGACTGTTTTGCAGGCCCGGCTGGATGGCGGTTTGTTTGGGTTTGCCCGACAGCAGCAGGCGATCTTCATAGGACAGTGCCGTGTCGTCGATCACCTTCTCCCCCAGCGTCGCGATCACGCGGGGGCCGCTGACGCCCTCGCTGCGCTTGTACCAGGGCGGAGCGATACTCGAGAACCTGCTTTGGCCGGTCGCCGGATCCTTCCATGAATACATCTGTGCGACCGCAAGCTTGCTGACCAGAATGAGGGCGGCCGCCAAGCCGATGCAAAGGAGTTTCGAATTTCTCAACGAATGTTCCCGAGGGCAAGTGACAGAAAAGAGGCGCGAATGATAACCGCCGCCAAGCTGCGCGGATAAAATAGCGGCAAGATTTTGCAATCCTTTACACATTTTTCTGCGGAGAGAATGCGCATCATGGAAGTTACGCAATCGACAGCGCGCGTCGCCGCGGAACCCCGGTGAGTTTTCCGCCCACGGCACGCTCGGTTCTGAAGGAGGTGTTCGGCTACACCGCCTTTCGCGGTCCGCAGGAGGACATCGTCGCGCACGTAGCCGCGGGCGGCGACTGCCTGGTGCTGATGCCCACGGGCGGCGGCAAGTCGCTGTGCTACCAGATTCCGGCGCTGCTGCGACCGGGTACCGGCATCGTCGTCTCGCCGCTGATCGCGTTGATGCAGGACCAAGTGGCGGCGCTGCGCGAGGCCGGCGTCAGGGCGGCCTTCCTGAATTCCTCGCTGCCGGCGCAGGAGGCGGCGGCGGTCGAGCGCGGTCTGCTCGCCGGCGAATACGACCTCTTGTACGTCGCGCCGGAGCGGCTGTTGACGCCGCGCTTTCTGCAGCAGCTCGAGCGCCTGCGCGCGTCGGCGCAGTTGGCCCTGTTTGCCATCGACGAGGCGCATTGCGTATCGCAATGGGGCCATGATTTCCGCCCGGAATACATGCAGCTCGCGTTGCTGCACGAACGCTTTCCGGATGTGCCGCGCATCGCGCTCACGGCAACGGCGGACCGCGTTACGCGCGAGGAAATCGTGCAACGCCTGGGGCTGACGGGCGCACGCCAGTTCGTGGCGAGTTTCGACCGGCCGAACATCCGCTATCGCATCGTCGAGAAAGCCAATGCCCGGGCGCAGCTGCTGGCGTTCCTGCGTGCGGAGCACGCGGATGAGGCGGGGATCGTCTATTGCCTGTCGCGGCGCAAGGTCGAGGAGACCGCCGCCTGGCTCGCAGAACAGGGCGTGACCGCGCTTGCGTACCACGCCGGCATGGCCGCAGACACGCGCAACCTGCACCAGACGCGGTTCCAGCGCGAAGAGGGCATCGTCATCGTTGCGACCATCGCCTTCGGCATGGGCATAGACAAGCCCGATGTGCGCTTCGTCGCGCATCTGGATTTGCCCAAGAGCATCGAGGGCTATTACCAGGAAACGGGGCGCGCCGGCCGTGACGGGCTGCCGGCCGACGCCTGGATGGCCTACGGCCTCGGTGATGTGGTCAACCAGCGGCGCATGATCGACGCGTCCACCGCCGAGCAGCAGTTCAAGCGCATTGCCGCAGCCAAGCTCGATGCCCTGCTCGGTCTGTGCGAAGCGAGCAGCTGCCGCCGCGTTCGCCTGCTGTCTTATTTCGACGAGGCCTCCGCGCCCTGCGGCAATTGCGATGTCTGCCTCGAGCCGCCGCAGGTCTGGGACGGCACCGAAGCCGCGCGCAAGGCGCTGTCCTGTGTCTATCGCACCGGCCAGCGTTTCGGCGCGGTGCACCTGGTCGACGTGCTGCTGGGCAAGGAGACCGAGCGCGTGCAGCAATGGAACCATCAGGAACTCAGCACCTTCGGCATCGGCACGGAACTCGACGAAAAAGCCTGGCGCGCGGTGTTCCGCCAGCTGGTGGCGCAGGGGCTGCTCGCGGTCGACCATGCCGGCCACGGCTCGCTGCTGCTTGCGGGCGAGAGCCGCGCGGTGCTTGCGGGCGGGAAGACGGTGCAGCTGCGCCAGATGCAGGCGGGCAGGGCGAAAGTGGCGTCGAAGCGTTCGATGGCGGCCGCGGTCGGGCTGGACGCCGCCGCCGAACAGCTGTGGCAGCGCCTGCGCGCGTGGCGCGCCGGCGTGGCGAAGGAGCACGGCGTGCCCGCCTATGTGGTGTTCCATGACGCGACGCTCACCGAGCTCGCGCGCACGCGACCGCAAAGCGGCGCCGAACTCGGCCGTGTCTCGGGCGTAGGCACGCGCAAGCTCGAGCGCTACGGCGAGGCGCTGCTCGCGCTGCTGCGCGACTGACCCGTTACGGCGGCGCCGCGGGTCGAGCAGGCCCAGTGAATGGCGCATTCGATTCCTGCGCGGGCTCGATGTGCACAAATGCACGATCCGGTTCATATCGGCGGGTTCTGTGTGCACTAGCGCACGGACTTCCCGGAGCAGATACCTAAAATGGAAATTCGCATCGCTGGACGCAGTTCGCGTCGCGATGCGAGCCGATTTTCCAGGCCAGGTTCCACTGGCACCCTTCCGGAACAGCGAAACAGGAGCACAAGAAATGAAACTCTTCGAAAAACATTCCAAAGCATCGAGCTGGCTGATGGCCTCGCTATTGGCCGTGTCTGTCGCCGGATGCGGCAGCAGCGGCGGCGGTGACGCCGCCCCGGCTTCCTCGACAGCGCCGGGCACGCTCGGCGTTTCCCTCACCGATTCGCCCGCATGCGGCTTTGACAATGTGTACGTGACGGTCGACAAGGTACGGGTGCACCAGAGCAGTTCGGCCGCGGACACCGATGCCGGCTGGACCGATATTACGCTGAGCCCGGCACGCAAGATCGACCTGCTCAGCCTGACGAACGGCGCGCTTCTCAGCCTCGGCGAGACGCCGCTGGCGGCCGGGCATTACACGCAACTGCGCCTGGTGCTGGACCCGAATACGGCGGGCGGCATGAGCAACTCGGTCGTCCCGACCGGTGGCGCCGAAACCCCGCTCGTCACACCGAGCGCGGTGCAAAGCGGGATCAAGCTGGTCAATCAGTTCGACGTGGCATCCGGCGAGCGCGTCGATCTGATGCTGGATTTCGACGCGTGCAAGTCGGTGGTGAAACGCGGCAACGGAACCTATGCGCTCAAACCCGTGGTCAAGGTCATTCCTTTCGTGCTCAACGGCATTGACGGCTTTGTCGATACCGCCTTGCTCGCCAGTGGCACCTTGGTTACGGCGCAGCAGGACGGCGTGATCGTACAAACCTCGGCGCCGAACACCGTGACCGGCGAGTTCTTCCTCGGCCGTCTTCCGGTCGGAAACTACGATGTCGTTGTCACCGCAAACGACCACGCGACGGCGGTGATCGCCGCAGTGCCGGTTACCACCAGCACCAGCGTCGTCGATGTCAGCACCAGCGCCGCGCCGATTACCCTGCCGGCGTCTGCGACGCGTACCGTCAGCGGCACGGCAGTCCTGAATCCGGCCAGCGCCACCGAAGCCACCTACGTGACAGCGAAGCAGACTTTCGGCACTGCGCCCGTAGTGACGGTGAAGTTCGTCGCCGCCGATGATTCGACGACAACGCTCGGCGCCTATGCGCTGACGCTGCCGATCGGCGCGCCCATCCTCGGCCAGTACAGCGCGGCACTCCCGATCACGCTTGCTGCGCAGACCGCCCTGGCGGGAAAATACGCGGTCGAAGCGTCCGCAATCGGCTACCAGACGCAGTCGGTGAGCACAGACATTTCCGCCGCCAATGCAAGCCAGGACTTTACCCTGGCGCCCTGAGCTGAATCTCCGCCGGACAGGGAAAGCGCACAGGCTGCAAACAGTGCACTGACGCTTTTCCGGCATTTCGGCGCAGGTGATTTAGGAAGCGTCATTCAAGCGGCACCAAGCAGGCTCGCCTTCGGGCAAGACTGCTTCGTGCCGCTTTTTCACGCCGGTACTCGCATATCGACCGATATGCGTCGCCGGCTTTGGGGATGGTTGCCGCGATAATGATTCCTTAAGCTTCGGCCCCTAAAGTGCCCCCATCGTTCATAACCGATGGGGGGCAGCATGCAAAGATTCAAACCGATGGCCGGGTTTCTGCTAAGCGCAGCGCTGGTCTTGCCGGGCTCTCAGGCAGCCGCTGCGACGCCGGCGGACATCCAACAGACTTTTGAATCCGCGGCGCGCGCGGCCTCGCCAGGATTCGGCGGCTTTTCGGCCGGGCGCGGACAGGCATTCTTCAGCGCCACGCACGGCAACGACTGGAGCTGCACGTCCTGCCATACCGCCGCGCCGGCCAAACCCGGCAAACATGTAAAAACCGGCAAGGACATCGCGCCCATGGCGCCGGCGGCGAATCCGCAGCGATTCACCGATGCCGCAAAAGTCGAAAAATGGTTCAAGCGCAACTGCAAGGACGTGCTCGGTCGCGTCTGCACCGCGCAGGAAAAAGGCGACGTGCTCGCCTACCTCATGTCACTCGCGAAATAGGAGAAGAAAATGAACAACGCACGTAAACGGTTGGTTTTCGACGTCGTGGTCTGGTCGGCTTCGCTGATGTTTGTTTTTGGATTGGTGACGAGCGAAGCGATGGCCGACTCGAAGCGCAGTTTCGCCACCAACGAAAAATGGAAGGCGGAATGCGGCAGCTGCCACATCGCCTATCAGCCGAACCTGCTGCCGGCGTCCGCGTGGCGCCGGATCATGGCCGGCCTGGATAAGCACTTCGGCACCGATGCCAGCCTCGACGCGGCGTCGTCGGCCGAGATCGGGGCGTTCCTCGAACGCAACGCGGGCAGCGGCAAGCGCGCTGCAAGCGTTCCGGCTTCGCTGCGCATTACCGATACGCGCTGGTTCGTGCGCAAGCACGACGAAGTTCCGCGGGCGGCCTGGAAAAACCCGCAGGTCAAAACCGCGGCCAATTGCAGCGCCTGCCACAGCGGCGCCGAGCGCGGCGACTTCGACGAAGACGCCGTGCGCATCCCGCGATAAATGGAGCGCCCCATGAACAAGCAACGAATCCTGGTCTGGGATCTGCCGACGCGGGTATTTCACTGGCTGATGGCGGGCTCTTTTTTCGGCGCCTATCTCACCGCCGAGTCCGAACGCTATCGCGATATCCACGTCGTGCTGGGCTATACCGTGCTGGGTCTCGTCGCATTCCGTTTCCTGTGGGGCATCGTCGGGACGCGCTATGCGCGCTTCAGTTCGTTCCCGATCGCGCCGCGCCGCGTGCTCGAATATCTGAAGTCGCTGTTCACGCGTTCCCCGCAACATCACGTCGGGCACAATCCGGCGGGCAGTCTCGCGATTTATGCGATCCTCGCGCTGGCCGCGCTCGCGGCCGTTACCGGCTATGGCGCCTACAATGAAATCGGCGGCGAATGGCTGGCGGAGTTGCACGACGGCGTGGCCGGTGCGATGCTAGGCTTGGTCTTTATCCACATAGGCGCAGTCATGATCAGCAGCCTGATACATCGAGAGAATCTGGTTACGGCGATGCTGAACGGCTACAAGAAAGGTCGCGCCGCAGACGGCATCCGCAGCAAGCACTGGATCGTTGCCGCCGCCGTGCTGATCGTAACGGTGGGATTCTGGGCCGACAGCGCCGGGCTGCTGCCCGCGGGCATGGGCCTACCCGAGACCGCGGCCATCCAGCAGCAGGCGCACGGCGAGCGCGGCTGACGCGGAACCGGGGCACGCAATGCGCATCCTTCTGGTCGAAGACGACAAACTGCTTGGAGACGGCGTGCAGGCGGGACTTGGGCAGGCGGGCTTCATCGTGGATTGGGTCAGAGACGGCATCGCGGGCGAACTTGCGCTCAAGACCGGCGAATATGCGGGTGTGGTTCTCGATCTCGGCCTGCCGCGGCTCTCGGGCCTGGACTTGCTCGAACGGCTGCGCCGCGGAGGCAACAAGGTCCCCGTGCTGATCCTGACGGCGCGCGACCGCGTCGAAGACCGCGTCAAGGGACTGGACGGCGGTGCCGACGACTATGTGCTCAAGCCCTTCGATCTGCCGGAGCTCGCTGCGCGTTTGCGCGCCCTGGTCCGGCGCGCCAGCGGCGAGGCTGCGCCGAGGCTGCAGGTCGCCGGTGTCGAACTCGATCCCGCCTCGCGCCGCGTAAGCTTCCGGGGCCGGGACATCGAGCTTTCTCTGCGCGAGTTCGCGCTGCTGCAGGAATTGATGCTCAACGCGGGTAGGGTGCTATCGCGCGAGCAGCTGGCGCAGCGCCTGTATTCCTGGGGCGAGGAAATCGAAAGCAACGCGATCGAAGTACACGTGCATCACCTGCGGCGCAAACTCGCGCCCGAGCTTGTGCGCACGGTGCGCGGTGTCGGCTATTTGATGCCGCGCGATCTGTCATGAGCGCGCACGCCTATTCGCTCAAACGCCGCCTGCTGCTCGCCTTGCTCGGCGGCATCGCCCTCGTCTGGCTGGCGACAGCCGTTTTCAGCTATTTCGACGCGCGCCACGAACTCGACGAACTGCTCGATGCGCACCTGGCGCAATCGGTATCGCTGTTGCTGGCGCAGACGGGGCGTGAGGCTGAAGAGATCGACACCGAGCACATGCCGCAGTTGCACAAGCGCGCGCGCAGCGTGGCCATCCAGATGTGGGAGAAAGGCAAGATACTGCGCCTGCATTCGGTCAGCGCACCCGCGGAGCGCCTGTCGGCAAAGGACGAGGGCTTCAGCGACACGAAAGTTGCCGGAGAACGCTGGCGCGTGTTCAGCGCCTGGGACGCGGAACGAAACTATCTCGTCCAGGTCGGCGAACGCTACGAAAAGCGCGAGGAGATCGCGGCCGATCTCGTGAAAAATCTGTTGCTGCCGCTGTTGTTCGCCCTGCCCCTGCTCGGACTGCTGGTCTGGTTCACTGTTTCGCACGGCCTGCAGCCGCTGGCTGCGCTGGGTCGGCAGGTGGCCGGACGCGATCCGGGCAACCTGGGCAGCCTCGACGCGGGCGCAGTCCCGGCGGAGGTCTTGCCCCTGGTCGAGAATCTGAACCGCCTGTTCGAGCGCGTGGCGCAGCTGATCGACAACGAACGCCGCTTTACCGCGGACGCCTCGCACGAACTGCGCACGCCGCTGGCGGCCTTGAAGACTCAGGCGCAGGTAGCCCTGGCATCCAGCAGTGACGCCGAGCGCAGCCATGCGCTGGAGAACGTGATTACCGGCTGTGATCGCGCCGCCCACCTGGTGCAGCAACTGCTGACGCTCGCCCGGCTCGATCCGGACGAACTTGGAAGCAAGGCCGAAATCTGCGATCTGCAGGCGCTGGCCGGAGGATCCGTGGCCGAGCTGGCGCCGTACGCCTTGTCGAAAAAAATCGAAATCGATCTGGCCGAAGGCGCGGCGGCGGAAATCAAGGGCCATGCCGGTCTCATCGCCATTCTGCTGCGCAACCTGATCGACAATGCCATCCGCTACAGTCCGGAAGGCGGCAGCGTGCATGTGCGCGTGGCACGCGACGGGCAGGCGGCGACGCTCACCGTCACAGACCAGGGGCCGGGCATACCCGCAGACGAGCGTGACAAGGTCGGGCAGCGTTTCTACCGCGTCCTGGGTACCGAAGAATACGGCAGCGGCCTGGGACTATCCATCGTCAAACGCATCGCCGAACTGCATGGTGCGAGCCTGAGTTTGGAAAACGGTCCGCAGGGCAGGGGCCTGTCGGTGACGGCGAGGTTTGCGCCCTAGGGGCTGTTGACATTCAGCACATGAGCGCGACGGGGGTAATTTTGGATGCAGCACAAGGCGCGAGGAGTGCCGTTTGGTCATTCCAAACAAGCGACGAGCAACGCCGTGCTGCGCCAAAATTATCCCCCGTCCCTTCGGGTTGCCTCCGAATGCGGCGCCTGCGGCGTTGCGCTCCTCGCCAAGGGAACCACCCTTGGCTTCGTCGCGCGCCTTGCAGTCATCCGCATTTGGAGGCAACGCGTCTCATGCGGTGAATGTCAACAGCCCCTAAAACGCGAGCAACACTGCCACCCCGGCCACCGTCAGCACCGCCCCCAGTACGACGCGCTTGAGCATGCGCTCTTGCCGCAGGATGAACATGCTGAGCATGAGCGTGAGCAGCGGATAGGTCGCGACGATGGGCGAGACAAGGGCGACCTTGCCTTTGGCCAATGCGGTATACATAAGAAACAGGCTGGCGCCGTTCAGGATGCCGGTGGCGACGAACCAGGGCATTGCGCGGCGGTCGGTCTGCACGCGCGGCCCGCGCAGGCGCACGGCCGTGAGTATCACCACAGCGGATACGGTGTAACCGATCAGCGTGGCGGCGTAGGGGCTGGACCAAAGCGCGAGCCCGGCCTTGGTCACGACCTGCGCCAGCGCGCGCAGCCCCGCTGCCGCGATCGTCAGTCCCACGACCCAAAGCGGCCAGTCGCGCGAGCGCGCGCCACTGGTCCAGGTCAGCGTCAGCATGCCCAACACGATTGAGCCGGTCCCGAGCACATTGCCCGGCGTCAGGCCTTCGCCCAGGAACAGCACGGCCCCGGCCAGGGCGAACAGCGGCGTGGTGCAGGAAACGGCGCTGGTGATCGTCGGCCCCATGCGCTGGTTGCCGGTGTAGGTCAGCAGGGTCACCGCAGCCGGAAAGAACAAGCCGACGAGCGCGAATACGCCGGCCGCGGCGAAATCGATATCGCCGAAGTCGAGCATGAACGGCGCAAGACACCAGAACAGCAGCGTCGATGACGGGACGCCGATCGCCGCGCCAGCTGCAGGCGAGGTATAGCGCAGGCCCTGCCGCGTGGTGATCATGGCTGTGGCGAGGCAGAGGGCGGCGGCGAAGGCCCAGATTGCGGTTTCGAACATGATCAGCAGGGATGGCGGCGAGCGCGGTTCACGATGTCCTCCGACGCATGATAGCGCGCCGTGCCGCGGGACTCAGGGCGAAATCAGTTTCAGGTTGAAGGCGCGCTCGAGCAGCCAGACCATGGCAATCGCGACGATCGCAAACGATCCGCCGAACAGCACCACGCGCCGGTAAAACCAGCTGCCACGGATGGCATAGGCAAGCGGCAGGAAACCGGCAACGATGGCAAGTTGTCCCCCTTCCACGCCCAGGTTGAAGCCGACCAGCGCGAGCACCAGCGCGTCGCGCGGCAGGCCCAGCTCGGCGAGGACGCTGGCAAAGCCGAAGCCGTGGACCAGGCCGAAGCAAAACGCCACCACCCAGCGACGGCCGCCTACGACCGGCAGCAGGTTGTTGAGCGCGGCCAGCACCACCGAGGCGGCGATGGCCGATTCCACCAGCCGCGTGGGCAGCGATAGTACGCCCAGTGCCGCCAGCGACAGCGTGATCGAATGCGCGACGGTGAACGAGGTCACGATCTTGAACACATCCCAGAAGGCGTCGGGGAAGCGCGCCACCGGCAGCCACTGCCGGCGTTCGCGCAACAGCACCGCCGGCAGCAACAGCGACACGAGAAACAGAATGTGGTCGTAGCCGATCCAGATATGCCACACGCCTTCGCGGGCGTAACTCAGGAATTGCCTGAGGGCGGATATTTCACCAAGCTGGAAGCTTTGTTTCGAACGCTCCGGCGTGAATACCAGGCTCTGGATCCTGCCCTTATATTCGAGATTGAGCAGCCCCTTGTGCTGGGCGTCGAAATCGAAAAACAGATTGTACGCAATGGCGATTTCAGCAGGCGCGGCCTCGCAAGCGGCGGCAAAGCGCAGCACTTCATAGGCGCCGTCGCTGTGGTGGTCGACCTGATGCCCGGTAACCGCTAGCGGGCAGTTCTTCGCGTCGCCGGCAAGACTCAGGCGCGCAAGCGCGTAGGCGGCGATGTCCGGCTGGCGCGCGCGCAGCTCGCCCCAGCTGATTTCGCCGTTACCGTCTTGGTCCAATCCGATCGCCTGCTCCAGATCGCGCAGCGCGATGTCCCATTGCCCGGTGATTTGCGCGCCGTCGATCTTGAGCCGCAGATAGCTGTCGCTGGGCTTGTGCGCCTCGGCGGCAAAGCTCGCGAACAGCAACAACAATACGAGCCAGCGCTTCATCGCGCGCCCGCCTGCAACTGCTGCGCAAGCTTTGCGTAGAGGGGATCTTCATAGCCGCTGGCGCGCATCCAGTCGAGCGCCGGCTGCGCCGCGGCGTAATCCTTGGCGGCCAGGGCCGCTTCCATCAGCATACGCGCGTCGCTGGGCTCGCGTTGCACACGGTAATTTTCTGCGGCGAGGCGCAGCGCGCCTTTGGCGTCGCCGAGCATTTCGAGGTGGAAGCGTGCCTCGTCCTGCTGGTGCAGCTTGTCGCCGCGCAGGGCGGAGGCGTCGAATCGCTCCTTCAGCATCGCCTTGTGCGCCGCTGCCGCCGGCAATTTTGCGGCCTGCTCGGCCAGCGCGAGTCGCAACAGCAAAATGTCGGAACGCTCCCAGTCCTTGAGCAAGGCGACCGTTTCGAGCGGCCGGCCCTGGTCGAGCAGAAAATCGGCGTAGGCGGCGAGGAGATAGCCGTCGGTGATGCCCAGGGCGAAGCCGGCCTTGAAATGGCGCTCGGCCAGCTCGCTGCGGCCCAGTTGCACGGCGGCTTCGGCAAGTCGCGTCTCAATCCATAGTCTCAGGTGGGGATCGGCATCCGGGCGGCGCGCCAGGGCGGCGGACAATTCGCTATAGGCCTGTTGCGCTTTGCCGATGCGCGCATCGATGATCGCAACGCAGGACATGGCGAGCAGCGCACTTGCCAGCGGCGCGACCTTGGCGCAGGCAGCACGCGCACCGGCATAGTCCGCCTGCACCAGCAGGATGGCCGAGCGCCAGGACCAAATTTCCACCTTGGCCGGATCGCGCGCCGCGGCCCGCGCCAGGTCACCGAGCGCGGCATCGAATTCGTGCCGGTACTGCCGTAGCAGCGCGCGCATGAGCAGGATTTCCACCGGCGGCTCGGCGGCCTGAGTCCAGGGCCGGATCGCCGCCTCGGCGTAGCCTACGTAGCGCGGGTCGCCCTCCGCGCTGGCGAGGTCGAAGTAGCGCTGCGCCAAGGCCAGCGCGCGTTTCAGGTCCTGCGGTTGTTCCGCAAGCGCCCGGCGCATCTGGCGCAGCTCCCTGCCCTCGGCGGCCGAGGCCCTGAACGGCAGGCGCTCCAGGACCTCGGCGTCCGATTGCGGGGTATAGGGCGCAGCCTGCGCCGCCCCGCAAACGCAGAAGACCAGAACGAATAGCAGGGAGAGCAGGCAGCGCATGGGGTTCGAGGGCGGGTGAATGTTGCCAGCCTGGGTCGAAGCTGGCGCGCGATTATAGAATATAAGCTTGATTGTTAGGAGTTTTTTCTAAGCGAACCGAATCCGCCCGGGTTCGTCAAAATGTGTCAACGTTTTCGCGACTGGGTCGTTATTGCAGGTTCCGGCATCGCGGCAAATACCGCAATGCTTGCACCGCGTTATCGACCTCGACTCCTCAACAAAGGACGATAGGTAGAGGCGGTTAAGGGCAAGCCGGTACTTCAAATCCATCAAAGAGGAGTCAAAATGAGCAAGCTACTGTCGATCCTGGTTGCCACCGTATTCGCCGTTTCCACCGGTTCCGCGTTCGCTGCAAAGCACGCGGCAGCCGCCGGCGAAATGAAGAAAGAAGCGGCGGAAATGAAGAAAGAAGAAAAAGCTGCACCGGCCAAAGAAGAAGCAAAGGCCCCGAAGAAAGAAAAGAAAGCCAAGAAAGCCAAGAAAGCCAAGAAAGAAGAGTCGAAGTAAGCTTTTCTCAGGTTGGCAAAAGGGCAGGGTTTTCCCTGCCCTTTTTTATTGCGCAGCCGAATTGAACGTCGCGCCTCGCCGGCAGGCGCGGAAATTTGCTAGAGTCGTTCGCCATGAGCGCGAACCTCGCCCAGCTGCTAGTACGCAGCGCGCACACCTACCCCGAACAGCCCGCGCTCGCGATCGGCGCGCGCATCACCTGCACCTACGCCGAGCTGGCCGGGCGCGTCTCCCGCCTCGCGGCGGCACTCGCACAGCAGCTCCCCGCGAACGAGCGCGTCGCCCTCGTGATGAAGAACTGCCCGCAGTACGTCGAGTTGCTGTTCGCCTGCTGGCATGCGGGCCTGTGCGCAGTGCCGATCAATGCCAAGCTGCATCCGCGCGAGCTCGAATTCATCCTGCAAAACAGCGGCGCGCGCCTGTGCTTCGCCAGCGCCGATCTATTCGACGCCGTGGCGCCGCTGGCTGATAGCGTGGATTGCCTCGAAGAGGTGATCGATGCCGACAGCCCGCGCTACGCCTCGCTCTGCGCGGCTGCCCCCATGGCAGTCGCCGCGCGCGAGGCGCAGGACCCGGCCTGGCTGTTCTATACCAGCGGCACCACCGGTCGTCCCAAGGGCGTGACCCTGACCCAGAAGAACGTCATGGCGGCCGTCCTCGGCTATTTTTCCGATGTGGATACGATCGCGCCGGGCGATGCCATCATCCACGCCGCGCCCATGTCGCACGGCTCGGGCTTCTACACCCTGCCCCATGTCGCGCACGCGGCGTTGAACGTCGTGCCCGAGTCGGGCGGCTTCGACGCGCCCGAGATCTATTCGCTGTTGCTGGCGCATCGCGGCGTTACGCTGTTCGCCGCGCCGACCATGGTGAAGCGTCTGGTCGATCATCCCGTCGATGCCGACACCACGAATCTCAAGACCATCGTCTACGGCGGCGGGCCGATGTACGTGGCCGACTGCAAGGCGGCGCTGGCTCGCTTCGGCGACAAGCTGGCGCAGATCTACGGCCAGGGCGAATCGCCGATGACCATCACCGCCATGGGCAAGGCCATCCACGCCGCCAGCGATCACCCGCGTTTCGAGGCGCGCCTCGCCTCGGTCGGACAGGCCTTCACCGGCGTCGAGGTCAGGGTCGGCGATGCGAACGACCGCCCGCTGCCAGCGGGCGAGGTGGGCGAGGTGCTGGTGCGCGGCGACCCGGTCATGGCCGGCTACTGGGCCAATCCCGCGGCGAGCGCCGAGACCCTGCGCAATGGCTGGCTGCACACCGGCGACGTCGGCAGCCTGGACGCAGACGGCTTCCTTACGCTGATGGACCGCAGCAAGGACGTGATCATTTCCGGCGGCTCCAACATCTACCCGCGCGAAGTCGAGGAAGTGCTGCTGCGCCACGCGGGTGTGAGCGAGGTGTCGGTGGTCGGGCAACAGCATCCGGAGTGGGGCGAAGTCGTGATCGCTTTCGTCGTGCCGCGCGGCGCGCCCCCGGACAAGGCCGACCTGGACGCGCTGTGTCTGGACCACATCGCCCGTTTCAAGCGGCCGAAGACCTACCGATTTGTCGAGGCGCTGCCGAAGAACAGCACCGGCAAGGTGCTGAAGACCGAATTGCGCAAGCTGCTGCGCGACGTCCAGGCCTAATTGCGACCAGCCAGTTGGGCCGCGGCACGCCGGACGTGCGTCGCAAATATCTGTCCGACGCGCGTCAGCGGGGTATCGACGCGGCGGATCAGACCCAGCGTGTTGTGAGCGATCGCCTCACGAACATCGATGATCGCGAGTGAGTCGTGCATCGTTGCGTTTTCGACGATGGGACGCGGCAGCAGGCAAAGCAGGTCGGAGCTCTGCAGCAGCATGATCGACGTCGTCAGGGAGCGGCATTCAACCTTCAGCCGCGGCGCCGGTAATTGATGGGTGCGAAAGGTCCGTACGACCAGCAGATTCGGCAAATCGCCGACACCCAGATGCAGCCAGTCAGCGCCGCCGAGCTCCGCCAACGACTTGGCGCCGGCAAGCGGGTGGCCGCGCCGGGCTGCGACGACCATATCGATATCGAGCAGCCTTTCAACCGAGAATGCGGATTTGGGCGGTTCGATCAACAGGGGGCCGATGGCAATATCAACCTGGCCATTGCGAATGAGTTCGCCTACGTGCGGAAATACGCCTTCGAGGATATGTAAATCGACATTGGGGCATTCGCTTCGAAAGGCGTTGATGGCCGCCGGCGCCAGTCTCGACGTGCTGGCCGGCGACACACTGATGGTGAGCTTTCCTTCGAGTTCCCCGCGCAACTGGGCGACGTCTTCGGTGCTTTTTCGAAGCTCGCTGACGATCAGGCGCGCACGCAGCAGGAAGGCGTTTCCGTACGCCGTGGGAACAACGCCGAGCGCGCTGCGCGTCAACAGCGGCACCGCGAGTTCCTCTTCAAGCACGCGCAAACTCTTGGAAAGAGCCGGCTGCGACACGCCGAGTTGCCGCGCCGCGGCGCGTATGCTGCCCTGTTCCGCGACCAGGACAAAGGCCTGAACGGACGAAAGTTTCATAGTTGAATCGCCGGCGCATGCGCCTATTCAGGTGATTCGAAAATGTTATCACATGGGCGGTTTTGCGATCTTTTCTTTTCAAGCCATATCCGTTAACTTGAACCTGCTGTCGTCAGGCAAATAATTATTATAAGGAGGAGACCAAGATGATCCGACACATCGTCAGGTACGCATTGATCAGTTTGGCAATCGCGGCCACCCCGGCTCACGCCGAAACCAAGTTGCTGTTCAGCATCTTTTTCCCACCCAATCATTTCATCCGTCAGGTCATGCACGAGTGGGCTGCTGACGTCGAGAAAGTGACCGGCAATCGCGTCAAGGTCGAGTTCTCCGCCGCATCGATGGCGCCGCCACCGCAACAGATGAGCGCCGTGGAGTCGGGCATCTTCGATGTCGGATTTACGGCAAATCCGTTTATTAAGAATAAAGCGCCGCTGATCGAGTTCTCGTCGCTGCCCTGGCTGGTATCGGACGCCGAAGCTGCCTCGGTGGCTTATTGGCGCACCTACCAGAAGGGCCTGGCGGCCAAGCCGCAATTCAAGGGTGTGCAATTGCTGTCGCTGTTCCATTCCGCCGGGGGGCAGCTCTACAGCCTCGACGACACGCCAATCAACTCGATCGAAGAGTTGAAGAAACGCAAGATGTGGGCCTTGCCGGGCGAAGCGGCTGGTCTGCTGAAGAATCTCGGCATGAGCCCGGTCACGACGCCGGCGGTAAAGATCAGCGAGCCGGTCTCGCGCGGCGTGGTCGAGGGTTACTATGGCATGAGCCCCGAGGGCGCGCTCAGTTTCAAGGCCTCGCCCTATACCAAGGTCATCACCTGGTTCCCGCGCGCGGCCACGTCGACCAGTTTTTCCATGTTCATCAACAAGGGAAAGTGGGGCAAGCTGTCCAAGAAAGATCAAGCGGCCGTACTTTCAGTGTCAGGCGAAAAGCTGGCGGCGCACGTGGGCAAGGCTTATGAAAAGGCGGCGGCGGACGCGCTCGGCAAGATGAAGGCCGGCGGCATCAAAGTCGTTGAGGCTGATTCCGGTTTCTATGCGGCGATGCAGAAGGCGGCCGAGCCTTCGTTCAAGCGGTTCAACGCGGTCGCGACGAAGAACGGGATAGACGGCGACGCGCTGGTTGCCCAGTTCAGGAAGGAATACCTGGAACTGGCCAAGCACTGAGCCCGCAGAGGCGGTTCGGTAGTCAGGAATTTCGAACCGCCTTCTACCCGCCACACGAAACAAAGGAACACCTATGGCGCATCACGCCTGGGCGCACGCCGTCTATCGGACCGGACAGATCGTGGGCGCATTTACGGCTGCGGGCATCGCGCTGCTGACCATCACCGACGTTACGCTGCGCTACCTCTTCAACAAACCGATCTTCGGGGCAGCCGAGATTACCGATTCGATGCTGGGCGTACTGGTGGGGGCCGGCCTGATCGTTGCCGCGGCTCTGCGTATCCACATCCGCATCGACCTGCTCGAAGCGCCGCTGCGTCGGCGATTCCCGTCGGGCTATCCGCGCTGGAAATGGTTGAGTGAATGGCTGGGCACGCTCGCTTTCGCCGCATTGCTGGTGCGGCATGCCTGGCACACAGTCTCGGTTCGCGAGCTGACAGCGGTGCTCGAATTTCCGATCGGTTGGGTATACGCCGCCGTGGCTTTGCTCGTGGTCGGTGCGCTGGGGATACTGCTCAGTGATTACCGGCCACCGCCCGCCGCGAGCGAGGACCGCTCATGACGGCCTCGCTGATCGGTTTTGCCATACTCATCGCGCTGAGCTTTACCGGCATCCCGCTGGCTTTTGCAACCCTGCTGGTCGGCTTCGTCGGCTTCGGTTTGATCCGGGGCTGGGAATCGACTGTCGTCATGTCCGGCCAGCAGATTGCCGAGATGATCGTCAATCCGAATCTTGTCGTGGTGCCGATATTCATTCTGATGGGCGAGTTCATCCGCCGCGGCGGAATCGCCGACGAGCTCTACGAGTTCGGCAACGCCGTGGTCGGCTGGCTACGGGGCGGGTTGGCGATGTCCACGGTGCTGGCCTGTGGCGCTTTTGCCGGTGTATGCGGCAGTTCGGTCGCAACGGCGGCCACGATGACCAAGGTCGCGATGCCGCCCATGCGCCGCTATGGCTACAGCGACAGCCTGTCGGCCGGCACGATCGCCGCGGGGGGCACGCTGGGCATACTGATTCCGCCCAGCATCATCATGGTGATCTATTGCATCTTTACCAACGAAGACATCGGCCGCATGTTCATGGCGGGCGTGCTGCCGGGGGTGTTGATGGTGGCGAGTTTTCTGGTGACGGTCGCGATCTGGGTCCGGTTGCGCCCCGGCGCGGCGCCCGCCGGCATGGCCATGGCCTGGGACAAGCGGTTCGCGGCGCTGAAAAAGACCGGGGCGTTCGTCGCCTTGTTCCTGATCGTGCTCGGCGGAATCTATCTGGGTGTATTCACCCCGACCGAGGCCGCGAGCGTCGGCGCCATCGGCGCATGGCTGTTCGCCTTCGCGCGCGGCTCAATGCGCAGCGCGCGCGAGTATCGCGAGGTCATCGGCGGGGCGGCCGGCATCAGCGCGACCATTTTCGCCATCGCCTCCTGTGCAGTGGTGTTCTCGCAGTTCGTCAATGTCACCGGCATGCCCTATGCGCTGCTGGATCTTGTCGACACCTGGAATCTCAACGGCACCCGCCTGGTGCTGGCCATCGGCGGATTGTGTATCGTCATGGGCATGATTTTCGAAACCCTGGGCATCCTGGTGCTGATCGTGCCGATGTTCCTGCCGGCACTGGAAGCGCAGGGTGTGGACATGCTCTGGTTCGGAATCCTGGTCATCATCCTGATCGAGCTGGGCCTGATCACCCCGCCGATAGGGATCAATGTATTTACCGTCAAGGCCGCGCGCCCGGACCTTGAGTTGTCAGACATATTCATAGGGGTATGGCCGTTCGTGATCGCGATGCTGGTCACCGCGGGCCTGATCGTCGAATTCCCATGGATCGCCACCGGACTACCTAACCTGATGCGCTGAGGACCAACATGCCTGCACCCGTACGCAACATCCTTTTCCTGATGGCTGACCAGCTGCGCTGGGACTACATGTCGTGCTCCGGCAGCAGCCCGGTGCAGACGCCGCACATCGACGCGCTGGCGGCGCGCGGCGTCCGTTTCACGCGCGCCTATGCGCAAGGGACGAGCTGCGGCAATTCGCGCGCCAGCTTTTATACGGGTCGTCATGTGCGCTCGCACGGCGCCACATGGAACGATATCCCGTTCGAGCTGAATCACTGGACGCTGGGCGACTACATGCACGAACGCGGCTTGCAGACCGTCCTGATGGGCAAAACACATATGAAGCCCGACAGCAACGGCCTGGCGCGATTTGGAATGGATCCGGAATCCGGCATGGGGCATGCGCTGGCCGAATGCGGCTTCGCGCTCGGCGAGCACGACGACGGCCTGCATCCGGAGGGGCCGCTGGGGTTCTACTCGGCGCGGGCGCCGCGCTACAACGAATATCTGCGTGAGCACGGCTTCGGCGGGCGCAACCCGTGGCTGGAATGGGCGAATTCCGGTGTCGACGAGGCGGGCCGCATCGCATCCGGGTTCTACCTCGAGAACGCACATCGCGCCGCACGCGTTCCCGCCGAACACAGCGAGACGGCTTACATGACCGGGCGGGCGATGGAGTTCATCGAAGGCGCGGGCGAGACGCCGTGGTGCCTGCATCTGTCCTACATCAAACCCCACTGGCCGCTGATCGCGCCCGCGCCCTACCACCAGATCTACGGGCCCGAAGATGTGCCGGCCGCCATGCGCAGCGAGGGCGAACGGGCGGACGCGCACCCGGTGATGCGGGCCTTCATGGACCATCGCCATTCGCAGACCTTCTCGCGCGACGAAGTGCGCAAGCGCGTGATTCCGACCTATATGGGCCTGGTGCGCCAAATCGACGACGAGATCGGGCGCCTGATCGCGTTCCTGCGCGCGCGCAAGCAGCTCGATGACACCCTGATCGTCCTGACGGCCGACCACGGCGACTACCTCGGAGACCACTGGCTGGGCGAGAAGGATCTGTTTCACGACGCAGCCGCGAAGCTGCCGATGCTCGTCTCGGACCCGCGCGCCGCCGCGGACGCGACCCGCGGCAGCGCGTGCGATGCGCTGGTCGGGGCGATCGACCTGATCCCGACCTTCATCGACGCGCTCGGCGGCACGCCGCCGCGCCACCGCCTCGAAGGGCTGTCGCTGCTTCCCTGGCTGCTCGGCGAGCGTCCGCAACACTGGCGCGAAGCGGTGTTCAGCGAATGCGACTATGGCCGTTTGCCTGCGGCAAAAGCGCTCGACCGTGATCCGCTCGAAGCGCGGCTGACGATGGTCTTCGACGGCCGCTGGAAGTACGTTCACTGCCTGGGCTTTGCCCCGATGTTGTTCGACCTGGAGAACGACCCGCAGGAGCTGAGAGACCTGGGACGCGTGGCCGATCACGCCGGCGTGCGCGAGCGCATGAAAGATCTGCTGCTCGATTGGTCGGCGGGACTGCGCAACCGCACCGCCACCGACGAGGCCCAGATGGTCAACCTGACGGGCAAATCGTTCCGGCAAGGCCTGCACATCGGCTATTGGTCGGAAAGCGATGTACCGGCCGAACTGCGGTCGCCTTCACCCGCCGCAGGCCCGGCCAGCGGGCGCTGAAAGAAAAACCGGCGGCGCTATTGCTAGGCCACCGGTCCGAAGGTGGGGTCTTAGGGAGGAGGAGTAACCCCACGAAATAATAATACCCGCCGATCGCCGCAGCGACTGTGACAAAAGTTACACGATCGGCCAGATTGGGCGCGCCGCCTGCTAGACTGGCCATTCACCGGCGCCGCACCGGCCCGCGCCAAGTTGACGTTAACGTAAACGTCACCTACACTGCCGGTTCGCAGAAATTCGCAAGCGGGGTTGCCATGACCGACTTATCGATCAACGCCAGTTCGAGCATCTACAAGCCCAGGCACAAGGTGCGCTTCGTCACCGCGGCTTCGCTGTTCGACGGCCACGATGCCTCGATCAACATCATGCGCCGCATCCTGCAGGCCACCGGCTGCGAGGTGATTCACCTCGGCCACAACCGCTCGGTCGAAGAGGTGGTCACCGCCGCGCTGCAGGAAGACGTGCAGGGCGTCGCCATCAGTTCCTACCAGGGCGGCCACGTCGAATACTTCAAGTACATGTTGGATCTCTTGCGCGAGCGCGGCGGCGGTGAAATCAAGGTGTTCGGCGGCGGCGGCGGGGTGATCGTGCCCGAGGAGATCGAGGAACTCCATGCCTACGGCGTGGCGCGCATCTATTCGCCCGAAGACGGCCAGAAAATGGGCCTGCAGGGCATGATCAACGACATGGTGATGCGCTGCGACGTCGATCTCGCCAAGCTCGCCCCGCGGGACCTGAAGGCGGTCAAGGGCGGCGACCGGCGCAAGCTCGCGCAACTCATCACCGCGCTGGAAAATAAAACGGCCGACGCGAAACTGCGCGAGGCAGTGACGAAGGAAGCCGAGGCGCTCGACATCCCGACCCTGGGCATCACCGGCACCGGCGGCTCGGGCAAGAGTTCGCTCACCGACGAATTGATCAGGCGCTTCCGGCTGGACCAGGACGACAGCCTCAACATCGCCGTGATCGCGGTCGACCCCTCGCGGCGCAAATCCGGCGGCGCGCTGCTCGGCGACCGCATCCGCATGAACGCGATCAACGGCAGCCATATTTTCATGCGCTCGCTGGCGACGCGCGCGACCGGCTCGGAGATCTCGCAGGCCCTGCCCGAGGTGCTCTCCGCGTGCAAGCTCGCCGGCTTCGACCTTATCGTGGTCGAGACCTCCGGCATCGGCCAGGGGGATGCGGCGATCGTGCCGCTGGTCGACGTGTCGCTCTACGTGATGACGCCCGAGTTCGGCGCGGCGAGCCAGCTCGAGAAAATCGACATGCTCGATTTCGCCGATTTCGTCGCCATCAATAAATACGACCGCAAGGGCGGCGCCGACGCGCTGCGCGACGTCCGGAAGCAATACCAGCGCAACAGTGACGCCTTCAAATTCCCGCCTGAGACCATGCCGGTGTTCGGCACCATCGCAGCGCGCTTCAACGACGACGGCGTTACCGCGCTCTACCAGCATCTGCTGCCGCGCCTCGCCGAGCACGGCCTCAAGGCCAAGCCCGGAAAACTGCCCGTGGTCGAAACCCGCGCCTCCAGCAGCCAGGCCGTGGTGGTGCCGCCGCAGCGCAGCCGCTACCTCGCCGAGATCGCCGAATGCGTGCGCGGCTATCACAAGTTCGCAAGCGGGCAGGCGCGGCTGGCGCGCGAGTTGCAGCAACTGCGCGAGACCGCGCGCATGCTGCACGATAATGACCCGACGCGCGACGGCGCGAAGACCACAGTGCTCAAGCTCACTGAAGCGCGCGACGCCGCGCTCGACGCGCGCGCGAAGAAGCTCCTCGACATGTGGCCGCAGATGCAGGCCGCCTATTCGGGCGACGAATACGTGGTCAAGATCCGCGGCAAGGAAATGCGCACCAAGCTCACCTCCAAGTCGCTCTCCGGCACCACGGTGCGCAAGGTGGTGCTGCCGCGCTACGAAGACCACGGCGAGCTGTTGAAGTGGCTGCTGCTGGAGAACGTGCCCGGCTCCTTCCCGTTCACCGCCGGCGTGTTCGCGTTCAAGCGCGAGAACGAAGACCCGACGCGCATGTTCGCGGGCGAGGGCGACCCCTTCCGCACCAACCGCCGCTTCAAGCACGTGTCCAAGGACATGCCGGCGAAGCGCCTCTCCACCGCCTTCGACAGCGTGACCCTCTACGGCTTCGAGCCGGACGAGCGCCCCGACATCTACGGCAAGGTCGGCAACTCGGGCGTGTCGATCGCGACGCTGGACGACATGAAGGTGCTCTACGACGGCTTCGACCTGTGCAGCCCCAACACCTCGGTGTCCATGACCATCAACGGCCCGGCGCCGACCATGCTGGCGATGTTCCTCAACACCGCGATCGACCAGCAGGTGGAGAAATTCCGCGCCGACAACGCGCGCGAGCCGACCGAGGACGAACACGCCAAGATCAAGGCGTGGACGCTATCGACCGTGCGCGGCACGGTGCAGGCCGACATCCTCAAGGAAGACCAGGGGCAGAACACCTGCATTTTCTCGACCGAGTTTTCACTGAAGGTGATGGGCGACATCCAGGAATACTTCGTCCACCACAAGGTGCAGAACTTCTATTCGGTGTCGATCTCGGGCTACCACATCGCCGAGGCCGGGGCGAACCCGATCAGCCAGCTCGCGTTCACGCTGTCGAACGGGTTTACGTTTGTGGAGGCGTATCTGGCCCGCGGCATGCACATCGACGACTTCGCCGGGAACCTGTCGTTCTTCTTCAGCTACGGCATGGACCCGGAGTACACCGTGATCGGCCGCGTCGCGCGGCGCATCTGGGCGGTAGCGATGAAAAACCGCTACGGCGCGAACGAGCGCAGCCAGAAGCTCAAGTACCACTCGCAGACCAGCGGGCGCAGCCTGCACGCGCAGGAGATTTCCTTCAACGACATCCGCACCACGCTGCAGGCGCTGATCTCGACCTACGACAACACCAACAGCCTGCACACCAACGCCTACGACGAGGCCATCACCACGCCCACCGAGGAGTCGGTGCGCCGCGCGATGGCGATCCAGCTCATCATCAACCGCGAGTGGGGCCTGGCGAAGAACGAGAACCCGAACCAGGGATCGTTCATCATCGACGAGCTCACCGACCTGGTGGAAGAAGCGGTGCTGAAGGAATTCGAGGCGATCTCCGAGCGCGGCGGCGTGCTCGGCGCGATGGAGACCGGCTACCAGCGCGGCAAGATCCAGGAAGAGTCGATGTACTACGAGCACAAGAAGCACGACGGCTCCTACCCGATCGTGGGCGTCAACACCTTCCGCGACCCGCACGCGGGCGAGGTGCCGCAGCGCATCGAACTGATCCGCTCGACCGAAGAGGAAAAGCAATCGCAGTTGAAGCGCCTGCGCGATTTCAAGGCGCGGCACCAGGACGAGTCCGGCCCCATGCTCGCGCGATTGCAGCAGGCGGTGATCGCCAATCAGAACGTGTTCGAAGTGCTGGTGGATGCGGTGCGCTGCTGCTCGCTCGGGCAGATCACGAATGCGCTGTTCGAGGTGGGGGGGCAGTATCGGAGGAGTATGTAGGCTACGGCTACTCGGCCGGATGCAAGCGAAATCGTGGCTTAGGAGGAAGGCATCGACCTTGACGCCATTCCAATTACGGCTTGATTGACTACGGGTGTTTTCACGCCATTAAGAATTTTCGTCGGTTATAGGAGGCACGAGCATCCTAGCAGCTCTGTATCCGAACATTGCGCCACGTCGCAGGCGAATTCCCACTTTGCAACAACCCACCAGGGTGGTCGATAGGTGTTTCGCCGGCCTTCGGTGGGTGGCTAATCTGTTCGGCATAGACCATTTGGATGATGTAATCGCGCTGCCAGTATTGTTAGGCTTATAAAACAGCTGGTCGGAACCTGGTCCCGGGCGAAATCAGGACGAGTTCGCGGTTAAGGGGGCAGTGCTGGCGCCGTATGTAGTTCCGCGCTTCGCGTTTAGCTGCTCGATTGCTACGAGGTGAGCGCAGAACCCTTAAGCAATTTGATAATCAGGAATCAACGGGGTCAGAGACGAATTCCTCTTGATGTTCACGCGCAAGTATTCATGACAGACCAATATTGGATCAACTCTGCCTCGCAAAGCAATGTTGACAGGGAGAAACAGCGAAGAACGGGATTTCATCTGAACGCCGCTGTCAAGGTGGCGTCATTTTGGGAGGATGATCATGCGATACCGCGTCTTGACGGTGCTGCCGAAACAGGAACCGCTCACGGAATCTGCAATGGCTTTCCGTGAGCGCCGTATGCCGACGATTCCGCTGCGAGCAGCGAAGATCCCGAGCGGCATGCAAATCGATGAGACGGCGCCGGCTTTGCCAATGGGTGGCGCGCATGCGGCGGCCATGTCGATGGAATCGCTGCAGGCGAATGTGTCGGAGCATTTCGTGGTGCAGGGATTCGTGGAGGCGGAGAAGCCGGAAGACGTTCCCGAGACTTCCGACGGAAAGGTCCTCTACGCTGACCCGCAGATCGCCCCGTTCCAGTATGCGCAGCCGATCGCTGGCTTTGCCACGACCTGCGGCAATACCCCACCGGTCGGCGACGATAATTTTGTCAGGAGTCGCCTCAATGTCGGTGCGCTGGCCGGCAAGAATCTTGACGGCATGGGCGTGGCCATAGCCATCATGGACACTGGCATCAACCTCGCGCATCTCAATGCAAGGCTGGGCGCCGGAGTACGACTCGATGCACAGAATTCGTGGTCGCCTCAGGGGGGGCTGGTATCGCCCGGCAAGTACCCTGTGAATCACGGCACGATGTGCGCCTATGACGCTCTAATTGCCGCGCCCAAAGCGACACTTTTTGATTATCCGATCCTCGGCGTTCAGGCGCCCGGCGGTGGCCAGATGTCCGGCTCGATCGGTGTTGCACTGATCGCGTTCTCGCACCTGATGGCGAACTGGGCCGTGGCATTTGCCCCGGGCGGGGCATCGAAATACAAGGCGCTGATCGTCAACAACAGTTGGGGCATGTTCCACCCTAGTTGGGACCTGCCGGTAGGCCACCCTGGACGCTATTGCGACAACCCGAACCACCCGTTCAATCTGGTCGTCGGCGTCCTGGCCCGCTCGGCTGACATCCTGTTTGCTGCCGGGAACTGCGGCGACGTGTGCGCGGACTCGCGCTGCAACAACCGAACCACTGGGACGATCATGGGCGCAAACGCGCATGCGGACGTCCTTACGGTCGCGGGATGCGACGTCAACAATCGGCGCGTAGGCTACTCGTCTCAGGGCCCTTCCATCCAAGGCATGCCGCAACAAAAACCCGATCTCGCGACCTATACGCATTTCAAGGGCTCGGAAGCTTTTGGCGCTGGAACACCTGACTCCGGAACATCGGCCGCGTGCCCGGTTGCTGCGGGCTGTGTCGCAGCGCTGCGCACGCGGCTCGATCCGCGAACGACCCCGTCCGCTAATTTGTTTGCACAGCTGCGGGCGAGCGCGCAGAGTGCAGGCGGCACTCCGGGATGGAACGGTGATTACGGCTACGGCATTCTCGATCCGCTTGCAGCGGCCGGCGCTCTGGGGCTCTGACGCCGTGAGCGACGCGAAGCCCGCAACGGTGCTGGTGACCGTCACAAACATCGGCAGCAGCCCTGAGCTGAAGGATGCCGCGCAGCAACTCGGTGTCCGCGTTGAGGACATCGACGCGGCCTTCGGCCTGTTGCCCATTGACGCTGGGGCTGGTCTGTACTGCGTCCAAGTTGTTGCGGACCGACTACCTGCGGGTTTCGAACAACGCGATCCCTACCAGGGACCCTTTGCCGACCCAGGCATCGCGCCACTTGGGCCGGTACGCCGTAGCAGGAAGACAGAGGAGTAGCGAACATGAAAGAAGCCGAAGATGACAACCGCACTTAGCGACATGATCAGCCTCGGTGCGCTCGCGAGCGTACCTGCAGGAGAGCCCGCCATGGCTGCGGGGCCACGCACTACGCCACCAGGCGAGTTCAACGGGCGTCAGGGCTACGACAGGGATTTCCTGGAAGACTTTGCCGTCGACCTACCGAAGCGGGTCGGCGTCCGCGACGGTGACGAGGTGATGCTGTCATCGGGCGGGGGCTCTGTCCTGCACTACGAGCACTTTTCGCTGGTCATGTCGAAGTCTCGGCGCATAGCGCTCTTTACAGCGTGCAATATCGACGGGGCCAAATGCAAGAAGATCAAGCGAAGCAAGGATGTTTGGGCGCTTGACGGCCGTATCGACGCGAAGTACCAGATGGGCGAAGACATGTACACCAACAACCGCCTCGACCGCGGCCACCTTGTCCGACGCGAGGACCCGGTCTGGGGAACGAGCGCCGCGATCGCCAACGACGATACATTCCACTTTACGAATTGCTCGCCTCAGTACGACGAGTTCAACGAACAAATATGGCTCGGGCTCGAGAACTATCTGCTCAAGAACGCTCGCGCGCACAAGCTTCAGATCTCCGTGTTTACCGGACCTGTGCTTCGAGACGACGATCCATCGTACCGAAAGGCAAGAATTCCGCGAGAATACTGGAAAGTGGTCTGCCTAGTTACCGAAAATCACCGCGCCTCCGCGACAGCCTACAAGATCAGCCAAGCGGACCTGCTCGACGAGGGCATGGCGTTTGTATTTGGCAAGTACAAGACCTACCAGGTCAGCGTCCGAAGTATCGAAGCGCTGGCGCACCTGGACTTTGGCAAATTAAGGGACTGCGATGGCTTCTCGACTCAAGAAACCATGGCGCCTGGCAAAATGGAGCGCGAACTTGTGGATTGGCGCGACATCTTGATTTGACACCGTCTCTTTACGAGGTCTTGTCGTAGCCCTACCGGCGCGGCAAGATCCAGGAAGAATCGATGTACTACGAGCACAAGAAGCACGACGGCTCCTACCCGATCGTCGGCGTCAACACCTTCCGCGACCCGCACGCGGGCGAAGTGCCGCAGAGGATCGAGCTGATCCGCTCGACCGAGGAGGAAAAGCAAAGTCAGCTCAAGCGCCTGCGCGACTTCAAGGCGCGGCACAAGGACGAGTCCGGCCCGATGCTCGCGCGCCTGCAGCAGGCGGTGATCGCCAATCAGAACGTGTTCGAGGTGTTGGTGGACGCGGTGCGCTGCTGCTCGCTCGGGCAGATCACGAATGCGCTTTTCGAGGTGGGGGGGCAGTATCGGAGGAGTATGTAGGATTGCGGTCTTGCTTCGGGAGGCTTGGGGTATCTGAGCCGAATAGGCAATTATTGATCCGCAAGCCCTAAGTTCGAGCACTAGTCGGGGAACCATTCCGGTACAGGTCTAGGCACTACAACGGCGGTAATCGGAGCGGCTTGACTCGTCGCCGCTCCTCTAGAGCCAATTGCGGCCTGACCTCGGACCAAGACCTTCGGTCTATAGACAAGGGTAGTGCCCAGGCTTAGGCTAGGCATCCGTAGGCCCCCGTGTTACCGCAACGGGGGCACAAGCTGCTTCGCTCGTGGTGACGATTTCTGTCACCTAACAATTTCAACTACTACACATTATGCGTTGAGGCCATAGATGGATGATTTCCCCCTTTTCGAGATTGCAGCAGTCGCGTCAGTCCTATCCGCTGGCTTTGCTATCGTCGGTCTCTTCGTTGCGGCGATTTGCATCTTCTTTCCGCGACAACAAAGTGTTTCCATCAAGTTGCTTGGCAGTCTAATGGTTCTTGCTTTAGCGTTTGCGGCCAACAACGTTGCGGTCTACTCCCTGGCCATCTTTATCGTCGCCACGTTGGTTACAGATCTCGACTTTCTTGAAAAGATTGCAGCTCTCTTTTGGAATAGAGACAAGTACTGGGAGTACAGGATGGGCCAAATACCTCCATCCGAGGTAAAGGCACGCGTTGCAAGCGAAGCCCAGCAGGAGGCCGAGGCAGAGAGTTCAACTACAACAGAAACAGGAGTCAAACCCGAAAAGGAACGCCTCGGGCCATCTGCAATTAAGTCGTTCGTCGCCGATGCACTCTCGTTTGAGAGAGCGGTCAATAATGCACTAGCCGCCGGCCACGGGCCATTCGCGCCCACAAGAATCATTACCAATCGTAGGCTCCGTTCGTCTTCTGGCGCTGTCGAACTCGACGCCATCGTTGAAACCCCATCCGCTGACTATGTCGTCGAAATCAAGTATTCCAAGCGTCCCCACGTACTGCTAAATGCCCTCGCAGCGGTGGAGCGCGGAGCAGGCGCGTACCGAGCGTACCTAAATGAACGTGGCATCGTGAAAGAGGTCATTCCCGTTGCAGTCATCCCCGCAGGTGTCTCTGCGCCATCCTTATTTCGTGGTGTGATGCCAGTTCTCCAGTTCAACAGTACCGAGCAAGAGTTTGTGAATCAAGAAGAATTTTTAACGGCTGTGCGAACCCGGCGGGAAACGAATGCATAACACTGCGTTCAAGGGGGCGCGCCGCCTATCGGCGGAGCGCACCTCAACTTCACGTTACACATAGGAGAGAGTGTGGGTCGCAAACTGACAGTGTTTATGCTCGACGGCACCCCCACTGGGCCCAAGACCGTGGAAATAGGCAATTGGTCCGGTAGGGCAATCTTCAGCCAAAGAGCCTCACTGAAGGGTCTCCTGCACCGCAATGAGTTCGCTGCTCAAGGCGTCTATTTGTTGCAGAGTGAGAGCGACGATGACAAGTTTGAAAGCTCAATCTACATTGGAGAAGCGGAGGAACTATCCACCCGGCTTAAGCAGCACATCGCGGATCGAGACTTCGAGGCAGTTGTGTGCTTTTCCAGTCGAGACGAAGGCCTAACCAAAGCTCACATCAAGTATCTCGAGGCAAAGCTAATACAACTTGCGCGCGACGCCAATACGTCGCGAGTGGAGAATAGCAACAGTCCGAGGGGAGCAAAGCTCTCAGAAGCCGAAGCATCCGACATGGACTATTTCATAGAGCAGATCAAGCTTATCTTACCGGTGGTTGGCGTTCGATCCCTCGTTGTCGCTACCCCGCATTCCGTCACTCCGCGGCAGCCTAACGTGGGCGAGCGGGAATACATAGTCAAATCCAAAGAGCTCAAAGCCAGAATGTTTGAGTCAGACCGTGGCTTTGTGGTCCGCGCAGGATCAGAGGCAGCGTTGGCAACCTCAAAGTCGATTGCTCCTGGTTGGTTAAACATGCGGAAAAAGCTCATTGATGTTGGTGTTCTGAAGCAAGTGGGAGACCGGTTTGTCTTCTCCGAAGATGCCACCTTTTCATCGCCTAGTGCAGCTTCCTCGGTGATCCTCGGGCGACAGGCCCCGGGGCCGATAAGCTGGGCCCTGCCAGATGGCAGAACGTATAAGGACGCTCAGACCGATGCCTAACTACTAATTGGGAGAACACAAGGGGTCAGGAGAACACAAGGGGTCACTCTGACCCCAATTGCACTTGCAATAGAAGAAGGAAATGTGAGATGGAATTTCGCCAGAATTCAAATGTGGCAACTGAAATTGTTATTGGAATTATTGGGCCGATTGGATGCAATAGACAGCTCGTACTTGATACGATTGAAAAGCTGGCGAACCATTACTCATACAGTGCCATCCGAATTGGATTAAGCGACATCATCAGCAGGCATTGTTCAGTCCCTCCATATGGCGAAGATCAACATCTTCGCGTCAATAATTTAATGACCGCGGGTTCTGAACTACGAAGAAGAACACGCGACAATTCTATACTTGCAAAATTGGCGGCAGCAGAGATCCAAAAGGAAAGACAAAAGAAGCGTAGCACTAGGGTCATTTACGTTATTGATTCAATAAAACATCCAGATGAAGTGGAAGAGTTGAGGAATGTGTACGGCGTCGGTTTCTATCTATTTGCAGTGCATTCATCGGAGAAAAATAGAGATCTTTATTTAAAGAATCAATGCATGATTAGCGATAAGGCCAAAAGGGACCAGCTAATTGAACGCGACAAAGATGAAAAAGTGGGCCATGGTCAAAGTACAAGTGAAGCGTTTCACCTTGCTGATTTCTTTCTAACAGAAAGTGGAAACAACGCCAAACTTTGGAATGTGATTGAGCGATTCTTTGACATTATTTTCGGAGACCCATTTAAGACGCCGACTTTTCATGAGTATGCGATGTACATGGCGTACTCTGCCGCCATCAGGAGCGCAGACATGTCCAGGCAGGTCGGGGCAGCAATCACAATGCAAACCGACATTATCGCGACAGGGGCAAACGAATGTCCCAGGCCGCTCGGCGGAACATACTGGCCAACATTTGATCCTGATACCAATTGCATCACTGATATAGAAGGTGGGCGAGACTACATGAATGACATGGACAGAAATGCCAAGGAGAAGCAGGCGATTATCGACGCGTTACAGAGCGGCATCTCTAAGAAGGCAAAGAAGACATTAGCAACGCTAAGAGTGAATATCGACAGTTCAGGGCTAAACGACATTACCGAATATGGCCGCGTTGTACATGCGGAAATGGATGCGATTCTCGGGTGTGCTAGAAGAGGTGTTAGTTCAAAGGGTGCGATCTTATTTTGTTCAACATATCCTTGTCACAATTGCGCCAAACACATTATTGCAAGTGGGATTGAGCAAGTTATCTACATCGAACCCTATCCGAAAAGTAAAGCATACGTGATGCATAGGGACGCTATTAGACACCCAGGAGACGACAGCGAAGAGGATAAGGATAAGGTGCTCTTTTCGCCATTCGTCGGTGTGGGGCCTCGACTATTTGCCAATCTCTTTTCATTGACCCTTAGCACTGGTGAAAAGAAGCGCAGGAAGAAGCCAAATTCCTACAGAAAAGCAATTTGGGATAGGCCAAAAGCTCGACCAAGAATGAAAATGTTCGACTCTTCTTATGCGAAAAACGAACAAACCGTCAATGGTCAAGCATTGAGGTCGATATCCAAAATCAAGAAAATTGTAATAAAAGCTAACTCAATATAAGCGCTAGACCCCTGGTTGAATCCGCGGCATTTCGTTGTAGTGGCGGCCGAAGAGCGCGCGACCGGTTACATGCTTTTGAACACCCCCCCATTGCTTGAAAAAGAAAGGGACCCCCGCTGCCCGACATTGCCGGAAAACATTAGTGACCCAAGAACGCTCAAGGGGGCGTGCATCGCGTCCCGATTCGCCCCCAACTATGACCCAATGAATGCCCGCGAGCGGAAGATCGTCGATAGGGCCCAACATTGGCTCGATTGACAGAAACCGAATCTGTGCGGGCACGTGGGCAAGTAGCCGGGCTCGCTCAGCGTATCGTTGGTTCTCAATACTGACGCCCATCCAGATGTTCGGGGTCCAGCGCAGTTGATCCGAAAGTGCGACAAGCCGGTCGGCTCGCTTAGTGAGTACCTGAAATTGATGCCGCGGGCACTCATTCATCGTGCAAAACACGCGGTCGATGAACTGAGCCGGTATATCCGAGTGAAAGAGATCTGACATGGAGTTCACGAATACCGTCCTGGGTGCCCGCCAGCGTCGTGGTAGATCGATCAAGTCCTCCTGCAGTGTGACCTGGAAACCGTTTCGGTATCGAGGCGAACCCATAGCCACGAGGCGTTTTGCCATCGTTTCCGCATAGCAGTGTTTGCACCCGGGACTGACTTTCGTGCACCCAGTGACAGGGTTCCAGGTCATTTCAGTCCATTCGATGTTTGATTTTCTTGCCATTTGTCCGCCTCAATTCTGAAAATTAATCACCATCGATGGCTGCGCGTGCTCCGGATACTGCCCCGCTCGACGCCTTGTTGCGCACTGCACTGACACTTTGCCGCTATTCTCCAGGACCTTGAGCATCGATTTCGGATTGGGGAAGGGCGACTCGTTTAGCGCATAGTCGTGAACGTCCTTGTATGGAGCACCTGTTCCCTGAAAACGAACGAGAAGTTTGTTTGCGTGCTCCGCTGGATCGTCAAATTGGAAGAGAAATTGTTGTCCTCCCGTGGAATCTGAAAAGCAATATGAACCGGACTTGTCGATCTTCTTCATCACCTCCTTCATCTTCTCCAGTCCCCTTGGATGTTGACTCGCGAACACTAGGTGGTAGTCAAAAACGTCGTTCTGCTTCCGCATCTCAAACTCGAAGGAATAATTGACCCCCGGTATCGCCCGAAGTTTATTTTTATATAGCGAAACGACCTTTCTAACGGCTTGTAATTGGTCGCAGCCAGCCAGCACTTCTTTCCATTCTGAGTCGCCAAAAACGTCATCTAACAATTTCATGTGGTTCGCCGATGCGCCAGCACTGTAAATTCGGCTAACCCCATCAGAATCGAGATTGACCAGCACCTCACAACCAGGCCGAGAAAGCAGTTCCCGCACCGCACTGAATGACATCTCGGCGGGCCCAAATGGGTCAATGAACGCGAAAACCGGGTCGGATGCTCTGAAGGGATTTGTGCTTTGTTGCTGAAGGTGCGCGATGCCGTCGACAAACGTCCCAAGAAATGGATGTCTATGTACCCTCCGCTCCGAAGGTATTTCCTCGAGTTTTCTCTCTAGGTGCCGAAAGCGCGCCTTGTCGTTCTCGATGAAAACACAATGTACGTTCCCGGCGTTCCATGCGCTCGCACTGTTGATTGCCTCCGAGGCGGATTCTAGAGCCGCAATAGGCGATCCTTGATTGTAGTTCGTATACGTGCCCGGCCCCGCGAAGCCGTCGATATACCACAGGTCCTTTCCCTTAAATTCCCTGCCAAGAATGGAAAACCAGACGAAGAGATAAGACCGCAGCATCTCGATTTTCGCAATCGTGTGCGGTTCCGCTTTCCAGATTGTTGGCAATTTTGAGGACATTAGCCTGTCTCTCCTTGGTCCGTGACGCGATCCGCGCGCCCGGGTCAATTCGCCTAGTCTGCGGAACTCTAGCACGAGGCACCGTTGCCGATGTACCTGAAGCCTTGCCCGTATAACACCTCCGCAAGTATTGTCTACCTTCAAAAGTGTCCACGGAAGCCGGGATACCTCAGAGACGATTTCCTTCTCGTGTTATATAGCTATCGGGATACAGAGTGGCGTGGACCTGCACTCCAAGAATAATTCGTCTCTGACTCGAATTGCACTACACGATCATTGCACAAGCTTTTCGATCGCCCGATGCGGCGCCCCGGGCGGCAGGCTCACCGCGAGGCCGTCCTGTTCCAGCCGGGCGCGTACCGCCGCGACGGGCAGTCTGTTCCAGTCGGCCGTGGCGTCGCGCGCCATGATCGCCGCAAATACGCCGGCTGCCTGGCCCATCAGGCCGATCGGCGCCATGTTGCGCGCGAATTTGTCGACGTCGTGCGTGAACGAGGCACAGCGGCCGGCGACGACCAGGCGCGAGATGCCGACGGGCAGCATGCAGCCCAGCGGAAATTCGAAACGCATCAGCTTGAGCGCGAGCTTGCGCGCCCATACGTCTTCGGTCGATCCTTCGTGCCCGCGGTCCGGCCCGTGAATTTCGGCGGTGCCGTAGTCGACCGAAGTCATCACCGCGACCGAGTCGGCGAAGCGCTCGCCCTCTGCGATGTCCGCATAGGTCAGCATGGTGCGGCCCTGGATGCGCCGCGTTTCGCGTATGCCGAGGTAGGCCGAGGTGTCGATCAGAAAACTCTGCTCGAACCCGGGCAGCAGCTCGCGGCAGACCCGCACGATCTGGCGCAGTTGCCGGCGGCCTTCGATTTCGGCGCGGGTGACGTCGGCGGCGTTGGTGCCGTCGACATGATAGATGCGCGTGCTGTTGCAGATCAAGAGCGCGCGATCGGCGAGTTCGCGCCGGTTCACGCCGCTGAACCGGAGGTAATTGACCGGCGCCTGCGCATCCAGCAGTCCCGTCTGTTTGGCTTTCTCGACGATCGAAAAGAAGCCGTCGATGCGCACGATGCCCGCTTCGAGATCGACCACGCGCCGGCCGTCGTCCCTGGAAAAATCTTCCGGATGGGCGTCGATATACGCTTTCAGCCGATGCAGGTCGATGTTGCCGATGCGTCCCATCACCGTCGCCGGGCGCATGGCCCCGTCATCCTCGCGGCCCTTGACGAAAGGCAGGCCGGCGCGCGCGGCGACGTCGCCGTCGCCGGTGGTGTCGATCACGACCTTGGCCAGGATCGCCTGGCGTCCGGATTTGTTGTCGACAATCACGCCTTCGATTTGCCGCGCCTTGACGAGGGGTTCGGACACCGTGGTGTACAGGAGCGGCTCCGCGCCGGACTCGAGCAGCATATCCATCGCAGTCAGCTTGTAGGCCTCGATGTCCCATGGGACGACTTCACCCAGGCCCGCGCCTTGCTCCTGTGTCAGCCGGGAGAAGAATTCGCGCGGGAATCCCGTCAGCTCGCTTGCCGGGACGACGATCAGGCCCATCGCGGAGCCGGTCGCAGTGCCGCCTAGGAATCCGGCGCGCTCGATCAGGAGCGTCCTGGCTCCGGCGCGCGCCGCCGCGATTGCGGCTGCGATGCCTGCGACGCCGCCGCCGCAGACGAGTACGTCGACGCGCCTGGATATGGGCACCGACTGGTTCGAAATTTCGAGCTGTGTTTCGGAGATCTTGTACATCGGGTGTCCGGGGTTAGATCGGAGACGAATTTTCTAAGCTAGCGTCGGCCTCTGTGTCGCAAGCCACGCCTTTACGTCCGCGAGAAGTTGCCGCGCCTGGCCGAAGCACTCTGTCGCAGTTTGCTCGGGCACCGAGTCACCCTGGTAGTCGGCAAGATTGCGCTGCTTCCGCAAGGCATCGAGCACGATCATTCGTTCGGCCGCGCATCCGCGAGGTTGCGCTCGGCTGCCGCGAGCAACCGTGCGATGGCCGCCGGGTCAGGCGCGACCGCTTCGAGGCTTCGCCCGACGAGGTTTTGCAAGCTCATCTTCGGTTCCGATCACGAAAATCTTTGGCTTGGCGAGCACGTCTCGCAGGAATGCATCGGGCGTAGCGCGCTTGGCCGTCCATTCCTTCAGCGTGTAGACCTTGGGGTTGATCTCGCGGCCGAGCACGCCTTGTGCAGTGTGCAACAGCTTCACAACTTCGGCAAAGCCTATGTCACCGATCACGATCAGGTCGACGTCGCTGCCGGCGCGTTCCTGGCCGCGGCCCATGGATCCGAATATGAAGGCGACGCGGATGCGATCTCCGGCGGGGTCGAGTGCGCCGGCGAGTACCTCGGCAACGCCCGAAGTCTTGCGCAGGATGCTCGCCAGTTCTTCGAACACCGGGCAGGAGCGCTCGGCACTGTATAGGAGCTGGTTGCCGCGCTTCTCGCGCTTGAGCAATCCCACATGCGCCAGGCGCGTAAGCTCCCGCGTGATCGTGCCCGAGGGCAGGCCGGTGCGCCGCGCGATCTCGCGCCCGTGCAAGGGCTCGTCTGGGTGCAAAAGGAGCAGCCCGAGCACGCGGCGGCGGTAGCCGGGAAAGAGGACGGAGGAAATAGTCTGCTGCATAATTAGCAGCGATTGTCGCCTTTTTCGCAGCAATTGGCAAGGCGTGGCCGCAGCCGCCTACCTGCCCTTGTTTGGATTGATCAGGTACTTCGCCCCCGTCGCGCGCTTGCCATACACGGCGATCTCTTCCAGCTTGAGCACTTCGGCAAGCGAAATCTCTTTGGTGTAGTGGCTGGCAAAAGTCGTTTTGAGTTCGGCGACCACGCGCTCCCTGAGCTTTTGCGCGCCGGCCGGGCCGATCCTTTGCATGAACGGCCACAGCAGCCAGCCGCCCACGCCCCAGGCCATGCCGAAGCCGCGGTTGATGATGGTCGGCCCGGTGTCCAGGCCGCCGTAGATGTAGACCTGCTTGTGCGTGGCGGAGCCGTAGCGGCTGTACTCCTTGGCCGTGCGGTTGATCGCGGCTTCCATGCAGCTGAGGATCTGCCCGGCGAGCGTGCCGCCGCCGATGGCATCGAAGGCCAGGGTCGCGCCGGTGGCGGCGATCGCGTCGGTGAGGTCCTGGGCAAAAGTCTGTGCGCTGGAGTCGCAGACATAACGCGCGCCCAGGCCCTTGAGCAAATCCGCCTGCTCGCGCGAGCGCACGATGTTCACCAATGCGACCCCGTCGGCGATGCAGATCTTGTTGAGCATCTGGCCCAGGTTGGACGCTGCCGCGGTGTGCACCAAAGCCTTGTGGTCTTCGAGCCGCATGGTTTCCACCATGCCCTGCGAAGTGAGCGGGTTGACGAAGCAGGAGGCGCCTTCGGCCGCGGTCGTGCCCGGCGGAAGCACCAGACATTGCTTGACCTTGGCGCTGCGGTACTGGGAATACATGGCGCCGCCGACGATGGCCACCATCTTGCCGAGCAGCGCTTGCGCTTCCTCGGACGCGCCGGCGTCCACCACCACGCCCGCCCCCTCGTTGCCGACGGGCATCGATTGCTCGAGGCGGCCGGCCATCCCCTGCATCAGGGCTTCGGGAATGCCCGCCGTAATCACCGGCAGCGCGTCCGAGCCGGAGCGCTTTGCCGTGCTCATGTCGGCTGCGCCGAATAGCAGCCCCAGATCGGAGGGGTTGATCGGCGCGCCTTCGATGCGGACCACGACCTCGTCGGCTTGCGGGACCGGCATCGGCATGCTGACGAGCGAAATCTCCAGCTCACCGCTTTTCTTGACCAAAGAACGAAGTTGTAGCCCTGTCTTTTCCGTAGCGGAATTCATATGTACTGTCTCCTTGAAGAGGCTGAAGAGTATAGGGCGTTATCGCAGGGTAGAGCCAAAGGAAATGGTCTCCGACCCTCTGCCCGATGCCTATGCAGCGGCAATGGCAGACATACCCGCTCGGTGCGCACACCGAAGGCGCGCTTGCTTGGCTCGGCTACGGCGAAGCCGAGATCGCGGCGCTGCGCGCCGGCGGCTTGATCTGACCGCGACACCCGTCCACGGACCATTTGCGCACCTGAAAAATGGTAAAATCCGCCGCCGCCCCCGCCAGGCCCGCGAAAGGCGGGTGTCGGCCAGGCCGATCGATGCGGGACACGCCAAAGTCGGTATTCACCGCCCATCTCCAAGCGAAGATCATGGAACAAGACCGACCCAAACCACTCAAGCCGCTGCCCAATCTGATATTCCTCAGCCGCTGGCTGCAATTGCCGCTTTATCTCGGTCTGATCGTCGCGCAGGGCGTCTATGTGGTCCACTTCACGATCGAGCTCTGGCATTTGGTGGAGAAGGCGACTTCCATTACCGAAGCCGACATCATGCTGCGCGTGCTTGGCCTGATCGACGTGGTGATGATAGCCAATCTCTTGGTAATGGTCATCGTCGGCGGCTACGAGACCTTCATTTCGCGCCTGCGCCTGGAAGGCCATCCGGATCAGCCTGAATGGCTATCGCATGTCAACGCGTCGGTGCTCAAAGTTAAGCTCGCTACCGCCATCATCACCATTTCATCGATCCATCTGCTGCAGACCTTCATGAGCGCGGCCACGCTGGAAGAAAAAACCATGATGTGGCAAACCATTATTCACCTCACCCTGGTGCTCTCGGCGATTGCCATTGCATTTGTCGACCGTCTCATGCCCTCACCGGCAAGACCGGGCAAATCCCACTAGCGAGACATCCATCAAGCAGGAAGACCTGGTTCAAAGCATTGCGGACGCGTTGCACTTCATCAGCGACTGCCACCCGAAGGATTACTTAGCCTGTCTTGCCCGCGCTTTTAACCAGTAATAGCGTTCGAACTCCCCGCGATTCAATTTGCCGGTTGCATACGCCATTGAAAAACGTGAAAAGCGGCACGTCGAAATGCTGGATGGACGCATATACCCACAGGGCCTGACAGGCTGCTTTCTGGCAAATCCGCCAGCGGCAGGTCGTGCCGATCTCGGTCCACCGACCTTGGTACAAGGCAGCCAATCCGCAGGACGCCGCTACCGTGGCGTTATGTCAGCGCCCAAACCAGCGGGCCGTGCGGCTGGCGCCGAAGTGCTCCTTGTGGGCCCGCCCGGCGAGCGAGGGCGGGTGGAAGACGCTCGTGAGTTTGGGCCCGGTCAGAAAGTCCAGGTCCGCCCAGGTGCAGCGCATAAGGCAACTCCGTTCCGTCGTCGTGAATATTCGTTCACGCCAACAAGACCGATGTGAATCCCGCAGCTAGTATGACCTCGAGAACTACGCTTGCCAGAATTGCAGGCCCCGCTCGACGCGCCTTGAACTCCATCAATCCCAGCCCTGCCAACACCGCCAAGGCGGTGACCATCCCGACGCAAACCACTAGACGTAACTCGGACGGCGGTGCGGACCTGCCCATGAACAGCATTATGGCGATACCTATATATACGGCGGCGAGGCGACGACCTACCAACAAAGCAGCAGGATTCGCCACAATTCCCCATCGCTTAAGAAGCAGACGGCCCGCAAACAGCCATCCAATACCCAGAAGCAGGCCGGCGATAGATGTAGCAATGGCGACGGTGCTGAAGTCCATTCGTTCCTCCTTTTGCAAAGACGGCAAATGTCACTTTCGACCCATAGCAAACTGTCAGCGACTTTGTCACGTAGGCTCGATACTCCGCGAGATGAAGGAACAGGCTCGGGGTTGTGGGTTGCCCTCAAATGCAAACAGCCCGCTAGGAGCGGGCTGTTTGCGTACTGCCTGCTTGGCTATCCACTGGCAGTCGTGGCTCGCATATCGTTCACGACGTCACTCAGACCGAACCTGTTTCGCTTCTCGAGCATGGCATATTTCTTGAAACGTTCCAGGCACTACGTGCGACGCTCTGCGAGCCGGCAGTCTACACGCCACATCCAACAGTAAACGTCCAGGCTGTGCTTTGGTCCGGGGCAGAAATATTGACAAAGACCGTATCACTTCCGGAGTAGGCCAGGCTGCCGCTCTGGCCGCCCGATACGAGGCCCCCGGTTGTGTAAAGGACTTTTCCGCCCAGGACTACGTTCATCGCGTCAGGTATGGAGTACATGTCGTAGGAAAGGGAAAAGCTCCCTTGCGATTTTCCAAGATTGTAGGCATAGGAATATGTACCGAATCCACCGGATTGCGTGGTGCTTTGACACTTGCCAACAGATCCGACCTTTCCCGACGTAATCGAACCAGTAGCCGTGGTGGCTCCGCTGCTGGTCTTCCGCACGTAGGTTCCGGTCGCGCTGCCCGACGTGGTGTTGGCGTTTCCCGTTACCTGAATTTGCGTACCGTCGGAGGCCGTGCCTGTGGCGGTAAAGTCTCCGGCTCCGTCAACCGTTCCGGTCGCGGGATAGATCTTGTTCGTCGAGTCGACAACTGTTCCTGACATCTGGCTATTGCCCCCCAGTGCTTCAGGCAGTGGTTCGGGCGCCGCGGTAGTGTCCGCTTGAGCTTGAATTACAGTTGCGTCAGGGAGCGCCGAGGTGAGCGTGTCGATTGTAGCTACGACGGCTGCCTTGATTGAGCCAATTCCTTTGGATACGATGGAAGTGGCAAGATTCTGCATGCTGGCAATTGGATCGATTCCGCTGTCCAAATCATTGGTCGCATTCCCCTCGATTGCTGAGTTGATCGATTGGTCAATCGAATCAAGATTGCGATTTACGATACCAGTGATTCCGCGGTATGCCTGCACCGCTGCGCCTCCGAGCAGCAAGTAACCTACCGCAATGGGAACCGTCGCCCCGGCGGCCGCGCTCAATACCACACCGCCTAAGACCGACAGAGCTACCGCGCTATAGAGGTTTGCCTTATCAACCGTCGCCACGGTCTGGGCAAAAGCACTGGGCACCAGATAGTCGATGACACGGCTACCGAATCCGCGCGCAACGGTTGCAGTTCCGTCGAGAATTGCGGCGGAGTTGGCGTCCAATTGCGTCGGAGTTCCGTACGCAACCGAGTCCGGCGCTAGCGCAAAACTGCCCGTGACCGTTCCCGAAAGATTTCCGGTGATTTGCCCGATCGCACCAACTATTCGCGCCCAATACCAGGTTGAGCCGGACTTATAGATACCATACCCGTCTTGAAAAGCCCCCGAAGCGGAGTACATAAAGAAATCTGTTCCCGCACCGTCTTTGCGAGGTGTGACTATCATATAGTTGCCGGTGACTTGATCGACTACCTTTTGCAACGATCCGTCGGTCCCGTAATAGACAGCTATATTCTGACCCGCCTTTGTCTTCATCCACGCTTGATACGGGTCTTTTGTCCCGGCGCTCGTGTAATAGGCAACGGTATTCCCGCTCTTGGTGGTGATCACCGCCGCCGCGTCGGCGATACTTCTTTGTGCCGTAATGGATGTAACTGCGACATTGGCTGTAGGCGTGACTACAGGCACGACAGGTGTACTAGTCGGGACTTCGCTACTCGATCCGCCCCCTCCCCCGCCTCCGCACGCCGTCAAAATTAGCGCCATCAGACCTATCAAAGCAGCTGCGACTCGTTTCATTTGATTTCCTCCGAAAGAACATCGTAGCCCTGATCGATCAAAAAACTTTCGTCTTTCCAGGGCATGATGGCTCGAAAACACCGCTTGGCCACCCGAGAATTATTTTAGTCATATCAATTCACACGGCAATTTGCCGTTTGGCCTAGTCTATTCGGATCATCCGTGCGTAATCGGCCGGGGTCTAGCTACGACTCGAACCTAAGGAGGCGAATGACCGGTGTCGAGCCGGAACCTGCCTTCAGTAGCGCGATTTCGTGGTTGCCCGAGGGACCGCTCATGGCCGATCTCGGTCCACCGACCTTAGTACAAGGCAGCCATTGCGCAGGACGCCGCTACCGCGGCGTTATGTCAGCGCCCGAACCAGCGGGCCGTGCGGCTGGCGCCGAACTGTTCCTTGTGGGCCCGCCCGGCGAGTGAGGGCGGGTGGAAGACGCTCGTGAGTTTGGGCCCGGTCAGAAAGTCCAGGTCCGCCCAGCTGAGGCGGCCGTCGCCGAACTCGACCAGGCAACTGCCCGTCCCGGTGTTGGGTTTCGCCTCGCCGATCCCGAGCTTGGCGAGTATCGAACTCGCGACGGCGCGGGCGGCGCTCTCGGCAAACGACCCGGCTTTCGGCAGCCCCGTAGCGGCCCCGTCGCCGATGGCGTACACCTCGGGGAAGCGCGTCTCCATCGTGCGCAGGGTGATCGGCACCCAGCCGTTTTCGGCCATGCCGCTTTCCAGCACCGGCTTTGGCACCTGGTGCTTGGGCACGCCCAGGTGCAGCGCGTAGGGCAACTCCGTTCCGTCGTCGAGCACCGCGACCTTCCGCCCCGGCTCCAGCGCCTTGACGCTGCGGCCGAGCAGCAGCTTGATCCCCGTTTCGGCAAAGGCGGCGATGAGCGCCGCGGAGACGTCGGCCGACGCCGGCATCGGGCTGGAAAGCGGCAGCACCAGGGTGATATCGCATGCCCCGCGCACGCCCCGCTTCGCGAGGTAGTGGTGCAGCATCAGCGCGCATTCGCTCGGCGCCGGCGGGCACTTGAAGGGAAAGCCGCAGACGCCCACGACGGCCGGGCCTTTGGAAAACTTGGGCAGCACCTCGCGCACCCGGCCTGCGCCCGCCACCGAGTAGAACTCGTTGCCGTCCTCGGCCAGGCCCGGCGTTGCGGCGAGATCATAGTCGGCGCCCAGCGCGACCACCAGGAAGTCGGCCTCGTAGCTGCCGTCGGTGGTGGTTACGCGACGCGCCACGGGATCGATGGCGGTGATCGTCTCTTTCACCAGGCGCACGCCGGGCTTGACGAAGTTGCGGTAGGGCAGGCGCACCGCCTCCGGTGTCAACCGACCGAACATCACGTCGATCTTGGAGTAGCCGAAAACGAAAGCGTCGCCTTTTTCGATCACGGTCACATCGGCCTTTTCCCCCAGCGCCTCCGACAACAGGGTGGACAGTTCCATGCCACCGAAACCGGCGCCCAATACGAGAACTCGAGACTTCATTGCTATCCTTTCGCCTGGGGTGCGCTGCAAGCCATGCTGCGCGGCGCGCCGATCCGCGCGCCTGTCGAGGCATTCTATACGGACGGGGAACACCCAAGCTCAGAGACGAAACAGTCCGCAGGCAATTCGTCGCGGACCCCGAGTGCTTGGAAGTCGACCGTTCGCCGTTCCGCATACGGAATAGCCGACTGCGCAATTTCAACGCGCGGCCGGCTCAGCGGTAGCCGAGTGCGGTGAGCAGCGTCCAGCCGGTCATGAAGATCAGCATGAGCGAGCCCACGGTCCATAGCGTGGCGCGCACATCATGGGTTTGCGCGCTGAGGTAAGCGGCAAAGTGCAGCAACCGCGACACTACGTAGCCGTAGAGCAGTGCGCGTGCCAGGAACAGCGACGGCTGCGTCAGCACGAACAGGAATCCGGCGACGAGGAAGAACGGCAGGTTCTCCAGGTCGTTCAGCTGGATACGCCGTATGCGCTCCACGCGTTCGTCGGGTTGAAGCTGCGCCGGATTGGGCGCCGGATTCAAGGGAGTCTTCCTCAGATCCTCCGGCGAGCGGAAGCCCGCCCGCGCCTGCATCATGCGAACCACGGTCAACCAGGACATGCTCACGGCTTTCAGAATCATGAGCGTGGCGGCGATGACATAGGTGGCGAATAGGGGATCTTGCAGGCTCAGTTGGTTCATGGTTGTTTCCTCTCGTTTGTTGAGTGGTCACAGGAAGTGTAACGAGCGGGCATATCGTTACACTTCCTTTTAGGCGGTCGAGCCGCTATCCTCGCGCGGTGGAAAATCCATCGATAGAGCACAACGCGGACGAAGCGCTGCTGGTGCGCCGCATGTGCGACGCTGCGCCGGAGGTCCGGCGCGCGGCCGAGACGGAGCTTTACCGGCGCCTGGCGCCGCGGGTGCGGCTGTACGGCCTCAGGCATTTGCGCGACGAACATGCCGCGGCCGATCTGATGCAACAGGTGCTATTGATGACTTTGGAGCGGATTCGGGCTGGAAAACTACGCGAGCCGGATCGCCTGGCCTCGTACGTGTTCGGCATGTGCCGCATGGTGGTCCTCGAGATACGGCGCGGGGGCGCGCGGCGCGAGCGGCTGCTGCAGACTTTCGGCGAAGATCTCGCGATGGCCGACGCGGCCGTGTCGCCGCGCTTCGATCAGGAACGCCTGCTGCATTGCATGGACGACCTGCCCGAACGGGAGCGCGCGGTGGTCATGATGAGCTTTTTCGACGAAAAGCCATCCGCGGAGGTGGCCGGCGCGCTCGGATTATCCGCGGGCAACGTACGCGTCATCCGGCACCGCGCGATCGAACGGCTGCGCGATTGCGTCACCGGCGAAGGAGCGCGCGCGTGAACGCACGGGCCTGCAACGCGCCGATCGCGTTTTCGGCCCTGGTCGACTATTGGTTCGGCGAGCTGGACGAGGCTGAAGAGGCCCGCATCGAGGAACATCTGCTCGGCTGCGGCGACTGCGCCGACAGACTGGAGGAACTCGCCGCGATCGCAAGCGGGGTGCGCGCCCTGGTTCGCGACGGCAGCGCGCATGCAGTCGTGCCCGCCGCATTCGTCGAACAGCTGGCCGAAAGCGGCTTACGCCTGCGCGAATACCGGCCACCTCCCAACGGCGGCGTCAACTGCACGATTTCGCCCGACGACGACATCGTGGTGGCGCGGCTGGTTGCGCATTTGGAAGGGGTGCAGCGCCTCGATCTCGTGGTGCGCAGCGAAGGGGGCGAGCCGGATCGGATTCAGAACATTCCATTCGACGCCGCGGACACGGAGATCGTGATCCTCCCAAGCACAAAACTTCTGCGCACCCTGCCGCAATGCCGGCAGGTCATGCAGCTCGTCGCGGTCGACGACGCCGGCGATCGGGTGATCGCCGACTACACCTTCAACCATACGCCGTATGCGCCGCACGGCTAGCGAGGATCTCGAAACGCGCTAGGGGTTGCGCCGGTGCCACGGTTCGAGGCTATACTGCCTACGCGCGCCTTCGCGACGAAACGACTAGCAAAGAAGCCGGCCCCAGACCGGATGCGACCAGTCCAGACGATGGCCGCCGTTCGAACACCTGACACAAGATACAAGGGGAGAGCATGCTGACACCTGAAGAAGTGCGGGCGATTCCGCTGTTTTCGACACTCGCGCCGGCCGAACTCGAGCTGCTCGCCAAGACGTCTGCAGACATTCACCTCGCTGCCGGGGAATACGTCGTGCACGAGGGCGACACCGACCGCGTGCTGTACGCGGTGCTCGCCGGCAAGATGGAAGTCGTCAAATCGTTCGACGGAATCGAGCGCACGCTGGGCTGGCGCGCCACCGGCACCATCTTCGGCGAAATCCCGATCGCCATCGGCTCCCCGTTCTACGGAAGTTATCGGGCGGCGGAACCCGCGCGCCTCATGCGCGTGGAGGCGCGGCAGTATTTCGCGATCGCGGCGGTAGCGCCCGATGTTTTCAACAAGGTCAGCGAGATCGCGCGCGAGCGCATCGGCGGGATGCAGGGCCACTCTGCCAAACCGCCAACGCCGCTGGTCACGATGTTCGGGCAACGCTGGGATCCCGCCTGCGCCGACATGCGCCGTTTCCTCGCGCGCAATCAGATCAGCTTCGACTGGATCACGCCGGACTCCCCGGATTTGGCTACGCTTTGGCCGGGCCCGTTGCCGCAGGAAAGCGATTGCCCGGTGCTGCGCTTGGCCGACGGCACGGTGCTCGCCCGGCCGAATGCGCGCGATGTCGCGCCGCTGCTGGGCCTGCAAACCAAGGCACACCTGGCCGAATACGACGCCGTCATCATCGGCGGCGGGCCGGCAGGGCTCGCGGCCGCGGTGTACGGCGCGTCCGAAGGGCTGCACACGCTGTGCATCGAACGCGAAGCGCCGGGCGGACAGGCCGGGACGTCCTCACGCATCGAGAACTATCTCGGCTTTCCCAGCGGCGTCTCCGGCGACGAGCTGGCAAGCCGCGCGCTGCAGCAGGCAAAGCGGCTCGGGGCGGAGATCCTGGTCACGCGCGCCGTCACCCGCATCGATCCGAAGACGCATGAGATCGTCCTCGACGGCGATGAAGTCATCCGCACGCGGACCATCATCGTTGCCAGCGGCGTCAAGTGGCGCCGTCTGAAGATCGAGGGTTTCGACCGGCTCCTGGGCAAGGGCATTTACTTCGGCGCGGCGCGCAGCGAGGCGGGCGCCACGAATGGACAGGACCTCTACCTCATCGGCGCCGGGAACTCCGCCGGTCAGGCGGCGATGTACTTCGCCAACTACGCCCGCAAAGTCACGCTCGTCGTCCGGGGTGATTCCCTGGAGAAAAGCATGTCGCATTACCTGGTCGAACAGTTGCGCGGGAAATCGAACATCGCGGTCCAGCTGCGCTCGGAAGTCGCGGCGGTCCATGGCGACACGCATCTGACCGCGATCGACATTCGTGACGCAAACAAGACGGTGCAGCGGCAGGACTGCGATGGTCTGTTCGTGTTCATCGGCGCCGACGCGGAGACCGCGTGGCTGCCGGCCGAAATCGCGCGCGATGCGCACGGGTTTGTCCTGACCGGAGACGATACAAAAAAGGGCGGGCACTGGCCGCACAAGCGCGATCCCTACCTGCTCGAAACGAGTGTGCCCGGCATTTTCGCCTGCGGCGATGTGCGTGCGAGCAAAGTCAAACGCGTGGCGGCCGCGGTCGGCGAAGGCAGCATGTCGATCGCGTTCGTGCATCAATATCTGGCGCAGGCCGGAGCATCGCATTAGCCGGACTATCGACCACTTCCATGCGCATTCTGCTGGCCGAAGACGAACGCGAACTTGCCAGCTGGCTGGTGCGCGCGCTGCAGCAAAGCGGCTTCCAGGTCGATTGGGTCGAAGACGGACGCATGGTCCGGTCCTGCCTGAAGGCCACGGTCTACGACGCGCTGGTGCTTGACCTCGGGCTGCCGGGCCTGGGCGGCCACGACGTATTGTCCGAACTGCGCGAAGCCGACCAGCGCCTGCCGGTATTGATACTGACCGCGCGCGACTCGCTGATCGAGCGCGTCAGCACTCTGAACGAGGGAGCCGACGATTTTCTCGCCAAGCCGTTCGAACTTGCGGAGTTGGAGGCGCGGCTCACCGCGCTGATCCGCCGCGCCCGCGGCAGCGAGCATCCCCGGCTGGCCTGCGGACCGCTGGTCTACAACCCTGCAACCAAGCAGTTCACGCTGGACCACAAGTCGCTGGTGCTGACGCCGCGCGAGCACGCCGCGCTGCGCGCGCTGATCCAGCACAGCGGCGAGCCCATGTCCAAGCAGGAAATCCTCGATCGCGTGTTCTCGGACGAGCAGGACGTGAATCCCGAGGCGGTCGAAGTGCTGGTGCACCGGCTACGCAAACGCCTGGGCCAGTGCGCGGTGCAGATCACGACGCTGCGCGGCCTGGGATACGTGCTCGAAAGCGCGCCCGAAGGCGGCACTTGAAGCTCGACGCCTGGCACAGCCTGAGCCTGCGCCGCACCCTGTTGCTGGTGCTGTTTCCCGGCCTGCTGTTGGTCGTCGGTGCCGAACTCTGGTCGACCTGGCGAACCGCCCTCGACGCCGCCAATGCCGCCTACGACCGTTCGCTGCTGGGCGCAATCAAGGCCATGGATGCCAACATCTCAACCGCGAGCGGCGGACTCGGTGTCGAGCTGCCCTACCGCATGCTCGAATTCTTCGAACTCACCGCCAACGGGCGCGTGTACTACCGCGTCGCCACCGAAGACGGGTTGGTCGAGGTCGGCAACGCCGATCTGCCGCCGCCGCGGCGGCCGTTGGTGACAGAGCAACCACAGTTCAGCGACGCAAGCTACTTCGATGAGCCGGTGCGCGTCGGCTCCTACGCGCGTGTGCTCGACCGGCCGCTGGCCGGCCACCCCGCGCCGCAGCGGATTGTGATCCAGGTCGCCGAGACGCTGCAGTCGCGGCAGGCGTTTACCCGCGCGCTGGTGTTGCAGTCGCTCGCGCGCGACCTGGCGCTGGTGATTGCGGCTGCCGGCCTGCTGGTGCTCGCCGTCGGCTGGGCCCTGCGGCCGCTGGCGCGGTTGCGCACCGAGGTGCAGGCGCGACGGGCGCAGGACCTGAGGCCGATCTCGCCGCAGGGGATCCCGGCCGACGTGCGGCCGCTGGTCGAGGCGATCAACCACCACGTCGAGCGCAACCGGCAGCAGACCGAGGCGCGCCGGCGCTTCGTCGACGACGCTTCGCACCAGCTGCGCACCCCGCTGGCGACGCTCGTCACCCAGGTCGGTTTCGCGTTGCGCGAATCGAATCCGGCGCTGCAGCGCGAGGCGCTGGCGGCGATCAAGTCGCAACTCGACGAAACTGTGCGCCAGACCAACCAGATGCTGGCGCTGGCGCGTACCGACAGCGCCGAGCTTGTGCCCGAGCAGGTCGATCTCGATGCGCTGGCGCAGGAAGTGACGCGCGAGTGGTGGGCCGAGGCGCGCGCCGGTGGTATCGACCTGGGTTTAGAGCCTGCGCGCGGCGCTGTTCGCGTGCTGGCGCAGCCCACGCTGCTGAAGGAAGCCTTGTCGAACCTGCTGCACAACGCGATCCGCTATACGCCTCGCGGCGGACGGGTGACGGTGCAGGTCCGCTCGGCTGGACCGCGCGCCTGGATCGCGGTCGTCGACGACGGCCCGGGCATTCAACCGGAAGAGCTCGCACGCGCCGGTGAGCGCTTCTTTCGCGGCAGCAATGTGCGGCTGCCCGGCACCGGACTGGGCCTGTCGATCGTGAAATCGATCGTCGAACGCCTGGGCGGCGAGCTGCTGCTGGCGCCCGGGCCTGAAGCCCGCGGATTGCGCGCGACGATCTCCATGCCTGCCATTGAGAGTGGCGGGGAGGTCCGCGCTTAGGATTTGATTTGAATATGAGGGGATATCTCCCCTCATACTCCCCTAAATCAGGGGCCATTTCGGTAGTCCTGAAATGGCCTGCAAGCGACCATTCCGGGCGATCTTGCTGAAAGGGGTTTGAAAGCATTGCACGGATATAGTGGTTTGATCACCCGACCGCATCGCATGGTCAGGGCCCGATACCAAACCAAAGGAGATCTCAGATGAATCGCAAAGCCGCCCTCATGACCCTTGTCCTGGCCTGTGCCGCCGCTACCGCCGTGGCCGGCCCGCTCGACAAGACCGAATGCATCGCCCCCGCCAAACCCGGTGGCGGTTTCGACCTGACCTGCAAGCTGGCGCAATCCTCGCTGATGCAGGGCAAGTTTGTCGCCGACCCGATGCGCATCACTTACATGCCCGGCGGCATCGGCGCGGTGGCTTACAACGCCATCGTCGCCCAGCGCCCGGCCGAAGCGAACACCATCGTCGCGTTCTCGGGGGGCTCGCTGCTCAACCTGGCGCAGGGCAAGTTCGGCCGCTACAACGAGAACGACGTGCACTGGCTGGCTGCCGTGGGCAGCGACTTCGGCGCCATCATCGTTGCAGAGGGATCGCCACTCAAGTCGATGAAGGACCTGGTCGCCGCGGTCAAGGCCGACCCGACCAAGGTCGTTTTCGGCGCCGGTGGTACGGTAGGCAGCCAGGACTGGATGAAGGCGGCGCTGACCGCACGCTCAGCCGGACTGAATCCGAAGTCGATGCGCTTTGTCGCGTTCGAAGGCGGCGGCGAGGCAATCACCGCGCTGCAGGGCGGCCACGTGCAGGTCTACTCCGGCGACGCGTCGGAGGCCGAGCAGCAGATGAAGGCGGGTGCCAAAATCCGCGTGCTTGCGGTTATGTCCGACAAGCGGCTGGAAGGCAGTTTGGCGGGGGTGCCGACGGCCAAGGAGCAAGGCTTCGACATCGAGTGGCCGATCATCCGCGGATTCTACGTCGGACCGAAAGTCAGCGATGCCGACTACAAGGTTTGGGCGGACACCTTCAGCAAGATGATGGCCACACCGGAGTTCAACAAGCTGCGCGTCGAGCGCGGCCTGTTCCCCTTCGCCAAGACCGGCCCCGAGCTTGATGCCTATGTCAAGGCGCGCGTTGCCTACTATCGCACGCTGGCCAAAGACTTCGGATTGAACGTCGCCGTCGCGAAGTAGCACACGCAGGAGCGTGCGGGCAATGATCCCGCACGCCACGCAAGGAGGAAACCATGAGTGACCGCATCCTCGGTGCGGCGTGCCTGGTCGCCGGCGCCGGCATGGCCTGGGCCGCGCAGGACTACGCTGCTCCCATCTCGTACGAGCCCGTCGGCCCGCGGGCGTTTCCGCTACTGCTGGCCGGGCTCATGGCGCTGGCCGGCAGCTGGCTGGTTGCGCGACCCGGGCCTCAAGGCTTCGGTCTGGCCCGCGAACATTTCAAGACGATCGGGCTGGCAGCAGCGGCGGTGTTCGCCTACGCCGCACTGTTCGAAACCTTCGGCTTCCCGCTCGCCACAACCGTGATGGCGCTTCCCGTCGGCATGGCTTTCGGCGGCAGTTGGAAACAGTCGCTGGCCGGCGGTGTCGTGATGGGTTTCGCGTTCTACCTGATGTTCGACAAGCTGCTCGACGTTGTGCTGCCCACCGGGCTGCTGTCCTTCGTGCTCGGAGGACGCTGATGGACACGCTGCAATTCCTGCTCGGCGGCTTCGCGGTCGCGTTGACGCCGCAGAACCTGATGGTGGCCGCGACCGGCGCGTTCATCGGCACCATCGTCGGCATGCTCCCTGGTCTGGGACCGATCAACGGCGTCGCGATCCTGATGCCGCTCGCCTTCGCGCTCAAGCTGCCGCCCGAGACGGCGTTGATCCTGCTGGCCGCTGTCTATATGGGATGCGAGTACGGCGGGCGCATCTCGTCAATCCTGCTCAATGTGCCGGGCGACGCCGGCGCGATCATGACCGCGCTCGACGGTCACCCGATGGCCAAAAATGGATTGGCCGGGGTGGCGTTGTCAATCTCGGCCTGGAGTTCGTTCATCGGCGCGCTCATCGCCACCGTCGGTATCGTGCTGTTCGCACCACTGCTGGCGCGCTGGGCGCTGGCCTTCGGCCCGGCCGAGTACTTCGCGCTGATGTGCTTTGCATTCGCGTGCATCACCGGGCTGATGGGGGACGCGCCGGTAAAGGCGGCGCTCGCGGCAGTGATCGGTCTGTCGCTTTCGACCGTGGGTCTGGACTCGAACTCGGGTGTCTACCGTTTCACCGGCGGCGATGTGCACCTATCCGACGGCATCCAGTTCATCGTCGTCGTGATCGGCGTGTTTTCGGTCAGCGAGATTCTGCTGATGCTCGAACAGCACCGCAGCAGCGCGGGACTGATCCACATCAGCGGGCGCAAGCTGTTCAATCTGAAGGAAATGGCTTTTACCTGGTGGTGCACGTTGCGCTCTTCCGTGGTCGGCTTCGTCGTCGGCGTGCTGCCGGGTGCTGGCGCGACGATCGCCAGCGCGATGACCTACTCGATGGAAAAACGCCTCGCCGGCCCCGACGGCCATTTCGGCGACGGCGACATCCGCGGCGTGGCGGCCCCGGAGGCGGCCAACAACGCGTCTGCGGCCGGGTCCTTCGTGCCGATGCTGACGCTGGGCGTTCCCGGCTCTGGGACGACGGCGGTGATGGTGGGTGCGCTCTCGCTCTACAACATCACCCCCGGCCCGGCATTGTTCACGCAGAATCCGACCCTGGTATGGGGCCTGATTGCGTCGCTGTTCATTGCCAACGTGATGCTGCTCGTCATCAACATCCCCATGGTCGGCGTGTTCACGAAGGTACTGCGGCTGCCCAACTGGGCGCTGGCGCCGGGTATCCTGGCCGTCAGCGCGGTCGGCGTCTTTTCCGTACACGCCACCACCTTCGACCTGATGCTGATGTCGGGCCTGGGCATGGTCGGCTACCTGCTGCGCAAGCAGGGCATGCCCATGGCGCCGCTGATCCTCGGTTTCGTGCTTGGCGACCTGATGGAGCAGAACCTGCGCCGCGCCCTGTCGATCACCAATGGCGAGCTCGGCATCCTGGTCGAGAGCCCGATCTCAATCGGTCTGTGGATCGGCGCTGTGGCGATGGTCGTCGTGCCCCCGCTGATGCGCCTGCGCGCCCACCGCATGCAGGCTGCCGATGCGGCCTGAACCCGGAGAAGCGCATGGATACTGCTTCTCCGGCCGACTGCCCAGCTCGATTCACACACGCGCTTTTACCATCCGCTGGCACCGCGCCGCCGGGAGAAGTTTCCGACTGGCGCTTCCTTGGGTCGTAGTCAGAGCCGGTATGCCGAGCGCCCGACGATGCCGGTACCTGTTAGCCAATATTCTTGGAGATACGGCAAATTGCTCCGCAAACAAGCGATAATCGGCGCCCCCATGTCCTTTATTCGTTGATCGACCTCCCAACATGAGCAATTTGAATCCCGACACCCCCAAGAACAAACTCCAGGCGACCATCATCGTCCTTCTGATCGTCGTCATCGGACTGCTGGTGGGCGGCTACTACCTGGCGCCGCGCTTCGAACGGCAGGCGCCGCAGATCAAGCTCCAGGAGGCCGATACGCTCGGCCTCGCGCCCATGGAGATCGTCGTCAGCGATCCGGGAACCGGCTTGAAGTCGGTGAGCGCGACGCTCTCGATGGGCGGCGCCGAACATGCGCTCGCCACCGAACAGTACGCCCAGCCGCTCAAGGAGAAAACGTTCAGCGTCGCCTTGGACCCGAAGCTTGCAGGCATCAAGGAAGGGCCCGCGGTCCTGCGCGTCGTCGCGCGCGACGCGTCGCTGTGGAATTTCTTCAAGGGCAACGAGACGATGATCGAGAAAAATCTGACCATCGATCTCACGCCGCCTACCATCGAACTCATCGCCGACGACCGCTACGTCAGCTTCGGCGGCGTCGGCGCGATCGTGTACAAGGCGTCCGCGGATACGGCGACGAGCGGCGTCAAACTCGGCACGCACTATTTCCCGGGTTTCCAGGGGCAGATCAAGGGGCACCCGGATTATTTCTTCGCCCTGTTCGCGCATGCCTATGACGTGCCGGCGGACGCGAAGGCCCGGCTGGTCGCGACCGACAAGGCCGGCAACAAGAAGGAAATGGCGCTCGCCTACGAACTCAAGAACGTGAAGTACAAGAAGAGCACCATCGCCGTGCCGGACAATTTCCTGCAGAACAAGGTGGCGCCGCTGTTGAAGGATGCCGCCGCGCGCCAGGGATCGCCGAAGGACATTTTCATTGCGGTCAACCATGTGCTCAGAAAAGAGAACGAAGACAAGATCGCCGCGGTCACGTCAAAGGCCACGCCGGTGATGCTGTGGAACGGCGCGTTCACCCAGCTGAGCAATTCAAAGGTCGAAGCCAACTTCGCGGATTCGCGCACCTATACCTACAACGGCGAACAGATCGATACCGCCTTTCACCTCGGCTACGACCTGTCCGTCACCAAGCATTATCCGATCGAGGCCTCCAACAGCGGCACGGTCGCCTTCGCCGACGACCTCGGCATTTACGGCAACGCCGTCATCCTCGATCACGGCCTCGGGCTCTACACGCTCTACGGCCACATGAGTTCCATCGACGTCAAGGTCGGCGATGCGGTCAAGCAGAGACAGGTCCTCGGCAAGACCGGCGAGACTGGTCTTGCCGCCGGCGATCATCTGCACTTCGGCGTGTATCTGGATGGCGTTGCCGTATTGCCGGTGGAGTGGTGGGACGCGAAGTGGATTCGCGACAACATCGAGCCCAAGATCGAGGGCAAGAGCGGCGATGCAATCGCCGAAGCGCAGCGGCCGAAGGCGCAGCACAAGACGCCGCGCAAAGCGGTGCACAAGCTCCGCCGCTGAGCCGCGCCGGCCGGCTAGCGCCGCGCGCGACGGCTAACCTGGCCGGCTAGCGCTTCGCTTTGGCCGCTGACTTGACCGGTTTCTTGCCGGCCTTGCCGGTGGCCTTCTTCGCGGCGGTCTTCTTTGTTTTTTTCCTTGGCACCGGATGGGCGCGCAGCATGCCCGCGGCGATCTTGAATATGTCGGTCTCGGTGATGATGCCGACGAGTTCCTTGCGCTTGTTGAGCACGGGAAGGCTGCCGATATGGTTGATCACCAGCAACTTGGCGGCCCGCTTCAACTCGGCCTCGGCCTGAACGCAGACCGGCGGGCCGCGCATGATATCGGCAACGGGAACTTCGGCTGAACCGAAGTTCGCCGCCGCAAGCAGCAGGTCGCGTTCAGCGACGATGCCGACCACGCGCCCGCCTTCTACGACCGGCAGATGATGAATGCCTCGGCTGTGCATGAAATCGAACGCCCGGTGAAATTCGGTCTGCGGCGTAATCGAAAGCACCGGCCAGTTCATGTACTGGTCAACCCTCATGTTGCTCCTCTTTGCGTCAGTTGAATGTTGGGCGCCGCCTGAAACGCTTGCCTGTGCGTCGCATAAGTCCGGCATCAATGCCATTTTATACTGGTACCGTCGCCTCGGGGCGGCGCACCGATCTGCGCTATCGCGCCGGCTTGTCGGCTGGCTGGTTCTCCGCGTGGGCGCGGTCGAATTCCCAGACCGCCTCGAAGCCCATCAATCGGCTGAATGCTTCGAATTCGTAGAGTTCGCCCGCGATTGCCTTGGACGATCCGTCTTTGCGCAGCGCGCCGTATGCGCGTTCGAGGGCCTGGCCTGCGGCCAGAAACGCAGTGGCGGGAAAGATCGCCAGCTTGAAACCCATTTGAGTCAGTTCCTCGCGGCCGAGCAGGGGCGTGCGCCCGCCTTCGACGTTGTTGATCAGTACCGGTTTGTCGAAGTGCTTCGCGATCCGCGCCATTTCTTCCGGCGTTTCCGGCGATTCGACGAACAGGATGTCCGCGCCCGCGCGCTCGTAGGCCTCCATCCGGCGCAGCGCCTCGTCCAGGCCCAGGGTGGTGCGCGCGTCGGTGCGCGCGACGATGAGGAAGTCCGCGCTGCTGCGCGCTTCGCAGGCCACGCGCACCTTGTTCGCCATGTCCTGCATGGCGATGACGCGCCGTCCGGGCGTGTGCCCGCACTTCTTCGGAAACTCCTGGTCTTCGAGCTGTATGCCCGCGACCCCGCCCGCTTCATAGCCCCTGACCGTATGCGCAACGTTCAGCAGGCCGCCATAGCCTGTGTCGGCATCGGCGATCAACGGCGTGTTCGTCCCCTGCGCGAAGGCGCCCGCGCGGTTGGCCATGTCGGTGTAGCTCGCCAGGCCGGCATCGGGTAATCCCAGATACGAGGCCACTGCGCCGTAGCCCGTCATGTACAGCGCGTCGAAACCCATGCGGTCCGCGATGCGCGCGGAAATCATGTCGAAAACGCCGGGTGCCACGATCAAGCCGGGCTCGGAAAGCCGTTGCCGCAATTGCTTGCGTTTCGTTTCGGCTGCGATGTTTGGATTCATGTCGGTCCTGTCTGCGGGGATGATCAGCTCCGATTCTACGTTCGTGTGCATCGCCTTGTCGCGGCCGTTGCAGCAGACGCTCGGGGGCGCGCGGCGATAATGCGTGTCGATCCGCAGCACGCGGAGCCGGTTCAGCGCTGCCGCCTCCAAAGCGCTAGAATCCCGACCATGCCGCTAACCAATCTTCCGCATGACATCGAAGTCCTGTTGCGTGAATTGAACCAGGACTTCATGGGCTGGGACGACCCGCCCAAGCGCTTGTTGCGGGCGCTGAAGCGCAATGAATTCGTGCTTTATGCGCAGCCCATCCAGTCGCTGCGCACAGAGCAGACCTTCCCCATGGCGGAGGTGCTGGTGCGTTTGCAGGACGACGAAGCGCTGTTTTTGCCCCCCGGGGGGTTTCTGCCGCTGTTCGAACATTTTCAGATGTCGCCGCAACTCGACCTCTGGGTCGCGCGCCAGTCGGTGGCGCGCCTGGCGCGAAAGCCGCGCATACCCTGCCTGTGCATCAATCTCTCGAGTCAAACGCTGGGCGACGAGACCTTCATCCGCGAACTACAGTCGGAACTGGCGCGCGCCAACGTGCCGCCCGCGTCGCTCGTCGTCGAAATCGGCGAGAACGACGTGCTCGACCGGCAGGACCTGGTCAACGCGTTCATCACCTCACTGAGAGCGGTCGGTTGCCGATTCGCGATCAGCGGATTCGGCCGCCGTTCCGTAGATCTGTCCTCGCTCACGACCATCCGGCCCGACTTCGTCAAGATCGACGGCAGGATCGTGCGCAGCCTGAATTCCGGACTACCCGCGCAAAAGAAGCTGAGCGCGATGGTGAGCATCGCGAAGGCGGTCGGATTCGAGCTGATCGGAGAATGCGTAGAAGTGAGCGAGACGCTCGCGCATCTGCGCGAAGCCGGGGTCGATTACGCGCAGGGCTTCGGCATTCAGGTGCCGGCGCCGATCAGCCTGATCATCGATCATTAGTGTCCCCAACGGTTGCGCGAGCAGGCCGTTGTTTCCGCAGCGCCGTTCCGAAATACGAATGAAAATAGGCATTCAAACCTGGGGCAGCACCGGCGATATCAATCCGTTCATTGCGCTGGCCGCCGGGCTGGCCGGGGCCGGGCATGAGGTGACCCTGGTCATCACCAGCGCCGAACGCAGGGATTTTTCCGCGACGGGCGCGCGGCTCGGATTCCGCGTGGTGCAGGCCGGCCATATCGGCGCAAGCGAAGAGGCGCTCAACGATCTCGGCCGCAAGATGTTCGCGATTTCCAATCCGGTCACGCAGCTCGCAACCATCTTCGAGCGCATGTTCGACCCCGGGGTTGCGGCAATGTATGCGGCCGCGCAGTCGCTCTGCGCAGAGCATGATCTGATCATCGGCCATTTCATCGTGCATCCGGCGCAGCTCGCCGCGGAGCAGGCGGGCAAGCCCTATGTGACGGTGGCATTGAACCATGGTGCTATCCCGACCCGCTTCGTGCCGCCCTCGCCGCTGCCCGACCTCGGCCGGTGGTGCAACGCCCTGCTGTGGAAGCTGGCGCAGAAGATGATCGACGACATGGTCCTGCCGTCCATCAACCGTTTGCGCAGCGAGCAGGGCTGCCGGCCGGTGCGCAGTTACCGGCAGGTGTGGGAATCTCCCGCCTGCAATCTGATCGCGGTCAGCCATGAGTTTTGTCCGCAATACGCCGATTGGGAAACTTACCAGCAGGTTTGCGGCTACTTCGATCTGCCGGAGGCGGCGAGCGACTGGCGCATGCCCGATGATCTGGCGCGGTTTCTGGAGCAGGGCGAAGCGCCGGTGTTCATCGGATTCGGCAGCATGATCGGGCTGGCCAGGCCCAATGCCGACCTGGACGAGATCACGAGGCTGATGCTGGATTCGGCGAGGCTGGCCGGCTGTCGCGCGATCGTCCAGTCGCACTGGGACGTGGTGGCGGCGATGCCCGAAGATGCGCGCATCTACCGGCTGACTTCCGCCCCGCATACGCAGATATTCCCGCACTGCGCCCTCATCGTGCATCACGCCGGCGCAGGCACCACGCAGACCTCGCTCCTGTGCGGCCGCCCGTCGGTGGTGGTGGCACATGCGACCGACCAGTTCTTGTGGGGCGGCCAGCTCAGGCGGCTGGGCGTTGCACCCGCGCTGATCAAGCGCCGCAAGGCCACCGCGAAAAAAATCGCGGCGGCGATTCAAAAGGTGTTGCGCGCGCCGGCGATGCGAACAGCGGCCGAGGCGGCCGGCCGGAGACTGCGAGCCGAAAATGGGGTCGCCGCGGCCGTGCGCATCATCGAACAGCGCTTCGATCAGCGATCTTAAACAGGCCGCGGCGCCGCGGCACGCAATCGGACAAGTCGAACACTCTGGCAGCCCGGCCCTGTCAGTGCTAGCAACACGTCTGCGAAATCTCATGGTGTAATTTTTCCCGTTACCTGTTCAACGCTCAACGTAACGGAGGATCCGCCGATATGGAATTTCTGGATGCGATCGAGTCACAGATGGTTTCCAATCGCCTTCCACTGGCTGGCATTTCGATAGCGGGGCTGCCCTGCGCGGACACCCCCCTGGTTCTGTCCCTGCATTGGCACGGATTCATCGAACATGAAAAAGAGACCGAGGTCGGCCGGCAATACCGCTACGAGTCGATTCCGTCCTCGTGCCTGCAGGTCAACCGGCGTTGGCGCGAACTGCGCGAGCTCGAGAACGCAGTCATGGACGTTGCGTGGGAACTCGGATCCTGGGACCTCACCCGCCACGAGATGCGCCCCTGCATGCGGCCCGGTGCGCCCACGCAGGAAGCGGTCGAATGCCATGTGGCGTTTGGGCAGCCGCATCCTTATTTCGACGCGGAGCTTACGCCGGTCTCGGAAGTGGACGACGCGGACGACTTGCTCGACACGGCCGGGCGCAAGGGCTACCTGCTGTGGCGTTTCCGGCCGGTGCGCGGCGGCATGTGGGAGGATGTCAGCGAAGATGCCTCATTGCAGCCCGGCGGCTACCGCAACCCGCCCTGCCCGCAAATCAGTTGCGAGTTCGGCGACACGCGTTCTCTGCGCCAACCGCGCAGTGTCGTCTATCGATTCGGCTACTTTTCGGAAACTGCACGGCAACTCGGGTACCAAAGCACGCTCGTCGCCGGCCGCTGAGCGCGGCACGCCGCGACGAATTTGCGCTTGACGCAAGTGTCCGTCCGCTTGCCCTGCCCAAATGCGAAACGGCCCCGAAGGGCCGTTTCCTTGCCATCTGAAGCCAAAACCGCGCGGGTGCTATTTCCGCGCCGCTTTCACTGCGAAGTAGGCCAGCGTGCCGAAACCGACGAAGGGCAGCGCGATCATGTAGGCCAGGCCGATGAACGGCGCGGCGAAGAACAGTGCGACGTTCTTCGCGTGGTGCGCGATGCCGGTCCACCGGGCCGCGATCACCTTCCAGCCGTAGTACGCGGTCAACATGACGCTGACGATCGGCAGCGCGATGACGAATGCCAGGCCGAGGATCGGGCCGGCGACGAGCATCAGTGCGGTCTTGGTCGCAAGGGTCAGATGCTCGGTGGCGGTGTTGAATTTTTCAGCGGCGGCTTCCAGTGCGGCGAGTGCCAGTTCGGGGGTATTCATTGTCAGGGTGTTGGTTCTCATGATGTTCTCCGGTTATTTCGTTTCGATTTTGCTTACCCTATCCTGAGCATAGGCCGTGCCAGGTGCGAAGTTTCGCCTGATATTTCTTGGAAACATTCATGTAATCAATCGCGTGCGTCTTACAAATGGAAGCGGCGCATGGAGGGACCGGTCCCGGCACAATCCCTCGAAGTACGAAATTTCTATGCGGCGCGACGCGCCCCATCTAAAATTTCCCAATGGAATCAGGGAAAACTGCCGAAGCTGTGATGCGTGCTTTTTGTATGCGCCCGGCGCGCTCCTACCGATGAAACTCCCTCTTTACCAACTCGATGCTTTCACGACGCGCCTGTTCGGCGGAAACCCGGCTGCGGTGGTTCTGCTCGACGCATGGCTGCCGGACGCGGTCCTCGCGGACATTGCCGCGGAAAACAATCTGGCGGAGACGGCGTTTGTGATTCCACGCGTCGATGTGTCACCGCTGCGCTGGTTCACGCCGGCAGTCGAAGTGGATCTCTGCGGTCACGCGACGCTGGCGGCGGCGGATGTGCTCTTCCGCTACCGGTATCCTTCGCTGGACAAAATCGTTTTCGATACGAAGAGCGGTGAACTGGCGGTCACGCGCGAGGGTGCGCTGCTGAGAATGGATTTCCCCGCCCGCCCCGGCCAGCCGGTCGCGGTGAGCGATGCGCTGGCGCAAGCGCTCGGGGCGCGGCCGCGCGAGGCGTACATGGCGCGCGACCTGCTGGCGATTTTCGATTCCGAATCCGTGGTTCGCGCGCTGCGCCCCGATTTCGCGCGCGTCGCGGCCCTCGACGTCTTTGCAGTCATCGCTTCGGCGCCCGGCGATACCGTGGATTTCGTGTCGCGTTTCTTCGCGCCTGGCGCCGGTATTCCCGAAGACCCGGTCACCGGTTCTTCGCATTGCACGCTTACGCCCTACTGGGCCGCGCGCCTCGCGAAAACCCGGCTGAGCGCGCGGCAGCTGTCCGCGCGCGGCGGTGATCTGCAATGCGAACTGCGCGGCGAACGCGTGCTGATCGCAGGGCAGGTGGTCGAATATCTGCGCGGGGAAATCGATATCGAAGTGCCGGCGCACTAAGCCGCGTTCGAATTCACATCGCAATTAATTATTGCTTCACAAGTTGAAGCAGACACATAGCGCATTTTGTTAAAGCGTTTAAACAAGACGCGGCTGACTCGATCGCGTCTGCATCCGGTTTTTCAGCACAAGCGCGAGCGACCGGAAGAAATGTTTACTATATTTGAGATAGCGCAACACGGACTCGACTGCAGCATGGAAACTATCAGTCAGAGTCGATGTCAAACGATCTGATACGAGAATGCGAGGTGCTGTATGGCGAATCGCAAGAGCGTTACCAGTAAATCTGGCGATCTGTTTGGCGACACGCCGGTCCCGCTCAGGGACGCGGCAACCAAACCCGGATTTGCGCCCGAGATCAAGACGGCGCGCGTACTCTGCCGTCAACTGCGACACAAACAGCCGCGCCCGGAAAAGCAGCGAATCGCGCATTTGATTTGCCTGAGTCTGCTGTCGATGCTGCGGCAAAGCTCGCAGCGCTAGCGCGCTACGCGCCGGCGATTTATCACGGGCGACGAACGTCGCCTGGCTTTTCATTCACCCCAATCCGGATCTGAGCGCGGCCGATCAACCGAGCCGGGCAGCGCATTGCCATTTTCGTTTCCGCCTTCGATCACGGACACCCTGGCATTGCGCGTCGTGCCGTTTCTGCGCTCGCCGGTGTCGAGAGGCATAATATGCAGGCACCGGTCCCGGGGGAAAGACCATCGCCTCGCGCTGGTCTTGGCACCTGACGACGATCCCTTTTGCGTTTTCCGGAGCAGACGAATATGAACGACTACCTGGGCAGTCCCGAGCGGCGCGGACTGATGGCAGCCACAGGCCCCGGCGGCCTCGGCCTGGCCGGTGGCGTGCTGTCGAACATTCGCGTCGCGCAGGCACCGGCGCTCACCGGCGCGCCGCCCGAGGTCGATCGCCTTAGTGTGCAGGTGGTGACCGACTCGTATCATCATCTGTTCCTGGCTTCCGGGGCGTTCGGTGAGGTGGGCGTACAACACTGGGGGCGCCCGTCCACGACCGACGAGCCGCGCACATTGCAGAACGAATGGGGCCTCGCGTTGCACCTGGTGTCGGCGCGCGGCGCGCAGACGCGGCGGGTGCTCGTCGATTTCGGCTTCACCAGTCACACGCTCAACAACAATCTCGAACTGCTCGGAATCGAGCCGGCGAAATTCGATGCCATGCTGCTTTCGCACGGCCATTACGATCACTTCGGCGGCATGGTGGGTTTCCTCGCCGCCCACAAGGAAACACTCAAGCCCGGTCTGCCGTTCTATCTGGGCGGCGAGGAGTGCTTCTGCAGCCGCGAGACCGGACCGGCCAATGCCCCGTCCAACTTCGGTACGCTGGACCGCAAGGCGATTGCAGAGGCCGGACTGCAAGTCCTGCTCGCCGAGCGGCCGTCGCTGCTCGAAGATCATGGCTTCACCACCGGCTACATTCCGCTCGCCTCGTTCGAGAAGCCTGCGCAGCCCTCGCGCATGAAAATCGGCCTTGCGCCTGACGGCTCGGGCTGTGCGCCCGAGGGCCTGCCGGCGGAGAAACGCGAACTCTTCATGGTGACGGACGATTTTCAGCACGAGCACGCCACCTGCTACAACGTGAAGGGCAAGGGGCTGGTGGTCATGACCTCGTGCGGGCACCGCGGTATCGTCAACTCCGTGCGCGGGGCCATCAAGGTATCGGGCATCAGCAAGGTGCACGCGATACTCGGCGGCTTTCACCTGATGCCGATGACGCAGGACTATGTGCAAAGCACCGTCGCCGCGCTCAAGGAATTCGATCCGGACTATTTGATACCGATGCATTGCACCGGCACGCCGTTCTACGAATTGGCGAAACAGGAACTGCCCGGGCGCGTGCTGCTGAGTTCCACGGGAGCCCGCTACAGCTTCGGCGCTTGAAGCGCATGCGGTCGCACCGCGCTACGGCGCGGAAAGAGTTCTGGCCCGGTCGTTGCGGTGACATTAGAATAGCGCCTCAATTTACGTGGAGCTATTTCATGAGAAACCGCATTGCGGCAAGTTTCAAATCCGTACTGTTCTCGGTCCTGGTCGCCTACGCCGCCGGCGTGGTCGCGGCGGACAAGCCCAGCGTCACCCAGCCTCCGGTCGATTCGCCCAAGAAAATTCTGTTCGTCGGCAACAGCTACATGTACTACAACGACAGCCTGCACAATCACGTGCGCCGCATGGCGGCCGGCGGCGATGCTGCGGCCGAAAAAGCGCTGACCTACAAGTCCGAGTTCATGGGCGGCGCCCCGCTGGCCTGGCACGACGTCAAGGGTCTGCTCGAGCCGGGCCGGCTTGGAATGAAAGGCCATTACGACCTGGTGGTACTCCAGGGCAACAGCGGCGCTGCGCTCTCGGACAAGGGGAAGGCATCGTTCCACGACAAGGTCGTCGAGTTCAATGCCGAGATCACCAAGAGCGGGGCCAAGACCGTGCTCTATATGACTCACGCCTACGTCCCGCCGCACAAGAAAACCAGCCCCGACATGACGGGCAAGGTTGAAGACCTCTATGTTTCGACCGCGAACGAAGTCGGCGCCTATGTCATTCCGGTGGGATTGGCGTTCGCCGAATCGTATCGCCGCCGCCCCGACCTGCGCATACACAAGGACTTCGACGGCAGCCATCCCAACATGCTCGGCACCTACCTCGCCACGAGCGTGGTGTACGCGAGTCTCTACGGCAAGTCGCCGGTCGGCAACGCCTACGATTATTTCGGTGCGGTCGACAAGAAGACCGCCGAATATCTGCAGCAAGTGGCCTGGGACACGGTGCGCAAATTTTACGGCTGGAAGTAATTTTGACGATGCGCCGGGCCAGTCGGCCCGGCGCCGGCCCCGGTCTGCAACGGACCTAGCCTAAGGGACGATTCTCGTCCACGCACAGCAGGCGCACACGCCCCTGCGCGACGAGCTGCTCCTGTTCGTCGCGTATCCAGGCTTCCCACACCTGGCTCGCGCGTCCGCGCGTGACCGGTTTGGCCACGGCATGCAGCTTGCCCGAGCGCACGGCGCGGATAAACGAGGTGTTGTTCTCCAGGCCGACGACGCGCTGGCCGCGCGGTTGCGCGACGACTGCAGCGCCGACCGAGGCCAGGGTTTCGATCACACCGCAGTGCACGCCGCCGTGGACGATGCCATAGCCCTGGTAATGTTTTTCGCTCACCTCCCACTCGCAGCTCACCTCGTCGGCCGTTGCGCTGAGTATCACGATGCCCATTTCCTTGACCCAACCCGGCAGGGCATTGATCATGGCGACAAAATCGGTAGTCATGGTGTGTTCGACTTCTTCGTTCGTAGATGGAATCGGGGATGGTACGCTTGAAACAATTAATTCGCCCAAGGCCGTGATGATGTCGGCTGCGAGAGTGTGCGCAATTGCGGTGCTCGCGCTTGCGCTCGCGATGGGCATAGGCCGCTTCGCCTTCACGCCGCTGCTGCCGCTGATGATCCGCGACGGTTTGCTGCCGGGCAACGGCGGTGCCTGGCTCGCTTCCGCCAACTATCTCGGCTACATGCTCGGCGCGGCCTGGGCGGGTTCGCTCGCGCTGCCGGCGGTGCGGCAGTTGCAGGCGAGCCTGCTGGGTATCGTGGTGCTGACCCTCGCCATGGCCTTGGGCGAATCCTTGCTGGCCTGGACGGCGCTGCGTTTTGCCGCCGGCGTGCTGAGCGCCTGGGCGATGGTGGCGACCAGCGCCTGGGCGCTGCAGGCGCTGGCCCAATCCAACCGGTCCGGATTGGCCGGCGTGGTCTATGGCGGCGTAGGACTGGGCATTGCGCTTGCGGGACTGTTCTGCCTGTTCGCCGCGCGGCCGGGCGTCGGCTCTCCGCGCTTGTGGCTGGAACTGGGCATGCTCGCCGCGCTGCTGGCAGCCGCCGCATTGTTTCTACTCGGTCCCAGCCCGCCTCCCGCGACCATGACCAGAATGGATGCGCGCGGCAGCATTCCACGCGGCTGCGGTGTGCTGGTGTTGTGCTACGGGCTGTTCGGATTCGGTTACATCCTGCCGGCCACCTATCTGCCGGCGCTGGCGCGCACCTTCGTCGACGATCCGCAGCGCTTCGGCCTCGCCTGGCCCCTGTTCGGCATGGCGGCTGCGATTTCCACACTGCTTGCCGCATGGGCTCTGCGTTATGCGAACCGGCTCAGGCTATGGGCCGCTTGCAATCTGCTCATGGCCGTGGGCGCAGTCCTGCCCAGCCTGTGGCCGACCCTGACGGCGATCGTCATCGCCGCGCTGCTGGTAGGCGGCACCTTCATGATCGCAACCATGATCGGTCTGCAGGAAGCGCGCGCACGCGCACCGACTGCGCCGACCGCCTTGCTCGGACGTATGACCAGCTCGTTCGGCCTCGGACAGACCCTGGGTCCGCTGACCTCGGCTGCATTTGCCTATCTGCCTATCTCCTCCGGCGCAGCACTCGATTTTGCGCTGCAGCTCGCCGGCCTGGGCCTGGTGCTCAGCGCCGTGCTGTTATGGCGCATGGCCGGGCACTAGCCGGCGGCCGGCGTCGATTCGCTACAATGCGCGCTCCAATCAGAGTCCAATCACGCGAGGAGTTCACATCATGATCCATGTCGTCGCCGTCATCACCGCCAAGCCCGGCATGCGCGATTCCATCCTGCAGACTTTCAGAGCCAACGTCCCCGCGGTCAAGGCCGAGCAGGGCTGCATCGAGTACGGCGCCGCCGTCGATTTCGAGGACGGCCCGAAGTTTCAGACCAAGTACGGACCCGACACCATGCTGGTGATCGAGAAGTGGGAAAGCATGGAGGCGCTGAAAGTGCACGCGGCGGCGCCGCATATGGCGGCGTATGCGGCGGCGACCAAAGACATGATCGCGAGCCGGCTGATTCACATCCTTACGCCGGCGTAGTCGGGAGTAGTTCTAAGAGTCCGTTGCAAAATGCGTTTTGCAACGGACGATCCAGGGGAGTACGAGGGGAGAACTCCCCTCGTCTGGTAACAAGCGGTCTCGTAACAAGTGTTAAGCCGGCGCGGTCTCGGCCAGCGCCACCGGCGTGTATTCAACGCGCGTCGGCACGTCGGGCGCGAGATGCATCACGCGCTCGCCCAGGTCCATCACCAACGAGGCGACGGTTTCGATGCGCGCCTCGGGTTCGAGCGAGGGATCCGGAATGCGGCAGATCGACAGGTAGCCGTCGGAGTCGTCGCGCAGCATGTGCTGCAGGTTGGCGGCGGAGAATTTTCCCGGGTGTGCGCCGGTGAGCGCGCTGATGCGTGCAAGCCGCGGCACCGTGGACAGGCTGCTCGCGAGCGAAGCCTGATGACCGGCGGCAGCCGGGGCGAGAAAATGGTTGGTGTGGCACAGCGCCGCGTCTGCGCCGCGGATGACCTCGAGTCCGCGCGGCGAGAACTCCAGCGCAGCGGTCTCGCCCGATGCGTCGGCGCAGAGCACGTTGGAGGACGCGCCGAAACTCAGTTTCGCGGCAAACGCGATCGCGTCCTCGACGCTGTCGCGTTCCAGCAGCGCGCGCAGCAACACGTGCACGGGCACGCCCGTGCGGCTGCCGTCGTCGGTCGATCGCAGGATGTTGAGGCAGACGCCGAAGCCGCGATTGTTGAAGCCGATTTTTGCGAGCATGCCCGCCTCGGTCAGCGTGAGGTAGGACGCGCCTTTGCCCGTGCTTACGCGCAGCAGCACCAGCGCGCTGCGCTGCACGCCCAGCCAGTCCCAGTTTTGCGCGAGCAGCGTGGTGCCGGTGGCGCTCTGCGCCGGCTTCACCGCGACCGCGGTGCATTCGCCCCAGTCGGGTACGCCGGAGCGCAGATTGGCGGCGTTCACGCGGCGACGTTCCGGATGCGGGTCGCCCGGGTAGGTCGGCGGCAGAATCTCCGTGCGCGCATTGAGCGCCAGAATTTCATCGAGTTTTCGGCCGGCGCCTTCGGCGATGCCTTCGATCTCGGCCAGCAGATTCGGATCGAGGTCGCCGATCAGGCTGCGATAGGCCGCGCCTAGGCGCTGCGCGCCCTGCCAGTCGATGCCGCAATAGGCGAACAGGCGCGCGTAGGTCGCGATCGAATGCGCGATGCGCGCCTTCGCCTGCGCGCCGTGTTGTAGCCCGCGCTCACGCGCGGAGCCGGAAATCTCGATCAACGGGAACATGCTGCGATCCCCAAAGTGTTTGCCGGCTCAATAATACCTCGTGCATGCGCTAAACTGTTCTTCATGAAGTCGCACCCTGCGCGCGAGCCCGCGGCCTTGCCGCACACCCGGTCTGCGCCCGTTCCCTTGCTGGTACTCGACACCAACGTCGTCCTGGACTGGATCGCGTTCAACGATGTACGCGTGCAGCCCATCGCGGCCGCGATCGAGCGCGGCGCGTTGCGGGCGGCGACCAGCAGCGCGTGTTTGCAGGAACTGCGCCGCGCTCTGGCCTACCCTCAAGTCAAACTCGATGCGGCGGCGCAGGACCTGGCCTTCGAACGTTATCTTGCGCACGCGACGACGTTCGAGGTTCCCGTGTCGGCCGAAGCGGCCGATCTGCCCCTGTGCGAGGATGCCGACGACCAGAAGTTTCTCGAACTCGCCTGGCACACGTGCGCGAACCGTCTGGTGACGCGCGACAAGGCGCTGCTGAAGCTCGCGCGCCGGCTCGCGAAATCCGGCCGCTTCGCGGTGGTCGGCCCGGAGGCCTGCCTGCTCTGGTTGCAGGGTCTGCCGCAGACTTGAAAGTCGCAACGCGGCCCGCGCCGCGCGCGCGTTTGCGACGACTCAGGTTCAAATGCCCGCAACGTGGCAAAATCCCCCTATGCCGGATACCAAAGCCTGGGCGTTCGAGGAATCGCTGCAGCCGCGCGAGGACGAGGTCGCATTCGATCTCGCGCAGGCGCTGGATGCGGTCGTGTTGTTGCGTTCGGAGATCCCGGAGGATGCGTTCACCGGCGGCATACTCGGCACCGAGCGCGTCGGCTACGGCGTGGTCATCCGCGAGGACGGGCTGGTGCTGACCATCGGCTATCTGATCACGGAGGCCGAATCCATCTGGCTGACCACCAACGCCGGCGTGGTCGTCGCCGGCCACGCCCTGGCTTACGATCAGGCCACGGGGTTCGGGCTGGTGCAGCCGCTGGGCGAGTTGCGCGCGCCGATGCTCGAACGCGGCTCATCTGCCGCAGTCGTCGCCGGTGATGATGTGTTTGTCATCGGACACGGCGGGCGCGGGCACGCGCTGAAAGCCCGGGTGATCGCAAAGCGCGAATTCGCGGGCTATTGGGAATACATGATCGACGACGCCCTGTTCACCGCGCCGGCGCATCCGCAATGGGGCGGTGCAGCCCTGCTTGATGCGAAGGGGCTGCTCATCGGGATCGGTTCACTCCTGCTGCAGGAGGCGGTGGGCGAGGAATCCGAGCAGGGCAATATGTTCGTGCCCATCGATCTGCTCGAACCCATACTCGACGACCTGTTGGCGCATGGGCGCTCGGCGCACGCGCCGCGACCCTGGTTGGGCATGTACACCCAGTATGTGGACGAGCGCCTGATCGTGGGCGGGCTGGCGCCGGGCAGTCCGGCCGAGCGCGCGGGCGTGCAAGCGGGCGATCTGGTGCTTGGGGTTGCCGGGGAACGCACCACCAGCCTCGCCGATTTTTTGCGCAAGGTCTGGCGCATGGGCGACCCCGGGGTCGAGATCCCCTTGATGCTGGCGCGCCAGGGCGACGTGCTGCGCCTGAATGTGCAGTCGGCCGACCGCGGCGATTTCCTGAAGAAGCCGCGGTTGCATTAAACAAGAGGCCGGTGCGGAACGCCAATCCCAGAATTGTCATTCCGAAGCCGAAGGCTGAGGAATCTGTTTTTTAACCGTTGAAAAAGCAGATTCCTCGCTGTGCTCGGAATGACAGGCTATTTTGATAAGGCCGCTAGGAGTAAGTAATCGATGCGCGCCGGTCGGCGCGATCCAGGTGCGGCACGCAATTGAAACTGATCAGCCGCATCGAGCGCGCGCTGAAAAAAATCTCGCAGAACCCGGAATTGCGAAACTGCAGGTTGAGTTCGATCGCGGTCTGCGCGGGCGCCTGCAGCAGGTCGGCAACGCCGCGTCCGATGGCCCCGCCCGAAGTTGCGGCGAGCACGTTGGCATCGGCGGGCAGGTCGGCGCAGGCGACGCGCATCGCCGCGGCGATGCGCTCGCCGAATTCGCGCCAGGACTCGGGCAGCGGGCCGGACAGTTTGTCCTGCGACCAGGCTTCGAGCGCCGACTTGATGGTGCGGTAGACCGAGCGCACATCGCCCTTGGCGCGCGCGTTCGCCCATTCGTCCCCGAGGTAGGCCTTGTACAGCGCTTCACCCGAGTATTCGTTCCAGCCCGGATGTTCCGCGGCCGTCAGCGTCGATCCCATGGCGTCGAGGATATCGCGCGCGGTCTGGCGCTGGCGATCCAGCGTGCCGCAGACCGCGCGTGAAAATACGATGCCGCGCTCGGCGAAGTATTCGCCCAGCCAGGCGGATTGCCGCCGGCCGAGCTCGCTCAGTTTGTCGTAATTTTCTGCCGCGAAGGAAGCCTGGCCGTGTCGGACCAGATACAAATTAGCCATAAGGGCGGGAGGATACGCGAATTCGATCGCGTGCAATCAAGCTTCGAATTGTTGCAGGCCGTTAAGGTCGAGCACGGTGACCAGGCCGTAATCGACTTTGATCAAGCCGGCCTTTTCCAGCACTTGCAGCGCGCGGTTGACGCGCTGGCGCGAGGCGCCGGCAAGATATCCCAGCTCCTCCTGCGAAATCTGGACATGCGGATCGGAGTCCGGGTAGAGATGCGGATTGAACAGGCCGGCGAGGGCGCGCGCGACGCGCGCGTCCGGGTCGAGCAATCGGTCGTGCTCGACCATGCCGATGAACTGCCCGAGGCGTTCGTTCAGTTGCTTCAACAAAAAACGGTTGAACGGTATGCTGGTGTCGAGCAGCCAGCGGAAGGTGGACTCGGGCATGAACGCGATGCGCGAATCGCGCAGCGCCACGGTGTCGTATTTAAAGGCCATGCCGCGCAGCACCGAGCCCTCGGCGAACCATGCGCCCGCCGGAATTCCTGCAAAGGTGACGGATTTGCCCGCGGGCGACAGGCTGTGAATCTTGACCAGCCCGTCGATGACGCCCAGCCAGGCGCTCGCCGGGTCGCCCTTGCGGCAGATGCTGGCGCCGGCGGCGAAATCGCGCACGCTGATGTCCGCGCGCACGCGGCTCAATTGCTCCGCGGGCAGTTCCCGTGTCCAGGAACTCAAGGTCAGCATCTCATCCAGTGTTCGCATCGCCTACCGTCGCCTGCGCCCGGAGTGTCGGGCAAGTGACATTTTGCCTGAAAATAGTGCTGTATGATTGCGCTCCCGCGACGACGGCGCGCACGGTGGGCTGAGGCGGTCATCACTCCGGATAGCCGTAGTTACGCTACAATGAACTGAAAACACCCCGGTACAGGGGTGAACAGGGTTGCGATTCGCAGGAGGAGGAGAATTCGATGTCAGAAGGATCTCTGGATACATTTCCGCGTTTGCTGCTGCAGCATGCGGCGGTGCGTCCGCAGCATCCGGCCATACGCGAAAAAGACTTGGGCATCTGGCAAACGTGGAACTGGAGCCAGGTCTCGGCAGAGGTGCGCGCACTTGCATGCGGCCTCGCCGAACTCGGTTTTCGTCGTGGCGACAGCCTGGCCATCATCGGCGACAACCGTCCGCGCCTGTATTGGGCCATGACTGCAGCGCAGTGTCTGGGCGGCATACCCGTGCCCATGTACCAGGACGCGGTGGCGCTGGAGTTGGAGTACGTATTGCAGGACGCCGGCATCCGCTTCGCCATCGTCGAGGACCAGGAACAGGTCGACAAGCTGATCGAGTGCCGCGAACGCTCGCCCGGCCTCGAACACATTCTGTACGACGATCCGCGCGGGCTGCGCCATTACACGCAGGCGTTCGTAGGCAGCCTGGATGCGGTGCAGGAGCTGGGTCGCGGCCGCAACGACAGCCAGCCTGACTTCCTCGACCTGGAGATCGCCGAAGGCAAGCCCGGCGACGTCGCGATCATGCTCTACACCTCCGGCACCACCGGAAAGCCCAAGGGCGTGTGCATTACCCACGACGCGCTGATCAACGCGGCGCGCGGCGGCTGCGGCTTCGACAAGCTCACGGCGGACGACGAAATCCTGTCCTATCTGCCGATGGCCTGGGTGGGGGACAATCTGTTTTCCTACGCGCAGTCGCTGATGGCCGGCTTTACCGTCAACTGCCCGGAGTCGGGCGAGACGGTGACGACCGACATGCGCGAAATCGGGCCGACTTATTATTTCGCGCCGCCCAGGGTGTTCGAGAACCTGCTCACCCAGGTGATGATACGCATCGAGGACGCGGGCGCGATCAAGCGCGGCATGTTCCATTACTTCATGGACGTGGCACGCCGCTGCGGCGCCGAGGTACTCGACGGCAAACCGGTTGCCACCGGCGACCGCATTCTGTACACGCTGGGCAATGTGCTCGTGTACGGTCCCTTGCGCAATGTGCTCGGCATGAGCCGCGTGCGCGTGGCCTATACCGCAGGCGCGGCGATCGGCCCCGATTTGTTCCGCTTTTACCGTTCGATAGGCATCAACCTGAAGCAGCTCTACGGCTCGACCGAGACCTGCGCCTATGTCTGCCTGCAGCAGGACGGCAAGATCAAGCTCGATACCGTCGGCATTCCCGCGCCCGGGGTGGAGGTCAAAATTGCCGAGAGCGGCGAGGTGCTGGTGAAAAGCGGCGCGATGTTCAAGGAATACTACAAGCGCCCGGACGCCACCGCCGAGACCATCGATGCCCAGGGTTATTTTCACACCGGCGACGCCGGGTTTTTCGATCTGGACGGGCAGCTGAAAATCATCGATCGCGCCAAGGACGTGGGCAAGCTCGCGAACGGCGCGATCTATGCGCCGAACTACATCGAAAACAAGCTCAAGTTTTTCTCCCACATCCGCGAGGCGGTCGCGTTCGGTGACCGTCGCGACATGGTCTGCGCCTTCATCAACATCGACATCGGTGCGGTGGGGAACTGGGCCGAGCGGCGCAACATTCCCTATTCGGGCTACACCGACCTCGCGCAGAAACCCGAGGTCTACGCGCTGGTGCGGGAGTGCGTGGAAAAGGCGAATGCCGAGCTCGCGCTCGATCCGGCGTTGTGCGATTCGCAGGTGCACCGCTTTCTGATCCTGCACAAGGAACTCGATCCGGATGACGATGAACTCACGCGCACGCGCAAGGTGCGCCGCGGATTCGTCGCGGAAAAATACAATGTGCTGATCGACGCGCTTTACTCCGGCAAGGCCTCGCAGTTCATCGAGACCCAGGTCAAGTTCGAGGACGGGCGCACCGGCAAGGTCAGCGCCGAATTGCGCATCGAGGAAGTCAAGACCTTCCCCGCAGCGACGGCGAAGAAGGCAGCTTGATGGGTGGCGGCAAAACGATAGGCGATGTGGTCCTCGACCTGCAGGGCATTTCGCTTTCCTTTGGCGGGGTGCGGGCGTTGCAGGATGTCACTTTCGACGTGCGCGAACATGAAGTCCGCGCCATCATCGGCCCCAACGGCGCGGGCAAGAGTTCGATGTTGAACGTGATCAACGGCGTCTACCATCCGCAGCAAGGCACCGTCTCCTACCTGGGGGCAAAGCGCCACGACGTGAATACGCATGAAGCCGCGGTGCAAGGCATCGCGCGCACATTTCAGAACATCGCGCTGTTCAAGGGCATGTCGGTACTTGACAACATCATGACCGGCCGCAACCTGCGCATGAAGTCCGGCCTGTTGGCCCAGGCGTTTCGCCTGCCTTCGGCCGAACGCGAGGAACTGGAGCACCGCGAAGCGGTCGAACAGGTCATCGACTTTCTCGAGATCCAGGCCCACCGCAAGACCCCGGTCGGGCGCCTGCCCTACGGACTGCAAAAGCGCGTCGACCTCGCGCGCGCCCTCGCGATGGAACCCAAGCTGTTGCTGCTCGACGAACCGATGGCGGGGATGAACGTGGAGGAGAAGCAGGACATGTGCCGCTTCATTCTCGACGTCAACGATCAGTTCGGCACCACCATCGTGCTGATCGAGCACGACATGGGCGTGGTCATGGATATATCGGACCGGGTGATCGTGCTGGATTATGGCAAGAAAATCGGCGATGGCACGCCGGACGAAATACGCGGCAATCAGGCCGTGATCGATGCTTACCTCGGCGTGAGCCACTGAAACGGGCCGCGGCATGAAAAAAAATCGCAATCTGATGATACTGTTCGCAGTGCTGCTGGCGGGTCTCATTGCACCGCTCGTCACCGGCGCAAGCGGGGCCGGGTTCTGGGTTGAGGTCCTGCTCGGCGGCCTGATGGCGGGCGTGCTCTATTCGCTGGTCGCACTCGGCTTCGTGCTGATCTTCAAGGCGTCGGGTGTATTCAACTTTGCGCAAGGCGCCATGGTGCTGTTCGCCGCGCTGTCGGTCGCGCGCATGGCGGAGAAGATGCCGCTGTGGGCGGCCATGCTGATGGCGGTCGCGATCATGGTGGTGCTGGCGTTCGTCATCGAGCGTCTGGTGCTGCGGCCGCTGGTGAACCAGGATCCCGTGGTGCTACTGATGGCGACCCTGGGTGTCACCTATTTCATAGACGGCTTCGGCCAGACCGTCTGGGGCAGCGACATTTACGAAATCGATCTGGGCATCGCCAGGGAGCCGGTGATGATCCTGCAAAGCGTATTCGATGGCGGCATCCTGATCAACAAGGATGACGTCGCGGCGACGGCGGCCGCGGCCCTGCTGGTGATTCTGCTGGCCCTGTTTTTCCAGAAGACCAAGACTGGTCGCGCTTTGCGCGCGGTCGCCGACGATCACCTGGCCGCGCAATCGATTGGTATCCCGCTGAACCGCATCTGGGTCATCGTGTGGTCGCTTGCGGGCGTGGTCGCGCTGGTGGCAGGTGTGGTCTGGGGTGCCAAACTCGGCGTGCAGTTTTCGATTTCGCAAGTGGCCCTGAAAGCGCTGCCGGTGGTGATCCTCGGTGGTTTCACCTCGATCCCGGGCGCAATCATCGGCGGCCTGATCATTGGGGTAGGCGAAAAAATGGCCGAGGTGTTTCTTGCGCCGATAGCCGTGAAGGCCTTCGATCTGGCCGGCGGCGGCATAGAAAACTGGTTTGCCTACGTGCTGGCGCTGCTGTTCCTGCTGGTTCTGCCGGAAGGCCTTTTTGGTGAAAAGCACATCGATCGCGTGTAGCGATCGATATCTTTCGGCGTAGGCTAACGTGAGCGGAGCGAACGTTAAGTGAACGAAGTGAACGGCCGTAGGCACAAACACATTGATCGCGTTTAGCGTCGGTACCAAAACATATGCTCTACAGAGAAAACGGACAGTTCAAGACCTCGTATCGCGCAGATCAGCAGATGCTGCCGATCCTGCAGGACCGCATATTCATGGGGCTGCTGCTCGTGTTTGTGTTCGTCGTCGCACCCTTCGTGTTCAGCAACTATTTCTTCCTGTCGATCCTGATCCCGTTTCTGATTCTCGCCCTCGCGGCCTTGGGTTTGAATCTGCTGGTCGGCTATTGCGGACAGATTTCCATCGGCCACGCAGCCTTCATGTCGGTAGGAGCGTATGCAGCCTACAATCTGGTGCTGCGCGTGCCGCAGCTCAATTTCCTGGTGGTCCTGGTCCTGGCAGGCCTGATCGCGGCCCTGGTTGGCCTGCTGTTCGGAATTCCCAGCCTGCGCATTCGCGGTTTGTACCTGGCCGTGGCTACGCTCGCGGCGCAATTCTTCATGGACTGGGTGTTTGCCCGGGTCAAGTGGTTCACCAATTACGCACCGTCCGGATCGGTGTCCACCGCGACCATCGACATCTTCGGTTTTCAGATCAATTCTCCAGTCAGGAAATACCTGTTTCTGGCGGCGGTGGTCACGGTGTTCGCGATACTGGCGAAAAACCTGGTGCGCAGCCACCTGGGCCGCGCCTGGATGGCGATGCGCGACATGGACGTCGCGGCCGAGGTGATCGGCATACGCCCGGTGTATGCCAAGCTCACCGCCTTCGCCGTGAGTTCGTTTTATGTCGGAGTCGCCGGCGCGCTGTGGGGCTTCGTGCACTTGGGCTCGTGGGAGCCGCTGGCATTCAGCATCACGCTGTCGCTGAATCTGCTGTTCATGATTATCATCGGCGGCATGGGTTCCATACTTGGCAGTTTTTTCGGCGCGTTTTTTATAGTGGCATTGCCCATCCTGCTCAACCGCGCGCCGGACTGGCTGGGCATACACCTGTCGACGGCGATGGTCTCGCACCTGGAGTCGATGATTTTCGGCGCGCTGATCATTTTTTTCCTGATCGTGGAGCCGCAGGGTCTGGCGCGACTGTGGTCGATAGGCAAGGAGAAACTGCGCTTGTGGCCGTTCCCGCACTAGACGCAGGGTAAGGGGTTTTGTGTGACCGCCGCGGGCGTTCCGCCTCGGCTTTTAAAAAGGAGGTAACGGAGATGAAACTAGCAGAGAAAGTGAGAGTTCTGGCGGTATCCGCCGGCGCCGTCACCGCCGTAATGGCGGTCATGGCGAGTCAGCCGGTTATGGCGGCGGGGGAGCAGTTCTTCCCGGCGCTGGTGTATCGCACCGGCCCGTATGCGCCAAACGGTTTGCCGTTTGCCAATGGCTTTGTCGACTACCTGAAAATGCTCAACGCGCGCGACGGCGGCATCAACGGTGTCAAGGCCACTTTCGAGGAGTGCGAGACCGGCTACGCCACAGACCGCGGCGTCGAGTGCTACGAGCGTCTGAAGGGCAAAAATCCCCCGTACGGCGCGACGGTATTCCAACCGCTGTCGACCGGCATCACCTTTGCGTTGACCGACAAGGCGCCCAAGGACAAGGTTTCCATCGTCAGCGCCGGCTACGGTCGCGCCGACTCGGTCGACGGCAAGGTGTTCAAGTGGAACTTCCCGCTGGGCGGAACCTATTGGGATGCGGCTGACATCCTGGTTCAGCACGTAGGCAAGCTGCAAGGCGGCTTGGACAAGTTGAAGGGCAAGAAAATCGCGCTGGTCTATCACGATTCGCCCTACGGCAAGGAGCCGATCCCGCTGCTGCAGGAGCGCTCCAAGATGCACGGTTTCGACCTGCTGTTGCTGCCGGTCACCCACCCGGGCGTGGAACAGAAAGCCACCTGGCTGCAGATCCGCCAGCAACGGCCAGACTACGTCTTCCTCTGGGGTTGGGGCGTGATGAATTCCACCGCGATCAAGGAAGCGGTCGCAACCGGCTACCCGCGCGAGAAAATGTACGGCGTGTGGTGGTCCGGGGCCGAGCCTGATGTCATTCCGGCCGGCGATGGCGCCAAGGGCTATAACGCACTGGTGTTCCTCGCGCCTCCGGGTCAGGGCCAGGTGCACAAGGACATTTTGAAATATGTCTATGACAAGGGCCAGGGCTCGGGCAAGCGGGAAGATGTGGGCGAAGTGTTGTACAACCGCGGCATGGTCTCGATGATGATGGCCGTGGAAGCGGTGAAACGCGCCCAGTCCAAGTACGGCAAGAAACCGATGACCGGTGCGCAGGTGCGCTGGGGCCTGGAAAACCTGGCGATCGACGCCGCTACGATCAAGAAGATAGGCTTCGAGGGCTTCATGCAACCGGTGTCGACCTCCTGTGCCGACCACGGTGGCGCGAACAGCGGCAGCGTGCAGGCCTGGGATGGCAAGAAATGGCACGTGACCGCGGGGCCGTATCATTCGGACCTGCAGATCATCCGGCCGATCATCCGCGCTTCGGCCGCGAAGTACGCCGGGGAGAAGCATGTCCCGCCGCGCGACTGCGCCACGGACGCCTCCAACTAAGCGTCTGACCGCATCCGCCTGCACCGCGCATTCAGCGGCGCAGGCGGTTTTTCCGGCCGCTCGGATTGAGTTGCCGGAAAAACCGAACAAGCCAGGAGGCTGTTTCGAAAATTTCGAAACAGCGCCCCGACTTAGGGGAGCATGGGGGGATGTATCCCCTCATATTGCAATGCGTCCAAGGAGAAGGCCCCGATGAGTGCCACCATGCTCACCGTGAACGGCATCGAAGTCATCTACAACCACGTCATCCTGGTGCTCAAGGGCGTGTCTCTCACGGTCGAAGAAGGCAAGATCGTCGCGTTGCTGGGCGGCAACGGCGCGGGCAAAACCACCACGCTACGCGCGGTGTCGAACCTGCTCCGTGGTGAGCGCGGCGACGTGACCAAGGGCTATATCGAATACAAGGGTGAGCGCATCGAGAAGCTCACGCCTTCGGACCTGGTCAAGCGCGGCGTGATCCAGGTGATGGAGGGGCGCCACTGTTTCCCGCACCTGACGATCGAGGACAATCTGATGACCGGCGCTTATACGCGCAAGGGCAGTCGTGGCGAAATCGCCGCCGACCTCGAAAAAGTTTACAGCTATTTCCCGCGCCTGAAGCAGCGGCGCAGCAGTCTGGCCGGATACACTTCCGGCGGCGAGCAGCAGATGACCGCGGTGGGGCGCGCGCTGATGGCGCGGCCGAGCATGATTCTGCTGGACGAACCGTCCATGGGCCTGGCGCCGCAGCTGGTGGAGGAAATATTCGAAATCGTCAAAAGCCTCAACCAGAAGGAGGGCGTGAGCATCCTGCTGGCCGAACAGAACACCATGGTCGCGCTGCGCTATGCCGACTACGGTTACATCCTCGAGAACGGCCGCGTGGTCATGGACGGCGTCGCTTCCGAACTCGCCACCAACGAGGACGTGAAGGAGTTTTATCTGGGCATCTCCAGCGGCGGGCGCAAGAGCTTTTCCGAGGTCAAGCACTACAAACGGCGCAAGCGCTGGCTCGCCTGAGGCGGTGTAATTTCAACGCAGCAGACGCGTAGCGCCTGCGGTTTCCAAAGGTTTCTTCGCAATCCGACAAGTTTTCCACATGACCGACTATTACGACTCGCTCGAAACCCGCGTTCCGGCGGATCGCGAAAAAGCGCTGTTCGCAGCGCTTCCCGCGCACATCGCGCACGCCAGGAAAAACGCACCCGGCTTTGCCCGTATCCTCGCCGACGTCGATCCGAAGGCCGTCACCTCGCGCACAGCGCTGGCGCAGCTGCCGGTCACGCGCAAGTCCGACCTAAGCGAACTGCAAAAGCAGCAGGCGCCGCTGGGCGGCTTGAATGCGACGCCTTTGAACAAGCTGGGGAAAATTTTCGTTTCGCCGGGCCCGGTCTACGAGCCCGAGGGAATGGCGGCCAACTGGTGGCGTACCGCGCGCGCACTGTTTGCCGCAGGCTTTCGCCCCGGCGACCTGGTCATCAACACCTTTGCCTACCATTTCACGCCCGCGGGTTCGATGATGGAATCGGGCGCGCGCGCGCTGGGCTGCACCGTGGTTCCGACCGGCATAGGCCAGACCGAAATGCAGGTTTCGACCATAGCGGATTTGCGCATCAGCGGCTTTGTCGGCACGCCGTCCTTCCTCAAACTGATCGTGGACAAGGCCGACGAGCTCAAGGCGGATTTCAGCGGCCTCAAACAAGCCATGGTCGGGGGCGAATATCTGCCGCCGGCGCTGCGCAAATCCCTGGGCGAGCGCGGCATCCGGGTGATGCAATCTTATGCCACCGCCGACCTCGGCCTGCTCGCCTACGAATCGGCGCTGCCCGATGGTTCGGTCACCGAGGGCATGATCCTGGACGAAGACCTGCTGCTCGAGATCGTGCGCCCGGGCACGGGCGACCCGGTCCCCGAGGGCGAGGTCGGCGAAGTCGTGATCACGAGTTTCAATCCCGACTATCCGCTGATCCGCTTCGGCACCGGCGATCTTTCCGCCGTGCTGGCCGGTATCAGCCCTTGCGGCCGCACCAATGTGCGCATCAAGGGCTGGATGGGACGGGCCGATCAGACCACCAAGGTACGCGGCATGTTCGTTACGCCGAAGCAGGTGAACGAAATCGTGCGCCGCCATCCCGAGATTGCCAAGGCGCGACTGGTGATCGCGGGCGCGACCGGCAACGACGAGATGACCCTGCGCTGCGAGAGCGGGGCCGCGGATGCGGGACTCAAGGCCGCACTCGTCGCGTCGATCCGCGACGTGACCAAGCTGCGCGGAGATATCGAGTTCGTGCCGGCGGGCAGCCTGCCGAACGACGGCAGGGTCATCGACGACATCCGCAAGTACGACTGAATTTACGATGGCCGCCTACAAGACGTTGCTGTACCGCAAGCAGGGTCGCATCGCCCGCATCACCCTGAACCGGCCGCGGCGCCTGAATGCGATCAACGCGGCGATGCCGCGCGAAATCCGCCTCGCGGTCGAGCAGGCCAACGCAGACAACGGCGTGCATGTCATCGTGCTCGACGGCGCGGGGCGCGCGTTCTGCGCGGGCTACGATCTCAAGGACTTCGCCGAAAAGAAAGGCCGCAACGCCTACATCCAGGACATGCCCTGGGACCCGATGCTCGACTACGGCATGATGAAGGCGAACACCGACGATTTCTTTTCGCTCTGGCGCAGCTACAAGCCGACCATCTGCAAGGTGCACGGCTATGCGGTCGCGGGCGGCAGCGACATCGCGCTTTGCGCCGACCTGGTGATCATGGCCGAGGACGCGAAAATCGGCTATATGCCGGCGCGCGTCTGGGGCTGCCCGACTACGGCCATGTGGGTATTTCGTCTGGGAGCGGAAAAGGCCAAGCGCATGCTGTTTACCGGCGATACGATCGACGGAAAGACGGCCAAGCAATGGGGCCTGGTGCACGAGGCTGTGCCCGCAGCCGGGCTCGATGCCGCGGTGGATGCGCTCGCCGCGCGCATCGCGGGCGTGCCGAAGAACCAGCTGATGATGCAAAAGCTGATGATCAACCAGGCTTACGAAAACATGGGGCTGGCAACGACGCAGATGTTTGCCACGATATTCGACGGCATCACGCGCCACTCACCCGAAGGCATGTGGTTCAAGGACTACGCCGAAAAAGAAGGTTTCCATAAAGCGGTGCAGTGGCGCGATAGCGGCAAAGCCATACCGCGGGGCAAGAAATTCAGGTAGCGGGGCTGCGTATCGGCCACGAAACGCCGCCAATAATCTCAAACATTCAAAACGCGGTATGCAGGCGCCGCCTGTGTTCTAGCCGTACTGAATAGCCAAAATTGGCAAGCTCGCTCGAATTCGCGCAATAACCGGTCTAGGCGGCGACCAGCCAGCCGTCCTCCAGCTTCAGCGCGCCGGCCCGCTCCAGGTCGCGTACCAGATACTCGCGCAGTTCGGTTTCGGGCAGTTGCAGCATGCGCCCGTTGATGTCGGCATAGATCGGCCGCTCGGCGAGAAACTGCGGCAGGGCCGCCAGTGCCAGCCTGCCCTGGATCATGAGCGAAAAACTCAGCATCACCTTGAGCGCGTGGCGGGCGAGCTTGGACGGATCGCGCTCGTAGGCATCCAGCCGGCCGAATGCGGTCTGTAGCGCGCGCGACACATCGCCGAACGGCGCGCCATGCCCGGGGATGACCGTATCGATGTCCAGGCGCGCAATGCTCTCGAGCGTCGTGCGCGTGTCGGCGAAGCCGCCCGTCGTGCCGAACAGATCCTGAAAAATCAGGCCGAAGCCGTTTTCCCAAAGCGCGTCCCCGGAAATCAGAATGCGCGCTTCGCTGGAGTAGAACATGAGCGCATGCGGGTCGTGCCCAGGCGCCGCGAGGGTCTCCCATTCAAGGCCGCCCAGTTGCAGACGGTCGCCCGCGGCCAGCGTGTCGTCGTAGCGAAAGCGCTCCGCGCTCTGACCGGTGTAGCTGAGCATCAGCGCGGCGTCGTCCCAGGCGGCGATGGCGGGCGCTTCGCCGGCGGGTATGCTTGTGCGGCAGCCGTGGGCGCGTTGCACCGCGGCGTTGCCGCCCATGTGATCGGAGTGGCAATGCGTGTTGATCAGCCGCGACAGGGGTTTGCCGGCAAGCGCGTGCTGCAGCAGCAGCAGGGTTTGCGCGGCGTGCGCGACATAACCGCTGTCGATCAGCACGCAGTCCGCGCCGTTGTCGATGAGGATGTTGTTGCTCGAGAGCCAGCCGCGCTCCAGCACCCGGATGTTGGCGGGTAGGGTCATGCCGTGCGGGAGACTGTGCGCCGTGCGCGCAGTCGCTCGTGCACGGCGCGCTTCTGCGCCGGCGTGTAGGCCGACCATTGCGCGATTTCATCGAGCGTGCGATGGCATCCCGCGCACAGGCCGGTGCCTTCGTCCATGCTGCATACATTGATGCAGGGCGAGGGGACGGGGTCGGTGGCGGCGCGATCGCTGTTCATGCCCGTGGCTTCAGAAGTTGGTGCAGGACATGCACGGCGCGCCTTCCGTCCTGTCGGCAAAGCGTTCCCGGTACCTGCGATAGTCGGGGTTGTTGTAGACCTCGAGCACGTGCGACTTGGACACGTCGCCGATCGGGTATTCGGCGCGGCCGTCCATGCAGCAAAAGGCAACCTGGCCGGTCGCCGTGATGGAGAGTTCGAACCAGCGGCCGCAGCCCACCGGGTGGATTTTTCCCGCGGCGAGCAGGCCCGGCACCTGTCCCAGCCATTCGGACTGCGCGACCATGCCGGTTTGAAACAGCGGATAGCGCGCCGAGACGAAATCCTGGAACGCCTGGTCGTCGGGCGAGTTGTCGCAGACGCGCGACACCTGCACCGGCGGCGGGAACTCGCCGCCGGCTTTTTTCCGGTGCAGCATGTCGAGCCGTTCCAGCGTGCGTTTGAGCGGCAGTTTCATGATCTGCTCGTAGCGCTGTTCGTCGTGGTGATTGAGCGAGACCCACAGATGCGCGAGATTGCGCACCTTGGCGAGGCGCGCGACGTGCTTTTCCGTCAGCGGGGCGCCGTTGGTGAACATGCGCAGCGCGGCGTTCGGCAGCCGCGCGTTGATTTCCCCGATGATGTCGAATATGCGCACGTCGAGCAGCGGATCGTTGATCTTGAACGGGCTGATGCTGAACGGCAGGTCCTTCGGCACCTCGCGCAGATCGGCGATGATTTTTTCCACCAGTGCGTCGGGCATCTTGTCGCCCTTGCGCTCCAGGTCCGGGTAGGGGCAGAACACGCAGGCCGCGTTGCACACCGCCAGGGTCTCGATCGAAACCTCGTGCGGGAAATCCATGTAGCGCGATTCGCGCATCCAGTCGACCGAGCGCTGGTAGTTCTGTATGCCTGCGGGCAGGCTGCCGTAGCGCGCATTGAACGCGCGCTGTTTGTCGCCGCGCGCCTTGGCCTGCCCCGCCTCGGCGATGTGGCCGTGGGCGGCGAGCACCGCCTGCAGGTAGTCGTGGTATTCCATCCTGCCGGGGGCGGCGGCGATGGCGCGTTCCAGGTGTGCGACCGAGGCCGCCGCGTCCTCGCTTTCGAATGCGATGGCGCCGAGCAGATAATGCGCCTGCGCGTTTTGCGCGTCCGCGCGCAGCACCGCCTCGCACAACGTGCGCGAGCCGTCGAAATCACTCGAACGAAAGCGTGCCTCCGCTGCGGCCAGAGCATCCTCTGCCGACAGCGATTGGCTGGACATGAGGTGTTCGGCTGGCACTCAGGCGAGCTTGGCGGCCATGGCGCGCGCGACCTTGGACGCAGGCTCGCGCTTGAGTTCGCCGCAGATGAAACGCCCGGCCTGGAACACCAGGTCGAGATCGACGCCGGTCTTGATGCCCAGTCCGTTCAGCATGTATACCACGTCCTCGGTGGCGACATTGCCCGAGGCGCCCTTGGCGTAGGGACAACCGCCCAGGCCGGCGACCGAGCTGTCGATGGTGGCGACGCCGAACTCCAGCGCGGCATACAGATTGGCCAGGGCCTGCCCGTAGGTGTCGTGAAAATGCACGGCGAGTTTTTCCAGCGGAACCGCCTTTGCGACCGCTGCGAGCATCGTCTGGATTTTTCGCGGTGTGCCGACGCCGATGGTGTCGCCCAGGGAGATTTCGTAACAGCCCATGCGATACAGCGCCGCGGCGACCTCGGCCACGGCCGCGGGTTCGACCGCGCCCTGATAGGGACAGCCGGCGACGCAGGAGATGTAGCCGCGCACCGCGAGGCCGTGCTGCTTTGCCGCCTGCGCAACCGGCTCGAAGCGCGCCAGGCTCTCGGCGATGGAACAGTTGATGTTCTTCTTGCTGAAGGCTTCGGATGCGGCGCCGAATACGGCGACTTCTGCGGCGCCCGCCGCGAGCGCAGCCTCGAAGCCTTTCAGGTTGGGCACCAGCACCGGGTAGGCGACGCCGGGTTTCCTGCGGATGCCGGCCATGACTTCGGCGTTGTCCGCCATCTGCGGAACCCATTTCGGCGAGACGAAAGCGGTGGCTTCGATCGCCGGCAGGCCGGCGTCTGCGAGCCGGTTGATCAATTCGATCTTGACCGCGGCGCTGACCATCCCGGCCTCGTTCTGCAGGCCGTCGCGCGGGCCGACTTCGACTATGCGCACCTGATCGGGAAACGTCATCGCAGCACCCGATGCCTAAGCTTTGTCCGGCTCGAAGCCGAGCAACTCGGCGCCTTCGTCGACCTGCTCGCCGACCTGGTAGTGGATTTCCCTTACCGTGCCGCGCCCCGGGGCGGTGATGGTGTGTTCCATTTTCATCGCCTCCAGAATGATCAGCGGCGTGCCTTTTTCGACCTTCGCACCGTTTTTGGTGAGCACGGCGATGATCTTGCCCGGCATCGGCGCAGCCATGCTGCCGCCGTGCGCGTCGGTCTCGATTTCATGCAGGGCCGGATCGTGCAACTCCAGCCGATAGCGGATGCCGCGGAAAAACACATCCAGCGTCTGGCCCGACATCACCACGTTTGCCTGCAGCACGGCATCTTCGAGCCAGGCCGTCAGGCTGCCGTCGGGCTGCCAGGCCCCGGTGAGGCTGTGCCTGCCGCCGGGCAGCTCGAGTTCGAAGCGGCCGGGACGATAGTGCGCCGTGACCGCGTGTTCGCGCGTGCCCTGGCTGAACACCAGTATGTGGTGGTTGTCCTGATTGAGTCGCCAGCCGTCGCAGATGCCCCAGGGCGAGCAGGGGTCGCCCGAGCCGGCCGCGCGTTCCTCGGCGCGGCGTTCGATCGCGAGCAGTTCGGCAAGCGCGGCGAGTGCGAGCACTTCGTCGCCCGCGACCGGCGGCTCCGGCAGGAGTTCTGCGCGGTGGCGCTCGATCAGGCCGGTGTCCAGGTCCGCGGTGGCGAAGGCCTCGCAGGCGATGAGCCGTGCGAGGAATTCGGTGTTGGTGGTGACGCCGACGACCTGGAATTGCTCGAGCGCCGCGCGCATGCGCGCAAGCGCTGCCGGTCGGTCGGTGTCCCAGACGATCAGCTTGGCAATCATCGGATCGTAGTAGGGCGTGATCGTATCGCCCGCGCGCACGCCCGTGTCTATGCGCACATGGCGCGATTCGGCCGGTGCCGAAAGATGGGTGATGCGACCGGTCGAGGGCAGAAAATTTTTCGCCGGGTCCTCGGCGTAGATGCGCGCTTCCAGCGCGTGTCCGCTGATGGCGAGTTCGTCCTGGGTGCGCGGCAGCGGTTCGCCGCAGGCCACGCGCAGCTGCCATTCGACCAGGTCCAGGCCGGTGATCATTTCCGTCACCGGGTGCTCGACCTGCAAGCGGGTATTCATTTCCATGAAATAGAAGGTGCCGGCGTTCTTTCCCTCCCCCGGTTCGGCGATGAATTCGACCGTGCCCGCGCCGACGTAGCCGATCGCCTTCGCAGCTGCGACGGCGGCTTCGCCCATGCTGTTGCGCCGCGCCTGGCTCATGCCCGGCGCCGGCGCTTCTTCGAGCACTTTCTGATGGCGCCGCTGCACCGAGCAGTCGCGTTCGAACAGGTACAGCGCCTCGCCCCGTGTATCGGCGAATACCTGGATCTCGATGTGGCGCGGGCGCGCGAGGTATTTTTCCAGCAGCACGCGCTCATCGCCGAAGCTCGCCTTGGATTCGCGCTGGCAGGAGGCGAGCGCGTCGGCGAAATCGGCGGCCTTCTCGACGATGCGCATGCCTTTGCCGCCGCCGCCGGCCGAGGCCTTGATCAGCACCGGATAGCCGATCTTCCCCGCCTCTTTTTTGAGCAGGGCGGCGTCCTGCGCATCACCGTGATAACCGGGCACCAGCGGCACGCCCGCCTTGCCCATGATGTTCTTGGCCGCGCTCTTGCTGCCCATCGCGCGGATCGCGTCGGGCGGGGGGCCGATGAATACCAGGCCCGACTTGGCGCAGGCTTCGGCGAAATCCGCGTTCTCCGAAAGAAAGCCGTAGCCCGGATGCACCGCTTCGGCGCCGCACCGGGTCGCGGTCTCGAGGATCTTGTCGGCGCGCAGATAGCTGTCCGCGGCCGCCGCCGGTCCGATGCAATAGGCCTCGTCGGCGAGGTCCACATGGCGCGCGCCGGCATCGGCCTCGGAATACACCGCCACGGTCTTTACGCCCAGGCGCTGCGCGGTCTTGATGACGCGGCAGGCGATTTCGCCGCGGTTGGCGATGAGTATTTTCTTGAACATGGAACGGCTATCGCGCCTGGGTCCAGGCGGGTTTGCGCTTTTCGAGGAAGGAGCGAATGCCTTCCTTGCCGTCGCCGGAGGCACGCGCCGTCGCGATGCGCTCGGCGGTGCCGGCCATCACATCCTGATCTATTGGGCTGTGCGCGACGAAGCGGATCAGTTCCTTGCTTCCGGCGATCGCGGCCGTACTCGCGGCCAGCAGATGCGCGGTCAAGGCCTCCACGCCGGCGTCGAGCTGCGCTGCCGGCACCACCCGATGTACCACGCCGATGCGCGCGGCTTCGGCGGCGGAAAAACGCTCGGCCGTGAGGAAATAGCGCCGCGCCTGGCGCTCGCCCATGGCGGCGATGACATAGGGGCTGATGTTGGCGGGCGTCAGCCCGATCTTGACTTCGGTGAGGCAGAATTCAGCCTCTTCCGCTGCAATCGCGATGTCGCAGGCGGTGACCAGACCCATGCCGCCGGCAAACGCTGCGCCGTGCACGCGCGCGACCGTCGGCTTGTTCATCATGTAGATGGTGTTGAGCGTCACCGCGAGGTGCATCGCGTCGGCGCGGTTTTCTTCCGGTCCGTAGCCGGACATCTTTTTCATCCAGTTGAGGTCGGCCCCGGCGCAGAACGCCGGACCTTCGCCGGCGAGCACCACGGCGCGCACTGCAGCGTCCGCGTCCACGGCCTGGAAGGCGCGCGCGAGCTCGTCTATCATGGTTTCGTTGAAGGCGTTGCGTACCTCCGGACGGTTCATGCGGATCGTGGCTACGCTCGATTCCACGGTGACTTGTAGGGTCTGGTATTCCATCACTAGCTCCTGTCTTCAGTTGGCGCTTGCCCCACCCTCACCCC
>JACZJT010000052.1 GCA_014860445.1 Burkholderiales bacterium
TGGACCTGCCCCGCCACCGCCGCCGCCCGCCCCTGCGCCTGGAGTGCCGCCAGTAACTGAACCCAAACCATTCGGCGTATAGAGCGGCCATTCGATCGAAATTCCGACGCCGCCATTCTCGCCTGGCGTGGCGTCCTCACCGTCCGTTCCCGGCGAGCCCATCGTCCACGGGTACGGGTCGCCACCGACCTCCCCGCCGGACGCATTTCCGCCGGCACCGCCGACTCCGTCCCTGCCGTTGTGCCCTTGAATCGCGCCGTTGTTGAACAGGGTGAGAATGGTCCCGTCCGGGAACGGTGTCGGTCCGACAGGCGAACCACCTGTTGATAGCGCGGGCGCCGAGGTGGACGATCCCTGGGTTGCCGCCGCGTCGATGGTGACGGTCATCGCAAGCGGTTGAACGCCGTTCCACCCCGAATCCAGCGCGACCGAGCGAAACTCAAATGGGGTTTCGGTGGACGTTGAGATGGTGACGTCCAGGACGTAGACGCCGCCGCCGGACCCGTCCCCGGCATCCACTTCGAAAACAAGATTGGGCAAGGCGCCGCCGCCGCCCAGGTTCAGCCCTTCGATAAAAACCGAACCGCGCCCACGGTACGCTGGTGCGTTTCCTACCCCAACCGCGGCCTCGTAGGTCGGATCCGGGAGTTGGTCGTCGGCCCCGGTGTAGACGGTCATGCGGCGCCATTTCGTTGTCGCGTCACTCGCTGCCCTGCTCTCGGGCGTCGAGCCAAGTGAGTGCGTCCATATAAGCGCGCCGTTATCCCAAATCCGCGTGATGCCGTTTATCGGGTTGTCGCTTAGACCGATCAAAATGTCCATGTCGTAGTTGATCGTGGACGAGGTCGATTCGGTCCCGCCGCCGCCCTTGCCGCTTCGTTGCGTTGTTTCGGTAGTCGTCGCCCGCCGGTCCGTGTTCCACCAGATTTGTCCGGCGATTCCAGCGGTTCCCAGGACGAAAGGAATACATTGGCCATATTCCCCGCCGGTCACGCGCAGGTCGGCCAGTTGTTGTTGATGCTGCCCGTCGACCTTCGTCGGGCCGGCCATTGCCCCGCCGATCATCGACCCTATGGCCCACCCCATTTGCGGACCAATGCCCACCATGGTCCCGAAAGCCGCACCTGCCGCCCCTAGAATTAGTTGCATTATTCGATTCCTGGTAAGCGGTACGCGGCGGCGAAACGCAAAATGCGGCTGAACATTAGACGCGTTTCAATTACGCGCGGTGGGTTGGCCTGATTCGAGGCATGGATAATCGACAGGCCCCCGTTTCGGTAGTCCCCGACGATGCCCAGGTGTTGCGGTTCGGCGTCCGTGATTGTCAGTACGGCATCGCCTGGCGCCATCTGCGAACGGGGGACCGGCGTCATGTGGACCGAACACCACTCAAGCATTGCCACCCCGTTGGCGCCTGGCGTATAGGCCGGTACATCGAAACTCGCGGCCACCAGGCCAAGGTCGCGCCCCAGGCAAATCAAAACACCGGAACAATCCAGGCCGACACCAGGCAACCGGCCCATGTGATGAAACGGGGTCCCAATGAAACCGCGCGCGGTGCGCACAACGTCCGTTCTAGTTGTCATACGTCCGCCGCCGCCGCTGGTTTCGTTATGTCGTTGATCCCTTTTCGATGGGGTTCCCCGACGAAATTTAGAATGTTGTCGAACTTGGTAAGGCAATCCTCGTCCACGCGTTTTCTGCATCCCGCGATCGTGGTGTACGTGTCGTCGACTGCCACCGCACTCGGCAACGGCTTAACCAGGGTGAAGGCCCCGCCGACGAAAACTTTTACCTTTGCCTGGAACCCGGTGTTCAAACCGCTTGTGAAGGTGAGCTCCCCTTCGTCAAACCAGCCATCGGCCTCGGTGCGCCCCGCGTCCTGGAAGTTGGCGCTATCGGTCGCCGCGGTCACCGTCCCCGTGTACGTGAAGGCGGTCACGTCCTTTTTGCACTTGGTATCCCCCAACCGCGCGCGGCACGTTTTACTACTCGCGGATCCAACCGGTTGCTGGAGGTATTGGCGCAGGTCGCGCAGTTCGGCAATGATGGTGTCACGCAGAAGTTGGAATTCCCCGACAGTCCCGGCCAGCAGAATGTCTACCCCCTGGCTTAAATCCATCCAGTTATAACGGAACACCGTGAACGCCGCGTTCCGCCACACCCCGCCCATCACCTCCGCGGTGGTGAACGTGGACCCGTCATGTAAGGTCGTCAATTCCAGATTGCCCACCGCCGCGGTCGCCGCAATAACAATGTCCGTGACCAGGAGGCCGGGGTCGGCCAAATACGCCACCCCGTCTATGGTGTCGTCAATGTCGTGTGAGGTGAAACCGAATACCACGCCATCCGTTCGGACAATTTTCATGGCCGTAGCGATGGTTTGCGAACGAGTAGCAATGTGCGCGGCCAGGTCGGTCGGTATCGTTTTCACAGGCGGATTTCCACGATTGGGATGGCGGACCATTCGTATAATTTATATGCCACCCATTGCGGCAGCATCCGGTCTATGTTGAACCGGCAGGGAATGTCGAACGTGCCGGTCCACCCCGTCGGGTTCGCCCCCGAGGTGCGCGTAACAATCCCGGTCGTCGTGTCCACGGTGTAGACCCCTGTGCCGCCGACGACAAGGCCGACCTCGACCGGCTTGGATATTTTTTTCGGGGTCATCAGGGCGCCAAACGTATAAATTTTGTGCATCTGCCAGGTGGTGTCCGCGACAATCTCCGTAAGCGCACCCTGGGCGCCGACTGCCGTGTAGTCGCTGAAATTCTTGAACCGGAACGCCTTGTGCATACCGGCGACCCCGTGGAAAAACGCGAGAAGATCGTCCAGTTGCGCCTGGGTGCGCACCCCGTAGGAAACATCGCCCTCGCAAAGCGGGTACGTCCAGTTTTGATTGCGCACTTCCCCGCCGCCTTGGTTGCGAGCGATGCTGGTCGAGTACGCGGGGCCGAAGTGCGCCCCGGCCGAAATGGACTCGGGGAAGCGCGGTGTTTCGATGAAGTCCATTTAGTTGTTCCTCGACATAGCGCGGCGCACGCCCTCGCCAGCGGCCGCCGCAATTTGGCTTTGCGAGCGCCGATCCGCCGCGCCGGTGATGTGGAAAACATTGGTTACGGAAATGCCGCCACCGCCACCGCCGTTTGGAACGATATTGCCGGAGGAGCTCGGTATGAAAAGTTCCGGACCGCGTTCGCCAACGATGTACGGTGCGCCCTTGCTCACCGGCCCGCCGTCGGCCATGAAAAACGCGTCGGCCACGGGCGCAGCCGCCTGGGTCGAGGGTCCGAAGATATTGCCCAACAGGGAGCTAAACCCGCCCGCGTTGCTCCCCATGGCGTTGGCCATCGGCCCCAGGATGGCTTGCTTGATGGCAATGCGGGTGATGTCCGCGATAATCGAGGTCGCCAGCGATTTGAAATCCAGCTTGCCGGTCTGGGTGAATTCAACCAGGGCGTCCTCCATGTTTTTGAAGGCGCCTGTAAATAGGTCCTGGGTTTGCTTGGCTACATCACGCGATTCGTCGTAGTAGTTGCGCAATGCCTCCGAGGCGCCGTTGGACCATTCACCCTGACTAGCGGTAATTGCCGCGGTGCGCTCCGTGTATGCGGCGATTTCCTTTGAGTATGTGTCCCTGGCGATTGCCAGATATTTGTCGTATTGGTCCGGGGTGATTTGGTTATTGCGACGATCCCGCGCCAAGGATTGTTCCTGCGCGGTTTGCTTGTCCTCGATCGCGTTTATGCCACCTTGCTGCGTTCGAAAATTTTCGCCTTTCCCGATGCCCGCGATCTCTCGTGCGTTTTGTTTTGCGATGGTGCTTAGGTAAGATGCCGCCGCCTCCTGGGCATCGAAGTACGCGCGGGCGACCTTGGTGATCGCCGCGGCGTCCTCGATGGCATTGATGGTGAGGTTGGCTGAACTGTCCCGGCGAACCTTGGCAAGTTGCCCCTCCACCTCCAGGATGGCCCGATCGTTGTCGATCTTTTCCTTGCCGGATAATTTTTCCTGGCCAAGCCTTGTAATCTGATCCTGGAGCGCCTTTTCCTGTTCCGCGCTATTCAGGTTGAGGTATTGCAACTTTGCCGCGTAATAGTCGGCGTCGTTGACGAGCCCCGCCGCGCGCTGCGCTTGCATGATGCGCTCGGCGTTAGCATATATCCCGATGGTGAGTTCGCTGCCCTTTTTAATCTGAGCCAGGTCATAGGCCAGTTGGGCCTTGGCCTCGGCGGCGGCTGCGGCTGCCGCTGCCTTGCTGTTTTGCGCCCCCTCGAAATCCAGCTTGGGCCTGGAATTAGGCGGCGCCTTCGTGAACCCGAACCCCTCGGCATTCTTTTTTTCACGTTCGGCAATGCGCGCCTCGAGGAGCGAACCGGCGGTCGGCCGCGCCAGGGTAGCGTCTATATCGGCCTTGGCCTCTGCCAATGCCGCAGCGGCGAGCTTTAGTTCGCCTCGAAACAGGAAAGACTTGGCCGCCTCATATCCCCCGATGGACTTGCCGACCACTTGAAAGCTGCGCGTAACGCCGTCGAACATATCAATAAGGAAGGCGATCGAGCGCGCCGCGCCGTAGGCGAAGTCTTGAATATCCGTGCTGTTTTTGAGCCCTTTGGTGCCTGCGTCCACCCCGGCAATTCCCTTGACCATATCCAGGAGCGCGGCGGTGAGGTCGTTGTACGCCGGGAGCATTTCCGCAGCGATGGCCTGGGCGTAAAGCCCGATCTGCGCGTGCAGCTTTTTTTGATGGTCGGAATATTCGTCGGCCAGGCGTATCTGCTCGGAGGTAAGGATGACCTGCCGGCCACCCTCCGCGGCGAGCTCCTTGAGGAACGGGAGCATTTCTGCCCCGGACTTCCCAAACAAAGCGACAGCCACCGCCGTTTTTTGGGTTCCGTCCTGGAACCCCTCCAGCGCCTTGGCGATCGTTTCAAACTGATCGGCAGGCGCCAGGGTTTTGAATTCTGCCAGGTCGAGCCCCAAGGCCTTGATTGCGGCCCCTGCGGCCTTGGAATCGTCGTCTACCCCTGTCAGCCCCTTCGTGAGTTTGACGGAGGCCGCAGTGAGCGTTTCCATGCTGCTGCCACCCACCGCAGCGGAAACGGCCAGGGAGGCGAAGTTTTCCGCCGTGTCCCCGACTTTTTCCGCCATGTCCTGAAAGTCGCCGGCCTTTTTTACCAATTGGTCGAACGCCGCCGCGGCCCCTATTACCCCGGTGACCGCCGCGGCACCAAGCATAAGAAACCCGGCCTTGAGCTGCCCGGTCGTCTTAATCCATTCCTTTTGCCCGTCGATGGACTTCATCGCTGCGCGCGCGCCGGCGAGTTGCGCATCGGTGGCCCCGCGTAGGCCTAATCCAAGCAATTCCGCCTCCCGCGCGGACTTGCCCGTGGTTACCGATTGGACGGCCAGCGCGCGCACGTACCGGTCGATCGACGCGCTGCTGCTTTTGGTCACGTTGGCCGTGGCTACGCCAAGGCTCCCGATCGAACGCTTGGCCTCCTCGATGCCGGCCTTGAGTTTCGTGGCATCCGCAGATACCTCGATCACGCCTCGCCCAATTACGTCGGTCATTTTTTCCTCATCAACGAAAGCGCGGCATCTTCCATTACGCGTACCTGGTCGAACACTTCGCGCCTATCCCCAGGGAGAACCCCGGCCATGCGCATCACCATAGGCAGCGCCGCGTAATCCAGCCCGGTTGCGCCCACATAGCCGACCCGCCATTGCGTACTCATGGCAATGAACACGTCCACCGCCATCGCGTTGTCTGGCCAAATCTGTGTCGCATCGCCCCCTGCCTCGTCTACCGTCAATCCCCAGGACGCGGCTTCGGCCGCGCTCGGCCCGGGCGAATACAAGGCGACCGAGGCGGCTTTCAGTTTTTTAGTTTGGCCTGGACAAGCTCGTTGATGTAGGTCCGATAGGTGGCCAGCGCCACACCGATGTAGTTCTCTAGCAACAGATCCACGTTGGCCCGGTTGTATTCATCCTCCAGATCCCAGCCCTCCACCATTTCCATGAAGGAATCCGCGTCGTTTTTGTCCGTGCGCGATGCTATCCATGTGTCTAAGGCGGTTTTTGTGCGGTGTTTGAAAGTGAATTGCACCGGAACGGGGTCAGCGCCCGCGATGGGAATTCCCACTTCCGCCGCGAACGTGGGATTTGCTACGAGCTTGAGCTTTGCCATTACGGCGCGCCGTAACGCACGGGCTCGGCCAGCAACGAAAGGGTGACCTCGACGGCCATGATTTCGTTGACGGTGAGCGACGGGGTTTTGTTCAGGCTGATGTAGGCGTTGTAAAGCAGCACCGCGCCCGAGGGCAGCGTGATCTTGACAGCGCGCGGCAGCCGGTCATCGTTCGCCTCGGCAGCAAGTATGTAACCGGCGAGCGTGGGATCGTCCGCGATGCTGAAAGCCAGGCCCGCCGCGTTCTTGAACGTCGGGATGCGCTTTTTGGCGTCGGCTTCGAGCAGTTGATAATCCAGGAACTGCTGCTCCCCGCCGCTGCTGCTGCTGGACAGAATTTGCGAAAGTTGCGTCCAGGTCAAGATTTCCCGGATGGTGCCCGCCCCACTTGCCGCCGGGTAGATCGACGTCAAGGTGGTGTCAATGCCAACCAGGGGAATGTCGTCCGCGGCCGGAGTCCCCGCCTTCACGATTTTGTCCGTTAGGCGCGTCCACGCCGAGGTGACCTCCATGAAGTCGCCGGCTGCGATCGAGTGACCGACCGCAAGGGAGGCGATGCCGGGATTGGCGTTGCTGATGCCGGTCATGGCTTTGGCTGCGCCATACGTTGCCGCAATTGCTACTGTGGAACCATTCGGAAGCGAGATCATTCGGATTTCCTTTCAAGAGGGACATAAAAAAAGCCGCCAACGAGGCGGCCTGTGCTTTGCACAGAAAGGGCGATGAAAAGCTCAGGTCCAGAAACTAAAGTCCTGCATCGTTCCGCGCAGTTTCGTGTCGGCTTCGTAGACGGCAATCGGTGCGCCATCCACCGTGGTCTGCAGCGCGGTGAGTCCGCGCAGTGCATCCTCCACCTGCTTTGCCAGGGCCGAGGCCTGGCCACGCGTGTCGGCCCATACGTTGATCTGGATGCGGGCGTTTGCTTTGTCCGGGTAGAGCGCCACCGGTGGCGATCCGGATTGAACCAGCGCACCCTGCGCGAGAAAATTCACCGCCCTCCCGCCCACCTGCTGGTAGGTGATATAGGGGCGCGCGGTCAAATCGGGCGCAATGTCCGGGAAAACGCGGTTGGCGACGAGCGCCTTCAACGCGCCAAAAACCGCGGACTCGACGCTCACAATCGTTCCCCTTCCTTTTCGCGCAGAATCTTAGCCATGCGTTCCCGAGCGGCTTCGACGACGTGCCCGTTCATATTGACCCAGGCCGGGCGCATGAACGGGTGCGCGTTCGCCCTGCTGGTCCCGTACTCGACCATGAACCCGTAAGGACATTTTTTGTGATTCCAGGAAATATCATAGACGGCATATGCGTCGCGGCTTTTGCTTTTCGAGTAGACCTGGTAGATCGACGCTTTGAGCGTGCCCGCGGGAAAGTAGTATTTTTTGTGTGTCCCGTAGAACCAATGCCCCTTCTCGGCAACCGGCGCGTTCACGCGCGCTTCGTCGTAAAAGAGTTGCGCCATTGCCTGAGCGCCGCCCCGGATGACATATTTGTTCATGTGCTGCGCAAAGCCGTCCAGCCCTTCGTTTAACTCGCGCAAATCAGTTTTGAGGTTGAACATGGTCACGCCTTTCGGGTGCACATCAGCACGAGCTGCTTGCGGTCTTGGCCGAGGACGGATTCGACGTTGTAGACGGTCAGCGGCACCGGCGGAGATCCGGTCCAGCCGTGAACCACGCGCATGGCCGGTACGATGCCGGGCATATAGCGGGTCGTGATTTTGGTTTGGGCCGAGGCCTGCGTCGCACCGGCGGCGACGTACTCGCGCCCGGTGATGTCCACAACGCCGGCCCATAGCGTCGCGACGTCGGTCCAGCCCGCGACCATCTCGCCGTTCGCATCCTGTGTCGTCCCGGGCGCCTGGATGGTAACGCGCTCGTTCATGCTCCCAGCCCTCATGCGCTCAGCTCCAATTGGTTGCGATCCACGGCTCGGGCGTGAAGGCGCTGGCCATTGAGTTCACCGGCCAATGGCTTCAACTTGAAAGACTGGATGGCACTGCCAGGGAAGCGGTTGACCACGCGCACGCGCCCGGTTTCGTGCGCGAAGCGGATCAGTTCGATTCTCTCAAGCGTCAGGCTCGGCGCGCCGCCAATGCAGACAACCGTTTCGCCTACCCTTGCGCGCCTGATGATGCCTGTAGCGGCTAGGCAACTTTTCCAGGAGGAGGTTCATGCAAGTTGCAGATCCGCCCGTTCCGGCTTGATGACCTCCTCCGCAACTTTCAGAAGTAGCTCCATCATGAATTGGTCGCGGTCATAAAGCGCCTCAGCCCACAGCAGCATCGCCTTCTTGAAACGCACCGGCACGAGGTTCACGTCCTCCGGCGGGCTCCCTGAGCGATCAACGAACCCAGCGCGGAATTCGATTCTGAGAGTGCGGGGATTCCAGGTTTCCGATCCGGCATTGAAGAACCACGGCCACTTTGAGCCCGCTTCGCGCACGGCGTAGTCGGTCAACGTCAACTCGGTTTCGACTCCCGCTGCATCGACCGACGAAACCTTGGTCAAGGCGATAACGGGCGAGCGGCGCAGCAGAATCCGTTGGACCGCACCTTCGCCAATATCGCCAACAGTGAGGCACCAGGTCTGGTCGATTAGCGCGCGGCCGGTGTAGTTCTCGACCCACTCGCGCGCGGCGACGATGAGCCCGGTGATGTCGTCGTCCTGAACCTCTACGCCCTCTTGGCAGCGCAGGTGCCGTTTCATCTCAACGAGCGTCACCGGTTCGATGTCCGGCTCCGATACGCGTTCCAGAGAATAGTTCATTTTAGGCGCACCGGTTCGCGATCGGCGCCAAGACGCTCGGCGACTCCGAGCTGCGTCGATTTCGCGTCCTTACCGCGTGCGCCTTCCTTAACCATGAGACGCCAAGTAACGGAGGTGCCCGGCTTGTCCGTTGTCCTTTCCTGGCAATGCCAGGCCGAACCGCCCCAGGTCACAACGTCGCCACGCTCAAATTCCCCCTCACGCCAAACACCGCGATAAATCATGACGGGCAGCGTGAACTCGCAAACCGTCTTTGTGCCGCTGGTGAGCATCGCCGCGACAGATAGGTCGCGCGGATCCTCACCCTGCGATACGACGACGGCCGCGATCCCCTCCACGATGACGGCCCATCCGGCTTTGGCGAGACCATCGGTTATCGGATCGGTATTACGAATCGATCGGATCATACCGCCGCGATATTGCGCAAAGGTTCCGCGCGGATAGCTCTTCGATTCGTCGATTCCGGGCAGGATGTCAAGATCAAGTGCATCGCGACCGGGGGCACCATCTTTGCCATCGCGACCGTCGCGACCGTCCTTGCCTTCGCGTCCATGCGCCCCTGGGCCGCCCTCGGCGCCACGCAGCGATTCAAGCCACTGGAACTCCGTGCCCGCGTAGCCCTTTTCAACCGCGAGTTCATAGGCGCTTTTCCCGTTGGCGCCATCGCGCCCTGAATTGCCATCCGTGCCGTCGCGACCAGCGGCGCCTGCAACACCAGCATCCCCCTTTTCGCCCGCAGGCCCTAGTTCGCCGCGCATGCCAGGCTCACCGGATGGGCCTACCTCGCCGCGCTCTCCTTGTAGCCCCTGGTCGCCCTTGATTGACTCCCCGGGAGGCCCCGGCTCGCCGCGCTCGCCATCGTTACCTGCCGGACCTTGTTCGCCGCGCTCACCAGGCACGCCAGCATCACCCTTTTCACCTGGTGGACCCTGCTCTCCGATCGGACCGCGCTCACCCGTTGCGCCAAGTTCTCCCGGTGTGCCCGGTGTGCCCGATGTACCAGGTGTTCCGGGCTCACCGCGTTCACCAGGCACGCCGACATCGCCCTTTTGACCTGCCGGACCAGGCTCGCCGCGCTCCCCCTTTTCACCTGCCGGGCCTTGTTCGCCGTGCTCACCAGGTGGGCCAGGTTCTCCAGATACACCCGCTGCACCGGGTGCTCCAGGTTCGCCGCGCTCACCAGGCACGCCGGCATCGCCCTTTTCACCTGATGGACCCTGCTCTCCGATCGGACCGCGCTCACCCGTTGCGCCAGATTCTCCCGGTGTGCCCGGTGTGCCCGATGTACCAGGTGTTCCGGGCTCGCCGACATCGCCCTTTTCACCTGGTGGACCCTGCTCTCCGATCGGACCGCGCTCACCCGCTGCACCAGGTTCTCCCGGTGTGCCCGATGTACCAGGTGTTCCGGGCTCGCCGACATCACCCTTTTCACCTGGTGGACCCTGCTCTCCGATCGGGCCGCGCTCACCCACTGCACCAGGTTCTCCCGGTGTGCCGGATGTACCAGGTGTTCCGGACTCGCCGACATCGCCCTTTTGACCTGCTGGACCAGGCTCGCCGCGCTCACCAGGTAGGCCAGCATCACCCTTTTCACCTGGTGGACCCTGCTCTCCGATCGGACCGCGCTCACCCGCTGCGCCAGGTTCTCCCGGTGTGCCCGATGTACCAGGTGTTCCGGGCTCACCGCGTTCACCAGACACGCCGACATCGCCTTTTTCACCTGGTGGACCCTGCTCTCCGATCGAACCGCGCTCACCCTTTTCACCTGCCGGGCCTTGTTCGCCACGCGCACCAGGTTCACCCGGTGCCCCAGGTTCTCCGCATTCGCCAGGCACGCCGGCATCGCCATTTTTACCCGGCGGACCTCGCTCTCCGATCGGACCGCGCTCACCAGGCGTGCCACTCTCACCTCGAGCGCCTTGCTCGCCAGGCAGCCCTGGATCGCCCTTGATCGACTCGCCCGTTGGTCCGCGTTCACCCGGAGCCCCCGGCGCTCCAGGCTCGCCCTTGGGCCCTGCCGGAATGGAAACGATCTTCCGGTCAAAGTCGTCGATGCGCGAAGAAAGCGGGGATAGTGCTCGCGCAACATAACCCTTGACCGCTTCGAGCATCTGTTTTCCGAGTGCCTCCGCGTCTTTGATCATGGCTTCCTCATGCTGCGAGTAGTAGCAAAGCGAGTGTGTTCTGATCTTCCCAAGTGACCCGCCCGACTCCTGATACGGCCGAGTTCGCAGCGCGAAGATTCCCGCCTCCGGCAATTACGACCGGCGCTGTGCGAGGCGTCCCACGTGGCCCAGCAAAAACGTTCACCGGCGCAGCAACTGTCCCGCCGACTGCTCGCGCCTCGCCGATTCCTTCGGCGTGGCCGATCGCTTCGACGATGAGCACAAGCGCCTCGCCGTCCTCGCCGACCGCGCTCGCGCTAGTGGCGCCCGCAGCGGTACCGACGACACCCTTGACTTCGCCTCCGGAGCCTTGCGCGGTGCCCACGCCGTCGGCTTGGCCGATCGCTTCGACGATGAGCGCAAGTGCCCCGCCATCCTCGCCTACCGCGCTCGCGCTAGACGTGCCCACGGCGGTACCGACGCCGCCCTTGACTGTACCCCCGTCGCCTTGCGCACCGCCCACGCCGTCCGCGTTGCCCACACCCAAAACGGTGTTCGCGGCGTCAACCCCGACCCCGGTCGCGCTCGAGACGCCCGTCGCAGCACCGACACCGCCCTTGACCACGCGCCCGATGCCTTGCGCACCGCCCACGCCGTCGGCGTTGCCCACGCCCGAAACGGTCTCGGCGGCGTCAGTCCCGACCCCAGTCGCGCTTGAGACGCCCGTCGCAGCACCGACACCGCCCTTGACTGCGCCGCCGGCCGCTTGCGCCGTTGAAATGCCGTTGGTTGATCCGACGCCCGCAACGACGGTGAGCGCAACGCCCGTCGCTTGCGCTGTTGCGGTCCCTTGCGCTGCCATCTAATCTTCGGTGACTGTCGAATCGGTCGTTAGTCGCGGAATCACGTTCACCGCCATCGCGATATTTGGCGTCACGGTGCCCGAATAAAGCATCTTGTTGCCAGCCCCCGTGCCAATGCTGAAGAACTTGATCGCTCCGCCGGGTGATGCGGTGCAAATCGGAAAATCGATGTTTCCGACCGGTTTGATCGTGGTCGGGTTCGTCCCGCTCACCGCAAATCCGGCGGCCGAACGCGCGACGACGACGCGCGAATAGCCGGTATAACTCGTTTCGCTTGTCGTTTGATCACCCGTTTCGCCGGGGTCGGACGTGTGCAGCGCGACCGTCAGGGTCGAGGCGGCCCCGACCGATGCATTGTCGGCAAGGTTCGCGATCGCGACCCCTTGGAAAATCAGTTTGAGCACATCCGCTTCGAATACGTTGCTCTTGCTCATGGCGGCCATTCCCTTTCAAGTGTTCACACGGTTGTTCGATTCCTTGAGTCTCGCCCCGCATCACGGCGGCGCGCCGTAGCTGAGGGCGGACACCGAGACGCTCTGGCCGGCCGAGACCACCACGCTCGCGAGCTGAATGTCGCCGCCCATGCCTGTTGCCGTCACCGAACACAGGACTTTCGCTACGCCCGCCGCGTTCCGCAGTTCCGCCCTCGCGATGGTGCCGCCGACCGCGTTGGTGTCGGAGACGATCGCGTTGGCGCTCGCAACGCCGGCCACGGACGCAGCAAAGGCGGGGTTCGCGAAGCGGAGCGTCGCAACCGTCACGCCCCCGGCCGTTTGCATGACGAGCTTGCCGGGCCGCGTGCCTTCGTTGATTTGAGCACAGACGAAATCGGCGATGCTGTTGCGTACCCGCGTGGGATGGGTGACGGGCATGTGATTGTCCTATGCGGTCCTACCGGAACCGGCGACTTTCGCTCCTGAAAGCGAAACGTCCGGCACACCCCGCTTGATCTTGCCTTGCTTGATCCATTGAGGCACGAGCGCGGCGAGCTTTGTGTCTTGAGGCCTCACCTTGTAGGACAACCCGACGAGATAGTGACTCTGGCTCTCCTCGTGAACAAAATCGTGAAGCGGTGTGAATTGCATGATCCCTTCTACTTTCTTGCGCGCTGCGCACCGATGAGCTTCCCCGTCTTGTCGTAAATCGGCTTGACCGGGCGCTCAAGCGCCAAGGTAATTTCCTGCATTCCACCGGCGATTCTTTCTTGCCCTTCTGCCACGACTGCGAGCGCCGCCTTGACGACGGTCGCTGTTTCATAAACCCGAGCGACCACGCCGACCACGTTCTCGAGCACTTGCGTCACGCTCGCGCGCGTTTGCGCATCGCGCTCAAGGAGCAGCGTCGCTACGGTTTCCCGCGGCTGCGCCGTTTCCGCCGCCGCCGGCTCCGGTTTCGGCGCTAGCGGCAGTTCGTAGACGCCTTCAAGTACGATCGCGCGCACGCGCTTTCCAGGCGCGCACTCGGCGATGCACTTCACCGCCTCAGGCAGGCGCATCTTCCAGCCCCTTGATGAATACCTCGGCCAGCATGGCTGCAGCTTCGGCTAGGGTCGCTTTGTCATTCGCTGCAGCGGGTACCGGCACTGGGGGCGCGTCTGGCGCCGGCGTAGGCGGCGCGGGCATGGCCGGTTCGGGCTTTGATGCCGTTCCGAACGGATCGTCCTTGGCATCGCGTTTGGCCAGTGCCGCGAGCGAGTAATTCTGCTGCTGCAGGTAGGGCGAATCCCCACCCGTAACCGGCTTGTAGTTTTCCCCGGCGCGCGCCTCATTCGGCGACATCCACCCGCCAGCCACCGCCTTGTTCTTTGCATCGTAGCGCGCGGCTGTGTCCATCCGGATCAAGCCCCCGAGGTCAAATTCCGTGTAGTACCCCGTCGGCAAGGCCAGCCCTTCGTCAAGACACAATTCCGCCGATTCGATGAGCGCCTGCAGGCAGTCGGAGTAGTAGCCTTGATTCAGCGATTCGATGCTCGCGCTCGGCGGCGCGGCCCCGCCAAGCTTGTAGAGCGGAACATGAAAGCAGCGCGCTACGTCCTCGATCGTCCATTTCAACTGCTCAATCAGTTGCGCTTCCTGCGCGGGGATGGTCATCGCCTCGTACTTCAGACCGTCCCCGAGGACTGCGAGGCGCCCGACGTTGTTGCCGCCGAAATTATCTTCCCACGCAGCTTTGAGCCGCGCCGCGGTTTCGTCAGTGATCGTTCCCGGCGCGCTCAGCATCCCGGAGGGTCGGCTCATGTTGTCGAAGAACTTGGTGCTATTTGACTGGATGCGCTTACCCATCGTCGCCGACACCCCGCAGGCGTAGATCGGCGATACGCCGATGAGCGGGTGCCACAGGCTCACCATCGTGTCGTGAATGATCTCCGAGGCGGGCACGGTCACCTGCTCGGGCAACCCCGAGAGGGCATCCTGCGCGAGCTGGTAATAGACGCCCCCATCCTCGGCCACGAGCGGCGTCACCCTCTTTGCGTCCAGGATATAGAGCGTGGTTACGATTCCGCGTGCATCGCGCTCCTTCAACGCATAGGCATTTCCGTAGAGCAGCTTCGATACGATCCACTGCTCGATGAACTTAATCCGGGTTTGATAGCGATTCTGCTTCCTGAGCACCGGAAGAAAGGGAGATCCGCGCGCGACTTCGGTGCAGATCCCGGCCGCGTCCTCCTCGACGAGCTTGATGCGCAACTTTGCGATGTCGCTCGCGATGATGGTGACACAGGTGAACACAGCGGAAAAGGCGAGAATGTCGCGCTGCGAGTCGATGCTGACGCTACGCTGCCAGGCGCCGCTGAAAGACTCGCGGATCGTTCCCAGCCAGCCGCCCGCGCCGTTCACCGGGGAGAGCGTCTGCGCCTTCGCGCGCCCTAGCTCGAATCCGAGGATGCGCATCTAGCCCGCCTTGCGCTTGTATTTGCGTTTCTGGCGCGACGCAGCCGCAACATCGCGCCGCTGGAATTGCAATGGCCTCGTCGCTGCCAGATCACGCGTGCGGTACTCGTCCTGGTCCGCGGGCCGCGCAAAATTGAGCGCGATCAGATCCTCGGCGTCTTGCCTGGTCGCGGAAAACGGGTTGCCCATATAAAGCATGCGGCCCTCGTACTTGTGGCGGGCGGTTGAAACCAGTCTGACCATCTTGTTGCTCATGATTCGCCTCCGGGGTGTTTGGCTCGGGTGCTGCCTCGTCTTAGTCTTGCTCACCAGCGAAACGCCGCCGATGAGCAAAGTAAGGCGACGCGCTAGTAGGTCACTGCGCTCATCACCGCAACCGCATCGGCGCGGCGTTTGGCCCAGTGAATGAACCGCTCGGCGCGTAGGCCGACCATGTTGTTCTGCCACAGCGAAACCAGCGTCGTCGAAGGCGAGCTCGGCGCGCCGTCCATTTCAACGGAGGCCTCCCGCGAGACATCGAGCGCGACCTGGCCGTCATCTGCGAGGAAGATCTCGGAGGCTTCGATCAGGATGATCTGCGTCTGGCTTACCGGCGGGCTGCCGACATCGGCCGCACCGACCGAAGTGCTCGTGATCACCGGGATACCGAAGAACGTGCCGCCGGTCGGGGTGATACCCGGGAAGGCGAAGAGGTCCTGCGTGGTGCGCGTGAGCGACAGGGCGCGGGCGGTGCGCGGATGCATCACCCAAACCGGATTGCGTTGCCGCATCCCGGTGTCGTACATCGCGAGCATGGCCGATACGTCGGCCGCGATCTGCGCGACGCTCGTACCGGTCGATACGGTCGGCACGACCCCGTTGGTGACTGATGCCGGGCTAACGTTGGCGCTGACGGCCTTGTTCGGATCGAGGAACTGCTCGTCCGTGAATTGGGCGATTGTTTCGATCAGATCTTGCTGCACGCGGGCCTCGGCCGACGGATTGCTGAACCGTACCAGTTCCTCGGTCAGCACCACGATTCCCGCGATCTTGCTGTAAGGGAAAGTCACGGTGTCGAACGCAAGAGCGCTTACGGGTTTGGGCAAGCCCTCACCGACCCACCCGGCCGTCGAGCCGGCGGTCTGGCGCGGCATGCGGACGTTGAAGGGCACTTTGCGCAAGCCCTGGATCCTGCCGATCACGGTTTCGGGGCGCAGCAGCTCGATGAACTCGCTCGACATATTCTGCGCATAGACAAGCGGGCCTGCCCAGGTTGCATCGGTCGTCGTGCCGGCATCGACCGCAGCCTTGAGGAAGATTTCGACCTCGGGGGTGCTGTCGCGCCATTTTTCTGACATCTTCTGCGCCTGCATCAGATTGCCGCGCGAATTGGCCAGCGCGATGGCGTAGCGCGTGAACGCCAGGCCCTTCTGCGTATTGCGCACGACGCTGACGATGCCCCCGCGGGCGGCCGACGCCGCCCTCGGATCGGTGCCCGCAGCCGCCTGCAGCGGCGTGGCGCCGGCAACGATTTGCGCCTCGTGCTCTTTCAGGCGCACCAGGTGCTCATCGACCGATTTGATTTCGGCCTTGAGCGCGTCGTACTCCTCGGTTTCGGTTTCATCCAGCGTGCGGCCTTCGTCGGCCGCTTTCGCCATGATTTCGTTCATGCGCCCGGTACTCGCTGCGCGCTTCGCCTCGAAGGAGGCGATCTGTTCTGCAATCGTTTTCATATCAGGGTTTCCTTTCGGGAGGTTGCGATGCGATCCCGAGACGCCGGGAGTGGGTGTCAAGCGCACGACCGCGCGCTGCCGATCACCTGACGCGGCGAGCAGTGCTTGGTCTGCGGACTTGATGGTGGTAATGCTTGCGTCCACGTTCGCGGGGATCGTGACGCAGGAGAGCTCAAGCCACTCCCATTTCAGGAAGTGTTCGGACCAGGTGTCCTTGATCTGCGCGGACTCAATCGGGTTGAACCCGATCGACATGCCTTTGACGAGCTTGTACTTGATCGACTGCCAGGCCGCGTCGATGCGGTCCTTGAGCGGTCCAAGCTCTGGGATTTTTGCAAACTTCGCCTGGAAGGTGATGCCCTCGGGCGTGGCTTTGGCCGCGACGACTTCGCCGACAGGCTCGCGCGAGTTATGCTGCCAGAGCAGCGGGAGCGGTAACTTGAACACTGCGCCCTCGGGCTCGACGATATCGCCCATGCGGTCAGTGCTCGGCGTGGTCGCGATGCCCTCGATGATGCGCTGTTCCTCGTCAATGCTCTTGATGCGGAAAAGGCTGTAGGCTCGTTTCATGTTGTGGCTCCAGAAATGAAAAACCGCCCAGAAGGCGGCTCGGGTGAATCGGTGAAGCGTGGTCAAACGAACAGCAGTTGAAACTTCTTCTCAGGCTCCGCGAGTACGCCCATGACGCCGACCGCCATGAAGAGCGCGCACGCATCGTCGATCTTGTCAGCGCTGCGCTTTCTGTCCGGCGCCATGTTCATGTTCTCGTCGCGCCGCGGGACGACGTTCGACGCGCACCAATTGAGTACCGCATCGCCGCCGTGGCGCAGATTTCCGGCCAGGTAGAGGCGCTCGGTTTCCTGCATCGCCGGGTGGTAGGACTTCGTGCCCTGGCGAAACTCCTCAAGTATCGAGACCATTTTCCCGTCGGGCCGCTTTCGCTCGGGCAACTTCGGTTTCAGGCGATTGATGAGATCGCGGATATTCCAAGGGTCGTACCCGATCACCTTGGGCTGGAAGCGAATGCAAAGCGCGAGAATGTCGCGCTCGACCATCGCGTAGTCGATCACGTTGCCGGGTAGCTGCGTGATCAGGCCGGCTGCGACCCATCCCGCATACGGGACGGTTCCGCGCTCGGTGCGCTGCGCAACAGCATCCACCGGCACCCACCGTCGGCCCCAGGTATAGACGATTCCATCGACGCGCCAGATCAAGCGCAGGGCCATGATGTCGGTCGTAGCCGCGCCGTCGATCCCGCCCCAACACTCCTCGCCTTCGAGAAAATTGAGGTCGACCGGCCCGTTGCAGCGTTTCCAGCGCTCGATGTTGAGCCAGGTGTTCGCCGCGGCCGCCTGCCGGTTGAGCCGTTTGATCTTGAACTCGGCGTGCCGGCCCGGCATCTGCTTCGCGTCCATCGCGGCCTTCTTGATCTCCCGGTCCAGGATCGGATTGACGTCCATCAGCGGATTCGCCTTCTGCCACTTCGAAGCGTCGAAATCGCCGTCCGCCGCACGGTATCCTGGTTGCCCAGGCTCGCCAATCTGATCGTCGAGGGCGAAGATCAGCGGAAAGAAGTGGTCGGCTTCGAGGATGCCGCTCAGAACCTGATGCGCGTAGTGCCGCATTTCCGGCCACGGCCCCGGCGTCTCGTAGCCCTCGGTCGTGGTGTAGAGCCACAGGGCATTGAGGCGCGCGCCGGCGGCCGACTGCAGCACGTTCAAGAGGTCGTGCGTCTTGTGCGCGTGGATCTCATCGAGCGCCACATGCGACGGATTCAGCCCGTCCTGGGTTGAAGCGTGCGCGTTGATCGGCTTGAAGTTGCCGCCGACCTGCCAGTTCACGATCGCGCTCGCGAACACCTCCAGGTTGAACGCCTCGCGCAAGTCCTGCGTTTGCTCGACCATGCGCCGCGCGATGTTGAAAATGATCCGCGCCTGGTCGCCGGTGGTCGCTGCGGTGATGACCTGCGGCCCAGGCTCCGGCTCATAGCACAGGCAATAGAGCAGGACTGCCGCAGCCAATGTGCTTTTGGCGTTCTTGCGTGCAACTGCGAACAACGCACTCGTAAAACGCCGCGTACCATCGCACGACCGAAAACCGAACAGGTTGACCAGAAAAAAGACGTGCGCCGGGTGCAGCACAATCGTCGGCGTGTCCCACTTGCCCTCGACGTGGGGAAGCTGCTCGATGAACTTGCAGACTTCGCGCGCGTGCGTGGGCGAGAACTTGAACGGGCCGTTCTTTTTCGCAGCGCGCTTGCGATCTTTCAGATAGCGCGAAGCGGCGAGCCGGATCCACTTGCAATTTTTGTCGTTGTCGACATCGGCTATGGCGTCCCGCGCGTAGTCGTTCGCGACGACCAGAAAGTCACGCTCTGCGAGGGGTTTCCTTTTTCTTGCCACCATCAATCAAGTCCAAAAAGCGATTCGATCTTTTCTTCGCGCCCACGGGAGCAACGCGCGCGCGCGAGGAAGGCGTCATGCCGAACTCGCTTTCAGCCTTGTGCATTTGCTCCTGCGCCTTATTCGACACCGCGAGGTACGGGTTCTGAATCGGGAACCCGGAGCCCGGCGCGATCAGCACTTCGCCCTGTTTGGCGACCATGCTCTCGGCGTTGAGATAGCGTCCGAACGCTTGGCAGTATTTGGCGAACGCGAGCAGATCGACCTCGGTGATCATTGCGTTTCGCACCAGCTTGGGAAATTCCGCCGCCCACACCGCGCGCCCCTCGCCGCTCATCCACTCGGGCGGCTGCGTCGATTCGGTCACAGGATCGGGCTGCGGCTCTGCCTCGGGTAGCGTGCGGTGTCCGGGCTTACCCGCGAGCAATTTGAGATGCGTCGGTTTGGGTTTTCGACCTGCACGCATGGCTGCCTAAAAATAGTTGAAAATAATGTGAGTTTTGCCCCTGAAAAGACCGATGCCCGTAAAGCTGCGTAACGCCCGCGTACGCCTTTTTTGAGCTTTCCCTTACTAACCTACCGCCCCACCAGCGAAAAAAAGATTATCAATTCAAAAGTTTAGAAGTGCCTTTTTCGCTCTACCGCTGGAGAGAACTATGCCAACTCCCTGCTGAAAACTCTGGCACGATTCTGGCCGCGTGCAAGACGTAAAATTTCATGCCACTTGCTCGCGTCGCCCTCTGGCAGGATCCTCTCCGCGCGCTCGGCGGAAAATTTCGGGTATCCGATTTCCTTGATTAATTTTTTGTTGTTCAGGCACTCCGCGTGTACGGGTACGGCATAAGTCGGCAAGGAGGTGGCATGACGGTGATATAGTCCGGTTCAATTCATTTCCAGGTGTGAATGAATGAACTGGATCATTGTTCTCGGCGTCATCGTCCTTTTTCTCTATGTGCTGACTCGCAAAACTGATGACCGCAAGCCTTCCGGCAAATCGATGGCTGGCGGCAAGTCAACAGGCCGTGGAACCAACTTCCTGCCACCGATCCCGAAGGGCTTTCAGATATTCAACGCACGGCTGTCCGTGGCCGGTATCCAACATAGGCGCGATGACGCCCGGCGCTTCGCGGACGATTCAGACCAGACGCTCGCACTTGAACGCGAACCCGAAAACACACACGATGCGAACGCCATCAAGGTGATGGGCGTAACGCGAGGCACGCGCCGCTTCATCGGGTATGTTCCGAAGGAAGTTGCCGAACAGATTGTCGGTAGTGCCCTTGCGGATGTCGTTCAGCCGCGTCTGGAACGCATCTGGCGCACCGATAACGGTTTCGTTGATGTCATCTTCCAGATCGTCGGCCCGAAGGACAAGAAGGCGCAATACATCGATTTCCGGAGCAACAAGCCCGCCGATGCTTGGCAAAAGGAATGTTTGAAGTTCTTCGGGCTGCCCGTGTCAAAAGGACTCACAACGGGACAGGCCGCCAAGATAATTGCGGAACACCGCACAAAACTCGAAACCGAAGACAAAGCGCGACTCGACGAGTGGGACGCCTACGAGGAAATCTGCAACGAATTCAATGATGCTGATTTCCGCGCTTCCTTCGAGTTGAAGAAGGTCAGCGACAAGGTATTGAAAGAAGCACTGGATGCGTTGAAGCGGGAAGGCGCGACGATGCGTTCGCTCGCTGCCGACATCGACACGGTCGTTGATAAGGTCATTGCCTTGAAACCCGACTTGGAGAGAAAATAGGTAGGGGAGTAGATTCGCTCCCCCTCGTCTGTCGAACCACCTTTCGGCTAGGGCTTCTCACTCGATCAACAAGATCAACACGCCTAGAGCGGCAGCAACGAGCGCACTACAATCGGAAACTCAAATCCTGCGATTTAGTGCGTGTTCGCCGGCGCCGCTTCTGGCACGATCTTCTCCGCGTCGAGCACGCTCACCGCGAGCTCCGCGAGCAGCCGAAGTGCGACCGCGTTGTTGATGACTTTCTTTTCCTGCTTGACGCGCACGATCGCGTCGAAAAGCGCGTTGAACGTCGCAAGCTCGCCGACCAGGACCTGCGCCTTTTTGCTCGCCTCGATGCGTGCGACGAGATCGATGAACACGGCTTTTTCCTCGGGCAAAAAAGCGATCGTCAGCTCCTCGTACCTCGGCCGCGTGATGCCAAGCGCCGCGAGCTTCTCGTCGGTGCATCTGAAGGCGTCATCGGTGACGCCGCTGTAGCGTTTCCATTCCAGCGAGTTCAAGCTGGTGTAGAGCTGCGCAAGGATGTTCGGATCGTCCTTGCCGTTGATCGCGTTCTGCGACAACTGGATCGCCAGGCGCCGCTCCTCGGTGAGTTCGGTGAGAACGTCCAACACGTCGGCCTCTTCAATCCCTGCCTTGATCGCGGCGCGCACGCGGTGATTGCCGCTCAGCACTTCGCCGCGATAGACCACCGGGACGCCCATCAGCTTCCCGTCGTGTTTGATGTTGGCGACGAGCTGGCTAAACTCCTGCGGTGTCATGTAGCGCGCGTTCTTCTCCAGCAATTTCAGGTCGTGCAGCTTGACCTTGACGATCCGGCTTTCCACCTTGTCCAGCGTATTTTCGGAGCCATTCATTGAACACGTCCTGGATAGATTGATTGCGAATTGCCGACTGGTACTGCAGGTGATCGGCGGCGCGTTTGTCCAATTCAAAGATCCCGCGGTACTTCATGGACACGGGCTTGGTCGTGAACGCCGTGGTCACGATGTATTCGACCTTGATCAGCAGGCGGCGGTTGATCGGTTCGATCACCTCGCGGCAGCTCGCAATCATCGGGATCAGCTTCGAGATCCTGCGTTCGCGCGAGACTGAGAAATCCGAGAGCATGTAAAGCTCGCGCGTCTTATCGCCAAACCGGGTTTGCGCGAAGATGAATCCGCCGGCGAGCACACCATCGATCAGCACGATGCAATTGAACTGGCCCGTGGTGTGTTCGATGCCTTTGGCGAGATAGACGTTTTTCAGGTAGTTCATGCGCTTGCCGTCGACCTCGGCAACCGTCACCTTGCTCTTGGCCGCAATCGCGGCCGGATCGATCACTGCGTATTTGAATTGAACTTCGTTCGGTAGCCGACGCCGGTACGATGCGGCCTGGTTGCTCGAATAGGTGTAGACGGGCTTGTTCGCGCCGCGCCATTCCGTTGTCGGTGTGCGATCGGCGAGCAGCTGATCCGAAATCACGCAGTACGGAATATGCCGCTCTTCAAGCGACAGGATAAACGCCGGCAGCGAGTCCGGGTCCCAGATGCCGTATCTCGGCGCCGGCCAATCGGTGTTCTCGTTGACGAGCCGGTAGATCCGCTCGTATCCGTTTTTGTAGGTCGGAGCAAAGCACGCCATGCCGCCGCCGCGTTTCTCGGCCCGATCCGCCTGCTCGATGAAGTCGCCGGCGTAGTAGTCCTCGATCTTGATCTGCGCCACCAGCGCGGCGAGCTTCGGCAGCGCCTGATCCACGAACACCCGGAACTGCTCGCGATAGTGCCGAAAATGCACCTGGGCGTATTCGTTCTTGCTCGTGAATTTGCCCATTGCCGATGCGACCATCACGGCGGCAACGCGCCCGCGGAAGTCCATCCCGGCAATCGCAGCTTCGACGAACTCGAGTTCGCCCTTGAAGCGGATCTCGAACTCGCGCCCCATCGCCAGGGCGCCGATGCTGCAGGTCAGGAGCGACACGTCGTTCGAATAGACGCGGCAACCGGGGTGCCGCATCTTCACCGCGCGGTCGAAGCGGAAGCTGCCCGAGCAGCCGACGTACACGTCGCCCCACTCATCAAACGGCACGGTCGAAAGCACCTGACCGACGACCTCTTTTGGGACGGCGCCGATGAACATTTTGCCCTTTACCGTTTGTCGGAAACTTACGTAACTTGTTGATTATTTGCGTATATTTGCTATAATGAATCAAGGTCAAAGAACATCTTGGCCGACCCGGCCCGACCCGCCGCCCGAGGTTCAAAGCACCCGGACGCAAACGACCTAGAGCACCAGGCCAAGCGGGGGACACCCGGAAACACCCACCCTTAAAAAATGGCGGCGCTCGACGTGCCGCCTATTCCCGCGTCCTTGCGTAAGCGAGGGCGTCGGAATACCCGCGCCAGCCGGTAGCTGGCAAAGCGAAGCCCCGGACGGCTTAGGACCGACCGGGGCTTCTAACCAAACGAAACTTCACAGGAGTTCCAAATGGCTGTCCAAAGTGTAGCTCAATCCGAAGCGCTCCAACGGGCGCGCACCAGCAGCAGCACCGCCAACTTCAGCGCGATCTTCGAGGGGTTCGAGTCCAAAGGAATCCCGGCCGCAGAAATCGAGCCGCGCGTCAACGTTCTCACCTATAACGCCTGGCTGGCCCTCGGCCGGCAAGTGCGCCGCGGTGAGCACGGCGTCAAGGTCTGCACCTTTGTCTCGATGACCAAGAAGAACGAGTCCGGCGTAGCCGAATCGATTGGTCGGCACCCGCGCGGAGTCACCGTTTTCCATGTTTCGCAAACCGACCCGGTGCAAGCATGAGCACCAAAGTGCTGAATCAGGAAACCGGCGCCTACCTGACCGACGAAGAGGTCATCAGCATGGCCGTCGCCATCATCAATCACCGCTTCGGCCTGAAGCGCGCGTCGCTCAATTCGCCCAGCATGGTCCGCGACTACCTGAAACTGACGCTGACCAGCAAAGAGCACGAAGTGTTTGTCTGCGTGTTCATCGATGCGCAGAACCGCGTCATAGCGGTCGAGGAGCTGTTCCGCGGGACGCTGACGCAGACCAGCGTCTACCCTCGGGAAGTCGTCAAGGCGGCGCTGCAGCACAACTGCGCGGCCGTGATCCTTGCGCACAACCATCCTTCCGGCGTGGCCGAACCGAGCCACGCAGACCAGTGCCTCACCACCAGCCTCAAGCAGGCCCTGGCCGTCGTGGACGTCAAGGTGCTCGACCACTTCATCATCGCCGGAGACTCGGCCACGTCATTTGCAGAAAGGGGCTTGCTATGAGCGACGTCCGGGACAAAATCACGAAGCTCCTCGCGATGGCGAATGACTCGCGCGGCAACGAACACGAGAACGAAATCGCCATGCGCATGGCCGAAAGGCTGATGCGCCAGCACAACATCGACGTGGCCGACCTCGAGGCCGCGACCGGCAAGCAGACCCAATACGACTGGAGCAGCGTCATTATCCCGGTCGGGGAAAAGGCCAAGGCGTGCAATTGGAACCCAATATGGATGGGCTTCCTGGGCGTCGGCGTCGGACGTTTTACCGACTGCCGCGCGTCCTGGGCCGCGCACCCGGTCTACCAGAGCTGCATGAAGTTCGAAGGCGATGCGGTCGATCTAGAATACGCCGCCTGGCTGTTCAAGATGCTACGCGACCACGGCTATTCCGAATCAAAATCCGTCGCCGGCCGGCACCGCGAAACCTTCCGCAAGTCCTATGCAATCCGTCTGTGCGAGCGCATGACGCAGTTGCGCGCCGAACGCGACGTGGCCATGAAAGCAGCGGTCACCAAGACCGGCACCGCCCTGATGGTTGTACAGAACAAGCTGGCGCTTCGCGACAAGGAATTCGGCAAGCAGCGGACCAGGACCCAAAAGCAGAAGTTCTCCAGCGACGGCTTCCACCAGGGCCGCGCCGCAGCGGAGAAGGTCAACTTCAACCGCCCGATCGGATCAAGCAGCCAGCCGCGTCAAATTTCCTAAACAGCAACCGAACACCCCAGGGGCTTCGCCCTTGGGCAAACTGACAGGAGCTTCAAATGGCACACGAAATTGATATGAGCAACAGCCGGCAGAACATGGCGTTCGTCGGTCAAACCCCGTGGCACGGCCTGGGCTCGAAACTCGCGCCCGGCGCCGACATCGAAACCTGGCGCGCGGCGGCCGGACTCGCGTGGAACGTAGCCGAAACCGAGACGCTGTTCAGATTCGACGGCGAAATCAGGGTGGTGCCGGACACGAAGGTTCTGCTCCGCAGCGACACGAAGGCGCCGCTCTCGGTGGTCTCCAAGTGGTACAACACCGTCCAGCCGGGCGAGGTCCTCGGGTTCTTCGACGAGCTGGTCAAGGCCGGCGGCTTCGAGCTTGAGACCGCAGGGGCGCTTCGCGGCGGCCGGCGCATTTGGGCCCTCGCCCGGGTCGGCGAAGCGGCCAAGATTGTTGACGGCGACATGGTGAAGCCCTACCTGCTGCTCGCCACCAGCTACGACGCGAGCATGGCCACCACGGCGCAGTTCACCAGCGTCCGCGTCGTCTGCAACAATACGCTCTCGGCCGCCATCGGCAACGGTGAGCAAAAGGTCAAGATCCCGCACCTGTCCAAATTCAACGCAGCCGAAGTGCGCGACCAGCTCTCGATCGCAATCTCCGGCTGGGACGAATTCCTGATGCAGACCCGCCGCATGGCCGCCACACCGCTCGATGCCCAGGCGGCCGACGCCTACCTGCTCGACGTCTTCAAGTGCGACGTTGAGACGCTGGAAGCGCCGGAGAAGACCCGGAAGTCCAAAGCGTATAAGAGCGTCCTGGCCCTCTTCGAGGGCACCGCGGCCGGTTCAGAAATGGTCGGTCAGAGCCTCTGGGGCGCCGTCAACGCCGTCACCGAGTACGTCGACCACGAGCGCGGCAAGGCGCGTGAATCCGCGTTGGATGCTGCGTGGTTCGGCGAGGGCGCCAACCTCAAAGACCGCGCTTTCACGGTCGCCCGCGAACTGATCGCGGCGTAATTCAAAACTGGAGCGGCCCGGCGGAATCGAACCGCCGCGGTCGCCCCGGTGGAACCGGAACGACTTTCCACTTAGCCGCAAAAAAGGAAACCAAATGCAAAATGAAAGCGTCACCCTTTACTACCGCGACCACGCCAGCGACAAGGTGTATCAAGCGCAAATTGCGCCCGAAGCTGATGGCTTCGCCGTGCGTTTTCAATACGGACGCAGGGGCAGCACCTTGACCGCCGGCACCAAAACCCCGGCGCCGTTGCCGTTCGAGAAGGCGAAAAAGATTTACGACGCCCTGGTCAAATCCAAGACCGCCAAGGGCTATACACCGTCCGAGGGCGGCGTTCCGTATCAGGCGTCCGTAGATGAAGCGCGCGTCACAGGGCTCGACGTTCAGGTGCTCACCCCTGTCGCTGAATCCGAAGTCACGAGCTACATTTCGAATGACGCATACGTCGCCCAGGAGAAATACGACGGCGAGCGCCGGCCGGTTGCTAATCGTCAGACCGCGATCGGCAGCAACAAGCGCGGGCTGGAAATCGCACTCCCGATTGCGCTGGCAGAAAGCGTCGCTCTTCTCTTACCCGGCACCGAGCTTGACTGCGAACAGGTCGGCGACAAGCTCTACGCCTTCGATCTGTTGCGCGATGGCGAGAACAACGTGCGCCAGTTGCCCTACATCACGCGATACGGTCTGCTCCTAGAAGCCCTGCGGCGCGTCGGCGTAAGCAACATCGAGACCGCGCCGACTGCGTTCGGCACATCGGCGAAACGCGCCCTGTTCGAGCGCCTAAAGGCTGGAAAGGAAGGCATCGTGTTCAAAAGGGGTGATGCGCCTTACAAGCCCGGCAACGGCAAGAATCTCGATCAGGTCAAGTTCAAGTTTGTCGAATCGGCCACAGTCGAGGTCGCTACCGTTCACGCCTCCAAGCGCAGCGTGACAGTCCAGGTCTACGACGATGCCGGCAACGTGGTTACGCTCGGCTCGGTGAGCGTCGGGGTCGATAAAGACATTCCGGCGCTCGGCGATATCGTCGAAATCCAGTACCTATATTGCATGGCTAGCCTGATTCAGTCGGTCTACCTCGGTAAGCGCACTGATCAGAATCGCGCAAGTTGCACAGTAGCTCAACTCAAATATAAATCGGCCACGATCGCCGCGTAGCAAGATGCTGCGGCAAGCGGGCACCCGCACTGGCCCGTTTGCCGATGCACTTCGCAACCCATGAGCGCAAAACAGGAGAAGCAAAATGACCACCCCGAGCCTTCTGATTCAGTAACACTTCAAATATGGTTTTCCAAACCTCAACAGGAGCTTGAAATTGAAAACAGCGTCTTTCTTTTCCTACTTCGGCCCCGGCCGGATCTCGATCGCGCGGTTCGCGCCGCGCAACACGCCGGCCGGTTTCAAGGTCTACAAGCCGCTGGCGCCCGGCCCCTGGTTCAACAGCGTGCCAGAAGACGTCTACCGCGAGCTCTACTTCGCCCAACTGGCGGATCTCGACGCGGCAGCGGTGGTGGGCGATCTTCTCCACCTGGCCGCCGGCGCCGAGCCGATCCTTTTGTGCTACGAGAGCGTGAAGGACATCGCGACCGGCGCCACCTACTGTCACCGCCACATGGTCGCGGAGTGGCTCAAGCGCGAACTTGGCATCGATGTGCCGGAGATCGAAGCCGGACACAACATCGCCTGAAAAACGAAACCAGGGTCGGTTCCCGCCTTCCCTGGCTTCTGACCATCCGAACTGAACAGGAGCACGAAATGGCTGCAGCAAGTGTAACTCACCGCACGAGCGACGTATTCGCTCAAATCATCCGGCGCAAAATGCGCAGGCAAGGCGTGACAATTCGCCAACTCGCGACCGCCATGAACCTAACCATGAAGCGAGTGCGCGAGGTCCGCGATCACGGCACGGCTCCGGCCTGGGCGAATGCTTCCGAGTATTGCTGGAAGCAGGACTGGCTTGACGGCATCAACGCGGCCAGCGCGGTGCAATCATGAAACTCCACACCGCCTCGGTCATCCCCAACCCGGACCAGCCGCGCAAGCGCTTCAATCCCGAGGCGCTGGCCGAGCTGGCCGCGTCGATCAACGCCAACGGTTTGATCCAGCCGATCACTGTTCGCGCCTTGCCCGAGGACCGGTACATGATCGTTGCAGGCGAGCGCCGCTGGCGTGCTCACGTCCTGGCCGGGCTCGACACGATCGAAGCCAACTTGATCGAGATCACCGATAGCGAGCGAGACATCCTCGCCATCGTCGAGAACCTGCAGCGGGCCGACATCACGCCACTTGAGGAAGGCCGGGCGTTCCAGCGCGTCCTCGACACCGGTGTCACCGCCCAGGAGCTTGCGGATCGGATCGGACTTAAACAGCCCTGGCGCATCACCGAGCGCACCGCGCTGCTGCGGCTGAATCCGTCCTACCTAAACCTGCTCGAAAAAGGCCACCTGTCACCGTCCCAGGGAACGGAGCTGGCCCGGCTCGACCAGCATGACCAGGACACGCTGTTCGGCCTGATCCGTGACGGGCGCTGCGAGACTTACGCGAAGCTGCGCGCCGCGGCAGACGCTCTGATCGCCGCAGCCAGCCAGGGCGGCTTTTTTGAGAAACCGAAGGTAAGCGCCGCGGAAGCCAAAGCCCTGTCGGCATTCGAAGCCAAGATCGAGCAGATCGTCCGCATGGTCGCCAGTGGGTTCAAGGACAACGAAGTCGTCGCCTTGCAGAAGATCAACCCGCACCGCGCGGGCATCGTCGCCGAACAGATCGGGCTCATCAGCAAGCACCTGAAGCAAATCGAGCGCGAGATTCAGAAAGTCGTCGCGCAAGGCGAAATCATCACCTAACCAGGAGAAAATCGTGAACACCACATTCGACAAACGTCAAACCGCCACCATCCTCGCCGCCCTGCGCTACTGGCAGAGCAATGGGATTGTGGCATCGCGTCATGACCACTACACCATCGCCACCGACGACGGCACCCTGCAACCCCTTAACCGCCCGGAAATAGACGTCATGTGCGAGCAGATCAACATGCCCGCCGCCACGCCCATCATTGTCGTCGGCTGCGAGGGCGGACTGGTGCAAGGTGCCTCGTCGAACATCGCGGGTCTGTCCATGATCGTGCTCGATTACGACACTGAGGGCGCCGACGACGACGAGATTACCGAAGTTCCACAGTCCGACACGGTGGAGCTAGAGCCGGCAATCGTTGGTTTGCACACCGTCGCGCACGATGCTCCCTGGGTTCAGCAGATTGTGACGGCTGCCGGACTCAAGGACACCGCTGGAAAGCCCCTGGAGCTGGCTGCCAGAGCAGCGCAGGAATCCGGCAACTGCCGTGCCCTACTCGAATCTATCCATGAAGAGCTTGAAGGCATGGGCTTCGGCACTGATCAATCTATCGACGGCGGCGACTGCTGCGAGTACCTGGGCAAACTGTTCGTGGACGTCGGCGAGGCTCTGGAGCGCGACGGCGCCAAGGTGGCGACATGACCATCGAGGTATTGCGTCGCACATTCGCGGCGGCAAAGCGTCCACCTGGGAGCGAGGAACGCGCCAGACTGAACCGAGACGCGCTCACCAGTGAGTATTACACGTCGCACCGCTACATGACGCGCCAGCCACTCACGATGGACGACGGCACACCGCACCCGACGCAGCACTGTCTCTGCCGGACGTTCAAGACAAAGGTCGAGGCTGACGCATACGCCTCAAGGCAACGGCCGCCCATCGTCAGGGCGGTCAAGATCGAGCAGGTTGATATGTTCGCCAATCAAGGCGGACTGTTCGCTCACGTCGCGCAGCCGGGCGAAGTGGAATAAACCCTCCAGCACCCAAGATCATCCGCATCGACCGGCGCACCGCATGGTCTGATTCGGCCTATCCACGCAAACAGTCCAACGCGCAACACTAGCTGTCAAAGCTATGTCAGGCGTTAGCCGCCTCTAAGCTAATTTCCAAGTGCTGGTGACGCTCCGTTTCGGAGATCACCTTCAGGCGCTCGGCGAGGTTCCCAAGGGCCAAGACCCATGTTTTACCGATTCCTGTGCTGTATTCAGTGGTGAAACTCTCATGGGACGGATATTCAATGTGGATATCTGGGTGTAACGCTTTGACCATGGAACAGCCAACCGCTTGAAGCTTGCTACCAGCTGGGGCCAACAGGATTCTGTGGCTGGCCGAAAGTGCCCAGTAGAGATCGAGCAACATCAAAACCGTTTCCCGGTAGTCCAGAGTCGATACAGATCGCTTCGGTAATGCAACTTCGCCAGGTCGCGCCTGTTCCACCGGGTTGTCAATCTCCCATTCCCGGCGCACTTGGTCGTGAATCCAGGCCGTTGCCTGTTCACGCCAGCTATGCACTGGTGGCCGTCCGTTGATCAAGAACAACCGCCCCGGATAAGCTGTGTTCAACAGCACCTGAGTAAGCGCGTCGTTGAAGGACATGAATACCAAGGCTGCTGTCTGGTGCCCCTGCATGGCGACGCTTGCGAGCGAATCGACGCGAACCACACCATGCACGCCAGTAAACACCTGCAGCGACGGCTGATGCACTTTGTTTGTCTCCCGAGCCCGATTGAAACTTGCTTCGGTAGGACCGTAGCTCTCGGCCTCCGCATAGAAAATCGTCACCTCAAGCTTGAGAGTCCGAGCCACGTTTAGCACCAAAATGATCAACAGCTTAGACATCGTTGAAATATCCACTAATACTCGGCGCGCACGATGGTATGTTAGCCGTGCGCTCAGGCGCTGCTCGAAATCGCCCGGCTCAAATCGGTTGTAATTGAGAATATCCCCATCCGTGATTTGCACTCCGACCTTGTTAATGCTCTGGCGCACATCGGCCAGTCGGTTTCTTGAGTTAGCCGGTTCATAACTCATGAGGATAGCCTTCGCTGACGTACCAGTCATGATGGCCTGCGTTACGGCCATGGTGCGGTCTTCAAATCCCGGAGCATGCACAACAACATCACCCGCGTCGATGGCCAGCTTCGATTCTTGCCGGAGCGCGGGTAGCAGCGTTAGTAGCGCCTGATTTTCCGACTCGGTCACGGTCACTCCTCTGGGCGTTCGCCCAAATCGTCGTATAGGGGATCGCCCCGACCTGATTCTGCGCTTTCCCCAAACATGGTCATCTGCCCGGTATCACCTCCACTACGATTCCTAGAGGCGATGAAAGTCTCTCTGAAGATGTCCGGTTCAAGCAGCAATTGGATGAATGATGAACAGCTCAGCGATACGCTATCCCGCTTAGAGAGCGCCAGGGTGCCATAGGGAAGTAGCAACCGGCGTAAATAGAGTCGGGGCACAAATGCGCCGCGCACGCTCTTCCCTCTATTGTCACGCATAAACAGCCCATACCGGATGAGATCTCGGTAGATCTGCTCGGCCAGCCCTGAAATGCGAAACTCGTCCACGATTTCGATCCGGAAGGCCATCCGAGGCACCTCTCTCACATGCCCGTTTTCGCGGATCGTATACGTCGGGCCATGTAGAAGTTCGCTCGCTGCGGCGACAAACGCTTCGACAATCGCCTTGAGGTGATCACCGAAACGTCCGGAGAGTTTATAGTTCGGCCTCGTCATTTGAATGGCCGCTAACTCGTTCTGCAATTGAATCGGGTTCGTCGGCTCATTGCGAGTATGGGAATTCAGCCACTCACTGCCGCGATTCCGAAAGGCGCGATCCTGAAGAGCTTCTTCGATCGGGAACGAAAGTAACGACGCGGGATTACCCGCGTCTGCGGCCTGGTCCACGACATCGGAAATTAATTGGATCATGGTTCGTGTATCGCCGGACCAGAGATTCGAAAAAACATCATCACCAAAATAATTCACGCGCGAACGCGAACGGCCACGCCTCTGCGATGTGCCTACAATTGTGGTCTGTTCATCTGCACCCTGCTCAGACGGCATCAATCTGAGACGCCGCGCGAACTCAGTTTTTGACAACGCCGAATGCCCCAGGAGTTGGCGCAGAGACGCGCAATCTCGCGGTATTCTTTGATCCACAGACAGTCGCCGTGAAAATACTTCGTTCAGGAACACGAGGCGCTCGTCATCGGGCAGGAAAAGGGATTCCTCGCCGAGATCTACCAACTGGAAGTCGTCACCATCCTGGAGGCTCTTGCCGCTTGAATCCAGTGGGACGAAAGTCGTCCAGGCTTCGGTGGCCACTTTGGTCAAGATCTCGGGAGAGCGTTGCAGCAGCGAGCGGTTGAGCACACGCTGTATCGATTCCGAGACCCGAGGCGTCGAGTAGTCATCGACGAACAACAGGATCGCACGGTCGCCGATCCAGGAGCAGCAGTTCCGGGCCTGTTGCGCAAAATGAGGAAGCCATCGATGCTGGGACATCTCATGGTAGCCTTGGAAGCAGACCGCGTCGGAGCCGGTCGGGAACAACCACTTCGTTTGTTCCAAGATTGACCGGTATTTCTCAAGCCGGTCTTCGCCTAGGATCAAGGAATTATTTGTATCCGATATAAGTAGGCGCTTGACGAGTTCCAGCAACGGAGCACTTGGTTGGGTGTCATTGCGCGCTGAACGCGCTGACTCTACGGCCAAAAGGTCGGCCAGGACGCAGAGATTGGCGAAGCAAATCAATCGCGCTTCGTCGGCAGACGATGGATTACTCGGGAAATGCGCAAACGCATCCGCGATGTCGTTGGCGTTGACGTAGAACGCGACAAATTTTGGCGGATCTGGCAGTCCTAACACTGGCCCACACTCAACCATCAGCCGCTCGCTGAGCCGTCGGAATAGCATAGTCTTTCCACACCCTCGCGGCCCAGTTACTACGGTCGGTATATCCAGCGCCAGAATCTTAGAACGCGCCGGAACCGTCGGAACAAATAGCTTTTTCCACCAATCCCAACGTTCTCCGATCATTTCGCTTACTTGAAATTGGCCGACCCCCGGACCATCGGCCGCGTCAGCCTGGAATGAACTGCGGCTCAGAATTGCCTGCTGTATCGGCGGCGTTGCCGATTTCCCACATTGCGCTTTTTCCTTGATTTCTTTGACAAGGTGCAAGATGTCGAGCGGCCGGCAGCGTTCCGTGCCCTGGGATTCCCGCAGTAGCTTTGCGAACAACGGCTTAATCGCCTGCAATATTTGCTTGTGCGTTGCCGTCGCCATCGCGTAACCAACCCGCGCGATCATCATATTAATAATTTCGGCGAGCCCTATGTAGTCGTCCTTTGGAGACTTTTCACCGCCCGTGGCTCCGTAGCCGAAGTCAGAAACAAAGATGGGTTGTCTCCGCTGCATCGAATCATCATAGGTTTCAAGTTCTTCCGACCCGATCAGGATATTGCCAGCGTGGAGATCGCCATGTCGCGATACGCCTTTCGCCTCGCACCCATGCAAGACATGCAATATACGCTCGGTCACTGCCAGCAAAAAGCTTGTATTGATGCTCTTGACCCGCTCTAGATAGGTAATCAGATTTTCGCCGGGGGGGATGTAGTCCCAGACCGTGTACAGACACAATTGCGTGTCACCGAGGTGCGTGATGCGTGACTCCCCGTGAGTGTGGTAATGCACTACACCCTGGACGAGATTGAGCTTCGATACCTTTTTGAGCTCGGTATCCCATCCCGACTTCAGTGCGCGGAAGACTAGCTTGACCGCAAATTCTGTATCGGGCAGATCTTTGTGGTAAGCCTTGTAGACGAAACCGATCTTGCCCTTGCCGACAAATCCACCCAGTCGGAAGTTCTCAACTTCCTTGCCCTCCAAGTCTTCGGACCAAGACTTGTTATTTTCTTGGGGCACTTGACGATCCGTGTGCTTTAGGTTTCGTCGACGCTTTCTTGTAGATCAGCACCGTCTCCGACTTTGTGCCAGTGCACTCGCGGCGGGATCGCCGGATATTGGGAATAATGTCGCTATAGATTTGTTCGAGTCCGAACACCTGGAGGGTGGGTTCCGATTCGAAGACCTTGCGCGTGATGAAATCCGTCCGCCCAGGGCGACCGCTGCCGCGCGTAGCATCGCCGACCACAAGGATGATATAGCCGCCTGGCTTGATTCCCGATGCCAAACGCGAACATACCGACATTAATAACGCTCTATATTCCGACTCTCGATCTCGGCGCTTAAGTTCTAGGCCCTGTGGTAGCGACCGGTCGATAAACCAGAGTCGTAGGCGATTGTCGCGAACGTAATCGAGTTCGTTCATGTACGGCGGGCTGGTTATTACAGCGCTGATCTGGCGCAGCCTAGGGAATTCACGAGCATCAACGTGTAGTACGCGACGCGACTCTGTGTAGCGGGTTACAGGGCGCTTGAACGTTCGACGTATCTTCGCCTGCATCCGCGACAGCACGTCCCGTTCCTTATACATTTCAGGATACTGCTCGCGCGGGAACCGGCGATCTCGCAAGTACGGAACAAGGTGGCTGCTCGGGTAAGATAGGAATCCCGGACGCTGATGGTGAAGCACGCCTAGGAAACAGGCGAGAAGAAAGATGTCGCCACGTGCTACGCAGGCGTCCCGAAACGCAAGGGCGGTTCGCAGTGTTTCAGGATGAAAGAATTGTCGTACCCAAGTCGGAATTTTACGTAAGTCTTGGTCGCTATGGAGCCGCTGCGACATAACCCATGTCGCCTGTAATCGGCGGTTCGCTGCATCCAGGCTGGATGGTGGAAACAGTTTTGCCTTGGTGAGCAAGACGGCGTAAGGGTTCCAGTCTCCGGCCACTACCCGACGGCCATTGGCTGCTGCTTCGAGCACTGCAACCCCGCAACCACAGAACGGATCAACTACCAAGTCGCCAGCGTTCGTGTACTCCAGCATTAGAGATTTGGCCATCGACGTCTTCATCCGGCCAATATAGGGGGCGATTTGGTGCAGCGACAGGTCGGTGGCTTTCGTGGACGCAGCCGACCAGTTCGGCGACAAACGTAACGAATCCTTGGCTACAGTATTGAAAATGTCAATCGTTGTAGCATCGAACATCGGCGAAACCCATTTTCCTTGATAAGCGCATCATTTGCGCACTATTCTTGCGCACTATTCAAATAGTATGGCGTCCCGGGCCCGCCTGAATGCGGACAACGGTACCCCGGTACCAAAAAGAGAAGTCACGTCCCTTATGCTGCAAAGATTTATTCGATTTATCGATCAGCCATATTCGCTACAGCTGGAAAACCGGAAAATCGGGGTAAGCTCTAATATTGCCAAATCCTAAAAAAGCATACCATATTTGCAACCGTCCCTAAGACTCTGAAGTCTGCTAGCGAATGGCCGCTGTGGAGCATGTTTGTGCATTGCGATGACAGTCCGGAATGGCCGAACTTAGACCGTCACTGTGTTCGCGTTCTCGATCATCATTCATTGGCGCACCGCACAACACCGGATCAATCACGGAAATCGAAAACTTCATTTTCCAAGAGTTGACATTCATTCAGAGAATACTGTTTTTCAGTGCGGGCTGCACGTTCGCGGATCTCCGGGACTACTTCCCCGCCACCAGCTCACTTCCCCCCGGCATCGCCACGCCAACCTGAGCACCACCATCGCGCCAGGCCGCGCCACCTGACGCCAACAGGCGCATTGCGGATCGGACTCGCAACGCGCGATCTGCAAAGGGTGGAGCTGGAAATATGGCGACTACAAGGACCGCGAGCACATCACGAAGAACCTCGACGGGCTCGACGACAAAATGCTCATTGCCCTGCTCTTCGACCTGACGTTGATCGGCGACGTGAAGTGCCACACCTACCACACCGGCAAAGGCGAGCGGCTGATGGCGACGGCGAAGCGCGTCAAAGTGGACGCAGCGCAGATCCGCGCGACCGTCACGCAGGCCCAAAAGATATCCAGATTTTGCGTCGCCGCTGATTGGCAGGCTTTGGTGACCTTCGTGACTACTTCCCCGCCACTGGTTCGCCTCCCTCAGATCATCCCACCGGCCACCAGCGCGCCAGTCCGCGCCACCTGACACCCACAGGCGCGTAACTCCACCCTTACCCCAGACCAATCGAGCTTGTGACAGCTAGCGACCGCGCTAGCGGCACATCAAATCCTATAGGCCTCAAGGATCTCGAGTCGGCTGCGCCAACGGAGGAACCGAAACCGGCGCCTCCGGCCGGTCACCGCGTCAAGATCGACCAAGCCGATCTGTTCAATGACCAAGGCAGCCTGTTCGGCAACGTCGTCCAACCTGGGGACCTGACGTGAACCAACCGAAGCCAGGCCGGATCGACCCGCGCACCGCGAGGCTCGATGACCGACGGCCGTAATTTCATCTCGTCAGGGTCTAGGCGCTCAAGCGAAAGCGTCTTGCGCCAGGCATTGGAAGTAAGGCGAATCTGCATTACAATGCAATGTATCAGGAGACTACAAGGACATCGCCATGACCACATTGACGGTTACCGCACGGGGACAAGTGACCTTTAGGAAAGAGGTGCTGCAACACCTCGGCATCAGGCCAGGGGAAAAAATCGAACTAGATTTACTACCAGATGGCCGTGGCATACTCAAGGCAGCCCGGCCTACGGGAACGATTGACAGTTTCATCGGATTGCTCGCCGGCCGGACAAAGAAAGTCGCTACCATTGAAGAAATTAACGAGGCGACCGCGCAGGGTTGGGCTGGTAAAGAATGAAGGTCGCTGTTGATACCAACGTTCTTGTTCGCGCTGTTGTGCGTGACGATGCCGCGCAAGCGAGCATCGCCGCCAAGGTCTTGAGCGATGCCGAAGTGATCGCGGTCGCACTGCCATGCCTGTGTGAGTTTGTGTGGGTGCTGCGCAGGGTCTACAATTTTCAATCCTCCGACGTGGCCACCGCGATCCGCGCACTACTTGCCGCCGCAAACGTGGAAGTGAACAGACCCGCCGTAGAGGTTGGCCTGTCGGTGCTCGAAGCAGGCGGGGATTTCGCCGATGGCATCATCGCTTATGAGGGGAACTGGCTCGGCGGGGAAACCTTCGTTTCCTTCGACAAAAAGGCGGTTGCGCTTCTCTCAGCGCAAGGTCAGTCCGCGCGTCTTTTGTGAGTAAATCAGTGAGCTTGGTTGCCATCCCGCGGATCTCCGGGACTACCTCCCCGCCACCAGCTCACTTCCCCCCGGCATTACCACACCAACCTGAGCACCACCAGCGTGCCACCTGACGCTCACCGGCCCCTATCTCCACCCTTACCTCAGGCCAATCGCGTTCGCGAACATTGGCGACCACGCTCGCGTGCACAAAGTCCAGGGAAATAGCCACTTTCCAAGGCAAACTGGCTCAAACTCCCTTCCAATGCTTGTTTTACGGCTGTTGTGACTGTTTTATCATAGGGGACGGGAGGCGGCGCGACCGCGAGACACCCCCCTGCCCTATTTCGGGATTGTGAAAATCTACCTATACCCACGGTCCTAGCGGAGAAGCGGCGCGCGCTTTTTCACTCCCCCCCACCCTCCGCGATCGGAAAGCCGTCGAGGCCGATGTGACGTTTGGGTTTGACGGTCTTGGCCTGTTCCTCTTGCGTCTTGCGCGCATGGCAGTGCGTGTTGATGGCCTGCAGGTTGTTCGGGTGTTCGGTCCTCGTCTTGCTCCAGCCCAGCGATCGAGCGGTCGCCCGGCTGACGATGTGATCGACCTCAGTCGCTATCGTAGTACGCCCCTCGGCCTTGCAGTGTCTGCACTGACATAGGCGTTCGTCGCGCTCGAGCACCAGCTTGCGCACCTTGTCCCATTCAGCACCGTAGCCGCGCTTATGGCGTGACTCAGTGGGCCAGTTCGATCGACTCATCAGCGCGCCAGCAAGAGAAAGCCGCGACAACCCAGAATCGAGCTGCGCGGCGAAGGCGCCAAGATGGCGGCAATGAAGAATTGGGCATTGGAAATGCAAAAAGCCCGCTTGCGCGAGCCTTGGTGACATTTCTGCAATTTAGCTGAAATTGCACTATATTCCGCATCGTTTGCGGAAGTCAAGTTTTCGTCACTCCAGATAACGTCTCAGTTTGAGTTCGAATGTCGCGTCGAGCCATGACCGGCCGCCCAAGACCAGGAAATTCGCTCCGATTTGGCGTCCGCAGTACAAACACATTGCGGCCCCTCGGGAAATTGGCGTCAGTGGCGGTTGTTCGGCCGGAGCGGACGTATGTCTTAGCGCGACAAATTGGCTGTTATCGGCCCAACCTGCCGCTCGCGGGGTGGAAGAATTGCCCGGCTGAGAGTCCGGATCTAGCTCCATTGCCGACCTATAGAATGAACAAGCCGATGGCTCTTGATCGGCCAGCGCGGCCGTTGGCGCTGCACTAATTGGAATAGAGAACTGCCCGGACGAGCGACCGCTCTATGCAATTGCTAACCCACACTTTCGAACTAAAGGGATATTTGCAACTCGAAGAAGAAGATTCCGAGTATGTCGATCACGACGTCTCCTGCAACGAAGTTATCAAAGGGCAGGTAACCCTACCTCTGCCGGCCGCGCAACGCTCGACGAGGCCGGCCAAGGCGGATTCAATGCGTTGCAGATCCGCTACGCGTCGCCGGACATCGGCGAGCTTATGCTCTGCAATGTCTTTCGCTTGCGCGCACTGCGTACCATCCTCCAATTGCAGCAGCTGGGCGATCTCGTCGAGTGTGAATCCGATGCGCTGGGCCGCCTTAATGAAGCGTACACGGCCAACATCCGAATCAGAATAGCGGCGAATGCTGCCGTAAGGACGCTTAGGCTCGTGCAACAGACCCTTGCGCTGATAAAAACGAATGCTTTCGACACTGACGCCTGCCCCATCTGCCAGCGTCCCTATGGTCAGGCTGTCTGACGTTGTTTCCATTCCGCTTGACTCCGTACTTAGGTACAGAAGTAAGCTTACACCATGCAAACAGATGTCTCGAAGCAATACATCCCCTCGACGTCCCAGGATGGGCGCGGCGCGTTGCTTGCTGGTGGGATGTCGGCCATTCTCGCCTCGACCTGCTGCTTAGGGCCGCTGGTGTTGATCACTCTTGGTTTCTCCGGCGCGTGGATTGGAAACTTGACGGCGCTCGAACCTTATCGCCCCATTTTCATCGGTGTTGCGCTGGTCGCGCTGTTCTTTGCCGGGCGGCGTATATGGCGACCTGACACAGCCTGCGCACCGGGTGAGGTCTGCGCCGTGCCGCAGATCAAGCGCGGCTACATACTGCTATTCGGTGTCGTATCGGCGCTGGTGCTTATCGCGTTGGCCTTTCCATACATCGCTCCGTGGTTCTACTGAAAGGAAGACGTTATGAATAAGTTGCTTGCCGCAGCTGCCATGGCATTACTTGCCGCCCCCGTCTGGGCAGCCCCCAAGACCGTTACATTGTCCGTGCCGACGATGGATTGCCCGGTCTGCCCGATCACGGTGAAGAAGGCGCTAGTCAAGGTTCCCGGGGTTAGTCACGCTAAGGTGAACTTCGACAAGCGTCTGGCCACCGTCACCTTCGACGACGCCAAGACGACTATCGATGCCCTGACGGACGCAACCAAAAATGCAGGCTATCCGTCCACCCTTGCGGGGAATGCGAGGTGAGGGCCGTTGTCCTAGAGTCAACATTGACCTGCCCTAAGTGCGGGCACGCCAAAGCGGAGACAATGCCGACCGACGCCTGCCAGTGGTTCTACGAGTGTGAGCAATGCCATGCGGCGCTAAAGCCAAAACCGGGCGACTGCTGTGTGTACTGCTCCTACGGCTCCGTCCCATGCCCGCCGATCCAGGAGCACGGCGAGCACGGGAACAGCTGTCACTGCTAGTAGTGGGCGAGCCGAGCGATGGCTGAAGTCGACCTCCTAAGCCTATTGGGTCTACCCATCGGACTGGGACTGATAGGATTTGTCGAGCCATGCTCGATCGGTTCCACTCTGATTTTTATCAAAACGCTTGAAGGAAAGAGTGCGTCGAGTAAGCTGACGCAAGTCGGGATATTCATGAGCGTGCGCGCGCTATCCATGGGGGCCTTGGGCCTTTTCGCGGTTGCGGCAGGTACGGCATTCATCGGGTTTCAGAAAGCGGCGTGGATTGTTTTCGGAACGGCCTACGCTCTGATCGGAATCTTGTACCTCACCGGCAAATCTGCATTCATCCTGCGTTCTCTCGGTCCCGGCTTGTCGCGGCTTTCGAGCGTCAACGGCGCTGCCGCGCTTGGAGCCTTGTTCGCGTTCAATATTCCTGCCTGTGCCGCACCATTTATCCTCGCATTGGTAGGAATGGCAATCGCGGGCGGCGCCGGCGGCGCTGCACTCGTCACGGGCTTTGTCTCGCTAGCAATGTTCGGTCTTGCGCTCTCGCTACCCATTATGGTGGTAACGCTATTTCCGCGCGCCCGTGCCGCTCTCGACTGGTTAGCCGGACTGTCGCGGCGCATGCCGTTTTGGAGCGGCATCGCGTTTATCGTCTTGGGTCTATGGTCGATATGGTTTGGTTTGAATGTTTCTATCGTGCCGCATTCGTGAAAGAAAGAGCGCCAGCTCAGGCCGAGAAAGCAGACCCTCGAGGTAATTGGTATCAGAGTCCCCTCAGGACCGTTGTTGCCCCTGGCAGCCGCCGCCTACTAAAACTCCAGCGAACGTCCGCTATCCCAACGAGCCAGAGGCAGTACGCGACCCTTGCACTGAGCGGTTCGTCATAATTCAATTTGTGCTTATAAGGCCTTGGGGACCATTGTAAGACCGCCAGCTTCGGCGCTGCGTACACCTCAGTGGCTGTGCTCCCGGTGATGGGCATCGGGAAAGTGAGCGTGTGAGTGGTCTAGGGGCCCGTGCCAGTGAAGATGCGTGTGCTTTACGCCCAAGGCTACTGGAAAGTCATGAGCGTGCTGATGATGCTCATCGTGCGCGTGCTCGTGGCTATGCTCCATTACCTCATGGATATGCTGATGTTCATGGCGCTCCGTCAGGTGTAGCCAGATACCAATTGCCATGAGTGCTCCGGCAACTGCAAGTCGAAGTGTCAACGGCTCTCCGGTGGCCAGCGCGAGGAGAGCCCCAAAAAACGGCGCGACCGAGAAATAAGCACCAGACCGAGCCGTTCCCAGGTGCCGCATCCCAACCACAAACAAAACCAGACTCACCCCGTAGGCCAGAAGGCCAACCACCATCGCTGCTAAGGTGGTAGGCAAATCAGGTAGCCGGTCGCCCAGGGCGAAAGCCAGTGCGATATTTACACTCCCGGCAGCCATACCCTTCACCGCAGCAATCCAGGTGGCATCGGTCAGCGAGACCTTACGCGTCAGGTTGTTGTCGATACCCCAGGCCAGGCAAGCCCCCAGGATGGCTAGGGCGGGCAATACTCCGACAAAATTGGCCTCTCCCGGCCAACTCAACACGATGGCACCTGCGGCAATGGCTGCCATTCCGAACGCAATTCGGTGGTCGAAGTTCTCCTTAAAAACAACCCAGGCGAGTAACGCCGTCAGAACGCCTTCAGCGTTGAGCAGCAAGGCCGCACCGGAGGCAGGCATGCCTGTTAGACCAAACATTAGGAGGACTGGGCCAACCACTCCGCCCGAAAGGATGGCCCCAGCCAACCAGCCAGCTTCCCCTCGAGAAAGGTGGACAGGTGCGGCACGGGTGAGCACGCGCCACAGAGTTAGACCAATACCAGAACCGAGGTAGAACAATCCTGCAAGAAGCCAAGGGCCGACATCGTGCAACAGCATTTTCGCCAGCGGTGTGCTGGCGCCAAAGAGCAGTGCTGCACCGAGGGCCGCTACGACCCCTGATCTAAACGCCGGAGTTTTACCGTTCATTGATATCTGCCATATTTGCGACAGGATAGCTGCATCGCCGTGACCCACATCGCGAAGGCAAACAGTAGAGCCAGGCCCATCGGTGGAACTTTGAGTTCTAGGGTGCTCATGTTTGATCAACTAGGAAAAGCTCTCCGCCACGCGGATTGGCTTCTCGCACGTTATCCGCGGCGCGTCTGCCTGTCGATTTATCGTTTGCGTTGCCCAAGCGAGGCGCGCTGCCGCGAAAACGATTCGGGCAGGGCGAGCGGGACTTTGCCGACGGGCGCTTCATAGGCGAGGCGCCAGCTGGGGTAGCGCTCGACTAGGCGTTCTATCTCTTCAAGCGCGATCGGCAGCTTGGCGTCTTTCAGGTCCTGTAGCACGTGCGAGAAGCGCGCCTCGACGCTGTCCACAACCGCATCGTGCGGCAGGCCGCCCGCTGACGCCGCTGGCGCGGCCAGCGTGAAAGCGGCCATCGCAAAGGCCAGCACCCATCCGCTGACTGCGATTGCGTCATCGAACGCCATATTGACTGTCTTGCCGAAACCATACTTGGTCACGCTGCTTCTCCGCTCGTTTATTGTTTTTCACTTCCGTTACAACGCATGCGCTGCTCACGCCGGCCGCTGCGATAGTCTCGATTTCTCTTCAAAAATCCCTCGGGATGCTTCGGGCGGGAACTTGTTTATCGCCGGCGCAACAGCCGCAACCCATTGAATACCACTATCAGACTTGCTCCCATGTCGGCGAAGACCGCCATCCACAGCGTCGCTGTGCCCGCCAACGCCAGGGCGAAGAATACCGCCTTGATGCCCAGCGCCAGCGAAATGTTTTGCCATAGCACGCGCGAGGTGGCCCGGCTGAGCGCGATGAAAGCAGGCAACTTACGCAGGTCGTCGTCCATCAGCGCCACGTCGGCGGTCTCAATGGCGGTGTCGGTGCCCGCCGCACCCATGGCGAAGCCGATAGACGCCTTGGCGAGCGCCGGAGCGTCGTTAATGCCGTCGCCGACCATTCCGACCTGGCCGTAACGCCCTAGCAGTTGGTCGATGGCCGCCAGCTTGTCCTCGGGCAGCAGATTGCCGCGCGCGTCGTCGATACGCACTTTCGCGGCGATGGCGCTGGCAGTGGTCTGGTTGTCCCCGGTCAGCATCACAGAGACGACACCGAGCGCATGCAGTTCGCGAATCGCTTCGGCGCTGTGGGCGCGTAGCGTGTCGGCAACGCCGAAAACGCACAGCGGTTCAATCTCGCTGGTCAGCACCACGGCCGTCTTGCCTGCCTGCTCCAACTGCAGCAGCAGCTTCTCCAGCGCCGGGCCGCAGATGCCCAATTCTTCCACGAGGCGGTGATTGCCAACGTAGTACAAACTCCCCTCAATGACGGCTTTCGCCCCGCGGCCGGTGAGCGACTCGAACGATGCGCCTTCAAGCAGCCGGCGCTTCGTCTCTGCCGGTTCCGCGGGCGTCTGCCATGCCGCGACGATGGCTGCCGCGACCGGATGCTCGGAATGGGCGTCCACGCTGGCGGCGAGTTGCAGCAGATCGTCCGCCGGACGACCGCCAAGCGGCACGACATCGGTCACGACCGGCTTGCCATAGGTAAGCGTACCCGTTTTGTCCAGAGCGACGACCTTGATGAGTCTGCCATTTTCGAGGTGCACACCCCCCTTGACCAGGATGCCGCGCCGCGCGGCCGCCGCCAGCCCGCTTACCACCGTGACAGGGGTGGAGATCACCAGCGCGCAGGGGCAGGCGATCACCAGCATCACCAGCGCCTTGTAGAACCAGTCCTGGAAATCGGCGCCGAAGAAAAGCGGTGGTACCAAAGCGACAAGCACAGCGAACACCACGACCGCGGGCGTGTAGTAACGGGCGAACTGATCGACAAAGCGCTGCGTCGGCGCGCGCTGTCCCTGTGCCTCCTGCACCGCGTGGATAATGCGTGCCAAGGTGGTGTTGCCCTTGTTGGCCGTCACCTTGAACTCGAACGCGCCGCGCTCGTTCACCGTGCCGGCGAACACCGGATCGCCCGGCGCCTTTTCCACCGGCATGCTCTCGCCGGTGATGGGCGCCTGGTTCACCGAGCTTGCGCCTGCAGTCACCACGCCATCGAGCGGGATGCGCTCGCCCGGCTTCACACGCACGGTTTGGCCGACCTCAACCTCGGCTGCCGCGAGCTCGGTCCACTCGCCGTTGTCCATCCGCACCGTCGCAATTTGTGGCGCCATCGCCATCAGACCGCGAATCGCATTCCTGGCCCGCTCCAGCGACAGCGTCTCGATCAGTTCGGCCAGTGCGAACAGGACGATTACCACCGCCGCTTCCGGCCACTCCCCGATGGCGATCGCGCCGATCATGGCGATGCTCATCAGAAAGTTGATATTGAGTGTAAAGGCCTTGAGCGCGACCCAGCCCTTTCTGAGGGTGCCCAGACCGCCGGTGGCAATCGAGAGCAAAGCGAGCGCGATGACAACCGGCGAGTTCTCCTGTGCGCCAGTCCACGCTAGGATTTCCGCAGTAAGGGCGGCGACGCCGGAGACGCCCATCAGTACCCAGGTCCTGCGGGATACGACCGGTGGCTCAACAGCCGCTTCCGCAACCGCTTGAGCGGTGGAACAGGTCTCGCCGGAGCAGGGCTGAGATCCAATCGGCATTGCCGGCACAGCCTCCATCCCCACGTCACGCAAGGCGCCGAGAATGGGCTGTTCGTCAGCCAGCTCATGGGTAACCGTGAGCCGGCGCTCCATCAGGTTGAACGCAAGCTCTGCCACACCCGAAACCGAGCCCAGGCGCTTGCGGATGAGCGTCTCTTCGGTCGGGCAGTCCATGTTGCGAATGACGAATACGGATTGCTTCACGATTTTGTCCTCACTACAGTGATTTTCTAAGAACAGCTTATTGAACACCCCGTAGCAACTCCGGGGTCAAGCGGATAAAATACAAGGATGAAAGGAGCCGCCATGCGCATCGGAGAACTCGGCAAAGCCACCGGGGTGGACATCGAAACCATCCGCTACTATGAAAAGGCGGGGTTGCTGCCGCCGCCGGCCCGCATGCCCAATGGTTATCGCGCCTATAGACCTGTGCACCTGGAGCGGCTGGCCTTCATCCGGCACTGCCGCGCCCTCGATGTGCCACTCGCCGAAGTCAAGCGCCTGCTCGACTTTGTCGCACATCCCGAGGCGGACTGCGGTGACATCAACCAGCTGATCGACGAGCAACTCGGGCGGGTACGGGCGCGACTGAAGTCCATGCGGGCGCTGGAGAAGCAGCTTGCCGCGCTGCGTGCGCAATGCCAGGTCGGGAATTCCGCCGCCAACTGTGGCATCCTGCACGAACTCGTAGCCGCCGCGAATGGCGAGGCCTGCGCGTGCCACGGCGCAGTCGCCAAACCAGGCTTTCGAAAAGGAAGCCTCTCCCGCTGATCCAGGAGTTGGCCCAGGCTACCGAGCTGTTTGTCCCCGCCGTTGTCGCGGAGATTGTCGACCGCTACCCACCATGGATGGTCCTCGGCCTGCGCAAACCCAACCGGCTATTGATATCGACCGCGGCCCGCTTGCCGCCGGCGAGAATCGTGATTTAGCGTTCCCGGTGAGCGGCCTTTCAACCGGCGCCATGACTGGAATCAAGTATGACGCGGCGCAAATCCTCCGCAGTCGCGGCGGGCGTGTCTTTCGAAGAAAAAAGAAGCCGCGCACGCCCCTCGCGGTCGAACACGAACACAGCGGAGCTGTGTGTCACCTCGTAGTTCCCTCGAGCGTCGGGCTTGCCCAGCGCATACGCCACGCGGTAGCGGCGAGCCAAGGCTTCGAGCGCTGCCGCGTCGCCCCGCAGGCCAACGAACTGCGGTCCGAATGCCTGAACATACTCATGCATGACTGCAGTCGAATCGCGCGCTGGATCGACCGTTACCACGAGAACGCGCACATCGTCACGGCCACCGTCGGTTGCCTGAATCGTTCGCGCAAGCCGTGCGAGCGTCGTGGGGCACACGTCCGGGCAATGGGTGAAACCAAAAAACAACAACGCCACTTTGCCACGGTAATCCTGTGCGCTCACGCTGCGTCCACGGTCGTCGGTAAGCGTAAATGCGAGATCCGGCACGAGCGAGGAAATGTCGTGCGTTTTCCAGGACTCCCCGCTGGTGCAGCCTGAGAGTACCCCATACGCGATCATCGCTGCGCCGGTGCATTTCCAGAATCGAAGCATTACTTTCCCCCGACATAAGAAGTCGAAGGCGCGGAAGTTCGTTCCATCTTGTTCCTGTCGGAACGTGCCCAACGTCCGATCAGTATTAATGCTGCGATAACATGCATCATCGCGGCCGGAATCCAGGTGATCAGGCCACCCAGCTGCTGATCTGTCAGCGGATCGATATCCCATACCCGAGCGCATACATTGTATACGTCGTACAAGTCCCGGTCCGCGAAGGTGATGTGAGCGCCGATGAGGATTTGCGGCACCAAGGTGCCGAGCACAAGGAATATCCGAACGCCGAAACCGAGCAGCGCGCCCTCCCGCCGGGTACGCGAATCAAGCATGAGGAACCAAAATAACAGCCCGTCGATCAGCATGCTCCAATTCATCACCCAATACAGCGGTGCGCTCAGCATCGCATTGAAGTGGATGCGCGAGGTCAGCCAGAACCAGATGAGACCGACAAAGAGCAGCGGCGCGACGATGGCGTTCTGAAAAAGCTGGTAAGTAAAGCGCGTTACTGGCAGACGCCAGAAGCGCTCAAACACCTTCGTCCTGACTCGCGCCGGCAACCCATCCGCCAAAATGGCGTGCGGCTGGGACAATGCGATCAGGAACGGTCCGAGGTGGTGCAGGACGAGGTGCTGCAACCGGTGGATAAAGAACATATGCTGAGACAGGTAATCGAAGCGCGTTTGCATCACGAAATACACAAGCAGCAGTCCGGTGATGAATGCGATGCGGCGACTGAGCGATGGTCGTTCCGCCATTCGCGCATGCCGCAACCCGCGCCAGTAGAGAGCGAGTGCGCCAATACACAATAGGAGCACCGTGGGCGAGAATTCCCATGGCGCGAGAAATGCGACTGCGGTAAGCAGGCCTTCCATCAATGCGCGCGGCGATTCCAGGGCGGGACCTCGGCTATGACGCCGATCCCGTGACGGGCGGAGTGCGCTTTTTCCGTCGGCTCAGGATAATCCGGTCGGCATCAATATCGAGCGTGCCGTCGGCTTGCAGCCGCCGTAGTGTGCGATACAGGGCCTCGTGGGTCAGGCCTAGCTCGGCCGCCCATGCCTTACGCGATTCGCTCAACGTAACAATTCCGTCAGCCCCTTCCGACTCGATGTAATGAATGATCCGTTGCTCCGCACTCTTGAGACCCAATCGCTCGCATCGGGCGCGCGACTTCAGCAATTCGTGGGCGAGATGGACCAACCACGCATTGCGAAACACCACGTCCGTGGCAAGCGCCGCGCGAAAAGCTTGAGCGGGAAAACGCAAGACCGCGCCGGGCCTGGCGACCACCGCGTCGCAGTGATACACCTTCGTATTGAAGCTTGCTTCGGCAAAAAAGCCCCCACGCGAGCGTTGCATGACAATGTCCATCCCGTTCCGGGTGCGGCGAACCAGCCGAATTTCACCGGCAACGACGTAGAAAATATCCCGCAACCGATCCCCGAGTCGAAACAACATCTCGCCGGTTTCGGTGTCCCGGCGCGCCGCAAGCTCTCGCAACTTGGGCGGAATGACCGCCAAAGCCGGTTGCGATTCGATCAGCGCTTCCCAGTCCATGTCACACGGTGTGTCGACGTTGGTATGATCGCGATCATATCACCATGGAACTGCAAAGACGTAATATGAATGCAACTGCGATACTGCGATTCAGGTCGTGTGCCTGGGCGTGGTGTATGAAGCGAACGGGTAGTCACGTTAATTTTAGCTGGGTAGACCACGCGTCGTTTTGATCGAGTAGCAGCGCCACGACAAGGCGTATAAATGCGCCACTATTGGAGAAGATACCGATGAAGTTGGAACAAAGTCTTACCTCGCCGTCGATGCGCTCAAGCGCATTGGCAGCCAATCCCAACGGGGGAAACGTTAAGAAGAAAAAGGGGATCATGCGGTCGGAGGGGATCACCTCATTCGGCGCGGTCTTTCTAGCCTTTCTCGCGACCCAGCATCATAACTTGCACATGCTCCTGATCGCTGTCGGGATCGGTGGTGCCGGCATGGGCTTCATGACCATGTTTCCCTTGGTTCGGCAGATCATGTTGCTCATGTCCCTGGCGATGGTCGGCCTGATGGTCTACCGGGCGCGCGACTCAAGGCGGCCGACCTCGATGCGCATTCTGAATGGCGTGTCCGTCCTTGTGACTCTCGGCCTCATGGGTTGGACCGTATCTCAGTTCGGATTATAGAGAGGCAATGTCATGGAGGCGTCCTACCAGAAAGACCTGAGTCACCTCACATGGGATGAAGTGTTTGCCCGCCAACTCCTGCGCGCCAGCCTGGTCGAGGGCTGGATGGAAGCTTTGCATCTTCAGCTCGGCGCCTGCGTGCTGGACATCGGTGCCGGGCCAGGCTATGTGAGTCTTGTGCTTGCGGACCGAGTAGGCCCTGACGGGCTCGTCTACGCTGTGGATCGATCAGCTGACGCCCTGGCCTATCTGGCGCGCCTGCAGCACGAGCGTCGAGTTTCGCAGATCAAGCGGATTGTCGCAGACGCGACAACGCTGGATTCTGACGAGCTCCGTCCCGATTCCGCTTTGGTCGCCATGGTCCTGCATCACGCCGATGACCCTATGGGCATTCTGACCAACGTGGCCCGCCTGCTGCCAACGGGTGCGCCAGCTGTCGTCGGGGAGTTTCATCCAGAGGGCCCGTGCGAGAAAGGGCCGCCGCGGGCCGAACGGGTCTCGCCGGAACAAGTTCAGGCGTGGAGCGTAGCTGCAGGATTCGCTGTCCTTGCCTATTGCCGGCAGACGCAAGAACATTTTATGTTTACCCTTCAGCGGTGCTGATGAACGTCTACGCCTGAATGCCTGATCACTACGATTCAAGAATTCATGGAATCGACCAGTCGATGAACTCAACTCTGCCGATCGAGCAAACCGTTCACACCTTCGGACAATGCCGCCGCCGCGGCTTCGATCTCCTCCGGCGTCGTCATCCATCCGACCGACAGCCTGACTGCGCCCACCGCCCGACTCGCGTCGCAACCCATCGCGGCCAGCACGCCGCTCACCGCGTCGGCTTCGGAGTGACACGCCGAGCCGACCGATGCGGCGACCCGGCCGTCGACGCGGGACAGCAGCTCGCGCCCGGAGATACCCGGAAAGGACACGTTCAGGGTCGTGGGCAGACGATTGGTCGAATGACCGTTGAGCATCAGACCGGGGACACCCGCCATTAGTCGCTGATGCAGTTTGTCCCGAAGCGAGCGCAGTTTTTCGGTCGCCGCCGGCAGCCGTTCGCGCGCCAGCCTTGCCGCAGCGCCCAGGCCGACCATCTGCGGCACGTTCTCCGTTCCTGGGCGCAGCCCATGCTCCTGCCCGGCGCCGAACTGGATCGGCGCGATCGGTGTTCCCGCCCGCACGTAAAGGGCACCTACTCCTTTCGGCGCATAGAACTTGTGGCCCGCCAAAGTCAGAAGATCGACGCCCAGTACATCGACGTTCAACGGAATCTTGCCAGCGGATTGAGCGGCATCGGTATGCAACAAGATGCCGCGCGTCTTCGTGATCGCCGCAATCTCCGCTACAGGCTGGATCGTGCCCACCTCGTTGTTGGCGTGCATGATGGAGACGAGCGCCGTATTCGGCCGCAGCGCAGCGGCGACATCGGCGGGATCGACTCGGCCATACGCGTCGACGGGGATCACGCTCAAATCCCATCCTTCGCTTTGCAAATGCAGGGCCGGCTCGATCACCGCCGGATGTTCCACTGCACTCACGACGAGATGCCTCTTATCGCCGCGTAGCGCGTGGGCGACACCAAGCAGCGCCAGATTGTTGGCTTCGGTGGCGCTGCCGGTAAACACAATCTCGTCCGCCGCGGCGCCCAAAAGATCGGCGACCGATTCGCGTGCTTCGCGAACTGCCTGCGCAGCTTTTCTGCCATTGTGATGAGACGAAGACGGATTTCCAAAGCCCTCCCTCAGGTAAGGCAGCATGGCCTCCAGCACTTCGGGCGCGACCGGCGTGGTGGCGTTGTAGTCGAGGTAAACCGGGTCGTTCATTGCGGCGCCTACGCGATGCGGGCAATCAGATTATCAGGTTTTACCAAATCGATGGGGAGTCCGTTATTGCAATCTTTGAACATGCGGCGTTTCCTTAAGTTATGCTTGGTTCGTGTGGTTTTGGGCCAACAATGGTTGCGCGTTACTCCGGCAATGGAAGCGGGGATTGCGGGCCACGCTTGAATGCTGGAAGAAATTGCAGGATTGGCAAATTAAATGGACGCGCTAACCGCATTCGGACTATTTGCAGTTACGGCAATGATGGTCTGCTACGCCATGGAGCAAAAAAGCCGATGGTTTGTTCTCGGCTTCGCTATGGCTTGCGGATTGGGGTCGATCTATGGGTTTCTACAGGGTGCTTGGCCCTTCGGGGTGGTCGAAGCGGTTTGGATGGTGGTCGCTTTCCGCCGTTGGGTCATTTACAAATCAAACTGAGACACTACCTAATGATCACTGAGGAGTACATTCCAATCCAAGTATGAGTTGTAGTGGGTCAGGTTTTGATGTTTCCCCAGTGCAGGGTTATGCACGGGGCCGCAGCCCGCCCCTTTGAGGCGGGAGGCGAACGGCCCAGTATCCAAAGCCCCGGCGTTTGTGTACAATCCGCCGACCATGCGCCGCGCCCAGCGATCCATCGCCCATCTCCTGGTTGCCATCCTGCTCCTGACGGTGCTGTCGCCTTCGTTCGCCTGGGAGGCGACGGCGGGCCAGTCTGCGGGCGGGCATGAGATCGTGGCGCCGGCCGGAGGTGGCGACGCGCATGAGCAAGACAGTCACGCGGGCAGTCATCACGGCGACGAAGACTCGCACCATCATCACGACTGCGTCGGTCATGCGTTCGGCCACCTGCCTGGGTTTGTTGGCGAAGCATTCCCCTTTGCCATGCCCGACCCCGACCGCGGCGGCTTCGCCGAGTCGCCGGCGGGCTTTTCTTCTCCCTTCCCCGATCGGTTAGACCGCCCCCCGCTTGCTCCCAACCTAGCGTAACACCAATCCGAATCTCGCCGGCTGCGTGGCGTTTGTGCGCCCGCCCGGCACGCTAGTAAAGGAGTCATGCATGACAATGGGACACGTTCCCGCTGCGTCCGCCGCGCCTGTGCGCCGGCGGACGCACGCGATTTTCATCATTTGTACGCTGTTCGTCCCGACCTGGCCGCAGGCGGCGTCGGCGCAGAATACATCCCCACTGCTCGTCCAACCACGCTTACGCATCTCGCAAGCGTCGGACCTTGCCGGCCCTCATGCGCCACCGCGGCCGAAACAGGAGACCGCAACATCGGCGGTGCATGAACCCGCGGAACTGACGCTGAGTGATGCGTTGTCTTTGGCATTGCAGCGCAACCCAGAATTGGCGGCGTTCGGAAAAGAGCGCTCCGCTACGGAAGCCGCGCTCCTGCAGGCCAGCGCACTGCCCAATCCGGTGTTGGATATCGCCGGGGATAATCTGCGCAACTTGCGCAAGGCGGAAGCCGGCGACCGTACCACCACGATCCAGATCGGCCAGTTGATCGAACTGGGTGGTAAGCGCACGGCACGGATGCGCGCGGCGGAGGCCGGCCGCGACCTCGCCAACTGGGACTACGAAGCCAAGCGCATCGAAATCCTGTCATTGGTGGCGCAACGCTTTTTCGACGTTTTGGCCGCGCAGCAGCGAAAGGGACTCGCGGACGAGGCGCTTCTGCTAGCCCGGCAGGTGAGTGATGCCGCGGCCAGGCGCGTACAGGCCGGCAAGGTATCGCCGGTCGAGGAGACCAAGGCGCGGCTTGCCCAAGCGGCCGCCGAGATCGAACTGGAGCAGGCCAGGCGGGAAGGCAATGCTCTGCGCAAGGCGCTCGGAGTCTTATGGGCCAACCCCAATCCGAGTTTCGAAAAAGCCGTCGGTGACCTGGAAACGACCACGGCATTGCCGCCCTACGAACAGCTTGCGCAGCGGGTGCGCGACAACCCGGAACTCGCGCGATGGTCGAGCGAAATTGCGCGCCGCCAGGCGAGTGTCGACTCGGAAAAGGCCAAGACTGTGCCGGACGTGACGCTCACCGCGGGCGTCACGCGCTTCAGCCAGTTCGATGACCGCGCCTATATTGTTGGCATTTCCGTGCCCTTGCCGCTATTCAACCGTAATCGGGGCGGCATCCTGGAAGCCAGCCATCGCCTCGACAAAGCAAGCGATGAGTCGCGCGTGGCGGAAGGCCGCGTGCTGACGGAACTGGCGCGGACCTATGAGCGTCTCGCGGCCATCGACCATGAAATCGGGACTCTGCGCACGACACTGCTGCCCGGCGCACAAAGCGCATTCGACGCGGCCGCCAAGGGATACCAACTTGGTAAGTTCGGCTTCCTCGACGTGCTGGATGCGCAGCGCACGCTGTTCCAGATACGCACCCAAAACTTGCGCGCGCTCGCCGACTATCAGCGCGGCGTGAGCGAAATCGAACGTCTGGTGGGCGGCCCGCTGGAAGCGTCGCTGCAAACCATGAACCGGCAATGAATAAGGAGTTCCAGATGAAGAACAGAAGTATTTTTGTCACCGCTGGCATCGTGGCGATTGGGGTCGCGCTGGGGCTGCTCATCCTGATCGGAGGGAAGCCATCCATGACAACCGAAGATCATGGCGGAAAAAAAACGAAACAAGTAGAAGGTAAGAAAACCGAGAAGGGCGGCACCGAAGAGGCGGCGGCGAAAGGCGCGCACGGCGGCCGCCTGTTCTCGCAGGGCGATTTCGCGCTGGAGCTCACCATCTTCGAACAGGGCGTGCCGCCCGAGTTTCGGGTTTATGCCTTGGAGAAGGGCAAGCCCGTCGACCCGGCGGAAGTGAAGCTGCAAATCCAGCTCGAACGCCTGGGTGCGCTCCCCGAGATGGTCAGTTTCCGCAAGGAGAACGACTTCCTGCGGGGTGATCGAGTCATCGTCGAGCCGCACTCCTTCAGGGTGTCAATCAATGCGGAGCGCCAAGATCAAGCGTACCAGTGGACCTACGAGCAGTCGGAGGGGCGCGTTCGCATGGACGAGGCGACGGCAAAAGGTGCTGGCATCGAGCTCCTCACCGCCGGTCCGGCGAAAATCCGCTCCACCCTGCAGTTGCAGGGTGAAATCCAGTTCAACCAGGACCGCCTTGCCCACGTGGTGCCTAGGCTCGCAGGGATCGTAGTCAAATCGGCAAAGAATCTCGGTGACCCGGTGAAGAAGGGCGATCTGCTCGCGGTGCTGGAAAGTCCAGCGCTCGCCGATCTCAAAAGCGAGCACCTTTCCACCCAGACACGGCTCGAGTTGGCGCGCGAGACCTTCGATCGGGAAAAGCGCCTGTGGGAGGAAAAAATCTCCGCCCGGCAGGATTACCTCGCGAGTCGCCAGGCACTTGCCGAGGCGGAGATCGCCCATCGCAACGTGGAGCAGAAACTGCTCGCGTTGGGGCTCACCCACGCGGCAGTGATGCGCCCCGATAGTGGTGGCAGTAATGGCTTGACGCGCTACGAGATCCGCGCGCCCATCAACGGCGTGGTCACGGAGAAGCACATGGCGATCGGCGAGGCGGTGAAGGAGGACGCGAGCGTCGTCACCATCGCCGACTTGTCCACCGTGTGGGCAGAGATCACGATCTATCCCAAGGACTTGGGTAGCGTCAAACTTGGCCAGAAGGTCACAGTGCGCGCCAGCGCCTTGAACGCCGAGGCGGAAGGCCAGGTGTCCTATGTGGGATCGCTGATCGGCGAGCAGACGCGATCGGCCAAGGCGCGCGTCACCCTGCCGAATCCGGAGCGAAGCTGGCGGCCCGGCCTGTTCGTCACCGTGGACCTGGTGCAGGACGAAACCGAAGTGCCGGTGGCCGTATCCGTAGATGCGATCCAGACTTACCGCGACTCGAAAATTGTGTTCGCTCGCTTCGGTGCGTTTTTCGAAGCGCGGCCGGTGAAACTGGGTCGCAGCGACGGAAAATGGGTCGAGGTGGTGAGCGGCCTCGCGCCGGGCACGCCCTATGCCGCGACGAATAGCTTCGTTCTGAAGGCCGACCTGGGTAAAACCGGCGCCAGCCACGACCATTGAGGAGACTGACATGAAACAGATCACTGCCATCATCCAGCCGCACATGCTTGGCAAAGTGGAGCACGCGCTGCACGCGTTGCCGCATTTCCCCGGCTACACCCTGCTGCGCGCCAAAGGTCATGGCCGCGGGCGCGCCGACGGACACGCTTACCACCCGACGGAGTGGGACATGGATGCGCACAACAAGGTGGCCCTGTTCATCCTTTGTTCCGATGAATTCGCGTCGCTGATTGTCGAGGCCATCCGGCAAAACGCCCATACCGGGCTGCCGGGCGACGGCGTTATCGCCGTGTGCGAGGCGACTGAATTGCTGCGCATCGGCTCCGGCGAGCGCGGCAATGACGCTGTTTAACAGGGAACAAAAACATGCTTGAAGGAATTCTGCGTTTCGCGATTCACCGGCGCTGGCTGGTGCTCCTGGCGGTGTTCGGCATGGCCGCGCTGGGCGTCTACAACTATCAACGCCTGCCCATCGATGCCGTGCCGGACATTACCAATGTGCAGGTACAGATCAACACCGAGGCACCCGGCTATTCGCCGCTGGAGGCGGAGCAGCGCATCACCTTTCCGATCGAGACCGCCATGGCCGGGCTGCCGCATTTGCAGCAGACCCGCTCGTTGTCGCGCTACGGACTGTCACAGGTGACGGTGATCTTCCAGGACGGTACCGACATTTATTTCGCGCGCCAGCTCATCAACGAACGCGTCCAGGAAGTACGGCAAAAGCTGCCGCCCGGAGTCGAGCCGTCCATGGGCCCCATCGCCACCGGTTTGGGCGAGATCTTCATGTGGACCGTGGAGCCGAAGGAAGGCGCGAAAAGACCCGACGGGGGCGAATACACTTCGACTGATCTACGTACTATCCAGGACTGGATCGTGCGGCCGCAGTTGCGCAATATCCCCGGCGTCACCGAGATCAACACTATCGGCGGGTATTTGAAGCAATTCCATGTCACCCCCGATCCGGCCAAACTGATCGGCTATGGCTTGAGTTTCCACGACGTGCTGGCGGCACTGGCGAAAAACAATGCCAACGTCGGCGCCGGCTACATCGAGAAAAGCGGGGAGCAGTACCTCGTGCGCGCGCCGGGCCAGGTGACGACCTTGGACGAGATCCGCGACATCGTCATCCGCACCGAACGCGATGTGCCAATCCGCATCAAGGATGTGGCCGAGGTGCTGCTCGGCAAGGAACTGCGCACCGGCGCCGCCACCGAGAACGGCAAGGAAGTGGTGCTGGGAACGGTGTTCATGCTCATGGGCGAGAACAGTCGCGCCGTGTCCCTACGCGTCGGTGCAAAGCTTGCCGAGGTCAACCGCACCCTGCCGCAGGGCGTGGTTGCGAAGGCGGTCTACGATCGCACGACCCTGGTGGACAAGACCATCGCCACGGTATCGAAAAATCTGCTCGAAGGCGCGGTGCTGGTGCTCGTCGTGCTGCTCGCCTTGCTCGGCAACTGGCGCGCGGCTTTGCTCACCGCGATGGTGATCCCGCTCTCCATGCTGTTCCTCATCACTGGCATGGTGGAGAACAAGGTCAGTGCCAACCTGATGAGCCTGGGCGCGCTGGACTTCGGCCTGATCGTAGACGGGGCCGTGATCATCGTCGAGAACTGTCTGCGCCGGCTGGCGATCGAGCAGCATCGGCTGGGACGGTTACTCGCGCGCGGCGAGCGCTTCGAGGTGGTGTTCGAGGCCGCGCGCGAAGTGTTCAAGCCCAGCCTGGTGAGCGTGCTCGTCGTGGCGCTGGTGAATATCCCAATTTTCACGCTGACCGGCGTCGAAGGGAAAATGTTCCACCCCATGGCTTTCACCGTGGTCGTGGCCCTGCTCGGCGCGCTGGTCCTGTCGGTCACGTTCGTACCTGCGGCGATCGCGCTGTTCGTCACTGGCCGCGTCGAGGAGAAGGAGAATCGTGCTATGCAGTGGGCGCGCCGGGCCTACCGGCCGGCGTTGGACCTGGTGCTGCGCAATCGGGCGCCGACGGTGGCAGCCGCAATTGTCGCGGTCGCGCTGAGCGCGTTGCTGGCCACCCGCATGGGAGCCGAGTTCGTGCCCAGCCTCGACGAAGGCGACATCGCCCTGCACGCGTTGCGCATCCCGGGGACCAGCCTCAGCCAGGCGATCGAAATGCAGCAGGCGCTGGAGAAGCGCATCAAGGCCTTCCCGGAAGTGGACAAAATCTTCGCCAAGATCGGCACTGCCGAGATCGCCACGGACCCGATGCCGCCCAACGTGGCCGACAACTTCGTGATGTTGAGGCCGCAATCGGAGTGGCCGGACCCGAAGCGGAGCAAGGCGGACCTGGTCAATGCAATGAAGGAAGCGCTGGGGGAAATCCCAGGCAACAACTACGAGTTCACCCAGCCGATCCAGATGCGTTTCAACGAACTCATCTCCGGCGTGCGCAGCGATGTTGCGGTGAAGGTGTTCGGCGACGACCTGGACGAGCTGCTGAAAAGCGGCGAGGAGATTGCCGAAGTCCTGGAGAAAATTCCCGGCGCCGCCGACGTGAAAGTGGAGCAGGTGAGCGGACTGCCGGTGCTCACTGTGAATATCGACCGATCCAAGATCTCCCGTTACGGTTTGAATGTTGCCGACGTGCAGGAAGTGGTCGAGGTGGCTGTAGGCGGCAAGGAGGCGGGGCAGGTGTTCGAGGGCGACCGGCGTTTCGACCTGGTGGTGCGACTGCCGGAACGGCTGCGCGAAGACCTGGAGGCGATGAAGCGCCTGCCGGTTCCCTTGCCCGCGGGCGGCGAGGGCGGCGTAGCAAAAACGGCAAGCTATGTAACCTTGGACGAGATCGCACAGTTCATAGTGGCGCCCGGTCCGAATCAGATCAGCCGCGAAAACGGAAAACGGCGGGTGGTGGTGACCGCCAACGTACGCGGCCGCGATCTTGGTTCCTTCGTTGCCGAGGCGCAGGAGCGCGTCAACGCGGTGATTAGACTGCCCGAAGGCTACTGGCTGAGTTACGGTGGGACATTCGAGCAGCTCGCCTCCGCTGCCAAGCGCCTGCAAGTGGTCGTGCCACTGTCGCTCGCGCTCATCTTCGGGTTGCTGTTCATGACCTTCGGTTCGGCCAAAGACGCAGCGCTGGTGTTCAGCGGCGTGCCGCTGGCGCTCACCGGCGGCGTCCTGGCGTTATGGCTGCGAGATATTCCGCTCTCGATCTCAGCCGGAATCGGTTTCATCACACTCTCCGGCGTCGCAGTGCTCACCGGACTGGTAATCGTCTCCTGCATCCGCGACCTGCGGGCGCAAGGGATGGGGATCGATCAAGCCATCACGGAAGGTACGCTGACCCGGCTGCGGCCAGTGCTGATGATCGCGCTGGTGGCGAGCCTGGGCTTTCTGCCGATGGCCCTCAACGTCGGCACGGGAGCCGAGGTGCAGCGGCCGCTCGCAACGGTGGTTATCGGCGGCATCCTTTCTTCCACGCTGCTGACGCTGCTGGTGTTGCCGGTGCTGTATCGACTGTTCCATCGCGAAGACGAGGTCGCCGTATGAACCAGAGAGAGGACATCATGGTGAAGTTTTCTTCCCGGGTTTTCGTTGTCCTCAGCATGCTTCTATTGTCCAGTTGCGCGACGGTTCGAGAAGCAGCGGTGAACAGCATCGAAATCACGGGGTTCGGGATACTTGGTTACTACAGCGTACGAACTGACCCTGACGAAACGTCTAGCGTTGGCGCTAAACTCGGAGCAGCAAAGGAGCTTCAGCTCTCGTCTCAGACGACCCGCATTCCGATCCGGCCGGGCCTCGCCTACGGCGTCAGGTTCGTAGTCCACGGGAGTCCCCCGGATGCCACGGTGGACATCAGAGTTATTCTGAGATCCACCAACGCATGTGTCCTGCGGGACACCGGTCAAGTTGTCTATCAAAACGACTCGGTTCTCAAGGTCCGGGTCGGTGAAACGCGTCACATCGGAGGCCGCTTTCCAGTATCAGAGGAGGAGAACCATTGCACCGGAGAGCCAAAGCCTGGAACGAATACGATCGAGCTGTACCATGGAGACAGGAAGCTTGCGGAGAAAACGTTCCAAATCATCAAGGAGTAATTCAGGCCACCAGATCTGTCGTTCAGATTGTTGGAGCCTGAATCTCAATAACGCGACTTTGCAAGCCCCCAATCGCTCCCGCTGCGATCGATTGGTTCTACAAGGAGTAGCACCGTGGCCGAAAAACTTAAACTGGACTTGTCCCTGGTCTTGCCGGATATTCCGAGCGAGCGCGATGCTTGTGTGGCGCGTTTGATCGCGCTGCTGCAGGCCGAAGGCTTGGAAAAGGTGCACGTTGTCCACGAAGACGGCAGCGCCCATCTTTGCCTGCACTATGACTAGCAGCGGTTCGGCGTAAGCCGGGTGCGTGAGCTGGCGCAAGCGGCCGGCGCCAAGATCGGGAACCGGTTTCACCACGAGAACCTGCGCATCGATGGCATGGATTGCCCCACCTGCGCCACCGTGATCGAGCATGCCTTGCAACGCATGGACGGCGTGCTGGAAGCTTCGGTGAGCTACGCTGCCGAGCGTCTGCACCTGGAATTCGACAGCGAGAAAATCGAGCGCGCAGCGATCCTCCGGCGCATCCAGGCGCTTGGCTATGCCGTGCTGGAAGAAGGCCGCGAGGCCGGATGGTTCGCCGAGCATCGCGAGCTTATTTTCAGCGGCGTTGCCGGTTTGTTCCTGCTGGCCGGCTGGCTCGTGGGTCTCGCCGGCGCACCGCGCGGCCTGTCGCTCGGCCTTTTGCTGAGCTCCTACGCGGCGGGCGGTTTTTATACCCTGCGCGATGCGTGGCAGAGTTTGCGCAGCCGCCGCTTCGACATCGACACCCTGATGATCGTCGCGGCGGCCGGGGCGGCGGCGCTCGGCGCCTGGGAGGAAGGCGCGCTGCTGCTGTTCCTGTTCAGCCTGGGACATGCCTTGGAACACATGGCCATGGACCGCGCGCGCAAGGCCATCGAGGCGCTGGCGGAGCTGGCGCCCAAGACTGCCATCGTGCAGCGGGATGGCGTGGAAATCGAGGTGCGGGTGGAGGAATTGCAGCGCGGCGACCGAGTGATCGTGAAGCCCGGCCAGCGCATCCCGGCGGATGGTCAGGTGGCGTCCGGCGACTCGGCGGTGGACCAGTCGCCGGTCACCGGCGAATCCATGCCGGTGGACAAGCAGCCTGGCGACAAGGTATTCGCCGCTACGGTCAACGGCGAAGGCGCGCTGGTCGTCGAGGTGACGAGGCTCGCGCGGGAGAGCACCCTGGCGCGCATGGTGGAAATGGTGGCCGAGGCGCAGACGCAAAAATCGCCCACGCAGAGGTTCACTGACCGTTTTGAACGGATCTTTGTCCCGGCCGTGCTGGTAGGAGTTGGGTTGCTCATCGCGCTTCCGCCGCTGTTTGGATTTCCCTTTGCCGAATCTTTTTACCGCGCCATGGCGGTGCTGGTGGCGGCCTCCCCCTGCGCGCTGGCCATCGCCACCCCGTCGGCAGTGCTGTCCGGCATCGCGCGCGCCGCGCGCGGCGGCGTGCTGATCAAGGGCGGGGCACACCTGGAAAATCTGGGCGTGCTCACCGCCATTGCCTTCGACAAGACCGGCACCTTGACCGTCGGCAAGCCCGCAGTGACCGATGTCGTCGCCTTCAGCGGAAACGAGGAACGTCTGCTGACCGTTACCGCCGCAGTGGAAAGCCGCAGCGCGCATCCCCTGGCGCAGGCGGTCGTGGCCGAGGCGAAGCGGCGCGGTTTGACCTGGAGCGAGGCCGGAGAAGTCGAAGCCGTGACCGGCAAAGGGCTGCGCGCCGAATTCGGCGGGCAAAAGACGGCCATCGGCAACGCCAGGCTGTTTGAAGGCGAAGTCATTCCGGAAGTGGTTCTGCAGCAGGCAACACGCCTGGAGGCGGAAGGCAAGACCACCATGCTGATCCAGGCCGACGGACAGTTCCTGGGCGTCCTGGGCATGGCCGACACCCCGCGCGAAGGCGTGAGACAGGTTCTCGAACGACTACGCAGTATCGGCATCCGCAAGACCATCATGCTCACCGGGGACAACGAACGCGTGGGCGCGCCATCGCTGACGCGGTTGGCCTGGACCAAGTAAATGCGGGACTGTTACCGGAAGACAAGGTCAAGGCCATGGAAGAACTCGCGCAACGCCACGGCATGGTGGCCATGGTCGGCGATGGGGTCAACGACGCGCCGGCCATGGCGCGCGCCACGGTCGGGATCGCCATGGGCGGCGCCGGCACCGACGTGGCGCTGGAAACAGCGGACGTAGCGCTGATGGCCGACGATCTCTCCAAGCTGCCCTTTGCCGTGGGGCTAAGCCGTGCATCGAGAGACATCATTCGCCAGAACCTGTGGGTGTCGCTGGGCGTGGTGGCATTGCTGATTCCTGCCACCTTGTTTGGCTGGGCCGGCATCGGCCTCGCGGTGCTGATCCACGAGGGGTCCACGATTGTCGTGGTGCTCAATGCGCTGCGATTGCTGAATTATCGTGGAACGGCAGAAGACGATGGGGCTGCCTAAGAAACCCGCGCTTCGACCTGCCGGTGACTCCGTCCGAACGCTTCCGCAAGGCAATGTTTAAATGCTACGCGCGTCCCCTGGAATGCTATATGATTTTCGTCATATGAAATTCAAGACCACGCATCCACAAAACCGGTTTGATCTACCCGAGTGGGCCGGAGCCTTCGGCGATCTGGGTACGTTGATTCCTTTCGTAGCCGCCTACATATCCATTCTGAAGATGGATGCCAATGGCATGCTGGTCGCCTTTGGTTTGGCCCTGATCGTCGTCGGATCGATCTACCGGACACCTTTTCCGGTACAGCCAATGAAGGCCATCGGCGCGGCGGCAATCACCCAGGCCACGCTCGCGGCGGGTTTGGGTTCGGCCGCGGTGGTCGGTGCAGCGCTGGCGACCGGACTCATGTGGCTGTTGCTCGCACTTACTGGCCTCGCCGGGCGACTGGCCACCTGGGTTCCGCGCCCGGCGCTGATGGGCGTCGTGATGGGCCTGGGCTTTTCCTTCATGCTCGAAGGAATCCGCATGATGTCGACCAGTCCGTGGATTGGAGGCCTGCTGCTCGCCTTGACGCTAGTATTGCTCGGCCGCCCGCGTGTGCCGGCAATGCTCGTGCTGCTGGCCATAGGAATGGCAATGGCGCTAATGAATGACCCCGACCTGATGCACGAGCTGGGTGCTCTCAAACCTGAATTCCGGATTCCGACGCTTGGCTGGGGAAGCTTGTCCATGAGCGATCTCTGGACCGGGTTCATCCTGCTCGCGCTTCCGCAGCTTCCGTTGACCTTCGGAAATGCCTATCTCTCGATCACCGAGGAAAATAATCGGCTTTTCCCGGACCGACCGGTGACAGAGCAATCCGTCGCCATTTCCACCGGATTGATGAACTTTGGATCGAGTCTGCTCGGCGGGATTCCGATGTGCCACGGCGCGGGAGGCATGGCAGGCCACGTCCAGTTCGGGGCGCGCACGGGCGGTTCGTCTGTCATTCTCGGCAGCATACTGCTCGCAGCTGGGCTGTTTCTATCATCGTCGATCAGCACCGTTTTCAAGATATTCCCCATGAGCGTCCTCGGTGTCATCCTGTTCATGGCCGGCTTGCAGCTCGCCCTGGGAAGCCGCGACACCGGTGCGGAAAAGACCGACCGCTTCGTGGTCCTCGCGACGGCGGCCATTGCAATCGGGAATGTCGGCGTGGCCGTTCTGTTCGGCATTCTGGTGCACCAGGCGTCCCGGCGTGGATGGCTGCGCATCTGAGCGATAGATAGTGGGCGGCGCTGTCGAGTACGCTGGACCGTGCGTTACACTCCGCTGCCCGAGGCCGCGCCAATGCTTGACGGGCCGAAACAGACGCATCGCTGCCGAATCACTAACCCATCTACTGCTCTTGATCTTATCCACCTGAACCCCGCGTTAAATTGCCCCCGGCAACGCCGGTCAGACTCGGCTCATTCGTTTACGGACAACGCGACGCCTAGGGCGAGCGTACGCCTACTCGCGGTCCAAACTCAGGCTGGGCTTGCCCGGAGTACGTATAGCTGAAGGGACGAAGACCCTCTGCATACTCTGTTTTCAGTCCCGCGAGATCAAAGCCCGCAGTGCGGATGAGTTGATCCATTTTTCGGTTCAGGTTGCATCCTCCGGTCAGCTTGCTCCATAGCGGGTTGAGCCGCTGCTGCCAATCTTGCACACTGATTTCAGGGGTGAGACCGTGTTCGACAAACAGCAGCGTTCCGCCGGACTTGATCACCCTCCTAACCTCTTTCAATGCCTTCGCCGGGTCAGCAACGGAGCACAGAGTCCATGTCATTACAACGGTATCGACCGAACTGTCGTTCAGGGGGATTTCTTCGCTTGCATGCGCAATGAAATCGATGGGAAAAGCGATGGCACGCGCTTTTTTGCCGGCCATCGCCAACAATTCTTCTGAGGGATCGAGTCCATAGAGGTGCTCGACGCCGGTGCCATAGAAGGGCAGGTTGAGGCCTGAGCCGACGCCGATTTCAAGCACGGTGCCGCGTGCTTTCGGCACAATGAGAGAACGGTAGCGCGTCGCCGCCCTATTTCGCATCGCGACATCAACCAGCCGCGGCAAGATCCATTTCTGGTAAAAGCTCATATCTCAAAAATTAAAACGAACCTGTAGATACACGTTGTCGTCGTGCGAGAGTTGCCCGAACTGGCCCCAGGGCTTGCCGCCAAAGACGTTGGCGCCGATCGCTCCCCACACCTTGTCGGTGAAGCTGTAGCGCAGCTCCGGGTTCACGAATCGGTCGCCGTTGCTGGCGTTGTACGAGGCATACGCGGAAAGCCGCAGGGTCTGATGCCGGAAGAACTGCGTCAGCCGCGCCGTGACGGTATGGTTCCAGCGCTTTTCCACCGGGAAGCCTGCGGGCAGCGCCGCGAGATAGGCCCCATAGTCCTGCATGATTTCGGCGTAATACTGGAACGCGAGGGAAAGGTCCTCGGCCGGTTGAATCTGGTAGCCTGCCAGCAGTCGGGTCTGGGAGTTGGGCACGGTAAAGTCGCTGCCCGACCGGTCCTGACGCGAGTCATAGTAGGCGGCCTCCAGGCTCAGCACACCGTCGCCGGCCCGGCCGGAGACGCTGGCGCCATAGACCGAGAGCTGCGGGTAGAAATAGCTGATCTTGGTCGGCGCCGTCATGCTGTCCGGCCGCATCGATGGCGTGCGCTGGAAGCCGCGATACAGGTAGAGCGCCGCGTCGTAGCCGGCGACATCGCGGTAAATGCGCAGGCCGACATCGCCCTGGCCTGGCTTGATCGTCTCGCGATTCATGACCGCCGGCATCGGGTCGTAGAGATGAAAGCGGTTCGCATCCGGTATGCGGCTCTCTCGGAAACCCGGCGACAGCACCAGTTCGAAGTTGGCGAACTCGGGATAGGCGCCCAGCTTCACTGCATCCACGCCGCGCTTGAGATATTCCAACGGTCGCCCGGCGAAGAGCGCCTCGTGGTCCTTGGGAAAGACATCGTTGACGAATACCAGGTCGCCCAGTCCCCAGGTGATGACCTGCCGGCCGATCCGCATATCCCAATTGCCGGCGGTGTAATCGACGTAGCCCTCGCGCAGTTCGGATTGGTCCTGACGGCCGAGGTGATCATAGGAAAAGTCGCCCTTGGCCAGCAGCCGCCACGCGCCGCCGCTAGCGTCTAGCTTGAGCTGGGCGCGCTCTTCCAACCACTTGTAATGGCGCCCGTCCGGGTTCGCCGCTACGGTGTTTGCGGCCGTGTTCTGCTGCAGGAAACCCGAAAGCGCGACCTCTGCGCGCGCCGCCGGGGGCGCCAGCAGAAGGACGAAGCAAAGTGCAGCGAGGCGTGACATCATTCGACCCACTTGCGCAACGGTTGCCGCAGGAATCTCTCCGAAAACAGGCTGTCCTCAATACCGAGGTTGTAGCCGGTGTTGAGGTAAGCGACCTCGGTGCGGTGGCCCGTCTGCAAGTTCTTCATGCTGCGCTTCACCACCGTGGGAATGCCCTGAACGTCCGCCACCTCGTCGGCCGTGAATACCTTGTAGGGGGCTCCCTTCTTGTCGAACTGCTCCTCCTTCAGCGGCAGGAAAGTCGACGTGTCCACCCAGGTCAGCTTGTAGCCAAAATCGGCGTCGGTGCCTTTGGGCGTGCTCTTCACCACGTAGCAGTCGCGATTACCGACTTTTCCCTCGCGCTCAATCACGTGGTTGTCGTCCTCGAGGTCGCGGCCGGAGACATCCTCATAGGTAAAGTCCGAGCCGACGAAGCTGGAGCGCTTGTCCTGCGCGGCGATGCGCTTGACCATGTTGATGGCCGGGATGAACAGCCAGCGATCGTCGTCCTTGGCCGGGTACTTGTAGGTCATGAAGCTCATGTCCTTCACATCCGCCGGCCTAAAGAAGTACATGAAATATTTCTGCTCGCCGCCCGCCTCCCCCATGTTCTTGCGCAGCATGGTGAGTTCGCGCACCCGCTCCTGGCCGCCCTTGTTGATGAGTTTCATCACCACCCGCGCCTTGAAATCCGTGCCCGGATAGAGGAAAGCCGCCTGGGATTTCTTCATCACTTCCTCGCCTGTGAGGGCAAAGGCCTGCAGCGGCAGCAGGCCGGCAATTATCCATATCCACCAGCGTTTCATTTCAATCTCCTTTCGAATGTGCGGCAACCGCTATGGCCGCCGGCTTGGGTTCGTCGAGCAGCCAGTTGCGCCCGAGCATGACCAGCGCGGGCAGATAAAGGACGGTGAGCAGCGCCGAGAGCAGCATCATCGCCACAATGAACGCTCCCACCGCAATGTAGGGCGTGAGCGGCGCGAACAGCATCACCGAAAAGGCCGCCGCAAACAGCAGCGCATTGCGCAGTATCCCCTTGCCCGGTCGCGATGCCGTCCACAGCAGCGCCTCGCGCACCGCTGCCTCGCTCCTGCCGCCATTCGACTCGGCCAAGCGCTGGCGGAAGCGGCTGACGAAATGGATGGCAAAATCGACGGCCATGCCCAGCGACAGCGTGCTTAGCACCGACAGCGGCATGTCGAAATCCTTGCCGGTGAAACCGACTACACCATAGATGAGCAGGATGGTGAACAGCAACGGCACGTAGCCGATCAGGGCCCATTTTGCCGAGCGGAACGCGAGGGCAAGGATGGCAAACACCACCACCAGCGCCAGCGACAAGCCCAGCACCATATCGCCCAGCACCTCGTCGTTCCATACCAGATTGAAATAGGCAATGCCGGCCGGTTTCACCGTCACCGCCAATGGATGGGCCTGCTGATAGGTCTGCGCCGCGTGGATCACCTGGCGCATGGCTTCCGCATCCCAGGTCTTGAGCTGCACCCACAGGTTGGCCTTCTGGAAGCCGGAATCGATCACGTTGTCCAGATCCGATGGCTTGGCCGACATGCTGAACAGGAAAAGATATTGACCGACCGTGTCCTGCGTTTCCGGAATGGTGTCGAATTTCGGGTCGTCGTCGTGCAGCACGCGGTTGATGCGCTTCACATAGTCGGCTACCGAAAAGGTCTTGCCCACCACGGGCATGCCTTCCAGGTCGCGCTGCAATCCTTCCAGCCAACGCATGGCCTCCGGCCGTTTCATGAACTCGGGTTCCTTGGACTGCACCACCAGATAGCCCAGGGAAGTGCCACCCAGCGCCTGGTTCATCGCCGTATCGGCCACGCGGATCTCGCTCGATTGCTTGAACCAGGCGACGAGGTTATTGTTGATGTGGATTTTCGTCGTGCCGACGATGGCCACGGCCATCATGACGACACCCAGCAGCGCGACGGCCAGCGGGCGATCGGTGCCGATCCTGCCGATACCACGCAGCAAACGCGCGCTGCGGTCCAGTTCGACGCTTTCGTTAGCGGCGGCCTGGGCGATCTTATCCTCCTTGACGAAGGTGAGAATCGCCGGGATCAGGCTGAAGGAGAACAGCCGCAACACCACCGTGCCGAAGGCGATCAGCCCGCCAAACACTTTCACCGGCACGATGTTCATGAACAGCAGCACGGCGAAGCCGGCGGCAGTGGCGAGCGCGGTGTAGCGCACCGGCCGGCTCACCGCCTGCATGGTCTCTCGAATCGCCGCCAGTTTGTCGTGCTTCTCGCGGTAGCGGAAATAGAACTCGTTGAAGATGTGGATGCTGTCGGTGGCAATGGCCATGAGGAACACCGGCGCCATCGAACTCATGATATGCACCGGAAAGCCGGCTCCGATCAACAGGCCCATGCTCCAGATGATGGCAGCCATGGCCACCGCCATCATGGCGATGGACAGCGCGAGGTTGCGAAACATGAGTTGGATGGCGATGAACATGATCATGCCCGCGATCGGCGAGAAGATGCCCATCAGCTTGAACATCTCGGCGCCAAAGGTATCGCGCGCCACGGGGTCGCCGGCAATGTAGTAGCGCTCCGGGCCGTTCTCCGCGGCCACGATGGCGTGGATCTTGTTGGCGATCTCGGCGCCGTTGGCGCCCTTTTCCAGCGGCACGTAGATGGCCGTGGTCTTGCCGTCTTTCGAGATTACGCGATCGACCAGGAGCGGGTTACCGAACAGGGCGCCGCGCAAGGCCTCGACCTCGGCATCCGTCTTGGGCGCGCCCGGCATCAGCGGTCCGACCTTGAGCGTGCCGGCTTCGGCCGTGACGTTGGTGATGGTGGTGAAGCCGTTCACGTCGCGGCTGGCCACGCCTGGAAGCGCAAGGATTTTGTCGGTAATGTGGGCGATGCGGCCCAGGGTTTCCCGATTGAGCACCCCCGCGTCGTTTTCCACGCCGACGACGATGGTGTCTTCGTAGAGCCCGAAAGTCTTGTCCACCTCGTCATTCCAGACACGCACGTCGGACGTATCCGGTAGCATGTGCTTGGGATTGGTGTCCGTGCGGATTTTCGGAAACTGGGTGAGGAATAGCAGCGTGAGTGCCACCGTCGCCCAGACAACCAGTTTCGGACGGCGGATGGAGAATTCGACCAATGAGAATTTCATAGTGATGTGCTCCCTTAAATCGATAATCCGTTCAGTGAAGTCCGGGCGCGACATCGGCCGCTACCGCAACAAAGGCGCCGCAGCAGGGCGCCATTCGTTCCAGATGCGGCTCGGCCCAGCGCGCGACACGGCCTCCGCCCGGGAGCATGATGGCGGTGCGCAGCGTGAGGTTGCGCGCCGGCTGTCCTGCAAACAGGCGCTCGACTTCACGCCGTGTATGCCAGTGCGCGCCCCAATAAGCGCCACGGCCGCCATCGCGCCCTTTGGTGAACCAGAGCAGGCTGTGCCGGTTGAGTAGTCCGAGCGCGACGCGGCGGCGGGCAACCCGCAGCATCTCCATCAGGGCGCGACGCGCTTCGCGCATGAAGCAGAGGGCAGTCACGCTGGTCACCAGATCGAAACTGCGGTTGGTAAAGGGGAGGCTCTGCCCGTCCGCGGCAACATAGATCGCCTTGCCGCGACCGGCGGCGAAGCGCGCCGAGGCAAAATCGACATCAGCCCCCACGGTCCAGTCGACGGCCGCGCTATCGGAAAAGCGACGCGTAAAATAGCCGGTGCCGCAGCCCACATCCAGCACGGTTTCTCCGAAACGCGGTGTCAGAAGCTCGTCGAGCAAGCGATATTCGATGCCTCCGATCCATGCGCCGCGCGGTGTCGTGTACCATTCTTCATACTGTTCCGGCTGCATGGATCCTCTCTGATTTTCGCTTTTGTCTAACCGCTATTTGAAATGTGACACGCGCATCGAAGCGCTCCTCACTGCCCCTGCTGCAGGACAATGCGGCTTCGAAACACCTCGTATGCAATCGGCTCAGTGTTCTCGTAGCCGATGCGCGCGCGCCGCGCCTCGTCCAGCAGGTGGTATCGAACCACGGCCTCGACCGCCGCCGGCTTGCCTGCGGCCGGGACGTCGATGCGATAGCTGCGCGGCTGGTTGCGCGGCAGGCGCGTGTCCCACAGGTCGATGATGAAGGGGCGCCACATGGTGGTGCGTTTCAGCGAGTGATTTTCTTCGGCTAGCGTTTGCCCATTGCGGTCGAGCACGCGCAGGTGCACGGTCAGATGGCGGTCCGGCGTCCCGGTAGGCAGAAAATGGGCCGCGCCTACATTGGTCAAGCTCAGTGCGTAGGCGCGCCGGTCCGCCCCGATCTCGGCGAAGCGGATATCCAGTGCTTGTTTCACCGTCGCCGGGTCGTGCCCGCCGCGCCACAGGTGGCGGCGCGCCTTCCGCACTGGGCCGCCATCGACCAGCGCACGCTCGACCGCCGGCATGTGGCACTGCACGCAGCCGAGCTCGCTCGCGTCGCCCACCGCCAACTCGCCGCTGCGACCTTTCCACTGGCCCCCGCCGGCCGCAATCTCGGCCGCGGTGCCGCAGGGCGGATAGCGGAAAAAGGTATCCCAGCGCTCGCCCTGGACCACGTGACAGCGCAGGCAGATCTCGTTCGCATCCGCGAGTTTCTCCACCGGATGGGATGCATCGACGTCGCCAATGGGGCCGAGCATCTTTCCATCTTTGTAGTGGCACGCTGCGCAGGTCACGCCTTCGTGCTGCAGCTTGGCATCGAAATCGGGGTTGTCGGCGAGGATGGGTTTCAATTTCTCCGCGTCGCTGAAGCCGAGCACCTTGTATTCCTGTTGCCGGTCGAGGGGAATGTGGCAGTTCTTGCAAATCTGCTGCAACTCGTCGAACTTCCAGTCGACCTGGAAGTAGGGATCGGTCCAGGCCTGGCTATGGATGCTCGTTTTCCATTCGGCATAGATCTCGCGGTGGCAGGCGCCACAGGTGCTGGCCCGCAGCGCGTCCGTCGACATGGACGATTTGCTGGTGTCCATCGGGCGCTCGAAGTTCTCTGTCACGACGAAGATGTTCATCGGACGCACCAGGCGCCAGCCGAGGAAGACCGCGAAGATAGCGATACCGATACCGACAATGATGGCCCGCTTTCGGGTCATGGCCATGTCGAGCCCCCTCGGCAGCACGCGCTGGCGGAAAACCTGTGGTTCATATGCGCCACGGCCTTTGCCTCAGAATACGATCACTTTGTCGGCCCACTGCGTCCAGGACGTCAGTTCGGCGAGAGTCCCTCTGTAGGTTCCCTCCAAGAGCTCGGGATCGGTGATCCCGCGCGCATCCATGCAGGTTCCGCACACACCCACTTCGGCCTTGTTGCGCACAATGCGACCGAGCATGAGCTGAATGTTGTAGTAACCCTCGGGCACCTTTTGTCCGCCTTTGGCGCAGGACGCCGCGTCGCCTATCAGAAACAGCTTCACTTCCTCGTCCTCCGCCTTCGACAGGGATCCCGCGAGGCGCAAGCCGTTATAGCTGCGCTCGCTGCCGTAGGGAGCATCGTTCAGGATGAATAGGGTTTTCATGGTGTCGTTTTCCTATTGCGTTATGGTCCGGATTCATGTGCGATCGCGTATCCTTCCTTGTTCCACTGTTCCATGCCGCCGCGGAGGATACAGACGTTGGTAAAGCCGGCCTGTTTGAGCTGGCTGGCGGCGGTCAGCGAGCGCTTGTGGGTTCTACAGACCAGCGTCAGCGGCTGCTGCTTCGACTGTTCGAGTTCCGCCAGTCGCGCAGGTAGTTCGGCGAGCGGAATGTTGCGCGCGCCTGGGATGTGGCCGAGCGGGCCTGTAAAATCGCCCGCGTCGCGGAGGTCGATCAGCAGTGGTTTGTCGCTTTGTTCGAGCCTGCCTTTGAGACTGACGCCGTCGATCCAACGGATGCCGGCCTGGCGATACTGTCGTACCAGCCGGGGCAGGAAAGCGACGAACGCCAGCAGCGCTAGCGCCAACAATGCGTTACGGATTGCGCCAGCCTCTCCGGCAAGCGCTTCGCGCCCCGCGTGACCGAGCCACGAATAGGCGAGCGCGCCGGGAAACATGCATACGAAGGAGGCAGCCGCGTAGGCGAGCAGCGGGATACGCGTCAGGCCGAGCGCGTAATTCACCAGGTTGAAGGGGAACAAGGGCACCAGTCGCACGAAAGCGACAAAGCGCCAGCCTTCGGCCTCCACGCCTTCGATCAGTTGCTTAAGCCTGCCGCCGGCGCGGCGCGCGACCCAGTCGGCGGCGAGATAGCGCGCGACAAGGAAGGCGAGCGTTGCGCCCAGCGTGGCGCCGGTCAGGCTGTACAGCGCTCCGGGGATGGCGCCGAACAGCGCGCCTGCCGCTAGCGTGAGCACCGATCCGGGAAGGAACAACACGGTCGCCGCCGCATAGAGGGCGATAAAGGCCAACGGTGCCCAGACGCCAACCTCGGCCAGCCAACTCGAAAGTGCGTCCGCGCTCAGCGCCTCGCGGTTGGCGAAACCGAAGGCCAGACCCGCGGCCAGCGCCAAAGCGAGCCCGGCGCGAGCTACGTTACCTGGCTTCATGATCCGAATCCGATTCGCTCCCGATTGCATAGCCGCCGCCCGCGTTCACGAACGGAAGCGCAAGCAACCCGGTGAGTTTGACCGCCTGTTCGCTGCCGGTCAGCCCCTTCACGCCGATTGCCATGCTCTCCTGCGGCAGGCGCGCGCTCTCGCGATAGGTGCCGCACAGCCGGTCCCACCAGGGGAGGTTGAAACCGAAGTTACTGTTCGTCTCGGCTACCTCCATGGAATGATGAATGCGATGCATCTCGGGTGTCACCAGTATCCAGCGCAGCAAGCGATCGACCGGCGCGCGCAGCCGCAGATTGGCGTGGTTGAACATCGCCGTGGCGTTCAACAGCACCTCGAACACCAATACCGCGGCGGCCGGCGCCCCGAGCACCGCTATTGCCGCGAACTTAATCAGCATCGACAGCAAGATTTCGATCGAATGAAAGCGCGCGCCGGTGGTCACGTCGATGTCCGCGTCGGCGTGATGTACTCGGTGCAGGCGCCAGAGCACCGGCACGGCGTGAAACATGACGTGCTGCAAATAGATGACGAAATCGAGCGCAAGCACCGACAGTGCGAACGCCCACCAGAACGGGATCTCAAAAGCGTTCAGCAATCCCCAGCCGTGCTCGGCCGCGCGCAGCGCGAATCCAACCGCCGCAATCGGAAACAGCAGGCGCAGAATCAGACTGTTCAACACTACCAGCGCCAGGTTGTGCAGCCAGCGAACGCGCCGCGGCAGCAACCGTACCCGTCTGGGCGCCAGGGCCTCCCACGCCGCCATCAGCGCGAACACGCCGAAGAAGGCGCTTAGGCGAACGGTCGGTTCGTGGGCCAACGCCCATTCGTTAAATGTCATGCTCATTCCTCGTACGCTTGGAGCTTGCGTAAACCCACGGGTCAGGTATAATACAACTATTCAACCAAGTACTAGAATAGTAGGGAGCTACGGCAATGATGTCAACAGATAATTTCAAGCAGGACGTACATGCCCAGCTCGCGCGGGTAGGGAAAGCCCTGTCAAGCGGCAACCGGCTGGAGTTATTGGACTTCGTCGCGCAGGGGCCGCGCAGCGTGGAGGAACTGGCGACCATGACGCGGCTCTCGGTCGCAAACGCGTCGAAGCATCTGCAGGAACTGCGCCGCGCAGGGCTGGTACGGGCACGAAAGGAAGGCCTGAGGGTGTACTACGAAGTGGCGGGGCCGGATGTGGTGGACTTGATCGCCGCGCTGGGACTGGTCGCCGAGACGCGGCTCGCCGAAATGGCACACTTGGTGCGCACCTACATCAGCGCGCGTGACGAGCTGGAACCGATCGCTGCCGCCGAATTGCTAAAACGTTCGAAGCAGGGGCTGGTGACCGTGCTCGACGTACGCCCGGCCATAGAGTACGCCGCCGGGCATTTGCCGGGCGCGATCAACGTTCCGGTCGAAGACCTGACTAAACACCTTAGAAATTTCCCCAAAGGACGCGAAGTCATCGCCTATTGCCGCGGCCCATACTGCCTGCTCTCGGTGGATGCGGTGGCATTGCTGCGCGCCAAAGGCTACAAAGCGCGCCGGATGGAGGACGGTTTCCCGGAGTGGAAAGCGTCCGGACTACCGGTCGAGGCCTGAGCAGGTCCCGCGAAGGCCGTGACCCGTGGCTAGCCTCAATGTCGATCCATCCCTTTCGGGGATTCCGCCCTCAAGCGGATCGGAGACGATAGCCATGGTGATCAAGGGACTGAGAGTTGCGCTTTTGCTAAGCCTAGCCACGACTATCGGCTGGTTGCTGCTTACAGCCGGTGTTGGCGAAACCCCGCGTGCAGGCGTCCCGTTTGCGAACGCCAGCCTGTGCATCCACCGGCCCGGCTTATGACGGCGACAGCATCCGCGATGACCCTGCCGAGAGCGCCCCGCAACGCGGGCTCGTCCTACCAGAACTCCATGCCCAGCCACTATTCGAAAGGTGCGCGGGTCCTATCCATGCTGGCCTTCAGCTATGTCGCTTTCGCCTTCATCAACGAGCGCTTCCTGCATTTATTTGCGCGCGCAGACGGCACAGCCCCGTTGTGGCTGAGTCACTGGACCGAGTACGCCGTTATCCTGGCGTTCGGGGTGTGGCGCACTCTGGCCGAAAAGAATCCCTATACCCGCAAGCGGCTCGGTTTTCTGATCAGTGCAGTTGCCGTGTTCTGGTGGATCATTCCGGACTATTTGCGTTTGCCAGAACCCTACATCGGTGCGTTGCCGGGACAGCCGATATTTCCGCAGTTACACGCCCCCGGCACCTTGACGTTTTTCACAATCCTGCTGCTAGTGCTGTTGTTCGGTCGTCGCGTGGTGTGCGGCTGGAATTGCCCCTGTGTCGGCATCCGCGAAACCGTTGGTTTCGCTTTCCGCGAAAAGACTCTGCGCAGCAGCACGGCGTGGAACTGGCGCTACACCAAATGGTTTTTCTTCGCGCTCTATATGATCGCCTTCGTGCTGATCATGTTCTCGGGCACGGCCTACGTGTCGCCGTTCTATAGCGGATTCCTGGCACTGGTCGGCGTCACCTATTTCGGCTCCTTCTTTATCGCGCCCCTGACCGGCAACCGCTTTTACTGCCGTTATCTGTGCCCTTACGGGGCCACTTTCGGGCTACTCAACCACATCGGCTACTACGGCATCCGCATGGACAAGGATGCCTGCGTCGATTGCCGGCGTTGCGAACAGGTCTGCGATATGGGCATTCCGGTCTGGCAGCAAGGCAAAGATCACGGGCGCGTCACCGGGCTGGAGGATTGCATGGGGTGCGGGCGCTGCGTGGTGTCCTGCCCCACCGACGCGCTGGAGTTCCGCGACGTGCGTAACGAATTTCTGCCGAAACTGCGCATGGACGGCTCCTATCTGTTGAAACGCGCAAGCCCGTCAGAAATCGCACCCCGAATTGAGCCGTCAAAGCGCGCAGCCTCAGTCCGGCGCGAAGACTGGCAAGAAGATTGCCAGTCGCTGAGCTTGATTGACGCCATGGCCCAGGCTCAGCGCTGCCTCGATTGCGGCGTGCCCGGCTGCCAAAATGCCTGCCCGCTTCACAACCGCATTCCGGAATGGCTGCAGGCCTTGGGCAAAGGCGACGTTGAGGCTGCAGCGGCCATCAGCCACAGCACCAGCAACCTGCCGGAAATTTGCGGCACGGTATGCCCCAGCCATCGCCTGTGCGAAGGCGCGTGCACGCTCAATGCCAGGAATGGAGCCGTTATCATTGGCGCATTGGAACGCTTTGTTACCGAAGAGGCCTTCCGCAAAGGGTGGACGCCACAAGGCAGGAAAGGGCCCGCCAACGGCAAGACGGTCTCCATCATTGGCGCCGGTCCGGCTGGTTTGGCCTGTGCGGACGAACTCAACAAGTCAGGCTTCGATGTGACCGTTTACGATAAACGGGACGAGATTGGTGGCCTGCTGACCTACGGCGTTCCATCCTTCAAGTTGGACAAGGCGGCCATCGTGCGCCGCAGGAGATTATTTGAAGAGGCGGGCATTAACTTTGTGCTCGGCGTCGATGTCGATTCACAACGGTTACAGCGGCTGATCGACACCAACGACGCCGTGTTCCTGGGATCCGGGGCCCAGCGGCCGCGTGTCACGAACCTTTCTGGGCAAGAGCTTGAAGGCCTCAGCGACGGACTTGAGCACCTCTCCATACTCAATACCAGCCGACTCTGCGCATCCCAGGCTGCCCCGGATATGATGGGTAAGCGTGTCCTGGTTCTCGGGGGCGGCGACACCGCGATCGACTGCGCCCGTAGCGCCGTGCGCCAGGGCTCGGCCGACGTTACCATCGCTTACCGCCGCGGCCCGGAGCAAATGCGCGCGTTCCCGAAAGAGATTGCCTACGCCCGGGAAGAAGGCGTGAACTTCGCTTTTCACCAAACGCCCGAAGCGCTCGTCGGCGAGGAGAAACTACGAGGTATTCGCTTCAACAACAGCGCCGACGGGCATGGAAACGTCCACGCCTGCGACGTTGCCATCGTAGCATTTGGCCAGGACGCTGATGACAACGGCTGGCTCAAACACCTGAACATCGCTACCGACGATCGCGGTTTTTTCGTCGTGGATGAAAACGGCGGGACAACTCACCCCAAGGTTTTCGTAGGCGGAGACAATAGCCACGGACCAGACCTCGTTGTTACCGCCGTTGCAGCAGGGCGACGTGCCAGCCAAGGTATCCTGGCTTCGTTGCAATGAGCGGCGTGAAATGTGGGGCAAGCGTGCTATCGCATGATGCGCAACTAGCGCGCCAGCTGACGCGTACGACATGAACTTTTACCAGAAATGGATATTGCCACGGCTGGTGGACGTCGCGATGCGAAACAGCGTGGCGACGCGCTACCGTTCGCTTATCGTGCCGAAAGCATGCGGTACGGTACTTGAAGTTGGCGTTGGCTCAGGCCTCAACCTGCCTTTCTACGGCATTGGCGTCGAGCATCTCTATGGACTCGATCCCTCCGAAGAATTGTTGGCGATGGCCCGGAAGAAAGCGCGTGCTCTCGCTTTCCCAATCGATTTCATGGCGCATACAAGCGAAGAGATCCCGCTGGACGACAGTTCGGTTGACACCGTTGTAATGACATGGACCCTGTGCTCCATTGCGGACCCTGTAAAAGCATTGAAGGAACTCAGGAGAGTGATCAAGCCCGGCGGAACGCTGCTGTTTGTCGAACACGGTCTTGCCCCAGAAATTCGCATACAGGACTGGCAACAGCGGCTTAATCCTTTATGGAGCAGGCTGACCGGGGGATGCAATCTGAACCGAAAAATGGATCAACTCATCCGCACCGCGGGCTTTGATTTTGCGGAACTGAAGACAGAGTACGCAGAGGGCGCTCGCCCCTTGAACTATATGTATTCCGGGCAGGCTCAGCCCGAGTTTGGTCAGCGAATTGGCGAACGCTCACCCTAGGTGCCGCGTTTTCCGTAATCGCGTTTTGGACTTCGGTTGCCAACAAAGATTGGCAATTGAATGGGAATCTTCAGCAAAGCGGACGCACAACGATCTGCGCTGATTGGCACTTTGTGAAATCGCAAAGTTTGTTCAAGCCGACAAGCCTAAGCTCAGATCAAACTGGTTAGCGGCAGGTCCACCTCGGTTAGCCGACCTTCGTGACATCAAACCCTAGCCGGCTCCTTCGGTCGGGAGCCGTCGTCTGACTGCTTCGCCGCAAAAGTCCGCTCCGGTCGACGAGCCGAAGTCCACGGCCAACTGGCGAGCGGCGGCTTGACACGCAGACAGCGGTCTTTCATGACGCCGAAGGTCGGGCGGCCGCAGTGGGTCTTATTGAGTCCCGTATAAATAACTGTCAACGTGATGAAGCCCAGGAACGTTAATATGCTTGTGTTTATTTCGAGGTGCGACGATGAAGCACAAGCGAGATTTCAAAGCATTGGAGAAACGCCGCCTCAAATGCGCGAGGCTCTTGGCGCGTGGTACGCCGAAGTCGGAGGTGGCTCGGCAGTTGGGCGTGACGCGACAAACGGTAGCGGCTTGGGAACAGCGTCTTGCCGAGGGGGGCAAGGAGTCGCTCAAACGAGGCGCATTGGGGCGGCCCCGCCAGCTGGATTCCGAGCAGGAGCGCGAGCTGGGCAAAGTTCTCATGGCCGGTGCGTTGGCGGCCGGATATCCGACCGAACTCTGGACGTTGCCCCGCATCGGCAAATTGATCACTGGACGGTTTGGGATCGAATACAGTATCGGCCATCTGTGGCATCTACTTCGCCGCCTGGGCTTTTCTTGCCAGAAGCCGGAGAAGCGTGCCATCCAGCGCAACGAGTCGGAGATCGTTGGCTGGAAGCGGCGCGGTTGGCCTGCGCTCAAAAAAAAGCCCAGCGAGAAGGCCGCACCATCCTCTTCATCGACGAATCTGGGCTGAGCGAGCGACCCAGCGTCGCTCGCACCTGGAGTTTGCGCGGCCAGACGCCGATTCTTCAGCACAGCTTCACCTGGAAACAACTGTCGGCCATTGCCGGTCTGTCCTTCTGGCAGTTCTACTTCCGCTTCTTTCCTGGGGCTATTCGCTCCGAGCAGATCATCGAATTTCTCGGCGCACTCAAGCGCCAGATCAAGAAACCGCTGTTGATCATCTGGGATGGGGCAGCAATCCATCGCAGCCGTAAGGTAACCACGTGGCTCGAAGAGCAGGACGGACACTTCGCTGTCGCGCGGTTGCCGGCATACGCTCCCGAACTCAACCCAGTTGAAGCGATCTGGGGTTACCTCAAGAAACATGAGATCGCCAACTTGTGTCTGAACACCATTGGCGAAGTCGGCCAGTTTGCCCGTAACAGACTCAAATCCATGCAGCGGCGACCTTCGTTGATCACCGGTTTCTGGAAACAGGCTGAACTGGCTTTTTGATGTCATGTATTTATACGAGACTCAATAGGACTAAACTCAAACTGAGACACATCACTCCACAATCCCGGCCGCCTTCAGCCGTCCCTCAATGTCATACCGGGCGCGTTGTTCCTGCGCCTTCAGGTAGCCGATAACCCTGCTGGCATGCGCGCTCGCAGTATCTCGGTCAACGCCGGCAGCCGCGGCAGCGTCGAGCAGGCTGCAATGCACGCCGAAATAGCGCCGAACGAGGACATGCCGTAGCTGGAAATTGACCGAGCGGCCGGCAAGCGCCTCGGTGCGCACCAGCTCACTGATCTCGGCGATGGCCAGCAGCCATTCCGCATTGGGTCGAAGGCCCGAGCAACACGCATGTCGACAATCGCAGGGCACCGCTCGGACAGCGAACCGAGCAACGAGTATCTGGCCGCGTATCCTGGGATCCAGGGCATCGATCTCGGCGCGGATCATGCCTGAGGTACCGGCGCCGTCCAGCCCCCCCAAACCGCGTCCTGTGGGCTTGGGGCCGCCCATCATGGTTGCCATTGCGCTCGATTTGTACTGGCCATGCATGAAGTTGAACGCAAAGGAAAGCGCGCCGCCAACTGAGCGGAATAGGGCCGACTCAAACTGCGTCTCGATCTGCATGGCCTTCCGTCTCCAAGTAGAGTTTGCATTTTCTTCCCCAGACACGCCCCTTGAAGCAGTCCTCTATCACCTCATCGGATCGCTCAATGACTCGGCGTCGCAGCCGAATCACCCAACCGCAGCCCTGGCAGGAAGCGGCTCCCACGCGCTCGGCCACATCAGCCGGATCTCGCCACATCCACGCCGGCAGGTTCGCGCTCATTTCGCCTTGCCCTCACGCGCCTTCTTGCGATTCGGCTTTGCGCCCATCCTCCTCCTCGTCGTCGTCGATTACCGGTGCAAATAGCATCAGCTTTCGCACCTTGCGCGCCGTCCCTTCGTCCGGGATCGCAAGCGACCCGAGATAGGCCCACTTCGGAAATAGGCTCATGTCGGCCTTGAATTCGCGCACCTGCGGCTGATCGGCCTTAACCCGGTGCACCTGGATCGGCGTCACTCTCTTACACGTCGCCGATTTCATCGAACGCCAGGTTGAGCTGCTCGGCTTTGCGCGATTCTTCCTCCCATTTGTCGGCCGCTTTTGCGTTGACGATTTTGCGCACAACCGCTGCGAGCATGCCGCATTCTTCGGCTTTGGCCTTGACCCAATCGCCGTATTTTTCTCCGGCTTCGTCAGCCACAATTTTCAGCCTGACCCCGTCGTCCAAAGTTAGCTTGAGCGGGTTCGTTTTGAATACTGCCTGTTGTCCGTTGGCGTCCTTGCGCCCCCTTGCTTTGCTGATTGCTCCAGCGGTGTCCGTTGCTGCGTCCATGATGTTCTCCACGGTGGTTGATGATCAGAAAGGTGGTGCGTCGTCGTCTGCTTCTGCTGCTTCCAGCTGTGCCGGCAATGATTCGTCTATCAGCGATGCCTGTTGCGGCAGCATCGGCTCGATCTCAATTTCGGCGCGCGGGTTCACGCGATCGATGAAATGAAAAACGTGCTTCTCGCGGACCTGGCGATCGTTTTCATAGACGCCCTTGGACGCCAGCACACGCTCGCTTTCGCCATAGGCATAGTTGCCTTCGCCGACCTTGATGAGCCTGCCCTTGAGCCGCTTGTATTTCGCCGCGAGAATGTCGAGCAGCAACGCCTCATCGAGATCGGGGCGATCGCTCGCATAGAAGAGTCGCGCGGTTACGCGAAGCGGGCCGGTCAGCATTTGACGTGCAGCCGGCGGGATCTGCAACGATGCTGCTTTTTCGTACTCGCGCGCCTTCTCCGATTTGATCAGCGCAGGCTTGCCGTTGGGAAACGTCACGAGCTCGCGCGAGTTTTTCATGCTCGCGACTTCGCCCAGGATCGTGAATTCGATTTTCACGCGTTGCGGTCCCTGGCGTGCTTGCGCTGCTCGTCGACTCGTTTTTTCATGATCCGGTCGAACACCGGATCGCGCGCGTTCGGATCGAAGCCAGGAATCCACTTCGCAGCGATGTGGTCGCAAACCTTCCACCAAGGGTGCTTGTTGCCATCGATGCGCAGGTGCACGGTCGGCGAACCTGGCCCGGCGGCGTAGACGATTGCGATCATGTTGTTCATCCGGTGACCTGCTTGCCTTCTATTTCTTCGCGTTCCTCGGCCTCGGCAATCAACTTCCCGAACACGTTGCCGGTGGCCTGCCTGCTGTCCGCCTGGCGGGCCTCGGTTTCAGTTCTCTGGTGCCCGGTAAGCCATTCCGTGCGCAGTTTTTCCGCGTCCTGCAGGAGCAGTTCAACGCAATGCATTTTTCGGAAATATGACTGGCCGTTGTGATGCACGTAGAACGCGGCTATCTGCGGAGCTTCCGCTGCCGGAACGCGCTCCAGAAAACGGGCCAGGATGCCGTTGACTTTGCGGTTCCGCGTAGGCTCCACTTTGTAGCGTTCGCTGTAGGCTTGGCAGTAGGCGTTCCACGTCGGGACCGTCCTGCCGGGATCCGATGCGCCGCTTTTTGGCGCAGCGGAAACGGGGTTCGATTTTGGTGACGGTAACGGTCCCGGTTCCGGTAAAGGTCTTTGTATTGGTAAAGGTCTTGGTACTGAGCTTTCTTGCGGGTTATGTTTAGCTTTACCTCCGGGGTCGGTTTTGGTTTCGTTTAGGTTATCTGTTGGGTTGTCTCCTGGGTTATCGTCTGCTTTCCTCGGGCGCCCTCCTTTCTTCCCGTTCTCCGTCGCAATTGCGCTGCGCTCGCGCGCAGCGTCGAGTTCCCGCCCGAGGCGCTTTTGCTTCCAGCCTTTACCACTCACCTGCCAGAACGGCTCGATGACTGGTCGCACCTTGCGCCACTTTTGCAGCGGTAGCTTCACGATCGCCGCAAGCTGAGCGTCATCGTTTGGAAGCACCCCGCCATGTTTCCAGCACGCCATCAGCAAGAGCAGGTATGCGCCATGCTGCTCAGTTGTCAGGTGCATGGTGTCCGTCAGGTACGCGCCGAAATAAAGGGGCATCCACAGGTCGGGTTTTTGGGCCATTTCAGTCCAGGCTTTCCAACAACGCAACAATGTCGGGCGGCGCCGGTTGCGGGTGCGGCAACAAGCGCGCGGCGTGCTCCCAGGCCAATCTGCCTTTGCGCACCGCCTCGAGCAGCACCGATTCCCGCCCGGCCGGATCATGGCCCAGGCTCGGTGTCCATCTGACCGGCGTGCCCGCGTCGCGCGCGGCCTGGACCAGCTTGCGGTAGGTTTCGACGAAGGCCATGCGCGCCGCGATCGCGTCGCCCTCGGCGAGCAGCGGCGCCGCGATGCCCCAGGCTTGCGCCATTTCCTCGGTCCAGACCACCGACTGCACTTCGTTTTTCGGCGCGCTCGCCCACGCCTCCTCCGCACCTAGGCGTCCATCGTTCAGGCGCGAGATAACCGCTTCGATGGTCAATCCGCGGGGTCGCAATTCGCGTCGGCAGCGCGTGAGTGCACCTAGAACCTGGGGCTCTGAATAGCGCGCGAGATCCCGCGCCATGACGCGCGCCGCCGCGTCCGAAAGCTGCGTGCCGGTCAGCTCCGCCGTGACGGCGATGGCCTGCAGGAGCTGCTTGCTCGGACTCATGGCGCGTAGCCTTATCGGGAAAGCGCAACGAGCGAGCGCAGTCGCTTCAGTTCGATCACGCGCGCCTTATTCCAGCTCCACCTATAGGCGTTGTGACACGGCCGGCACAGGCGTTGACCTTCGCGTTCATGGGTCGCGCCGCAAGTGCTACACCTGTCCGGTGTTCCACGGCGAACAATCATGTGACGCACTTTATGATGTGGCTTTCGCCACTGGCTGCGGAGGGAGCACGACGTCGCCCCACAACTCCGGGCGAAGATGCTGGCGCGTGATTTTGCCGTCGGTCGCGCGCTCGACCGCAGCGCAGTATTTCGGCGGCACGCGCTTGCGCGCTACCCAATTCGAAACAACCTGCGGCGAGTTGACGCCGATCTTTTTGGCAAGCGCCGACGTGCCGCCAGCCAGTTCGATCGCTTTTTCGATTGGGCTCATGGAGCATAATTAAACGCCACGTTTTATTTATTGTCAAATATTTTGTTTATTACAGGCCCGTTTGTGTTATACACTTTGTTTAGTGCGTTAATAAAACGGAGGAAAACGGACGTGGCCAAGAGAAAGCGAGCAGTGCATCAAAGCGCGATGCCGCTTTTGAACTGCATCAATAGCGGCAGGCTCACGCGCGCCGAGGTGGCTAAGAAATTAAATTTGGATGTGCAGAACGTGACGAACTGGCTCGCCCGCGGCATCCCAGCGAAGCAACTGCCAGAGGTGGCGGCGCTGTGCGACCTATCGACAGACGAGTATCGCGCGCAGGCCGGGCTTGGAGTTAAGACCCGGCCCGATCGACCCGAAAACGTGATGGCAGCCCACGGATACCATTCGCTCCCCATATTCTTGCAACAGTACGTCTTGCGCAAGATCGACAGCCTGCTGCGCACCTACAACGCGGTTCCGGTTGAGATGCGAAAGAAGCTCTCTCCGCCCAAGAATCCGGAACAATATCGCCAATGGGAATCGGAGATCGAGTCGGTGTTGCTCAGGTGGGCGGTGTTCGAAAACGGCGAACAGCAAAACCAAATCTCATAGGGGTGCCGCCTCTTTTAACCCGCACACGTCCATGACGCGGTGCGCATCGCGCAGACATTCGGCGAGCATACCTTTCCACCCCTCGCCCGCTGCGCGGTAGTCAAAAATCAATTGCACTTCTTCCGCGGAAAACATCACCGCGAGCGCACCACTCGAATTGTCAGTAAGCCTGAGCAGATAACGCATCGTCGTGCCCAGGTGCGTAGCCAATTGCCCAAGCGCGGTCGCGCCCGGCTCAAACCTGCCCGCTTCCCACCGACGCAAAGTGGCGACGGAAACGTTCAGTTGTCCACAAAGCTGCATTTGCGTCAGGCCGGCAGCGCGCCGGCGTTCCGCTAACCTGCCTGAATCGAAGCTCATCACACTCTCCCTTTGAAGTCGGTCCGTCCCAAGAAAAACGGGGAGGAAGTCATATCGCAAAAGTGAGCGCACCGACAACTTTTTGAAACACGCGGTTACAACCAATAGATCACACAAGTGATCGCCGTCGAATTCATTGCGCGCACTGAACCCCGTCGAACCAATCACTTGTGACACTTTGATGAATAAATTAAACGAAGAGTTTGACTTTTTATAAAACACGGTGTTTAATTATGCCGTTCGCGAACGTCGAAAGAGAGAAACATGAACCGGGAAGCCGCGTATCGCGTCGTAAAAAACACCTTTGAAGCGGTCTGGATCGTGGACGACGAGGGCGCGCTCAGCGTGACGAATGATGCAGAGCGCGTCGTCGCCGAGCTATTCAGGACCTGGGGCGCTCGCCGGATCTTCTATCAGGACACCGACGGCGATTGGGACGAACTGCAGCACGAGGGCGCGAAGTTCACCGGATTCGCTCCAGCGCGGCACTTGGCTCCATGAGGCTGCTTTACTTCGTGCTCGCGATCGCACTCGCCGCCCTCGCCGGCTGGCTCGGCCGCGGCGCGCTACAAGTTCCGTCCGAGCTCGAGGAGGAGATTGCCGCGAACGAAGCCATCTGCGCGGACGAGACCCCGAAGGGCTACGCCAGCTATCCGATCACCCGGAACGGCGAGATACGCGGCTGCCTGCGCGTGCGTGAAGGTGCCCCGGATTGGACGCTGCCAAAGCAGATGTTTGTGCGCAAGGAGCCCAGGTGAGCTACCAATTTCGTCAATTCGCCATCCCGGAGCACATGCTGGCCGCCCTCACCGGCTACATCGAGCGCGGCGTCCCAGTCGGCGATTTTCTAACCGCCGTGCTGGAGAACAATCTCAGCGAGGCGTGCGGCCGCGCCGACGACGAGAACTTGGCGAATCTGCCAGCCTACGTCGCCTACCTCTACAACGAGGCACCGTCGCAATGCCACGGTTCACCGGAGAAGGTGCGCGCATGGTTAGCGCACTTCGCGCGCCGCAGAGACGCGGCGATCTATGACACCGATGCGCAGGCGAGTCCGGAATGAAAACAATCACCCTCGCCGTCCTGATCGCATCAGGCGGCGCCCCGGATGCCCTGTTCGCCGTTTTCAACGCTGACGGCTCCCTCTACTTCTGCACCACGGCGAAACGGGCCGGGAATGACGACGATTTCTGGCGCGATCGCGGTTTCGAGATCCGGCGCGTCGAGCAGCCGACGCTCCAATGAAAGCGTTCAGACAACCCGCGCCCAGGCACCGGCAAATCATGCAACTCCTAGCGCGCGCTTACCCGATGCCGATGACGATCGAGGCGATTGCCTTGGAGGTTGGGCTTTCGCGCGGACGCTGCGCGCACATCATGAACGCGATGCGAATGGCGAACAGGGTAATCCGCGTGGGCTACTGGAACGGCGGCCAGCAAGGCACTGCGGCTATGTATGGCAGCGCGCTCGCGGCGTCGGTCGAATGAACGCGCCCGCCGCCCTGCTGCGCCCGCCAGTGCTGCGCGCCCTGCCCCCCGATCACGATCGCCAGAAGTATTTGGGCGGCAGTGACATCGCCGCCGTCCTGGGCGTGTCGCCCTGGCGCACGCCCTATCAGCTTTGGGAAGAAAAGATCCAGCCGCGCGCCGAAAAACCGCAGATTGGCCTCGACCGCGCCAAGTTTTTCGCCCGGCGCAAGCGCCAGGAGCCGGTGATCGCGGAAATGCTGGCCGACGAATACGGTATCCAGGTGACGCGGTTGTCGATGGACGCGGATCCAAATCGATACGTCGATCCCGAGTTCCCGTTCCTCGCAGCCGAAATCGACTTCGAGTTTCTGATGTCGTCTTCGGTGCGCGCGGCCTTTCCTGATCGGCCCGATTTTGCAAGCATTGACGACGGGACGCTGGTGAACGGCGAGATCAAAACCGTGCACCCGTTCAAGGCGTCCGAATGGGGCGAGCAGGGCTCAGAAGAAGTGCCGATCCACTACGCCGCCCAGGTGATGCACGGCCTCGGCGTCACGCGCACGCCGGCGGCCCTGGTCGCCGCGCTATTCGGCCTCGACATCCTGCTTTGCTTCCCGATCATGCGCGACGACGAAACGATCGCGGCGATGCGCGCCAAGGCAGTGAAGTTCTGGACGGAAAACGTCTTGAAGCGCATCCCGCCCGAAGCGGTCAGCGTCGAGGACATCAAGCGTATGTATTCGAAGTTCAGCGGCAGGCCGGTCGAGCTGAGCGAAGAAGCGCACTCGGCACTGTTGGACATGGTTGTGCTGCGTGGCCGAGCAAAGCAAAACGAGCAGGACATGGCCGAACTCGAATGGCGCGTCGCGCGCTGCGTGGCGGTCAATTGGGGCCTCCCGCTGATCGATCCCGATAAACCCAATATCCCGAGTAAAGAAGACGCCCTGCTGATGTACGACGGACGCGAGGCGGGAAGCTGGAACCGGCAGCGCGGGACGTACCTGGATCAAAAGCGGCTCATCCGCGAAAAGCCCGAGATTGTTTCGGCCTTCACGGTTGAGCACCACTACAGAACTTTTCGAGTGAAAAAGGCGAAATGATGAGCGACGTTTATTTAAGGCGAACTGACAACGCGGGAAGAGTCGTCATTACACATCATTTCGCGTGGGATGCCCCGCTGTTCCTGAAAAGTCAGCAGAGATACCAGTTCGACGCGCAGGCCAAAGGTCAAGAACGCGTACGCATTGAGCTTGCAACGCAGGACGAGTACCGGGCATTTGCCTGGCCGAAGAAATCAACCAAGGAGAAATAGAGCCATGTCCACGGCAGATCTGAAATCCATCGCCACCGGAACCCCCGCAGCACAGCCGAAAGACTTCCCCGCGATGCTCACCGCCTGGCTGCCCGAAATCAAGCGCGCACTGCCTAAGCACCTGAACGCCGATCGTATGTCGCGCATCGCGCTCACTGCATTCCGGCGCACGCCCAAGCTCGGACAGTGTGATCCGCGCAGCGTGTTCGCGGCGGTGATCCAGGCCTCACAGCTCGGGCTCGAGCCAGACACACTCGGCCGCTCGTTCCTCATTCCCTATGGGAAAAAGACCAAAACGGCGCAGGGCTGGAGAACCGTCATGGAGTGTCAGTTCGTTCCCGGCTGGAAGGGACTGGTGGACTTGATGAACCGCAGCGGCCAGGGCTCAGCCTGGACCGGCGCCGTATTCGACGCCGATCATTTCGACTATCAGCTCGGCGACTCCCCGTTCGTGCGTCACATTCCGCAGGGTGAGGACGACCAAGCGCGGATCACGCACTTTTACGCAGTCGGCCGGGCCAAGGGCAGCGAGTGGCCGGTCGTTGAAGTGTGGCCTGTTTCGAAGGTCAAGAAACACCGCGACCGGTACAACAAGGTCGGCGAGGATCACTACAGCTTCGCCAATTTTGAAATGTATGGCCGCAAAGTCGTGCTGCTCCAGGTGCTCAAATATATGCCCTGCTCGCCCGAGCTCGCGACCGCAATGGCACTCTCCGACGCAGCCGAAATCGGCGCGCAGAATATCAACCTCGACGATGCGATCGCCGGGACGTGGACTCCGGTGCCGGACGACAACGAAGGTTCCGATGGTGGTAAGGGAGCAGATCCCGGCGCGGCTGCGGACGCAGGAAAGGACAAGGATGCGGCAGGCGATCCAGGCGCCGGGCAGCCGGCAACCACCGTGATCGATGTGATCGCCGACCTTGAGAAGTACACCGACGGAGAAAAGATGGCGCTTTACGTCGACGCTCAATCCGACGAGATCAAGCAGGACGAGCGCCTGACCAAAGCGTACAAGAAGCGCCTGGATGAACTGAGCGCGGCAACGAGGAAGTCCGGGAAATGAGCTGGCGCGTCACCGTCGAGGAACTAATTGCGGACGACGCGCTTGTTATTGCAGAGCCGCCGACGCCGATCCTGCGTTTTCAGCAGATCGTCGATGTGATCGACCTGCCCGCCGTGTTCGCAGCGATCAACAAGCCGCCGCGCAAGGTGCGGGTGCGGAAAGCGAAGGCCGAAAAATGACCGAGCTATTGGAGGCGGTTCGACGCGCACGTTCGGGCCAGGTGACCGCCGATCACTTGATCTCGTTCATGTTCGTCGATGCGTTTGAGCTGGATTGGGCCGAATGCTGGTACATCGGCACGTTGAGGCCAAGGCTAAATTTTGGCGTGAATGCCGCACACAGGCATGCGGAAAATTAGCGCAACCACCACTTGAAACACGCTGTTTTAGTGAATACACTCTATGAGCAAGGCAAAAATGGTTCGCACGGGCTGCGCGGAAAAAGGCGCTGATGAAATCACCATGCTGCCATCGGTCAACGTGCCCAAGTTGACCGACGAAATGGTGCGCTTAGCGTACCTCGCATTGGAGCCCTTGATTCATGGCATCGAACAACGCCGTTCTGTACTTAAGATCGTCAAAGGATCGGAGCGACGTGTCAATCGACGCGCAGCGCCGGGAGCTGCAGACCCTCGCAAAAACGAAGGAGCTACAGATCGTCGGTGAATTTTCAGACGTTGTTGTATCCGGCAAAAACGAAAACCGCCCCGGCTTCCAAGACCTGCTCAGCCAGCTCAAGAATTCGCGCCGCACCTGGCAATTCATTTTGATGTACGACACTTCGCGCCTGGCGCGAAATCAGTACATCGCGCACGTCTTTCGGCACGAGTGCAAGAAGCAAGGCGTTGAAGCGTTTTTTGTAATGACGCCAGACCTCGACGGCATCGCCGGGATCATCATGCCCGCCATCTTGCACGCCGTCGATGAAATGCACTCATTCGTGTCAAAAGAAAAAGGGCTCGCAGGCATGGCCGAAAACGTACGACGCGGGTTTCGTGCTGGCGGGCGCGCGCCCTACGGCTATCAGCTCGACATAATCGACACCGGCGCCATTCGTGAAGGTGAGGCGGTGACGAAATCCAGATTGATGCTGGATAAATCAAAATCGGCGCTGGTTGCCAAGTACCTGAAAGGCCGTGCGGCGCAGATACCACGAACGGAACTTGCGCGGCGCATTGGTCTTGACGTTACGGGCTCGACGCTGGTCTGCCTGGAATGGAACGCGCTGACCTATGCCGGGCACACGGTTTGGAATGTTCACAACGAGAGAGTCGGCGGCAAGTACGCTGGCGGGGTGAAACGTAGACCGCGCGAGGAATGGCAAATGCAGCGCGACACTCATCCGGCGCTGATCACCGAAGCAGAGGCAGAAGCAATTCTCGCTCGATTGGCAATCAATCCACATATCGGCCAGCGAGCCGCTTCGTATAGCTACCTCCTGTCCGGGCTACTCGTTGATCCTCTCGGAAATAAATGGCAAGGCGACCGTGACGGAGAGGGCAACGGCACGTTCTATCGTGCGCCCGGCAAGGGCCGGCGGGTGATCGCGGAAAAACTGGACAGCCGAGTTATAACTCAAGTGGTGCGCGACCTACGCTCGAAAGAGTTTGCGAAGGGACTCTCAGATGAGGCGCACAGGTGCGCGGGGAAAAATTCGACTGAGACCGCGCTGGAAAAGTCACGGTCACGACTTGCGGCGATTGATAAGAAAATGAATCGCTACGCAGAAATGGCAGTCGAGGCGGCATCGCCTCGTGTTTTCTACGACAAGATTGCGGAATTGGAAAAGCAGCGGGCGGAGATCGAGAGTGCGCTGGCGGTGCTTGAGCAGGCGAGCGCGGAGCGCAATGCTTGGGCTGCGATGACCGAGCCAGAGGCCGTCAAGATGTTGGCGGGGCTTGCAGATACCATAGAAGGGCCTGACGGCGAGCGGCCTGATCCAGAGAGGATGAAGGATATGCTCGTCGGGTTTATCGACAAAATAAAGCTCAACCCTTCCGACCTAAGTGCCGCAATTCATTACAGAATCCAAGTGCCAACCGGGGTTTGGATGGCGTCCCCAGGGGGATTCGAACCCCCGTACTCACCGTGAAAGGGTGATGTCCTAGGCCTCTAGACGATGGGGACTAAAGGGCTTGGTGATAACCAGATAAGACCGGTCTTTGTGGTGGAGGTAAGCGGGATCGAACCGCTGACCTCTTGCATGCCATGCAAGCGCTCTCCCAGCTGAGCTATACCCCCACGAAAGGCGCGAATTATACCGGTTTGCGTCGCTGCCTGTAAAGGCGATCAGCTTTCCACCAGATAGGGCTGCATCCGCGCCAGAACGACATCGCGCCCCAGCAATTCCAGGACTGCATCGATAGACGGCGTTTGCGTCTGGCCCAGCAGCATCACCCGCAGCGGCATGGCGATTTTGGGCATTTTGACGCCGAATTTTCCGACCACCGCCTTGACCGCCTCGTTCAATTTCGGACGCTGCCATTCAACGCGCTCCAGGCTGGCTGCGAGTTCGCGCACCGCCGGCAACACATCAGGCGTGAGATGTTCTGCGACCAGCGCCTTGCTCGGTTCGATCCGCTTGTAGAAAATCATCGCCGCCTCTGCCAGGTTCTCCATGGTATTGGCGCGATCCTTGAGCAATTTGACAATTTCCACCAGCGCGGGACCGTCAATCAGTTTGCCGCCGTCTCGCTCGATGCGCGGCGCCAGCAGCTCCGCCAGGCGCGCGTCGTCCGCTTCCTTGATGTACTGGTGGTTGAGCCATGCGAGCTTGGCGCCGTCGAACTGCGCCGTTGATTTGCTTACATGCGCGAGATCGAACCATTCGACAAACTGTTCGCGCGTGAACTTTTCGGCGTCGCCATGGCTCCATCCCAGGCGCGCGAGGTAGTTGAACAGGGCCTCGGGCAAAAAGCCGTCCTCCGGGTATTGCATGACCGACACCGCGCCGTGGCGCTTGGAGAGACGTTCACCATCGGCGCCGAGGATCATGGGCGCATGTGCGAATTGCGGTAGCGGCGCGCCCAGTGCCTGAAATATGTTCACCTGGCGCGGTGTGTTATTGACGTGATCATCGCCGCGGATGACATGTGTGATGTTCATGTCCAGATCGTCCACCACGACGCCGAAATTGTAGGTTGGTACGCCGTCGGCTCGAAGGATCACCAGATCGTCGATCTCGCTGTTGGCGACGGTGATCGGGCCTTTCACCAGATCGATGAAGGTCACCGCACCCTCGTCCGGATTGCGAAAACGCAGCACCGGATTGACGCCTGCCGGAGGCGTCAATCCGGCAGATTTCGCATTCTCCGGCCGCCAGCGTCCGTCGTAGCGGGGTTTGACGCCGTGTGCACGCTGCCGCTCACGCATCTGTTCGAGTTCATCCTTGCTGGCATAGCACCAGTAAGCCTTGTCGATCGAGAGCAACTGATCAGCCACTTCGCGATAGCGCGCGAGGCGCTCCATCTGCCGAAACGGACCTTCATCCCAATCCAGTCCCAGCCACTTCATGCCATCGATGATCGCGTTTACCGAGGTCTCGGTCGAACGCTCCAGATCGGTATCCTCGATGCGCAGCACGAATTTGCCGCCGTGCTTGCGCGCGTAGGCCCACGAGAAAAGCGCAGTGCGCGCGCCGCCTACGTGCAGATAACCGGTGGGGCTGGGGGCGAATCGGGTACGAATCATGGAAGAGGGCTGCGGAAAGCCTGCATTTTACTGGAATTGCCCGCTTGCGAATTGACCCGGGACATGCGTATGTGATTAAATCCGCACTCGGTCGGGCGGTTAGCTCAGTGGTAGAGCACTGCCTTCACACGGCAGGGGTCACTGGTTCGAACCCAGTATCGCCCACCAGTATTCGATGCTTCGCGGGTAGTCGGCCGATCCGTGCCCAGATCGAAACCTACCTCGATTCACGTCCTGCGCAACGCCTCATCTCCGTCCCCCACCCTGCCGGCGCTTCATCGATGCTGCAGCGGCCGTCGCGTCGCAAGTCATGCTTCATTTATGCGCAATGGGCTTGTCAGTGAACAAATAGTCCTTTAGTTCCTTTGAGAACGCCGGATCCTTGCGCCGGATCCATTCCAGCACCATGGCGGCGTGCTCTTTTTCCTCGTCGCGATTGTGCGCCAGGATCCCCTTCAGGTCCTCGTCCTTGCACGCGTCGGCGCGCTGGTTGTACCAATCGACGGCTTCGAGCTCCTCCATCAAGGATACGATCGCTCTGTGCATATCGCGGGTTTGATCCGACAGCTCTTCAACCGGTTCGTGGTAGCCAACACTAGACATGGTTCTCTCCTTCTTGACGGACGCTTTCTGAAACCAAGTTCTTTCACGAATGCCAGCCTGCATACCATGCAGACGGCGTGGGCCCATTATATTCCGTGACGACTGCAACTTGAATTCCAGCGGGCATGCAAGGAATCATCCCAGCGTCGGGCGCAGCGGCCCCATCGTCCTCAGAGACAATTATGCTGATATATTTCGGGCTCGTGAAAACGGCTATCAACCCCATGGCTACCCCGCAAATCAATAATCCGCTGCACGGAATCACGCTGGAAAAGCTGTTGTCCGAGCTGGTCGAGACCCTGGGATGGGAGGAAATGGGCCGGCGCGTGAGCATCCGTTGCTTCACCCACGATCCCAGCCTGACATCCAGCTTGCGGTTTCTCAGGCGAACGCCCTGGGCACGCGCAAAGGTCGAGGCGCTTTACCTGGATCAAAAGCGCACGCCTCCGGTCCGCGACTAGCTGCAGCAGTCGGTCGCGTCCGGTCGTTTTCGGGCGACTCCTGGTCCGGAGCGCAACAGGCGACGCTCAATCCGCCGTGGTGCGATATTCCGCGGTGACGTGTTCCGGCGCGATATTGCTGATGCGCCACTGGCTGATCTGCGCTTGGAATTCGAACAGCAAAGGGGTCGCATTGGCGATGTGACGTTCCAGCAGTTCCGCGCCCAAACTGTACACCAGCACGTAGAGCGAACCGCCGTGCGCGACCAGCAAGGTGGAGGCATCCGTGTCCAGCGCATCGTTGAGCCCGGCCTGGGTGCGCTCGACGAATTCGCGTAAAGTTTCGCCGTTTGGCGGCTCGTGCCGCCAATCGAGATCATGCGAAGGTGTTCCTACCAGATCGCCGAACCATCGCTCTCGCAGGCGAGGTTCCGCAATCACCGGTGCCCCGACGATAGCCGCCGCTGCCTGGGCCGTCTGCCATGCGCGATGCATGTCGCTTGCGAGGATACGACCAACGGGGTGCTCGCGCAGGTATTCGGCCGCGCGCCGGGCCTGCTCCAGCCCCGTTTCGTTCAGAGGAATCTCCGGCGGCTGGTAAACCCGCCGCGCATTGCCCTCGGTTTCCCCGTGACGCAGAAAGATGAATCGCCGGGCGCGCGGCTGCAGCGGCCGCTTTGAAGCCAGCCGCTGGACTTCATCGAGCCCGTGCTTGACCAAGCGGGATTGCCAAACCTGTGAGGCGTTGTCCGCCGTCATGGAATCACCTGCTTCAAGGGCTGGGCGTAACCGCCGCCTTTCCCCGTATGCCTATTCCTTTTCCTTGGTGACGACCACGCGATTGACGAACAGCACGCTCGGAAATGTGCGGTTCAGAGATTTGCTGTGCCAATTGGTCATAACCTGTCCGTTGTCATACCGGATGACATCGCCTTTTTTCATCGGGACGGCAGTTGCGGCCAGCCATACGGTTTTCTTGTTTTGCGACACCTCGACGTAGATGTAGGGTTTTGCATCGAGCGTGCTGATAACCTTGCCTTTTTGCGGCAGCTGTGCCTCGGACACGTTCTGTCCAGCATTCTTGGTCCCCAAGCTAGGATGCCCGGCAGGAAGCGACTGGGCTGCGGCAGAAACGGAAAAAACGGCAAATGCGAGCATTGCAATAGCGGATTTCATTGTCGGGATACTTTCTTGGTCTGGAGGTGGGTGAATCATAGGTGGATGAGTCATTATACGCGGGCGAACGATCGACTTCCATCGCGGGAAAGCCGGTGCGCATTGCTGACTAATGGAGCATGCATGTTCGTGCGAATTCAATCCCGGATCAGGAGCACCGGGCAAGGGGCGAGGTGAACAGTCTTGGCCGCGACGGAACCCAGCAGCATCCCCGACATCGCACCGATGCCGTGGGTGCCCATGATGATCATGTCGCATTTCAGCGTTTTTGCCGTTTTGGCGAGACTTTTCGCGATCGGCCCGACCAGGATATGTGCGGTACACGCAAACTTGGCGCGATCAATCAGTTTTTTTGCTCGGCTAAGCGCATCCTCGCCCTCCTCGCGGTAGTAACGCCGCAGCGCCTCGTGACCGACTGGCTTGATCATGCCGCCCAGAGTCGGAATTGGAAGATGCACATAGACGAGGTGCAGTTCTAGCGGCCGCTTATAGGCCGATGCTTGCCGAATCGCCGCTTGCGCCACTTTGGTCGAATGCGACGACCCATCGACCGCGATTAGAATTCTGGTCACTTTGTTCTCCTCGTTGATGATGAGCCCGCGGTCAGATGATGGATTGCAGACCTTGCCGGATGTGTTCGCCCATATGTGCCATCCTGGCGAGACCGGCGAAGCCAAATGCGGCCACCAGTGCGCCGGCGGCCAACCTGAAGCGCCGATTGGCGGTCAGGTCGCGCAGTCGCTTGAATGCGATCCCCGCGAGCAGAAGGTTGGGCAGCGTTCCCAGACCGAAGGCAGCCATCACGGCGGCACCGCCCGCTGCGCTACCGCTGAGCAAGGCGGTTGCAAGCACGCTGTACACCAGGCCACAGGGCAGCCAACCCCATAAGGTACCGAGCAGGAAGGCCTTTCCCACTGTATCGGCCGGCAGGAATCTGACGCTGTATGGCTGGACCCGACGCCACAGCGAGGCGCCCAGCGCTTCCAAGCGGGTCAGTTGATTGCCAAGACCGGCCAAATAGAGGCCCAGACTGATCAAAACCAGATTTGCGAGCACATAGAGAAACATCTGCACCGGAAGGACCTGGTTGAACAGGAGTCCCGCGCCGCCGATCATGCCCATTACTGCACCGGCGGCTGCATAGCTCGCGATACGCCCCGCGCTATAGGAGAGATGCAGGTTCCATGCGCGCTGCCCGCGCGGCGTTTGTACGGTCAGCGCGCCGACGATTCCGCCGCACATGCCCACGCAATGTACTCCGCCCAGAAGTCCGATGACGAAGGCGGCAGCAAGTCCCGCCTCCACGATCTAGATTACCTTGGAGTAACTCGCACGCCTGCTCGCCTGGCGCAGGTACTTGTCGAATACCATGCACAGGATGCGCACCAGCAGACGCCCTCTGGGTGTCACCACGATCCAGTCGCCATCCAGTTCCACCAGGCCATCCTTGGCATACTCGCGCAACTCCGCGAGTTCGGGCGCAAAATAAGTCTTGAATTCGATCAGGTGCGCAATCCCGATTGCCTCCATCGACAGCTCGAAGTGGCAGGACAGCGCCTGAATCACCGCGCGTCGCGCCAGGTCGTCGGCGGTGACTTCAATGCCGCGCATCACGGGCAGCATCTCGTTGTCCAGCCTGTCGTAGTATTCCTCGAGAGTGCGCACGTTCTGGCTGTAGGTCGGACCGATTTTCCCGATCGACGAGACACCGAGGCCGATCAGATCGCAATCGCCATAGGTCGAGTAGCCCTGGAAATTCCGGTAAAGCCGTCCCTGCCGTTGTGCCACGGCAAGATCATCGTCCGGCTTGGAGAAATGGTCCATGCCGATGTAGACGTAGCCTGCGGCCAGCAGCGTCTCGATCGCGCTGATCATGAGCTGAAGCTTCACCTCGGGCTGCGGCATGTCGGCATCTAGAATGCGACGCTGCGGCTTGAACACCGCTGGCAGGTGCGCATAGTTGTACAGCGCAATGCGATCCGGTGAGCACGCGATTACCTGAGTCAGCGTGTCGGCAAAGCCGGCCATGGTCTGTTTGGGCAGGCCGTATATCAGGTCGATATTGACCGATTTGAAGCCGTGCTTGCGCGCGGCATCGATGACTTCTACGGTTTCCTCGACGCTCTGGATGCGGTTCACCGCGCGCTGGACTTCCGGGTTGAAGTCCTGCACGCCTACGCTGATGCGGTTCATGCCCAACTCGCCCAGCAGCGCGACTTTCTGCTCACCGACCTTGCGCGGATCGACTTCAATTGAATATTCGCCGTGCGGATCGAGCTCGAAACTCTCGCGTATCATCTGCATCAGCTCGCTGAGTTCCGCCTCGCTGAGGAAGGTGGGCGTACCGCCTCCCCAGTGCATCTGCGTCACGCGCCGCCTGCCGTCCAGTTCGGCGCTCTGCATGCGGATTTCCTTGCCCAAGTATTTCAAGTACTTAGAGGAACGCCCGTGGTCCTTTGTGACGATCTTGTTGCAGCCGCAGTAATAGCAAATGGTGTCACAAAACGGCAAGTGCACGTATAATGCGAGCGATCGAGCCATACCGCCGACATTGCGCTTTGCGAGCCAGCTGCGATAAGCAGCCTCGTCAAAAGCCTCGACAAAGCGATCCGCGGTCGGATACGAGGTATAGCGCGGACCGCTGACATTGAATTTACGAAGTAGCCCAGCATCAACCTGGAGGTTGTCTTGGGACGGATTTATGCGCAAGGCTGTCACATTCATCGAGCAAGTCTGCCCATTTTCGAAATGGAAATGTTGATGTGGATCAAACCTATTCTCCTCTGCGAACGGATGAAATGAGCGCGCCCAAGCTTGCCAGGGTTATCGACATACACGCACTGAAAAGCGCATGTTCGAGTTGCAGTTTGCGCGAAATGTGCCTTCCGATCGGCCTCAGCCAGGACGAAATCGACAAACTGGACCAAATGGTCTATACGCGCAAACGGGTCAAACGCGGCGACAGTGTATACCGTTCTGAAGAAAAATTCGGGTCTCTCTATGCAGTGCGCAGCGGATTTTTCAAGACCACCCTGGTCATGGAAGACGGGCGCGACCAGGTCACCGGGTTTCACATGGCCGGCGACATGCTCGGCATGGACGGGATCGGCTCCGACCAGCACTCCTGCAATGCGGTTGCCCTGGAAGACAGCGAAGTATGCGTCATCCCCTACGGCCGCCTGGAGGAGTTGTCGCGTGAAGTTTACGTGCTGCAGCAGCATTTTCACAAGGTGATGAGCCGGGAAATCGTGCGCGAGCACGGCGTGATGCTGTTGTTGGGCAGCATGCGCGCAGAGGAGCGACTGGCCGCATTTTTGCTTAATTTGGCGCAACGATTCACGTCTCGCGGCTATTCCGCCTCGGAATTCAATCTGCGCATGACGCGCGAAGAAATCGGCAGTTTCCTCGGCTTGAAACTGGAGACGGTCAGCCGAACGTTTTCAAAGTTCCAGGAGGACGGATTGATCGGCGTGCAGCAAAAAAACATCCGCATCCTGGACAGCGAGGGCCTGAAGAGCGTGCTTGGCAGGGATCCGGCCTAGCAGCGACTTGGGGGCGCGCGAGCGTCCCCTACTGGATTCTCGATTCCGGCGATGACGCGGAGCAGGTTTCTCCTCCTGCCGAAGCAGTTTCTCTAGCGGTACACCAACACCGGTATCTTGCTGTGGGTCAGAACCTTATTGGTTTCGCTGCCCAGCAACAAACCCGACAAGCCGCGACGGCCGTGTGACGCCATGAAGATCAGGTCGCAACGTCCTTTCTTCGCGGCGCTGATTATGCCGGCGTAAGGCGTGTCGGCTTTCACCACCTGACCGCTGTACTTGACCCCCGCGGCACGGGCCAGCGCCTCCATCTTCGCCAGATGTTTTTCACCGGATTCGCGCGCATGGCGCTCGAATTCCTTGGGCGTGGGCATATCCGGCGGAATGTAATCACCGAAATAATAGGGCTGGAACGGCCCGAGCACATAGCAGCCGGTGACCTGTGCCTTGATGCTCTTCGCGTAAGCCAAACCGGACTTGATCGCTTTCGCCGACAACTTGGAACCATCCGTTGGAATCAGTATGTTCTTGAACATATGCCCTCCTTTAAAGAGACTGTCAGCCGCATCCGCCAGGCAGACCGCGCTTAGGGCAGTCCGCCGGCCGGTCCGTTTCCGGAAGCGGGCAGCGATTCACTTCAAACGGCGATCGCTGCAGGAAACAGGTTAGCGCGCTCGATGCGGCGGCAAATGCCCAGAACAGGAAAAAACCGATCGAATAGACTGCCGTCCGTCCCAGTTCGACCGGTTCACCGAAAAAGTGCATGGTCTGCGGATCGAACAAGCTGAATGTTATGCCCTCCGCAATGCCCGCAACCAGAAACGCCGGCCACAGGATCCACATCAGTCTCTGCATCATGGCTTCCCCCCCGTTGGCTGTTTTGAAAATCCCGTGTTTCCAGACGACCCCAGGTGCCCCTCTAGCGTCAATATGCCTTCGGCCGGCAAGGTCCAGTCTCCCGCCAGGCGCCAATCCTTTTGTTCTAGCACCACGCGCCAGCGTCCGGCCCTGAGCGGCTGCAATCGTCCTTCGTAGACGCCGGGCCGGACCATGGCAAGCGTGACGCGCTGATCCATGCCGGCTCGGGTCGGGTGCGCGATCCGCAAACTCAGTTCACCGGGTCCCGCGCCGTTCAGCAGCACCAGCAAGCGGCCGTCGATTAATTGTAATTCGGCTTTCAAGCCCAGTCGCGCCGCCGTGTCGCCGCGGCTGAGCGTTTGATTGATCGCCAGGCCCTGTTTGTAATAGTCATCGAGTACCAGCCCGTCGTCACTGCGTACGGCGAGCCAGGCAGTCACGAGACCCGCAACGACGACGATCGCAGGTCCGGACATCAGTATCCAGGGCCATGGCTCGCGGTACCACGCATGTCCGTCTGTGTCGTTTGCGCTCATTGGCTGCTCATCTCACCAGAAATATCGAACGCTCGCGCGCGAATATGGCCGGGTTGTCGTCGGCTACGACGTCGAACTCGATTTGATGCGAACCGACCGGCGACCTGCCCTTTTCGATGCGCAGCCGCACCGGCACCATGCGCGTGGCCGCGCCGCCGATCTCCACGGGTGCGGCATCCTCGACCTGCAGCGAATCGAGCCCTGTCGCACGAATGCTAAAGCGGTGCGGCACCTCCTGAGTATTCATGATCTGCAGCTGGTAGATATTTTCGATCCAGCGACCGTCGACTTCGCGCGAAAGGCTAGCGCGGTCCCGGATTACATCGACCTTCAGGGGCACGCGTGCATACAGGGTAACGCCGATCGCGATGATCACCGCCCACAAGACCGCAGTGTATACGAGTACCCGCGGACGCAGGGCGCGCGCCAGGATCTGCCGCGGCGTAAGCTTCTGCGTCAGCGCATTTTCGGTCGTATAGCGGATCAGGCCCTTGGGGTAGCCCATCCTCGCCATCACCTTGTTGCAGCCGTCTATGCATGCCGCGCAACCGATGCACTCGTATTGCAGGCCCTGGCGGATATCGATCCCCGTGGGACAAACCTGGTAACAGACATCGCAATCGACGCAGTGCCCGAGCCCAGCCAGCTTTGGGTCGGTATTGCGTGCGCGCGGTCCGCGCGGCTCGCCGCGTTCGCGATCGTAGGTGATGATCAGCGTATCCGGATCGAACATGGCGCTCTGGAAACGCGCGTAAGGACACATGTACTTGCACACCTGTTCGCGCATCCAGCCAGCATTGCCATAGGTGGCAAAGCCGTAAAACAGGACCCAGAATATTTCCCACGCGCCCAGCGTAGGCGCGCCCGGGGTCGCCTGCGAGACGAGACCGCCGACGGCGGCGGCGAGTTCATGAATCGGGGTGAAATAGCCGACGAAGGTGAATCCGGTCCACAGCGACAATGCAATCCCGAGCCCGTGCTTGCAGGCTTTTAGCGCGAATTTTCGTACCGACATCGGCTGCTGGTCGAGTCGCATGCGCGCCACGCGGTCGCCTTCGACCTTTCGTTCGATCCACATGAATATTTCGGTATAAACGGTCTGCGGACAGGCATAACCGCACCACAGCCGCCCCGCAACCGCGGTAAACAGGAACAGTGAAAGCGCGGATATCACCAGGAACCCGGTGAGGTAGATGAAATCCTGCGGCCAGAAGACGATGCCGAAGATATAGAACTTGCGCGCAACCAGATCGAACAGCACAGCCTGGCGGCCGTTCCAGACCATCCACGGGCTGCCGTAATACACCAGTTGCGTGAAAAACACCAAGCCCCAGCGCCAGCGCGCGAACCATCCGCTCACTGCGCGCGAGTAGATTTCCTTGCGGACTTCATACAGGGGTTGATCGACGGTCGCTTCGGACCTGGCCTGTCCCGCTGTTTCAAGATTGTCGCTCACTGCTGCCCGGCCTCAGATAACTGCAAGCAGCCCGGCACCCGCGCCCACCCTGATCGTCGTGTGATCAGCGCAGGAATAGCGAGTCCCGCGCAGCGCGACTTGTCTGTGACTGCTCGGCGCTCATTTGGCTCCGTTTTTGGCCGGAGCCGTTGCGCCTGGATTATTCGACAAACCCCACACGTAAGCTGCGAGTATGTGCACCCGCGCTTCGCCGAGGAGGTCCAACTGCGCCGGCATCGCGACGTTGCGCCCCTTGGAGATCGTTTCCATCAAGGTCGGTTCGTCCGCCCCGAACAGCAAGGTTGTTTTGGTCAGATTGGCCGAACCGATGGCCGGATTACCCTTGCCGTCGGCGCCATGACACGCTACGCAGGTCGTCATGAACTTTTCCTTGCCCCGCGCCGCACGCAGCGAGTCAAATGTATTGCCGTTCAGCGACATCACGTAATGCGCCACGTCCTTGACGCCGTCGTCCCCGAGCACGGCCCCCCACGGCGGCATCACGCCGTTGCGCCCTTTGGCGATGGTCGTCTTGATCGTTTCCGGATCACCGCCATAGAGCCATTCCGCGTCCGTCAGATTGGGATAGCCCTTGCCGCCGCGCGCATCCGAGGAGTGGCATTGCGCGCAATTGTTCAGGAACAGCTTCTGTCCCAGCGCCATCGCCGCAGGATCCGCCGCGAGTTGCTTCAGTTCGGTCTTCGCGTATTTCTCGAATATCGGCCCCGTCAACTTGCTCGCTTGCGCCACTTCGTCCTCGTACTGTTTTTTCGAAGTCCATTGGTAGGTGCCGCCGAAGGTGCCCAATCCGGGATAGAGCACGAGATAAACCAAGCTGAAGACAATGGTGATGTAGAACAGCCAGATCCACCAGCGCGGCAGCGGATTGTTCAATTCGACCAGGTCCTCATCCCAGGCGTGCCCCGTCGTCTCGCCATCGGAGCCCGATACTTTGCGCGTACTCAGCGCCTGCAGCAGCACGCCGCACGCGATGATGCTCGCGATCGTAATGATGCTGATATAGAGGCTCCAGAAACCGCCGGTGAAATCGCTCATTTCCGCTCTCCGTGTCCGATCACGTCGTCGTCTTCGTCAAACGGCAGCAGCGCGGCCTGCTCGAAGGCCGCCTTGCTGCGGTCGCTGTACGCCCACAGAACGATGCCTATGAATGCCACAAATGCGACCACGGTAACGATCGAGCGCATTGTATTGATGTCCATGGCTATTTCACCCCCTTGAGCGCGGTGCCCAACACCTGCAGATAGGCGACCAGCGCATCCTGCTCGGTCTTGCCCGCGAGCTGCTTGGCCGCGCCGGAGATATCCGCATCGCTGTAGGGCACGCCCACGCTGCGCAGCGCGCGCATCTTGGTCTCGATGTCATCGCTGCGCGCAGCGGTTTTCGCCAACCACGGATAGCCGGGCATGTTCGACTCCGGCACCAGATCGCGCGGATTGTTCAGGTGGGTCCGGTGCCAGTCGTCGCTGTACTTGCCGCCGACGCGCTGCAGGTCCGGCCCGGTGCGTTTGCTCCCCCACTGGAACGGATGGTCGTAGACGAATTCGCCGGCCACCGAATAGTGGCCGTAGCGCTCGGTTTCCGCGCGAAACGGCCGGATCATCTGCGAATGGCAGTTGTAGCAGCCTTCGCGTACGTAGATGTCGCGTCCAAGCAATTGAACCGGCGTGTAGGGTTTCAATCCGGCCACCGGCGTAGTCGTCGATTTCTGGAAATACAGCGGCACGATTTCCACCAAGCCGCCTACCGCCACCACCAGTATGATCAGGACAATCATCAGGGCGCTGTTCTTTTCGATCATTTCGTGACTGAAGTTCATGGCTTCTCTCTCCGCTCAGGCGTGCGCTGCGGCAACTGCCGGGATGGGGGCATTCACCGCCTGCTGTCCCGCGACCGTTTTCCATACGTTGTAGGCCATGACAAACATGCCCGCGAGATACAGCAGGCCGCCTAGCAGCCGTATGGTGTAGAACGGATAGGTGTATTTCACGACCTCGACGAAGGTATAGGTGAGCGTGCCGTCGTCGCTGACAGCCCTCCACAGCAGACCCTGCATCACCCCGGCAATCCACATGGCGGCGATATACAGCACGATGCCTATCGTGGCCATCCAGAAATGCATATTGATCAGCGGTACGCTGTACATGGTGGCGCGTCCCCACAGGCGAGGAATCAGGTAATAGATCGAGCCCATGGCCACCAGCCCCACCCAGCCCAGGGCGCCCGAGTGCACGTGCCCGATGGTCCAGTCCGTGTAGTGCGACAGCGCGTTGACGGTCTTGATCGACATCATCGGCCCCTCGAAGGTGGACATGCCGTAAAAGGACAGGGACACGATCAGGAATTTGAGGATTGGATCCGAGCGCAGTTTGTGCCAGGCTCCCGACAAGGTCATCATGCCGTTGATCATGCCGCCCCACGAAGGCGCGAGCAGGATAAGGGAAAACACCATGCCCAGGGATTGCGCCCAGTCCGGCAACGCCGTGTAATGCAGGTGATGCGGTCCGGCCCACATATACGTAAAAATCAGCGCCCAGAAATGCACGACGGACAGACGGTAGGAATACACCGGACGCCCCGCCTGCTTGGGAATGAAGTAATACATCATGCCGAGAAAACCGGCGGTGAGGAAAAAGCCCACCGCATTGTGCCCGTACCACCACTGCACCATCGCGTCCTGCACGCCCGCATAGGCCGAATAGGACTTCCAGAAGGAGACCGGCACTGCGGCGCTATTGACCAGATGCAGTATCGCCACGGTGAGAATAAACGCGCCGAAAAACCAATTCGCCACGTAAATATGCGGCGTCTTGCGCTTGGCGATGGTTCCGAAGAACACGATTGCATAGGAGACCCACACCAGAGTGATCAGAATGTCGATCGGCCATTCGAGCTCGGCATATTCCTTGCCTGAGGTGATGCCCAGGGGCAGCGTCACCGCCGCGAGCACGATGATTGCCTGCCAGCCCCAGAAGGTGAAAGCCGCCAGGCCGCCGGCAAACAGCCGCGCATGGCAGGTGCGCTGAACCACGTAATACGAGGTGGCAAACAGCGAAGAGCCGCCGAACGCGAAGATCACGGCATTGGTATGCAGCGGTCGCAAGCGCCCGTAAGTCAACCAGGGAATGTCAAAATTGAGCTCGGGCCAGCGCAATTGCGCGGCAATCAGCACGCCAACCAGCATGCCGACGATGCCCCACACCACGGTCATCAGCGCAAACTGCCTGACTACCGTGTAGTTGTACGTCTTCGCGTTATCCATACCCCCTTGCTCCCCTCAGTAAACAGCGGCCCGTGCGGCACGCCGATTGGCCCCGGTAAAATAATATCTGCGCGACAAGCTGCACTCTTGATGTGGATCAAATGCGCCCGTTCGCGGAGGAAAGTTCTGCCGACGATCCGCTGCCGAGTCCGTCGCCACGAATGCCGCATCAAACCTGTTTCGGTGCCCGGTGCTATAGCGCGCGCCACCCTGCTTGCGTCTCTTCTGCCCTGCTCTCCTGTTTCAACTTGATCAGATGCGCCAGCAAGGACCGGCTGGCGACCGGATACAGGCGCGCGGACACATCATCGTAGACAGCCGGCACCAATTCTTCGAGGGCGACGGTGCCGGCCTCGCGCAGCGCTTTCAGCACCTTGTTTTCGCGCCCAAGACGGTGGATCAGCAGGCGTTCGAGCACTTCCTGTGTCTTGTCCATCAGAAACCCGTGCCCCGGCGCGAAAAAGGCGATGTCCTCGCTCTGCAGCTGGCGCAAGGAATCGAGATAAACGCGCATGTCTCCGTCGGGCGGATTGATCACCACGGTCGATCCCTGCATCACATGGTCTCCGGTGAACAGCAGCTTCTCCTCCTCGAGAAAGTAGCAAATCTGGTTCGATGCATGTCCCGGCGCGTGGATTACGCGAAGCGTGCAGCCTGCCAGTTCGATGCGCTCGCCATGGCTCAGTACGCGATCGGGGCGAAATGTCTGATCCTGGCGCTCGAACGGCGGCGGCGGCATGCCCATGAGTTGCGCACCGGTTTTCGCTTGCAGCAGCGCGGCCGCCGGCGAATGGTCGTGATGCGTATGGGTCACGAGTATCCAGCGTATGCGCGCTCCGGCCGCGGCGAGCACCGCCTCGATGTGCGCATCGATCGCCGGACCGGGATCGATCACGGCGATGTCTTCACCCGCACCGAGGAGATAGGTATTCGTGCCCGGGCCGGTCATGTATCCGGGATTGGGCGCGGTAATGCGCCTCACTTTGTCCGACAGCCGAACGATCGCGCCGGGAATCATTTCGCAGGACGCCGTGCCCGCGCCCTCCGGATCCAGCCTGCCGACTTCGGCGTAGGCGTAATCGCCGGGCACCAGCAATTTCGTGCCTTCCCGGCTGCTGGCACTGCGCGGCGACATGGTGGGCATCTTTCGCGGTGCGCGCGCAAATTCCATCAGCGCGGCTGCGCTGCCGAAGCGGGAAATGCTCTCCAAGGTCTTGATCGTTGGAAACACCAACTGCATTTCCCCGCGCTTGTGCCGCTCCAGCGCCTCCGCGGGCCGGATCCAGATATGGTCCACGGTTTCGCTGTTGTCGTGCGAAGCCGTCTGCGCCGCGGGTGCCTCCGCCACAAAGAAACGCGTATCGAAGCGGCGCGGGCGCCCGGGCTGGGTAATCCAATGGCTGTGATAGGCAAGGCGCCCCGCAGCGAGGCGCAAATTATGCACGCGGCACAGATCGGCGAGCGTCGCGCGGCCGGCGCGAATCGACTCGCGCCATTGTTCGAACACATGCAGCTGCTGCGTGTCGATCAAATCGGCGTAGCGGCCGTCCGCGTCGTGCGCGAGCAGCAGTCCTGCTTCCTCGAAGCACTCGCGCAAGGCTGCGGTCCAATACGCCAGTCCGCCCCGCTCCACTTCCAGTTGCCGGCTTGCTTCGATATCGTCCAGTCCTTCGCAGTGGCCGGCAAGTTCAGCCGACGCGTCGGCTGCATCCACGGCGCCGCCGGGAAACACGTGCGCCCCACCGACGAATGCGGCAGACTGCGTGCGCCGGATCATCAGAACCTCCATGCCGGAGTCCTGGTCGCGCACCAGGACCAGGGTCGCAGCGGGACGCGGAACCAGATTCATCGCAGCACGAACGGATTGCCGGTGACTGCGCCGGTATTGATCCAGACGCTCTTCGTCTGCAGGTATTCGCGCACCGCATCCATGCCGTTCTCGCGCCCCAGTCCTGAATCCTTGTAGCCGCCGAAAGGAGACAGGTAACTGACTGCGCGATAGGTGTTCACCCATACCGTGCCGGCCTGGATGCGCTCGGACATGCGCATCGCCCGGCCGATGTCCCTGGTCCACACACCCGAACCCAGGCCGAAGCGCACGTCGTTGGCAATGGCCACCGCCTCGTCATCGTCCTTGAATTTAATCACCGACAGGACCGGACCGAAGACTTCCTCCTGTGCGATACGCATCCTGTTGTTCACGCCGGAGAACACGGTCGGTTCGACGAACCAGCCTTTTCCGCATTCAGGGCGCGTCGCGGCACCGCCCCCCAGCAGAAGTTTGGCGCCTTCCTGTTTCGCAATATCGATGTAGCCGAGCACTTTTTCGTATTGCGGCCGCGTGGTCACCGGACCGACCTGGGTGTCCATGTTCATCGGGTCTCCCATGCGCGCCGTCTTCGCCAGATTCAGCAATTTGTCCACGAATGCGTCATGAATGCTCTCATGCAGCAGCAAACGCGAGCCCGCGATGCATGTCTGACCGGTGGCTGCGAATATGCCGGACACCGCGCCGTTGACCGCCTCGTCGATATTCGCGTCCGCAAACACGATATTTGGAGATTTTCCACCGAGTTCCAGGCTCACGCGCTTGAATGTCTTCGCGGCAAGCTCATTGATCATGCGGCCGGTCGCGTCCGAACCCGTGAACGCAATCTTCTTGACCAGCGGGTGCTCTACCAGCGGCGCGCCGACGTCCTTGCCGAATCCCGTGACCACGTTCACCACGCCCGGCGGAAAACCGGCCTCCTCGAACAGCTTCACGAATTCCAGCGTGGAAACCGAGGTGAACTCGCTGGGCTTGATCACCACGGTGTTGCCGGCCGCCAGCGCGGGAGCGAGTTTCCAAGTCGTGAGCAGCAGCGGTGAATTCCAGGGCGAAATCGCCGCCACCACGCCCAGCGGCTCGTGCCGGGTGAAGTTGAAAAAGCCTTTCTTGTCGAGCGGAATCACGGTGCCCTGGATCTTGTCGGCCAGGCCGCCGAAGTAGTAGTACCACTGCGGGATATAGTTGAGCTGCGCCTGCATTTCCGCAATCAGCTTGCCGTTGTCACGAACCTCGGCCTCGGCCAGCTTCTTCGCGTCGCGCGCCACCAGGTCGCCGAGCTTGTGCAGCAGCAGCCCGCGCTGGCTTGCGCTGAGTTGCGGCCAGGGGCCTTCGGTGAACGCCCGATGCGCGGCGCGCACCGCTCGGTCCGCATCCTCTGCGCCGCCCTGCGCGATCTGCGCCCAGGGCTCGCCGCTGTAGGGGTTGTAGCTGTCGAACCATTTTCCCGACGCCGCGTCGGCGTATGTTCCGTCTATGTACAACTGATATTTCCGCATCATCTCCTCCACCTTTGGATTTGCCGGGAATCTTAGCGCACTAGCGCGCGGGCGGGCGCATCCGGAAGTCGCGCAACTCCGGCACGCGCCAAAATGGCAGACCCGCAATGAACAGTGCGCACACCGAAAACACGAAACTGGGCCGGTAGCTACCGGTGAAATCGTGCAGCAATCCGGCCATCAGCGCACCCAGTCCGGCACCCACCGCGTTGCTGGCATAGATCAAGCCGTAAATGCCGGCCACGTGACTGCCTGCGAACAAGCGGGTGCTCATCGACGAAACAATAGGGCCGCGTGCGCCCTGACAGACGCCGAAGGTAAGCACGAAAGCGGCGAGCAGGCCCTGCACCGGGAACCAGGTCATCAGCAGCAAAACGAAAACGCCGGTGATGCTGCCCACGAAGGTCAGGCTGACGATATTGCGTGGACCGATGCGGTCGGCAATGGCACCCGTGCTGACCACCCCCACCACGGACAGCATGGAGGAAAAACCGAATGCGGTTGCGGCAACGATGGGCGAAAAACCCTGCTCGACCAGATAGGCCACCGTCTGCACCATGATGGTGAACATGCCCGTCGCTGTGAAGAAGAATATCCATACGAGGCCCCAGAACGCGCGTGTCCGCATCGCCGCGCGCACGGTCCAGTCGCGTTCCGGCGCAGCGCTGCTCCGCTTCAAATGAAGGTGATCCGGATGTCCCAGCGCGAAGCGCTTCCACGGCAGAAAGAAAACCAGCGGTATCAGGACGAGGAGCGCGCTGCCCATGATTTGATAGCTTTCGCGCCAGTCGTGCGTTTGCAGCAGATACTGGACGCCCGGCACGATAAACAATGCGCCCATGCCCAGGCCGGCGAAGGCGACCGAAATCGCAGTCGACAAGCGCTCGCGGAACCAGCGGCTGATCAGGCTCGATGAAGGCACCATACCCAGTGCGGCGGCCGCGATGCCTGTCATCGCACCGACCGTCAGATAAAATTGCCACAGGGTCTGCACGTGCGGCGCGAGCAGGAAAGCGCCGGCCAGCGCGGCCATGCCGCAGGTATAAAGGGCGCGCGGACCCCAGCGGTCGAACAGCATGCCCACGATGGGCGAACTCAGGCCGGTGACCAGAAGATAGATCGAATACACGCTGGTCGTCTGCGAGCGGGTCCAGCCCAGATCGCGCTCCAGCGGCAGCAGAAACACCACGTAGCTGTCGCCGGTGCCGCGTCCGATCATGTTCAGCACCACGCAAACGCAAAGCACTTTCAGCGCGGTGCGCGTATGTGTCGAAATGTTTGGCAAATCAATCCCCAGGAACCGCCGGATCACAATATGCGCCCGATGGCGCGCGAAAAATCTTCATCGATTGCCGTGCCGCGCTTTTCGACACTTCAATAGGATCTGGGCAAACCGAGTACCTTCTCGGCGATGAAGCACAGGATCAGTTGCGGCGAGATCGGCGCTATGCGCCCGACCAGGCTTTCGCGCAGATAGCGCTCGACGTGGTATTCCTTGGCGTAGCCCATGCCGCCGTGGGTCATCAAGGCCTGTTGGCAGGTCTTGAAGCAGGCTTCACCGGCAAGGTATTTGGCCGCATTGGCCTCCGCCCCGCAAGCGAAGCCGCGGTCGTACATGCCTGCGGCCTTGAATACCATCAGATTGGCCGCCTCCAGTTCCATCCAGCACTCCGCCAGCGGATGCTGAATCCCCTGGTTCTTGCCTATCGGCCGGTCGAACACGACCCGCTCGTTCGCATATTTGGTCGCGCGCGCGAGGGCCGCGCGCCCGAGTCCGACCGATTCGGAAGCAATGAGAATGCGCTCCGGGTTCATGCCGTGCAGGATGCAGTTGAAGCCCTTGCCTTCTTCGCCCAGGCGATCCTCGACCGGCACCGGCAGACCGTCGATGAACACCTGGTTCGAATCGACCGCTGCGCGGCCCATCTTGTCGATCTCCTGCACTTCGACGTAGCGCCGGTCGAGATCGGTATAGAAAAGCGACAGGCCCTCGGCCGGCTTGCGGCACTCTTCGATCGGCGTGGTGCGCGCGAGGATCAGCATTTTCTCGGCCACCTGCGCCGTGGAAATCCATACCTTCTGTCCCGACAGGATATAGCGCCCGCCTTCTCGGACGGCGCGGGTCTTCAGGCGCGTCGTGTCCAGTCCCGTGTTGGGCTCCGTCACCGCAAAACAAGCCTTTTCCTTGCCGGCGATCAGCGGAGGCAGCATGCGGCGCTTCTGCTCTTCCGTGCCGAATACCACCACCGGATTGAGGCCGAAGATGTTCATGTGCACAGCTGAAGCGCCGGAGAACCCCGCGCCCGACTCGGTAATCGTCTGCAGCATCACCGTCGCTTCGGTGATGCCCAGCCCCGACCCGCCATATTCCTCGGGCATCGCAATCCCGAGCCAGCCGTCGCGCGCCAATGCCTGATGCAGTTCGTGCGGAAACTCGTGCGCGCGGTCTTTTTCCAGCCAGTAGTCGTCGCTGAATCGGGCGCAGATTTTCGCGATCGCCTCGCGTATCGCCTGCTGTTCCTCGGAATAAGTGAAATCCATAACTAACTAGCGCTTCGCTGCGGCCGAGGCGAGAATTTGCTCGATCTCGTCTTGAGCGAAGCCCAGTTCCTGCAGCACCGCTGCACCGTCTGCATTGAGCGCGGGCGTGCCGCGCCGGAGTTTTCCGCCGCGACGGCCGTTGGCCCAGAGCGGAAACAGCACGTGACGCTCACCGCCGAACTCGACCACAGCTTCCCGCGCCTCGGCATAGCCGGTGCGGCTCGCTTCGGTCGGCGTCATCGGCAGTTCGGCCGGAACATCAAGCGGCTCGAGCAGGTCGTGCCACTGCTTTGCGGTCTTCTTCAGAAACAGCTTCTTCAGCAGTCGCGACAACTCATCGCCATGCTTGCGACGGCTAGGATCGGTGTCGAATCTGGTATCCATCACCGCGGGCTCCATTTCCTTTACCGCGTTGCGGAAATTGTCCCAAAAATGCTGCTCCACGATGCCGAGGATGAGCACGCTGCCGTCTGCGGTTTCGAATAAATCGTTCACCGGCCAGATGTGCGCGCGCGGATCGGTGTGCTCCGCAATGCCGTGGCGCAGCGCGGCGCAGAACAGGCCCGCTTCGTACAGGCTGAGGTCGAGTTCGGTACCCCGGCCGCTGCGCCCGCGTTCGTGCAGTGCCGCCAGGATGGCGATGGTTCCGAAGCTGCCGCTCTGCATGTCGGCAATCGGTATGCTGGAGCGCGCGGGTTTTCCCAGCCAGGATCCGGGATAGGAAAGTCCGCCGCTGGCGCCCACGTATCCGATGTCGTGGCCGGGCTTGTCGCGCCACGGCCCGTTCTGCCCGTAACCCGAGAGCGAACAATAGATAAGCCCGGGATTGAGCGCGGACAAAGTCGCGTAGTCGATGCCCAGTCGCGAACTCACGCCGGGTCGGTTGGACTCGATCACAATATCGGCCCATTTCGCCAGGCGCTCGATGACCGGCTTCGCCTGCGCCTGCTTGAGATCGAGCGCAATCGAGCGCTTGTTGCGGTTGGATGCATGGAAGACGGCAGGCAGAAGGCTGCGCGCCGAGTCGCCTTTGGGCGGTTCAACCTTGATCACATCCGCGCCGAGGTCGGCCAGAATCGCCGAGGAAAACGGCCCCGGAATCAGCGCGGAAAAATCGGCGACCTTGATACCGTCAAGCGGCAACCAGCTCATGCATGGCCCTCCAGTGTTGTGCGCAGTCCGGCCAGCAGCTTGGCGTAGCGTTTCAGCGCGCCTTCCATGCGATGCATCGGACCGGCAAGCGCAACGCTATAGGTTTCGCTGTTCACCGTGACCGGGACCGCCACCGCCATCAGATCGGCAACGGTTTCACCGTGCGTCACGTACCACCCACGCGCACGACCCTGCTCGAGATCGGCTTCCAGAGCCGCGCGCGAGGTAATGGTTCGCGACGTCACGCGCGGCAGTTTCATGCCGCACAGCAATTCGTTGCGCAGCGCCGGCGCCAGGCTGCCCAGCAGCGCCTTGCCGCTCGCGCTCGCATGCAGCGGCCGGAACTCCCCCACTTTCGGGCTGTAGCGGATGCTGTGCAGACCGTCCAGCACGACCAGATACAGCGCCTGCCGGTCCAGACGCTTGGAGAGCAGCACCGTTTCGCCGGTCTGGTCGCGCAGTTTTTCCATCAGCGGCACAAATCGCTCCGCGAGCGGATCGCGGCTGGCGATGACGCGCGCATGCTCGAACAGCAGGTTGGTCGGATAGTAGCCGGCTCTCGCCTTGACTTCGTACAGGTAACCGCGCGCCTCCAGTGTGCGCACGATACCGAAGCAGGACGACACCGGCGCATCGATCGCGCGCGCAAGCTGCGACAGGGACAGCGGTCTTCCTTCGCGCGCAAAGGCTTCGAACAAGTCCAGCGTGCGCCCGGCTGTTTTCACATTCATGAAAATATTTTAACATATGTGAAAAATACCCCGCAAGCACGCACGCTGCGGAAATGCGCTTCACCCGCCCCCCTAAACAGAAGCCCGTGCGCGCGATGCGCCGGGTCGTTCGTGTTATTACGGACGGATACCGAAGGCCGTCGGGCCGGGCGTGCGCAGCGGCGCCGCAAGTTCGGCGAATTCGCACAACAAGCGCCGCGTGTCGCGCGGATCGATGATCTCCTCGACGATGAAGGATTCGGCACTGCGAAACGGCGAGGTCAACGCCTTCAGCCGCTGCTCGATCTCGGCCATTCTCGCCGCCGGGTCCGCTGCGGCCTCGATGTCGGCCTTGTAGGCCGCTTCCAGTCCGCCGGCGATGGGCAATGAGCCCCACTCGCCCGAGGGCCAGACGTAGCGCAGGTTGTAGCGCCCCGAGTTCTGGTGCGCGGCCCCGGCGACGCCGAATACCTTGCGCACGATGATCGAGCACCAGGGCACGGTCGCCTGGCACACTGCAGCCATGGCGCGCACGCCGTAGCGTATGGTTGCGCTGCGCTCGGCTTCGAGCCCGATCAGAAAGCCCGGAATGTCCACTAGGTTCACCACGGGCAGATGGAAGGTTTCGGCGAGGTCGACGAAGCGGGTGATTTTCTCCGAGGCCTGCGCAGTCCAGGCGCCACCATAGAAGTACGGGTCGCTGGCCATGAGTGCAACCGGCCAGCCGTCCAGACGCGCAAAGCCGGTGATCACCGAGCGCCCCCACAGTTTGCCGATCTCGAAAAACGAGCCCTGATCGACAAGCGCGTCGACGATGCTGCGCATTTTGTACACTTTGCGCACATCCTTGGGCACGGCTTCGATCAGCCAGGGATCGCTGCGAGCCGGGTCGTCGTCGCAGGCGGTCCGCGGCGGCAGTTCATAGACCGAACTTGGAAGGTAGGAGAGAAAGCGCCGCGCCCGCGCAAACGCGTCGGCTTCGCTCGCCGCCTCGTCGTCGACCGCGCCGTTTCGCGTGTGAATCGAGCTGCCGCCGAGTTCGTTCTTTTCGTACTGCTTCTCCACACGCGCCACGACGGGCGGTCCCGCGACAAACAGCTGCGAAGTATCCTTGACCATGACTGAATAGTGGCTGGCCGCGACGCGCGCCGAGCCCAGTCCGGCGACCGATCCTAGGGCGAGCGAGACCACCGGCACCGCCGACATATTCCTCACCACCTGTTCCCAGATCGCGATCGCGGGTATCTGCGTTCTGCCGTCCTGCTCGATATTTTTCACCGAACCGCCGCCGCCGGTGCCGTCGACCAGACGCACCATCGGCAGGCGCAGTTCCCAGGCCATCATCTCGGCACGCTCCAGCTTCTCGCGCAAGCCGCCGTCATTGGCTCCGCCGCGTACCGTGAAATCGTCACCGGTAATGACGACCGGCCGTCCTTCGATCCTGCCGCGCCCCATGACCAGGTTGGTCGGGACCATATCGATGAGCTCGCCGGCATCGTTGTAGTTGGCCTTGCCGGTAATTGCGCCGATTTCGTGAAAGGAGCCCTCGTCGAGTATGCCCGCGACGCGCTCGCGCACTGTCAGCTTGCCCAGGTCGCGATGGCGTTTCACTTTTTCCGCGCCACCCATCCGGCGCCCGAGCGCCTCGCGCCTGCGCAGTTCGTCTATCTCCTCTTGCCAGCTCACGCTTTGCCTCCTCGCGCCGTTCCGGATTTGTGGTTCAAGTCTACCAGCAAGGCAGCGCTTGCCGCCGCATGCGGAAAACGGTACCGTGGAACTGCGGTCGGTCTACACAAGGAACATCACATGCAGCAGAGCATACGTCTCGACGGAAAAACAGCGCTCGTCACCGGCGCATCCAGCGGACTAGGCTGGCGCTTCGCCCAGGTACTCGCCGAAGCCGGCGCAACGGTAGCGCTGGCGGCGCGCAGCACGGACAAACTCGAACAGCTCAAGCTCGAGATCGAGCAGGCGGGCGGCGCGGCCTACGTCGCAAAGATGGACGTGACCGACGTGGCAAGCGTGCGCGCGGCCGTGCTTGCGACGGAATCCGCGCTGGGCGGCATAGACATCCTGATCAACAACTCCGGCGTCAACAGGCAGCAGCGTGCGATAGAAGTCGAGGAAGCAGACTACGATTTCGTGACGGACACCAATTGCAAAGGTGCTTTTTTCGTCGCCCAGGCCGTGGGTCGCGGCATGATCGCGCGCAAATGCCCCGGGCGCATCGTCAACATCGCTTCAGTCGCCGGCCTGCGCGTGCTGGCCCAGTTATCGACCTACTGCATGTCGAAGGCCGCGGTAATCCATATGACCAAAACCCTTGCGCATGAATGGGGGCGCTATGGCATCAATGTCAACGCCATTTGTCCCGGCTATATTGAAACCGGAATAAACAGAGATTACTGGGAAACCGAAGGCGGCAAGAAACTGATCAATATGCTGCCGCGCCGGCGCGTCGGTAAGCCAGAGGATCTGGATGGCCTGGTACTGCTGCTTGCCTCGGACCAGTCCGGCTTCATCAACGGAGCGGTCATCGCAGCCGATGACGGACTCGCCGTAGCCTGATCGCTTGCAGAATGCCTGCCGGTACGCGCCAGGATTTGCTGGCGGAGGCGCTGCCTATTTCGAAAGATACCGTTTTTCGAACTGGGTTGCGGCCGCCGGATTGCGCTTGCGCAAACCCTCCAAAGCCTGATCCCGCAGTTCGCGCTGCCCGGTGAGGTGGTAGGCTGCGGCCAAGCCGTACCAGGCCTGATCCAAATCCGGTTCATAGCGCACGCTTTCGCGAAAATTGGGTAGCGCCAGATCCGGTTTTCCCTGTTCCTGATAAAGCTCCGCAAGCGCCAGATACACCTTGGCCGATTCGGGCCGATAGCGCAGGGCCTTGCGATAAGCCTCGACGGCCAGATCGGACCTGCCCAGCGCGCTTTGACTCTGCCCGAGCGACAGCCATGACTCCTCGTCCTCCGGGCTGATGCGCAGCGCTTTTTGGAAGGACTCGACGGCCGCGCCATGCTGATCCTGACGCGCCAGCGCATAGCCTTGCAGCCACCACCATTCGGAACTCACCGGGTTGGCCTGCAAACGTGATTGCGCCAGGGCAAGCATGCCCGCCCAATCCTGCTTCTGTTCCAGTTCGATGATTTCGCGCGAGGTGCGCTCGTCCACATGGCGGGCGAATGCCGCCAAAGTGGGCGTCACCGCCATCAGGGCGACCTGGGCGCAGGCGCCGCAAATGACAAGGCAGGCGACGATGCCTGCCTGTCTGAGCCGCCTGCGGATCAAGAGACCTCAGACCTTGGTCTGGTAGACATAGGCCTGTTGCTTGACCCGTGATTCCTTTGCACGCTCCTGCATTTCCAGGTCCTGTGTGTGATCCCACCAGATCGCGCGGCTTTTCCTTTGCTCCGCTTCCAGGTGCGGTCTTTGCTGTTTGAGTTCGCGCGCGAACTTGGTGAATTCGGATTCGTAGGTTTTCGGCGTGCACTCGTCGAGGATTCTGCTGAGCAGTGATTCTTTCTTCGTCATGAATAGTCCCTTTTTCAGAATTGTTCTTCTGCAAGCGCCATCACGCCCGCGGCGCCGCGCACGACCGTATTGCGCAGGCCCGGCGCCTGCGCCAGGATGTGGTCGGCATAAAAGCGCGCCGTCGTTATCTTTGCCTGGTAAAACGCGCTGTCGCCTTCTTTCGCCGCCAGTCGCTTCTGCGCCACCAGCGCGGCGCGCGCCATCTGCCAGCCGCCGCAGACGATGCCCATCAGTTTGAGGAAGGGCACCGACCCCGCGTGCACCGATTTTACGTCGGTCGCGTAGCTCGAAACGATCCAGGTTACACTTTCTTCCACCGCCTTGATCCCTGCTGCAAGGGCGGCGCGTATCGCTGCCATGTCCTCGCCCTGCGCCTGGGCAAGCTGTCCCTCGACGACGCGCATGGACTTGATCACTTCCTTCGCCGTGGCCCCGCCCTCGCGCGCCATCTTGCGCCCCACCAGGTCGTTCGCCTGGATCGCGGTAGTGCCCTCGTAAATCGTCGTGATACGCGCGTCGCGCAGGTACTGCGCGGCGCCGGTTTCCTCGACATAGCCCACGCCGCCGTGCACCTGAATCCCTATGGACGCGACTTCGATGCAACTCTCGGTGCTCCAGCCCTTCACCACGGGAATCATCATGTCGGCGAAAGACTGGTGCTTGGCTCGCAGCGCCGCGTCCGGGTCGCGATGTGCAATGTCCATCGCTGCCGCCACCACATAGGCGAGCGCGCGCATCGCTTCGGTCTGCGCCTTCATGCTCATCAGCATGCGGCGCACATCGGGTTGCCGGATGATGGGCACGGCCTTGCCGCCGCCGCCAAGATCGCGGCTTTGCACGCGCTCCTTCGCGTAGGCGAGCGCCTGCTGGTAGGCGCGGTCCGAAAGAGCCACGCCCTCCAGGCCCACTCCGAAGCGCGCCGCGTTCATCATGATGAACATGTACTCCAGACCTCGGTTCTCTTCGCCGATCAGATAGCCGAGCGCGCCTTCTTTCTCCCCGTAGATCAGCACGGCCGTGGGGCTGGCGTGGATGCCGAGCTTGTGCTCGATGGACGCGCAATGCACATCGTTGCGCTTGCCCAGGCTTCCGTCGGCGTTGACCAGGAATTTCGGAACGATAAACAGCGATATGCCTCTCACGCCTTCCGGCGCGTCGGGCGTGCGCGCGAGTACCAGGTGGATGATGTTCTCGGCCAGGTCGTGCTCGCCGTAAGTGATGAAAATCTTCTGCCCGTAGATCCTGTAATGCTCGCCGTCAGGCACGGCTTTCGCCTTGACCAGCGACAGATCCGATCCCGCCTGCGGCTCGGTCAAGTTCATGCTTCCGGTCCAACTGCCCTCCACCATTTTCGGCAGATAGGTTTTTTTCAATGCGTCCGAACCGCGCAGCAGCAGCGCCTCGATCGCACCGAATGTGAGCAGCGGACATAGCGAAAATGACAGATTCGCCGCCTTGCCCATTTCCATGACAGGCGTCGCCACCAGTTTCGGCAGTCCCTGGCCGCCGAACTCCGGCGGAAACTGCAGCGCATTCCAGCCGCCTTCGACGAATTGCTTGTACGCCTGCACGAAGCCCTTGGGCGTCGTGACGCTGCCCTTGTCCCATTTCGAACCTTCCACGTCGCCGGATTGGTTCAGAGGCGCCAATACCTCGGCGCAGAACTTGCCGCTCTCCTCCAGAATCTGATCGACCAGATCGACGCTGACTTCTTCGCACCCCGGGAGACCGGCAATCTCCTCGATGCCCGCAAGTTCCTTCAGCACGAACTGCATGTCTTTCAACGGCGCTACATAGTCACTCATGATGGCCTCTAAGAGTCCGCGACAAAACGCGGGGATAACTCCCCTCTTGCTCCCCTAAGTCAGCCGGAAACAAAAGGGGATTTGTTACCGGTTCTAAGCATTGTCATTCCGAGGCTGCAGGCCGAGGAATCCGCTTTTTGCTCCCTATGAAAAGCAGATTCCTCGCTTCGCTCGGAATGACAAACAATGCGGTTTGCCGGCTGCTAACCCAGCTCTTTTATCAGTTCCGGCACAACTTTGAATAAATCCCCGACGATGCCGTAGTCGGCGACCTGAAAGATCGGCGCTTCTTCGTCTTTGTTGATGGCCACGATGACGCGGCTGTCTTTCATGCCCGCCATGTGCTGAATCGCGCCGGAAATGCCGATCGCGATATACAGTTCCGGTGCGACAATTTTCCCGGTCTGGCCTACCTGCCAGTCATTGGGAACAAAGCCGGCGTCCACCGCCGCACGCGAAGCGCCCATGCCCGCGCCCAGCTTGTCTGCGAGCGGATCGAGCAGCTTGAAGTTTTCCGCCGAGCCCATGCCGCGACCGCCGGAAACGATGACTTTTGCGACCGTCAGTTCCGGCCGCTCCGACTTGACCAGTTCTCTGCCCACGAGGCTGGACAGGCCTGCGTCGGCGACAGCGGCCAGCGGCTCGACCGCGGCCGAGCCGCCGCTGCTCGCGACAGCGTCGAATCCGGTTGCGCGCACGGTAATCACCTTGATCGCGTCCTTGGACTGTACCGTCGCCAGCGCGGTGCCCGCATAAATCGGGCGCACGAAGGTATCCGGCGAATTGACCGCCACGATCTCGGAAATCTGCGCTACATCGAGCAAGGCGGCAATGCGCGGTGCCACGTTTTTGCCGAAGCTGGTAGCGGGCGCGAGGATATGGCTGTATCCGGACGAAATCGACACGACCAGGGCGGCCAGGCTTTCGGCGAGTTCGTCTTTGTACTGCGGCGCGTCGGCCAGCAGCACTTTGCTGACGCCGGCGATCTGTGCCGCGGCCTGCCCTGCCGCAGCGCACCCGCCGCCGGCGACGAGCATGACGACGTCGCCGCCGATCTTCCCGGCAGCAGCGACGGTGTTGAGCGTAGCGCCACGAATGGCTTGATTGTCGTGATCAGCTATTACGAGTATGGACATTTAGATCACCTTGGCTTCGTTGCGGAGTTTTTCGACCAGCGCCTTCGCATCCGGGACCTTGACACCGGCCTTGCGCTTGGGCGGTTCTTCAACCTTGAGCGTGCTGAGGCGCGGGCTGACATCGACGCCCAGCGCGTCGGGCTTCAGCGTCTCCAGCGGTTTTTTCTTCGCTTTCATAATGTTGGGCAATGTGACGTAACGCGGCTCGTTCAAGCGCAGGTCGGCTGTGATCACGGCCGGCAGCTTGATAGCGATCGTTTCCAGGCCACCGTCCACTTCGCGCGTCACCTCTGCCTTGCCGTCGGCGATTTTCACCTTTGAAGCGAAAGTCGCCTGCGACCAGCCCAGCAGCGCCGATAACATCTGCCCCGTCTGGTTGCAATCGTCGTCAATCGCCTGCTTGCCCAGGATGGCGAAATTCGGATTTTCTTTCTCCACGACCGCCTTCAGCAGCTTCGCCACGGCGAGCGGCTGCAATTCGACGTCGGATTCCACCAGGATCGCACGATCGGCGCCTAGCGCAAGCGCGGTGCGCAGCGTCTCCTGGCTCGCTGTGGTTCCGCAGGACACGACCACGATTTCCTTGACCACGCCGGCCTCTTTCAGGCGCACCGCTTCTTCGACTGCGATCTCGTCGAAGGGGTTCATCGACATTTTGACATTGGCGGTCTCCACGCCGGAGCCGTCAGCCTTGACGCGCACCTTGACGTTGTAATCGACCACCCGCTTGACGGGCACCAGTACTTTCATCGATTTGCTCCGAGGGGATTGAAAAAGGTGAAGCGGAAATTATAGCTTAGAACCCCCTGCCCAACGAACGGCACGGGGGGCGCTACACGGGTGTTTTAGGCTAAAAATGCGCTTTCTTAGACCTAGATCAATTCCGCCAAGGATTCAGCCACCGCCGCGCACCCGTTTTGTTACCCTGCCGTCACCGCATTGAGTTCGATCGACGTGGCGCGCCCGCTTCCGCTCGCTAGTTTTTTGTCCCGGCGCGCGGCGATCGCGGCAACTGCGTCCAGGTTCGGATAAGGCAATATTTTCGCCCATGTGAAAAAACAGATTTTCGGTTTCCGCGCCGGCGCCGCGGGCATATAGTGCGACTCTTCGGCGTATTATTTGGCAAGCGATTCAGCCACTCAGAATTTCAAACACTCAACATCGGAGTAAGCGGCATGGCACAGATGATGCAGGATAAAGTGGTCGTGGTTACGGGCTCGGGCGGCGGCATCGGCCGCGAGTTCGCGTTGATGATGGCCGCCGAGGGCGCCAAGGTGGTGGTCAACGACATCGGCGCGTCGGTCAGCGGCGAAGGCAAGGACGCCGGACCGGCACAGCAGGTCGTCGACGAAATTCGCGCCAAAGGCGGAACGGCGGTGGCCAACACGGACAGCGTGTCCACCTGGATGGGCGCCAACGCGATCATCAAGGCGGCGATCGACAATTTTGGCCGCATCGACTGCGTCGTCAACAACGCCGGCATTCTGCGCGACCGCATGTTCTTCAAAATGAACCCCGAAGAATGGGGTGCCGTGATCGACGTGCACCTGAACGGCACGTTTTTCGTCAGCCGCGCCGCTGCGACCTATTTCAAGGAGCAGGAATCGGGTTCCTACGTGCACATGACTTCCACCTCCGGGCTCATCGGCAACATCGGCCAGGCGAATTATGGCGCCGCCAAACTGGGCATCACGGCCCTGTCGAAAATGATCGCCATGGACATGGCGCGCTACCACGTGCGCTCCAACTGCATCGCGCCCTTCGCCTGGAGCCGGATGATCGGCTCCATCCCGGCCGACACGCCGGAAGCCAAGGCGCGCGTGGACAAACTGAAAACCATGGAAGCGGCCAAGATTGCGCCCCTGGCGGTGTACCTCGGCAGCGATGCGGCCAAGGACGTCACCGGCCAGGTGTTCGCGGTGCGTGCCAACGAAATCTTTCTCATGAGCCAGCCACGCATCCTGCGCTCGGTGCATCGCGACGGCGGCTGGACCCCGGAGACCATTGCGGAGCATGCGATTCCCGCAATGCGCGCGGGCTTCTACGGCCTGGACCGCTCGCAAGACGTGTTCAGCTGGGATCCGGTTTAGGAACCGGACGCCGCCGCTACGCCCTCGATCGCTCTACTCGGAAAATCCATGCCCATCGATTACGACAAGATAAAGAACTGGCCCTTCCCCGACATCGTTCAAACTTATACCGAGAAGGACAGCATTCTCTACGCCCTGGGCGTGGGTTTCGGCCATGACCCCATGGACGAAGCGCAGCTGCAGTTCGTCTACGAAAAAAACCTGAAGGCGGCGCCGACCATGGCAGTGGTGCTGGGCTATCCCGGATTCTGGGTCAAGGATCCGGCGAGCGGCATCGACTGGGTGAAAATCGTACACGGCGAGCAATCGCTCCTGATCCACCGGCCCATACCCGCGGCTGGAACGGTGATCGGCCGCACGCGCATCAAGGCCCTGGTCGACAAGGGCAAGGACAAGGGTGCGCTGCTGATTCAGGAGCGCAGCATCATCGACCAGGCAAGCGGTGCGCTTCTGGCGACGCTGGATCACACCACCTTTTGCCGTGGCGATGGTGGTTTCGGCAAGGGCGACGAGGCCCCGCCGCCGCCGCCAAAAGTGCCCGATAGCGCCCCGGACGCAAGCTGCGATCTGCCCACGCTGCAGCAGGCGGCGCTGATCTATCGCCTTTGCGCAGACAACAATCCGCTGCACGCAGACCCGGCCGTGGCCAGGGCCGCCGGCTTTCCCCGTCCGATCCTGCACGGCCTGTGCAGTTACGGCGTCGCCGGCCACGCGATCCTCAAAACCTACTGCGGCTACGACCCTGCAAAACTGACGGGGCTGTCGCTGCGCTTCTCCGCGCCGGTCTTTCCGGGGGAGACCATACGCACTGAAATGTGGCGCCGCGGCGAGCGCATTCAATTCCAATCGCGCGTGCTCGAACGTGACGTCGTGGTGCTGAACAATGGCGTGGCCACGATCAAGACCTGAGCAGGGATGAGCGACGACACTCTCAGGATGCTGCGCGACAGCGCGGCCGATTTTGCCACCCTCGACGGCGCACGCGTGCGCCGTTTGCGCGGCACCGACCCGGGGTTCGAGCGCGACAGATGGCGCGAAATGGGCGACATGGGCTGGCTCGGCGTACTGATACCGGAAGCGCACGGCGGACTCGGACTGGACCTCGGCGCAGCGGTCACCATCGCGGAGCAACTCGGACGCGCGCTCTATCCGGAACCGTATTCGGCCTCTGCCGTGCTGGCGACCCTGGCGTTGTTGCACGGCGACAACGCCGCATTGAAACAGACGCTGTTGCCGCGACTCGCGTCGGGGGAAATCGTCGCCGGTCTCGCCTGGCAGGGCGAACGCGGCGGGCTGGATCCTGATCAGTGCAGCGTTAAATTGCGCGAATCGAACGGCGCGCAGCAATTGGAAGGAAGCAGCCGGTTCGTATCACCGGCGGCGGCGGACGGCTACATCGTCGCCGCACGCGCCGCACAAGGCCTGGAATTGCACTGGATAGCGCGCAGCGCCCCGGGCCTCGCCTGCGAGCCCGAAGCGCGCGCCGACGGCAGCGCCAGCGCGCTGCTGCGCTTTGAAGCCGTCGGGGTCTCCGCCGACACGCGCGTCGCCTCGCCTGCGGCCGCGTCCGCCGCACTGCGGCTTGCACTGGACCACGCCACGCTGTCGACGAGCGCGGAATTGTTCGGGCTCATGGACTGCACCTTGGAGATGACGCTGGATTACCTGCGCACGCGCGTGCAGTTCGGCAAACCCATAGGCAGCTTTCAGGCCCTGCAGCATCGCGCGGTCGACATGTACATGCAAAAAGAAATGACTCGCGCCACCCTCGGCGCCGCAGTTTCTTCCGTGCTCGATCCCGCCTGCACCGGCGAGCAACGGGCGGTGGCGGCGTCCAGCGCGAAGGCGCGCGCTTCGCAGGCCGCGCTGGCCATCTGCAAGGAGGCCCTGCAAATGCACGGCGCGATCGGCTATACCGACGAATACGACCTGGGGCTGTACTTCAACCGCGCGCTGGTGCTGTCCGCGTCGCTGGGCAATGCCAGTGCGCATCGCAGCCGCTATGCAAGCCTGGCAGCGCTCCCATGAACTACGGCGTGCCGCAGGAGCAGGACTGGGATACGCTCTCGGACGCGGCATTTCGCGCCGTCGTGCGCGCCGAGGTCGAAGCGCATCACCCTGCCGAACTGCGCTATCCGCCGCGCCGCCTGCGCTGGGCGGAGAATAAATCCTGGTACCTGCGCATGGCGGCCAAGGGCTGGATTGCACCCGGATGGCCGCGCGAATACGGCGGCATGGGTCTCTCCGCCTCGAAGCTGCTGATCTTCCTCGAGGAAATGGAGCGCTGGGGCATCGCGCGCTTTCAGGACCACGGCATACTCATGGTCGGTCCGATACTGATGCGCTTCGGAACCGAGGCGCAGCGCCGGCGCTACCTGCCCCCCATTCTTGCGTGCGAGGAAATCTGGTGCCAGGGTTATTCCGAACCCAATGCCGGGTCCGACCTCGCCAACCTGCGTACCGAGGCGAAGCTCGACGGGGATGCGTTCATCATCAACGGGCAGAAGACCTGGACCACGCTCGCGCACGATTCGACGCACATGATCGTGCTCGCGCGCACCGACAAGGAGGCGAAAAAGCAATCCGGCATCAGCTTCCTGATGCTCGATCTGAAAACGCCGGGCGTAACGGTGCGGCCGATACGCGACCTGGCGGGTCACGACGAATTCTGCGAAGTGTTTTTCGACAACGTGCGCACGCCTGCGACCAATCTCGTCGGCAAACTGAACCAGGGATGGACCGTGGCCAAATCCCAGCTGGGATTCGAGCGCATTCATATCGGCAGCCCGAAACTGCCCGAGTACGGTTTGCAGGTGCTGCTGTCAGTGGCGCGCGCGCGCGGCGTCGAGCACGATGCGCTGTTCCGCGACCGCCTGGCGCAGTTGCAGCTCGATGTGGCGCACCTGGGCGACATCTACGCGCATTTCGCCGCCATCGTCGGCCGCGGTGAAGCGCTGGGGCCCGAGGTGTCGCTGCTTAAAATCTGGGCGACCGAAACCTTCCAGCGCATCGCCGACCTGATTATTGAAACAGCCGGCGAATTTGGCGGCCTCACCGGCAAAGTGCAAATGGCCGACGGCCGCATCGAAGTGCTGGCACCGTTCTACAAAGCGCGCCCCACCTCGATCTATGGCGGCAGCAATGAAATCCAGCGCAATATTCTCGCCCGGCAAGTTCTGAATCTACCGGGCTAAATCAGCAATTCACTTGAAGGAGTCGTAATGCCGCCCCCGCTTTCGCATATCCGCGTGCTCGATCTGTCCCGTGTCCTCGCCGGGCCCTGGGCTTCGCAGAACCTCGCCGACCTCGGCGCAGAGGTCATCAAAGTCGAGCGCCCGGGCAGCGGCGATGACACACGCGGCTGGGGACCGCCCTGGTTCAAGGACAAAGACGGAAACGAGACGCGCGATTCCTCCTACTTCCTTTCCTGCAACCGCGGGAAGAAATCCATCACGCTGGACATCTCCAAGCCCGAGGGCCAGAACATCGTGCGCGAGCTTGCGGCGAAGTGCGACGTACTGATCGAAAACTACAAGGTTGGCACGCTGGCGCGCTACGGCCTGGGCTATGAGGCACTGCGCGCGATCAATCCGCGCCTCATTTACTGCTCGATCACGGGGTTCGGCCAGTCGGGACCCTACGCACCCCGCCCGGGTTACGACTTCGTGTTCCAGGGCATGGGCGGACTGATGAGCATCACCGGTGAACGCGACGAGCTGCCCGGCGGCGGCCCGCAGAAAGTCGGCATCGCGATCACAGACATACTCACGGCCATGTACGCGAGTCTTGCAATCACCGCCGCCATCACCCACTGCGAACGCGGCGGCGGCGGCCAGTACATCGACATGGCGCTGCTCGATTGCATGGTCGCGTTCAACGCCAATCAGATCAGCGGCTACCTCGTGTCGGGCAACATCCCCAAACGCTACGGCAACGCCCACCCGAATGTCGTGCCCTACCAGGTGTTTCCGTGCAAGGACGGGCATATCATCCTCGCCATCGGCAATGACAGCCAGTTCGCGAGCTTTTGCAAAGTCGCGGGCCGGCCGGAACTCGCGGCAGACGAGCGGTTTCGGCTGATGTCCGGGCGCATCGTCAATCGCGATGCGCTGATCCCGCTGATCGCCGAGATCATGACACAGCGCGGCATGCGCGATTGGATCGCCGTGCTGGAAGCCGCCAACGTCCCCTGCGGCCCCATCAACAATATGAAGCAGGTTTTCGAAGATTCACAGGTGCAGCACCGCGGGCTCCGCGTCGAAATCCCCACGGCTACGGGCGTGCCCTGCCCGACCGTAGCCAGCCCGATGCGCTTTTCCGAGACGCCGGTCGAATACACCGTGCCGCCGCCGACGCTGGGCCAGCACACGCAGGAAATTCTGCGCGACCTGCTGGGGATGGACCCCCAGACGGTGGATGCGCTTGCCGCGAAAGGCATCGTTTAGGCATGAGCGCGATGAACGAACGCGCCTACGCCGGCCTGCAGGTGCTCGACATGAGCCAGGGCATCGCCGGTCCGTATTGCGCCGCCCTCCTCGCGCAGCACGGAGCCGATGTGATCAAGGTCGAACCGCCGGCGGGCGACTGGATACGACTCATGGGCGGCGGCGAGCAAGGCATGAGCGCGCTTGCCGTGGTCAACAATCTGGGCAAGCGTTCGATCTGCATCGATGCCGCGCGGCCGGAAGGGCGCGAACTCATTGTGAACATGGCGCAGCGCGCCGATGTGCTGGTCGAGAACTTCCGCCCCGGCGTCATGGCCAAGCTCGGGCTGGACTACGCCGCACTCTCTGCGATCAATCCGCGCCTGATTTATCTGTCGATCAGCGGCTTCGGCGACTCCGGCCCGTATGCGCACAAGCCCGCCACCGATTCCGTGCTGCAGGCCATGACCGGCATGGCCATGATCAACAAGGACGCGGCCGGACAGCCGCGCCGCTTCGGCCTGATGGTGCCGGACACCGCAACCGCAATTTACTCGGCGCAGTGCGTGGGCGCGGCGCTGTACGCGCGCGACGCGCGACCGGAGAGCGGCGGCCGCGGCAGGCACGTACGCATCTCGCTGGCGGAGTGCTGCGCGGCGTTCCAGGCCGGCCCCATCCTCGATGAATTTTTGTTCGCCGGCCAGTACAAGCCGCCGATTACGGTACCGGCCGGCGTCTTCGCGACCCGCGATGGCCATGTCGTACTGGCGACCCTGCGCGACGCCATGTGGCAGGGTTTGTGCCGGGCCCTCTCGCGGGAAGACTGGTTGGCGGAACCGCGCTACGCGACTGCCGCGCTGCGCCAGCGGGCGGGTGACGAAATCAACCGGGCGGTAGCCGCCATCGTTGCAAGCCGCGAAACGCGCGAGTGGGCGACGCTGTTCGAACAGCACGATGTGCTGTTTGCACCGGTGCAGGACTACGCGGCCTTGCGCGCCGACCCGCAGATGCGTCACATGGGTTACTTCGGCGAGGCCGACCAGCCGCCATACGGTGCGCTGAGCCTGCCGCATGCCCCCGGCAGCGTGCGCTCCGGCTCGTTGCCCGCGGCGCCGCGCACCGGCGAGCACACGCGGGAAATCCTCGGCGAGCTCGGACTAAAAAAACGAGAAATAGCGGCCCTGGAAACATCGGGCGTCGTGGCACACCTGGACGCTGTTTAGCAGCTGGCCGGAGCCCCTGTCCTGGGGGGATTGGGGGCGGGATATTTTGAACCGGCATGGCGCTCCCGAGACCCGTCGCGCCTCAGCGTTTTCTCCACTTCGGCGACCGCTTTTCAATGAATGCGCCCACACCCTCCGCCGCATCCTCGCCCAGCATGTTATCGGTGATCGCAACGCTGGCGATGCGATACGCGTTGGTGAGTCGCGATTCAATCTGCTCGTAAAACAGTTTCTTTCCCGCAGCGCAAACAGTCGGCGGTTTTTCAATGATGGTTTTGCACAGGAGCGCAATTTCCTCATCCAGTCGATTCGGCGGAACCACCCGGTTCACCAATCCCCAGGCCAGCGCCGTAGACGCGTCGATAAATTCGCCCGTGAACAGCATCTCGAAAGCGCGTTTGCGCGACACGTTGCGTGAAACCGGAACCCCGGGCGTGGCGCAAAACAGGCCGAAGTTGATGCCCGAAGTCGCGAAGCGTGCCTCGGTGGACGCGACCGCCATGTCACAGGCGGCCACCATCTGACAGCCCGCGGCCGTGGCGATGCCGTGTACGCGCGCGATCACCGGCTGCGGCATCGCCTGTATCTGCATCATCACTCGCGAGCAATGCGCAAACAGATCGCCGATGAACTCCTGGGTCCGGTTTGCCATCATCTCCTTGAGGTCGTGCCCGCCGCTGAATGCAGTGCCCGATCCCGCGATGACGACGACGCGAACGTCGTTGTCGGCTGCCAGTTCGGTCAGCGCCGCATCCAGTTCATCGAGCATCTGGGCAGATATCGCGTTGAATTGTTTCGGCCGATTCAAAGTAAGCGTCGCAACCCCGTTCTGTTCCTGCTTCAGGACGCACGCCGCCTTCGTTACCTCCTTGTGTGGTGCATTCATCGTTGCTCTCCTTTAAGGGCACTGCCTATTTGATCGCCTGTGCCGATTTCGCGCGCTCGCGCAGTACAAACTTCTGAATCTTGCCGGTCGAGGTCTTGGGCAATTCACCGAAGACCACTGCGCGCGGCACCTTGAAGCGGGCCAGGTGTTTGCGGCAATGCGCGATGATTTCTTCCGCCGTCACCTCGGCACCCGCCTTGAGTTCGACAAAGACGCAGGGGGTCTCGCCCCATTTCGGATCGGGCTGCGCCACCGCCGCCGCGGCGAGCACCGCCGGATGGCGGTACAGCGCTTCCTCGACTTCGAGCGAGGATATGTTTTCGCCGCCTGAAATGATGACGTCCTTGGATCGGTCCTTGATTTTAATATAACCGTCGGGCTGCATTACCGCGAGGTCGCCCGAATGAAACCAGCCGCCCGCGAAGGCTTCCGTCGTCGCCTTTGGATTTTTCAGATAGCCCTTCATGGTGATATTGCCGCGAAACATGATTTCGCCCATGGTCTCACCGTCCGCGGGCACCGGCTGCATCGTTTCTCCGTCCATCACCGCGAGGCCGTCCTCCATCAGATAGCGCACGCCCTGGCGGCCGTTGCGCTCGGCGCGTTTGCCGACATCCAGCGCATTCCACTCATCGTGTTTCGCGCACACCGTCGCCGGCCCGTAGGTTTCGGTAAGGCCGTAGACGTGCACCAGGTCGAAACCGATCTGTTCCATGCCCTCTATCATCGCCGCCGGCGGCGCCGCGCCCGCCACCATGGCAGACACTTTGTGCGTGATGCCTTCGCGCAGCTTCGCGTCCGCATTGATCAGCGCACTGTGCACGATGGGCGCACCGCAGTAATGCGTGACGCCATGTTTCTTGATCAGCCCGAAGATCAGCACCGGATCGACCTTGCGCAAGCATACGTTGACGCCGGCATTCGCGGCCATGGTCCAGGGAAAACACCAGCCGTTGCAATGAAACATCGGCAGCGTCCACAGATACACCGCATGCTGCGGCATGCCCCAGGTGACGATATTGCACACGGCGTTCAGATAGGCGCCGCGATGGTGATACACCACGCCCTTGGGGTTCCCGGTTGTGCCGGAGGTGTAATTGAGCGATATCGCATTCCACTCGTCGGCCGGCGGCTGCCAGGCGTAGTCGGGGTCGCCTCCGGAGAGAAATGCCTCGTAGTCCTTTTCTCCCAGGCGCTCGCCCGCGCCCGTATATTCCGAATCGTCGATGTCGATGACCAGCGGACGCTGCTCCATTTTCGCCAGTGCCTGCGCGACTGTCGCTGAGAACTCGCGGTCGGCGATCAGCACTTTCGCCCCGCCGTGATTCAGCATGAACGCAATCGCCTCCGCATCGAGACGGGTGTTCAGCGTGTTGAGCACCGCACCCAGCATGGGGACACCGAAGTGGCACTCATACATTTCCGGCGTGTTGGACCCCATCACCGCGACCGTATCGCCGATGCCTATGCCGCGCGCCGCCAGCGCCGAAGCCAGGCGGCGGCTGCGCGCATAGGTCTCTTTCCAGGTGTAACGCCTTGCGCCATGCACCACAGCGATCCGTTCCGGATAAACATAAGCCGCGCGCTCGATAAAACTGAGCGGCGTCAACGGAGCGTAATTGGCGGGGCTGCGGTCCAGGTCGGTTTCGAAGGCGTTGGCGTGGTCCATGGGGTCCCAAAGGCGGTGCATGAGCTGCGGATCAATCTACCACAACTCCAGCCTGAGCTATACAACGCGCCTCCCCCGACGCACAAGCGCTGCGCTCTTTCTCGTTTCGTTAAATTGCTATTTTTGATAATCGCATTGGCGCGTAAGCGGCTCCGAATCTACCATCCGTGAAACTAATCCTGAACAATTAGTCTCGCTCGCCGGGCTCCAGGAGGGGCACAAGCACGCAAGTGCGGCATTTGTGCAGGCAACACGCGGTCCATGTTTACCGACCGCCTGATGCTCGGTGGGTGGTTCAGAACGAAGCGAAGCGGCCACACGAGGAACCAACGGCCAAACCGCTTGAGACTGCCGCGTTCAACTCCCATCAATAAGCGCGACGAGTTCGTCCAGTTGCGAAATCACGTAGCTGGGCGGGATATCGGCGAAGGCGGTCTCATCACACTCCCCTCCCCGGATGATAGCTACCTGCATGCCGGCGGCCCGCGCGCCGAGTACGTCGGCTCGACTGTCGCCAACGAACAGCGCGTCGCCGGCCTTGATGCGCCAGTCCGAAAGCACGCGCATTATTCCCTCCGCGTTGGGCTTCATGTACGTCACCTCGTCGCGGGTTACGACCGGGGATAGACAGCGGGCGAAATCGAAACGGTTTAGCGCTTTGGTGAGCGCATTGCGCCCCACGTTGCTGACCATGCCCACGCGCGTACCCCCGGCCGCGAGCCGGCAGAGCAGTTCCGCCGCCCCGGGTCGCGGCGTCCATCTGGTCAGGGCGTCGAAATCCCAGCGGTCGTAGATAGGACACAGGGCCTGGCGCAGTTCTGCCATGCGTCCTTGCTGCGCTAACAAGTCGGCCGCCGCATTCCACATGCCGGCGTAATTGCATTTGGTGAACTTGTCGCCGCCAAACCCAAGTGCGGCGAAGGCCAGGCGCAGTTCGTCTTCGGCCGGCTTGAGCTGCCATTGGAAATCGACCAAGGTGCCTTCGAAGTCGAATATGGCCGCCGTATATGCCTGAGCCGTAGTAGGGGATAAGAGATCGGGCCGCACGGACTGAAGTATCTTCCGTCATACGCTGATGCGCAACGGACTATTCTTGGAGCATAATTCACCAGCGCGCCACGCATGCGTGATATTGGGTGATCAGGGCGCAGCGCCTAACAGTCGGCCCAGCGCGCTCGTGCGGTGCGCTACGGACCGCTGTCCACCAGGAAGAACCTCAGATGCAGCGGAATTATTATATTTATTACCGGGTCGCTCCGTCCGATACGGCGCGTGTGCGCAGCGTGGTCGAGGCAGTGCAGTCGGCGCTGGCGCAGGAAATAGGCATACAGGGCCGTTTGCTGCGACGCGATGATGAATCGTCCACCTGGATGGAAATATACGAAAGTGTCGCCGATCCGCTGCGCTTCGAGGCGGCGCTCGAGCGCGTGTTGGCGCTGCACGACTTCAATGGGTGCCTGGCAGCGGATTCGCGCCGCCACACCGAACGCTTCACCACTTTCTGACGCGCATCCGGCCGATGGGTGAGGCAGGCTAGGAACCACCAGTGCGCAACTCGATTTCCTTGCGCTGGCCGAAGCCTGCTGAATTGTCGATAAAGTAAAGCCGCTCTGGTACGAGTTTGTACCAGCGCACCTTGGCCAGAGCCTTGATTATCGACGCCGGGGCCCGCCCGAGCTTGCCGACAATCGGAAACTTCGCGCCATAGCGGCTGCGGGCCTCTTCTTCCTCCTTGCCGGCAAGCATGGAGACGACGCCCTCCATTTGTACGCCTTTGATTTCCCTCCAGTCCGCGTAATCCGCTTGAATCGAGGCCGACGCCCGCGGGTTCCCGGCAAGGTTGCGACCGTGCCGGCTGGATGGCGAGGACAGGAAGTAAAACGCAAACTCTTCATTTGCGTAGAACACCGCTGCCGCCCAGACACCTTCCTCGCCGTGGCTGGCCAGCGTCATTACGTGGTGTTGGCGCAGGTAGCGCTGCGCCTGTTCGCGTAACCCAGCCTGCATCAGGGGTGTAGGTTGAAGGAATCCGTGGTGGCCGCCGCGCTGATGTCCGCGGCTCTCGGCCCGCTCTCGTGCAGGCGTTTGAGCCGGTAGGCGAGCTGCGGGCGCGTCAGGCCGAGCATCCGGGCCGCGGACGAAAGATTGCCGCGCGCTTTGTCTACAGCCGTTTCGAGCAGCATGGCCTCGACCTGATCCAGCGTCAGCACCCCATTGAACACCGCGTCGCACAAGTTCTTGCTGCTCTCGGCGCGATTAGCTCCGGGTGCACCGTTGGTATCCAGGCCGAACTCCCGCGCGTGCTCTTCGGAGCACGGGGAGAACAGGTGGTTTACCTCGATGCGGGTTCCGCTCGGCGTCAGGATCACGCCGCGCTCGACCATGTTCTGCAACTCGCGTATGTTGCCCGGCCATTCGTAAGTGAGCAGCGCCCGCTTTGCTTTGTCGGTGAATCCGCGTAGCTTCTTCGCATGTACCACCGAATACTTCGCCAGGAAGCGCTTGGCCAGCAGCGCGACGTCAGCTTTGCGTTCCCGCAGCGGCGGGATTTCGATCTGGTAGGCGTTGAGCCGGTAGTACAGGTCGGATCGCAGCTTGCGTTCCTTGACCAGCTGCTGCAGATCGCAGTTGGTCGCCGCCACCAGGCGCACGTTGATCTTGCGCGTCTTCTGGTCGCCCAGACGCTCGAGCTCGCCTTCCTGCAGCACGCGCAGCAGTTTGCTCTGGGCCGCGAGCGGGAGGTCACCGATTTCGTCGAGAAACAGCGTGCCGCCGTCTGCCCGCTCGAAACGGCCCGGGCGGGAAACGAGTGCGCCGGTGTAGGCGCCTTTTTCGACGCCGAATAGTTCCGACTCCACCAGGTTGGGGGGGATGGCGGCGCAGTTGATGGCGACGAAAGGCGCGTCGCGGCGCGGACCCATGTCGTGCAGGGAGCGCGCGAACAATTCCTTGCCGACACCTGTCTCGCCGAGCAGCAGCACGGTGATCAAGTTATCCGCAGCCCGCTTGAGCAATTCGTAGGCGGCGCGAAAGTTGGGCGAATCTCCGATCATATCCGCCGGCAGTTTCTCCTTCTCCCCTATGCTGGAGCGCAACTGCACCACCTGGGTCTGCAAATCGAACAACTGGTCGGCGATCGATTCGCGATTGGAGAAATGCCTGTATTCCGTGGCGTCTTCCCACTCCTCAATGGGTTTGCCGACGATCCTGCAGTTACCGTGTCCCATGCCCACGCACTCGACTTCTTTGTAAAGGATGGGCCGACCCATGAAAGCCGAGGTGTAGCCGCAGGCGTAGCCGATCTGGGTCCAGCACACCGGCTCGGTGTGAATGCCATAGTAGTGCCGGTGCCACTGGCCCTCCCAGGAGTTTTCCCACAGGAACTCGCCGTAGAATTTTCCGGCGACGCGATCCAGTTCCAGCCTGATCGGCGTAACCTGTACGATGCCCTCCAGGGTGTGCAACTGCGGGCCCGTCATGAATGCCTCCATGTCGCTGGAGTTCTGCGCACGGATGCGTGCGAGTTCGGCGTCGCGTACGCCAGATGCGTAACCCATGCGCGAAAACAGCCCCTGGGCGCGCTCCATGCCGAGGGTATCCACGAGTTCTTTGCGCAGGGATGCCTGCGCCTCCGCGTGAACCAGAAGCATGCGGTGTTCGTGCAGCCAGATCTGACCGGTCTCTGCACAAAAATGTACGCGCGCACGCAGATCGTCGCTATCTGCGGACGTGACGCTACGAAGCTTGACCATGGTCGAGCCCTCCTCTCTCTCAGTACCGATTGACTGCTTCCAAAATGCGCTTTGCATTGATCCAGATCAAACAAAAATGTAGTGGACGCTGATTTTCGCGGCGCGCCCGGTTTCGCGGCGGTTCACCATATGATCAATTTCCTCGTTTCATCCACTGCCAAATTACGAAAAGAACAAGTGCCGGTTCAGCGCTGCGGCGCCAGCTGACCCTGACCACGCACTACTAAGGGTCTTTTTTTGCGCAGGCGCATCAAACCTTGGTTTGGCCTGCTCCAGCCGGATTGCGGACGATTCCAGCGTATCAAACAACGTGGTTTTGTTGCGTTGCGCAACAGCCGCTGGCACAAGGCTTGCGAAGCAGATGCACATACTGTCGGGCGCAAAGTACGCCTTGGCAATACACGGGAGCATCCACGAATCCGAGGAGGAGACACCAAATGAAATTTCCAGTCCCACACGACATCAAGGCCAAAACTATTCCCGGTACCGAAGGCTGGGAGCGCATGTATCCATACCAATATCAGTTCGTCACCGACGATCCGGTGCGCAACCAGTACGAAAAGGAAACATTCTGGTTCTACGACGGCCTGCACTATCCCGAGCCGCTGTATCCCTTCGACACCATCTGGGACGAAGCCTGGTTTCTGGCCCTGTCCCAGTTCAACAACCGAATATTCATGGTGCCACCGGTGCGCGGCGTCGACCACCGCATGATCAACGGTTATCCGTACATCTCGCCGGTGCCGGTCAAGGACCCGGCGGAAATCGGCAGCCGCGTGCCCAACTTCATGGAGCGCGCAGGCTACTACTACAAGAACTGGGATGCGCTCGAAGCCAAATGGAAAGTAAAGATGGAAGCCACAATCCGCGAGCTTGAGGCGCTGCAGATTCCGCGACTCGCCGAGATGGAAGACATAGCTGTGGTAACCGACGCCATCGGCGAATCGAAAGGCTATCACCTGCTGAAGAACTACGACGATCTAATCAACCTTGGCATCAAGTGCTGGCAATACCACTTCGAGTTTCTCAATCTCGGTTACGCGGCCTACGTCTTTTTCCTCGACTTTGCGCAGAAGCTGTTCCCGAGCATTCCGCCGCAGCGCGTGACGCAGATGATATCCGGCATTGACGTGATCATGTATCAGCCGGATGAGGAACTGAAAAAACTCGCCCGGAGAGCGGTTGAACTGGGCGTGGACTCGGTGATCACTTTCAGCCCGGAGTGGACGGTGGTCGAAGCAGCGCTTAAAAAACTGCCCAAGGGCGTGGAGTGGCTGACCTCGCTCTCCCTGGCGCGCGAGCCCTGGTTCAACATTTCCACCGGCACCGGCTGGTTTCACCACGACCGTTCGTGGAACGACCAGATGAACGTGCCGCTATCGGGCATCGCCACCTACATCGGGAAGGTGAAACAGGGGATTTCCCTGGACCGGCCGACCGAAAAAGTGCGCGCGGAGCGCGATCGCATCACCGCCGAATATCGCGACCTGATCGAGAAAGACGAGGATCGCAAGCAGTTCGACGAACTGCTCGGCTGCGCCAAGACGGTGTTCCCTTACGTGGAAAATCACCTGTTCTACGTCGAGCACTGGTTCCACTCGGTGTTCTGGAACAAGATGCGCGAGGTCGGCGTCATCATGAAGGAACATGGCGTGATCAAGGAGGTCGAAGACATCTGGCTGCTGCGCCGCGACGAAATCAAGTCGGCGCTATGGGACATCGTCACGGCTTGGGCGACCGGCGTCACGCCGCGCGGCACCATGACCTGGCCGAAGGAAATCCTCTGGCGCAAGGGCGTGATGCAGAAGTTCAAGGAATGGAGCCCGCCGCCCGCCATCGGCACTGCGCCGGAAGTGATCCAGGAGCCGTTCACCATCGTGCTCTGGGGGGTGACCAACAAGTCGCTGGCCGACTGGGCGTCGGTGCAGGATGTCAAGGATCCGAGCAGCATCACCGAGCTGAAGGGCTTTGCCGGCAGTCCCGGCATCGTCGAAGGCAAGGCGCGCGTATGCAGGACGGTGAGCGAGGTCGGACAGTTGCAGGAGGGAGAAATTCTGGTGGCGCCGACGACTTCGCCGTCCTGGGCACCGGCTTTTGCCAAGATCGGGGCCTGCGTTACCGATGTCGGCGGGGTCATGAGCCACGCCGCCATCGTATGCCGCGAGTACGGCATGCCGGCGGTGGTCGGCACCGGGCATGCGACCAAGATCATCAAGACCGGCATGATGATCCGCGTTGACGGATCGACCGGCGCCATTACCATCGCGCGCTGATCGGTGGTGCAGATGGTCAGTGCCGCAGGCGTGATGGAGCGGGCACCGGTAGACGCCACGAACGTGGGTCCGCCGGCGGTCTGCTGGTTCGAGGAGTGCCGCAGGGATTCCGTGCCCCTGGTCGGGGGCAAGTGCGCCTCTCTGGGCGAATTGATCAACGCCGGGGTGCGCGTGCCTCCGGGCTTCGCGCTCACCACCGAGGGCTACAGACGTTTCATGGCCGAAGGCGGCATAAACCGGGAGCTTGAATCGCTGCTGACCGGCGCCGATCAACGGGACATCGATGGACTGGAGGAAATCAGCGTACAAATCCGCACGCTGATCGAGGCGCGGCCATTCTCCGTCGAAATCGAAGACCTGGTGGCCGAGTGCTACCGCAAACTTGCGGTGCGCTGCTGCATGCCCGCGGTCCCGGTGGCCGTGCGTTCCAGCGCGACCGCCGAGGACCTGCCCGGGGCGAGCTTCGCCGGACAGCAGGACACCTATTTGTGGATACGCGGCGTCGACGAGGTGCTGCATCACATGCGCCGCTGCATTTCCAGTTTGTACACCGGGCGGGCGATCGCCTACCGCGCCAACAAGGGTTACGTAGGCGACAAAATGGCCATGAGCGTCGGCGTACAGAAGATGGCCAATTCCGTCACAGCCGGGGTGATGTTCACCATCCATCCGGCCAACGGCGATCGATCGGTCATCGTCATCGATTCCAACTTCGGATTCGGCGAATCGGTGGTTTCGGGCGAGGTGACACCGGACCATTTCATCGTGAACAAGGTCACGCTCGACATCATAGACCGTACCATTTCGCAAAAGCAGGTCTGCTACACGGTCGATCCGAAGACGCAAACGTCGCAGGCGTTTGAAGTGCCCTTCGAACGGCAAAAGGTGCAATCGCTGATCGACGATGAGATCACCGAACTGGCCTGGATGGGCAAGCAGATCGAAAAGCACTACGGCCGCCCGATGGACATCGAGTGGGCCGTGGACAAGGATCTTCCCGCGGGCGGCAATATTTTCATCCTGCAGGCACGGCCGGAGACGGTCTGGAGCGAAAAGAGCCAGAGCGCCAGCACCGGCTCGGGCGGCTCGGCCATGGATTACATCCTGTCCAGCCTGCTCACCGGCAAAAAAGTCTCGTAGCAAGCGATTTCAACCACCACTCGTAAAGACGGAGCCCACATGAATGCACGTACCGAAGTCAGACCCATCGACGATCTGCGCAGCTACATCTCTGCGCTGGAAGCCAACGGCCAGTTGCACCGCATCAAGTCCGAAGTGGACTGGAAGTTCGAGCTAAGTCATGTCGCCAATGTGAACGAGGAGCAGCGCGGCCCGGCGCTGATGTTCGAGAACGTCAAGGATTACGACATCCCGGTGTTTACCAGCGCGTTCACGACGCCGCAGCGCATGGCGATCTCGCTCGAGCAGGATCCGTCGCTTTCGATGAGCCAACTGTCGAAGAAGTGGATGCAACTGACCACCCAGAAAATGATCAAGCCGGTGTTCGTCGACAATCCGCCGGTGATGGAAAACGTCATCGAAGGCGACGCAGTCGACATCACGAAATTTCCCTCGCCCTGGTTTTATCCGGATGACGGCGGTCCCTTCTTTGTCACCTCCGGTTTTCTGGTGACAAATGACCCGGACACCGGCTGGACCAACCTCGGCACCTACCGTTCACAGGTGCTGGGCAAGGATATCCTCGGTTCGCAGATCATCAAGGGCAAACACGGCGACATGCACATGAAGAAGTACGCGGAACGGGGCGAGTTGATGCCCGCGGCCTATGTGGTCGGCTGCGACCCGGTACTGTTCCTCGCCTCTTCGACCATGGTCAGCGCCAACGTGGACGAATACGATATTGCCGGCTCGCTGCGCGGCCGCCCGGTGCAGGTGTTCAAGTCCGATCTCACAGGGCTCACCCTGCCGGCCGGCGCCGAGATCATCGCCGAGGGCTTCATCGACCCGAATGAACTGATGGAGGAAGGCCCGTTCGGCGAATATACCGGCTATTACTCGGGCAACAAGGGCAAGGACTATCCCAAACCGGTATTGCGCATCAAGCGCATCCTCCACCGCAACAAGCCGGTCATGTGGGCCACCACGGTGGGCAAGCCGATCAACGACATCCACATGATCCAGTCGCTCAATCGCACGGCCACGCTGTGGCACGACCTGGAAACCATGAAGGTTCCCGGTATCCAGAGCGTCTATACGCCGCCCGAGGCCTGCGGGCGCTTCTGGGTGGTGGTGTCGGTGAAGCAGATGTACCCGGGGCACTCGAACCACGTCGGCAACGCAGTGATTGCGAGTACCACGGGGCATTACGGGGTGAAGGGCGTGATCACAGTCGATCACGATATTGCCGCCGACGACTGGGACCGGATCTGGTGGGCGCTAGCCACCCGCTTCGATCCGAAGCGCTGCACGCAGATCATCGACCGCGGCCGCTCGACCCCGCTCAATCCGGCGACGCCGATGGACGCGCGCGATATCACCAGCCGCGTCATTCTCGACGCCTGCACGCCCTACGAGTGGACCAACAAGCCCAAGGAAATCTTCATGGACCGCGCCGTGCTGCAGAAGGTGTCCGGCCGCTGGAACGAATACGGCTTCAAGGGCGCCAGCCCGGTGGCCGACATGATCGATCGCCTGACGCGCCCCGAGGTGAAAAAGACCGCGGGCGGCAAGTAGTGTGCAGGGGCAGTCCAGCTGGAAGGCGGAGGTAAGCGCAGGATGAGCGTCAAGAAAGGCATCGTCATCGTCTGCAACCTGGACACCCGCGGCGAGGACATCGTCTTCGTCAAGGATCTCATTGCCGGCCGCGGCCATGATGCCATCCTGCTCGACTTCAGCATGGAAGAGCCACCGCCCTTTGCCGGCGACATCCGCACCGAGGACGTCGCGGCGCGGGGCGGGCTGCCGATCGAAGTGGTGCGCGAGAAATACCGTTCCGACCGCGATGCCGCCACCAACAATCAGATCAGGGGCGCAGCGGCGATCGTCGATGAACTGGTCGCACAAGGCCGCGTGCACGGCATCATCGGCATCGGCGGCGGCACTGCGACGCTGGTCGCGACCTCGATCATGAAGCAGCTGCCCTTCGGCATGCCGAAACTGATGGCTTCGCCGATGGCGGCGCACCCGGCATACATCGACAAATACGTAGGCACGCGCGATATCACCATGCACCACACGGTTCTCGATATCGTGAAAATGAACCCCTTGCTGAAGGCCCAGATCATCAACGCGGTCGGCGCCATCTGCGGCATGGTCGAGATGACTCAGGGGACGAACATCAGCTTCGACAAACCCTGCGTGGCCATCTCTTCGTTCGGCTTCGGCGAAATGGCGGTGCAGTCGGCCATGGGCATGCTGGAGGAAGCGGGCTTCATCCCCATTGTGTGCCATGCGCAGGGCAAGGGCGACAGGGCGATGGAAGAGATGATCCGCGACGGCGCCTTCCACGGCGTACTGGACATCTGCATCGGTGGCGTCATGGAACACCTGTTCAAGGGCAACCGCGACCCCGGGCCCGGCCGGTTGATGGCCGCGGTGGAGACCGGCATCCCCATGGTGCTGGCGCCCTGCGGCCTGGACATCCTGTCCTACGGCGGCCGCGCCGACATGCTGGCACAGACCAGGGACCGGGTGCAGTACGTGCAGGATGCGCTGCGCGTGCAGGTCCGCACCACCGCCGACGAGTTGCGCCAGGCCGCGGACGCAATCGCGGAACGGCTGAACCGCGCCAGGGGACCATGGACCTTTCTGGTTCCGCTGCGAGGCTGGTCGTCGCTGGACAAGGAAGGCCGTCCCATCTACGACCCGGCCGCCGACGCGGCCTTCGTCGCGCGCCTGCAGGACAAACTCAGCGACCGCAGCCGGGTCAAGGAGGTGGATCTGCACCTTTATACGCCCGAGTTCGCGCGCGTTGCCGTCGACGAGTTCCTGCGGCTGTACAAGTCGGCAAAGGCGCCCGCGCGCGCGGTGGCATGAGATGAATACCACGGTGCGCGCTTTCCGGCAGACGTTAGCAGCGGCGCTGGCGCATGGCCGCACGCCCGCCGGCGAACTACGGCGCACATTTGCAAAGGAGCAGCGGCGATGATCGTGCGCAACTGGATGCAGACCAACCCGAGGACCATTCCCAGTGACATGCTCGTGTCCGAGGCCAAGCGCCTGCTCAGCGAAAATAACCTGCACGCGCTGCCGGTCGTCGATGACGGTAAGCTTCGCGGCCTTGTGACGCGCGCCAACCTGCTGCGCATGGGCCACTTCGTTCTGCGAACGCAAAATCCCGACGAATTCAATTTCTTCGTCACCCGCCTCAAGGTCAAGGACGTCATGGTGCGCAACCCCGCGACCGTGGAGGCCAACGAAACCATGGAGCAATGTCTGTTGAGGGGCCAGGAACTGGGTATCGCGCAATTCCCGGTCGTCGATGGCAAGCAGGTGGTTGGCGTGATCTCCGCCAACGAGATTTTTCAGCTTGCGGCGCACTGCCTGGGCGCCTGGGAGAGACGCAGCGGCGTGACGCTTGCACCGTTGGAACTCGGTCCAGGCGTGCTGGGTCGGATCGCCGACGCGGTCGAAAGCGCGGGAGCGGTGCTGCAGGCGCTTTATCCCATCGGTCGGCATGACGACCACGCCGATGCCGGCTACTTGAAGAAGAAGGTCATCATACGTTTCCACGCCAACGAGTTGCGACAAGTCGTATCTGCGCTGGAAGCCGCGGGATTTGCGGTCATCGAGTCGGTCGAGACGCATCGACCCGCGCTGGCCGCGTGACGACGGGTTGGAAAACAACAACAGGAGCGAAGCTATGAGTCTGCCGTTGGTGGTTGCAATCACTGGTGCCTCAGGAGTGATCTACGGCGTCGAGTTGCTGCGCGCACTGAAGACACTGGGACAGGAAACGCACCTGATTCTGAGCGAAGCCGCCGGCCTGAACCTCGCCATCGAGACCGATTTCGACCTGGACTACGTCAAAAGCCTGGCGAATGCGGTCTACAAGAACAAGGACGTCGGCGCGACCGTTGCCAGCGGCTCGTTCCGTACACGAGGCATGATCGTCGCACCGTGCTCTGTGAAGACACTCTCGGCCATCGCCAATTCATTCAACCATAATCTGATCGTGCGGGCCGCCGACGTGACACTGAAGGAGCGCAGGCCGCTGGTGCTCATGGTGCGCGAGACGCCCTTGCACAAAGGACACCTCGATCTTATGACTCGGGCAGCCGACTACGGCGCTGTGATCCTTCCGCCGATGCCCGCCTTTTACCACAAGCCGGAATCGATCATGGATATCATCCACCAGAGCATCGGCAAAGCGCTGGACCAGGTTGGGGTCGAGCATACGCTGTTCAAACGTTGGGCGGGACACGACAAGAAAGAACCGGGCAAGGAGCCGCTGCGCGCCGTCGATTGAATCAGCATACGGCTTGTGGCCATCGGACATCCACGGCCGCTTCAGAAGACGCGAGAGGCGGTTCAGGGTCGAAAGTACCAGATCGCTTTGTTGGAATCCGGCCTTTGCGCCGAAATTCGATGTACTGCGGGTGTCGGCGGCAGATGGCGGCCACAGGAGCGGACTATCGAGAACTTCCTCGATAGCCGTCGTTCGAGGCTTCGCGCGCTGACCCAAAGCGGTCACGCCAGGTGACTGTTAATCTAGATCCATGGTTCAAGCCCTAGTCGGGGAGCCGACCAGGGCTCGTACCTCTCATCTGACTAAACTGAATTTCCTCGCGCCAATAGTGCTTGTCGCAGCAGGTAGCCGACGGTCTTGCGTTCGTCTTCCTGCCGATTTCCCTTTCCCTTCGATGACTGTTCCTGCAATTTCCGCCAATGGCGGTTACGGAGCCGCCGTCAATGTCGGCTCGACAGCGGCGCAGACCTGAATTAACCTCTTACGCTGCGCCCGACCCCACAGGGCGCCGGGAGAGGAATATGGCCAAAGGACGTTGCCTGTGCGGTGCGCTGAACTACGAATTGGACGGACCGTTCGTTGCGATGATGCACTGCCATTGCTCGATGTGCCGCAAGCAACACGGCACCGGTTTCGCCACCTTCGCCATCGGGCCGATTGCAGGATTTCGCTGGATTTCAGGAGAAGACCGGCTGGTTCGCTACCAGTCCTCGCCCAAGGGGACGCGCAGTTTCTGCAGCATCTGCGGCTCGGCGGGTCCGGCGGCGATGCCCGAATACGGCGTTGCCGCCGCACCGGCGGCGAGCCTCTCAGGAGAACTCGACATCAAGCCGCAGAGCCATATATTCGTCGGCTCAAAAGCGCCCTGGTACACCATCACCGACACGCTGCCGCTGCACGACGCCTATCCCCCCGGGGTCGGCGCTGAGGGCGTGAATCGCCCGGCGGTGACGCCGCGCCCGGGGATCACCGAGGGCAGTTGCCTGTGCGGAGACATTGCCTACGAAATTACCGGTACGCCTGCGCGAATGATGAACTGCCACTGCAGCCGCTGCCGCCTCGGCCGCGCTGCGGCACATGCCTCGAATGTGTTCTACAAGCTCGACCAGTTCCGCTGGGTGCGCGGCGCTGAGAAAGTGACCGAATACAAAGTACCCGATGCAAAATTTCACGCTGTGGCGTTCTGCTCGCGTTGCGGCTCCAAGGTGCCCAGGCCATCGCCCGAGCGGGGTATCGTCGTGGTCCCGGCCGGATCGCTGGACACCGACCCGGGCATACGCGCGCAAGCGCATATTTTTACCGCGGACAAAGCGCCCTGGTTCGACATCACCGGGGCGACGCCGCAGTTTGCGGCGATGCCGCCGGCCTAGGGGCTGGCTGGCTCGCCATCGAGGGCGAGCCAGACGCACTTGCCCTTGCTTTGCTCCTGTATGCCTTGCAGCACCGCGGCATGCTCGGCCAGCTCTTCTGGGCTGGCGGAAAGCACCGTCAGCGCAGGGCGTTCGACGGGTGCGCCGGACACCGCATCCGTCGCCGCCGGTTCAGGCTCCAGTTCCATCACCAGACTCTCCTGACCGCGGGTCATTGCGAGATAGACCTCGGCCAGCAGTTCGGCATCGAGCAGCGCGCCGTGCAGCGTGCGGTGGGTATTGTTCACGCCGTAGCGCTCGCACAATGCATCGAGTGAATTCTTCTTGCCCGGATGCAGCTCTTTCGCCAGCTTGAGCGTGTCCTTCACGCCGGCGCAGTGCTGCGCCAGCGGCGGCAATTTCGCCAGCGCCAGTTCCTGCTCCAGAAACTCGACGTCGAACGGTGCGTTGTGAATGACCAGTTCCGCGTCGCGGATGTATTCGATGAACTCTGCGGCGATCTCGCGAAACCGGGGCTTGTCCAGCAGGAATTCGTCGCTGATGCCGTGAACTTTCAACGCCCCCTCTTCGCTCGCGCGTTCGGGATTGAGATAGTGATGGAAGTGGTTTCCTGTGGGACGACGGTTGAGCAGTTCGAGGCAGCCGATTTCGATCACGCGGTCCCCGAGCTTGGCGTTGAGGCCGGTGGTCTCTGTATCCAGTACGATCTGGCGCGTCATTTGCTCTCTGTGCTCCGAGAAGGGGTGATTGAATCCTGCATGACTTGCGCAGACCAGCCGCCGCCCAGGGACTTCATCAGGTCCACGCTGGCAACCAGGCGGGATTGCCGGTTGCGCAGGAACGCCAGGTCGGCGTCGTTGGCCGTGCGCTGTGCATCCAGCACTTCGAGATAAGCAGAATAGCCGGATTCATAGCGCAGCTTCGCGAGGCGCAATGCATTGCCTGCGGCTTTCGCGCGGAGATGCAATTCCCGTTCCGAGGCCGCGGTCTGCTGCAAGCCGGTGAGCGCGTCGGCGACCTCGCGAAACGCCGTTTCCACGACCTTTTGGTAATTCCCCACCGAAACACGCTGGCGCGCCTCTGCGGCTTGCGTGCGCGCAGCATAACGCCCTGCATCGAATATCGGCAGTGCCAGGCCGAAGCCCAAGGACCAGATACGCGCACCATTCGAAAGCACGGTGGAAAGCGCGGCGCTCTGGCCGCCGTAGCTGGAGGTAAGCGAGACCGTGGGGAACATCGCCGCCCGCGCAATGCCGATCTGCGCATTGGCCGCAACCAGTTGCTGCTCGGCCTGCAGGATGTCCGGGCGGCGCTGCAATAGCGTGGATGGCAAACCTGCCGGCGGCTGGGGCGGGAGCGGCAGGGTGAGCAGTTCTCCGGGCGCGAGCCGCATATTCAGGTTGCCGCTGAGGACTCCGAGCTGATGCTCGGCCAGCGCACGTTGCCGCTGCAGATCGGCAAGCTGGGCGGCGGCGTCGGCCCTGGCGGCCTCGGCCTGACTGGATTCCATATCGGATGCGATACCCCCGCGCACCCGGCTGTGCACCAGTTCCAGAGACTGCCGGCGCGCATCCAGGGTTACACGCATCAAGCTGATCTGCGCGTCCAGCGAACGCAGCGAGAAATAGGCCTGCGTAGTCAAGCCGGCAACCGACAGGCTGACCACCTCCTTGGCATAGCGCGAGCTCAGCGCGAGCGCGCGCGTTGCCTCGATCGCGCGGCGCAGCTTCCCCCAGAAATCGATCTCGAAGGAGGTGCCCAGCGAAAGGCGAACGTCGTTTCGCACCAGCGGTACGGTGGACGGTATCGGCGTCGCAGTCCTTGAACTGATGCGCGAACGATTCGGCGCCGCGCTCAGACCGACTTCCGGCAGGAATGCAGCACCCGCTTCGCGCAGATTGGCGTCCGCCTCCTCGATGCGCGCCACCGCGACGCGCAGATCGGCGTTGTGCTCGAGCGCTCCGGCGACGAGTTCATCGAGCCTGCTATCTCCATACAGCGTCCACCATTGCGCATGAACGCCCTCGGTGCCGCCGGTCTCAACGGCAGTATCGGGATAGGCACCCGGCAGTTCGATTGCCGGACGCCGGTAATCGGGTCCGACCGCGGCGCAAGCGCCCAACAGCAGCACGACAATCGGAATGATCGCGCAGCGCCGCTTCACGAGGCCGTCTCCTGCGCCGATTCCGCGATGTCGTGTTTCGCCTTGCGCCGCCCGAGCACGGTGAAGAACAGAGGAACGAACAGCGTGGCAACGAAGGTCGCGACCAGCATGCCGCCGAACACACCCGTGCCCATGGAGCGGCGCGCCGCCGCGCCCGCGCCGGTCGCGAGTGCGAGCGGCAGGACCCCGAACATGAAAGCGAGCGAGGTCATGACAATCGGACGGAAGCGCTGGCGTGCCGCCTCGATTGCAGCGGTCGTCACGTCCATGCCGGCATCCACGTTCTGCGTCGCGAATTCCACGATCAGGATCGCATTCTTCGCCGCCAGGCCGATCAGCGTGACCAGGCCTATCTGGAAGTAGATGTCGTTGCTCATGCCCAGCGCAAGCACGGCGAGCAAGGCGCCAAGCACCGCGAATGGCACGGCAAGCAGCACGGCGACCGGGAGCGACCAACGCTCGTATTGCGCCGCAAGGATCAGGAAAACCATCACCAGCGCAAAGATGAACGCGATGGTCGAGGCCTGGCCCGCGCGTTTCTCCTGAAAGGCCTGGCCGGTCCATGCGAGGTAATAGCCCTGCGGCAGGGCCTCGGTGGCAACCTCCTCAACCGCGCGGATGGCGTCGCCCGAACTGATGCCGGGAGCCGATCCGCCCAGGACTTTCGCCGCAATGAAGCCGTTGAAGCGTGCCAACTGGTCGGGCCCGACGATGCCTTTGGTTTTGATCAGTGACTTCACCGGCACCATGTCGCCCGCCACCGAGCGCACATAGACATTGCCCAGGTCCTCGGGCCGCGAGCGGTAGGGCGCGTCGGCCTGGATCTGCACGCGGTAGGTGCGGCCAAACTTATTGAAGTCGTTGACGTACAGCGCGCCCATCGTGCTTTGCAGCGCGTCGAACACGTCGCTCAGCGGGACGCCGAGCGCGAGCGCTCTTTCGCGATCGACTTCGACGAACAGCTGCGGCACACTCGGCCGGTAGAAGGTGTTGACCCCGGCCAGTTCCGGGCGCTTGCGCAGCGCTTCAACAAACCGCTGCACCGCGGCCTCCAGCATCTTTGCGTCCCCGCCCCCGCGGCTCTGAACATAGGCTTCGAATCCACCCGCCGTGCCCAGGCCGCGGATCGGCGGTGCATTGAACGCGAATACCAGACCATCCCGGGAAGCGGCGCCTTGCGTCGACATGTACTTCACCATGTCCGCCGCGGACTCCTTGCGCTGGTCCCAGGGCTTGAGGGCGACGAACATGGTCGCGGCGCTGGTCTTGTTGCCCCCGCCGATCAGGTCGAAGCCATTCACCACGAAGACGTGCTCGACCGAAGGGTGTTTCACCATGGTTTGCTGAACCGACGCGCCCAGCGCCCCGGTGCGCGCCAGCGACGCGCCGTCCGGCATCACGACTGCACCGTAAAAATAGCCGGAGTCTTCGACCGGCACCAGACTCCCCGGTATGACCCGGAGCAGTCCGATGCAGGCCGCGATCACCAGCGCAAATGCGATCAAGCTGAGCCACATGTGCGCAATCGCGAGTCGCACGCCCTTGATGTACACCGAGGTGATCCACGAAAAAGCGACGTTGAATGGATGGAAGAAATGCGGCTCCTTGTGCGAGGGCTTGAGCAGGATTGCGCACAGGGCCGGTGTCAGCGTGAGCGCAAGGACACCGGAGATGGTCACCGCGGTGGCGACCGTGACGGCGAACTGCTTGTACAACTGGCCCGCGAGGCCGCCGAGAAAAGCCACCGGCACGAACACTGCCAGCAGCACCAGTTCGATCGCGATAATCGCCGTGGTTACCTCGGTCATGGATTCGAACGCCGCCTGCCGCGGCGTAAGATCGCGCTCGGCCATCAGGCGCTCGACGTTCTCCAGCACCACGATCGCGTCGTCGACGACGATGCCGGTCGCGAGCACGATTGCGAAGAGCGTCAGCGTGTTGATGGAAAAACCGAACAGGAACAGGCCGGCGAACGCGCCGATCAGCGACACCGGCACCGCGATGAACGGGATCAGCGCGGCGCGCCAACTCTGCAGAAACACGAACACCACCACCAGCACCAGCGCCGCGGCGATGAACAGCGTGTGGATGACCTCCTCGATCGAGGCATCGACCACGCGCGTCGTATCGTAGGGAAAAATGTAGCTGATACCCTGCGGAAAGGGTTTCGACAGTTCGGTCATGGCGGCGCGAACGGAATTCGCGACCTGGAGCGCGTTGGCGCCCGATTGCAGGAAGATCGCGATCCCCATGGTCGGCTTTCCGTCCACGGTGGTGAACTGGTCGTAGTTCTGCGCGCCGAGTTCGATGCGCGCAATGTCCTTGATGCGCAGCACGCCGCCGGGCCCGCTGGCGCGCAGGATGATGTTGCCGAACTCTTCCGGTTCCACCAGCCGCCCGCGCGCCGTCACCGTATACACCAGCGGCTGCCCTGGGAGCGCCGGGTCCTGGCCGATCTTGCCGGCCGCGTACTGGTTGTTCTGCACACGGATGGCGCTGGCGACATCGGTGGTGGTGATGCCCAGCTGCGCCATGCGGTCGGGGCGCAGCCACACGCGCATCGAGTAGTCGCGCGCGCCGAAGATATAGGCGTCGGCCACCCCCGGCACGCGCTTGAGCTGGTCGAGCACGTTGACGGTGAGATAGTTGCTCAGATAGAGCGTGTCGTAGCGCGCGTCGCTGGAGGTCGTCGCCACCACCATCAGGATATCGCGGGTGCGTTTTTGCACCACCACCCCGCCGCGGCGCACTTCCTCGGGCAGCCGCGGCAGCGCGATCTGGACGCGATTGTTGACCTGGATGGTGGCGTTGTTGATGTCGGTGCCGACTTCGAAGGTGACGGTGATGTTGAGCGTCCCATTCGAGGATGCGGTGGAATCGTAATAGATCAGGTTTTCGACGCCCGAGAGCTGCTCTTCGATCGGGGCAGCGACCGTCTTCGCCAGCGTTTCGGCGCTTGCGCCCGGATAGGCCGCGGTGATGGCAACGGTGGGCGGTGCAATCTCCGGGTATTGGGCGATCGGCAATACCTGCGACGCGACCAGGCCCGCAATGGTGATGATGATCGCGATCACCCCCGCGAATATCGGCCTGCGTATGAAAAAATGCGAGAGCACGGCGTTCAGCGCCCTATTTGCCCGTCGCCGCACCTGGCGCAGCGCGTTCACCTGCACCGGTCTCGGACGGCTTTGCCTTGCCCGTCTCCACCGCGCTCACCTGCGACCCCGGACGCAGTTTGAGCAGGTTGTCGACAATCACGCTGTCCCCTTTTGCAAGGCCGTCGAGGACCATCCAGTCCGAACCGATCCAGTCACCCATCTGCACCGGCCGCAGCGCCGCCTTGCCTTCCTTGTCCAAGACAAACACGACATGACCCGACTCCACCTCCATGACCGCCGTCTGGGGGACGAGGAACACATTTTCGCGATATCCGGCGACCAGGTGCACGCGCACGAATTGTCCCGGCAGCAGTTGCCCTTTCGCATTGTCGAATTCCGCACGCAGTTGCTGCGTGCCCAGCCTGGTATCGATCTGGGTGGCCGCAAAATTGATGCGCCCCTTGGCCGGATACGCTTTGCCCTCCGGCAGGATCAGGCTGACTTCGGTCTGTGCGCCGCGAACCAGCCGCCGCTGCGGCAGTTTCGCCAGATCGGATCCGGCGAGGCTGAAGCGCACCCAGATGGGATCCACCTGGCTGATCGTGGTGAGCAGACTGTCTGCGCCGGCGGTTATCAGACTACCCTCGGAGCGCAGCGCCCGCCCACTCACCCCCGATACCGGCGCCGCGACATCCGTGTAGGACAGATTGAGTTCCGCCTGGCGCACATTCGCCTGCGCAATTTGCAGCGAGGCATTGGAGAGTTTCAGCGCCGAACCGGCATCGTCGAATTCCCTCTGGCTGATCGCCCTCTCCTCAACCAGCTGCTTCAGTCGCACCGATTCGCGCCGCGCCTGCTCGTTGCGCGCCTGCTCCTGCGCAAGTTGCGCCTTAGCCTGCGCCAGCGCAATCTCGAACGGCGCCCGGTCGATCTTGAACATGGGCGTGCCCGCGCGCACCAGCGCGCCCTCGGCGTACAGGCGCTTTAGCAGGATGCCCGAAACACGCGCCCTGATTTCCACCTCCTTGGAACCTTCGATCTGGCCGACGGCCTCGACTTCGATCGGGACACGGCGCGGCTCGACCTGCAGCACGGCCGCCGGCACCGATTTTGCCGCGGCAGGCGCGGCGTGGGCGGATTCCACCTGATCATTACCGCAGCCGGAAATCAGCACAGCGAGCGACAGCCAGGCGAACGCCGGACGATAGCGCCGGGCCGCGGCGCGAAGCACGGAAAACATTTCACGCAAGAAGATCAGCTGCATCTGCATGGTAGGAAAAGTCCAGTGAAAAAGGGGAACGGCCGTGAACTCGCGGATTATATCGAATTGACCGGGCAGCAACCTTCGGCGACCGCCGCGTAAATCGCTAGTTCTACCTTTCAGCGGCCGCCGCGCGAGGCCTCGATGCCGCGGTTGGCCAGGAGGTCGGCGCGCTCGTTCTCGATGTGACCCGCATGGCCTTTTACCCAATGCCAGCGGATGTCGTGCGCGCCGGCGAGCCGGTCCAATTCCAGCCACAGGTCGATATTCTTGACCGGCTTCTTGTCTGCCGTTTTCCAGCCGCGCCGTTTCCACGTCGCGACCCACTCGCTGATCCCCTTCTGCACGTACTGCGAGTCGGTGTAAAGATCGATTTCGCAGGACCGCTTCAGCGCCTCCAGCGCGCGAATCACCGCGGTGAGCTCCATGCGATTGTTTGTGGTGTCGGGCTCGCCTCCATACAACTCTTTCTCGCGGCCGTCGAACTGCATCAGCGCGCCCCAGCCACCCGGGCCGGGGTTGCCCTTGCATGCGCCATCGGTGTAGATGCGCACCCGCACCGGACTCTGCGCAGCACTCAACCTTCGGTCCCGGTGCGGTGATGGTTGTGCTGCGTCACGGTCGAAAGGCTTTGCGCCGCGGCTTTCCGGCTGCGCCAGTTGGGCATGACCAGGCGCATGCCTATCGTGCGCTTGACCGCGCGAACGACGTAGACGCCGCCCGCAATCGGCCACCAGCGATCTCCGGCCTTCTCCATGAACGCTGAGCGCTCCAGCCAGCGTGTTTGCGAAAACGGCGGCGCGTAACAGCCGAAACGGCCGCCGTTCAGCTCGAAACTCAGCAGCTGCAACCAATCCTTCAGGCGCAATAGGCTGATGAAGCGGCCACACCAAGGATAGTCGTTGCGGTTCAATCCCAATGCGCGCTTGAGCCCCCAAAGACTGATCGGGTTGAAACCCGAGATCACGATCTGGCCGTCGGGCATCAGCACACGCTCGGCCTCGCGCAGTATCCGGTGCGGATGCGCGCTGAATTCGAGCACATGCGGCAGAACCACCAGATCGATACTGCCGCTGGCCAGGGGCAATGCGCCGCTGTCGGCAAGGAGTTCGCTGGCAGGCTCTAGTCCGAGGTGAGTGCGCAGGGCGATGCGGTTCCTGCGCAGCAGATCGATCCCCGGCATTCCGATCTGGATTGCATTGAAACCGAACACGTCCTCCACCGCGCTGTCGAACTGCGCCTGCTCCCAGCGCAGGACATATTCGCCATGGGGCGTGGTAAACCAGTCGGACAGAGTTGACTTTTTCGACACTTCCACGAAAACTAGCCCCATGTCCGATAAAAATGCATTTGAAGTCGTCCCGCTGCGCGCGTTCAGAGATAACTACATCTGGACGCTGCGCAACGACCGTTATGCCGCGGTCGTCGATCCGGGCGACGCGCAGCCCGTGCTCGACTATCTTGAGCATGAGCGGCTGGAACTGTGCGCCATTCTCGCCACCCACCACCATCCCGACCACGTCGGTGGCGTCGCCGACTTGCTCGCGCACCGTCAAATCCCCGTGTACGGGCCCCGCGGCGAGCCCATCCCCACTCTTACACGCGCGGTCAATGACGGCGACGAGGTCGAGATTCCTGACTTGGGATTGCGCTTCAGCGTACTTGGCATACCCGGACACACCCGAGCACACATCGCTTATTATGGCGCAAATTCGCTGTTCTGCGGTGATACGCTGTTCGCCTGCGGCTGCGGGCGCTTGTTTGAAGGCACGGTGCAGCAGATGGCTGCGTCCCTCGCGAAACTCGCCGCGCTACCGGACGAAACACTGGTGTACTGCGGCCACGAGTACACGCTGGCCAACATCGAGTTCGCGCGCGCGGTCGAGCCCGGCAATGCAGAACTCAATGCACGCGCTGCCAGCGACGCCGACAAGCGCAGGAGCGACCACCCCACCCTGCCTTCGACCATCGCTCGCGAGAAGCAAACCAATCCTTTTTTACGCTGTACGCAGCCTGCGGTCATCGCGTCGGCGAACAAGTACCTCGGTGCGCGCGCCGGTAATCCCGAGCAGGTTTTCGCGGCCCTGCGGCAGTGGAAGAACGAGTTCTGAGTACAGTGCGCAGCCCGTTCTGAAAAACCGCGATAAGACGTTATTTTTCCATGTCTTTCCTTGACCTGACTGAGTCGGTCCGATAACATCGTCAGTTGTCGTTCGGGAAGGAGAACCGGTGTCGGTATTGCGCCTAGTCACGGCCATTGTGTTTGCGGCGCTCACTTCAGCTTGCGCCCTGGCGCCGCAGCAGACCGATGTCTCCACCGGCAGCAAATCAGCAGCAGATACGCCATCCGCAACCGTTGATCCGACATCGGACGGCTCGGCGTCAAACCGGGGTTCCGCAGCCGCGCCAAGATCCTCTGCGCCCCCTCCGCGTATCCAGGCGCTGCCGAGTCCCACGGCGCGAGAAGTCGAAGACAAGCTGCGCGTAATCCCCACCATCGACCTGACGGCGGTGCCGCCCGATCTTTGGGACCGCATCCGTACCGGCTTTTCCATGCCGAATCTATCCAGCCCGCTGGTTCAGGAGCGGCAGATCTGGTATGCGAGCCAGCCGAGCTACGTGAAGCGCATGGTCGAGCGCAGCAAGCGCTACCTCTACTACATCGTCGAGGAACTGGAGAAGCGCGGCATGCCCACCGAACTCGCGCTGCTGCCCATGGTGGAAAGCGCCTTCAATCCCATGGCCTATTCGCGTTCGCACGCCTCGGGGCTGTGGCAATTCATCCCCTCGACGGGCAAGAATTACAATCTCGAGCAGAACTCTTGGTACGACGGACGGCGCGACATCGTCGCATCGACTAGCGCCGCCCTCGATTATTTGCAGTTTCTGTACCAAATGCACGGCGACTGGCATCTCGCGCTCGCTTCCTACAACTGGGGCGAGAACGCCGTGGCCCGGGCGATCGAAAAGAACCGGGCGAAAGGGCTGCCCACCGATTACCTCAGCCTCAGCATGCCCGCGGAAACGCGTTACTACGTGCCCAAGCTGCAGGCATTGAAAAACATCATTGCGAATCCGCACAGCTTCGGTGTCGATCTGGAGCCCGTGCCAAACACGCCCTATTTCGTCACGATCGAGCGAACCCGCGACATCGATGTGCGCCTTGCAGCCAAGCTGGCGGACATGCCGCTCGACGAGTTTCTGGCGCTCAATCCCGGCCACAACCGACCGGTGATCATAGCCAATGGCAGCACCGAACTGGTGCTGCCCGCGGACAAGGCGAAGATCTTCCTTGCCAATCTGCAAGAGCACGATGCGCCCCTGGTCTCCTGGCAGACCTATACGCTGAAGCGCGGAGACTCGCTGCAACACCTTGCTTCAAAGCACGGCATCTCCCTGGCGAGCCTCAAGCAGATCAACGGAATCGGACGACGCACCAGGGTCGGTCCGGGCTATCAGGTGCTGCTGCCGCTGAAAGGGGCGTCGATCGAGCCCTTGCCAGTCAGTTTCCGCCCGCCGGCTGCGGCGCAATCGCGCACATCGGCGCGAAAAATCAGCTACACGGTAAAGCGCGGCGACACACTCAGCGAAATCGCCGACCGCTACAAGGTCAGCATCGACGATCTGCGCAGGTGGAACAAGATCGGGCGTCTGAACGCCGGCCAGCGTCTGACCATCGAAACGAATCAGCAGGCGCCGAAAACGAGCGGCAGGTCCGCAAAAAAAAGACGCACCGCCCGCCATAAATAGCCTGCGTGCGATTCAACCAGCCTGCGGGCGGTAGAGCAGGCAATTCACTTCGTGGTTTTCGCCAATGCGGATTGCGGCAGGGTAGTCCAGCTTGCATTCATCCATCGCTTGCGGGCAGCGCGGATGGAAATGGCATCCAGAAGGTGGATTGGCCGGAGACGGCAACTCGCCACGCAGCCGTATTACAGCGCGCTCACCCGCCGGCTCGAGCGTCGGAACCGCCGATAGCAGTGCCTGGGTATAGGGATGGCGTGGCGTGCGCAATACCGCATCGACTGTGCCGCGCTCGACTATCCTTCCCAGGTACATCACCGCCACCTCGTGCGCGAGATATTCCACCACCGCGATGTTGTGCGTGATAAACAGATAGCCAAGCTTGAGGTCGCGCTGCAACTGCTTCAGCAGATTAAGGATCTGCGCCTGCACGGAAACATCGAGTGCGCTGGTGGGTTCGTCGCAGACGATCAGTTTGGGGGCCACCGCAAGTGCGCGCGCAATGGCGATCCGCTGGCGCTGCCCGCCTGAAAACTCATGCGGATAGCGCAGTTTGGCCTCCGTATTCAAGCCCACCTGCGCGAGCATCCGGTCCATGCGCGCTTCGCGCGCTGCGACCGTATCCGCGACCCCCAGCGCCTGCATGCCCTCGGACAGAATGTCCGTGACGCGCATGCGCGGATTGAGCGAGGAATACGGGTCCTGGAAAATGAGCTGAAAATCGGCGCGCCGCTCGCGCAGCGCCCGGCCGCGCAGGCGCGTCAATTCCTCGCCATCGAACTTCACGCTGCCTGCGCTGGGACGGATCAACTGCAGAATGGCCTTGCCCGCCGTCGTCTTGCCGCAACCGGACTCCCCGACCAGGGCCAGCGTCCTGCCAGCAGCGATATCAAACGACATGCCGTCGACCGCCCTCACCTGCCCCACCGTGCGCTTGAACAAACCTTTTCGAATGGCAAAATGCACTTTCAGGCCTTGCACGCTCAATAAGGCCGCGCCCTGCTGCGCTGGCTGAACGGCGTCGGAGCGCTCATCCACGACCGGCTCAGGTGTCGGGCTCGCTTGCTCCCGCGTCCGCGTTTGCGCGTCGTCATACAAATGGCAGCGCACGCCATGCCCCTCGTCGCCACCGGAACTAAAGCCAGGTACCTCGGCGTGACAGCGCTCCCAGGCCGAATCACAGCGATCGGCGAAGCGACAGCCGCGGAAATCGGTGGTCAGCGGAGGGACTTGCCCCCTGATCACCGCCAGTTCTCCGCCGCGACGTTCGCTGCCGGGCAGCGCTTCGAACAGCTTGCGCGAGTAAGGATGCCGCGGCGTGCGGAAAAACTGCTCGCGCGTCGCGACCTCGATGATCTGGCCGGCATACATCACGGCAACCTTGTGCGCCATTCGCGCCACTACGCCCAGATCGTGGGTAATCAGCAGAATCGCCATGCCGCTGTCGCGCTGCAATCCCGAGAGCAAATCGAGGACTTGTGCCTGAATGGTGACGTCGAGGGCGGTGGTCGGCTCATCGGCGATCAGCAGATCGGGCTCGGCCGCCAGCGCCACGGCAATCATGACGCGCTGTTTCATGCCGCCCGACAGCTGAAAGGAATATTCATCCAGGCGCCGCAATGGATCAGGAATGCCGACGGCCTGCAGCAATTCGAGCATGCGTTTGCGCATCGCCGCTCCGCGCAGCGCAGTATGCCGCTCCAGCACTTCGGCGATCTGCCGGCCGACGGTCATCACCGGATTGAGACTGGTGGCAGGTTCCTGAAAAATCATGGCGATGCGGCGGCCGCGCACGCCGCGCATGGACGCCTCCGGCAAGCGAAGCAGATCTTCATCCCCGAGCAGCACCGAACCGCCGACAACCTGCCCCGCTTCGGGCAGCAGGCGCAGCACCGACAGCGCCGTCATGGACTTGCCGCAACCGGATTCGCCGACGATTGCGAAGGTTTCGCCGCGCGCCACCTCGAAGCTGATGCCGTCTATGGCGCGTACGGTCCCGCCGGAACTGTCCAGCCAGGTCTTGAGATCCCGGATATCGAGCAGCGCACTCATGCTTCAGCGCGCGCAAAGCGCAGTTTTCTGATGCCGACGCGCACGCGCGGATCGAAGGCGTCGCGTACGGCATCGGCGAACAGATTCGCCGCCAGCACCAGCGCCAGCATGAATACGAACGCGCTCGCCAGCGACCACCACACCATGGGCTCGCGTCCCATTTCCAGGCGCGCCGCGTTGATCATGGTGCCGAAGCTGATCATGGACGGATCGACGCCGACGCCGACGTATGACAGCACCGCCTCCGCGAGCACCAGCCCGGAAAAATCCATCACCACGGCGATCAGCACGATATGCATCACATTGGGCAGAATATGGCGCGACATGATGCGCCACTGGGATACCCCGAACGCCTGCGCCGCCTGCACGTATTCCAGTTCGCGCAACTTGAGCGTCTCTCCGCGCAGCAGGCGGCAAAGCCCGGTCCAGCTCGTAATGCCGAGGATAATGCACAGCCACAGCAGGCGAAAATCAGCGCGCTGCGCCGAGGTCGGAAACAGATCGGGATGGGTTTCGATATACACCTGCAGCACCAGCACCCCGGCCGCGATCAGCAGCACGCCCGGAATCGAACTCAGCGTGGTATAGAAATACTGGATGATGTCGTCCACGACGCCTCGCAGGTAGCCCGCCATGATGCCGAGCAGTACGGAGAATGGCAGCATGACCAGCGTAGTCAGGGTGCCGATGACCAGTGCCGTGCGCACACTCTTCAGCGATAGATAGAGCACGTCCAGCCCGACCTTGTCGGTCCCGAGCACGTGGTAGTGGCGCGAAAGCAAGGCCACCGGAAGCACGAGGAGCAATAGCAGCGCCAGCGTGATCAGAATCGCGCGCCAGGGTACTTCTGTTTTGCCACTCCATAGCGCGTGCCAGAAAGCGCGCGAGGCAAGCTGCTCAGCGGAGGTGCAGGCCGCGACCAGCATGATCGAGACAAGCAGCCATAGCGGAATCGCCAACGCCACGCCGCGAAAGCCGGTGAGCAGCACATCGGCCTGCCTGTCGCGCTGCGGATCGCGCAAATGCGCGCCGCCGTACTTGAGGCGAGGATAGTCGCGTATCTGCGTGCCCGGTCCGCCCCCCGTCCCAGGACGTTCGACCATCTCCTTCGCGTAGGCATGCGTGGCGAGCGGGGCGGAATAGGTGCGCTCCGGCCGATCCGCAATGGACGCGAGCAGCAGGTCGAGCACGCTTTTTACGTCGACCGCATAGGCGACGTTGCGGCCTGCGGTCCTGTCGGTCTGTGTTCCCGGTGCGGCCGGTAGGGCCAGCCTGAAATGCACGGAATCGAGCAGACCGACGATTATGAAGACCGCAAGCACCACCAGCGCGCTCATCGCCGCCGGGGTCTGCGCCACTCGCCACCAGGGCGCGCGCAAGTGCTCATGACGGCGCACATACCAGACGAAACCCGCGATTGCCGCCAACAGCAGAAAAATCAGCGCGTCGGTCCAGAGGATGATCGGCAGCAGAGGCATTACTCGAACCTCACGCGCGGATCCACCAGCGTATAGGAAATATCAGTGAGAAGCAGGCCCAGGATGTAGAGCGCCGAGCCGATGAACACCATGGAGCGCACCACGGCAAAGTCCTGCGACTGAATCGCTTCGATGGTATAGCTGCCCAGGCCCGGTATCCCGAAGAACGATTCTGCGATCAGGCTGCCCATGAACAAGAGCGGAATCGCCACCACGGCACCGGTCAGAATCGGAATCAGCGCGTTCCTGAGGATATGGCGAAAAAACACCACGACTTCGGACAGACCCTTGGCGCGCGCCGTCCTGACGTAATCCTTGCCGACTTCCTCCAGAAAAATCGTTCGATACCAGCGCGCGCCGCTGCCTATGCCGCCGATCACCCCCACAGCCACCGGCAGCGCCAGGAACTTCAGCGCGTCGAACCCACCCGCATAGCCCGATATCGGCACCAGGTTCCACAGCTTGGAAATCAGATATTGTCCGCCGATGATGTAGAACAGGCCGGATATCGACATCATGACCACGCACAGCACCACGCCCCAGAAGTCGATATAGGTGGCGCGGAAGAATGCCATCATCAACGCGAACGTGATCTGCAAGAGCATGCCGACCAGAAACACCGGCACCGCCAAAGCCAGGCTGGGCCACATGCGCGTGCTGATTTCATAGGCGATGTCGCGCCCGTCGTCCGCGCGGCCGAAGTTGAAACGGAACATTTCCACCGACTTCTCGAAATAAATGGTGTCGGTGAACTTGTGCCTGCCGGTTGCCGTTCCATCGTACAAAAGCGGCTTGTCGTAGCCGCGCTCTGCCTTCCACTTCGCGATCGCTTCGGGCGTGACATACTTCACGCCGAGTTGCAGGCGCGCCATGTCGTCGGGCGTGTTCACCTTGAAAAACAGCGCGAAGGTGATCAGATTGACACCGATGAGGATGAAGACTGCGTAGATCGCGCGACGGACGATGTAGGCGGACATTGCTAAGCCTTCGCCAGTTCGCGCGCGCGCCAACTGCGCAGCGCAGGCAGGGTGCCCGCGATCAGCAGTAGCAGCAGCAGCAACGCCGGCCAGACCACCGGCCGGTTCCATTCGGCGCGTTTCACCTCGCGCAGTGCCGGGTCCAGGCGGTAGAACTTGAGGCCGTTTCGCGCCATCAGATTCGGCTTCACGTTGTAGAGCCAGGCGTGATACAGGCTGTAGTCTTTCGGATGGTAGGCCCAGACCCAGGGCGCATCCCGGCGTAACACCGCCACCATGCGGTCGATGATCGCCTGGCGCTCGGGCCCGTTCTCCATGTTCTTCATCTGCTCGAACAAGCGATCGAACTCGTCGTTGGAATAGTTCGCCTTGTTCTCCCCCCCCAGCTTCACCGCGCCCTGTGGCCCGTGCAGCAAGAACATGAAATTCTCCGGGTCCGGATAATCAGCGTTCCAGCCCAGGAAGAACATCTGCGTGTTGCCCTTGCGAATTTTCTCCTGGAAGCGGTTCCAGTCACTGGTGCGAAACTCGAGTTGGACATCGATCTTCTGGAACTGCTTGCGGTACCAGTCCAGGCGCGCCTTGCCGCCGGGCCCGCCGCCGGTCGTGTCCAGATACAGCACCAGCGGCGCGCCGCTGCCGGCATCGCGTCCGTTTGGATAGCCTGCCTCCGCCAGGAGTTTTTTTGCCTGCGCTATCGATTTTCTGTGCCAGGCGCCGCCCGTCTTCTCATAGACCGCAGGGTTATAGCCGTCGTCGCCCTCGCGGTAGCCGAAAATGCCCGGCGGGACCGGACCCTGTCCCGGGACGCCTCGACCATTGGCAAATATGGATATGAATTCTTCGTTGTCGATGGCGATGGAAATCGCCTGGCGCAGCTTGCGCGCGCGCGCCTGCCGTGCCGCGTCGCCCTGCCCTCCCACGACGGGGTCGAGCCAGTTGAACGAGAGGTAGTAGACCGAGGTCGCAACCGAAGTCTTGAGCCGGATGCCGCGCCTCGCCATCTCGGGCGACAGCGCCGCGTCCCCCTCTATGCCGACCCGCACCGCGCTGTCGAAATTGTCGTTGCTGATCCCGGACTGGTCGTAATAACCCTGCATGAATTTGTTCCAGTACGGAATGCTCTCCTTCTCGCGCGTGAATACGACGGCATCGATGAACGGCGCTGTCTTGCCGGCATCGGCAAGCAGTCCTTCCGCCGCGTCCTCGGTTTCGCCCGAGGACGGATAGATCTCGCCCCGGAAATTCGGATTGCGGGCGAGCACCATGCGCGCATTCGGATTATTTTCCGTGAGCATGTACGGGCCGGTGCCCACTGGATACCAGTCGAGACTGAAATTCTTCTCAGCCATGCCGGGCTGGGCGTAGAAACGGTCGGCTTCCGGCGGCACCGGCGCGAAGAAAGGCATGGCCAGCCAATAGACGAACTGCGGGTACCTGCCGCGCACCTTGATGCGATAGGTGTAACGATCCACGACCTGGACGCCGGCGATCTCGTGCTTTGCAAGACTGGGCCAGATCTGCGGCTTAACCCCGGGTTGCGCCGGCTGCAGCGCCTTGTCCTCCTGCTCGATCAGTGCCGCATACTCCTTCAGGCCGACAATGTACCCGCTCATATGCCCGAGGATGGGCGAGTGTATGCGCGGATGCGCAAGGCGTTTGATCTGGTAGACATAGTCCGCCGCGACCAGTTCGCGGCTTCCGCTCGCTGGAAAATCCGCGATGCCGAATTTATCGCGCAAATCGTCCGGCTTGAGATTCAGATACAGGCTGCGGCCGGCCGCATCCTTCGCAAACGCGGGATGTGGCTGATAAAGAATGCCGGGCTTGATGCGTATCTCGTAGACGCTGTAGTCAACCTCTGCCGCGCTGGCCGGCAGTTCCTTGCCGCTGCTGTCGAAATAGCGCGGGCTGGGAATATCGGCCGCAGTCGCCGGAATCAGTGTGTAGGGCCGCTTGAGATAGTGATACTGCAGCGGCGGCTCGTACACCTGCGCGATAAAATCGTGCTCGTCCGAAGCGTAGGCTTGCGCGGGATCGAGATGCTTGGGACGCTCGGAAAAGGAAGCGTAGAGGATATTCTTGCCGGACTGGCTCGCAGGATAAGGATCGTTCCACACTTTGCCGCAGCCGGCGAGCAGGAGCAGACAAGCAAGCACTGTGTGCAAACGCATCGCGGGAGTTTAACGGAACGCGCAAGCAGCGTCACGCCGGTATAATTCCATGGTCATTTGCTCTGGAGTCGCCATGGGTTTTCTCGCAGGAAAGCGTATTCTCATCACCGGTTTGCTCAGCAACCGTTCGATCGCCCATGGCGTCGCCGGCGCCTGTCGCCGCGAAGGCGCCGAACTCGCGTTCACCTATCAGAACGAGCGCTTCAAGGAGCGCGTCACCAAGATGGCTGCCGAATTCGGCAGCGAATTGGTATTTCCATGCGACGTGGCCAGCGACGCGGAGATCACCGGCCTGTTCGCCGAACTGGGCAAACACTGGGACGGTCTGGAAGGGCTGGTCCACTCCATCGCCTACGCGCCGCGCGAAGCGATCGAAGGCGATTTTCTCGAAGGGATCACGCGCGAAGCGTTCCACATCGCACACGACGTATCCAGCTACAGCTTCGCCGCGCTCGCAAAGGCGGCGCTGCCGATGATGCAGGGTCGGCAGGCGGCGCTATTGACTCTGAGCTACCTTGGCGCGGTACGCACCATGCCGAACTACAATGTGATGGGTCTGGCCAAGGCCAGTCTGGAGGCGGCGGTGCGCTATATGGCCGCGAGCCTCGGACCGAAAGGCATACGCGTGAATGCGGTTTCCGCGGGGCCGATCAAGACGCTCGCGGCGTCGGGAATCGCCAGCTTCGGAAAGCTGCTCGCCTACAACGCCAAGCAGGCGCCGCTGCGGCGCAATGTCACCACTGAAGAAGTCGGAAATGCCGCCGCATTCCTGTGCAGTGACCTGGCCAGCGGCATCACCGGCGAGGTGACCTACGTCGACGGCGGATTCAACACCACCGCGCTGGGAACAACGGACATCTGACTTCGAAGCCTAGACAATCCGGCGATGCGCGCGTTTGCCGCCGGGCGCGCTAGCCGCCTTTCTTCTCCAGATTGGAGCGGTTGATTTCTATCTTGGCAGCAGCCCTGAGACTCTCGATATAGGCCGCCGAACCCTCCTGCGCTGCCTGCCGCTCAAGCTGCGCCTGTATCTCCTTTCTATGCGCGGCATCCGGCGGCGGCGCGTCGATCACGCGTGATATCCGGTAGAGGCCATAGCCCTGGTCGCGCAGTTCCACGCCCACATAGACCGGCAGCTTGCTGACGTCCGCACGGAATATCGCCTTCAGGCCGTCCGGATGCACCGCCGGCTTTCCTTGACGGCTCACCGTCTTGGCTGCGCTCCATTTCAATCCGGCGTCTTTTCCCTGCTGCAGTTCGGCATACTTGGCCGCCCCGCTCTTCAGCGCCAGATCCATTGCTTCCTGGTCGGTCAACTTCTTCGCGATCTCCGCCTTCACTTCGTCCAGCGGTCTGGGCGCGGCAGGTTTGTGCTCGATGATGCGCGCGACGATCAGCGTATCCGGGCCGGCATCCACCACCTCGGTATTGCGCTTGTTCTTGAGCGAATCCGGCGAGAACAGGGCATCCAGTATTTTCTGGTTATTGAGGGCGCCGGCAGCTGCATTTGCCTCGCGCGTGACCCATCCGGACTTCTGCAGTTTCAGCTTGAATTTGTCCGCAACCGGTTGCAGGGTGTCCGGCTGCTCGTAGGCGAGATTGCTGAAGGTTTCCGCAGCCTCCGCAAATTTCTTGCCCATGCGCTGCCGCTTCAACTCCTTTTCGATATCGGCGCGCATCGTCTGAAAATCCCCTACCGCGGGCGGTGCAGTGATCAGAATATGGCTGGCCTGACGCTCTTCGGGCTCGCCGTTCTTGGCCGGCTTGATCCCGGTCAGCTTGATGATGTGGAAACCGAAACTGGACTCGACGATGCCGCTCATCTGCCCCTGATTGAGTTTGAACACCGCATCCTCGAACGGCTTCACCATTGCGCCGCGCGCGAAATAGCCGAGGTCGCCGCCATTGTCTTTGGAGCCGGGGTCCTGCGAATACTGCTTGGCCAGTTCGCCGAATTTCGCCGGTGCGGCGCGCAGTTGCGCGAGCAGTTCCTCGGCCTTCTTCTTCGCGGCGGCGCGCTCCTCGAATTTCGGGAGCACTTTGCTGTCGTACAGACTGCGCGCGTCCGCCTCGCTCACCGTTTCCAGGGCGGCCAGCGTGTCCACATTGAGCACCGCAAACTCGGCGCGCACCTGCTCGGGCACCACGAATTCGCCAGGATGCTTGTCGTAGTAGGCCTGGACTGCGTCCGGCGCCAGTTTGACCTGGCTCGCAAACTGCTCGATCGACAGCACCGCTTCGGACACTTCCCGCTCCTGCCCCTGAATGGCCAGAATCCGCTCTGCCAGTGATTTGCTTACCAGGCTGGAATCGGCCACCGCGCCGTTCAATTGCTGCAGTTCGACGTCCCTGCGCAGCCTGGACTCGAATACCACGTCATTCATTCCCTGCGCTCGTAGCATGGCGTCATATCGCGCCTTGGAAAACTGGCCGTTTTCCTGAAATGCCGGGAGCGCGATGATGATCTCGCGCAACTGTGCGTCCGTCACCACCAGATTGCTTCGTATCGCGTGCACTGCGAGCAGGCGCTGCTGGATCAATTGATCGAGGAGTTCGGCCCGCTGCTCCGGCGTATCCAGCAACGTAGCGTCGAAATTGCTGCCCAGCAGCGCGCGCAGACGATCCTGCTGGTCACGCTGTGCGCGGCTGAAATCCTGCAGCGTGATCTTCTGGCCCGCGACTTCCGCGAGATCCTGCGCCGTGCTTGCGCCGCGCCGGTATGAATCAACGCCCCAGAACGCGAACGGCAACACCATGAGCGCCAGAAGCACCTGCACCAGCCTTTTGTTCTTGTGTATCAGATCAAACATGAAATTACGCTCTCAAGTAAAAAAGGCGAACCCTGTCTGGGTTCGCCTTTCGTTGTTGGCGGAGTGGACGGGACTCGAACCCGCGACCTCTGCCGTGACAGGGCAGCATTCTAACCAACTGAACTACCACTCCAGCAATACGGAACACCCTGGTGGGTGCTGAGAGGCTCGAACTCCCGACATTCGCCGTGTAAAGGCGACGCTCTACCAACTGAGCTAAGCACCCTCTTGGACAGATTGATACGCGGGGCGCTCTGGTCCAAAAAGGGCGTCAGTTTAACGCATCTTTCAGCGCTTTACCAGCGCGGAATTTGGGAACACGAGCCGCTTTGATCTTGATGCTCGCGCCGGTGCGCGGATTGCGTCCGTTGCGTGCCGCGCGCTTGCCAACGTAGAACGTTCCAAACCCGACCAGCGTCACCATGCCGCCTTTTTTCATCGCAGTCTTGATCGCCGTTACGGTCGCGTCCAGCGCACGACCCGCCGCAGCCTTGGATACGTCCGCGGACTTCGCGATTTGATCAATCATTTCGGATTTGTTCACGTTGAACCCCCTGTTCGTGTTTGGTGGAATTTTGCGATGAAAAATGAGATCTGGAGAAATGGCAATGGCGGCCAGCGTGAACTTGCGCCCGCTATGTGATTGTTATAGCAAGCGCCATTCACGCATGTCAAGTGCTTTTCCGCAGCATTCGATCCGTGCTTAGTGCGTGATGACGCCGCTCACCGGTTGGCCTTCGCCCGCCGGCGCGATCGGCGTGACCTCGTCCTTTTTGGTCTGCGCCTCCGGCTTGCGCTCCAGCGCCAGTTCCAGCACCTGATCGATCCACTTCACCGGCACGATCTCGAGCCGGTTCTTGACGTTGTCTGCGATTTCGGTGAGATCTTTGACGTTTTCCTCGGGAATGAGCACGGTCTTGATTCCACCACGGTGGGCGGCAAGCAGCTTTTCTTTCAGGCCGCCGATGGGCAGAACCTCGCCGCGCAGGGTGATTTCCCCCGTCATCGCCACATCTGCACGCACCGGCACACCGGTGAGAATCGATACCATCGCCGTGCAGATGCCGATACCGGCACTGGGACCGTCCTTGGGCGTCGCGCCTTCCGGCAAGTGGATGTGCAGATCGATCTTCTGGTAGAAGTCTTCGGGCACGCCGAGCTTGGCCGAGCGGCTGCGCACCACCGTAAGCGCCGCCTGGATCGATTCCTGCATTACCTCTCCGAGCTTGCCCGTTGTGATGCTCTTGCCCTTGCCAGGCATGACCACGGCCTCTATGGTCAGCAATTCGCCGCCGACCTCGGTCCACGCAAGCCCCGTTACCTGGCCGACCTGGTTTTTCTTTTCGGCGATGCCAAAGGTGTACTTGCGAACGCCCAGGAACTTGTCCAGGTTCTTTGCCGTTACCATGATCTTGCTGTCGCGGCTCTTGGTCACCAGGGTCTTCACGACCTTGCGGCAGATTTTTGAAATCTCGCGTTCCAGGCTGCGCACGCCCGCCTCGCGGCTGTAGTAGCGTATGACGTCGCGTATCGCCGATTCGGCGATCGAAACCTCGTCGAGCTTGAGCCCATTGTTCTTGAGTTGCTTGGGCAACAGGTAACGCGTCGCGATGTGAATCTTCTCGTCCTCGGTGTACCCCGAGAGCCGGATGACCTCCATGCGATCGAGGAGCGCCGGCGGGATATTGAGGGTGTTGGCCGTTGCGACGAACATCACTTCCGACAGGTCGTACTCGACCTCGACGTAATGGTCGACGAAAGTGTAATTCTGTTCCGGATCCAGCACCTCGAGCAGCGCGGACGACGGATCGCCGCGGAAGTCCATCCCGAGTTTGTCGACTTCGTCCAGCAGAAACAGCGGATTGCGTACACCGACCTTGCTCATGTTCTGCAGGATCTTGCCCGGCATCGAGCCTATGTACGTGCGGCGGTGGCCGCGAATCTCGGCCTCGTCACGCACGCCGCCCAGCGACATGCGCACGAACTTGCGATTGGTCGCCTTTGCAATGGACTGGCCGAGCGAGGTCTTGCCCACGCCGGGTGCCCCGACCAGGCACAGTATCGGGGCCTTCACCTTGTCCACCCGGCTCTGGACCGCGAGATACTCGACGATGCGCTCTTTGACTTTTTCCAGGCCGTAGTGATCCGAGTCCAGGCTCTTCTCGGCGGCGGAAATGTCCTTGGAGATCTTGCTGCGCTTCTTCCACGGCAGCCCTGTCAGAATATCGATGTAATTGCGCACCACGGTGGCTTCCGCCGACATGGGCGACATCAGACGCAGCTTCTTCAGCTCGGCCTCTGCTTTCACGCGTGCATCCTTGGGCATGCGCGCGGCCTTGATTTTCTTCTCCATCTCGTCGAGATCCGCGCCATCTTCGCCTTCGCCCAATTCCTTCTGGATGGCTTTGACCTGCTCGTTCAGGTAATACTCGCGCTGGCTTTTTTCCATCTGGCGCTTGACGCGCCCGCGAATGCGCTTCTCGACCTGCAGAATGTCGATTTCCGTCTCAAGCTGCCCGAGCAGGTGCTCAAGGCGCGCCTTGACGTCGAACATCTCCAGCACCTGCTGCTTTTGTTCCAGCTTCAGGGGCAGGTGCGCTGCGACGGTGTCTGCCAGGCGCCCGGCTTCCTCGATGCCGCCCAGCGAGGTCAGAATCTCCGGCGGAATCTTCTTGTTGAGTTTCACGTACTGGTCGAACTGGGTGACCAGCGCACGGCGCATCGCCTCGACCTCGTTGTTGTCGCTTGCGTCGGCGGGAACAGGCCGCGCCGATGCGACATAGTGGGTGCGCTGGTCCTCGATTTCCTTGATAACCGCGCGCTGACTGCCCTCGACCAGCACCTTGACCGTACCGTCCGGCAGTTTCAGCATCTGCAATATATTCGCGATACAACCGATCTGATACATGTCTTCGGCGGCGGGTTCGTCCTTGGCCGCGGATTTCTGCGCTGCCAGCATGATGCTCTTGCCCGCTTCCATGGCAATTTCCATCGCTTTGATCGACTTGGGGCGGCCGACGAACAGCGGGATCACCATATGCGGGAAAACCACCACGTCGCGCAGGGGCAACAGCGGAAACTGGGTCGGATCGGAAGAATACTCTGTTGCGGACATGGCTATACCTCAGCAGGACGTGTTATTGGTAGATGGGGACGGGGGACATAAGTTCAACCCCGCCGGCGTCCTCAGGAAAGAGAACCTGCGACCTTGGGCGGGTCGGAATAGATCAGCAGCGGCTTGCCCTCGCCAAGGACAGTCGGCTCGTCGATGACCACTTTGCTGACATTTTCCATGGTCGGCAGTTCATACATCGTGTCGAGCAGCACCTGCTCGATAATCGAGCGCAAACCGCGGGCTCCGGTCTTGCGCGCAAGCGCTTTCTGCGCAATGGCCGAAAGCGCCGGAAGGCGCACTTCCAGTTCCGCCCCTTCCATTTCGAAGAGGCGCTGGTACTGCTTGATCAGCGCGTTCTTAGGTGTCGTAAGAATTTGAATCAGCGCCGCCTCGTCCAGTTCTTCGAGCGTCGCGATCACCGGCATGCGTCCTACGAATTCTGGAATCAGGCCGTATTTGATCAGATCTTCCGGTTCCACCGCGCGCAGCACCGCGGTGATGTCCTTGCTGTCCTTGAGACTGCGCACCTCGGCTCCGAAGCCGATGCCGCTCTTCTCCGAGCGGTTGCGGATGATTTTCTCGAGGCCGTCGAAAGCGCCGCCGCAGACGAACAGGATATTGGTCGTATCCACCTGCACAAAATCCTGATTGGGATGCTTGCGCCCGCCCTGCGGCGGCACCGAGGCGACCGTCCCCTCAATCAGTTTCAACAGCGCCTGCTGCACGCCCTCCCCCGACACGTCGCGGGTAATCGAGGGGTTGTCCGATTTCCTCGAAATCTTGTCGATCTCGTCGATGTAGACGATGCCGCGCTTGGCTTTATCCACGTCGTAATCGCAGTTCTGCAGCAATTTCTGGATGATGTTCTCGACATCCTCGCCAACGTAACCCGCCTCGGTCAGTGTGGTCGCGTCGGCGATCACAAACGGCACGTTCAGCAACCGCGCCAGCGTCTGCGCGAGCAGGGTCTTGCCGGAACCCGTCGGTCCGATCAGCAGAATATTGGACTTCGACAGTTCGATCTCATCGCTTTTCGACAGGTGTTTGAGCCGCTTGTAGTGGTTGTACACCGCGACTGAAAGGATCCGTTTTGCCGATCCCTGTCCGATTACGTATTCGTCGAGGATGTCGCAAATTTCCTTCGGAGTCGGCAGATCTGACTTGGTCGTCTTGCCCGACTTGTCGGTACTGGTTTCCTCGCGAATGATGTCATTGCACAGTTCGATGCATTCGTCGCAGATGAAGACCGAAGGCCCGGCGATAAGCTTCCTTACCTCGTGCTGGCTCTTGCCGCAGAAGGAACAGTAGAGGAGCTTTTCACCGGTGGTTTTCTCGGTCATTGATGCCTCATTTTTGTGCGTCGGCGCGGTTGCTCAGTACATTGTCCACCAAACCGTACTTTACCGCTTCTTCCGCAGACATGAAGTTGTCCCGGTCGGTGTCGTGCGCGATGGTCTCGACGCTCTTGCCGGTATGCAGCGCCAGCATCTCGTTCAAGCGGCCGCGCAGATACAGAATTTCCTTCGCGTGAATCTCGATGTCCGACGCCTGCCCCTGGAAACCGCCCATCGGCTGATGGATCATGATGCGCGAATTGGGCAGGCAAAAACGCTTGCCCTTGGTCCCCGCTGCGAGCAGAAATGAGCCCATGCTCGCGGCCTGCCCCACGCACAGCGTACTGACATCGGGTTTGATGAACTGCATGGTGTCGTATATGGCGAGTCCGGCTGAGACCGAGCCGCCCGGCGAATTGATGTAGAAAGAGATGTCCTTGTCGGGATTTTCCGACTCCAGGAACAATAGTTGCGCGACGATCAGGTTGGCGGTCATCTCGTTCACCACGCCAACCAGGAAAACGACCCGCTCCTTGAGCAGCCGCGAGTAGATATCGTAGGCGCGCTCGCCGCGACCGCTCTGCTCAATGACCATGGGAATCAGGCCCAGGCCCTGCGGTCCCTGCAATTCAGCCTGCGGCTGCGTCCATCCCGCCATTTGCGGCTTCCAGCCCGGCTGCATCATGCCGATTTCCCCATAAATTCATCGAAATTCACCGCTTTGTCCTCCACCTTGGCCTGCGAGAGCACCCAAGTGACGACATTGTCTTCCAGCGCCAGACTCTCCATCTCGGACAAGCGCTGCGGCTGTGAATAAAGCCATTTTACCACCTCATCCGGCTGCTCGTAGCTCTCGGCCTGCTCCTGCACCAGTGCGCGCACCTGCTCCGGCTTGGCGGAAAGTCCGTGCACTTTGACCAATTCTGCGATGATCAAGCCCAGGGACACGCGCCGTTGCGCCTGCTGCTCGAACATCTCCGGGCCTATGGGCAACTGCTCCATTTTCATGCCGCGCGCTTCCAGGTCGGCCCGCGTAGTCTGCACCAGATGCTGCGTTTCCATCTCGATCAATGCCTTGGGCAAATCGATCTTGGTGGCATCCAGCAGTATCTGCATCGCCTTATTTTTGATATCGGCCTGGGTGCGCTTCTTCACTTCGCGCTCGATATTCGCCTTGATCTCCGCACGCATCTTGCCCAGGTCGCCGTCACTGACGCCCAGCGAACGCGCGAATTCGGCGTCGACTTCGGGAAGGTGCGCCTCCTCCACTTTCTTGATCGTCAACTCGAAACTCGCAGTCTTTCCCGCCACGTCCTTGCCGTGATAATCCGCCGGAAATGTCAGATCGAAAGTCTTGCTCGCGCCGACCGCCAGACCTAGGGCGTTGGCCTCAAATTCCGGCAGCATCTGCTTTTCGCCCAATACAAAGACAAAATCGCTGGCCTTTCCGCCCGCAAATTCCACGCCGTCGATCTTGCCCAGAAAATCTGCCGTCACCCGATCGCCCGACGCGACCGGCCGCTCCACATCGTGAAAATGCTGGCGTTGCTTGCGCAGGACTTCCATGGTCTTGTCGACCTCCGCGTCACCCACCGTGAGCGCGGCACGCTCGAGCTTGCTCTCGCGTATGTCGCCCAAAACCACGTCAGGATAGATCTCGAAAGTCGCGCTGAATTCGAAATTCTTGGCGTCGGCCTCGCCTGTTTTCGGTTCGATTCGCGGGTAGCCGGCCACCTTGAGGTTCTGCTCGCGCACCGCATCGCTGAAGGCCTTTTGCACTGCGTCGCCGATGACCTCGGAACGCACCTGCGGTCCGTACTGCTGGGCCACCAGTTTAAGCGGCACCTTGCCTGGCCGGAAACCCGCCATGCGCAAGGTTTTCGAAAGCTTTTTCAGACGCTCGTCGACTTGTTTTTCGATATCCTCAACCGGAACCGTCATGCTCAGGCGACGCTCAAGCGAGCCCAGGTTTTCCAAACTTGTTTGCATCAATCAAATTCCCTCAAAGTCCGCATCTAAACCGGGGAATCGAAAGGAAGCTCTGCTCTTTTCGTCACCCACTCATGAAACTGCATGGCATGGTGCCCAGGAAGGGACTCGAACCCCCACACCTTGCGGCGGCAGGACCTAAACCTGCTGCGTCTACCAATTCCGCCACCTGGGCGCTTCACTGGCGGATACTACCGAAAAAATAAACGCGTATTGGACTCAAACCGCCCGCGTTGACCAATTCCACCATCTGCGCACGAGTGCAATTTTACGCGATTTCAACCTATACTGTCAGCCCAAGTTCGCCAAAGTTTTGCCAATTCCTCAAGAATTTCAAGCTAATGACCGTAGGCCACTACGAGAACTTCCCTGTCGCTTCGGTCCTGCTGCCGAAAGCGTTTCGCTATCCGATCTCGGTCATCTACCGTTTTGCGCGCACGGCGGACGATTTCGCGGATGAAGGCGATCTGCCTGCCGCGGCGCGGCTCGCGCAGTTGGATGCTTATCGCCATGAACTCGGGCAACTGAAGGCAGGTGCCCTGTCGGCCCAGCCTCTTTTCGATGAACTCCGGCAGATCGTGCAGCGTTACCACCTGCCGCTGCAGCTGTTTCACGACCTAATCGACGCATTTGCGCAGGACGTAGTCAAAAACCGCTACGCCGACTATGCCGAACTGATGGATTACTGCCGCCGCTCGGCCAATCCTGTCGGCCGCCTGCTGCTGCACGTGTTCGATGCCGCGACGGATGACAATCTGCAGCGGTCGGATGCGATCTGCACCAGTCTGCAGCTGATCAACTTCTGGCAGGACGTGGCGATAGACTGGCGCAAAGACCGAGTCTACCTGCCTCAGGACGAGATGCGGCGATTTGGCGTGACCGAGCGCGCGATCGCGAATGGCGAGGTTTCCGGACAATGGCGGGCGCTGATGCGATATCAGATCGAGCGCGCCCGTGCGCTGATGATTTCCGGCGCGCCCCTGGGGCGCGCGCTGCCCGGCCGCGTCGGCCTGGAGATCCGCACCATCGTACAGGGCGGTCTGCGCATACTGGAAAAAATAGACAAGGTGGAGGGCGACGTCTACCATCACCGTCCAGTGTTGCGCGCATATGACTGGCCCTTGATGATGGCGAGGGCGATTGCATCCTAGTGGCGGCGCGTAACGGGATTTGAAGCGCGACGAATTGAGATTCTTGATACCGAAATGGCCGTGAATCCAGACGAATACTGTCAACAGATGGCGGCGCAGAGCGGATCGAGTTTCTACTACTCCTTCCTGTTTCTTCCGCCGGAGCGCCGCCGCGCGATCACTGCGCTTTACGCCTTTTGCCGCGAGGTCGACGACATCGTCGATGAATGCACCGACGGCAGTGTGGCGCGCACCAAGCTCGACTGGTGGAGGCAGGAGCTCGCGCGCCTTTACGCCGGCGAGCCGCAGCATCCCGTGGCGCGCGCGCTGCAACCGGCTATTCATCCTTTTGGCATCAAGCACGAATACCTGGTCGAGATCATCGACGGCATGGAAATGGACTTGAGCCAGAACCGCTACCCGGACTTTGCCGCACTGGAACTGTATTGCCACCGCGTTGCCGGCGTGGTGGGCCTGCTTGCGGCAAGCATCTTCGGCTACAGCGACGAGCGCACGCTGGCGTACGCCCACACCCTGGGTCTGGCATTTCAATTGACGAATATCATCCGCGACGTCGGCGAGGACAGCCGCAAGGATCGCATCTATCTTCCCCTCTCCGAACTCCAGCAGTTCCAGGTGAGCGCGGCCGACATCCTGCACGGTCGCCAGACGGAGAACTTCGTCCGGCTGATGGCGTTTCAGATTGAGCGCGCTGAGCGCTACTACGCCGCTGCATTCGAGCAATTGCCGCAAGCGGACCGCAAGGCGCAGCGTCCCGGGTTGATCATGGCGGCGATCTACCGCACGCTGCTCGGGGAAATAGCAGACGATGGCTGCAGGGTGCTCAAACAACGCACAGCGCTGACACCCGTGCGCAAACTGTGGATCGCATGGAAGACCTGGATCACGGCGTGAACGTCGCCATCATCGGCGCCGGCTGGGCGGGCATGGCCGCGGCGGTGACGCTGGCACAGGCAAACATTCGTGTCAGCGTGTTTGAAGCAGCCCGGCACCTGGGCGGACGCGCGCGCGCGGTAGAGATCGAAGGCGTGACGCTCGACAACGGACAGCATGTCCTGATCGGCGCATACCGGGAGACCCTGCGCCTGATGCAGACAGTCGGCGCCGATCCGGGTCTGCTGCTCGACCGCCTGCCCCTCACCATCGAATATCCGGGCAAGTTCAGCCTGTGCGTGCCGCGTCGCCCCGCACCTCTGCATCTTGCCGAAGCCCTGCTGACGGCGACAGGCATATCCTGGGGCGAGCGCCTGGCCGCCGTGCGTTTCATCAAGGCCATGCGCGGCAAGGCTTATCGAATTCCGCAGGACATGCCGGTCGCCGCACTGCTCAAGCAACACAGGCAAACAGGGGCGCTGGCCCGCTATTTGTGGGAACCCCTGTGCGTGTCCGCCCTCAATACGCCGGCCACATCGGCCTCGGCGCAGACCTTTCTGAACGTCGTGCGCGACGGACTGGACGGTGCGCGCGAGGCGAGTGATCTTCTGCTACCGCGCGCCGACCTCGGCAAGCTGTTCCCCGAGCCGGCCGCCGCATTCGTGCGTGCGAATGCCGGCACGGTGAACATCGGGGCACCGGTACGGTCTCTTGAAAAAACCGCAGAAGGATTCGCACTGAATGCGGACCCGGAGCGCTACAGCCACGTCATCCTTGCGGTGGGACCGCACCAGATCGACACCCTGATCGATCGCTTCGACACACTCGCGCCATTGCGACAGTGCGTGGCCGCGCTGGCCTACGAGCCGATTTACACCTGCTATCTGCAATACCCGTCGCATGTCTCGATGCCGCAGTCGATGACGGGTTTCGAGGGCGGCAGCATCCAGTGGATATTCGACCGCGGCCGGCTGAACGGAGTGGCGGGACTGCTCGCAGCCGTGATCAGCGCGAGAGGCACGCATCAGGACAGCAACCAGGACGAACTTGCCAACGCCATCCACCGCGAATTGTCCGCATTCCTGCCACGCTTGCCCTCGCCCCTGTGGTCGCGCGTGATCGCGGAAAAGCGCGCCACCTTTTCCTGCCGACCCGGTCTTGCACGGCCGGCGAACCGGACTGCGGTCGCACATCTCTACCTGGCGGGCGACTATACCGCAAGTGACTATCCCGCCACGCTGGAGTCAGCCGTGCGCAGCGGCGTCCACGCGGCCAGCCTGGTCATGCAAGGCTAGCGCAGACGCGCTACCGCATCCTCTACCCGGTCGCAGGCGACGATATCCAGGCCGTTTATCGAATGCCTGGGCATATTGGCTTTGGGGATGATCGCGTGGGTGAAGCCCAGTTTGGCGGCTTCGCGCAAGCGGTCCTGTCCTCGCGGCGCCGGTCGGATTTCCCCCGCCAGGCCCACCTCGCCGAACACCACGAGTTTTTCCGCCAATGGCACTGCGCGCAGCGAGGATACGATTGCGAGCAACACGGCCAGGTCGGCGGCCGGTTCGCTGATTTTTACTCCGCCGACCGCATTGACGAACACATCCTGGTCGAAACAAGCAATGCCGGCGTGCCGGTGCAACACAGCCAGCAGCATGGCCAGTCGGTTCTGCTCGAGGCCGACCGAGAGACGCCGCGGATTGGGGGAGTGCGCCGCGTCTACCAACGCCTGAATCTCTACCAGCAAGGGGCGCGTACCTTCCTGCGTGGCCAGTACGCAGGAACCCGGCACCTGACCGTCATGCTGTGACAGGAACAGCGCCGAAGGATTCGACACGCCTTTCAGGCCCTTTTCGGTCATCGCGAACACGCCCAGTTCGTTCACCGCGCCGAAGCGGTTCTTGAACGCGCGGATCAGGCGAAAGCTCTGGTGCGTATCCCCCTCGAAGTAGAGCACGGTATCGACGATGTGTTCGAGCACCCGCGGTCCGGCGAGCGCGCCTTCCTTGGTCACGTGTCCGATAAAGACGATGGTGGTGCCGGTCTGCTTGGCGAGGCGTGCCAGCTGCGCGGCGCATTCCCGGACCTGCGCCACCGAACCCGGCGCCGAAGACAGCGCATCGGAATAGAGCGTCTGGATGGAATCGATGACCACGATTTCCGGCTTCGCCTCGCCGAGCACGGTCTGGATTCTTTCGAGATTGATCTCGGCGAGCAATTGCAGGCCTTCGGAGTCCAGGCCCAGGCGGGTGGAACGCAGCGCGACCTGCTCGGCCGACTCTTCCCCGCTTACGTAGACCGCCAGGTGTGCCGCGCTCATCGCCGCCAGCGCCTGCAACAGCAAGGTCGACTTGCCGATGCCGGGGTCGCCGCCGATCAACACCACCTGCCCCGCAACCAGTCCGCCGCCCAGCACGCGGTCGAATTCGGCCACCCCCGTGCTCATGCGCGGCGCTTCGCGCGCACTCACCTCGGCCAATTTCTGCAGCCTGGATGCGGCCGCGACGCTCTTGTAGCGGTGCGTCGATGCCGCCTCGGCTGCGGATTCGATGAGCGTGTTCCAGGCCGCGCAACTCGGGCACTGTCCCTGCCATTTCGGCGCGCTGCCCCCGCACTCGGTGCAGGTGTACACGGATTTCGTCTTTGCCAAGATTATTCGGCTTCCAGTTGTGGCACTCGCGCAGCGAGGGCGCATAGCAATTCGTAACTAATCGTGCCGGCGCTGGCGGCGACTTCATCCGCCGGCAAGCCCTCGCCCCACAGGATGACCGGACTGCCGACCCGCGCTTGCGGGATGTCACTCAGGTCCACGCATAGCATATCCATGGATACGCGTCCGACCGTATGCGTGCGCACGCCCGCGGCGACGACCGGCGTATTGTCGTCGATCGTGCCGGGGGCATGGCGTGGATAGCCATCGGCGTAACCACAGGCAACTACGCCGATGCGCATGGATCGCGGCGCCACGAACGTCCCGCCATAGCCAACGCGGTCGCCGCTGTCGATGTTCTGCAGTGCGATGATCTCGCTCGCCACGGTCATCACGGGTTTCAATTCCTGCGCTTCGGCACTCAGATCGGCGAATGGCGAACATCCGTAGAGCATGATGCCCGGCCGCACCCAATCCGCATGGGTCTCGGGATAGCGCAGCACTGCGGCGGAGTTGGCCAGGCTGCGTTCACCGCCAAGTCCGGCGGTCCATTCAGTGAAACGCGCAAGCTGAGCGGTGACGCCGATGACGCCGTCCGCATCGGCGAAGTGGGACATCAGCGATATCGCCGCAACCCGGCCGCTCGCCTGCAAGCGATCGTAAGCTGCGCGAAGCTGCGCGCCCGTCAATCCCAGCCGATTCATGCCCGTGTTGAGTTTGAGAAACACCGCGACCGGCGCCGACATGCGTACACGCTCCAGCATCGATATCTGTTCCAGCGCATGCAGCACCGGTGTCAGCCGGTATCGATCGACAAGTTCCAGGTCCGCCGCCTGGAAGACCCCCTCCAGCAACATGATCGGCTTGATCACCCCGGCCTCGCGCAGGCGTACCGCCTCGTTGAGATCGAGCAGCGCATAGCCATCGGCATCGGACAGTGCCTGGGCGACGCGCAGCAATCCGTGTCCGTAGGCATTGGCCTTTACCACGGCCCAGATCCTGGACTTAGGCGCCCTGCGGCGCACGATCCCGAGGTTGTGCCGCAGGGCGGATAGCCTGAAACGGGCGTGTATCGGGCGCGGCATTTAATTTGCCGAACAGCCGAAAGAACGCGTCACCCGCTCAGCCCTTGACGGAGTTCTTGAGCTTGCTCTTGGAAAATTCGACAAAGCCGGAGACCAGGCGCGAGCGGAATTTTTCCTTCGGATAGACCAGCGAAAGCGTGCGCGTGAGCCTGGGCGAAAGCGGCAAAGCCACCAGCACCCCCAGCTGCTTTTCCTTGGCCACGATCACCTTGGACATGACCGCGAACCCCAGGCCGGTTTCCACCACGCCCTTGATCGCGTCCGGGCTGCCCAGTTCCATGACCGGGCTTATCTGCTCCGCCGAAAACCCGGCCTGCTCGAAGTAAGCGTCAGTCACGGCGCGCGTACCGGAACCGGGTTCGCGGCTGATATAGGCGTGCTGCACCAGTTGCTTGGGCGTCACGGACTTGAGTTTGGCCAACGGATGCTTCGGGGAACACACCACCTGCAGTTCGTCCTCGCAGCAATCCTCGGTGGAAAGACTGGAAAGATGCGAAGGCGCTTCGATCAACCCTATGTCAAGGCTGTGCGCTGCCACGCCGTGCTCGATGGTCTCGGAGTTTGCCACCGTAAGCCGCGCTTTTACCCCGGGATAGGCGCTCTTGAACTCCCCCAGCACACGCGGCAGCATGAATTCGGCTATGGTCATGCTCGCCCCTATCAGCAGCAGCCCCTGGATCTCGCCCGTCAGTTCGCTCACGCGCGTATCGAGTTCGGCCGAGAGCGAAAGGATGCGCTCTGCATATTCCAGCACCACTTCACCCGCGGCGGTAAGCGAGATTTTGCCGTGTCCCCGGTCAAACAATCGCGTGTTGAAATGCTCCTCGAGCTGCTTGATCTGGAACGTCACGGCCGGCTGCGTCATGAACAACGTCTCGGCCGCCTTTGTGAAGCTGCTCTGTTTGGCCACCGCATGAAATACCTGCAATCGTCTGTCTGCCATATCCCGCCTGCCCAATCAAATGTTTGCTGTATTATCCTTGCTTATTCAACCATAAATTGCGTCTAAAGCATAGTTGATGACCATTTATCCGCTTACTCGCCGGGCCGTGGTATAAAGCGGCCTGCCCACGATTACAACAACAGATTCAACCATTTCCCATAGATGAACCGCGGTTTCTACACCGTCATGGCGGCGCAGTTTTTTTCGTCGCTGGCGGACAACGCCCTGCTCATTGCAGCGATCGCCCTGCTGATCGACCTGCAGGGACCGGCGTGGATGACGCCGCTGCTGAAATTTTTCTTCACCGTCTCTTACGTGGTACTCGCTGCCTTCGTCGGCACCTTCGCCGACTCCATGCCCAAGGGCAAGGTGATGTTCGTCACCAATACCGTCAAGCTTGCCGGCTGCGCGCTGATGTTTTTTTACGATTACGTTGCGCCGCTCGGAATCAGCGCGCACTTCATCGTGCTCGCCTCCTATGCAGTGGTCGGCCTGGGTGCGGCGGCTTACTCACCCGCCAAGTACGGCATTCTGACCGAGATGCTGCCGCCGCGGAAGCTGGTGATCGCGAACGGCTGGATCGAAGGCCTGACGGTCGCCTCCATTATCATCGGCACCATGCTGGGCGGTGCGCTCATCACACCGCGCGTCTCCTCCGTATTGCTATCGATCGATGTGCCGAGCATAGATACGGGCATCGATACCCCGCCGGAAGCGGCGATACTGGTGATCTCCCTGTTCTACTTCATCGCCGCGGCGTTCAATCTGCGCATTCCCGATACCGGTGCCCGCTACCACCATCAGCCGCGCAATCCGCTGGTCATGGTCAGGGATTTCGCCGAATGCTTCGTCACCTTGTGGCGCGACAAACTGGGGCAGATTTCGCTCGCCGTCACCACGCTGTTCTGGGGCGCGGGCGCAACGCTGCAGTTCATCGTGCTGAAGTGGGCGGAACGCAGTCTCGAAATGCCGCTGAGCCGGGGGGCGATTCTGCAGGGCATCGTCGCAGTGGGGGTTGCGCTCGGAGCAGTGCTCGCCGGGCGCCTCGTGCCGCTCAAGAAGTCGTTGCAGGTGCTGCCGGTCGGCGTGGCCATGGGCTTCGCGGTCATGTCGCTGATCTTTGTCACCTGGATGCCGCTGGTCTATTTCCTGCTCATCCTGGTCGGCGCACTGGCCGGCTTTTTCGTCGTTCCGATGAATGCGCTGCTACAGCACCGCGGCCATGTGCTGCTGTCTGCCGGTCATTCCATCGCCGTGCAGAACTTCAATGAAAACCTGAATATCCTGCTGATGCTGGCGCTGTATGCGCTAATGATACGCGCGGACTTCGGCATCAATACCATCATCGTTCTGTTCGGCACCTTCGTATCGCTGACCATGCTGATGGTGATCAGGCTGCACAAACACAACCAGAGCCGCGAAGATTCGCTGCACCTCATCGGGATAGAGAAGCGCTAGGGGCTGTTGACATTCACCGCATGAGACGCGTTGCCTCCAAACGCGGATGACTGCAAGGCGCGCGACGAAGCCAAGGGTGGTTCCCTTGGCGAGGAGCGCAACACCGCAGGCGCCGCATTTGGAGGCAACCCGAAGGGACGGGGGATACAGCGCAACGGCTGCCGCCGTTGCGCTCCATCCGGGGCACACGCGCAGGCGCAAGCGCCTGCGCCGTGGGCGCAGCACGGCGTTGCTCGTCGCTTGTTTGGAATGACCAAACGGCGCTCCTCGCGCCCTGTGCTGCATCCCAAATTACCCCCGTCGCGCTCATGTGCTGAATGTCAACAGCCCCTTGACCAGCCCCGCTCCGGCTCGCGACCGGAGCAAAGGGTTTCACGGGCTTTGCATCTCGCGCGGCAAGCGCCGCGCCTACTTGACCTCTTGCGCGATCTCGACGCTCATGCCGGTGGTTCCCGGGTGCACCGGCTTGCTCACGCCCTCCAGATCGCCTGCCTGCGGCACGACGTTGCCTGACTTCGAGACGCGCGCAGCCACGACCACCTCGGCGAAATCGGAAAGCTTGGCCCCGGCACTCATGGCCATCGAGTCGTCGAAGGAAAACTTGAGCGGCAGGTCTTTGACGGTCACACGCACGGCCGCCAGCGGCATACGCGAGCCCTGCGCCGGACGCGCCAGCACGAACACCGTATCCTCGGGTGCGGCGCGAGCGGCAAGCGCCGGCGCCAGGTTAATGGTTCCGGTGAGACGCGCATCCTTGCCGGCGGCCGTCGCGGGCGCTTCCGGTGCCTTTTCCTTTCCGCCCGGCGCTGCTTTGGCCATCGGCGCCGGCGAACCGGGCATACCGCCCTGTTTGTCTTCCGCTTCCTTGATGCTGGCGCGCACCGAATTGCCCATTTCCGAATCAGGCGGCAACAGCGGCAGGATGCGCTTCCAGTACTCGGCCGCTTTGGCAAAATCCTGTTTTTCGAATTCCACAGATCCCGCCAAAGCCAGCGCTTTCAGATTGTTGCCGTCCGCCTTCAGCGCCCGCTGAATCAGCGCTTCCGGCTTACCTTTAAGAGTTTGCCCCTGGGCCATGGCAAGGCTGTCGGCATAGTCGGCCAGGAGTTGTGCATTCGTCGGAAACCTGGCCTCGGCCTTGCCGAAAGCATTCGCGGCCTCGTTAAAACGTCCCAAGGCCGTGTAGGTACGCGCAAGCATGACCCAACCTTCCACGTCGTCCGGATTCGATTCCAAACGCGTCGCCAGGCTCGAAACCATGGCTTCGATCTGATCCTGCGATAGTTCGTGCGGTGCGCCCTGCGCCTGCGCGCTTGCCCGGGCTGGATTCAATCCCTGCGGACTGCCCAGCACCAGGTATATCCCCACCGCCATGATCGGTACGGCGGCAGCAACGACGAATGCCGTCACCCCGGAGCGCGCTACGTGCTCAGTCTTGCTGACTTCAGCCGCGCCGGTGTCTTCCAGCAATCCGCGCTGCAAGTCGGCTCGCGCCGCCTCCCATTGCTCCTGACCAATGGTGCCCGACGCCAGGTCGGCATCGAGTTCAGCCAACTGATCGCGAAACACCGACAAACTAGAAGCCTCGCGCGAAATTGACGCGCTGCTCCTGCTGCGGTTGCGCACCAGGGGGGCAACGAGAATCGCGAGCGCGAATGCGGTCAGCATCGCCGCATACACCCAGAACATGGTCATGATCGCTCCTCGGGCGCATCGAGCAGGGAGCGCACGCGCGCCTGCTCGGCATCAGTCAAATCCTGCACCGGCGCAGACCGCCGCCGCTGCGCGATGTAGTAAAACAACCCCCCAAGCGCCGCGAGCAGCAGCGCAAATGGTCCGATCCACAATGGCAGCGTCGTCGCCTTTACCGGAGGACGGTAGAGTACGAAATCCCCGTAGCGCGCCACCATGTAGTCGATGATCTGCGCTTCGTTCATGCCGCCTTTCATTTTCTCGCGAATCTGGTTCTTCAGGTCTACCGCGAGATCTGCATGCGAATCGGCAATGGTCTGGTTCTGGCACACCAGACAACGCAATTCAACCGCCAGCGCCATGACGCGCTTTTCCAGCACGGGATCGGCTGCGACGGTCGGCGCTTCCTTCGCGAGCACAGCGCCGGCAAGGATGAGCCCAAGCAGCAGGGTGAGCAATTTACCCATTTCCATTCAACTCCTTCACCAGCGGCAGGATTTTGTCGCGCACGATTTCCGGGGTGACGATGCCGATGCGCTTGTAGCGAATTACGCCGGCCTTGTCGATGAGGTAGGTTTCGGGGACGCCGTAGACGCCGTAATCAATGCCTATGCGGCCGTCCCGATCATAGGCCGCAACCTTGTAAGGGTTACCGAAGCGCGCCAGCCAGGCGATCCCGTCGGCGCGCTCATCCTTGTAATTCAGGCCGTAGATCGGCACCACGCCGCTGCGTGAAAGTTCCATCAAGTGAGGGTGTTCCTCGCGGCAGGCCACGCACCAGGATGCGAACACATTCAGCATCCACACCTGTCCCAGCATCTCTTTCTGGGAGAAGGTCTTGTCCGGCGCGTGCAATTGCGGCAATACGAACGGCGGCGCCGGTTTGTCGATCAAGGGCGATGGCACTTCACGCGGATCCAGCCTGAGCCCGATGCCCAGGAAGACCACCATCACCAGAAACAGCGCAAGCGGGATCAGAAAACGTGCGCGCAGCATAGGTTAGCGCGCCGGCGAGGGCTTTAGACCCACGGTACTGGCCGCCGGAGCGGAATCAGCGCGCGTCCTGACACGATAGCGTCGGTCGATGGCCGCAAGCAGGCCGCCGAAACCCATCAACAGGCAACCCAACCAGATCCAGCTGATATACGGCTTGTAGTACAGACGTACGATCCATGCCTTCGGGCCGACCGACTCGCCCAGCGCGACATACAAATGGCGCGTCATGCCGTAGTCGATCGCGGCCTCGGTCATAGGCATGTTCTGAACCGTGTACACCCGTTTTTCCGGATGCAGCGTCGTCACCGGTTTGCCGTCCTGGGTTACTTCGATGGTGCCGCGGGTGGCGGTGTAATTTGGACCCGGCACCTCCTTGATGTCCGTCAGCTTGAAACCGTAGCCGGATAGATGCGAGCTATCCCCCACCTCCATGCGCACGTCGTTTTCGACCTGGTAGCCGCTCACCAGCGTCACGCCGACGACAAATACCGCCACGCCGAGGTGCGCAAACAGCATACCGTAGTAGCTGCTCGGCAATTTGACCAGCCGTGCGCCTAACCTTTCATTGGGCAATAGCGCGAGCCGCGCCCGGAGACTGACCACGCAAGTCGCCGCGATCCAGGTCGCGAGCAGGATGCCGAAACTAACCATGGTGCTCCAGTTTCCCATGGCAAAAGGCACGATGACCGCAACCACGAAACTCACCGCCAGTGCCCAGCGCAGGCGCACCGCGAGCTCGGGCACGCTCGCCTGTTTCCAGCGCGCCAGCGGACCGACGCCCATCAGGAACAGCGCCGGCGCCAGCAAGGGCACGAACACGGTGTCGAAATAAGGCGGTCCGACTGAAATCTTGCCCATTCCAAGCGCGTCAAGAATCAGCGGATAGAGCGTGCCTAGCAATACAGCGCCGGCAGCCACCAGCAGCAGCGCGTTATTGGTAAGCAGCAACGATTCGCGCGAAACCAGGGCGAAGCGCCCGCCCAGCCCCACCTTGGACGCGCGCCAGGCGAACAGCGTGAGCGAAGTACCCACGACCACGGCGAGGAAGATCAGAATGAATATACCGCGCTTCGGGTCGGTGGCAAATGCATGCACCGAGGTGAGCACGCCGGAGCGCACGAGGAAGGTCCCCAGCAGGCTCAGCGAGAAGGCGGTGATCGCCAGAAACACGGTCCAGATCCTGAATGCACCGCGCTTCTCCGTCACCGCCAGCGAATGGATCAATGCCGTCCCAATCAGCCAGGGCATGAACGAGGCGTTCTCCACCGGGTCCCAGAACCACCACCCGCCCCAGCCCAATTCATAGTAGGCCCAGTAGCTGCCCAGCGCGATACCGAGCGTGAGAAACATCCACGCGACCGTGGTCCAGGGGCGCGACCAGCGCGCCCAGGCCGCATCAAGCCGGCCATCGAGCAGCGCTGCCATGGCGAACGCAAATGCCACGGAAAAGCCGACATAGCCCATGTACAACATGGGTGGATGAAACACCATGCCCGGATCCTGCAGCAGCGGATTGAGGTCGCGCCCGTCCGCTGCCCCCGGCAGCAGGCGGTCAAACGGATTGGAGGCAAACAGCATGAACACGAGGAAACCGACGCTGATCAGCCCCATGATGCCGAGCACGCGCGCCACCATCTCCTCGGGCAGGGTGCGGCTGAAAACGCTCACGGCAAACATCCACACGCCCAGCATCAGAGTCCACAGCAGCAGCGAACCCTCGTGTCCGCCCCACACCCCGGCGACGCGGTATTCCAGCGGCAGCCGCGAATTGGAGTGCTGCGCCACATAGGTCACTGAGAAATCGTTGGTCACAAAGGCATAGGTCAGGCAGCCGAAAGCGAAGGCAATGAACAGGAGTTGACCCTGCGCCGCCGGCCGCGCGACTGCCATCCAGGCGGCATTGCCGCGCGCCGCGCCGATCAGCGGCAGCGTGCTCTGCACCAGCGCGATGCAAAGCGTCAGGATCACGGCAAAATTACCGAGTTCGGGCGCCATTATTTTCCTTTCTCCGCGACCGCCATCGACTCCGCCGCTTTCTTGGCGGTCGCCTGATTGAGCGCATCCTGGGCCGCCGGCGGCATGTAATTTTCGTCGTGCTTCGCCAGCACTTCGTCGGCGCTGAAGGTGCCGTCTGGCCCGATCTTGCCCTGGGTCACGACGCCTTTGCCTTCCTTGAACAGGTCGGGCAGTATGCCGCGGTAGACCACCGGTATGCTCTTGGCGGTATCGGTCACCACGAACTTCACGCTGACCCCGTCGGCCTCGCGTTTCACGCTGCCTTTTTCCACCAGGCCGCCGATGCGAAAGCTCTTGCCCACCGGCGCCTCGTTGGCGGCAACCTGGGTCGGTGTGTAAAAGAACACCAGGTTCTTCTGGAATGCCGAAAGCACCAGCCCGGCGGATAGCGCAAGCCCGGCTACGCCAGCGCCGACTAGAACAAATCGTTTATGTCTTGGTTTCATCATTCCTCCTGCGTGCCGCGTAATATTTGGCGAGTTGTGCGATAACGCCGCGCCGGCGCGTAGTCAGCGCGACGATCTCGGCAATAAGCACGATTAAGGTAACTGCATAGGAACCCCATACGTAGAGCCCATAGCCACCCATGGCGAAAAAATTCTGCCAGCTTCCCCAGTTCATGTTTGTCCGCCTATTTCCGCCGCCACCCAGTCGGTATGGCGTTCGCGTTCGAGAATCACGCAGCGCACCCGCGCCAGCGTAGCGGCGATGCTGTACATCCAGAAACCCAGCGCCATAATCAGCATGCCGAGTAGCATGGTCTTGGCCATGGTCGGCGCGCTGGTCATGCTCACGGAAGCGCCCTGGTGCAGGGTGCTCCACCACTTCACCGAGAAATAGATGATGGGAATATTGATCACGCCGACCAGGGCGAGAACCGCGCCCGCTTTGTCGGCGCGCCGCTGATCGTCGATCGCAGCCTGCAGCGCCATGAAACCGATGTACAGGAACAGCAGGATCAACTCGGAAGTCAGGCGCGCGTCCCAGACCCACCAGGTTCCCCAGGTGGGCTTGCCCCACAAGGCGCCGGTCCATAGCGCGATGAACGTAAACAGCGCGCCCGTCGGGGCAAGCGCGGTCGCCACCATCGACGACAAGCGCGTATTGAGCACCAATCCGACGCCCGACCAGAAGCCCATCACCAGATAGAGAAACATCGACATCCATGCAGCCGGAACGTGGATGAATATGATGCGATACGACTCGCCTTGCTGCGCATCCGTGGGCGCGACGAAAAAGCTGATGTAAAGGCCGACCGCGCAAAGAACCGCGGCCAAAGCAGCGAACCACGGCTGCAGCGTGCCGGCGAGCGGATAGAAGCTCTGCGGCGACGAAAAGTAATACCAGCTGAATCTCCCCTTTTTGCTCATCATTCCCTCATTCCATCGCAATGCGCAGTGCCGCGGCACTCGCCCAGGGCGCCAGCACCAGGGCCAGCGCCAGAAAACCACCCAGCAGCATCAGGTGCGCTTCGGCACCGGTGCCGGTCGCAACCGCGCCCACCGAGCCTGCGCCGAAAATCAATACCGGCACATACAAAGGCAGCACCAGCAGCGCCACCAGCACACCGCTGCCGCGCACACCCAAGGTCAGCGCCGCCCCGACCGCCCCGATCAGACTCAGCACCGGCGTGCCAATCAGCAGCGACAGGCACAATACCGCAAGCGCATCGCCGGGAAGATCGAACTGCAGGCCCAGCAGCGGCGCGATCAGCACCAGCGGCAAACCCGACATCAGCCAATGCGCCAAAACCTTGCCCATCACCAACACGACCAGCGGCTCACCCGCGAGCAACATCTGCTCCAGCGTTCCGTCCTGGTGGTCGGGCGCGTACAAGCGCGCCAGCGACAGCATGCAGGCGAGCAGCGCCGCAACCCACAGTACGCCTGGCGCCATATTTCGCAACTGGCTGGCTTCCGGACCGACACCGAGCGGAAACAGGCTTACCACAATGACAAAAAACACGAGCGCGTTGACCACGTCGCCGCGACGCCGAAATGCAAGCAGCAGGTCACGCCGCAGCACCCACCCCAGGGCCCTGATCATGCGGCCCGCAATGCCGTGGTGTGCAGATCGAGGTCGACGCGCAATATCGCATGGGCCACCACCTGCACTTCCTGGTGCGTCGTCAGCACCACCATACCGCCGGAGGCGAGATGCGAGGCAAGCATGCGCTCCAGTTCCACCACTGCTCCGACATCGAGGGCGGAAAATGGTTCATCCAGAATCCACAATGGTACCGCAGGCGAGAGCACCAGCCGGGCCAGCGCCGCGCGGCGCCTTTGACCCTGGGAAAGCACTTTTGCGGGCAACTCGGCGCAATGCGCGATGCCAAAGCGATCGAGCGCGGCGAGCGCGCTTCCGGCATCGGCGGGCATGCCGCTCAGCGCGGCCGCGCACTGCAGGTTTTCAAGCGCCGTAAGATCATCCTTTAGCGCGTTCAGGTGGCCGATAAACAGCAGATTCCTGGAATACTCCTCGCGATCAGCGCGTATCGGCCGCCCGTCCCAGAACAACTCCCCGGCACTGGGCAGTACCAAGCCGCACATGATGCGCAACAGGCTGGTCTTGCCGCTACCGTTGGCTCCCGCGAGGCGCAGGAGTTGACCGCGGTCCAGCTTGAAGCTCAGATTGCTGAAAAGACGCCGGTCACCCCGCGTACACTCGAGTTGTCGCGCTTCAAGCATTGCAGCGTACCGTTTCAGGATGCCGTTTCACAATATTCTCTTTAATTCGCATCAGTTTAGCTCTGGTCACCTAGTCCGATATTGCGCTGCATCAAGAGTCCCCTACGTTTGATAACGCCCAAGACCCTGGCTCAGCCGCCGAAATGCGCATCCGTGCTGAGGCATCGCGCGGGCGTGAAACGACTGAAATATCGAGCTTGACGGCACCGGGACTAGCGGCATTCAGCGAAGGTCCGTCCGGCGGAAATTATCGCAATGAGCAGGCGGCTGGTGCAGGCCGCGATTATAGGGCGTTTGACGCCTCTGGGAAACGGGGAGAATCACTACTTCGAGACGAGTTTGTCTGAATATCTCCATCCGGGCACGTCACCGCGTGCCCCGGCAGCGAATCTGAATCGGCGATGCTTCTACCTAAGGATTTTCGGTCTGATCCGTTGCAGGTGCAGGAGCATCGGTCTGAACGACGCCGTCCCCGGCCGCAGGAGCGCTTTTCTCCAGTTTGCGCAGCCGCTTTTCTTCCTGCTTCTTCTTTTTGGCTAAATCCTTCTGGCGCTTTTCATACTGATAGTTGGGTTTTGCCACTAGTCATCCTTCCAGCTGCTAGGCTTTTGAGTTGAAGATTGAAGTATACGGCCAAAGCGACCCTCAAAGCGACCCTTTCATGGCGCTGCGGGCATAGCACAGGTCTTCCCATGCCTTCGCCTTGTCCTGCAATGTGCGCAGAAGGTAAGCGGGATGATAGGTGACGACCAGTGGCACGCCCTGATAGCGGTGTATGCGTCCGCGCAGCGAAGCGATGCTGCTGTCGGTATCGAGCAGCGACTGGCAGGCGAAGCGTCCCATGGCGAGAATGAGTTTCGGCCGGATCAATTCGACCTGGCGCCTCAGGAAGGGCGCGCACCGCGCAACTTCCGGCTGCTCCGGGTTGCGATTACCGGGCGGCCGGCACTTGAGCACGTTCGCAATATAGACGTTTTCGCCTCGCTTGAGCGCGATACCTTCGAGCATTGCATCCAGCAATTTTCCGGCCTGTCCGACGAAGGGTTCGCCGCGCAGGTCCTCTTCCGCACCCGGCGCCTCACCCACCAGCAGCCAGTCGGCCTGCTCGTCGCCGACTCCGAACACGGTCTGGGTGCAGGTCTTGCGAAGTCCGCAAGCCGTGCACGCTGCGACAGTCTCCCTTAGCTCCTTCCAGTCCATGCGCGCGATGCGCGCATCGCGTTCGTCCGTGTCAGTTGCTGCGGATTGCGGCTCCTTGGCAGTTTTGCCGACCAGGGCGGCAGGAAACTGCGGCACTTCCGTCGTCGCCACCCCGCCTTCCGCCTGCCGGGATCTGGGCCGCCAGAGCGGCGTCAATCCCATTTCTGCGAGCAGCAACTCCCGGCGCGAACTCATAGTTGCAGACCGAATATCAATGCGTCTTCGCGGCCTGCATGCGCGGGATAGTAGTCGCGCCGCAATCCGATCCGCTGGAAGCCATTGCGCTCGTACAAGCGCAGAGCCGCAGCATTGGAAGGGCGCACTTCCAGGAAAAAGAGCCGCGAGCCCCGTTCGCGCGCAATTTCGCACAATTGCGCCAGCAGCTGGCTGCCATAGCCCTGCATTTGCGCGCCGGCGACAATGCTCAGATTCAGCAAATGTGATTCGTCCGTTGCATGCATCATGGCGGCATAACCGATCAACTCGCCGTCGCGCTCATACATCCAGCAGCTGTAGCCCGCGGCCAGCGAATCGCGAAAATTCCCCGGCGTCCAGGGAAAAGCGTAGATCGCATTCTCGACAGGTATCACCGCCGCGAGGTCGGCTTCGACCATCGGACGCAACACAATCGCAGGTTTGAGTACGGCGCTCATCGCTCGCTGGCCTTCAACGCCACTTTGTCACGCACATAAAGCGGTACCGCCAATGCGGCATCGACGCCCTTCCCCGCTGCAAACACCACCCGCGCAAGCCTCAGCATGGCGGCCGCGTTCGGCACGGCGTCCGCATCGACGCGCGACACGCTGTCCTGGTAGCACTGCGCCAACGCTGCACCGTGCACGCGAAATCCGCTGCCGCATCCGGTCCAGCCTCCGCCTTCGGCCGCGGGCACCGCATCCGGCCGGTAGAGGCCGGGCGCATGAATCTCCAACCATTCACCGCCCCTCCTTTGATACGCCCCATGGTACACCTCACCCATGCGTGCATCGAGGCAGGCGATCACCTTGTCCGCACCGCAATTTTCCGCCAGCGCGAGCAGCGTGCCAACACCGGTCACCGGAAGATCGCGCGCCAGTGCCAGCCCCTGCGCCATGCCGCATGCGATGCGCAGGCCCGTAAACGAACCCGGCCCCGCGCCGTAGGCGACGGCATCGATGGACGCCATGTCCAGTTCCGCCAGCTGCAGCAATTCGCCCAGCACCGGCAACGCGAGTTCCGAGTGCCGTTGTCCCGCATGAAAATTGCGCTCGAATAATTCCGCGCCACGCGCTACGGCGAGCGAACAGTACTCGGTGGAGGTTTCCAGCGCGATAAGATTCACGGCATGCAGCACAATGCGACGCCGCATTTTAGCGCATCCGACCTGGTCCTCCACATACCCGACAGTCTTTGACTATCGTCATTGACATCGCGTTGTAGCAGGCATTAATCTCCAAGCTAACATTTTTCAGCAAAACCTTATGCCGCAGCAAATCCACGATCAAAACGCCGCGATCAAAGCGGATTCGTGCAACCATCCAGTCCGATAAACAACAAGAGGAGAACCAACGATGAAGAAGCTAGCACTAGCAGGAGCTTTGGCCGCCGCATTGTGCGCCAGCGGCGCGGCCACTGCGCAAAACAAGCTCAACGTTTCCTGGGGCGGTTCCAACCCCGGTGGCGTGATGTACTACATGGTCGGTTCGGCGGGCACGATCATTTCGGAAAAGCTGCCGCAGTACAACATCAACCAGGTCACCACCGGCGGTTCGACCGAGAACGCCAAGCGATTGATCAAGGGTGAACTCGACATGGGCATCGTCTATGGCGCCCACGTTTTCATGGCGCAAAAGCCCGAAGGTCCGTTCGCGGGCGGCGCCAAAGGCACGATGCTGCGCGGTGTGGCGAAGGCCTACAGCGGACCGACTTATTTTGTCGCACTGCCCGGGTCCGGGATCAGCAAAATGGCTGACCTCAAGGGCAAGAAAGTCGCGCTCGGACCTCCCGGCTCGGGCACCGTCTTCAATTGTTCCAATATTCTGCGTGCCGTCGGCATGCTGGATGCAATCAAGCCCCAGATGATGACATTCGGCGACGCCGGACGCGCGCTGGGCAACGGCCAGATTGATGCGCTGTGTCAGTCCTCGGCCCCGGCGGCGGCGGTCAAGGAACTGGCCGAGACGCGTGGCGCCCTGGTGCTGCCCTACAGCGCCGACGACATGAGCAAAATCACGACGACCTATCCGTTCTATGTCAAATCCACCATGCCGGCGACCACCTACAAGGGCGTCCCGGCTGTGGACCTGCCTTATCTGGCCGTTTACTGGGTCGCGCATGAACGCGTGCCGGCCAAAGCGATACAGGACATACTCGAACTGGTCTATCAGCCCGAGATCAAGAAACAACTCGCCGCGGGCCACAAGGCATGGGCACAAATGGAACCGGACACCAAGAACTTCCTCAAACTCGGCGCGCCGATGCACCCGGGCGCCGTGGCCTATTACAAGTCCAAAGGCGTGTGGGAGGAGTAGTCCGGCACCCCACCCGACAGACGCCCCGCACCTCGCGGGGCGTCTTTTTTTCGCTTAGCTAAGAGGCCATTTCGGCATGACCGTTATGGCTCCCGAATTAAGCGAGCGCGAGGGGAAATATCCCCTCGTATTGTCATAAACCCTAAGGAGTTCGCCTTGGCGATCCCGACCCCTCCCCGTCCCGACGAAAGCTGGTTCGCACCGATCATCTCGGAGAAGCGCAGGCTAGACGGCGCCTATGCGGTGATCTATGCGCTGGTCGCCGCGGCCTTTTCTCTCTGGTATCTCTATACCTCGGGCTTCGGCCTGGTATCGACCGAGACCAACCGCGGTTTCTACCTGATGTTCACCTCGGTGCTGGTGTTTCTCGCCTTTCCTGCACGGAGGGGTGCGCCCAAGCAACGACCCAGCGTCATCGACTGGGTCTGCATCGTCCTCACCGTGGTCTCGATCACCTACTGGATGAACCAGTACGTCTCCTATGCGATGTTCCGCGTCAGTTCTCCCAACCAGGCGGACCTGATCATGGGACTGACCGCAATCGCGATGATCATGGAGACCAGCCGGCGCGTGCTCGGCCCGGTGATCCCGGCGATATGCCTGGTGTTCCTCGCACAGCTTTACTACGGCCCGTATCTGCCGGGCAAGCTGAGCCACGACGGCATGAACGTACAACGCATCGTCGAGTTCACCTATTCCACGCAGGAAGCACTGTTCGGCGTCATTACCACCACCTTCGCGACCTTCGTCTTCCCGTTCATGATCTTCGGCGCGTTTCTCGAGCGCAGCGGCGCGGGCGCATTTTTCATGGACCTTGCCACCGCGCTCACCGGTCGCTGGCGCGGCGGGCCGGCAAAGATCGCCGTCGTCAGTTCGGCGCTGTTCGGCTCGATCTCGGGCTCCTCGGTGGCCAACGTGGTCGCCTCCGGCGTGTTCACCATTCCGCTGATGAAGCGCATCGGTTTCAAGCCGCATCACGCAGGTGCGATCGAGGCCATCGCCTCCACCGGCGGACAGATCATGCCGCCCGTCATGGGCGCGGGCGTGTTCATCCTGGCGACGCTGACGCAAACCGATTACCTGAGCATCGCCATGATGAACGTGATTCCGGCGTTGCTGTTTTTTGGATTCGTCGCCCTGATGGTCGACCTCGAGGCCGTGCGCAGCGGCCTGCACGGACTGCCCGCAGATGAAATCCCGCACGCGCGCGACGTGTTGCGCCGCGGCTGGCACTTCTTCCTGCCGCTGGTGGCGGTGATCGTGCTGCTGTTCCGAGGCTATTCGCCGGACCTGTGCGCGTTCTGGGGCATCGTCCTCGCCATGGGCCTGTCCTGGCTCAAGCCCGAGACCAGGATGGGGCCACGTCGATTTTTCCGCGCCATCGTCGCCGGCGCGCATAGCAACACCTCGGCCGGCGCGGCAATCGGCAGCCTCGGCATCATCATCGGCGGCATAGTGCTCTCCGGGCTGGGGCTGAAGTTCTCGGCCATCCTGATCGAACTATCCGGCGGTCATTTGCTGACTACGGTCGGCCTGGTCACGCTGATTTCCATCATTATCGGCATGGGTAGCAGCACCACCGGTTCCTACATCATTCTCTCCGTGGTCGCGGCGCCGGCCCTGATCCACCTGGGGGTCGCCGAAGTCCCGGCGCACCTGGTCGTGTTCTATGCAGCCTGCCTGTCGAACATCACGCCGCCGGTCTGTGTTTCCGCCTTTGCCGGAGCGTCGATTGCGGGTGCCGATCCGATGAAAACCGGCTTTGCCGCGCTCAAGTTCGGCGCGACACTGGTGCTGATACCGTTCAGTTTTGTCTATATGCCGGAACTGCTGCTGCAAGGCACACCACCGGAAATTGCCTATGTGACCATACGCTATGTGATCGGATATGCAGCGCTGGCCATGGGCCTGCAGAAATGCGAGTTTATCCGCGGGGAATTCGACGCCTGGCGGCGCTGGCCCTTCCTCGCCGCCGCGGCCGGATTGCTGTTCCCGCTGTTTCCGGGTTCCGAATGGGCAGGCGCGGCGCTGCTCGCAATCATCTGGATAGCGACCGTACGGGCGCGACGCGCCAAAACCGCCTGAGCGCCCTGCGGCATTGCTACTGCTTGGGTTCGACGTCCAGCCGCACGGCGATTCCCTCCAGTCCCGGCCCGGCCACCGGATAGCGCTGCATCACCAGGGGGTCGTGCCCGGGCACGACCCAGCGAGGATCGTCGGCGAGTTCGCGCAGCCGCCGGTAACCCTCGACCATAGCCCCGACACTGTGCACGATGGGAAACGGCCGCGTATCGTTCATGTTGGCGTAGAGGTGTGTGGCATCCGAGGCAAGCACGATCCAGCCGATGCGGGTGTGCACACGCACCGACTGTATGCCCATGGTGTGACCGCCGATGTGATGCACCGACAGGCCGGGTGCGAGTTCGGCCTCTCCGTCATGGAACACGACCCGCCCCTTGTAGACCTCGCGCACCATGCCCACCACCTCCTCCACCTCGTAGGCGTGCGAAAAAATCGCCTGCGTCATGTGCCGGCCGGTCGCGAATTGCATCTCGCGATCCTGCAGATGGAAGCGCGCCTTCGGAAACAAGGCGAAATTGCCGACATGGTCGTAGTGCAGATGGGTGATGATCACGTCGCGCACTTCTGCCGCGTCCACGCCGAGGCGCTTCAGGCCGATGTCAGGTGAAAGCAGCATCTTGCGTCCGCGGCGTTCGGCCACGCCCCGCTCGAAGCCGGTATCGATGACGAAAGTGCGCGACGGGCTGCGCGCCAGCCAGACGAAATAATCGAGCGGGCTGCCCTCCTCGTGCGGATCGCCGCCGATGAAATTGTCGGACGCCTTGCGCGCGAGCGTCGCGTATCGGATCGCATAGACTTGATATTCCTCAATGGCAGACATCCATTTCTCCTTCACGATTGACCGGGCACATCCGCGCGACGCAGGTTGCGCAGCACAATTATGCAGACAGGCCGTACAAGAAACCAGACCCAATAGCGCGATGCAGTAAAATTCGCGTTAAGCAATCGATATTCTGGAAGCAATCAGTGCGCAAGGAATCCGCATTACCTCCTCTTATTGAAAGGCCATCATGAATCAGCACAGGATCGCGGTCATCGCCGGTGACGGCATAGGCAAGGAAGTGATGCCGGAAGGGGTGCGCGCGCTCGAAGCCGCGGCACGCAAGTTCGGGCTGTCGCTCACGCTCGACCACTACGACTGGAGTTGCGACAACTACGCCAGGCACGGCTGGTGGATGCCGCCGGACTGGAAGGACCAGATAGGCGGCCACGACTGTATTTTCTTCGGCGCCTGCGGCTGGCCCGCGACAGTCCTCGATCACGTATCGCTCTGGGATTCGCTGATCAAATTCCGGCGCGAATTCGACCAGTACGTCAACCTGCGGCCGGTGCGCCTGATGCCCGGCGTGCAGTGTCCGCTCGCAGGTCGCAAAGTCGGCGACATCGACTACTTCGTGGTGCGCGAGAACACCGAAGGCGAATACTCCTCCATGGGGGGACGCCTTTACGAAGGTACCGAGCGCGAGATGGCGCAGCAGATCTCGACGTTCAGCCGCAAGGGCGTGGACCGCATCATGAAGTTCGCGTTCGAGCTTGCGATGACGCGGCCGCGCAAGGAAATCACCTCGGCCACAAAATCGAACGGCATTTCCATCACCATGCCCTACTGGGACGAACGCTTTGCCGCAATGGGGAAACAATATCCGAAGGTTAAGACCAGCCAATACCACATCGACGGGCTCACCATCCAGATGGTGCTCAACCCGCAGCGCTTCGACGTGATCGTGGGCTCCAACCTGTTCGGCGATATTCTTTCCGACTTGGGCCCTGCGACAGCGGGCACCATCGGAATTGCGCCATCGGGCAACATCAACCCAGAGCGTGCCTTCCCTTCGCTGTTCGAGCCGGTGCACGGCTCCGCGCCCGATATCTACGGCAGAAAAATCGCCAACCCGATCGGCCAGATCTGGTCGGCCTCGATGATGCTCGAGCACCTGGGCCACGCCGAGGCCGGTGCGGCAATCATGCGTGCGATTGAAGAAGTGCTGCTGGACGGCCCGCACACGCCGGACCTGGGCGGCAAGGCAAGCACGGAAGACGTAGGCAAGGCACTGGCCGCGCTTATCTGAGAACAGTACCGAGCAACCGGAAAAGGGAACGCAATTGAAACAATACCGAATAGCGGCAATACCCGGCGACGGCATCGGCAAGGAAGTCATTGCCGAGGGCATCAAAGTATTGAACGTTCTGGCGCGACAATCAAAGCGCTTCAAGTTCAGTTTCAGGCAGTTTCCCTGGAGCAGCGACTATTACCTGAAGCACGGTTACTACATTCCCGCCGGCGGTTTGGAGCAGTTGAAAACATTCGACGCCATTTTCTTCGGCGCCGTGGGCAGCCCCAAGGTGCCGGACCATATTTCGCTGTGGGGCCTGCGCCTGCCGATCTGCCAGGGATTTGATCAATACGCCAACGTGCGACCGGCACGGGTGCTGCCCGGCGTGGCGAGCCCGCTCAAGGATGGCAAAGGCATAGACTGGGTGATCATCCGCGAAAACACCGAGGGCGAGTATTCCGGCTCCGGCGGCCGTGTGCACCAGGGGCTGCCGGCAGAAATCGCCACCGAGACCTCGGTGTTCACCCGCAGCGGTGTCGAGCGCATCCACCGTTTCGCCTTCGAACTGGCGTCCAAGCGGGCGCGCAGGAATCTGACGCTGGTGACCAAATCCAACGCACAGCGCCACGGAATGGTGCTCTGGGACGAGATTTTCTACGAGGTCGCAAAAGACTATCCGCGGGTGAAGACGCAGCGCATATTGGTCGATGCGGTGACCACCGTGATGACGCTGAAACCGGAAACGCTGGATGTAATCGTCGCCTCCAACCTGCACGCCGACATCCTCTCGGACCTGGCCGCCGCACTCTCCGGCAGCCTGGGCATCGCCCCAACCGCGAACCTGAATCCGGAACGCAGTTTCCCGTCGATGTTCGAACCCATACACGGCTCGGCGTTCGACATTACCGGCAAAGGCATCGCCAACCCCATCGCCACTTTCTGGACCGCGGCCATGATGCTGGAGCATCTGGGTGAGGTTCGGTCGGCGGCGAAACTGATGCGGGCGATCGAAGCAGTGACCGCCAAGCGGGTCTTTACTCCCGACCTGGGCGGTGCCGCCCGCACCGCCGACGTGACCCGGGCAGTGTGCAATTTTCTGCGACAATAAGGATTCGTTGCCGAGTTACCACAGGGAACAGCGACCATGCATCTCGAGACACCGACACCGCTGCAGTCGGAGCATCAGGCGCTTTACGCCGAAATCCACACAGCCGCAAAACGGACAGGCCGCAGCGGCAAAGCCGCGCGGCTGGTAGAAAGACTGATGGAACAGCACTTCGCCCGGGAAGAGGAGTTTGTGTTCCCGCCCCTGGGTCTGCTCCCGGAACTGGCGCAGGGCAAGGTTGCGCAGGAAATGGCCGCCGCGGTAGTCATGGCGGCCAGGGTACAGGACGAGTTGCCCAACCTGCTAGCGGTGCAGCGCGTCATCGCCGCCGCACTGGAAGAACTCATGGCGCATGCCGAAGAGGACGGGCATGCTGAACTGGTCGCGTTCGGCGAAAAACTGCTGCTCCACGAAGAAATCGAGCGCGAGGTGTCCTATCCGACGGCGATGCTGATCGGCAAGTATCTGCAGCTGCGTTTAAAAGAACAGGAGGCGGTCGCAATTTAAGCCTTGGCAATATCGATCCATGAATGCATGAGGGGAACTCTCCCCCAATATCGAAGCACAATGTATCGGAGTCTAACGGAGGAGCAAACGTGAACATCGCCCAGCACGTCGAGCGCATCGCGCGGCAGGATCCCGGCCGCAAAGCCATCATCTTCGAAGGCAAACACATCAGCTACGGCGCGCTCGAAACATGCGCCGGCGCCCTCGCCCGATCGTTGCGCGCCAACGGCGTGCAGCGCGGCGATCGCGTGGCGCTGTACTTGCCCAATATCCCGGCGTTCATGCTCAGCTATCTTGCCGGACTGAAGGTCGGCGCCATCGTGGTCTCGGTAAATTCAATTTTCAAGTCCGAGGAGGTCAAGTACCTGCTGAACGACTCCGGCGCCAAAGTGGTGTTCACCACTGCCGAACTCCTGCCCAATGTACCGCGCGAGGAATGCCCGTCGCTGGAGAAGACCGTACTCTGCGAGGGCGTGAGTGCCGACGAAATCCTGCTCGGTGACTGGCTCTCATCGGGCAAGCCTGCGCTGAAAACCGAAGACATGGCTGCGGACGACCCGGCACTGCTGCTGTACTCGTCCGGCACGACCGGTTTTCCCAAAGGCGTCACGCTCACCCACAATAACGTCATCACCAATACCCGCGCGGCCGTCAACTGTTCCCGCCACAGCAGAACCGACCGACTGGCGATATTTCTGCCGCTGTTCCACGTATTTGCCCAGAATTACATCATGAACGCCGGATTCGTCGCGGGCGCGACGCTGATCCTGTTCCGCCGCTTCGTGCCGGACGTCGTGCTCGATGAAATCGAGCGCCAACGCGTAACCATGTTCTTCGCCGTGCCGACGATCTACATCGGTCTGCTCGGCGCGAATGTGCCGAAACAAAAGCTCGCATCGATCCGCTACTACTTTTCAGCGGCGGCGACCATGCCGCAGGAAATATCGCGGCGCTGGACCGAAACCTACGGCCCCGCGGTGCACGAGGGCTACGGCCTGACCGAGTGCTCGCCCTGCGCAGCCTACAACCACGTCAGCAAACACAAATTCGGCAGCGTCGGAACCGCGATCGAGGATTTCGAAGTCAAGATCTTCGACGAAAACGACCGCGAACTGCCGCGCGGCGAATGGGGTGAGATCGTGATGCGCGGCCCGGGTGTGATGAAGGAGTACTGGGGCAAGCCCGAAGACACGGCGCAGGCGCTGCGCGGCGGCTGGCTGCATTCCGGAGACATCGGCAGGATGGATGAGGAAGGCTACATTTTCATCGTCGACCGCGTAAAAGACATGATCAACGTGTCGGGCTTCAAGGTGTGGCCGGCCGAGATCGAGCACTACCTGTACCAGATTCCGGAAATCAAGGAAGTCGCCGTCTATGGCGTACCCGATGCCCTCAAGGGCGAGAGCGTCTGCGCCGCCGTGGTGCTGAAGGACGGCGCGCAGCTGAGTCCGGAGAGCGTCATCGAATGGTGCAAGGAAAAGCTCGCCGCCTACAAGACCCCGGCCCGCGTCGATATCGTCAAAGAACTGCCCAAGAGCGCGACCGGCAAGATCCTGAAGCGCATGCTGCGACAGCAAAACTAGGCGCGGCAGAGCCGCCGACATGGGAACGGTGACCCTGCCCCTGTGGTTGGTCATTCTCGTCGTGCTGCTCGCGCTGATCGGGCTGCTCGACCGGCTGCTGGTGCCGAGCGTGCGCTGGTTCATCCGCAGCCGCGCCAGCAAAGTGCTGGACGAAGTCGCGTCGCAGCTGAAAATAGAGATACGACCGTTCCAGCAGACGCGCCGGCAGGTGCTGATCGACCGTTTGCTCTACGACGACAAAGTGCAGCAGGCCGCCGCCGTGTGCGCGCGCGAGCAGAACATGCCGCGCGAAGTCGTGATGGCGCGCATTGGCGCCTACGCGCACGAAATTGTCCCGGCGTTCAACGCCTACTTCTATTTCCGCGTCGGCTACTGGCTGGGGCGAAAAATAGCGCAGTCGCTGTACCGGGTGCGCGTGGGCTACACCGACAGTGAAGGACTGTCGTCTATTTCACCCGATGCCACGGTGGTGTTCGTCATGAACCACCGCAGCAACATGGACTACGTCCTCGCCGCCTATCTGGTGGCGGACCAGGCGGCCTTGTCCTATGCCGTGGGGGAATGGGCGCGCATCTGGCCCCTGCAACAGCTGATCCGCTCCATGGGCGCCTACTTCGTGCGGCGCAATTCCCGCGACGAACTCTACCGGCGCGTGCTTGAACGCTACATCGGCATGGCCACGGAGGCAGGCGTGACCCAGGCCCTGTATCCGGAAGGTTCGCTCAGCCGTGACGGCAGTCTGCGCCCGCCCCGGCTGGGCGCGCTGGATTACATGATCCGCGGCTTCAATCCCGAGGGCGAGCGCGACCTGGTATTCATCCCCCTGGGGATCAACTACGACCGCACGCTGGAAGACCGCACCCTGTTGCTCGGTCTGGATCACAAGGCGAAGCGTCCGGGCCGTCTCAAGGCTGCCTGGAACACGCTGGCTTTCGTCGCGCACCAGGGCAGCCTTGCACTGCGCAGCGAATGGCATCGCTTCGGCTACGCATGCGTCAACTTCGGCACACCGGTGTCGATGCGCGAGTACCTGAAGGCACGCCACCTCGACTTTCGCAAAATGAGTCGCGAAGAGCGCCAGGCGCGCGTCGCCGAGCTGGGGGCACACCTGATGCAGCGCGTGGGCAAATTGGTCCCCGTTCTGCCGGTGCCGCTGGTGGCGCTGGTGTTTGAACGCAATGCGGAAAAGCCGCTGTCGGAACTGGAGCTCAAGACCGAGGTTGAACTGCTGATCGAGCGGCTCCAAACCGCCGGCGCCCATATCTACGTTCCGCGGCGCGACCGCGACTACGCCATCACCGCTGGACTGCGCATGATGCTGCTGCGCCATATCGTTGTCGAGCGCGACGGTTTGTACGCAGCCGATCCCGCGCAAGCGACGCTGCTGCGCTACTACGCGAATTCGATTGTGCATCTGCTGCCGGATTGATCCGGTCGCCGGCCGCGCGCAGAGACCTGTCAGATGTCTGAAGAATGGCTTCCAGAGCCATTCTTCAGACCCGCCGCGCCAGCGGATAGTGCTAACTACCGATAGTCCGCGGCGGGGATAGCGTGCAATGCTGCGGCCGAATCCACTGTAATTGACGCAAATCAAAAAACCTGCGGCAGATGGGCGCAAAATTTTCCAATAGTTTTTTCCGGCGCCGGCTCGCGGCGAGCCGGCAAGCAATGACGGAGTGAAATTTCATGACGCAATTTTTCTGGACCGACGATCTTTCCACCGGCAGCGCGCAGATCGACGGAGACCACCACGTGCTGGTCGACCTGGTCAACGCCCTGATTGAAACCATGGAAACCGGCCAGGACGGCAAGCGCATGGCCAAGGCCATGAACGATCTCATCGCCTATACCGGGGAACATTTCCGCCGCGAGGACGCATTGATGGAGCGCATAGAGTACGTCGCCGTGCTCGCGCACCAGGCCGCGCACACCAAGCTGCTGGCGCAGCTAGTCGAGCTAAATGGGATACTCGACGCAGGCGGAAAAATCAACGTTCCCGCCGTATCGAATTTTCTGAATGAATGGCTGCGCGATCATATTCTGTCCGAAGACATGAAATTGGCGGCCGCGCTGAAGTCGCAGCCCGAAACCGAGCGCTTGCAGCAAGCGCATTAGCTTCCCGCAGTCCCCGAGTTCAATTGCGTTTGGAACGGCGTCCGTCGCCGCGCCTTGGCGGCGCCTGGCGGTAGATGTCCTTGCCCGCATCCTGAATATCGCGACGCAACTGGCGCCGCTCTTCCGGATTCATGTGGCCGCGACCGGGATCGCCGCCACCGCGTATATCACGCATGTCGCGCATGTCGCGCCGTGGGGCGGCTCTGTCGCTCTCACGTCCACGGTCTGTCCGGGAGTTCTGCCCCTGTACCAGAAGCGACCACCCCCTCCCATCCCCGATTCGGTCCGCAAGCGCGGGGCTCGCGCCACCGGCCGCGATCAGAGCGCAACAGACGATAGTCGAGAACTTCATGCCGATACCTCTAAACAGAACCATGCATGCATACTAGCGCTCCGGCGCCTTCAAAGGAAAGCGCACGGACGGGAATTTGTAAAAATTTGTAAGCGCAGACGGGATTGAAATGGTTTCTTACCTGTCGGGGCTCGCCGGACGGAAATTTTGATTAGGATACGCACATGACAAGTACAAAAACCCGGATTCTCGTGGTCGATGACGACCTGCGGCTGCGCGACCTGCTGAATCGCTATCTGAGCGAGCAGGGTTTCGGCGTGCAGGTCGCGCAAGACGCGGCGGCAATGGACAAGTTGCTTGCGCGCGAACGGTTCGACCTGATCGTGCTCGACTTGATGATGCCAGGCGAAGACGGCCTGTCGGTGTGCCGCAGACTGCGCGGAACCAAGGAAGCGATTCCCATCATCATGCTCACGGCAAAGGGCGATGATGTCGACCGCATCGTCGGGCTGGAAATGGGCGCCGACGATTACCTGCCCAAGCCCTTCAACCCGCGCGAACTGGTGGCGCGCATTCACGCCGTTCTGCGCAGGCGCACCGCCCCGCCGCCGCCCGGCGCGCCTGCGCTCGAAGAAGGCCAGGTCAGTTTCGGCCGGGTCAGCATCGATCTGGCCACCCGCGCGCTCACGCGCGATGGCAACACGCAATCGCTGACCACCGGAGAATTCGGCCTGCTCAAGGTGCTGCTTGCCAATCCGCGCGTACCGCTGTCGCGCGACAAGTTGATGGAACTTGCACGCGGACGCGAATACGAAGTGTTCGATCGCGCCATCGACGTGCAAATCTCCCGATTGCGCAAGCTGGTCGAGCCGGACCCGGCGCATCCGGTGCACATTCAGACGGTCTGGGGATTTGGCTACGTGTTCGTGCCGGACGGCAAGGCGGGATGAGCGTAGTGCCGCGCACGCTGCTGTGGCGGTCGTTTCTATTGATCAGCCTGCTGATGATCATCTCGGTCGCGGCATGGTTCCAGATACTGCGCAGCTACGACCGCGAGCCGCGCGCCCGACAATTGGCGCAGATGGTGGTGAGCGTGGTCAACCTCACGCGCGCCGCGCTGGTAACGGCAAAGGCGGACAAGCGGCGCGAACTGCTGGCTGAGTTGTCCGAACGCGAAGGCATACGCGTCTATCCGGCCGAAACCGAGGACAAGCTCCTGCCTTCGCCGGATGGCGCGTTCGTGCGCATGCTGCACGCGGAGATCCGGCGCAAGCTGGGCGAGGACACCCGCTTCGCATCCGGCATAGGCGAGCTGCGCGGCTTTTTCATCAGTTTTCACATCGACGAGGACGAGTACTGGGTGGTCTTGCCGCGCGAACGTCTCGAGCGGCAGTTTCCCTGGCAATGGCTGGGCTGGACCGCACTCGCGCTGCTCTTGTCCCTGATCGGCGCCTGGCTGATCGTGTCGCGCATCAACCGTCCGCTCAAAGCGCTCGCGGCGGCCGCGGGCGATATCGGACAGGGCAGGACGCCGCCGCCCCTGCCTGAATCCGGACCGGTCGAAATCCAGACCCTGGCGCACTCATTCAATCGCATGTCGCAGGATCTGGCGCGCCTGGATGCGGATCGCGCGCTGATCCTTGCGGGCGTATCGCACGATCTGCGCACGCCCTTGTCGCGGCTGCGCCTGTCGACGGAAATGAGCGCGAGCGACGAAGCGCTGAAGCAGGGCATGATCGCAGACATCGCGGAAATGGACGCCATCATCGGTCAGTTTCTCGATTTCGCGCGCACGCAGAACGAGGAACCGCTCGCGCCCACGGACATCGCCGAGCTGGCGCGCGAAGTGCTGGAACACCAAAACCGCCTAGGTCACGCACTGCAGGCCAACATCGAAGCAACGCCGGTGCAGGCGCTGCGCCGCACCGGCATCAAGCGCATGATTTCCAATCTGGTGGACAACGCCCTCGCCTACGGGGGCGGGGAAGTGTGCGTGGCAACGCGCAGCGCGGGCGGCAAGCTGATCATCGAGGTGCTCGACCGGGGTCCGGGGATTCCGCCGCAGGAAGCCGAGCGGCTGAAGCAGCCGTTCACGCGCCTGGAGCAGGCGCGCAGCGGCAAGGGCGGATCCGGCCTGGGGCTTGCGATCGTCGATCGCATCGTGCACCACCATGGCGGCAGTTTCGAGTTGCTGCCGCGAGAGGGCGGCGGCCTCGTCGCCCGCGTCAGCCTCCCGCTCGAGGCTCGAACGCCGTCAGATCGTGACTAGGCCACCGACACAAGCGGGCAGCGTTGCCGAAGGTGCAGCGCACTCGAACGCCGGCGGCAGCGATTACCGAATTTCGCCGCCGCCTTGACCCATGATTGAGCCGTTATACGATCTACTGCGGTACGTAGTCGCGTCCGTACATCACGAAGGCCTGCGGGGACCCCGTGTCGTTCACGTAACCGAGCGTATAGGAACCAGGGGCAAATGTTAATTCGCAGAAGCCTGGCGCGGCCGAGCCGGATCCACACGGGTTGTTCGTTATGTACTGGAAGGTAGATCCGTTAAGAAAATTGTTTGCTTCAGAGCCCGGCAGTAGATAGACCGTTCCGCCGGTGTTCGCGCCGTCGATTATCGTACGATAGGTGTCGCCGAGGGTGACATACTGGATGAAGCGAAAACCGTCGGCGGCGTTCTGCACGACTGGCGCGAAGCGATCGTTGGAATACTCGAAACCAGAAACTACGGGCTGCTGCTGCACTTCAACCCGATATGTGTTGCTTATCGCGGCTGTGTTCTCAATGCCGACATAATATTCGCCTGGAGCGACGGAGTTCAGCGACTTGATGCCGAATGTCCCGGGAGAAAACGAGTACGACGAAATATGGCTGAAGCCGCGTCCGTTGAGGAAATTATCCGCTTCGATCGCAGGCATGACATAAAGATTGGCGGTTGTCTGCGCGACGAAAAGAATCTCCATGTTCAGCGCGGTGCTGCCCGTAATGCTGAAACCATGTGTACGCCGCTGCCGCGCACTCAGCGTAATGGTTTCGCTGAAGGCTTCGGTCGCGGTCGCACTGGACTGCCAGTCCGTTGCCGCACGGCCCGTGGAGGGGCCTGTGTTTTGTGCCGCAAGGCCTGAACTGGTCCCGCCCGCTGTCGTTCCTATGCCCGCAGTACCTGACGTCGAGGCAGGGGTCGACGCGCGCGAAGCGGTCGGTATGGGCGTCGTCGTCGGTGTGGGCGTCGTTGTCGTTGTGGGCGTCGTGGTCGGTGTGGGCGTCGTTGTCGTTGTAGTCGCGGTGGGTGAGTCGGTCGCTCCAGGAGTACCGCCCCCCCCACCCCCGCAAGCCGTCAGGATTATGGCTAGCGATAAAACGGATAGCCCTCTAAACAAGTGTTTCACATTGCTTTTTTGCACTGCGTTTCTCCCTGTTGTGCGGCTTCTGGCTCGCCGGTGATTATCAAGAATTAGATCGATTTCCCGTACAGCTTCGTATCGCCCTGTCTTGCGCAGGCTCAAATAGTCCGGCTGCCTCTGTATCCGCCGCTGGCTTATCAATTACATGGACGAAGCAGACGCGTACGGAGCAACCAAGTGCTTGAACCATGTCATCCGAGCACAAAATGACTTTTTTCTGATGATTGACTCCGCGCCGGCAATGGGTCAATAGTCCATTTGGCCTATGCGATTTCGTACAATACCCACATGGATACGATGGCTTAATTGAAACCTGCTGCTCAATGGCGGAGGTTTTCGAGAGCGGACATTCCGTATTTCTGTTCTACCGATTCAGGGGCGGTGCGGGGAGATGGACACGAGGATCGGCTGCAACGACGGAACAGGCTGTGTGGTTAGGTCTTAGCTTCGAATCTTTCTCTCACAATTCGTAACGCTTCCAATGTGAACTTCGCCTCGTCCGCCCAGTCATCGGAAGAACCGCAGTTGGTGTGCTCTTCCCCGTCGAAAAGACCGAGAAAGTGAGAGCCACCGCCGAGCTTCTTCGCCATCGAATTGAGCTCCGAGGCCACGATATAGCACGGTTCCTGACTGTCGCCTTCGAATATAAAAAGAAGGTAGCGATACTTGACCGACCCTGCGGATACGATGTCGTCCAAAAACACGGCGGTGTACCCGCCGAGCGGCATGTGCCATTTGCGGTTCGCAGACTGGACGGTTGGTGCGTATTTCATGGCGATGGGCAAAGCGCGGCCAATACACTCGCCACTACCGCTGGATTGTTCCCGGCAAGGACCGATTGCTATCCATCAGGATCTTTCCGCGCTCCGCGAGCAGCCCATCATGGACGTTTCCCGGAAGCAAATCGGATCAAGGACGAAGGCGTTGCAGTAGTTCCTGCGCTTTCCCCGTTTCAAATCCAGTCGCACCGTTGCAAAGGACCAATTCGGAACATCCTTCCGGAAATTCGTGATCCGCATCATCCAGTGCCAACCACGGCCGACCCGTCCAGTTCTTCCAGCGCAGGAATCGCAGAATCTGATCGTAGCGGGTTTCTTCCTCGCGATCAGGATCAGCAGCAAGTGTGCCGCCGATGATACGCGGCTGCATATCGGGCGAAAACAGCTTGGTCAGTGCTTTTACCGAGTGCGCCTCCTGCCAAGTCGACGAAATTACAATTTCTACAGGCGGAGCGGATCGAAGTGTATCTTCGAGCAATGGGCGGCAGCATAGATGCTGCGCCGGACTGCAATGGACAGGGTGCAGCACACCGTCGAAATCCAGGAAAAGAAGTATCGCCTGCTTCGGACTGGTAAAGTCGAGTTCCAGATCTGTTGCTGCCATATGAATGCTCCCCTTCGGTTCATTTTGCTTTTGTGCTCGCCCACCGAGGCGGGGTACACAATTGGGACCAAGCGTTGAGGTTTGCCGGGTTATTCTACGGAATAATCGATGGGTCGATGGAAGGACCACCGATCAACCGACGCCAGCCTCGGTATTCTTGAGCAACTGAAGTATCAGCCTATTCGCGCCACCCGCCCATTCGCGACGGGGAAATTCGCAGTCTGTCTTCTCTGCTACATAGGTCGCTATTGCAGCCGATCGGGAAATTCCCGCCCTGCAATGAACGATCAGGTCGATTAGCTTGGAGTCGCGATGCAATTCCCCGACAAAGTTAATGATAGCCGTCGCATGCGTCCGGTTGAATGCCCAGATCGCGTTAGCTTGCGGCGTGTCCTCGAACTCAAGCGGCAAAACCCGGTAAAAGCCGTTCAATGTCGGCGGAATCCCCAATGGACCCGTAACGCTGATCACCGCGATCTTGTCAGATGCGGCCATCTGTTGCGCGTCGGATTTCGAAATGAAATCCACAGATCTAATCATGTACGGCGTTCCAAAATGACGCCCGCATCGATAATTGAGCTGGTGTTCAAGCAGAACTCGCTGAAAAGCGCTCCAGCGGCCTGTAACTGATGCGGCCGTCGGTTTTCTCGGATTGAACCAGCGCGAAGTCGCGCGCCTCCCAAACTAGCGGTTCCCAGGGTTGCGCCATCTGCAATCCGGGCGCATTGCGCACCAATGTCACGTGCGACACGAACGGCTTACGGTCGTAGGCGATCGCGGACGCGTCCAGGCACGCGCGCAACTCGCCGACCAATGCACTTAGCGCCGGCGGGTCCTGGTCGGCGCCGCACCAGATGATGCGGTTGTGCTTCCAATAGGCGATGCGATCCAGCCTCAGCGTAAAGGGCACGAAACGCACCGTACGCGCAGACTCGGTGAGCAGGGGAAGCAGCGTCGTTTGTGTTGCACCGAGAAATGCCAGCGTCATGTGCAGGTTTTCGCGTCGCATCGGGCGCGCTTTGCCGGCTGCCTGCTTGGCCCAGGCCGCGAGCCTGCCCTGCAGCGCGCTGTCGGGCCAAAGCGCGAAGAATAGCCGCACCGTGTCGGCGGCCTCGATCATGGACTCAGCCGGTCAGGCGGCGGAATACCAGACAGGCGTTGGTGCCACCGAAACCGAAGCTGTTGGACATCACCGTGTTGAGGCCGGCCTTGTCCACGCGCTCGCGCGCGATGGGCATGCCCTCGCCCGAGGGGTCCAGCGTTTCGATGTTGGCCGAGGTACAGACGAAGTCGTGTTCCAGCATCAGCAGCGTATAGATCACCTCGGTGACGCCTGCCGCGCCTTGCGCATGCCCGGTCAGCGACTTGGTCGAACTGATCAGCGGTATTTTGTCCCCGAATACTGCGCGCACCGCTTCGAGTTCCTTCGGGTCGCCCACCGGCGTGCTGGTGCCGTGCGTATTCAGATAGTCCACCGGCGTATCCACGCCTGCGAGCGCCATTCGCATGCAGCGCACCGCGCCTTCGCCCGAGGGCTGCACCATATCGTAACCGTCGGACGTTGCACCGTAACCGACGAGCTCGGCATAAATCTTCGCGCCGCGCGCGCGCGCGTGCTCGAGTTCCTCCAGCACTACGACGCCGCCGCCGCCGGAGACGACAAAACCGTCGCGATTCGCGTCGTAGGCGCGCGAGGCGCGCGTCGGCGTATCGTTGTACTTCGATGACAGCGCGCCCATCGCATCGAACAGCATGGAGAGATAGGGATGCACCTCTTCCCCACCGCCGGCGAAGACGATGTCCTGCTTGTTCCACTGGATCTGCTCGTAGGCGTTGCCGATGCAGTGCGCGCTGGTGGAACAGGCCGAACTGATCGAGTAGTTCATGCCCTTGATGCGGAACGGCGTCGCCAGGCAGGCCGAGACGGTGCTCGACATGCAGCGCGGCACCATGTAGGGCCCGACGCGCTTTACACCCTTCGCGCGCATCACGTCGGCCGCTTCGACCTGGTTTTCCGGCGAGCCGCCGCCCGAACCGACGATCAAGCCGGTGCGCTCGTGCGAGACCATGTCATCCGGCAGGCCCGAGTCGGCGATGGCCTGGGCCATCGCAATGTAGGTGAACGCCGCGGCGTCGCCCATGAAGCGCAGCAGCTTGCGGTCGATCAGTTCCTCGGGCTTGACGCGCACTGGGCCGTGGACCTGTGAACGAAAGCCGAGCTTCCGGTACTCCTCGGAAAACTCGATGCCGCTGCGTGCTTCGCGCAGCGAGGCCAGCACCTCGTCCTTGTTGGTGCCGATGCTGGAGACGATACCCATTCCTGTAACGACGACGCGACGCATAACACTAGCCTCCGAATGCATCGGTGGAGGTAAACAGTCCCACCTGCAGGTCTTTGCCCGCATAGATATCGCGACCGTCGACCTCCATTACGGCGTCGGCGATACCCATCACCAGCTTGCGCAGAATCACGCGCTTCATGCTGATGCGGTAGGTTACTTGCTTTGCGCTGGGCAGAACCTGCCCTCTGAATTTTACTTCGCCGCAACCGAGCGCGCGCCCGCGGCCTTTGCCCCCCATCCACCCCAAATAGAAACCGATCAGCTGCCACATCGCATCCAAGCCGAGGCTGCCCGGCATCACCGGATCACCCTGAAAGTGGCAGTCGAAAAACCAAAGATCCGGGCGCAGGTCGAGTTCGGCGACGATCTCGCCCTTGCCGTAACTTCCGCCTTGGTCGCTCATATGGATGATGCGGTCGAACAGAAGCATAGGCGGCAGGGGCAGCTGCGCATTGCCCTCGCCGAACATCTCACCGCGTCCGCAGGCGAGCAATTGCTCATGGGTAAAACTGGATTGTCTGGTCAAAGCGCTCGATTCCCCGGAAACCGCCTTAGAATTCATTTCAAAATGAGGGGATACCTCCCCTCATACTCCCCTAGATTGGCCGTTGCAAAATTAATTTTGCAACGGGCTCTTAGTATTATTCGTGATACCCGCGGCTTGATTCGATAACTGGCGTAAGTATAAATGCTTTTCAGGGCTTACAGACGTACAACGGCACAATGCTGCAGGAGGACCGGTGCCCGGGAAGAAATAAGCCGGCTCAGACCGCCCAATTCAGCATCACGATGGCCATGGCTGCAATGCCCTCTCCCCTGCCCGTAAAACCCAGAGCCTCGGTGGTCGTGGCCTTGACGTTGACCTGACCGCGCGACAGGCCGAGGTCGGCTGCGATGTTATTTACCATCCCGGGAATGTGCGGCGCCATTTTCGGCGCCTGTGCAATGATGGTCGCGTCCAGATTGACGATGCGGTAGCCGGCTTCCTGCACCAGCGCACTCACTGCACGCAACAGCGTGCGGCTGTCGGCGTCCTTGTAGCGCGCATCGGTATCGGGAAAATGCCCGCCAATGTCGCCCATGGCCGCGGCGCCGAGCAGCGCGTCGCACAGGGCGTGCAGCAATACGTCCGCATCCGAATGTCCGTCCAGGCCCTTCTCGTGCGGGATATCCACCCCGCCGATGATCAGCTTGCGCCCCGGAACCAGCGCGTGAACGTCGAATCCCTGTCCTATTCTCATGGTTTCATCCCCCGGCTGGTGAGGATAGTTTGCGCCAGTTGCAGGTCTTCCGCATAGGTGACTTTCAGGTTCGTCGGCGAGCCTTGCACCAACTTCGGTTTCAGGCCCAGGGCCTCCACCGCGCCGGCTTCGTCGCTCAGCTTGGTGGTTCGGCCCAGCGCCCGGAGGAGCAGACCATGGCGGAACATCTGCGGCGTCTGCGCCTGCCACAGGTTCTCGCGCGCTTCGGTCGCTTGGATCCTTGCGGCTACGTCGGCACGCTTCAGCGTATCGGCGACCGGTACCCCGAGTATGCCGCCGACTTCGTCCGCGGCCAGTTCATCGAGCATGCGCTGCAATTCGCGCCGTCCCAAACAGGGACGCGCCGCGTCGTGCACGAGTATCCAATCGTCCGGTTCCGCTGTGGACGAGGCCGCAAGCAGTCCGTTCAGCACGCTGTCGTGGCGGGTGGCCCCGCCACAGAACAAGGGCGCAACCCGCTCGCCGAATTCTCCCCACGGGTATTGCTTGAACTCCTGATCGGTCGGGGCGAGCACGACGAACACGGTTTCGATTCTGGTATCCGCGAGCAAGGCCTTCACGCTATGGTAGAGCATGGTTCGCCCAAGCAGATCGAGGTATTGCTTGGGTTTGGGCTGACCCATGCGCTCGCCTGCGCCCGCCGCCGGGATCAGGCCCAAAAACCGCTCGGACGTCATTGTTTTTTCGTAATAAATAGCTACCGAAGCCGTTATAATACAGCTTAGTCTATTTATGATGTCAGCTGAATCCCCTCTTCCAGGGCAGCGCCCCGCAGGGCTGCAGCCGGGTGCCCCTTTTTCGCCATGATGAACGCTCCGAATCCGGCGCTCCAAAAACGCCGCTATACGCAATTGCATGGCTCCAGCGATGCCCTCGCCATCGCGCGTTTGGCGCAGGACGCGAAACCGTTGATCGTATTCTGCGCCTCGGCGCTGGACGCGCAGCGTCTGTGCGAGGAAATTCCCTATTTCGCGCCCGACCTGGCCGTCAATCTGCTGCCGGACTGGGAAACGCTGCCCTACGACAGCTTCTCGCCGCACCACGACCTGATTTCCGAGCGACTGGCCACGCTGTACGCAATCACCCGCGGCAGTTGCGACATCACACTGATTCCGGCAAGCACGGCGCTCTATCGCATGGCGCCGCCGTCCTACCTCGCCGCCTACACCTTCTTTCTCAAACAGGACGAGGGATTCAGCCTGCCGCAGCTGCGCGCGCAATTGACGCTGGCCGGCTACAGCCACGTGACCCAGGTGGTCGCGCCGGGCGAGTACTGCGTTCGCGGCGGCCTCATCGATCTGTTCCCCATGGGCAGCGCCCTGCCCTATCGCATCGACCTGCTGGACGAAGAGATCGAATCGATACGCACCTTCGACGTCGATACCCAGCGCACCATTTACAAGGTGAAGGAGGTGCGCCTGCTGCCCGCGCGCGAGTTTCCGCTCGATGAAGCAGGCCGGACGCGGTTTCGCGCACGTTTTCGCGAGACCTTCGAAGGCGATCCCTCGCGCAGCAACATCTACAAGGACGTGAGCAACGGCATCGCGCCGGCCGGCATCGAATATTTTCTGCCGCTGTTTTTCGAGCATACGGCCACCATATTCGATTACCTCCCGGAGCACGCCAGCCTGTGCCTGCACCGCGATGTCGCGGCTAGCATAGACACGTTCTGGAAGGACACCCAGTCGCGCTACCAGCTGCTGCGCGGCGATCGTTCGCAGCCGCTGCTGTCGCCCGTGGACATGTTTCTCCCTGCCGAGGAATTCTTCGTCGCGGCAAGAAAGCATGCGCGCATCGATATCACCGAAGCACGGGACGAGGGGACCGGCGCGGAGGGCGACATCATTGCCGCCGCGCTGCCGCCGCTCGCCGTCGAGCGCCGCGCCGCCGATCCGCTTGCGCGGCTGAAAGCATTTCTTGCAGCCACGCCTGCGCGCGTGCTGCTTCTGGCCGAATCCCTGGGCCGGCGCGAAACCATGAGCCAGTACCTCGCCGAGTACGGACTTGCCCCTGCGCCGTGCACGGGCTACACCGAATTTCTCGCGGGCACCGCGCGCTGCATGCTCGACACCGGGCCGCTGCACCAGGGCTTTGCGCTCGCTGAAGAGAATATCTGTGTCATCACCGAAGCCGAGCTCTACGCCGGCACGGTGCGCACGGCGAAACGCGCCGACGCGCGCGCGACCTCGGTCGAGGGCATGGTGCGCGATCTGTCGGAACTGCGCATCGGCGACCCGGTGGTGCATGCCCAGCATGGCATCGGCCGCTATCTCGGCCTGGTCAGCCTGGACCTGGGCGAAGGCGAGACCGAGTTCCTGCACCTGGAATACGCCAAGCAGGACAAGCTCTATGTGCCGGTCGCGCAGCTGCACCTGATCAGCCGCTACAGCGGCGTCGCACCGGATCAAGCCCCGCTGCACAAGCTCGGCAGCGGCGACTGGGACCGCGCGAAGAAGAAGGCCGCACAGCAGATCCGCGACACCGCCGCCGAACTGCTCAATCTTTACGCACGGCGCGCCGCAAGGATGGGACACCAGTTTGAAATCAAGCAGCATGATCTGGACGCGTTTGCCGAGGGATTCGGTTTCGAGGAAACGCCCGACCAGGCGGCCGCGATCCGCGCAGCCATCGAAGACATGTGCTCGGGCAAACCCATGGACCGCCTGATCTGCGGCGACGTCGGCTTCGGCAAGACCGAAGTGGCGCTGCGCGCGGCATTCGTCGCAGTCTGCGGCGGCAAGCAGGTCGCCATCCTCACCCCGACCACGCTGCTCGCCGAGCAGCACTTCCAGACCTTCTCCGACCGCTTCGCGCAGATCGCCGACGAATGGCCGATCAAAATCGCGCAGTTGTCGCGGTTTCGCACGGCTAAGGAGCAGACGCAGAATGTGAAGGCCCTCGCCGACGGCAGCGTGGACATCGCCATCGGCACGCACAAGCTGCTGCAGCGCGACATCAAATTTCAGCGCCTGGGGCTGGTGATTATCGACGAGGAGCACCGCTTCGGCGTGCGCCAGAAGGAGGCACTCAAGGCGCTGCGCGCCGAAGTGGACGTGCTCACGCTGACCGCCACACCGATTCCGCGCACCCTCGCCATGTCGCTCGAAGGCCTGCGCGATTTCTCGGTCATTGCGACCGCGCCGCAAAAGCGCCTCGCGATCAAGACCTTTGTGAGCCGCGAAAGCCAGGGCGTGATCCGCGAGGCGGTGCTGCGCGAACTGAAGCGCGGCGGGCAGATCTATTTCCTGCACAACGAGGTCCAGACGATAGAAAACATGCACGTCAAGCTCGCGAAGCTGCTGCCCGAGGCGCGCATCGTGGTGGCACACGGCCAGATGCGCGAACGCGAACTGGAGCGCGCCATGCGTGAATTCCACCAGCAGCGCTACAACCTGCTGTTATGCACCACCATCATCGAAACCGGCATCGACATCCCCACGGCCAATACCATGCTGATCAATCGCGCCGACAAATTCGGCCTCGCGCAGCTGCACCAGTTGCGCGGTCGCGTCGGGCGCTCGCATCACCAGGCCTACGCCTACCTGCTCACCCACGGCGAAGAAACGCTGTCGACGCAGGCGAAAAAGCGCCTCGAAGCGATACAGATGATGGACGAACTCGGTTCAGGCTTCTTTCTCGCCATGCACGACCTGGAGATCCGCGGCGCCGGCGAAGTCCTGGGCGATTCGCAGTCGGGCGAGATGCAGGAGATCGGGTTCAATCTTTATGCCGACATGCTCAATCACGCGGTGCGTTCGCTCAAAGCCGGACGCGAGCCGGACCTTTCTTCGCCGCTTTCGATCACCACCGAAATCAACCTGCACCTGCCGGCGCTGCTGCCCGTCGATTACTGCAGCGACGTGCACGAGCGGCTGACCCTGTATAAGCGACTGGCCAACTGCGAGACCGCGGGTGAGGTCGACACCATGCAGGAGGAACTGATTGACAGGTTCGGCCTGGCACCGGAACCGGCGCAGGCGCTGATCGAATCCCACCGCCTGCGGATCGCGGCGCTCGCCCTGGGCGTGGCGCGCATCGACGCCAGCGGCGACGCGATCGCGCTGCAGTTTGTCGCGCAGCCGCCGCTGGACGGGGCGCGCTTCATGCAGCTGCTCGCGCGCCACCGCCACTGGAAAATGTCGGGCCCGAGCAAGCTGCGGGTGCAAACGCCCAGTGAAGGCCTGGCGCCACGGGTGCAGACCGTGAAGGACCTGCTGAAGAGCCTGCACGGCGCAATGCAAGCCGCAAACGCCGAGGGCGCGGTTGCGACGGCGGACAGGGCATGAACCTGATCGTACAGGGCGCCGAGCTAAGCGATGAAGATCTGCGCCAACTTGCGCAGATGACCCGCGCAGAGCGTACCGAGCACCTTGCACCCGCCGCCTACCGGCTGGTCGACACGCAGACGGAAGCGGGCGTTGCCGAATATTGCGCGCGAGCCGGTGTCGATTTCGGCTTCGTGCCCCCCGCGCGCAGGCTGGAAGACATGCGCCTGCTGGCGATCGACATGGATTCCACCTTGATTTCCATCGAGTGCATAGACGAAGTCGCTGATCTTGCCGGGGTCAAGGCGGAGGTCTCGGCGATTACCGCCGCCGCGATGTCAGGAGAACTCGACTACAAGCAAAGCCTGCTGCGCCGCGTCGCGCTGCTGCGCGGCCTTGATCAAGACGCTCTTGCGCGCGTCTATGACGAACGCCTGCGGATCTCGCCCGGCGCCGAAACCATGCTCGTGGCGATGCAAGCGGCGGGCATCAAGACCTTGTTGGTGTCGGGCGGTTTCAGTTTCTTCACTGAACGCCTTAAAGCCCGTTTGGGCCTGGACTACTGCACATCGAACGTATTCCAGATCGAGGAAGGCCGCCTCAGTGGCCGCGTGATCGGGAACATCGTCGACGCAGAAGGCAAGGCGGCGAAACTGCGCGCGCTGCGCGATGAATTGGGAATAGAGAAAGCCGCGATCATCGCCATCGGCGACGGCGCCAACGACCTTGCGATGATGGCCGAGGCCGGCGTATCTATCGCCTACCGCGCGAAACCGTTGGTGCGAAACAAGGCCGACTATGCGCTGGATCACGCCGGACTGGACGGCGTTCTGAACCTGTTTGACTGAGCGATTGCGGTTTCATCACATGGCGTGAAGTCCGTTTTCAGCCTTTCATCTTTTGGCCGGATCGCTGCCGGCGGTGTCGCTCAAACCTGCACGGAAACCAGCTTGCGCGCCTTTGCAGGGCGCCGGTCGGCCAGCACCGTCACATTGCCGGGCTTTGCGAGCTGTTCGTTCACCAGATCCTGCAATGTCACCGAATTCAGGTACTCATGCAGCTTGTCGTTCAGCGTGGCCCACAGATTGTGCGTCATGCATGGCCGCTCATGCCGGCAATTCTCCATGCCGCCGCACTGCGTCGCGTCCAGCGGTTCATCCACGGCAAGGATAATGTCCGCCACCGAGATCTTGCCGGTTGCGCGTGCAAGCCGGTACCCACCGCCTGGGCCGCGTACGCTCGCCACCAGCGCATTCCGGCGCAGCTTGCCGAACAACTGCTCCAGATAGGACTGTGAAATCCCCTGACGGTCGCCGATACCGGCCAAGGTCACCGGGCCCAGCTGATGTCGCAAAGCCAGGTCCAGCATGGCGGTAACGGCGAAGCGGCCCTTGGTTGTCAATCTCATCGGTCGTTAATCTCCCAGGCGGTCAGTCTCATGGTTCACCCATACTCATTACCCGATGGCTCCCAGCTGCGCGGTCCACTACTTTTCCGCAACCTGGTGCGGCCGCCCGGGATCGAATCGCTCCGTAACCGCGACATCGTCGGCAGCACGCCCCCTTAAGGTCTCGATTTCATGCTGCAATTGCTCCAGGCGATGATCCTGCTCCATCGAATGATCGAGCAAGCCCTGCAAGGCCTTTGCCAGGGGATCGTCCGTCGCCTTGGCGGTGACTGCGTAGGCGGAAAAGCCCAGCTTGGCCGCCTTCTCCTCGCGCGACTTGTCCAACTCGTCGATGATGATGCGCGCCGGTATTCCGACTGCCGAGGCACCCGGCGGAACGTCCTTCACCACCACGGCGTTTGAGCCGATTTTTGCCCCCTCCCCGACCACGATCGGCCCCAGCACTTTGGCGCCGGCGCCGATGACGACCCGGTCGCTGATGGTCGGATGGCGCTTGCCCTTGTTCCAGGAGGTGCCGCCCAGGGTGACCCCGTGATACAGGGTGACATCGTCGCCTATTTCGGATGTTTCACCGATGACCACGCCCATGCCGTGGTCGATGAAAAAGCGCCGGCCTATGGTCGCACCCGGATGGATTTCGATGCCGGTCAGGAAGCGTCCGATATGCGAGACCAGCCGCCCGAGCCAGCGCAAATTCAAGTGCCAAAGCCAGTTGGCAATCCGGTGGATGCGCAAGGCGTGGAAACCCGGATAACAGGTGATGACCTCCCAGGTCGAACGGGCCGCCGGATCGCGGTCGAACACGCTGGCGATATCTTCCTGAATGCTTTTGAACATAGTTGAATCTGGTTGCTACCCAGTCTCCTGCTCGATCGAGCTAAAAACCCATGTTAAACTTAATTATTAGATAAATTCTCTAAGTCTATGTATAATAATGCATATACGCATTCTATTTTGTTCGTTTACTTGCCTAATCTTACTAATCCCTAGTCTTTTAGTCAAGTATTTTTATCGAACGATTTCAATACCCCGCGCAGAATGTTGACTTCTTCCTGCTCCAGTCCGGTACGTCCAAACAGGCGCCGCAGGCGGGGCAGCAAACGCCGCGGATTTGCCGGATCGAGAAAACCGCTGGCAAGCAGGCTCTGCTCCAGATGGGTGTAGAAATTCTCGATGTCTTCGTGCCTTGCCAGGGGATTCCCCGCAGCGGCGGGCAGCGCCCCGCCCAAGGCCGCCACGCGCGCTTCATACGCCATGACCTGCACCGCCGCGGCGAGATTGAGCGAGGAATAGCCCGGATCGGCCGTAATATGCGCCGCAGCGCGGCATTGGAGAATTTCCTCGTTGGTCAGCCCCGACATCTCGGTGCCAAAGACGATCGCCACCTCGCCCTCCTGCGCTGCCTCGAGCAGAAGCCGGGTCGCGCTGCGCGCATCGGCCGATGCATAGGCGAGTTCGCGCCGGCGCGCGCTCACCGCCAGCGCGTACACCGTTCCCTGCAGGGCCTCGGCCAGGCTGTCGCAGTAATGCGCGCCCTCCAGAAGGTCGGATGCGCCGCTCGCCATGGCCACGGCTTCGGCATCAACGGGCTTCTTCGGCTTGACCAGATAAAGCGAAGTGATGCCCATGGTTTTCATCGCGCGCGCCGCGGCGCCGATGTTGCCCGGATGCGTGGTGTGCGACAGCACGATGCGAATGTGCGACAGCAGATCGGCGCTCATATTAAAATCCACCCTTACGCGCAGTCCGCGAAAACAGGCAAAGACCCCACATCCCATGAATCCCATGCTCACTATTGCGGTGAAAGCCGCGCGGCGCGCCGGCGCCATTATCAACCGCGCCGCGCAGGATATCGACGCCCTGACCGTATCGACCAAGCGCCACAACGATTTCGTCACCGAGGTCGATCAGGCGGCGGAACAGGCTGTGATCCAGATTCTGTTGAAAGCCTTTCCGGACCACGCGATTCTAGCAGAGGAGTCCGGCGCTCAAGGCAAATCGGACTATGTCTGGATCATCGACCCGCTGGACGGCACCACCAATTTCATTCATGGCTTCCCGCAGTATTGCGTCTCCATCGGCCTGCGGCACAAGGGCACGATCACGCAGGCGGTCATCTACGATCCCGGGCGCAACGAGTTGTACACCGCCACGCGCGGTCACGGCGCCTACCTCAACGACCGGCGCATGCGCGTATCCAAGCGCAGGCAACTCGACGATGCGCTGATCGGCACGGGTTTTCCGTTTCGCGAAACCGCGAACATCGGCGAATACATGCCCATTTTGCGCAAAGTGATGTCGCAGACCGCGGGCGTGCGCCGCGCCGGCGCCGCCGCCCTCGATCTCGCCTATGTCGCAGCAGGCCGGCTGGACGGTTTCTGGGAAGCGGGCCTCGCGCCCTGGGACATGGCTGCGGGCAGCCTGATGATCCAGGAAGCGGGCGGCCTGGTAAGCGATTTCGACGGCGACGGCAATTTCCTGGACAGCGGAAACATCGTTACAGGAACACCCAGGGTATTCGCACCGCTGCTGCAGATCGTGACCGCAAACCAACCCTCGAGCCCCAAGGCCAAGGAGGGGGCCTCTCCCCTCGCACTACCCTGAAATCGAGGTCGGGCAAAGTGATCGTTGCCGCGGGTTCCAGCTAGGGTCGCCATGCGATTGCTGCAAATGCTGCGGGCATGGTTCCGCGGAGACAGCGCCGCCGATCTGGAAGCGGCGATCCGGCTGCACGAAAGCGGCGATCTTGCAGGCGCCGAGTTGCGCTACCGGGCGATGCTGCAGGCCGATGCAAGCAATGCCGACGCCATGCACCTGCTCGGACTGATCGCGCACCAGCGCGGCGAGCATGCAGCCGCAGTCGCGCAGATCAGAGCGGCGATCGCGCTGAAATCCGACAAGGCCACCTACCACTACAACCTGGGCAATGCACTGGCCGCTCTGGACCGCGCGCAGGAGGCCGTGGAAAGCTTCCGCGTGGCAACACGCCTGGACCCGGTGCGCAGCGATGCCCGATCCAATCTCGCCCACGCCCTGAGCCAGGCGGGTCGACACCAGGAAGCAGTGCTTGAGTTCCGCCAACTGCTGGGCCTGCAAACCACACCGGCTGCGCGCAACGCGCTCGCCAGTGCTCTGGTACGCTGCGCCGACGCCGATCCGGCTGCGGCAAGGAACTACGACGAAGCGGCCGGTCTGTTGCAACAATCATGGCAGGATGCGGACGATCCGGTCGAGGGACGGCTGGCGCTCGCCTACTGCCTGCAACAATGCAAGCGCTGGACCGAAGCCGCGGAACACTATGAAGCCGTGCTATTGCTGCAGCCGGAGAACACGACTGCACACAATAATCTCGCGAACTGCTACAACCAGCTGGGCCGCGTGGCCGACGCGATCCTGCACTACCGCGAAACCTACCGGCTGGCACCCGATTTTCCCGAGGCGCTGGCGAGCGTGCTCGCCTGCCTGAACTACGATCCCGAGTGCTCACCGGAGCAGGCGGCTGCCGAACACCGGAACTGGGCCGAACAAGCAGCCTCACGCTACTACCCGATGTCGCCGCGCTTCGACAACGATCGCGACCCGGAACGCCGACTGCGCATAGGCTATATCTCGCCGGATTTTCGCCGGCATCCTGTCAGTGCGATATTCGCGCCAATATTGGCGGCGCACGACCGCGATCGACTGGAAGTCAGCTGCTACTACAACTACGCCGGCGAAGATGCGATCACCTTGCAACTCAAATCGCTGGCCGGGCACTGGCGCCCGATCGTCGCCATGAGCGATGAGAAGCTGTGCGAACAGATACGCAGCGATCGCATCGATATCCTGGTGGACCTCGCCGGGCATACAACGCATAACCGCCTGCTCGCCTTCGCCCGAAAGCCGGCACCGGTACAGGTCAGCTGGCTCGGTTATTTCAATACCACCGGCCTCGCGACCATGGACTATTTCATCAGCGACCCCTGGTCCTCGCCCGCGGGTCAGGAGCGCTACTACGTCGAGCGCGTGCTGCGGCTGCGGCACACCCGCTTTTGCTATCAGCCTCCGGAATACATGCCCGCCCTCAGCCCGCTTCCCGCGCAAACCAGTGGGCACATCACCTTCGGCTGCTTGAACAATTTGTCCAAACTCAACGAACAGGTGCTCGCCTTGTGGGGCCGGGTATTGCGCGCGGTTCCGGAATCGCGCCTGCTGGTGCAGGCCGCGGCGCTCGACGACGCGCCCAATCGCGCGCGCTTCAGCGCGCTGTGCGCGAAGCACGGCATCGCGCCGGAAAGGCTGACACTGCGCGGCTTTTCCCCGATCGAGCAGTCTCCGGCGAGCTATGCCGAAATCGACATTGCGCTCGACCCCTTCCCATTTTGCGGGGGCATGACCAGTCTGGAAGCGCTGTGGCTGGGCGTGCCCGTGATCACCCTGGCCGGCGAAACCATAGCGAGCCGCCAGAGCGCGAGCATGCTCATGAACCTGGGCCTCCCCGAATTGATTGCGGAAGACGCGGCGCAATACGTAGCGGCGGCCGCAGGCTTGGCGCAGGACCTGCCCAGGCTGTCCGCGCTGCGTGCGGGCATGCGCCAGCGCTACGCCGCCTGCCCGCTCATGGACTATGCCGGCTTTGCGCGCGAACTGGAGCAAAGCTACCGCGACATGTGGCTGAAATGGACCGCTTCAGGAGAGGCAGTAACGAGGACGCAGAATGCGGGCTAGTAACCGAAATCCAGCATTTCGCCGGACAGTGTAGTTGACTGAAACAGTCAGGTATTGTATAGTTGAGGCAATTAGTCGTGTATTCCGGGTATCACGTTTAATTGCATAATATTTAACAGGATTTCAATATGAGACTGACGACAAAGGGACGTTTTGCAGTGACCGCCATGGTTGACCTCGCCATGTATCAGGGCAAAAACCCGGTGACCCTGGCGGCGATCAGCCAGCGCCAGAGAATATCGCTGTCCTACCTGGAACAATTGTTCGGCAAGTTGCGCCGCCGCGCCCTGGTCGAGAGCGTGCGCGGACCCGGTGGCGGCTATCGCCTCGCCCAGGACACGACAGCAATTTCGGTGGCCGACATTATCATCGCGGTAGACGAGACCCTGGATTCGACGCAATGCGGCGGACGGGAAAACTGTCGCGACGAGAAAAAATGCATTACCCACAATCTGTGGGCCGATCTCAACCGGCATATATTCGGCTATCTGGGCGCGGTGACGCTGAAGCAACTCGTCGACGAGCAGAAACCGGAACAAGCGGGCATGTCACCGGTGTTCGACATGCGCGAAGCCTTGCAGAAACGCGAGCGCGCCGCCATTGCAAACTAATTCGTGAACGACATTCCAATACAGGCGATACCATGACCATCTCAGTCACTGAAAATGCAGCAAAGCAGATCCGGAACCAGATTCTGAAACGCGGCAAAGGCTTGGGCCTGCGCGTCGGCGTCAAGAAAGTCGGCTGTTCCGGCCTGGCCTACACCTTCGACTACGCCGACGAGATGCTGCCCGGCGACCAGCTCTTCGAGGCGCACGACGCGAAACTGGTGGTGGACGCGGAAGTGCTGTCCATACTGGACGGATCGCGCCTGGATTTCGTCAAGGACGGATTCAAGCAGGTGTTCAAATTCGACAACCCCAATGTGGCCAGCACCTGCGGCTGCGGCGAGAGCTTCAACGTCAAGCGAGCCGCCAAGGCCTAGGAAACAGCGATGAGCACCACCCTGCAAAATCTGGTCAATCAGCCCTATCAGCACGGTTTCGTCAGCGATATCGAATCCGACGTCGCGCCCAAGGGTTTGAGCGAAGACACGATCCGGCTGATCTCAGCGAAAAAGAACGAGCCCGAGTGGCTGCTCGAACTCAGGCTCAAGGCCTACCAGCAATGGCTCAAGATGGAAGAGCCGCAATGGCCGAATGTCCATTACCCGAAGATCGATTTCCAGGCGATCAGTTACTACTCGGCTCCCAAGCCGAAGAAAACCCTGGCCAGCATGGACGAGGTCGATCCCGAACTGCTGCGCACCTTCGAAAAACTCGGCGTGCCGATGAACGAGCGCGCGAAGCTCGCCGGCGTCGCCGTGGACGTGATATTCGACAGCGTGTCGGTGGCGACGACCTACAAAGCCAAGCTCGCGGAAGTCGGCATCATTTTCTGCTCCATCTCGGAAGCGGTGCGCGATCATCCGGATCTCGTGCGCAAGTACCTGGGCAGCGTGGTGCCGGTCGGCGACAACTATTACGCGGCGCTCAATTCGGCGGTGTTCACAGACGGTTCGTTCTGTTTCATCCCGAAGGGCGTGAAATGCCCGATGGACCTGTCGACCTATTTCCGCATCAACACGGAAAACTCCGGGCAGTTCGAACGCACGCTCATCATCGCCGAGGAAGGCGCGTCGGTGTCCTACCTGGAGGGCTGCACCGCGCCCAAATTCGACACCAACCAGTTGCACGCGGCGGTGGTCGAACTGGTCGCGCTGGACAACGCCGACATCAAATATTCGACGGTGCAGAACTGGTATGCGGGCGACGAAAACGGCCTGGGCGGCATTTACAATTTCGTCACCAAGCGCGGCCTGTGCAAAGGCGTGAACTCACGGATCTCCTGGACCCAGGTCGAGACCGGTTCGGCGATCACCTGGAAATATCCGAGCTGCGTGCTGCGCGGGGATAATTCGGTCGGTGAATTCTATTCGGTGGCGCTCACCAATCATTACCAGCAGGCGGACACCGGCACCAAGATGATTCACCTGGGCAAGAACACGCGCAGCACCATCGTCAGCAAGGGCATTTCGGCCGGCCACTCCAACAACAGCTACCGCGGGCTGGTCCGGATCGCGCCCACCGCCGCCGGCGCACGCAATTATTCACAATGCGATTCCATGCTGATCGGCGAGCAATGCGGCGCAAACACCTTTCCCTATATCCAGGTGAACAATCCCAGCGCCAAAGTCGAGCACGAGGCATCCACGTCCAAGATCGGCGAGGACCAGCTGTTCTACTTTGCGCAGCGCGGCATCGGCGCCGAGGAAGCCGTGTCGATGATCATCAACGGATTCTGCAAGGACGTTTTCCAACAATTGCCGATGGAGTTCGCCGTCGAGGCGACCAAGCTGCTCGGCCTCAAGCTCGAAGGAAGTGTAGGATGATTTATCAGGACAGCAAGACACTGCTCACGGTGCGCAAGCTGCACGCGACCGTCAACGGCATTGAAATTCTCAAAGGCATGGACCTCACGATCAAGAGCGGCGAAGTGCACGCGATCATGGGGCCCAACGGCTCGGGCAAGAGCACTTTCTCGAAGGTGCTTGCCGGCCACCCCTCCTATGAAGTCAGCGGCGGCGAAGTCGAGTTCGAAGGCAGGAATCTGCTCGACCTCAAACCCGAGGAACGCGCGCGCGCCGGCGTATTTCTGGGATTTCAGTATCCGATCGAAATACCCGGCGTGGCCAACAGCCAGTTCCTGCGCCTCGCGTACAACACCGTACAGACCGAGCGCGGCAAGGACGAACTCGATCCGCTGGAATTCGACGATTTCGTGCGCGAGAAAATGAAACTGCTCGAAATGAACCCGGACTTTCTCGACCGCAGCGTCAACGAAGGCTTCTCCGGCGGCGAGAAAAAGCGCAACGAAATCCTGCAAATGGCCTTGCTCGAACCCAGGCTCGCGATCCTCGACGAAACCGATTCCGGCCTCGACATCGACGCACTCAGAATCGTTGCCGGCGGCGTCAATCAGTTGGCGAACAAGGACAATGCGATAGTGCTGGTCACGCACTATCAGCGCCTGCTCAATTACATCGTTCCCGATTACGTGCACGTGATGGAGTCCGGCCGCATCGTCAAAACCGGCGGCAAGGAACTGGCGCTCGAGCTCGAAGCGCGCGGCTACGACTGGGTCGGCGCCGAAGTCAAAGCGAACGCACGCGTGAACGCATGAACACCGTCTCCACCAGCCGTTACCTGGACAGCCTGCTGCAGGGACAGCCGCCGGCAAGCCCGCTGAGCTGGCTGAATGCGCTGCGCGCCAATGCGGTCGACCGGGTCGGCGCGCTGAGCGTGCCGACCACGCGCGACGAGGACTGGCGATTCACCGATATTTCGCCGCTGACCAAGCTGTCTTTTCAGCCCGCGCTGGGCGCGGCGCAACCCGCCCCGGGGACGGCACAGCTTAATGCGGCGGACATCGAGCGCTGGTCCATCGCCGAAGCCTCGGCCCGCCTGGTATTCGTCGACGGCATGTATGCGCCCGAGCATTCCTTCAACCGCGCGGGGATCACGGTCGAAAACCTCGCCTCGGGCGTGAGCACGCACGCCGCAGCCGTGCAGGCCCAACTCGGCCGGCACGCCGCGTTCGAGCACAATGCGTTTGCGGCACTCAATACCGCATTCCTGCACGACGGCGCACTGGTCATCGTGCCGCGCGACGCCGCGCTCAAAGCGCCCGTGCACCTGCTGTACGTTGCCACGCGCAAACAAGCGGCCAGCTACCCGCGCTGTCTGGTCATTGCGGAAACCGGCTCCGCGGCGACGGTCGTCGAGGATTTCGTCGCCCTGCAGGAGGCAAGCTATTTCACCAACGCCGTGACCGAAATGTCGCTGGCCGGCAACGCCGCAGTCCATCATGTCCGGGTGCAGCGCGACGGCGCCGAGGCCTTCCATATCGCCAATTGCGCGGTGTCGCTGGCGAGCGCCAGCCGCTACCATTCCGTGAGCGTGGCGCTGGGCGCGCGTATTTCGCGCCACAACCTCAACGTGCTGCTCGCGGCCGAAGGTGCCGAATGCAGCATCGACGGCCTGGCGCTGATCGGCGGCCAGCAGCTAGCCGACACGCATACCCTCATCGACCACGCCACGCCGCAGTGCGTGAGCCGGCAACTGCACAAGTGCATCGTCGACGACGCGGCGCGCGCGGTCTTCAACGGCAATATCATGGTACGAGCCGGCGCACAGCGCACCGACTCGTCCCAGTCGAGCCGCAATCTGCTCCTGAGCGCCAAGGCGCGCGTCGACACGAAGCCGCAGCTGGAAATTTTCGCCGACGACGTAAAATGCGCGCACGGTGCGACCGTAGGCCAACTCGATGTCGATGAAGTGTTCTATCTCAAGAGCCGCGGTCTTTCCGATACCGCGGCGCGCAACCTCCTCACCTACGCCTTCGGTGCCGAAGTGATCGAGCGCATTCCTGTCGCGTCCCTGCGCCAGCGGCTCGAGCAGCTGGTGCTGGCGCAAACCCAGGCCCCGGCGCTCGGCGCCGTACACCCATCATGAATATGAGCCAGACAGCACTCAAATCCGCCCCCGGCGCGCAGGCTACGCCGCACTTCGACGTCGAGCGCATCCGCGCCGATTTCCCCATCCTCAAGCTGAAGCCCGGCGGCAAGCCCCTGGTCTACCTGGACAACGCAGCCTCGAGCCAGATGCCGCAGCAGGTGATCGACCGTCTGGTGCGCTACCAGACGAGCCAGCACTCGAACATCCACCGCGCCGTGCACACGCTGTCGGAAATCGCCACCGCCGAGTACGAAGAGGCACGCCGCAAACTCGCGCGTTTCATCAATGCGCGCGAGGAGCGCGAGGTGATTTTCACCAGCGGCACCACCGATGCGATCAACCTGGCGATGCACGGCTACGGACGCAAGTTTATCGGCGCCGGCGACGAAATCATCCTGACCACGCTCGAGCACCACGCGAACATCGTGCCCTGGCAGATGCTGGCCGAAGAAAAGGGCGTGAAGATACGCGTCGTACCGATCGACGATGCGGGCGAGGTGTCGATCGGCGATTATGAAAAGTTGTTCAATGAACATACCAAACTGGTCGGCGTCGCGCATGTCTCGAACGCCCTCGGCAGCGTCGTCCCGGTGAAGCAGATGATCGCGTTCGCGCATGCGCGCGGCGTGCCGGTGCTGGTGGATGGCGCACAGGCCGCGCCGCACATGAAACTCGATATGCAGGACCTGGATTGCGATTTCTACGCGTTTTCGGGACACAAGCTGTGCGGCCCGACCGGCATCGGCATTCTTTACGCAAAAGCGGCGCTGCTCGAACGCATGCAGCCATTCAAGGGCGGCGGCGACATGATCCTGTCGGTTTCTTTCGAGAAGACCACCTACAACGTGATTCCGCAAAAATTCGAAGCGGGCACGCCGCCGATCGCCGCCGCGATCGGCCTCGGTGCGGCGGTCGACTACCTCTCGGCGATCGGGCTGGATGCGATCGCCGCGCACGAGCACGCCCTGCTCGACTATGCGACCGAACAGTTGTTGCGCATGCCCGGCGTGCACATCATCGGCACCGCCCGTGAAAAAGCCGCGGTGCTGTCGTTCAAGCTGGACGGCGTGCACCCGCACGATATCGGCACGCTGCTGAACCAGGACGGCGTCGCGGTGCGCACCGGCCATCATTGCGCGCAGCCGGTAATGCAGCGCTACGGCGTTCCGGCAACCTCGCGCGCCTCATTCGCTTTTTATAACACCATGGCCGAAGTCGATGCGCTGGTCGCAGGCATCCGCAACGTGCAAAAAGTTTTTTGCTGAAGGTTTTTTGATGGCAGACCCGAAATCCCTGTACCAGGAAGTCATCCTGGACCACAACCGCAAGCCGCGGAACTATGGCGAACTGGCACAGGCGAACCACAAGGCCGAAGGCCACAACCCCCTGTGCGGCGACCACCTCAGCATAGCCCTGAATCTGGACGGCGAGCGCATCGAATCCATCGCGTTCCAGGGCGAGTCCTGCGCCATCTGCAAGGCGTCGGCATCGATGATGACCGCAAGCGTCAAAGGCAAGACGCGGCAGGATGCCGAAACGCAGATTCAGGAATTTCGCGATATGGCGACCGGACAACTCGACGTCGAAAAGCAGCCGCACCATCTGGGCCGTCTAACGGTGTTTTCCGGCGTGCGCGATCTGCCGACGCGCGTGAAATGCGCGATCCTGCCCTGGCACACACTGCATGCCGCACTGCACGCCGTTCCCGACATCTCGACAGAATCAGACAACGACCCGATGCATGCGCCGATCGGCGATGCCTGAAACCATGATTACGATAGACGGGGTAACCCCCCACATACTTCCCTGGATTGGCCCGCGGCAAAATTCATTTCGCAGCGTGCTCTAACTGAAATTTGCCATGCCAAAAATAGCCGATATCGAAGATACGCCGAACCCGAACGCGAAGAAATTCATCCTCAAGGAACCCTTGTCCTGGGGCGTGACCCACTCCTACGAGAACGCAGAGCAGGCCGAAGACGACCTGCTGGCCGCGTCGATATTCGACATCGAGCACGTGACCAACGTGTTCTACGTCGATCGCTGGCTTACGGTGACGCAGGACGGCGATGCAGACTGGCAGCAACTGCTGCGCAGGGTCGCTGACCGGATACGCGCGGCGCCGGCGGCGGACGAGCAATCCGAAAAACTCACCGCGGCAGCCATTCCCATCGAAGACCTGAGTCCGGACGACCAGCAACGGCTTTACATGATCAACGGCCTGCTGGACGAGCAGATCCGCCCCTACCTGCAGGGCGACGGCGGCGACCTGCACGTGCTCGGGCTTGAAGGCAACCGGCTGACTGTGCATTACCAGGGCGCCTGCGGTAGCTGCCCGAGTTCGATGTCCGGCACGCTGGTGAGTATCGAGCAGTTGCTGAAGACGATAGAACCCGATATCGAAGTCGTCGCCGTATAGACCCGGTCGGAGGATTCCCGGCTTTGGCTTAGGCCGCACAGGTTAGAATTGCGCCGATGAGCAAGCCGGATTCCGCCGCGGTCAGCACCCACACCCCGATGATGCAGCAGTACCTGCGCCTCAAGGCGCAGCATCCGGACATCCTGCTGTTCTACCGCATGGGCGATTTCTACGAGCTGTTCCACGACGACGCGGAAAAAGCGGCGCGACTGCTCGACATCACGCTGACCACGCGCGGCGCGTCCGCGGGCAAACCGATCAAAATGGCCGGCGTTCCCTACCACGCGGCCGAGCAATACCTCGCCAAACTGCTGAAGCTGGGCGAGTCGGTCGCAATCTGCGAGCAGATCGGCGACCCGAACACATCCAAAGGCCCGGTGGAGCGCGCGGTCACACGCATCGTCACCCCGGGCACGCTCACCGACTCGGCGCTGCTCGACGAAAAATCCGACAACCTCCTGCTCGCGTTCTGCGTCGAAAACAACAACGCCGGCCTCGCCTGGCTGAGCCTGGCGAGTGGCGAATTGCGCGTGGCCGAAATCCCGCAGCGCCTGCTCGCGGGCGAACTCACGCGTCTGCGCCCGGCCGAGATCCTGGTCGCCGATCGCGATCCGCCGTCTGGTCTGAATACTACGGCTGCGATGACGCGCCTGCCCGAGTGGCATTTTGACTACGAAGCCGCACGCGATCAGCTGCTCAAGCATTTCAACGTGCACTCGCTTGCGGGCTTCGGCTGCGAAGAGTTGCGGCCGGCGATCGCCGCAGCCGGCGCGCTGCTCGAATACGCGCGCAAAACCCAGGGCCAGGCCTTGTCGCACGTGAACGCACTGCGCCCGGAGCGTGCCGACGATTACGTGCGCATGGACGCGGCCACACGGCGCAACCTCGAACTCACCGAAACCCTGCGCGGCGCGCCCGCACCCACGCTTTGCAGCCTGCTCGACGGCTGCGCCACCGGCATGGGCAGCCGCCTGCTGCGCCACTGGCTGCATCACCCCTTGCGCGACCGCGGCGTGCTGGCCGGCCGCCATGAAGCGGTGGAGGAACTCGCGCAGCGCCGCATCGTCGACGTGGAACGCATCAGCGCGCGCATCGCGCTGAAAAGTGCGCGGCCACGCGACCTCTCCGGCCTGCGCGACAGTCTCGCCGCCCTGCCCCAACTTGCCACCCTGCTGGCGAGCGCATCCGCGCCCCGCTTGGCCGAACTGCGCAGCGCGCTGGCGATGCCGCCGGATTGCGCTGCGCTGCTCGCGCAGGCGATCCTGCCGGAACCTGCGACGCTGCTGCGCGAGGGCGGGGTCATCAACGACGGTTACGATGCCGGGCTGGACGAGTTGCGCGCACTACAGACCAATTCGAGCGAATTCCTCGTCGCGCTCGAAGCGCGCGAGCGCGAGCGCAGCGGCATTCCCAGCCTCAAGGTCGAATACAACCGCGTGCACGGCTTTTACATCGAAGTCACCCACGCCCACGTAGACAAGATTCCCGCCGATTACCGCCGGCGCCAGACACTGAAGAACGCCGAGCGCTATATCACGCCGGAGCTCAAGACTTTCGAAGACAAGGCCTTGTCGGCGAATGAGCGCGCGCTGGCGCTGGAAAAAGCCCTGTACGAACAGTTGCTGGAAACCCTGCAGGCGCATATTCCCGCCTTGCAGCGCATCGCGCGCAGCCTCGCCGAACTCGATCTGCTGGGTTCGTTCGCTGCAGACAGTCTGCGTCTGAACTGGTGCCGGCCGCAGTTCGTGGATGAAGCACTGATCGAGATCGAAGCGGGGCGTCATCCTGTGGTGGAAGCGCAGGTGGACCAGTTCATCGCCAACGACTGCCGCTTGAATCCGACGCGTCAGTTGCTGTTGATCACCGGACCGAATATGGGCGGTAAATCCACCTACATGCGCCAGGTGGCGCTGATCGCGCTGCTCGCCCAGATAGGCGCGTTTGTGCCCGCGCGCTCGGCGCGTCTCGGCCCCATCGATCAGATCTTCACGCGCATCGGCGCCGCCGACGATCTGGCCGGCGGCCGTTCCACGTTCATGGTGGAAATGACCGAAAGCGCCAATATCCTGCACAACGCCACTGCAACGAGCCTGGTACTGATGGACGAAGTCGGTCGCGGCACCTCCACTTTCGACGGGCTTGCGCTGGCCTGGGCGATCGCGCGCCACCTTATCGAGAAGAATCGCAGCTACACGCTGTTCGCTACGCATTATTTCGAGCTCACGCAGCTTGCACAGGAATACCGTGAGGCTGCGAACATTCATCTCGACGCCGTGGAGCACAAGGATTCCATCGTGTTTCTGCACGCGGTCGAAGAAGGTCCGGCCTCGCAAAGCTACGGCCTGCAGGTGGCAGCGCTCGCGGGCGTGCCCGGCAGCGTGACGCGCGCTGCCAAGCGCTATCTACTGCAACTGGAGCAGCAGAGCCTGATGCAGGGCGGCCAAGCGGATCTGTTCGCCGGCGCGGCGCCGCAGCCCGAGCCCGAACCGCACCCGGCGCTGGATCTGCTTGCGTCGGCAAAGCCGGACGAGTTGAGTCCGAAGGAAGCGCTGGAACTCTTGTACAAGCTCAAGAGCCTCTGAAGCGAATCGCACTTTGGCTCGTGCCAACAGGTTCACGTCCAAGCCCGGACATGCTACCGGTTCCTGTTGCGTGCCGACCGAACCGCGCGATCCCAGGCGATGTTTCTGGCTCCGCGGCGCCCGATCTCCGGTGCAATCGACGGCATGACGTTTTGCCTGTGCTCCCGCGCGGCGCCGAAAAACCAGAATCCGGCAAATGCGCAGATGGTGACCGAGAGCAGAACGATCGAATAAATCAGCAGTGTTTCCATGGCAAGGTCCTCGTATGAATACGACTTTCACACGTACATTAGACGCGGCCGAGATCACCGAGTCCAATGGACTTACGAAGCGTTGCAGAACTTACAATTGGATACGAAGTTTGTGAAGGAACTTGCACCCCGGCGTTAACAAGTTCACACCGCTTGCCGGCTGGGCATTGACGAGGCGCTGGCATTCGAGTTGTCGAACTCGGCCGGAAGCAAGAGTGGCGTATGGAGCCGGCTTTCCCATCGCCCGCGTGGAGCGCAATGTACGCTACCGTACAGATTGACCGATATTTTCCGTGTAGCGTTTTGCCCTGATCGCGTGTTTTCCCGCTGAAGGCCTCCGATGCCGCTCAACTTTCTGCTCGCGTTTCTTTTCCACCATCCTACGTATCCCCACGGGGTGCCCATTGCCAAGTTCGCCGAATTCGCGGGAGTCACCCCGGTTCATGCAGACCAGGCGCTCCGCCGGCTTGCAAAACGCGAGGCGTCCCTGCTTCGCGTAAGTACGCACCCGGATAGTCCGCGGGAGCAAGTTGTCACCTTGACCCAATGGGGTCACCTCCGCTTTGGCTCGCACCCCTGCCTGATGGTTGGCAACGACGCGGCTAATTAGGAACCAAGCGCAAACCACCCTGACAAAAGGACGGTCCCCTCCCATGCACCTATCCAAATCAGCTCGGCCCGAGTATCCGCAAACGCGCATAGTTTGGCGATTTTTCGCGGACAGTTCCCATCAGTGGAAATGGCAGCAACTCGCTTTTGACGGGACGATCGTCGCCAATTCCAAATCATCTTATCTGCAGTATGAAGCCTGCGTAAGCAATGCGTCGAAGCATGGTTACCTGGCGGCCCCGGCCAAGGCCAGGGGCGGATCACCGAACACGGGCCAGTTGCCGGTCAGCCCGTTCAGGGCTGTCTTTGAGCACAGAGAAAACACCCCGGCAGAAGAAAGCATCCATACCGGCTCATTACGCTGATTGCCAGGCTGCGCCAGAACAGGGGTGACCTAGCAGGTCGTGCCTATTCTTCCTTCACCTTGATTGCCTCGACCCTCACGCGCGCGACACCCTTGCCGTGAAATCCGAGCTTCTTCGCTGCGCCCAGGCTGAGGTCGATGATCCGCTCGCCCGACTTGGCGTTGTGTATGCTTGGAAAAGGCCCCCGGTCGTTCACCCGCACGATGACCGTTTTCTGGTTATTCAGGTTTGTCACCTTCACGAACATGGGAAGTGGGAGGTATTTGTGTGCCGCCGACAGGCCATCAGGATTGAAGGCTTCTCCGTTCGCGGTCATCTTCCCGCTCTCGTATCCATACCATGAAGCGATACCCTCCTCCTTGTAGTCCCTTGCCTTTTCCAATGACATCGGCACGTACCGCCGCCCTCCGACCACATAGGGGGCCGTCTTTACCCTGCCGCGCCGTATCGCCTCTTTGACCGGCAGACCATCGATGCTCTCGACTTCGTCGTGCGTCAATGCCCATTCGATCGGCGCCTTGACCACTTCATAGGTATATTCGCCGATCTTGTATACAACTACAGTAGTACCTTTAACAACGACATACGTTTTCTTTACGACCCAAACGCCTCCTTGCACAACACTTTTCACCGCACGATAAGGCGCGGTGATAACCGAGCAGCCGTTTGAAGCAGCAATGAACGTCCCGCAAAGACAAATCACCACGATTCGCCGCATATGCACTCAGTGAGTCCTTGGGTAAGCTGATCGATCGTCACTGCTCCGATGGCAGCACGGCGCCATTATCTGCCTGTCGCCCGCACTTTACAGCTTCAGCCGCGTCCGTTTTGCAGTCAATTCAACCGTCCGATGGTAGCTGGGAGTACGCCCTGAGACACGCTACCTGATGCAATTTCGGTCAACCGCGGCTTTCCGAAATCGCCAAGCGTCACTTTCGACCCTAAGCAGACGCTTGCGCATTCTGGGGCGGCTATGTCGACATATCGGAATGTGTGGTGGCAAAGTATTTTTTTAAGCGACTTCCGCGCATCTATAGACGCTCATTGCGCAAGCTACAAGGTGCAAAAGTGTTAGCGGAATGGGATTAGCTGGCATCTAGTCAACCCGACAAATCGACCGATGCAGGTTCGCCATGTTCTACCAGCCACCTGAATACGCCAAAGATATTGATTGGTCCGACGAGTTTCAAGAGCGGCGTCGTGAAGCTTGGCGGAAATCGCGTTTTGCCTTTGCACTCCTCGCGATTGGGACGGCTGTGATGTGGATTCCCAAGTATGAAATATATGGGGCCGGCGCATTTGCAGCAGCAATTATATGGCTCACATTTGTGTGCTACCTGTACTACAAATGCCCATCATGCGATGGGGTCCCGATGATGAGCATGTCCGGCGGCAGTCGCGGGGTAGATCTCAACCCGGAGTTCTGCTCAAAATGCGGTGTGCGCCTAAGACCCAAGTTTCGAGCAAAACATGACTAGCTTAAGCGCCTGCACCTGAACTTCAGGAGAGCTTGACTAGTTGCTTCCCGAGATTACGTCCATTGAGCATGCCGATGAATGCTTCGGGGGCATTTTCGATTCCACTGGCAATGGTCTCGCGGTAGCGCAGCCCGCCGGATGCAACCAACGCTTCGAGTTCCGCGCGACCCTGGTCATGGAGATCCCGGTACTGGTTGACCAGAAAACCCTGGAGACGCAAGCTCTTGTCGAACAACAGTCGTGTGTTTTTCACACCGTAGCGTTCGCCCTGGGCGTTATATTGAGACAGGACGCCGCATACCGGAACGCGGGCGAATTTATTCAGCAGTGGCAGGATGGTGTCGAGCATCTCGGCGCCGACGTTGTCAAAATAAACATCGACACCGTTGCTTGCCGCGGCTGCGATCTGATTCCCCAGATCGCCGCTCTTGTAGTCGCAGCAGGCATCGAAGCCGAATTCCTCGGTGACGAGGCGGCATTTCTCCTCGCCCCCGGCAATGCCAATCGCCCTGCAACCCATGGATTTGGCGATCTGACCAACCGCGCTGCCCACGGAGCCCGCAGCGGCCGAGACGAGGACGGTTTCACCCGCTTTGGGATTACCGATCATTTTAAGTCCCGCCCAAGCACTCAGGCCGTTCGATCCGCACGCGCCGAGATAGGCAGTCAGGGGGACGCCGTCTTTTGGCAATACTTTGAGTTCCACGTCCGTTCCGTCGCTGACCGCATAGGTTTGCCATCCGAGGCTGGCGACGAGCAGTTCGCCGGACTTGAATCCGGCGTTCTTGCTTTCCAGCACTTCTCCCAGCACCCGGCCAACCATTACCTGTCCCGGCGCCATCGACGCTCCGCGAAACTTCCAGCCGCCGCCCATCAGCATGCGCATATAGGGATCCAGCGACAGGTAGAGCCCCTTTACAAGGAACTGGCCCGGCGCGAGTTCGGGCAGCTTGGTCTCCACCACGTCGAAGTCGGCGACCGTCGGAAACCCCTGTGGTTCGCGTTTGAAAAGAACCTGTGTTGACGTTACGTTCATTTGGCGTTCTCTTATGATCTGGTGCAAAAATGGAGAGTATAGGATTTTTATAACGCAATTTATCGATCATTCTGGCATCCTCTCGGCCGGCGAGCCGTCAAACGCGATCGATCGCACAACTGTTTGGGGATGAGCCGGCTCTTAACGGGAGCGAACAAGCGGGAACATTCGGCCGGTCGAAGCCCTCGAAGTAATCGCGTTAGTCCCCCGCACAAGCAGCGTAAAATCACTGACAAATGATTTCCGTAACGGCGCTATTGGTACGGCGCTGATGCCTTGGAACCGGAAGCGCGATGGTCAAATCTTTGGCGCATTAATGCATCAGCATCTTGTTTATCCAGACGATCACGGAGCGACTCATGAATTTTCTCGGCGCGACTGCCATCATGCATACAATAAGCGTTGCTTCCACCCTGTCCGGAAGGGATTTATTGGACGGATTCTCCATCTACATTACGACGGTATTGAGACAGTGGATGGGGCGGCTCTTTGCCGCTGACGTGAGCACCCCGGTGCTTGGCTCCATCACCTGGGCGGATCTTGGGCTGATGCTCTGCCTTGTGCTGGTGGTGCTGTTCTTGAATTTGGTGGCCTTTGCCTTCGTCCGGCACAAGCTGAAGCACGTCACCGGCACGCCGGACGAGAAGAAGCTGCAACATCACGTCTTCGGCGCGATCGACAAGCCCTTGTACGTACTGATTTGGATTTACGGCATCTATTTCGCAGCAACACCGCTGCTGATGAAACTGGATCCAAGTGAAGGCCTGCACATCGTCCGTGAAGTGTTCAGCAAGACGTTCGATCTCGGCGTGTTCGCGGTTTTGTTCTGGCTGTTCTTCAGGTTCACGCATGTGCTGGATGCGCAGTTGGCGGTCTGGACCACAAAAACCAGCAGCAAATTGGACGGCTTGTTCGTCCCGCTGCTGGGTAAAAGTCTGCGCGCATTCGTGCCGGTCATCGGCATCATCTTTGCTCTGCCCATCCTGGGCCTGCCGACGGAGTACGCGAGCGTGGTCAGCAAAGGCACCAGCATCCTGCTGATCATGGCGGTGGCGGTCATTCTGTTTCAGGCCGTGATCGTGATGGAAAAGGCCGTACTGGAAACATACGATATCAATGCCGCAGACAATTTGCAGGCACGCAAGATCTATACGCAAATTCATGTCATCAGCAAACTGCTTTACGCAGTCATCACCATTTTCACCGTCGCTTCGATCCTGATGCTCTTCCAGGAAGTGCGGCAGTTCGGCACCAGCATCCTGGCGTCGGCGGGCGTCGTCGGCATCGTCGTCGGCTTCGCCGCGCAGAAGACCATTTCCAACCTGTTCGCCGGCTTCCAACTCGCCATGACCCAGCCAATCCGGCTGGACGACGTCGTTATCGTCGAGGGCGAATGGGGCCGCGTTGAAGAAATCACATTGACCTACATCGTCATTCACATCTGGGACGACCGCCGGCTGGTGGTGCCGTTGACCTACTTCATCGAGAAACCATTCCAGAACTGGACGCGGGTCTCGGCGCAATTGCTCGGCTCGGTGATCGTATGGGTGGATTACACGACGCCACTGGACGAACTGCGCGCGGCGCTCAAGACAATTATTGAATCCAATCCGCTTTGGGACAAACGCTTCTGGAATCTGCAAGTGACCGACACCACTGAAAAATCCATGCAAATCCGCGTGCTCGCCACCTCGACGGATTCTTCCACAGGCTGGGATCTGCGCTGCGACATCCGCGAAAAGCTTATCGCCTACATCCAGAAACATCATCCGCTAAGCCTGCCGACGTTCCGCACGCAAATCGGCGGCGAACCACCGGAGTTGTTGTCAAAAGGTGACGCATAAGCACCATATCTACCCGGAAGCCACTGGATGACCGGAGTTGGCTCGGTTGCTGCCCTCGATACCTGCCGAAGCGTTGAACCGCTGCCGAAGGTCAGCCTCCGGCTCTTGTTGCTCAGATTCAGCACCAGCCATATACAACACAGGTCCTAATGCGCTATCTTCGACTCTCTCGGCCGCCACGATCGTCTTCGGGTCTCCTTTTTTTGCTTGAGAAAGACACGGGAGGTTAGCCCATGCGGCCCTACATAGAATCTGTGGCTTCGCAGGACGGCAAGGCCAATCAAACTTAACCAGGAGACGTACAGATGGCAAAAGCAATTCGATACCACAAGCAGGGCGGTCCAGAGGTTTTGCAACTCGATGACGTGGAGGTGGGTGATCCGGCGCAGGGGCAGGTGCGCATCCGGCATACCGCAATAGGCGTCAATTTCCTCGATACCTACCAGCGCTCAGGGCTGTACCCGATGAAGCTGCCGCAGACCGGGGGCAACGAAGCCGCGGGCGTTGTCGAGGCGGTCGGACCGGGCGTGACGGAGCTGAAAGCGGGCGACCGGGTGACTTATACCGGCCTGGTGGGCGCTTATTGCGAGCAGCGCCTGGTGCCGGCCGATCGCATGGTAAAGCTGCCGCAGGGCATTACCGACGAGCAGGCGGCCTCGATGCTGCTCAAGGGGCTGACGGTCCATTACCTCATTTTCAGCACCTACCAGGTGAAGAAGGGTGACACGGTGCTATGGCACGCGGCCGCGGGCGGTGTCGGCCTGATTGCCTGCCAATGGCTGAAAGCGCTCGGCGTCACCACCATCGCGACGGCGGGCTCGCCGGAGAAAATGGCGCTCGCCAAGGCGCACGGCGCCGATCACGTAATCAACTACAGCACGGAAAATTTCGTCGAGAAAGTCAAGGCGATCACCGGGGGCAAGGGCGTGCCGGTGGTGTACGACGGTGTGGGCAAGACGACCTGGGAAGGATCGCTCGATTGCCTAAGTCCGCGCGGGCTGATGGTGACCTTCGGCAACGCCTCGGGCCCGGTGGCGCCGGTGAACCTGGGAATACTCTCGGCCAAGGGCTCGCTCTATGTCACGCGCCCGACGCTCGGCACCTACATCGCCGCCCGCGCCGATCTCGTCGAGCGTTCAAACGCGCTGTTCGACGTGGTGCTGTCCGGCAAGGTGAAGATCGAGACCACGGCCCGCTACAAGCTTGCCGATGCTGCGCAGGCGCACCGCGACCTGGAATCGCGCAAAACGACCGGCTCGGTGATTCTGCAGCCCTAGCCGAGGGGAGCGCTCGAAGACGCCGCCCGCGGGCGGCGTGCTTAACCAAACTGGCAGGCAGATCTTGGGTTGCCCGGCAGATTGATTTTCCTATCGCTAGACGAAGCCACGCTGTTGTGTGTTTCTGCGCGATCGGAAGAGGCCCAACCCTGGTTCGACAAACATCCATCACTCCAAGGAATATCCAATATTCCGGTCGACGGTGGCCATCTGGTGAATTCGCTGTAATAGCGGAAAAGGATGTTCAAGGGAGACGATCAGGTGAAATCCGATGCCACGAAATTCCATCACCGACTGAGTACCGAGTTGCAGCAGCTGGTCGAAGCCATCGCGCAAGCGGAGGCCTCAGCTGGTACGGTCAGGTTGGATCAATCAAGCGTCGGTCGGGTTTCCCGGATGGATGCGATGCAGCAGCAGGCGATGGCAAGAGGTTTGCAGGAGCGTCTCGCCACGCGTAAGCGCAAGACGGAAGCCGCGTTGGCCCGGATAGAGTCGGGCACATACGGGCGGTGTTGCGAATGTCAAACTGAATTGAAAGCGGAACGGATCGACGCTGATCCGGCCGCCGTATTTTGTGCTGCCTGTGCGGCGGAGCGTGAAACGCTTTAGATAGCCTCTAGTCCGTTAGAGCAATTCGTTTGCAGGCAAATAGGCACCTGTGTGAGTGTCCGCTCCAGGAAGTCATGCGTTCACACTTTCGACCCAAACCGGCCGGTGATGAATCTGCCTAATCGAGAAAACGCTTCACAATCGGATTGACAAGATCCGGGCGCGTCAGCGGCGCCATGTGCCCGCCGTCCGGTATCGTCACAAATGTCCAGTGGGGGCACGCACCTTGAAACAGTTCCGCGATCTCCCGCAACGCCAACCTGGTATTGGCGCTGTGAATGAGAAGGGTCTTCGTGCGCAACTTTTCAAACACCTCTACGGTGGTGGCGTCACTGTGGACGCAATCCCATTCGTAGTAATTCGGCAACAGCAACTTTGCAAAAGCCGCGCGCCGCTCGGCCGGCATTTGCGCCCATGATCCGTCGCCGGAGAAATACTCGGCGAAGCGTTCGGCCAGCGCCATCCAGTTGCCCTGCTTCCCAAGGGTCTTTACGTCGTCATGCATAGCCATCGCTTCGGCAAACGCTTCAGTGCGGCCGTCGAGCTCGAGCAGGTAGAAGGGATTGGGTTCGTACAGGGCAAGGTGCGACACGCGATCCCCCATGCTCGCGGCGACCTTCAATGCGACCGCCCCACCAAACGAATGGCCGACGAGCCGGATCGGGCCGGAGATGCAATCGCAAACGGTCTCGATCAGAGTGACGTGATCCGCGAGGGTTTGCGTCCCATCCATCTGCCATGGAGTCGTTTCGCCGTAGCCGTAGAGATTAGGAGCCAGAACGCGGAAGCGGTCCTTGAGTTCATGGACCAGCCGCTTCCACTGTCGGTTTCCGCTGACAGAACTGTGGATCAGGACGACAGTCTCCCCGTCGCCGTCGTCGGTAAAGTCTATCTTCAGTTCGCCGCGAGATATGAGTGGCATACGCCTCTCCTTTTTTGCACTTGTGGCTTGTGCCAAGGTCGAATCGCGGCAACCCACTTGAGCGACCAGCGGCGACTCGAGGCAATTATATTGATGAAGCCTGAAGTATCAAACTCAATCGCGGAAGGCTGCTATTGGCCGGTAGCTGCCCTCGACACCCGCCGCTTAGTCCCTAAGCATCACAATTTCGGAGTCTGTTCTGGTTCGCGCCGACCGGATAATCGAACGCCCCCCTGACCGGGACATCCGACCGGCAGTTGGTTTCCATGTCTAAATGTTCAACAATGGTTTTCAGAACATGTCACGAATACTAATATTGCAACGAATTGTGTTGCCAATTTCGGCAATGATGCGGGAACGCTGGCGCTGATCAGCGCCCGGTATTGCGCAGGATATATGCTTTCACTGCGTCCGCATCCGCATCCATCACTTCGAAGCGCTGCGGCAGCGACTCCAATTTCTCGCAGCCCGGCGGATAGTCAGGGTCGCGCCCCAGCGCTTCGCGTATCGTTTCAGCGAATTTCACCGGCAACGCCGTCTCCAGGCAAATCAGCGCAATCCCCGGCTGGCGGTGTTCCAGGCCGACCTTAAACCCGTCCGCGGTATGCGTGTCGATCATCACGCCGTAGTCCTGGTACACACGACGGATGGTCGCAAGCCGGTCTGCATGAGTGCTCGAGCCGGACACGAAACCGTACTCCTGCACATTGGCGAAGTAAGGCGTGCCGGCGAGGTTGAATTCGCCGCCCGCATCGACCTTGCTCCATAGGGTTTTCACCAGCGCGCCGTCGCGCCCGACCAGGTCATAGACGAAACGCTCGAAATTGGAGGCCTTGGAAATGTCCATCGACGGGCTGGAAGTCTGCGCGACCTGGCTCGAAGGACGAACGCGGTAGCGACCGGTGCGAAAGAATTCGTCCAGCACGTTGTTCTCGTTGGTGGCGAGGATAAGGCGCGCGATCGGCAGGCCCATCATGCGCGCGATGTGTCCGGCGCAGATGTTGCCGAAGTTGCCCGAGGGCACCGCAAACGCGACCTGCTCGTCGTTCGACTTCGTCACGGCGAAATAGCCGCGAAAGTAATACACGATCTGCGCCGCGACCCGGGCCCAGTTGATCGAATTGACGGCGCCGATGTTCTGACTCGCCTTGAACGCGGCGTCGTTGTTCACCGCCTTGACCATGTCCTGGCAATCGTCGAACACGCCGCGCACGGCGATGTTGTAGATGTTCGCGTCCTGCAGAGAAAACATCTGCGCCGTCTGAAATGCGCTCATCTTTCCCTGCGGCGAAAGCATGAACACGTTGACGCCCCGCTTGCCCCGCAGCGCGTACTCGGCCGAGGATCCGGTATCGCCCGAGGTCGCGCCGAGGATGTTGAGTTGCCCCCCGCTTTTCGCAAGCACGTACTCGAACAGGTTGCCGAGCAGTTGCATCGCCATGTCCTTGAACGCAAGCGTCGGCCCGTTCGACAGTTCGAGGATATGCAGTCCCGGCGCAAGCGTCTTGACCGGCGTGATTGCGTCGGTGCGAAATGCGGCGCTGGTATAGGTCTTCGCGCACAGCGCCTTCAGGTCCGCAACCGGAATGTCATCGCAGAACTTCTGCAGCACTACGCAGGCCAGATCGGCGTAGGAGAGCTTGCGCCAGTCGGCAAGTTCGGCCGCACTGATCTGCGGATAATGTTCCGGCACGGCGAGCCCGCCGTCCGGGCACAGGCCGCCCAGCAGGATCTGCGTGAAAGTCTGCGGCGCCATGCCGCCGCGCGTCGAAACGTAGCGCATGCCGAAACTAGTTGCGCCCCAGTTCTTCGAGCCGGATGCGGGTGACCCTGCCCGACACCACCGGCAGCGCCTCGATTGCCTCGATCGCGGCGTTGATCTGCTTTTCGCGCGTCTCGTGCGTGAGCATGATGATGTCCACCAGCTCTTCGCCTTCGGACGGCTCCTTCTGCACCATCGCGTCGATCGAAACGCTGCGGTCGGCGAGGATGCGGGTGATGTCGGCGAGCACGCCCGGCCGGTCCACGACGCGCATGCGCATATAGTAGGACGTGACCACCTCCTCCATCGGCAGGATGGCGACATCCGACAACTGGTCCGGTTGAAATGCAAGATGCGGCACGCGGTGTTCCGGGTCGGCGGTGTGCATGCGCGTGACGTCGACCAGGTCGGCGACCACCGCGCTCGCAGTCGGCTCGGCGCCCGCGCCGGCGCCGTAGTAGAGCGTCGCACCGACCGCGTCGCCCTTCACCAGGATCGCGTTCATGACCCCTTCGACGTTGGCGATCAGGCGCCGCACGGGAATCAGCGTCGGGTGCACGCGCAGTTCGATGCCTTCCGCGGTCCTGCGGGTGATGCCGAGCAGCTTGATGCGGTAGCCGAGTTGTTCTGCGTAGCGTATGTCGTCCTGGGTCAGCGCGGAAATGCCTTCGGTGTACGCCTTTTCCAGCTGCATCGGGATGCCGAATGCGATCGCCGCCATGATGGTGAGCTTGTGCGCCGCGTCGACGCCCTCGATGTCGAATGTGGGATCGGTCTCGGCGTAACCCAGGCGCTGCGCCTCCTTCAATACCGTATCGAAGGCGAGTCCCTTGTCGCGCATTTCCGACAGGATGAAGTTCGAGGTGCCGTTGATGATGCCGGCGATCCATTCGATGCGGTTGGCGGTCAGCCCTTCGCGCAATGCCTTGATGATCGGGATGCCCCCGGCCACCGCCCCCTCGAATGCCACCATCACACCCTTCGCCTGCGCCGCGGCGAAAATCTCGTTGCCGTGCGTCGCAAGCAGCGCCTTGTTCGCGGTCACCACGTGCTTGCCGTTGGCGATCGCCTTGAGTACCAGTTCGCGCGCGATGCCGTAGCCGCCGATCAGTTCGACGACGATGTCGATGGAAGGATCGTTCACCACCTCCCAGGCGTCGGCGGTGACCGCGGCATCGCCTCCGACCAATTTACGCGCCCGCGCCAGATCCTTGTCGGCGACCTTGGCAATGCGTATCCCGCGCCCGGCGCGACGTTTGATTTCCTCCTGGTTGCGCGCAAGCACATTCCAGGTGCCGCCGCCGACGGTGCCTATGCCTAGCAGGCCGACGCTGATCGGATTCATGCCGGCCGTTTTCTCTGCAATCGCTGTCACAACACACCATCCTTCTTGAACATATCCTTGAACCCGCGCAGAGCCTGGCGGCTTCTCGATTCATTTTCGATCAATGCGATGCGTACATGATCGTCGCCATAATCGCCGAAGCCGATGCCCGGTGACACCGCCACCTTGGCGTCGGTGAGGATTTTTTTTGCAAACTCGAGCGAACCCATTCCGGTGTAATGCGGCGGGATCTTGGCCCAGATATACATTGAGGCCTTGGGGTTGGACACCATCCAACCCATTTCGTGCATGCCCTTCACCATGACGTCGCGCCGCTTCTGGTATTTGAGTCGCACTTCTTCGACGCAGTCCTGCGGCCCCTCCAGGGCCACGATGGAGGCGACCTGGATCGGCGCGAAGGTGCCGTAGTCGTGATAGCTCTTGATGCGCGCGAGCGCGTGTACCAGGTCCTTGTTGCCGACCATGAAACCTATGCGCCAGCCCGCCATGTTGTAGCTTTTCGACATGGTGAAGAATTCCACCGCGACGTCGCGCGCGCCCGGCACCTGCATGATGGAAGGCGCCTTCCAGCCGTCGAAGGTGATGTCGGCGTAGGCCAGGTCGTGCACCACCATGATGTCGTGCGCCTTGGCCAGCGCGATCACCCGCTCGAAAAATTCCAGTTCGACGCACATCGCCGTCGGGTTCGAAGGAAAACCGATCACCAGCATTTTCGGTTTCGGTATCAGTTCGCGAATCGCGCGCTCGGCTTCGGCGAAGAAATCCACGCCCGGCGTCATGCGCACCGAGCGGATGTCGGCCCCTGCAATAATCGCGCCGTAGATGTGGATCGGGTAGCTGGGGTTGGGCACCAGCACGGTATCGCCGCGCTCCAGCGTCGCAAGCATCAGGTGCGCCAGGCCCTCCTTCGAGCCGATGGTGACGATGGCTTCGGAGTCCGGATCGAATTCCACGCCGTAACGCCGCTGGTACCATGTGGTAATCGCGCGGCGCAGCCGCGGTATGCCCTTGGATACCGAATAGCCGTGTGTGTCGGTGCGCTGCGCCGCTTCCACCAGCTTGTCGACGATGTGTTTGGGCGTGGCCCCGTCGGGGTTGCCCATGCTCAGGTCGATGATGTCCTCGCCTGCCCGGCGGGCTGCCATCTTCAATTCGTTGGTGATATTGAAAACGTAAGGCGGCAGACGCTCGATTCGCGAAAATTGTCTCATATGGTGCAGTGCAAAGTGGCGGTAATTGGCGGTAAGTCGGTCGCGGTAAGTGTCGAAAAAGTTTATAATTTTAGCCTATTTGCACGCACCCTTGAAGGTCCTTTGAAGCTCCATCTGTCCAACGTTTCCGGCATCAACCTGTTCACCGGCTACGGCGAAGGTTACGTTATGGTCAACCGGCAGCGCCACGCGCAGAACCTGGTGGTGCTCAACGACAGCATCGTGACCGACTGGCAGCCCGCAGGGTTCGACGAACTGACCGCCGACGATTTCCGCCGCCTCGCCGAACTGAAGCCCGAAATCGTGCTGCTCGGCACCGGCACGCGCCTGCGCTTTCCGAGGCCGGAGTTGACGCGCGCGCTCCACGAGGCGCGCATCGGCCTCGAGGTGATGGATATTCAGGCCGCCTGCCGCACCTACAATATTCTCGCGGCGGAGGAGCGCAAAGTCGCTGCCGCCCTGTTATTCAGTTGAACAAAGCCGCCGCCCGCATACTCATCCTGCTGTTCGCCTTCGCGGCGATTTGGTTCTCCAATCTCGAATATCGCAAGCTGGTCAACCCGGACGAAGGGCGCTACGCCGAGATTCCGCGCGAAATGGTGGCCAGCGGCGACTGGACCACGCCGCGCCTGAACGACATCAAGTATTTCGAAAAACCCGCGCTGCAATACTGGGCAACGGCAGCGGCATTCACCGTGTTCGGCGAGCACCAGTGGACAGCCAGGCTATGGAGCGCCCTCACCGGCTTTCTCGGCGTACTCATGGTGTGGTTCACCGGCCGGCGGCTGTTCGGCGCGCGGGCGGGCGGCTATGCAGCGCTGGTGCTGGCGTCCAGCCTGCTCTGGGTGCTGATCGCGCACGTCAACACCCTGGACATGGGCGTGAGTTTCTTCCTGTCCGCTGCGGTATGCGCCTTCCTGCTCGCCCAGCACGACACTGCCGCCGCGCGCGCGCGCGAGCGCTGGATGCTCGCCGCCTGGGCCGCGCTCGCGCTGGCGGTGCTGTCCAAGGGACTGATCGGCCTCGCCCTGCCCGGCGCGGCGCTGGTGCTTTACATGCTGATCGAGCGTGACTGGCGCCTCGTCGGCCGCGTGCACCTATTTACCGGAATCGCATTACTGCTCGCGCTGACCCTGCCCTGGTTCGTGGCGGTATCGCGCGCCAATCCGGAGTTCTTTCATTTCTTTTTCATCCACGAGCATTTCGAGCGCTTCCTGACCAAGCAGCACGGGCGTTACCAGCCCCCCTACTACTTTATCCCGGTGTTGCTGGCGGGCATGCTCCCCTGGACGATCGCATTGCTCGACGCCCTCGCGCGCGCCTGGAAGCGCGACCCGGGTCAGCGCTTTCAGGTGCAACGCTTCCTGCTCGTGTGGGCGGCGGTGGTGTTCGTGTTCTTTTCCGCATCGAGTTCCAAACTGGTGTCCTACATTCTGCCCATGTTCCCGGCGCTGGCCTTGATCACCGGCGCACGCCTGGCCCGGCTCGGCGCGCGCGCACTCGCCTGGCAAACCCTGCCTGCGGCGCTCGCCGGCGTGGCCTTGCTGGCCTTTCTTCCCGGAATCGAGCGCTACGCAAGCCGCGAGGTGCCGGTCGAGTTGTTCCGGGACTACGCCGACTGGCTGATCGCAGCCGGCCTGGTGCAGATATCGGGTGCAAGCGCGTGCGCCTGGCTTGCATGGCGCGGCAGGACCAATGCGGCGCTCGTGATATTGGCCGGCACCGGACTGGTGTTCGCACAACTCGCGCTGACCGGCCACGAGAGCCTGTCGCGCGCCAATTCCGCGTATTATATTGTGCAGAAAATCAAACCTGAATTGAAACCCGGCATGCCCTTTTACAGCGTGGACACCTATGACCAGTCGCTGCAGTTTTACCTGCAGCGCCCCACCACCATGGTGTCCTACAAGGACGAACTGGGTTTCGGCATCGCGCAGGAACCGCACAAATTCATCCCCGATCTCGCGCGGTTCGAAGTGATATGGAACAAAGAAACTGAAGCGCTGGCGATGATGTCGCCCAAGACCTATGAGGGCCTGCGCGCCAAGAACCTGCCCATGCGCATCGTTGCCCGGGACACTCGCAGGATCATCGTCTCGCGGCAGTTGGGAAATCCATGAGCGTCGTCAGCTTTTCGCTGCTGATGCTGGGCGTGTTTCTCAACGCCACCGCCCAGCTGCTGCTCAAAGCCGGCACCAACGCGATCGGTCACTTTGAATTCAACGCCGGCAACATCCTGCCGGTGGGGATGAAGCTCGCGCTTGAACCGCACATCCTGGGCGGCATGGCCTGCTATGTGGTGAGCCTAGTGGTGTGGATACTGGGCCTGTCGCGCGTCGAAGTCTCGATTGCCTATCCGCTGCTCTCGATAGGCTATGTGCTCAACGCCGTCGCCGCCTGGTACCTGTTCGGCGAAGCGGTCAGCATGACGCGGCTTGCGGGCATAGGCGTGATCATCGTCGGCGTCTATATAGTCGCGCGCTCCTGATGAGCCGGATGCCGCATCACTTGCCTTCTATCGCAAGCGCCGCCCTCATTTCGTTTGCTAACTACCGGCGCGCGGTCGTCGCCCGCTCCTGATGGATTACCTGCCCTTCACCCGCCCCTCGATCGACGAGGACACCATCGCGGGCGTGGTCGAGGTGCTGCGCTCGGGCTGGATCACCAGCGGCCCCTGCGTCAAGCAGCTGGAGCAGGCGCTGTCGCAGTACTTCGGCGACCGGCAGGTGCGGGTGATGAGCTCGGCCACCGGCGCGCTCGAAATCGCCCTGGCCGTCGCCGGCGTGCAGTCAGGCGACGAAGTCATCACCACGCCGCTGTCCTGGGTAGCCACGGCCAATGTGATCCTGCGCGCAGGCGCGAAACCGGTGTTCGTGGACGTCGACGCGCGCACGCGCAATATCGATATCGAACGCATCGAGGCCGCAATCACGCCCCGAACCCGCGCCCTGCTGCCGGTGGATATGGCCGGACTGCCGGTGGACCGCGACCGTCTCTATGACATCGCCGGACGCCACAAACTGCGCGTCATCGAGGATGCGGCGCAGAGCATGGGCGCCAGCTGGCGCGGCCGGCGCATCGGCAGCTTCGGCGATCTCGTGGCCATCAGCTTTCACGCCAACAAGAACATCACCACAGCCGAAGGCGGCTGTCTGGTGCTCAGCGACGCGGCTGAAACCGATTTGTGCACCCGGCTGCGCTTGCAAGGCGTGGTGCGCCTGCCCGACGGCAACCAGGAAGTCGAGGTCGCCGGCGGGAAACACAATCTGACCGATATCGCCGCGCGCATCGGACTGGGCCAGCTGAAACACCTGGATGCGTTCACCGCGCGCCGCCGCACGCTCGCGCAGCGCTATTTCGAGCGCTTCGATGCCGCTACAGGCTGTGAATTGCCGCTCGCCGATTTTGCCGATTGCAACTGGCATATGTTTCAGGTCTTGCTGCCGCTGGCGCAGATGAAGCTGGACCGCGGCGGATTCATACAGGCCATGCACCAACGCGGCATCGGCGTCGGGGTCCACTACCCGGCGATGCATCTGTTCAGACTTTTCCGTGAACTCGGCTACAATCCGGGCGACTTTCCCCATGCCGAACGTATAGGCGCCGCCACGGTGACGCTGCCGCTGTTCCCGGCGATGGCCGACACCGACGTGGACCGCGTCTGCGCCGCCGTCAGTGAAGTCATCCTTGGTGCCAGGAAATGAATATCGAACTCTCGGTCGTGATACCGGTCTACAACGAGGAACAGGGTCTCGCGGCGCTGTTCGCGCGCCTGTACCCGGCACTGGACGCCCTGGGCATCTCCTACGAAATCCTGTTCGTCAACGATGGCAGCCGCGACCGCTCGGCGGCGATGTTGCGCGGACAGTTCCAGCAACGCCCCGATGTCACCCGTGTGATTCTGTTCAACGGCAACTATGGCCAGCACATGGCGATCATGGCGGGCTTCGAGCGGGTGCGCGGCCGGCGCATCGTCACCCTGGATGCCGATCTGCAGAACCCGCCGGAGGAGATCGGCCGCCTCGTTGCCAAAATGGACGAAGGCTACGACTATGTAGGCAGCATACGCCGCATACGCCAGGACAGCGCCTTTCGCCACTACGCGTCCAAGGCGATGAACCTGTTGCGCGAGCGCATCACGCGCATACGCATGACCGACCAGGGCTGCATGCTGCGCGCCTACAGCCGCGACATCATCGATGCGATCAACAGTTGCCGCGAGGTCAGCACCTATATTCCGGCACTGGCCTACACGTTCGCGCAGCGTCCGGTGGAAATCGAAGTGGAGCACGAAGAGCGCGCTGCCGGCGTATCCAAGTATTCGCTCTACCAGCTGATACGGCTCAACTTCGACCTGGTGACCGCGTTTTCGCTGGTGCCATTACAGTTGTTTTCGCTGGCCGGCATGCTGATTTCGCTCTTGTCCATTCTGTTCGTGGGCTTTCTTGCCATTCGACGTCTGCTGATCGGGCCGGAAGCCGAAGGCGTATTCACGTTGTTCGGCATCGTCTTCTTTCTGCTCGGCATCGCCTTGTTCGGCATCGGCCTGCTGGGCGAATACGTAGGCCGCATCTCCCAGCAGGTGCGCCAGCGGCCGCGCTATCTGATCGAAGCGCTGCTGGAGCAAGGCGAGGCGGAGGCGGCGCTGCTGCGTCCCGCGCCCGCCGCGGCGAAGCAGGACAGCGGCGCGGGGTGAGCGATCATCTGCCAGCTTTCGCCTGCTCCTGAGAGCCTTGCGCCGGCACACGAATGACTTCCGCCGTCGTCTTCGCCTACCACAACGTCGGCGTACGCTGCCTGAGGGTGCTGCTGGACCAGGGCGTGCAAGTGGCGCTGCTGATTACCCACAAGGACAACCCGGCCGAGACCATCTGGTTCGACAGCGTCGAAAAGCTCGCCCGCGCGCGTGCCATCCCGGTGATCACACCCGAGGACGCGAACCAACCGGAGGTGGTGGCACAGATCAAGGCGCTGCAGCCCGATTTTATTTTTTCCTTTTACTACCGCAACATGCTCCGGCCCGAAGTTCTAGCCCTGCCGCGGCGCGGCGCCTACAACATGCACGGCTCGCTGCTGCCCAAATATCGCGGTCGCGTGCCGGTGAACTGGGCCGTAATCATGGGCGAACGGGAAACCGGCGCCACGCTGCACGAAATGGTCGAAAAGCCTGATGCGGGCGGCATCGTCGACCAGGAACCGGTATCCATCGGCCCGGACGAAACCGCGGCGGAGGTGTTTGCCAAGGTCACCGGCGCGGCGGAGCGCGTGCTGGCGCGCGCCCTGCCGGGACTGATTGCGGGCAACGCGCGGATCACGCCGCAGGACCTGGGCAAAGGCGGCTACTTCGGCGGACGCAAGCCCGACGACGGCCGCATCGACTGGACGAAGAGCGCGCAGGCGGTGCACAACCTGGTCCGTGGCGTTGCCCCGCCCTACCCGGGCGCATTTACGCAGATCAAGGGCATGCGCCTGCGCATACTGCGCACACGGATCGAGGCAAATAGACCCCCTAGAAGCGGCGCACCTGGGTTATATTTCGAGGCAGGCTCGTTCTTCGCGGATTGCGGCGACGGCGGCGTGCTGCGCATAGCGGAACTCGACGCGCAGGGCAGTCCGCTCGATCCTGCGGCGTTTGCCAATGAAAAAATCACCTTCACATAGTCCAATGAAAAAAATCCTGATACTCGGCGTCAACGGCTTCATCGGCCACCACCTCTCCAAGCGCATCATCGCCAAGACCGACTGGGAGGTCTATGGCATGGACATGCAGACCGAGCGCATCAGCGATCTGCTCAAGGAAAAGCGCTTCCATTTCTTCGAAGGCGACATCACCATCAACAAGGAGTGGATCGAATACCACGTGCGCAAATGCGATTCGGTGCTGCCGCTGGTGGCTATCGCCACGCCGGCGACCTACGTGAAAGAGCCGCTGAAAGTATTTGAACTGGATTTCGAAGCCAATCTGCCGATCATCCGCTCGGCGGTAAAGTACAAAAAGCGCGTCGTCTTCCCCTCGACCTCCGAGGTCTACGGCATGTGCGGCGACGAGGAGTTCGATCCGGACTCCTCGCAGCTGGTGCTGGGTCCCATCAATAAGCCGCGCTGGATTTACTCCTGCGCCAAGCAACTGATGGATCGGGTCATCCATGCTTACGGCATGCAGGAAGGTCTCGACTACACGCTGTTCCGGCCCTTCAACTGGATCGGCTCGGGGCTGGACTCGATCAACACGCCCAAGGAAGGCAGCTCGCGCGTCATCACCCAGTTCCTCGGGCATATCGTGCGCGGGGAAAACATCAAACTCGTGGACGGCGGCACGCAAAAGCGCGCCTTCACCTATATCGACGACGGGATCGATGCACTTCTGAAAATCATCGACAATCCGGCGGGCGTGGCGAGCGGGAAGATTTACAACATCGGCAATCCGAAAAACAATTTCTCGGTCAGGGAGCTTGCCGAGATGATGCTCGAACTGGCGCTCGAATACCCTGAATACCGCAGTTATGCGAAAAAGGTGAAGCTGATCAAGACCAGTTCGGCGCAGTATTACGGCAAGGGCTACCAGGACGTGCAGAACCGCGTGCCAAAAATCACCAACACCTGCGAGGACCTCGCCTGGAAGCCCAAAGTCAGCATGAAACAGGCGATGAAACACATCTTCGATTTTTATCGCGGCCATGTCGCCGAAGCGCGCAACCTCGTAGATTGAAGCCGGGCACGCGTCGTTTTCTCAATGCGCGCGCGGTGGTCGCAAACACCCTCTCCTGCGCGATGCGTAGCCAATCCGGCGTCCGCAATAAACCAATGATATCGTCGTGAAACTGGCACTAAAAATAGACGTAGACACCTATCGCGGCACGCGCGTAGGCGTACCGCGGCTGCTCGAGGCCCTGAAAAAACAGGAAGCCGGCGCGAGCTTTCTGTTCAGCCTGGGTCCGGATCATACCGGCCGTGCGATCAAGCGCGCGTTTCGTCCGGGCTTCATGAAAAAGGTGTCGCGTACTTCGGTGCTGGAGCATTACGGACTCAAGACCCTGCTCTACGGCACGATGCTGCCCGGGCCCGACATCGGCAAACACTGCGCCGCGATCATGCGCGACACGCGCGATGCCGGCTTCGAGGTCGGCATCCATACCTGGGACCACGTCAAATGGCAGGATTACGTGGCCGGCGCCGATGCGCACTGGACCGGCGAGGAAATGGGCGCCGCTTTCCTGCGCTTTTCCGAAATATTCGGAGAGCCCGCGCGCACCCACGGGGCCGCCGGCTGGCAGATGAACCTGCACGCGCTGCGCCTGACCCAGCGCCTGGGTTTCGATTATTGCTCGGACACCCGCGGTCGCTGCCCCTACATCCCCATCTACCGCGGCGAGATCGTCGCCTGCCCGCAGTTGCCGACCACGCTACCGACCCTGGATGAACTGATCGGTCTGGACGGGCTGACCGCGGAGAACGTCGCAGCGCATGTGCTCAAGCTGTCCGAAAACCCGCCCCCGACGGGGCATGTGTACACCTTGCACGCCGAACTCGAGGGCATGAAACTGCTGCCGATATTCGAGTCCCTGCTGGCCGGCTGGAAAGCCATGGGCTACGAGCTGGTGCGTACGCGCGACCTCTATGACACGCTCAGCCTGCGAAACCTGCCGCGGCATGAATTGATCATGGGCGAGATCCCCGGCCGATCGGGCAAGCTCGCATTGCAGGGCAAGGAGTTTCTCGCATGAGCCCTTTATTCCCCGGATTCGAGCGCAAGCAGGTCCGGGTAAGCGGCGCCAGCATCAACCTGGTGCAAGGCGGCAGCGGGCCGGCGGTGCTGTTGCTGCATGGCTATCCGCAGACACACTGTATCTGGCACAAGATCGCACCGCGACTGGCGAAAAAATACACGGTGGTTGCCGCTGACCTGCGCGGCTACGGCGATTCGTCCAAACCCGCCGGATCGGTCGATCACAGCAACTACTCCAAGCGCGCCATGGCACTGGATCAGGTCGAAATGATGGAGTCGCTGGGGTACGCGGAGTTCTGCCTGGTCGGACATGACCGCGGTGGCCGAGTCGCCCATCGCCTTGCCCTGGATCACGCGAAGCGCGTAAAAAAACTCGTCGTGCTGGACATCTGCCCGACCAGGGCCATGTATGCGCAGTCCGACCACGCGTTCGCCAAGTCCTACTTCCATTGGTTTTTTCTGATTCAGCCGGCGCCGTTCCCCGAAACCCTGATCGGCGCCGACCCGGAGTTCTTCATCAAGTATCAGATGGGCCGCCGCCACGGCGGTCTGAAAGTGTTCGCAGCAGATGCCATGGCGGAGTACCTGCGCTGCTTTTCCGACCCGGCCTGCATACACGCGACCTGCGAGGACTACCGTGCAGCAGAGTCCATCGACCTGTCGCACGACGCGACCGACGCGGACAAGTCCATCGCCTGCCCGGTGCTTGCACTGTGGGGTAAGCACGGCGTCGTCGAGCAGCAGTTCGATTGCGTCGCAGAATGGCGCGCAGTCGCGCGCGAAGTACGCGGCCATGCCCTGGACTGCGGCCACTATCTGCCCGAAGAACGGCCGGACGAAGTTGCAAGCGAACTGGAGAATTTTCTCGGTGAAGTCAGTTGATGAGTGCTCCGACATGCGAGCAGAGAGCAGACGCACAAGAAGTCCACGAACAGGGTTGCGTTCCCGCCCTGATTCATCAACAATACGTACGCAGGCCGGTTTCGGTCAGACTATAGGAATATATGGAAAAACATATAGTTAGTGACTTTTCCCTGCCTTGCACAGGCGGCAAGACCTTCCGCCTATCGGAGACTGCCGACAAGATTCTGGTTCTGTACTTCTACCCCAAGGACAACACGCCGGGCTGCACCAACGAAAGCATCCAGTTTCGCGACTCGTACCCGATATTTGCCAAACTGGGCTGTGGCGTCTACGGCATCTCCAGAGACAGCCTCAAATCGCACGAAAGCTTCAAGGCCAAGCACGAATTCCCGTTCGACCTGCTTGCGGACACCGACGAGCAGCTGTGCACCCAGATGGGCGTGATCAAGATGAAAAACATGTATGGCAAGCAGGTGCGCGGCATAGAGCGCAGCAGCTTCGTGCTCGATCGCGAGCGCGTCATCCGGCGCGAATGGCGCGGCGTCAAGGTTCCCGGTCATGTTCAGGAGGTATTGGATTTTGTTAAAACACTCTAATAACAACAACGATGCGGCGTTCGACGAAAATGCCGACCAGCCCCCGATGACCAAACGAAAAAGCCGCTCCGAATCCGCCAAGACCGCGACCAAGCTGTTTGTGCTCGACACCAATGTGCTGATGCACGATCCAACCAGCCTGTTCCGCTTCGAAGAACACGACCTGTTCCTGCCGATCATGACGCTGGAGGAACTCGACCATAACAAGAAAGGTTTGTCCGAAGTCGCGCGCAATGCGCGTCAGGCCAGCCGCTACCTCGACGAAATCGTCAGCGGCGTCGCCGGCCGGATCGACGAGGGCATCCCGCTGAAGCGCAGTGCCGCGGACCCTGCAGCGGGCAAGCTCTTCCTGCAGACACAGGCGCTAGACAGTGCGCTGCCCGAATCGCTTGCAATGGGCAAGGCCGACAATCACATCATCGGCGTGGTGATGGCCCTGCAGCGGCAGCAGCCGCAGCGTCAGGTCATCCTGGTGTCCAAGGACATCAATATGCGCATCAAGGCGCGCGCGCTCGGGCTCGCCGCGGAAGATTACTTCAACGACAAGGTACTGGAGGATATCGACCTTCTCTACACCGGCGTGCGCGAACTGCCGGCCGATTTCTGGGACCAACACGCCAAGGACATGGAGTCCTGGAAGAAAGACGGGCGCACCTACTACCGCGTGAAGGGTCCGCTATGCGAGCACCTGCAGGTCAACGAGTTCGTGTACCAGGAAAGCGACAGGCCGCTGCATGCCATCGTGCGCGAACAGACCGGGCGCAGCGCAGTACTGGAAACCATCAAGGACTACTCGCACCAGAAGAACAATGTCTGGGGCGTGACCGCGCGCAACCGCGAGCAGAATTTCGCCCTCAACCTGTTGATGAACCCGGAGGTCGATTTCATCACCCTGCTCGGTCAGGCCGGCACCGGCAAGACCCTGCTCACGCTCGCCGCCGGACTGATGCAGACACTCGAGGACAAGATTTTCTCGGAGATCATCATCACCCGGGTAACCGTGCCGGTGGGCGAAGACATCGGTTTCCTGCCGGGCACGGAAGAAGAGAAAATGAATCCCTGGATGGGCGCGCTCGAGGACAACCTTGAGGTGCTGAACAAGTCCGACGAGGAAGGCGGTGAATGGGGACGCGCCGCGACGCGCGATTTGATCCGGTCGCGCATCAAAGTGAAGTCGCTCAACTTCATGCGCGGCCGCACCTTTTTGAACAAATACCTCATCATCGACGAGGCGCAGAACCTCACCCCCAAGCAGATGCGAACATTGATCACCCGCGCCGGCCCCGGCACCAAGGTTGTATGCCTGGGCAATATCGCGCAGATCGACACGCCCTACCTTACGGAAGGCTCATCCGGCCTGACTTACGTCGTCGACCGTTTCAAGGGCTGGGAGCACGGCGGTCACGTCACCCTGCAGCGCGGCGAGCGCTCGCGGCTGGCGGACCACGCGGCGGAGGTACTTTAGTACCGCGGTTGCCAGGATAAGGTTGCGGTGCTAATTTACTTTCAGACTGTGTTTTAACACCATTCTGGTACACGCAAGCAATGCCGCGGCTGCCGGGGTAAGCGGAAATTTGGCAAGCCGGGCAATGGAGATGGGCCATTCCAGGGACGGATCGACAATCAGTATCCGCCGGATATCGCTAGGCATCTGCTTCGCCGCAATGCGAGCCAGCATGGCAACACCCATTCCCGCCTGCAATAGGCCGATTACGGTCGAGAGCAAGGCCACCCGATGAACGATATTTGGCGTGATACCTGCCAACTCCAAATTGACGTTCACGGTCTGCCACGCCGGCGCCAGCGGATTGATTTGAATACAGGGTAGCTCGCTGAGCAAACCGGCCGGTATCGAATCTCGTTTGGCCAGATAGTGATCTTCGCGGACGAACAGATCCAAGGGGCTGCCCCACAGCGCCTCAGTGAGAATCTCGGAGTCGTGCCCCTGGAAGACGGCGCCGAGGCCGATGTCCGCCTCGTGGGACAACAGCTTTGCCTTGATCTGCTCGACCGAGCAATCCAACACGGTGACACCGATCGCCGGGAACTGTTCACGAAATGCGCGCAAGATTGCGGGCAGCAGGGCCGCGGCGCTGACGTGGCCCGCCGCCACCACGACCGACCCGCTCTTGAACTCCGATGTGGAGCGGCAATTTTTCAAAGATGCGTCTATCGACATGATCGCGCGCCGCGCAGTGTCGGCGATCGCCCGCCCCTCCATCGTCAGCTGGGTCCTTCTGCCCCGCACGACCAGTCCCTGCCCCAATTGGTCCTCAAGCCTGCGGATTAGATGGCTGATCGACGGCTGGGACAAATCCAGCTGCTCCGCCGCGATCGTAAAACTGCCGGTATCCGCAATGGCGACCAAAGCCCGTAATTGCTGAAGCGAAACGGATTCAGTGATACCAGTCATGTCATAACACTATGGGAGTATAGATCGCATGATATAGGAATATGCAGTGAGTGACGCTAGTATTTCCTAGTTTCACACTAGATGGACAAAAACAATGCCTCATTCGCACTATGTACCGCATCTGATGGGTACGGCGACGATCGCTCCCACAGGCGAGTTCGAAGCGGGAAGTTTCGCGGAATTCACGCTGAGCTATACAGCCGGTTATTTCGGAATCGATGACACCGGCTCCTTGAAGATCGTTCACAGGTTTGCCAGTGATATGGGCAAACCTCAATTCAATGACCCCAAAGGATGGAACTACACCACGGTCGAGGCCAGCAACGGCGCGATCTTGCAAATCGAATATGACGGCAAGCGCAATATTCGACCTTGGGACAAGACCCTTTTCATTCGAGTGGTTCGCGGGTTCCTGAAGGAAGGCGATCAGATCATCGTCCGTTTCGGCGACCGTCGGTCCGGATCCCGCGGGATGCGCGTACAGACGTTCTGCGAGCCTACTTTCGAGTTCAAGGTACTCGTCGACGCCTTCGCTGCGTACGAGTACGTAGAAATCGAGAATTCACCCACGATATCCATCGTATCCGGCCCGCCCGTAAACTATAAAGCCGTGCTGCCCAGCCTGTGGAAGACAGGCGAACCCTTCAAGTTCAGATTCAAGGGGGAGGATAAATGGGGCAACCCGAGCGACAAGCTAAGCGCGAATTTTCAGCTGAAAAGCAATCTTCCGGTCGGGGGACTTCCCGACACCATCAAATTTGAGCGCGGCGCATTCACGGCCACTGTAGATAATCTGGTCGTTCTGGCTCCTGGCGATTTGTCGATTGACGTCCTGCTGGACGGCGTTCTGGTCGCAAGCTCCAATCCCTGCAGAATCGCAGCTGAAGTCCCGATGCACCAATATTGGGCGGATCTGCACGGCCAGTCAGAAGAAACAATCGGCACCAATTCGGCCGCCGATCTGATCGAGTTTGCGCGCGATCGCGCATTTCTCGATGTGATGTGTCATCAGGGAAACGACTTCCAGATAACCTCCGAATTCTGGAACGAGTTGAATACATTGACCGCGCGCTACAACAAAGACGGCGAATTCATTATCTTCCCGGGCTATGAATGGTCGGGCAACACCAGCTTGGGCGGCGACCGGAATGTCATGTATCTCAAGGAAGGTCGTACTATTTACAGGTCGTCGCACGCATTGTTGAGCGATCTATCCGACGTACAGAACGACGCCAACGATGCGCCCAGTCTTTTCGAATTCCTGAAAAAGGAAGATTCGATCGTATTTGCGCATGTCGGGGGACGCTACGCCGATATCGCGCTTTCCCACAATGCGCAAATTGAACGCTCGGTAGAAGTCCATTCCGACTGGGGCACCTTTGAATGGCTGCTTGAGGACGCATTCATGCAAGGCTATCGCGTCGGCATCCTCGCAAACAGCGACGGACATAAAGGCCGTCAGGGAGCAAGTCACCCGGGCGCCTCGCTATTTGGCGCATATGGCGGCCTGAGTTGCCTTGTCGCCAAAGAGCTTACGCGGGCGTCGATTGCTGAATGCCTGCGCAGCCGACACCACTACGCAACCACGGGGTGCCGCGCGTTTCTGGACCTCAGGGTACGCTTTGACAAGCCCGCAGCCATCCTTTCGGACGATCCGAATCTGGGTGGACCAATCACGCGAGAAAACCGGCTCGAAGCGCCGATGGGCGCAGTCGTTGAATACGACGGTGACACCGCATGGTTGGACTTTGAAATTCTCACCGACGGACCGATCGAATGCATCGAAGTCCGGAATCTCATGGAAGTCGTCGAACGCATTGTTCCCTACAGTCAGAAGGATTTGGGGAATCGGATCCGCATCATGTGGGAAGGATCGGAATATCGCGGCAGGGGGCGGCAGACCGTTTGGGACGGTTCCGCAACCTTAACAGGAAACACGTTTCTCAATCCGACCCCGATCAATTTCTGGAATCTCGACAAGACGCTCAATCATCCATCCGCCTCGAAACTCGAATGGCAATCGCTCACGACCGGCGGATTCTCCGGCGTGGATGTCACGCTCGAAAAAAAATACGACGGCCAGCTGCAGATATCGACCCCGCTGGTAAGCGAAAACCTTCAGGTGAAAGACATAGGCAATGTGCCGATTGAATTCAGCGCCGGTGGCATAAACCGGCGGGTCCGGATCTATCGTTTGCCAGACGCCAATGTCCATAAGCGAATGAAGGCCAAGGTCCGGGTGCCGCTGCACACCGGCAAGGACAACGCGATCTATTTAAGGGCGACCACCGAAACAGGATTTTATGTGTTCTCAAGCCCGGTCTATATCGTGCGAAAAGGCGCTTAAGCTTGCGCACTACCGCTGAATGCACTGATCAAGAACAAGATTCAACAATCCGAGAGGCCTAGCCGTGAACACATCCGCCCCATTTAGTTTTGTCGCACTGCCCAAGGAGAGGTCGCTGGCGAAGCCACGCCGCAAGGGTTTGACCATGATGATCGACGATGGCATGCCCCTGGGACTGACCGAAGACATTTTGAATCTTGCCGAAAGCTACATTGATCTGGCGAAAATCAAGACCGGCACGGCACGGCTATACCCGCGGAAGTCTCTGGAAAATAAGCTGGCGCTCTACAAACAGAGACAAATTCGCCCTTTCCTGGGCGGGCAGTTTCACGAGTATGTTTTCGGAACGGCGGGAGAAGCGGCACTACCTCCGTTTTATGAAGAAGCGCTGGCGCTCGGATTCGACATCATCGAGATATCGGATAACGTGGTGCCCCTTACCGACCAGCAGAGGGAGTCACAAATCCGCGGCGCCATTCGAGCTGGCCTCCAGGTCTTCGGAGAAGTCGGTTCAAAAGAAACCTTGAGCGATCCAAGCCTTCTTATTCGGCAGGCTGAACTCTGCTTTAAGGCGGGAGCGGCTCTGGTGCTCGTCGAAGCCGCGGAGCTGGTCGAAAACGGTGAAGTGCGGCCGGCGGTGTTGCAGCTGCTAAAGCGCGAACTGGACATGGAAAAGGTCATGATCGAACTACCGGGTCCCTGGATCAAGGGCGTCCATAGCTGCGATATCGAATTGATGAAACGCGAACTGATCGAGGCCTTCGGACCTGATGTCAATCTTGCCAATGTCGGCTCAGCGACTATCATCGACACGGAAGCAGCGCGTGTCGGACTGGGTACCGCGGGGCCCGCCAAGTCCCTGCTGTCGCCGAACTGATCGAATGCCGCCAGGCGCAATCGCGAGGAAGCTTCCTCATGCGCAGGGGTTCGATGCACGTTTTTGAATTGCAGTGAAATTGCGCTGTACTTGTGGAAAAGATGACGTGAAGAAATTTGAAAACTTTTTTACCCGAAGGAGGCTCGAGATGAAAAAAGTATCCATGGCATTTGCAGCATTTTTCTTGCTTGCTGGGATTTATGCAAATACGGCCTTGGCCGAAGATTATCCGACCAAGCCGATCACCATTATCGTGCCCTGGGGGGCCGGAGGGATGTCCGACGTAACTGCGCGCATGCTGGGCGAGAAGCTGAAGGCCATTCTGGGACAGCCCATCGTATACATAAACAAACCCGGCGCATCCGGCGCAATCGGACTTCAGACCCTGAAAACAGCAAAGCCGGATGGATATACCTTGGCTTCGGGTGCGCTGACCCTGGCGGTCACCGCACCGTATTTTCTGGATTCGGAGAAATTCAAAGTCGACGATTTTGCATACGTCGGGAGCTATATGCCCCAGGAACGGGTGTTGTTTACCGCGCCGGGCAAACCCTATAAAACCTGGAATGAATTTATCGCCTATAGCAAAGCACACCCCGGTGAGGTATCAGTCGGTTCCGGCGGCGCGCAGTGGGCCCTCGAGGTGATGAAGAGTATTGCCAAAAAAGAAAACATCAAATGGAAGTACGTGATGTTCAAGAGCGGCGGCGCGGCGTCTTCGGCCATTCTGGGCGGGCACGTCGATGCCTGCGAGACCGGGACCGGAACACCCGCCTATCAGGCTGCCCGCAAGGGTGACCTGGTGGCGCTGGCCGATCTGGGAACCGATCAAGTGCCGTTTTTGCCAGCGGTGAAAAACATGAAGGACCTCGGTTACACGTTTTCAACGGCGCTGGAATACGGCATGGCCATGCCCAAGGGGGTTCCGGAAGAAGCGCGGGCCAAGTTCGAAAACGCGCTGAAGAAGGTGATGGAGGACAAGGAACTCAAGGAACTCATGGGGAAAACCGGTTTCACCCCGCGGTTCGTAACGGGAGCAGGATACAAGAAGATCATGCAAAAGGTGATCGACGATACGCCAGCTCTGCTGGAGTATGTCAAAGACGTGAAATAGACTCGGTACATTGCGCGGTCGCTCACCTTCGATACGATATCGGGGTGTCGACCGCCGCATGGACGCTATTGCCGGGGCGTTTGGACGGGTTCGATACCGCCCCCAAAAAGCCCGGATGATGTCGGCTGTTTCCAAATTAATGAGGGTTGGATGAACGACGATCTGAAATTGGGTTCAGTTGTTCTGGCGTTTTGTGCTTTTTTATGGTTTTACGCCATTCCCTACCATATCAAGGGCGCACTTCCCGCTTTGCTACCCAAGAGTCTGGTCATTGCGATGATGATTCCCTGCGTTCTCTTTTTCTATAAGGGAATCGAGGCCGCAGAACACGGAGTAAGCGCCTCGGCGTTTCGAATCATCCCCGGCGCAACCTTGAAAGCGCTCGGGGTTATTCCGTTGATGTTGGTTTATATTTTCTTGATTGATCTCGTCGGTTTCTACGTGATTACCGGCGTGTTTATTTTTATCTTCCTGCTTTACTTTGAAGCGAAGCCCTCCCTGTCCTTGTACATTTATCCGGTCGCTCTTCCCTTGATTGTCTACCTTCTGATCGGGAGAGTCCTGCATTTTCCGCTTCCAGACGGAATCCTTTTCTGAGCGTATCCGGGGCAAAGTTTATGTACGAACAGTTATTAGGCGGTTTGTCTTTGGTACTGATGCCGGAGAACTTGTTGTGGGCGGCACTCGGGGTAACGATCGGGATTATTCTGGGCTCGATTCCGGGCTTGACCGACAACATGGGAATCGTTCTGCTATTGCCGTTTACGTTCTATCTAAGTCCGATTGCGGGCATCGCCCTGCTCATGGGACTCAGCAAAGGTGGCAACTTCGGAGGGTCTATTCCGGCGATACTGTTCAACATTCCCGGCACCCCGCAGGCCATGGTGACCTGTATTGACGGATATCCACTGACCCAGCAGGGCAAGAGCGGAAAAGCGCTCAAGCAAGCCCTGTATTCCTCCGCCTTGGCAGACGCCTGCAGCGACCTGTTGTTGATCTTCCTGGCTGCCCCTGTCGCCATAATCGCGTTGAAGATCGGCCCCCCCGAGTACACCTCGATCATTGTTTTTTCACTGGTTGTGATCAGCGTCGCGACATCGGCATATCCGCTGAGAGGGGCGGTCGCGGTTATTTTGGGGCTTTTGCTCGGTACGGTCGGGACGGATCCTGTTTTTGGAACGCCCAGGCTGACTTTTGGCCTGATCGAACTAAGCGACGGTTTTCATATCATGCCCATGGTCGTCGGGATGCTGGCCTTTTCGGAGGTCTTGATTCAGCTTGAACAGGAATTCATCAGCCGGCGCGAGCGAAAATCCGCAGGCAAGGAAACTGCCGAAGTCGCGATGGTGTCCGGCCAGGATGACCCGGAGAACCATAAGTTGAGCTGGCCTGAATTCAAAAGTACGCTGCCGGCCATATTCCGGTCGACGGGCATCGGGTCCGCGGTCGGGATTATTCCGGGAATCGGTACGACCGTCGGGTCCTATCTGAGCTATATCATGGCCAAGCAATGGTCCAAAACACCAGAAAAATTTGGAAAAGGGGCGTTGGAAGGTGTGGCGGCGGCAGAAGCCGGAAATAATGCGGTCAATGGCCCGAATTTGATCCCGTTGGTGACCCTCGGAATACCCGGAAATCTGGCTGCGGCATTGATCATGGGCGCGTTCATGATGAAAGGTCTGGTCCCCGGACCGATGTTCATGCAGACCAACGGCGAAATGCTTTATGCGCTGTTTATCGTTCTTTTTCTGAGCAATCTATTTACGCTGGGAATCGGCTATTTTTTCATCCGGCACGCGCGCAACGTCACGGCCATTCCGAAGTCCTACCTGTTCTCCGGAATTATCGTTTTCAGCGTTATCGGAAGCTATGTGAGCTACGCGAGCATATTCGACGTATACGCGATGCTCGCTTTTGCGGTTCTGGGTTGGGCGCTGACAAAATTCAAGATAAACCTGCCATCGGTGATCGTGGCGTTTTTTCTGGGCCCGATGCTTGAGACCAAGCTGCGCCAGTCGCTCAGCATTTCAGGGAACGACGTGAGCGTATTTTTTACGAAGCCGATATCGCTTGGGTTCCTGATACTGACCGTGGTTGCCGTGGTTTTCCTGCTAAAAAGAAGAAAAACCCTGGTCGCCTGACGTCTAAGCAACGCCCGTTCGTCGGGCAAGTGTCACACGTTTCTCGTTAAGCTCAGTACCGGCCGGGATCCGCATAATTCTCGAAACGCGTGTACTCGCCTATGAACGTGAGATTCAGCGTTCCGATCGGTCCATTGCGCTGCTTGCCGATGATGATCTCGGCCTTGCCCTTGTCGGCTGACTCGGGGTTATAGACTTCGTCGCGGTAGATGAACAGGATCACGTCGGCATCCTGCTCGATTGCGCCGGATTCGCGCAGATCCGACATCACCGGGCGTTTGTTGGGACGTTGCTCCAGCCCGCGGTTCAACTGCGACAAGGCCACCACCGGCACTTTCAATTCCTTGGCCAGCGCCTTGAGCGAGCGCGAAATTTCGGATATCTCGGTCGCGCGATTCTCTCCGTAGGACGAGGAGGACATCAGCTGCAGATAATCAACCACCACCAGACCGAGCCCATCGTACTGACGGTGCATGCGACGCGCCCTGGCGCGCAGTTCAAGACAGTTCAATGCCGGCGTCTCGTCGATATGGATGGGCGCATCGTGCACCTTGCCTACTGCATCCGTGAGGCGGCTCCAGTCCTCGTCGGTCAGTCGACCGGTACGCAGTTTCATCTGATCCAAGCGCCCGATGGAACCGAGCATGCGCATGGCAAGCTGGGACCCGGCCATTTCCATGCTGAATACCGCCACCGGAAGCCGGTCGATCACCGCAACGTGCTCGGCAATGTTGAGCGCAAACGCGGTTTTGCCCATGCTGGGACGACCGGCGACGATGATCAGATCGCCCTGCTGCAGGCCCGAGGTTTTTTGATCGAGATCCGTGAAGCCGGTGGCGATGCCGGTAATGTCCGAGGGATTGTCGCGGTGATAGAGCATGTCGATGCGCTCCATCACCTGGGCCAGGATAGGCTGAATCTCCACCAGGCCCTGTTGCCCGCGCGCGCCCGCCTCGGCAATTTCGAACACGCGGGATTCTGCCTCGTCGAGCAGCTGCCCCACATCCTTGCCCATCGGATTCAACGCGGTGTCGGCGATGCCGGTTCCGACTTCGATCAATCGCCTCTGAATGGCGCGCTCGCGCACGATTTCGGCGTAACGACGGATGTTGTGAGCCGACGGCGTGTTCTGCGCCAGCGCGCCCAGATAGGCCAGCCCGCCGGTTTTGTCCTTGTCTTCGCTTTGCTCGATGGACTCGAACACGGTGACCATGTCGGCGGGCCGGTTCTTCTCCATCAGCTTGCCGATGTGGCGGTAGATGCGTCTGTGGTCGTCCCGATAAAAATTGCTTTCCGCGAGGATGTCGGCGACGCGCTCCCAGGCCTGGTTGTCGAGCAACAAGCCGCCCAGAACCGACTGCTCCGCCTCGATAGAATGCGGCGGCACCCTCAGCTGCGCGAGCTGCGGATCATTCACGATTTGAGGATTGATTTGGGCCATGGGAGCAACAAGAGTTCAACGCAAATTCTACCAGCAGTACCCCGAGATCACAGAAAAGTATCGGAGTGCATACCAAGTAAATTTCTTGGCATCCGGCGCATCGCGAGGCACGAGCCCTGAAACAGCCCGCGATAGCTTTTGCGCGGGCGGTCCTTTTGTGCGCGGGCGGTCCCTAAATGCGCGGGCAGTCCATAGAAATAAAAAAGGCCGGAAACACCGGCCTTTTTTAATCAACGGCTTGAGCGCTACTCCGCGGCTTCGCCCAGCACCGACACGGTAATGTGCACAATCACGTCGGCGTGCAGGCCGATGGCAATGGAATTGTCACCGATCTGCTTGAGCGGTCCATCCGGCAGGCGGACCGCGGCGCGTTCGACTTCGAAGCCCTGTGCTTGCAAGGCTTCGACGATGTCGTGCGTGGTAACGGAACCGAACAGACGGCCGTCCACGCCGGTCTTGCGCGTGACCTGGACTGTCAGACCGTCAATTCTGGAGCCGATTTCCTGTGCCTTGGTCAGCGCATCATTCTGAGCCTTCTCCAGTTCAGCGCGACGCACCTCGAACGCTGCCAGGTTTTCCGGCGTGGCACGCTTGGCCTTGCCGTGCGGAATAAGGAAATTGCGGGCGTAGCCCTCCTTTACCTTTACCACATCGCCGAGGGCGCCGAGGTTGACGACTTTTTCCAGCAGTATCACTTGCATGGTCGCGCTCCTTAATGCAGATCGGTGTAAGGCAGCAGCGCAAGGTAGCGCGCTCGCTTGATCGCCGTGGACAATTGGCGTTGATAGCCGGCCTTCGTGCCGGTGATGCGCGCCGGAATGATCCTGCCGTTCTCGTTGATGAAGTCCTTGAGGATTTCGATATCTTTATAATCGATCCACTCGATCTTCTCCGCGGTAAAGCGGCAGAACTTGCGCCGCTTGAATAACTGGCGCCCGCCTTTCTTGTCGTCTTTCTTGTCGTTGCGGCCCTTGCCCTTGCCCTTGGCGCCTCTTCTTGGTGGTGGCATGTCAAACTCCTTCTACGAATTCAATGTTGGTTGCATGTAATACCAGTTGCTTGCTCTCGCGGCTCTTGCCCGCCAGGAATCCGGTGACTTTCACCCGCATTCCCGGACTGGCCGCCGCCATCAGGCGTGCTTCGCGCTCGAAGGCCAAACCGGCCACCTCGCACTGCACTGCACGACTGGCGCCGGCTTCTATTTGCTCTGAACTGTGGCTGAGCCTGAAATTGACCACCGGAATGCCGGCGGGCGTGTAGCGCAGCGCGTCTAGTTCGATCAAATTGCCGGACAGCACGAACTGATTGTCCAATATGCTCAGGCAGCAGCGGTTGCCGTCGACGCCGCAGGCGCCGCTTCGGTCGCTTCGGATGCCTCGGCCGCCCGCGGTGCGTCGCCGTTCAGCACCGAGCGCGACTTCTCTTCCTTCATCATCGGCGACGGCGTGGTAACCGCGGCTTTCATCTGAACGGTGAGATGACGCAGAACGGCGTCGTTGAACTTGAACGAGTGCTCGAGTTCATCCAGGGTTTCCTGGTCGCACTCGATGTTCATGAGCACGTAATGCGCCTTGTGCATCTTGGCGATGGGGAAGGTCATCTGGCGCCGGCCCCAGTCTTCGAGGCGGTGGATCGCACCCTTGCGGGCGGCGATGGTGCTGCGGTAACGCTCGATCATGGCGGGCACTTGCTCGCTCTGATCGGGATGGACGATGAATACGATCTCGTAATGTCGCATGCAGTCTCCTTATGGGTTAAGCCTCCCGTCATGCGCAACGGTGAGACAAGGTGGGCCGAATGTTTGGCTGCTAAGCCAGCAATCCGGCAATCAACGGAAAGCGCGTGATTATAAAGGAAAAGCAACCGTTAGAGCAAGTAAATCTCAGGTTTTTGGCATGCGCCGGCGGCGCGATTCGAACAGGACAACGCCGCTCGCGACCGATACATTGAGGCTTTCTACCTGTCCCAGCATGGGGATTTTCACCAGCTGGTCGCAGGTCTCGCGCGTAAGCCGGCGCAGGCCCTCCCCCTCGGCGCCCAGCACCCAGGCGATGGCGGCAGGCAGCTGCGCCGCGTACAGGTCTTGGCTCGCGTCGGAATCCGCGCCCACCACCCAGATATTGCGCTCCTTGAGTTCGCGCAGGGTACGCGCGAGATTGGTGACCGTGATGTAGGGCACGCTATCGGCAGCGCCGCTCGCCACCTTGATCACCGCAGCCGAAAGTCCGACCGCCCGGTCCTTGGGTGCGATTACTGCATGGCAGCCGGCTGCGTCCGCCACGCGCAGGCAGGCGCCGAGATTGTGTGGATCCTGCACGCCGTCGAGCACGAGCAGTAAAGGCACCTCCTTGAGCCCGTCAAGCAGATCGTCCAGTGAGACCAGTCGGCGCAGCGCGTCCACTCTCGCCACGACGCCCTGGTGCCTGCCGGGCGGCGCCATGCCATCCAGGCGCCTAGTGTCCACCTGCAGCACGCGCAATTGCAGACTTTCCGCGAGTTTTACCAGATCGCGCATGCGCGGGTCGGCGCGCGCGCTGTCGCAATACAGCTCATGCACGCTTTTGGCGTCCTGGCGCAGGCGCCCCGTGATGGCGTGAAAGCCGTGAATGAAGCTGGTACTGCTCAAGACCTGGGCCTTTTTGATTTTTTCTGCGGTTCGTCCTCCGCAAGCCGAAAATCGATCTTGCTCGAATCCAGATCGACGCGCACCAGCTTCACCCGGACGCGGTCTGCGAGCCGAAAGCGCCTTGCAGTCCGCTCTCCCAGCAACTGGTGCCGGGCTGCGTCGAAATGGTAGTAGTCCTCGCCCAGTTCAGAGATGTGCACCAGGCCTTCGACATAGACATCGTCCAGGGCGACAAAAATACCGAATCCGGTGACTGCACTGATCGAGCCCGTAAATTCCTCGCCGATGCGGTCCTGCATGTAATAGCACTTGAGCCAGGACTCGACATCGCGCGTCGCCTCGTCGGCGCGGCGCTCGGTCATGGAACAATGTGCGCCCAATTCCTCCCAATTACCCGGGCTGTAGCTTTTCCCCGCGATCGCCGCGCTGATTGCGCGATGCACCACCAGGTCGGGATAGCGGCGTATGGGCGAAGTGAAGTGGGTGTAGGCCTCGTAGGCCAGGCCGAAATGCCCGAGGTTCTCCGGGCTGTACTGCGCCTGTTTCAACGAGCGCAGCAGCACGGTTTGCAGCAACTGGATATCCGGGCGGCCTTTGATCCTGGCAAGCAATTTGGCATAGTCTTTCGCGTGCGGCGTTTCGCCGCCGGTGAGATCGAGACCGAACTGCTTGAGGAAGATCCGCAGCGCCTCCAGCTTTTCCGGTGTCGGCCCCTGGTGTACGCGGTACAGCGCCGAATGCTTGCGACTCTTCAGGAAATCCGAGGCGCACACGTTGGCCGCGAGCATGCATTCCTCGATCAGGCGGTGGGCGTCGTTGCGCTGCGTCTGCACGATGTTCTCGATCTTGCCCTGTTCGTCGAACAGCATCTGCGTTTCGATGGTCTCGAAGTCGATGGCGCCGCGCTTCTCGCGCGCCTTGGCCAGGACGTGGTACAGCGCATACAGGTCCTGCAGATGCGGCAGCAGCTGCGCCGGCACCGGTTCGCCCTTGACCGGCTGCAAGCCGAGTGCGGCGGCCACCCGGTTATAGGTGAGGCGCGCCTGCGATCGCATGACCGCCGCAAAAAACCGGTACGGTCCGATCTCGCCCTGCGCATCCACGCTCATTTCGCACACCATGCACAGGCGGTCCACGTTCGGATTGAGTGAACACAGGCCGTTGGAGAGTTTCTCCGGCAGCATCGGGATGACGCGTCTCGGGAAGTACACCGAGTTGCCGCGTTCGCGCGAAGCGCCGTCGAGCGCATCGCCCGGACGCACGTAGTGGCTCACGTCCGCTATCGCCACCCACAGGCGAAACCCCCTGCCCTCGCGCTTGCAGTAAACCGCATCGTCGAAGTCCCGGGCGGTCTCCCCGTCTATGGTCACCAGCGGCAGCTCACGCAGGTCTTCGCGCCCCTTGGCGTCGTTCGGGCGCACCTCATCGGGCAACTTTTCCGCGAAACGCATCACCGCGGATGAAAACTCATGGGGTAATTCGTGCTTGCGCAGCGCGATCTCGATTTCCATGCCCGGGTCGGCGTAATTCCCCAGCACTTCGACGATGCGACCCGCGGGCTGCGCGTTCTTGTCCGGCTGGGCCACGATCTCCACCGTCACCACCTGACCGGGCTTCGCACCCATGTCCGCTCCGGGCGGAATCAGAATGTCCTGGCTGATGCGCCGGTTCTCCGCGGCGACGAATGCGACGCCGTGCGGTTTGTGCAATCGCCCGACCAGCCTGGTATTGGCGCGCGAAATGATTTCCACGATCGCGCCTTCCGGGCGACCGCGCCGGTCGGTGCCGCTCGTACGCGCCATGACGCGATCGCCATGCAATACCTTGCGCATTTCCTTTTCGCTGAGGAACATGTCCGGGCCAGCTTCGTCCGGCACGAGAAAGCCGTAGCCGTCCGGGTGTCCCTCGACGCGTCCCGCGACCAGGTCGAGTTTTCCCGCCACGAGGATGGCATCGCGCCGGTTGCGCATGATCTGGCCTTCGCGCTCCATCGCGCGCAGGCGCCGGCGAAAACTGTCGGCCTCTGCCGGTTCGATATGCAGCAGATCGCACAGGCTCTCCTCCAGCACGGGAATACCTTCCCTGGCCAGGGTTTCCAATATCAGTTCACGGCTCGGTAGCGGATTGTCGTAGCGTTCCGCTTCGCGCGCATAATGCGGATCACGCCCTCGGCGTGAATCTGAATTGCGTTCAGTCGTGGTCGCGACAGGTGCGGGACGCGCGGCGGGAGCGCGCTGCGAACGTGAATTGGAATTGGGTCTTGGGGGCTTCTTCATTGACAAAATTCGTGATTCCTATAGAATTCCGCACCTTGTGCCCAGGTGGCGGAATTGGTAGACGCACATGGTTCAGGTCCATGCGGTGGAGACACTGTGGGGGTTCGAGTCCCTTCCTGGGCACCAAAGGCACTGAGGTAGTATTTTACCTTAACTCTCAGTCCTTTACACCTCAGACTCGCGAAGCTGTCGATTCATCCACAAGCTCAAGCATCGCGCGCGTAAGCTCTGCTGCCCGCACACCCGTCGCGTTTGCGTCACCGCATTTTCTGACGGCATCGGCACATTCTCGTAACGCGTCACATACGCTTTGGCCTGCGCTGCGCGCTGCGATCGCAGCATTCGTCCTGACGGGATAACGCGCTTACCTGCCGCGCCGATTCTGGAATAGCCGCGAGGCGTGTCACAGATGGAATGCAACCGGGGCGGACGATAGTGAAATTCGCACCGCCGCCCGGGAGCATCGGCGTGCCCGTATCATCGCTCGATCCTGCTGTACTCGCCTTCGATGGTCAGCGCTCCGCGCGCCGCGTGTTTGTGTTTCCACAGACGCCTTATCCAGGAAGGCAGCAGCGCCAAACCGGCGATGATAGTCAATGCCATCGCCAGCGCCAGTCCAACCCACAGGAAAACAGCGCCGGCGAGCAGCGCGAATACCGTCAGCCATATGCCCGACCACGAGCGCAAACGGATGTTGAATTGTTTCATCGGTTCTATTCCACCCTTACCCAACAATGCGTAGTTTCTCAAATCTTTCTTAAGTCGATCTTAAGGCTGCATCCTGCGCGCGCCGGTGCGGCTTTCCGGTGAACTGTCCGGCCGCACCGCAGTCCAAATAGCGTTTCCCCGAACCCAGGATTTGCGCCAGGAATGCTCAATGCGCTGATAACGAAGTTCCGCGATTTCGTCGATGAGATCGCGCCCAGCCCCGAACTCGTCGCACAGCGTGAGGCTTCCGCCCTGCAACGCGCCTGTTGCAGCCTGTTGATGGAGGTCGCGCGGCTCAATTCCGCCGACGCAGAGCGCAAGCGCGAGGTCGTGTCGTTGGCGCTGCGGCAGCTGTTCTCGGTTCGCGATGAAGACCTCGATACCATGATCGAAATGGCCGGCCGGCGGGAAAACCGTCTGACCTCCTACTTCAAGCCCGTGGCGCTGATCAACAAGTGCTGCACATTCAGCCAGAAATTGCAGTTCATGGAAACGCTGTGGCGCGTCGCAATGGCCGACGGCAGCATCGACATGTATGAAGATCAATTGGTGCGCAAACTTGCCGACCTGCTGGCCATTCCGCACGCCGACTTCATATTGTCCAAGCACCGGGTGCAAAACGGCGGATAGGCGCATAGATGGATTTGCCGCGAGCGGCGCGTCGCTTATTTCGACGAAACGATGACGCCGCGGTCGATGACGATGATCTGGTCGACCATGCGCTCCGAATGCTGCAGGTCCGACTCGGAAACGATGACGGACATGCCCTCGCGCTTGAGTTCCGCGACGACCTCGACCAGCCGTTGCGCGAGCGCCGGCGCAACGCCTTCGAAAGGCTCGTCCAGCAGCAGCAATTTCGTCCCGCACATGAGCGCTCGGCCCAAAGCGGCAAGCTTCTGCTGGCCGCCTGAAAGTTGCAGGCCCTTGCGCGGTGCAAATTCCCGCAGTTCCGGAATCAGCTTGTAGACTTTTTCCAGCCGCTCCTCTGCATCCGGGAGATGCGCGGCCCAGGCCGGCACCAGGACATTCTCTTCCACCGTCAGATCCGGGATGAGGCGGCGGTCTTCCGGCATGTAGCCGATGCCCAGCCGGGTGCGCGCGTGTGTCTTTGATGCAACCAGGTCGGTGTCATTGAACTCGATCGAGCCGCTCGCCACCTTGAGCAGCCCCATGATGCTTTTCATCAGCGTCGTCTTGCCGGCACCGTTGCGTCCGATCAGGCCGGCCATGGTTCCGGTGGGCAGTTCCAGCGAAACTTCGCGCAGGATCTGCACCGACTGTATCGAAACATTGAGCTTGGCGACGCTAAGCATTGGCCGCGCCCTTCTGTTCGTCCATCCGGTGCAACTCACCGCCGACCACGTAGCGCTTCACCTCCGGGTCGGTAAGCGCGATCTCCGGAGCGGCATCGGCAATAATGCGACCGTCATAGAAGGCAAGCACGCGCTCGGCAAAGCGGCTCACCACTTCCATGTCGTGCTCGACGAACAGCACGGTGGCGCCCTCGGCTTTCACCGCCGCCATCACCATCTCCATCATGCCGAATTTCTCCTCGGCGGAGACGCCGCTGGTCGGTTCGTCCAGCAGCAGGATCGATGGCTTGGCCGCCATGGTGAGCGCGATATCGAGCAGTTTGCGCACGCCACCCGGCAGGACCTGGGCGTTCTTGTCGCGGTAATCGCCAAGGCCGAAGCGCTCAAGTATGCGCTCGGCCACCTCCTCCGCCGGCGCGTCGTATCCGGGGACGTTGGGCCGGCCGCGCGAAAAAAATCCGCCCAGCCCGGCGTTGCGCAACACCACCCCCAGACTCACCATCATGTTCTCGAATACGCTCAGCGATGCGTAGAGTTGCGGTATCTGGAACGAGCGGCAGATGCCCACGCGCGTGATCTCGCGCGGTGCGAGCGCAGTGATGTCGCGCCCGCGAAAATGGATGCTGCCGGTATCGGGTTTGATATAACCCGTGATCATGTTGATGAACGTGGTCTTGCCGGCGCCGTTGGTGCCGATCAACCCGACCACCGAGTCCTGTTCGATCGCCGCACTGACGCCGTTCGCCGCCGTCACGGCGCCGAAGCGCTTGTTCAGATCCCGGGCGTCGAGTACGACTGCCATGTCACGCGGCCTTGCGCCGGCTGAACAAAGACCACAGTCCCTCCGGCAGAAACACAATCACCAGCAGCAGCGAGATGCCCAGGGTCATCTGCCAGGTGTTGGGCGAGATGTCGAACGCGACCGTGCGTATGGTCTCGAAAAGAATCGCCCCGAGGAACGGCGCAGCCACACTGCGGGTGCCGGCAAGAATGGTGATGAATATGAATTCGCCCGATGTCGTCCAGTACGCCATGTCCGGATCGATATGCCCGACTGCTGTGGCCGCCAGCGCACCGCCTATGCCCGACAGAGCGGCGGCAATCACGTACTTGACGTGAATCGCCTTGCGCGCCGAAGCGCCCATGTACTCGACGCGGATCTCGTTGTCCTTGATCGCCGGCGACAATTGGCCCAATGGCGTTTTCAGGTAGCGTTGCACCAGCGCGGCGGCAAGCGCCGCAACACTGCAGCCGGTCACAAGCACGACATAGCGCACCCATTCCTGCACCGGGCGAATGCCGAAGATGGTGGAAGGCAGAATGTTGATGCCGTCGGTCGAGCCCAGCGATTCGCTTTTCGCGAGCAGCCCATACAGGATCATCGACAGCGCCATGCTCAGCAGGCCGTAGAAAATGCCGCGGTAACGCGCCAGCAGAAAGCCAAGAATGAGGGCGACGAAGGCGGCGGCCGATGCGCCGCAGATCATCTGCAGCAGCATGTCGCTGATATCGAAGAAGCGGCCGAGACTGCCCGCGGTATACCCGCCGATGCAGTAGTAGAGCGCCTGCCCGAACGAAACCAGTCCGGCGCGCAGCTGCAGCATCAGGCCCAGCGACACCATGCCTTTGGCGATTGCGATGGTGAGCAGGAACAGCGCCCATTTCGGCAGCAGCGGGCCGAGTACGATCACCGCAAGCAGAACTGCGCCGAGCATCGGCAGCGTGCGGTCGCGAGGCGTGATATTGCTCATATCTTCCTCGGCTCGGCGAGACTGAACAGGCCGCGTGGCCGGAACGCCAGCACCATGGCCATAACGAAGTAGATCACGAATAACTCCAGCGCCGGCACGTAATGGATCGTAGCGGAGCGCACCAGCCCGACGATCACCGCGCCCAGCGCGGCGCCCGGCAGACTGCCCAGACCGCCGATCACGACCACGGCAAAGGACAGCACGATGATCTCCACGCCCAGGCCCGGGACAACCGAAACCGTGGGCGCAGTAAAGGCGCCGCCGATGGCGGCCAGCATCGAACCGAAGGTGAAGGTCACCAGATAGAAGCGATCGACATTGATCCCCATCGCTCGACTCACCTCCGGATCGTGGATGACAGTGCGCAGCAGCTTGCCGATACGCGTACCCTGCAGCAGCAGCGTCAGACCGCTACCGGAGACGATCGCGATCCCGACCAGGATCAGGTTATAGGTGGGATAGGTCATCTCGCCGACATCGAAGCTGCCGAGCAGCCCATAGGGCTCGGAAACGAAATACGGATCGACGCCCCAGATCAGTTTGATCACGTCCTCGAGGATCAGAAACAGCGAATAGGTGATAAGCAGGATCACCACCTCTTCCTTGGCATACATGAAGCGCAGAATGCCGCGCTCGATCAAGGGCGCAAATACCAGTGTGATGATGATCGCGGCGGCCAGCAGTACCGCATAGGACAGCATCGGCGGATAACCGTGCGCGATCCAGGCACCGGTGAACGAAGCCCCCGCGTACGCGCCGAGCGCGTAAAAGCTGCCGTGCGTGAGGTTTACGATCTTCATCACGCCGTAGATCAGCGTCAGGCCCACGGCGGCCACGAACAGCCAGGCCGAGTAGAAGATGCCGTCTACTAGGACGGTAACGAATTCTGCCATTGAGAAATTCTGAAGGAAGACGGCTGCCCGCCAGGGGCAGCCGTTTCCGATTCGGTCTAGTGCTTGAAGCCGCCGGCGATCCAGTCAGCGGCTTTCACGCCCTCGGGCGGATTCACAACTTCCGCCGGATAGCGCTTCACCTTGGTCACGGTTACCTTGCCACCAACGACTTTGGACATGCCATAGGCGGTTTCCATGATCGCCTGGTGGCCTTTACCTAGTGCCATTTTCACCGTGCCGCCCGGGCCTTCGAACGTTGAGTGCTCGAGCGCAGCCGCGACCTGCTCGTTGCTCGGGCGTTTGCCGCCGTTGGCCGCTTGTGCTTTTTCCCACGCCAGTTTGACGCCCATGATCGCCTGCGCCATCTGGTATGAAGGATAGGTCGGCAAAACCTGATAGCGCTCCTGAAATTCTTTTTTCAGCCAACGGCTGTAGGCGTTGTCAGGCGCATAAGGGCCGAATGGGCCGCGTGCTCCAAGGATCGTGCCGTCGGGGATCTGCTTGGCAAGCTTGGCCATGATGGTCTCGCCCGCTGTCAGCACGCCGGTGCTTTTCTTGAACAGGCCGCGCGGCGCCGCCTGCAGGACCAGCGCTTCCAGGTCGCCATCCCAGAAACTGGAGTGGACGACGTCCGCTTTCGCTCCCATCACCGTCGAAATCTCGGCGTTGTACTGCCCGGCGAACAGCTTGGGCATCTGCGAAGTCTTGACTGCTATTTTCGGGAAGAGATGTTTCATCGACGCCTCGAAATCACCCCAGGAGTCCTGTCCCCAGGCGTAATTCTGGTTGATGCCGGCGATCGCCTTCATATTCGGCTTGACATCTTTCAGGTACATCGCGGCACCGACGTTGTCCATGGTCGAATGGGGCGAGGTGCGGAACACATACTTGTAGCTTGCATCCTCGAATATGCGCGGCGTGCCGCAATCGAAGAAATTGGTGAGCTTCTTCAGTTCTTCCGCAACCGGCGCGATCCCGACGCAGCTGCCGCTGGAGATATAGCCGATCACCATGTCGACGTTATGCCGCTGCACCAGATTGCGGAACTCGGTAACCTGCGTGGTCGTGCCGCCGCTCTCGTCGATAATCACCGTCTCGATTTTGGAACCCCCGAAACCCTTCGTGTTGTACGGTGCGGGTGCCTTGCCTGCGTTCATCAGTTCGATCACGAGCTCGGCCGCGTTCCGCGCCGGCACACCGAAAGGCGAAGCCGCCGCGCCGGAAAGAAACGCAACGACACCGATCTTCACCGGCGCCGCGTCCTGTGCCAGAACAGTTACAGGCGCCAATGCCAGCGCCGCAGCAACCGCCGTGCTCAGTTTCTTGAGACTATGCATGATTTCTCCTCTTTACTGATAGTGGGGTGTATGTTTGTAATGACCGCCTACGGCGCCGGAAAGTTTTTTTATTTATTGGCCAACAATACTGCATTAAATGCGACCGGTGGTCAAGCAAGCGAAGCTGACTTGCTGAGAACAAGCGGTGCGCGCGGCGTTTGCGGCCAGTCGTTGTTGCCAGGCGCGGATCCGGGTAGAGTGCAATCAAAAGCAGGCGTCATGGCGCGCCGCGCATCAATCGCCCCAGAGTGCTACAGGATAGATTCTGCCGATGATTCAACTTGAAACCGACGTACTGGTGATCGGCGCCGGCGGCGCGGGCATGTATGCCGCAATCGCCGCAGCACGCGACGGCTGTCGCGTACAGCTGATCGATCGCAGTCTGATAGGCCGCGGCGGAGCCACGGTGATGGCGCAAATGACGGTTTCGGTGGCGCTGGGCGCGCAATGCCCCGATCACTGGGAGCACCATCTGGCGGACACCCTGCAGGCGGGGCGCGGATTGTGCGATCCGCTTCTGGCACAGTTGCTTTGCGAGAACGCAGAGCTGCGCATACGCGAAATGGATGCATGGAAAGTCGGCTGGGCGCGTGAAGACGGGCACCTCAAGCAGGTCCATGCGCCGGGACACGACCGGGCGCGCTGCGTCTATGTCGATTTTCTCAATACCGGGCCTGCGGTTTCGCGCACGCTGCGCGCGCAACTCAACCGCATCGACGCGATACGCCGCATCGGCGACGTACTCGTGACCGACATCGTAGTAAGCAGCGGCGAAGCCGTTGGAGCGGTCGGCCTGCATTTGCTAACGGGCGAGACGGTGGCGCTGCAGGCGAAGAGCGTCATTATCGCGACCGGCGGGCTAACGCGGCTTTACCGGCGCAACAGCGGATCACTCAATATGGGCGGGGACGGCTATGCGCTTGCCCTGCGCGCCGGCGCTGAACTGGTCGACATGGAGTTCGTGCAGTTCTTTCCCATCGGCCACCTTGCGCCGCGCATGATCGGCATGGACCCGATCATGTGGGACCCGTTCCGCTACAAGCTGGGTGGGCGCCTGCTCAATGCCGAAGGAGAGGAATTCGCAGATCGCTACGGCCAGGCCGAATCGGGTAACTATGTGTTGACGCGCGATGTCGCCACCTACGCCATTTACAAGGAAGTGGAGGCGGGCCGCGGCAGCCCGGCCGGCGGCGCGTATCTTTCGTTCGCCCACGTGCCGGATGCCGATCTGCGCAAGGCTTTCGGACCGGTGATCGACAGACTCGCGAAAAACAACATCGACCTGAGCAAAATGTCGGTCGAAGTGGCGCCGATCGCGCACTATCATATGGGCGGCGTGCGCGTGAATGCGGCCATGGAAACGCGCGTGCCGAATCTGTACGCTGCGGGCGAGGCCGTCGGCGGCGCCAACGGCGCGAACCGACTGTCCGGCAATGGCATCACCGAGGCTTTCGTCTTCGGCGAACGCGCCGGCACAAGCGCGGCGGCGCGTGCGAAGGCGCGCGCTGCCTCCGGCTGGAACGAAGCGGCCGCGGCCAGGGCGCTGGAGCCGGTGAACCGGCGCGCCCAGGCTGCGGCGACGCCGAATACGGCAGCCCTGCTGGTCGAACTGCAGGCACTGATGGACGATAAGGTCGGCCCGTTCCGCACCGGGGACAAACTCGACGCGGCACTGCAGCGCCTGCTGCAAATGCAACAGGCGCTCGGCCCCTTGCCGGCCGGCGCGACACCCTATGACATGGTCTGCCTGGACTGGCTGGACCTGCGCAACATGCTGCTGGTGGCGCAATGCGTGGTGCGCGCCGCGATCGAGCGCAAGGAAAGCCGTGGTGCGCACCAGCGCGAGGACTTCCCCGGCATGCTGCCAGAGTGGAACCTGAACCAGCGCCTGAGCTGGTGCGACGGCGAGTTGAACGTTGAGTGTGTGCCGACGGCGCGGGCCGCCACGACCGCGCCATGACAACCAAGACCACCCGCCTGCATATCCGCCGCGGCACGCCCGGCGCGCCGGCGCGCACCGAAACCTTCGACGTACCCTTCACCCCGGGACAATCGCTGCTCGACGGTCTGCGCTGGATACGAACGAAACTGGATCCGAGCCTCGCCATCCGTTTTTCCTGCATCAACGCGAACGCGTGCAAGGAGTGCATGATCGAGCTCGAAGGCAAGGCCGTCTATGCCTGCACCCAGCGTCTGAAAGAAGGCGATATGCACGTCGCGCCGCTCTCGAACAAGGCGCTGGTGCACGACCTGATCAGCGAAATCGCCCCGCGCGACGAGCGACTGCTGGACTGACGTCGGATCGGCGGGGTGCTGAACCGGATGCCAATGAGTGCGCCGATTGCGTGCTGGCGCCTCGAACCGCGAGGCGGATGGATCGCGCGACCGGCTTAGCCACCCCCCCTGGCATCACCCGGTCCGCACCTAGTGGAATTGGTGGTTTTGTCTTAATATGCGATCACCAACGAATAAGCAATCCCGGATTTGCGGGGTAGCCGCACGCACGCTCAGACCGGCGCGGCGCGCAACCCAGCACACCGGAGTATGCAACTCGAACGCGCCGCGGCTGTACGCATATCGCGCATTTGACGCGGCGTGAATTTCGAACACTTGGGAGGGTGACGTCATCATGTCCATCAGCCATCGCGACATCGGCGAACAGCTGCGCCAGATAGTGATCTCCGGCCGTCTCGACATGCCGGGTACCGACTCGATCGCCGCACAACTCGTGGAACTCGCTGCAGCGCCGAAAAAAGGCGTGATCGTCGACCTGTCGGCAGTCAAAATGCTCGCGTCGATCGGCATACGCGCACTGATCACCAGCGCCAAGGCGGTGCAGCAGCGCGGGGGAAAAATGGTGCTGGTCGTAGACGAGAGCTCGACCGCGATGTTGAGCCTCAAGGCCACCGGCGTTGACGAATTGATCCCCGTTTTCACGAACGCCGCCGATGCCGAAAAGGCAGCCGTCGCCTGAACAGTGGGCACGGAGCTGTATGCGCCAGCGCGGATCGAGGAACTCTCGATCGGCGCCAGCAGTGCGGAGGTGCGGCGCGCTTCGGACTGGCTGGATACGGCGTGCCGGCAGCTTGAAGTACCGCAAAGGGTGGTCGAGCGCATCGTGCTCTGCGTCAACGAAGTACTGGCGAACGTCATCGCCCACGGTGGCGAGGCGGCGCGTTCAGCTCCGATCCGGCTGCTGCTCGAGGTCGGCCTTGACCAGGACGGACGCAAGGCGAGCGTGACCGTGTCGGATGCCGGCGTGGCATTCAATCCCCTGACCGTCCCGGAGAAGCGTTTGCCGAAATCGCTGGATGAGGCCTCGCCGGGCGGACTGGGACTGGTGATGATCCGTCGCTGCTCCGATTGGCAACACTACCGCCATGAAGATGGGCGCAACTATCTCAGCTGCGGTACGCGCTGGATGCCGGAATGAAACTGCCCGTGTCCGCACATTTCCATCGCGGCAACGATCGTCGAAGCGTGAGCAGCCCAAACTCCGAAGAGCGGCGACGCGGCGAACGGCGTAGCAGTGAATTTCGCTGGGTCAGCCTATTTCGCGACGCCGATCAGCGCGATCTCGAGGAAATCCTGGTCGATTGCGAAGTGCTGCTGCTGCCCGCGGGCACGCCACTGTTGCGCACCGGCGAGACCAACCGCAATGTATACGTACTTCTGTCGGGCAGGCTGATCGCCCAACTGGGGGAGGATGCAAATCCGGACACCGCCATCGACATCTCACCGGGCGAGTGCATAGGCGAGCTCTCAGCCATCGATGGCAAGCCGATCTCGGCGCTGGTATCGGCGGTCTCGGACGTTCGCGTTCTCAGGCTCGATCGCGAGGTGTTCTGGAGCCGCCTGATGCTGCTGCACGGCGTGGCCGAAAATCTGATGATGACCCTGACCGAGCGCATGCGCCGCACAAACGCGAAAGCGCTCGCTTTGCAGCGCGAACGCCTGGAGCTCATTCATCTCAAGAAGGAACTCGAAGTCGCCCGCCAGCTTCAGGCCAGCATGCTGCCGCTGCAGCGGCCGCTGTTTCCGTGGCGTTCGGACATCGAAGCATGCGGTTTCATGGAACCGGCCTCGAAAGTCGGGGGGGATCTGTTCGATGTGTTTTTCGTCGACGGCCGCACGCTCTTCGTCTGCATCGGCGATGTTTCGGGCCACGGCATCGCAGCGGCGCTGTTCATGGTGCGGGTGATCGGCCTGCTGCGCATGCTGGCCATGGATACGCTGCAGCCGGAAAAGATTCTCGAAACGCTTAACGACCGCTTGTGCATCGGCAACGACACGAACCTCTTTGTCACCCTGTTCTGCGGTTTTCTCGACGTGCACAGCGGCAGATTCATTTACGCCAACGGCGGGCACTGCGCGCCGATGGTGTGCAGCGGCCGCAATGTGGCGCTGCTGCCGCTGCCGAAGGGGATGCTGGTCGGCGCGGCCAGTGGCAGGAACTACGCCAGCATGGAGCACATACTCGCCACCGGCGATACCCTGTTCTGCTATACCGACGGTGTGACGGAGGCGGAGGACCAGGTCGGCACGCAGTTTTCCGAGGAAGGCTGCCTCGAATTGCTGCGCCGCAGCCCGGCAAGCGAGCTGCCCACCCTCCTTGATTCTGTGTACGAAAAGCTGGTCAGCCACACCGGCTCGAAGCTGCCGGCCGACGACTGCACGATGCTTGCACTGCGTCGGCCGGCACCGGCCGCACACTGAAGCATCCTGACGCGCACGGGGCGCAGGCAACGATCGGCGCGCGGTGCCTCTCCGGAAAGCCTAGATCTCTTCGCGAGCCGTGTGGAGATCGCGTTTTTCGGCGAGAATCACGATCTTCCCACTCTTTCCGGATTCCGCCATGGACGAACTGCTTTATGAACTGCGCGACGGCGTCGCCTACCTGACCTTCAACCGGCCGCAGGCCAGGAACGCCCTCACCTTCGCGATGTACGACCGTCTGGCCGAAATCTGCGAGCAGGCGAACCAGGACCGCTCGATACACGCGATGCTCCTCACCGGCGCGGGCGAAAAAGCGTTCGCCGCCGGTACCGACATATCGCAGTTCCGCGCCTTCGACAAGGAGCAGGACGCGCTCGACTACGAATCACGCATCGACCGGGTGCTGGGGGCGCTCGAGCGCTGCCGCGTGCCGACCATCGCCGCGATCAACGGCGCCTGCACCGGCGGCGGCGCGGGTATCGCCGCCTGCTGCGACCTGCGCATCGGCACTCGCAGCATGCGTTATGGTTTCCCGGTAGCGAAGACGCTGGGCAACTGCCTGTCGATGAACAATTACGCTCGCCTGACGGCGCTGCTGGGTCCGGCGCGGGTCAAGGATATGGTCTTCCGCGCGCGCCTGATCGAGGCGGATGAAGCGCTGGCAATGGGCCTGGTGAGCGAGTTGGTCGAGGACGGCGCCGCGCTTGCGCGCCGCGCCGAGGAACTCGTGCGCGAAGTCGCAAGTCTCGCGCCGCTCACCTTGCAGGCGACCAAGGAGGCGATCTTCCGCCTGCGCACCAAACCCGAGGAAGGCAGCGACCTCGTGCTCATGTGCTACATGAGCGAGGATTTCCGCGAAGGCATGGAGGCGTTTCTCAACAAGAGAAAACCCGTCTGGAAGGGGCGGTAAGACTGGACGCGCGGTAGCGAGGGCTTTCTAAGCCTTCTTCCCGCTCGCAGCATGGAAATGCGCGATCGCGGCTTCCGCGCAAATCCGGTCCTGCTCCGCCGTGCCCGAACTTACGCCGATCCCGCCCACGATCTCGCCGTCGACGAACACGGGCAGGCCGCCGCCGATGATGCTGAAGTGGCCGCCGTTCGTAATGTGAATGCCGAAGGTGGGGCTGCCGGGGACGCACAACTGGTTGTACACATGTGTTCCGTTGCGTGCGACCGCACCGGTCGAAGCCTTGTCGATGGCGATGGCGATGCTGCTTATCTTGCCCCCGTTCATGCGCTCGAACTTGATCAAATGGCCGGATTCGTCCGTGACGGCTATGCACATCGGAATTCCGATCTCGCGCGCCTTGGCCGCGGCACCTTCGATCAGGATTTGCGCTTCATCTACATCGAGTCGTCTAAGTGTGAGCATGTCGGATCAACCTTTTTGCAAGTTGCGTGGTCTTGAGATAGTCGGCCAGCGCGGCCGTTTCGCCGGCGTCCAGCGACACATAGGGTGGATACAGATCGCCCACCGGAATCCCGATCAGGCGCATGGCCGTCTTCATCGTCGCCGTCAGGCCGCGGTGCATCCATTTCGAAGGAAACAGGGCGAACTGGAGCTGAAGCTGCGCCGCGCGCTCGTGGTTCCCGGCAACAAAGGCGTCGATCACCTGCCGCGCGATTTCAGCCACCGGCGGCGGCATGGTCGCGCCCGAACCTCCGAGCTGCAGAGTGGCGAGCAGCATCTGCACCGTGGTGAAATAGCGGGCGTGCCCGGCGTGATCGATTTCGACGATCAGGCGCGACACCCTGGACAGGTCGCGCGAGCTCTCCTTGATGTAGCGCACCTTGTCGATCGACGCGATGGCAATCGTGGCCGGAATCGATACGTCTGCGCCCGGACCGGCGTTGAGGTAGAGCGTCATCGGCAGCGGTGACGCATTCGCGACCGCCTCGAAATACGCCACTAAATCGCGCTCACTGGGCGGCCCGCCGAATGGCCGCAAAGGTGCCAGCATCTGCACCGCATGCGCACCCAGCTCGTGCGCGAAATGCGCGAGTTCCAGCGCAGTCTTGAACGAGGGGTGGGAGATGCCGACCATCACGGGGCGGCGCCCCGCGACGAATTCTATTGTCAGGCGGATCAGTTCCTTTCGATCTTCCAGACTCAAATATGTGTATTCCTGCGCCTCGACGCCCGCGGCCACCACCATGGTCGCGCCGCAGTCTTCTATCACGTAATCGAGTTCACGCTTCAGTGCGCTAGCGTCGATTTTCAGATCGCTGGTGAAGGGTGTGAGTGGCGCGACGACGAGTTCCGGTTTGGACATGCGGCTGCATCCTTGGTCTGATATCCACAGGCTGCCTGGGCTAGCGCGAGATGCCCGATTCTGCCGTTCCATGTCAGAATAGTCAAAATCGTTGAGTTTCCCAGGGGATGACCATGAAACTGCATATCAAGCGCTCTTACACCTTTATTGAGGACCGTGGCACAGACACCGGAAAAAAATCGGGCATTCCACTGCGCAAGGTTGCGGCGGTGGTGGTAGTCGACAATCCGTACGCCGGCCGCTACGTGAAGGACCTAGACCCGATGATCAAAGCCAGCGCCGCACTCGGACACGAACTCGCCGCCATGGCGAAAGCGGCCCTGGCCCCCTACTCCGCCCAAGGCGTGGGCAAGGGGGCACTGGTTGGAATCGAAGGCGAGCAGGAACACGCCAATGCGCTGCTCACGACCGCCTTCGCCGTGCCGCTTCGAGATGCATTGGGCGGCGGCAAGGCGTGGATTTCGTCGATGACCAAGGTGGCCATGGCCGGAACACCGATCGACATTCCGATGAACTGCAAGGACGCGCTCTACGTGCGCTCGCACTACGACGGCATGACCTTGATGCTGCCCGATGCGCCCATGCCCGACGAAATCGCCCTCATCCTGTGTCTGGCCAACCGCGGCCGGCTGAATGCGCGCGTCGGCGGGCTCAGCCACGACAAACTCAAGGGCGTGGACGGCCTGGTCTGACGCATGAAAACAGCGATAGTCAATCTCGGGCCCGTCCTGTCAGGGGATTGGCGTAGCCCCTACGCCAGCGGCGACGCCATCCTGATGGACGCCGGCAAAATCCTCGAAGTCGGTTCTCCAAGCGCCGCGGCACTCGCTGCCTGCGACGTCATCATCGACGCCGCGGGCGCCACCGCGATACCGGGCCTGATCGACTCGCAGGTGCACAACACCTTCGGCGACTACACGCCGCGGCAGAAGACCGTGGGCTTTCTCGAAAGCTATGTGCACGGCGGCGTGACCAGCGCCATCAGCGCGTCCGAAGTTCACGTGACCGGACGCCCAAAGGATCCGGAGGGCGTGAAGGCGCTTGCGGTCGCGGCGATGAAATGTTTCGAACACTATCGACCCGGCGGCATGCGCGTCTGGGCCGGCTCGGTCATCATGGAGCCGGGCCTCACCGAAGCGGATTTCAAGGAGATCGCTGCCAAGGGTGTTTGGTTGGCAAAAGCCGGGTTCGGCGCGGTGACAACGCCTTATGAGTACGGTCCCATGATTGCCTGGGCCAAACAGCACGGCATGGTGACCATGGTGCACACGGGCGGCTCGTCGATCCCGGGTTCCTCGGGCATCTGGGCCGACCATCTGCTCGCGATTCAGCCCGACGTGTCCTTCCACGTAAACGGCGGACCGGTCGCCATGCCCGACGCGGACTTCCCCCGCGTGGTCAACGAAAGCAGCATGGCACTGCAGGTGTGCACCGCCGGCAATCTGCGCACCACGCTGCTGATCGCCGACCTGGTACGCAAGGCAAAACAGTTCGACCGTTTTCTGATTGCCACCGACACACCTACCGGCAGCGGCATCATGCCTCTGGGCATGCTTTACACCATCGGCCATCTCGCCAGCCTTTCCGACATGCCGGTGGAATGGGCGATTGCCGCGGCGACTGGCAACAACGCCAAGGTGTACCGCCTCAACTCGGGATTCATCAAAACAGGCTGCGATGCCGACGTGGTGCTGCTCGATGCCTGCGTCGGCGGATCCAAAGACAATGCGCTCGATGCGCTCCGCAACGGCGACATCCCGGCCGTGGCCGCTGTCGTCACCGACGGCGTGCCGCGCTTCGTCGGACGCAGCCGCAACACCCCGGCACCGATGAAGAGCGTGCGCGTGGCCGAGTGCCGCGTTCCACAGGATTATTCCGGCGCAGCGCACTAGCGGCCGCCATCTAGCACGGAGCAGACATGCCCAGACACAAAAACTATCTTCCGCACGGCGTTATCCCGGCGGCGCTGCTGCCCTTCAATGAGGATCTGTCGATCGACGAGGCTTCCTACCGCTCGCATCTGCGCGACATTGCAGCGGTCGAGGGCATCTCGGCAATCACCATCAATGCGCACGCGTCCGAAGTCGCATCCTGCAGCTTCGAAGAGCAGCAGCGCGTACTCGCGATCACGCAGGACGAAATCGGCGTGCAGCTGCCCATCGTCAACGGCATTTACAGCGAAGGGCCGTTCGAAGCGGTGCGCCTTGCAAAAATGGCGCATGCAGGCGGCGCGTCCGCGCTGCTCGTCTTCCCCACCGGGGTCTACACCTTTGGCCAGCGCCCGGAGATGGCGGTCGATTATTTCAGGCGCATCGCCGATGCGAGCGACTTGCCGCTGATACTGTTTCAGTACCCGCTCTCAGGCGGCCAGGGCTATCCGCTCACCACGCTCACGAAAATCATGGACGCCGTGCCGACCGTGCGCGCGATCAAGGACTGGAGCGCGAATCCGCAGCTGCACGAACGCCAGATCCGCGTGCTGCAGGCGCGCAGGCCGGAAGTCGTTGTCCTCAGCACGCATAGCGCTTGGCTGCTCAGTTCGCTGGTGCTCGGTTGCAAGGGCCTGCTCTCCGGCAGCGGATCGGTCATCGCCGACCTGCAGGCGCAGCTGTTTCGCGCAGTGCAGGCAAACGACCTCGCCACCGCGCGCAAGCTGAACGACCGAATCTGGCCGACGGCCGAGGTGTTCTATACCGAGCCCTGGGTGGACATGCACAACCGCATGAAAGAAGCGCTGGTGCTGCTCGGCAGGCTGCCGCGCGCCGTGGTGCGTCCCCCGCTGATGAAGCTCTCCGCGGCGGAAATCGAGCGCATAAGGCAGGCGCTGATCGCTGCTGGACTGCTGGCCGATACTGCAACGGCGAAAAAAGAAGCGTCTTTGGTATAAGTTCTACCGAAGGAGCCGAACCCTGCTCTACCGGTAGAGCAGGAACGGCTTCCGTTCTGTCCGCCAGGACGTCTCGTCGGCCAGGGCCATGCGATCCAGATCGGCCGGATCGGCGGCAGGATCGTCGACCCAGAGCCGCAATAGATCGCTGCCGTTGATGACATCGATTGCAAGCTTGCCGCGTTCGTATTCATAATCGAAGTCACGCCATAGCTGATAGTTCGGTTCGATCCGGCGCAGGCACTTGAACGCCAGCGCCATCAGACGCCAGGGCTTGAATGCGGCATGATCGTAGTGGACGGCATCGTCGACATGCAGCTGCAGGCCATGGCAGAGTTGGCCCGCATGTTTGTGGAAGGTCGGCTCGAACCAGCAAGGCCGCAAGCGGCAACCGGCCAGCCAATGCGGCGCCAGTTGCTGCATTTCGGCGGTCAGCGCAAGGGCATCGATATCGGGCGCCCCGAAGAGTTCGAGCGGCCGGGTCGTACCCCTGCCCTCGGACAACGTCGTGCCTTCGAGCATGACCGTGCCCGCATAGCAACGCGCCATCGACAGATTGGGGGCGTTCGGACTCGGGTTGACCCAGCTGCGCTCCTGCAAAGGCCAGCCGTATCCGGGCGCGTCCGCGGGCAGCCACTGGTCCATGCGCACCACTTCGAGTTCGACTTCGAGTTTGAGCTTGGCGCAATACCAGCGCGCGAGTTCACCCATGGTAAGACCATGGCGCATCGGAATAGGGCCCGCGCCGACGAAACTCTCCCAACCAGGGCGCAATCGCAGGCCCTCGACCGGCCTGCCTGCGGGATTGGGACGATCCAGCACCCAGACCGCCTTGCCGTGTGTTGCGGCCGCCTCAAGCATGTAGCGCAGCGTGGTAATGAACGTATAGATACGACAACCGAGATCCTGCAGATCGACCAGCAGCACGTCGAACTGCGCCATCATCGCCGCCGTCGGCCGGCGCACTTCGCCATAAAGACTGAACACCGGAATACCCAGGCGCGGGTCGACGAAGTCGGGCGTCTCGATCATATTGTCCTGCTTGTCCCCGCGCAGACCGTGCTGCGGCCCGAACGCCGCGACAAGGCGGATATCCGGCAGAGCGGCCAGCGCATCCAGGCTGTGCGTGAGATCGCGCGTGACCGATGCGGGATGGGCGAGCAGCGCCACACGCCTGCCCGCGAGTCGCCGGATCAGCGCGGGGTCTTCCAGCAAACGCTCTATGCCTAGCTTCATGCCTATCGTTTCCTAAGCAAAGTCCGCGAGACGCAGCACGAAGGTCTCGCGATCGTGAAAGTCCGGCCGCCCCTGCGCATGGCGCAAGGCCCAATAGCTCAAGTCCCGTTCCGCCGATTCCAACACCACCGCGACGCCAATTTCGATCTGCGCTGCGGCAACCTCGGGCAGCGCAAGCGCATCGATTCGCGCGCGCAGCGTCCAGCCCCCGGGCTCCGAGTCGAATTCTATCGCCGGCGCAAGCACGGTCGCAGTCCCGGAGTGCGCTACGCGTTCCCGATAGGCGGAAAACGCATACATCGCCCATTCCCCCGACGGCGACCAATTGAATTCGCGATAAGCGGGATCACCCCTCACGCCCAGGAATAGTTCGCAGCAGGTATGGCGCCAGAGTTCATCCGCAGCTTCCGCCCCCCGCAGTTCCGGCAAGCTCAGCAAGCCGGCACGACAACGGCAGTCGAACGCCACAGTCAAACCGCCATCGCCAGCGGAGGACAAGGCAACGAGCAGCGCATCGACTTGTGGTGTCGGCGTCGCCGGATGAGGGTGAAGTCGCAAGCCATTCATTTGGCCGCATCATAGCTTGGAATTCATCGATTACGAGGCCGTCGATCCCCCGCAAGCCGGTCATTGCTTCCAAGAACCTTCTAATCTTCAGCTCAATTCAGTACCATGGCCACATCGCCCTACACGGGCAACGCGCGATCCACCCGAAAATCTAGGAGGTGATTGATTTGACCACGCCACGGATAAGCTTCGAGCCCTGGAGGTTCGCATGTTTCGCAACGTTGTTGCTGCTGGCTGTTTCTGCCGGCGCAGCAGAAGGTGCGGAACCGCCGCCTGTGCGCATCGGAATGATAGAAGGGCTTTCCGGCCCGTTCGCGAACGCCGGCGAAGCCGTGCAGCGGAATCTGCAGTGGTCGATCGAACGCGTGAATGCACGCGGCGGCGTCAAGCTGCCGGACGGCGCACACCGGCTCGAACTGGTCACCTACGACAGCAAAGGCAATACCGACAACGCGTTGATGATGCTGCGCGGCCTGACCGACGACGGCGTTCACTTCGTGACCCAGGGCAATAGTTCTGCAGTAGCCGGTGCGCTGATTGCCGCAATCGACAAGAACAACGCACGCACCCCGTCAAAGCGTGTGCTGTATCTGAATTATTCGGCCGTCGACCCGGTGCTGACCAATGCCCAGTGCAGTTTCTGGCATTTTCGCTTCGACGCCCATGCCGGCATGCGCATGAACGCGCTGACCGACGCCATGAAGGCCGACAAACGCATCCGGCGCGTCTACATCATCGGCCAGGACTACAGCTTCGGCCGCGAGGTATCCAGGCTCGCGAAACAGATGCTCACCGAAAAAAGGCCGGACATTGCGATCGTCGGCGATGAATTGCATCCGATCGGCCGCGTCAAGGATTTCGGCGTCTATATCAGCAAGATCATCGCAAGCGACGCCGACGCCGTGATTACCGGAAACTGGGGCAGCGACCTCACGCTGCTGATCAAGGCAGCTCGCGACGCCGGGTTGGGGGCGCGTTTCTACACGTTTTACGGCAACGGACTCGGCGCGCCGGCCGCGATGGGGATCGCAGGCGTAGACCGCGTGCTGGCGGTAGCGGAATGGCATCCAAATGTGGGCGGCGCCGCTTCGGACGCCTTTGTCCAAGCGTTTCGGCGGCGCTATACGGAGCCCAGATACGACTACCAGCACTTGCGCATGAACATCATGATCGAGATGCTGGCTGCGGCAATCGAGAAGGCTGGGACCACGGAGGCGGCCGCCGTGGCCAAGGCGCTGGAGGGCATGCATTTTCGCAACGGCTTTCATGAAGCCCGCATGCGCGCCGAAGACCATCAGCTGATCCAGCCGCTGTACGTATCGATCATGGAAAAAAGCGGGGACGACAAGTCCGGCGTGCGATTCGACAACGAAGGCAGCGGTTATGGATTCGGCACGGTGCTGCGTCTTACGCCGGACGAAACGGCATTGCCGAGCAGCTGCAAAATGAATCGCGACCTGTCGGATTCGAAACAATAGCTAGCCAATTGTTTGGTGAGGGCTTGCAACTAACCGCGGCTCATTCGCCTATGAGCGCATTGTCCGAGCCGAGCGCCGGATAGCCGCGCGCCTCCGCCGGTCCGCGGAACGCGGGATCGATGGGCACGGGCAGTGCAGTAATGGCACGATCTCCGGCGATGAGTTGCCGCGCAAACAGGCCGCGTTCACAGAAATGCTCATCGGCGAGCGCTTCTTCAACGCTGGCGACAATCGCGCAACATACATCCTTGCCGGCAAGCCGCTCGCGCCAGTCCGCGGCGGAGCGCGCGGCGATGCAGCGGGCGACCGCCGCGCGGGTTCCGCCCGGGTCGCGCGCATCGTCGCGCCACTGCGCGTCGAGCATGATCGCCTCGCAGAAGTTCGACCAGAATTTCTGCTCCAGCGGTGCTGCGGCGAGATACCGGCCATCGCTGGTGCGGTAAATCTGGTAGCGCGGCGACCCTCCGGTGACGAGCTCACCGCCTGGACGCGGCCAATCCCCGCCGACCTGGCCCTTGCCTAGCGCCCAGTACATGAAGGTGAACAGATTGTCGGCCATGGCCACGTCGAGGCGGCGTCCGCGGCCTGTGGCGTCGCGCTCACGCAGTGCCAGCAGGATGTTGATCATCGCAGGGTAAGTGCCGCCTGCGATGTCGGCGATCAATGCCGGCGGCACGACCGGTGCGCCGTCGGCGCCGGCGGCAAGCCCGAGCAGGCCGGCTTCGGCCATGTAATTGAGATCGTGTGCTGCCACCTGCGCCTTGGGTCCGCTCTGCCCGTAGCCGGTGATCGCGCAATAGACGATACGCGGATTGATTGCTGCCAGCGCCTCGTAGCCCAGCCCCAGCCGGTCCATCACCCCCGGTCGGAATTGCTCGACCACCACGTCCGCGCGCGCTATCAAGCGCTGCAGTCTCGCCACCGCGTCCGGCGCCTTCAGGTCGATCGCGACCGAACGCTTGCTTCGATTGAGCAACGCGAAATTCACGCTCGACGGCCCGTATTTCGGCTGATAGGAGCGCATCTCGTCGCCCGAACCGGGGCGTTCGATCTTGATGACTTCCGCGCCCGCCTCCGCGAGCAGCAGCGTCGCCAGCGGTCCGGGCAACAGCGTGCTGAAATCGAGCACGCACACACCGGCCAGGGGCTGCGTCATGCGGCACTCTTCTTGTTCATGAAGCTGCGACCGATCAGCTGGCGGTGAATCTGGTTGGTCCCCTCCCAGATCTGGGTGATCTTGGCATCGCGCATGAGGCGCTCGACGCGGTAGTCCTTGCAGTAGCCGTAGCCGCCGAACAACTGAACCGCCTCGGTTGCCATGCGCATCGCCAGGTCGCTCGCGCGCAGCTTCAGCGTCGAGGCTTCGATGCCCATGTCGTCCTCACCCGCGTCTACCAGAGCGCCGACGTGCCACAGCCAGCGCTCGCACAAGGCGAGTTCGGAGGCGAGATCCGCGAGCATGAACTGTATGCCCTGAAACTCGATGATGCGACGTCCCGACTGGCGCCGCTCGTTGATATACGCGATCGCGTCCTCGAACGCGGCGCGTGCGATGCCGAGCGCATGCGCGGCGACACTGGGGCGCGATTTATTGAGCGAGGCGAGCAGGATTTTCAGGCCGTCGCCGGGCTCGCCCAGCAGGTTCGCGCGCGGCACGCGACAGCCGTCGAAGGACAGCGCCGCGGTGCTGGACGCGCGCAGTCCCAGCTTGTCTTCTGTGCGCAATACCGACAGTCCGGGTGTCCCTTTCTCCACGACCAGCGCGGAGATCGCGCCTTTCGCATCGGCTATCCCGTCCCATTTTCCGAACACCAGCAGCAGGTCGGCGATATCGCCGCTGGTAATGAATATCTTGCTGCCCGTCACCACGATATCCTCACCCTGCTGCGCGAAGCGCGTCTTCATGCCGGTGGCATCGCTGCCGGCAGCGGCCTCGGTGATCACCAGCGACACCAGGCCGCCCGCGGCCACGCGCGGCAGCAGGCGCCGCTTCTGTTCTTCGCTGCCATAGGTGATCACCGGCTTGATGCCGTGGAAGGTGGTGGCCCAGATGATGCCTGTGGAGGCGCACGCCTTGCTGATCTCGCGCACGCAGGCGAGGTAGGCAAGATAGGACATGGGCGCGCCGCCATAGGCCTCAGGGATGAACATGGCATTCAGGCCGAGGGTGTTGATCGCATTTACGTTTTCCCAGGGGAATTCGGCGCTCCGGTCGTTGTGTTCTGCACGCCGTGCGATTTGGGTGCGCGCAAGATTTTGCACGCTCGCAAACAACATGCGCTCCTCTTCCGGCAGTTGGAGCGAGGCGTCCAGGCGTTCAAGCATATTCATTTGATTTCGCTTTTCTCAATGCGCGATGCCCTGCGCGCCGTCGATGTAAATCGTCTCCCCCGAGAGAAAGCGCAAGTCCTCGCGGAACAGGGCTGCGACCAGCCGTGCGACTTCCTCCGGGGTGCCGGGTTCGCCGTGCGGAATGCGCTTGTCCAGATAAGCACGCAGCGGCCCGGCTTCCAGCACGTCGCGGTTCAGATCCGTCAGAATGTAGCCGGGCGCGACATCGACCACGCGTATGTTCTGCGACGCCCATTCGACTGCGAGACAGCGCGTGATCGCACCCACCGCCGCCTTGGAAGCGCAGTAGGCGAGATTGCGCTTGACGCCCATTTTGTCGAAGAATGAACCGATGTTGACAACCAAACCGCCGCCCGAACGCACAAGGTGCGGATACGCGGCACGCGCGACCGCAAATACCGCCGTCGCATTGATCGCCATCACACGCTCGTAATCCGCGGTCGTGAGTTCGGCACTTTTCGCATCCGTGTGCAGGCCGGCGTTGTTCACCAGGCCAACCAGGCCGCCTTCCCCGTCGCCAGCGCCGGCGAGTGCGGCGGCCACAGCCTGCTCGTCGAGCACGTCGCAGCGCAAGGAAACAAGGCGTGCACGCAAACTGCCGTCGCCGCCGGCGTCGGGCAATCCCCCGCTGCGTGTCAGGCATGCGACGCGGTAGCCCTCACGGGCCAGCGCCAAAGCGATCGCGGCACCGATGCCCCGGTTTGCTCCGGTAACGGCCACCGTACCCTTTGCAGCTGCCATGTGCGGCTCAGCGATCCTGGAAGCGCGGTTTGCGCTTTTCCATGAAGGCATTCATGCCCTCGGTCGCATCCTCGGTCTGGAACGCAAGCGTATTGAGGTCCGCCTCGATTTTCAGGCCTTCATGCAGGGGTACGTCGAGCGCGCGTTTGACGGCATCGCGCGCGAGTCGCAGCGCGGGCAGGCCAAAGCCGCTGATTCCGCGGGCGAAGCCGATCGCGGCGGCCAGCGGATCCGCGTCCACGACCCGGTGCACCAGGCCGATGCGCAGCGCCTCTTCCGCATCCAGCGTGCGTCCGCTCATGATCATTTCCAGGGCGCGCGCTTCACCCACGGTGCGCGGCAGCCGCTGGGTTCCGCCGTAGCCCGGAATCAGTCCCAGCTTGATTTCCGGCAAGCCCAATTTCGCGGTCGCGACGGCGATGCGAAACGTGCAGGCGAGCGCAAGTTCCATCCCACCGCCGAATGCGTAGCCGTTGATGGCCGCGACCGAAAACATAGGCAGATCGTCCAGGCGCGCCAGCACCGCTTGTCCGAAGGCGGCGTCGCGCCGCTGCTCGCTGAGGCTGCGACCGGTCAATTCCTTGATGTCCGCACCGGCGCAAAACGCCTTGGCACCCGCACCGGTAATTATCAGGGCGCGTGCGTCGCTCACCGCAACCTGATCGAAGGCTTGCGCCAAATCGCGCAGGACGGCTGCTGAAAGCGCATTGAGCGCCTCCTGCCGGTCCAGGGTGATCACCGCGAATTCGTCTTGCCGCGTCAGTTTCACGCTCATGCCGGCCTCTTCGTATCTATGCGGTTTTTTGGACTCCGCCCAGGCGGCACGGAGTGGGTTGTATGCGGCTCTCGCGCGCCCACGCGACCAGTTCGCGCTTCAAGGTCTTGCCCGAAGCGGTCATCGGAAATTCGTTCATTACCAGGTAATACTCGGGCATGTCGTACTTGGATAGGCCGGCGGCGTCGAGGTGCGCGAGCATCGCCTGCGCGTCCGGGGCCGGATCGGTCCTGGGAATGATGGCCAGGCAGACGCGTTCGCCCAGGCGCGCATCCGCAATCGGAAAGGCGACCGCCTTGGATACGCCGGGGTGACGATGCGCAAGATCTTCGATGCGGGCCGGGTAGATGTTGTGGCCGCCGCGTATGATCAGATCCTTCATGCGCCCAACCACCTGCAGATTGCCGTTTGCGTCGAATCGTCCCAGGTCGCCGCTCATGAACCAGCCGTGCGCATTGAACGACGCCTCGGTGGCGCTTTGATTGCCGAAGTAACCCAGCGTAAGCAGCGCGCCGCGCCCGCCGATCTCGCCGATTTCGCCGGCGGCGACCTCCACGTTGCGATCGTCCTGACGCCACAAGCGGATTTCGTAGCCGCTGCAGGCCCGTCCGCAGGTCGAGACGATGGTCCCGGCATCGTCATCGGGTAGCGTGTATTGGTGCGATCCGTTCTCGGTCATGCCGTAGACGTTTTGCGGCGTGACGCCGATCGCCAGAAAGCTGGCGGCAAGATCGCTGGGTATGGTGGCGCCGGCCATGTAAAACACCTTCACCCTTCCCAGCGCTTCCAGGCCGCGCGCGCGCATGCGTGCAAGCGTGTCTATCGCATGGGTCGGCACACCCATGACATAGCTCGCCCCGGTCTGCGTGATCCAGTCGATCACATCCGCGCCCGCCGGCAGATCGTTCAGCACCATTTCGAATCCCGCCACCAGCGCCTGCGCGAGGCCCACGTTGGCGATATGGTGCGATGTCGGACTCAAGCTGAGCAGCACCGTGTCGGCATTATGCTTCCAGTCCTGCACCATGGCGCGTCCGTTCGCCAGCAGCGTGTTGTCCGAGTGCATCACGCCCTTGGGTGCGCCCGTGGTGCCGGAGGTGAATGCGAGATAGGTGATCTTGTCCGGATTCAGGTCGGGCGCAGGGCCGTCCGGCTGCGCCTGCGCTTGCGCTGGAAACGCATCGTCTCCGTCACCCGCCGCCGCTTGCCCGCGCGGCGCAAGTCGGTAGACGCGACGCATACCCGCAAGCGCGGGCGCTTCGGCGAAAATATCACGCCGCGCCGCGTCGGCACCATAACCCGATTGCGCCACCAGCGCGGCGCACTCGATACGGGCGAGCAATTCCAGCACTTCGCCGGTGGTGTAGTTCTGGTGCATCGACGGATTGCAGACGTAACCGTTGCGCGAGCACGCAAGCAGGATCACGATGGCCTCGACCCTGCTCGGTGTCCAGACGGAGACGCGCTGGCCCGGTTTTACGCCCGCCCGGTGCAAATCCCCGGCAACGTTGTCCACCCAGGCGAGCAGCTCGTTCCAGTTGAGCCGGTGCACGGCATCGCGCAGCGCATAGGCCTCGGGCCGCGCGGCGGCATGGTCGCGCAACAGGGAGTACAGCGTATCCTGCTGCCACAAATCCTGCGCATAGTAGTCGCGCGCGGTCTGCGGGTCGTGCAGCGTAAGTATCGTGCTCACCGTAGACGCTTCTTCGGCGGACTAGTGACCGAACTTGTCCGTATCGGGCTTGCGCCGTTCACCGAAGGCCTGCGACAGTTCGTGCGACTCGTCGCTCTCCAGGTAACCGCGCAACAGCAGGTCGTGCGCCATGCGCGCGAGCCCTGCCACGCCGCCGTGGCGCGCGTTGAACGCGGCCTTGACCGAGGCCAGCGCAAACGCGCCGCGCTCAGCCACTTCCAGCGCCATCGCGCGCGTGGCGGTTTTCAGTTCGGCGTCGGGCACCACCTTGTTGATCAGGCCCATCTGCATCGCCTCTGCCGCGCTCATCTTCGGATTGCGGTACCAGATGTCCTTCGCGCGCTTCTTGCCGACCAGATCTTCCAGATACCAGGTGCCATAGCCCGCGTCGAAGCTGCCCATCATCGGCCCGACCTGGCGAAACACCGCGCTTTCCTTGGCGATGGTGAGATCGCACACCATCTGCAGCACGTTGCCGCCGCCGACTGCGAATCCGTTGACCGATGCGATCACGGGTTTTTGCAGCCGGTCTATGCTCTCGTACATCTCCAGCGTCGGCAGCGTTCCCGCGTAAAGCGTGGTCTTCTCCATCCCTTCCTTGCGCCCGCCGATGCAGAAAAAGCGTTCGCCGGAGCCCGTGAGCACGATCACCCGGGTCCGGGTCTCGCGCCGGATGTCGTTGATGCAGTCGCGTATTTCGTGGCACATGCGCGGCGTGAACATGTTGCCGTCGTCCGGACGGTTGAGCGTGATGGTTCCGACCGGCCCGTCTTCCGCGTAAAGAATTTCCTCGTATGCCATGGCTTCCTCAGATGATCTGTCGGTTTCTCAATGCTTCGATGTCCGTGTCGGCAAGGCCCAGCAGTTCGCGCAAGACCGCGTCCGTCTGCTCTCCCAGACCCGGCGGCGGCAAACGGTAGGTTTCGGACGATTCGTCAATGCGTATGCCCAGGCCCACCTGCGGTATTGCCGTATCGAATGCCTGCACCGAATATAGCATCCCGCGCGCATGCAGCTCGCGGTCCGCGGCAACTTCGTCCAGCCGGTTGATCGGCCCGGCGGGAATGCGGTGACGTGCGAACAAATCCAGCCATGCATCGCGCTTGCGCTCCCGCAGTATCGATTGAATCCGCAGAACGATCTCGGGGCGCGCGTCGCGCCGGTCCTTGTTGGTGCGAAAACGCGCCTCGGCACCGTAGTCGGGTTCGCCCACCGCAGCCCAGAAGCGGCGCCAGATGCCGTCGTTTCCGAGCCCGAGGGTAAGCGGCTCGTCCGCGGTCTCGAAGGTCTGATAGACCGCCACCACGCTGTCGCGCGCGCCCGAGCGCCGCGGCAGCTCGCCAGAGCCGAGAAACGATACCAGCCGCGGCGCCATGAAGCGCGTCATGCTTTCGACCATGGAGATGTCGATTGCGCAGCCCTTGCCGTCGACCCGGCGACGATACAGTGCGGCGGCGACCGCCATCGCCGCATCCATGCCAGCGAGCATGTCGGCCGCCGGCGTTCCGACTTTCTGTGGCGGGGCGCCCGCCTCGCCGGTCAAGTCCATTACCCCGCTGTAACCTTCCGCGATCAAATCGTAACTCGGCAGGTCGCTGCGCGCGCCCTGCACGCCGAAGCCGGTTATCGACACATGCACTAGCCCGGGACAAAGCGCCGACAGGCTCGCGTAATCTATGCCGAGCTTCTTCTGGCTGCGCCCGATCTGATTGGTGACAACGACGTCGTGTTGCGCCACCAGCGCGCGCAACAGCTCGAGTCCCTCGGGCTTGCTGAAATCGATGGTGACGCTGCGCTTGTTGCGGTTGACCGAAAGGAACCAAAGGGATTGCTGCGCGAGGAACGGCGGGCCCCATCCGCGCGTGTCGTCACCTTCGCGCCGCTCCACCTTGATCACACTGGCGCCGAAATCGGCGAGCAGCAGCGTTGCGTATGGACCCGCGATGGAGGTGGTCAAATCGAGCACCCGCACGCCTTCGAGCAGGTGTATCGGGTTCGTGCCGGCGCCCTGCTTGTGCGGCAACTGGCTCAGCGGCAGCTTGCCCTCGGCGTCCCGCATTTGCGCTCCCCGTTGCCCAAGGTCTGTAACAATACGAGGGGATATCCCCCAAGGGGACGTCCTTCGGTGCGTCTCCCCTCGCGCTCCTCCAAGTAAGCCCGTAACAAAACCATTTTTCTTACGGCTTGTTAGTTGAACGGATGCCTTATGACGATCGTTTCCTTGCGATCAGGCCCGGTCGAAATCATGGCCACCGGCACGCCGCAAATCTGCTCCAGCCGCGACAGGTAGGCGCGTGCATTTTTCGGCAGCGCGTCCAATTCGCTTACGCCTACCGTGCTCTCGGTCCAGCCCGGCATTTCCTCGTAGATCGGCACGCAATCGCGGGACGCGTCCGCGCCTGCCGGAAAAATATCCAGGGTGGCGCCGCCGACGCGGTAGCCGACGCCGAGCTTGATCTGCGGCATCCCGTCGAGGACATCCAGTTTGGTGATGCACAAGCCGGAGACGCCGTTTATCTGTATCGAGCGCTTGAGCACCGCCGCATCAAACCAGCCGCAGCGCCGCGGCCTGCCTGTGACCGCGCCGAATTCGTTGCCGACCTTGCGCAGACGTTCGCCGACCGCGTCTTCGAGTTCGGTCGGAAACGGCCCGCTGCCTACGCGCGTGGAATACGCCTTGGCGATGCCCAGCACATAGTGCAGCATCTGCGGGCCGACCCCGGCCCCGCCAGCCGCGGCGCCGGCCACGCAGCTGCTCGAGGTAACGAAGGGATAGGTGCCGTGATCCACGTCCAGGAGCGAACCCTGCGCGCCCTCGAACAGCAGATGTTTTCCCGCGGCCGAAGCGCGATACAGTTCGGAAGACACGTCTGCAACCATCGGCGCCAGGCGCACTGCGAATGCCAGCGTTTCATCGTGCGTCTGCTGAAAATCGACGGGCTTGGCCTTGAGATAGTGCTGCAGCACGAAGTTGTGGAAATCGAGCACCTCGCGCAGCTTCTCGGCAAAGCGCTGCGGATTGAACAGGTCCTGCAGGCGGATGGCACGCCGCGCCACCTTGTCCTCGTAAGCCGGGCCGATGCCGCGTCCCGTGGTACCGATCTTGTCTGCACCCTTGGCCACTTCACGCGCCTGGTCGATGGCGACGTGATACGGCAGAATCAGCGGACACGCGCCGGAGATGCGCAGCCGGCTGGCAACCGCAACGCCGGCCGTTTCCAGTTCGTCGATTTCCTGCAGCAGGGCCGATGGCGAAAGCACAACCCCGTTGCCGATGTAGCAGGCAACGCCGTCGCGCAGAATGCCCGACGGAATCAGCCGCAAAATGGTTTTCCTGCCGTTGATGACCAGGGTATGACCGGCGTTGTGTCCGCCCTGAAAGCGCACCACGCCATCGGCATGATCGGTCAGCCAGTCGACGACCTTGCCCTTGCCCTCGTCACCCCACTGGGTTCCGATCACCACCACGTTCTTTGCCATGCTCGATCCAAAAAAAGTAAATTCGGTATGCCGCAGATTATCGCACCGATGTCATCCTCTCCGACCCGCCACGGTACGCAGCCTTAAATCTTTCTCACCTGCCATTTGCCTTTCTGCTTGACCAGCTTTCGCGCGCAGCGCCCATCTTCGCGCGCATCCTCGTGTCCCGGCAGATCCTGAATCACCGTCTCCCCCGCGCGGCGCAGCCTGGCCACCGCGGCGTCGAGTGCGGCATCGCTTACCCGCGGCGCGCGTACGCAGCCGGCGGCCGGTTCGGCCGGCGCAAGACGCGCCAGGTCCAGCAGATAAAGCGTGAATCCCGTCGCCGGCCGGGCGCGTCCGAAAGCCTTGCCGACGCCGTCGTAGCGACCGCCGAGCGCGATCGCATTGGGCAATCTGGCGCAATACGCCGCGAACGTCGCACCGCTGTGGTAATGATAGCCGCGCAGATCGGCGAGATCGATGCTCACCGGTATTTCCTGCATTGCCGTCAGCCGGTCGAGGTCGGCAAGCGCGCGCGTGATTTGCGCATGCTTGGGAAGCGCGCGCCTGGCGCGCGCAATCACGTCCCGGCCGCCGTAGAGTTCCGGCAACAACAGAATCGCAGCGCGCGTTGTCTTGCCCAGGCCCTTGGTCAGGACTTTCAGTCCCGATACATCCTTGGCCTGCAAAGCCGCGAACAAATCCGCTTCGAGTTCCGCTCCGACACGGCCGCGTTGCGCCAGCGCGCGGAAGACCGCCACGTGGCCGATGTCCAGGCGCACGCCGGGCAGCTTGCAAAGCTTCAGCGCCTGCTCCAGCAGCCGCTGTATTTCGAGGTCGCTTTCGATGCCCGCATGCCCGTATATCTCCGCACCGATCTGCAGCGGCTCGCGCGTCGAGGTCAGTCCGGCGGGCAGGGTATGCAGTACCGAGCCGCAGTAACAAAGCCTGGTCACGCCCTTGCGGTTGAGCAGATGCGCGTCGATGCGTGCCACTTGCGGCGTAATGTCGGCCCTGAGGCCCATGGTGCGCCCGGACAACTGGTCGACCAGCTTGAAGGTGCGCAGGTCCATGTCGTGGCCGGTGCCGGTCAGCAGGGACTCGGTGTACTCCAGCAGGGGCGGCATGACCAGCTCGTAACCATGCACGCGAAACAGTTCGAGCAGCTGCGCGCGCAAGGACTCGATCCTGCGCGCTTCGGGCGGCAGGATGTCCTCGATGTATTCGGGCAATACCCAGTTACGCATGGGACAATACGGGGTGCGGGAAACACGCGTCGCGCGCGCAGGCGCCGGTCATGCCTTCGGTTTCGCTCCGCACCCTTCGCTCCTCACTTCGCAAATAACAACAGCAACAGACCTGCGATCATCGACGTCAGACCGAAAAAGCGGATCTGCCCGTCGCTGAACTGGGTGATGCGGCGAAACGTCTCGCGCCATTGCGCCGGAAATAGAAACGGCAGCACGCCCTCGATCACCAACATCAAAGCGAACGCCATGAGGAATGTGGTTGCCACCTCAGGCGCCCCCGCGAACGCTACTTGCCGGCTTTGCCGGGGCCCTTGAGGTACTTGAAGAACTCGGAGTTGGGTTCCAGCACCAGTACATCACTGCGGTCCTTGAAGCTCGAGCGGTAGGCTTCGAGGCTGCGGTAAAAAGCGTAAAACTCGGCATCCTGTCCGTACGCCTGCGCGTAGGCGGCGGCGGCCTTTGCATCGCCCTCGCCCTTGATGCGCTGCGCCTCTTTGTAAGCGTTCGCGATGATCACTTCGCGCTCCTTGTCGGCCTCGGCGCGGATGCGCTCGGATGCCGCCGAGCCTTCGGAACGCAGCTGGTTGGCCACGCTTTTTCGCTCTGCGTCCATGCGTTTGTACACCGAGTCGCTCACTTCCTGCGGCAGATCGACGCGCTTCAGGCGCACGTCGATGATCTCGACACCGATCTGCTTGGCGTCCTGGTTGGCGCGCTCGCGCACGACCTTCATGATCACGTCGCGATCTTCCGACACCACTTCCTGCACGGTATGCTTGCCGAACTCCTCGCGCAGCGTCGCATTGACGGTCTGCGAAATGCGCGTCTGCGCCTGCACCTCGTCACCGACACTCTTGTAGTACTGGCGCGCATCGTTGATCCGCCACTTCACGAAGGTATCCACCAGCAGGTTCTTCTTCTCCGAAGTGATATAGCGCTCGGCGTCCGGCGTATCCATCGTGAGGATGCGCGCGTCGAAGTAGCGCACGTTCTGGATGAACGGCCACTTGAAATGAAGACCCGGGACCGTGATGACCTCTTTCACTTCGCCCAATTGGAACACGATGGCGCGCTCGCGCTGGTCCACCGTGAACAGCGTCATACTGGTCAATACTGCTGCAGCCAGAACAAAGGCGAGCAGAACTCCCATGCGGTTGTTCATCATGGCCGGCTCTCTCTTTGTCTGTCACGCAGTGCGTCGCGCGAGCGCGCCGCGGAATTGGGATTCGACGTCGGTTCGACCAGCGACTGTCCCGATGCCGGCGATCCCGCCAGCGCCCCGCCCGACATCTGCATGATCTTGTCCAGCGGCAGGTAGAGCAGGTTGCCGGCGCTTTTCGCGTCGAGGAGAATCTTGCTGGTGCTGCTCATGATCTGCTGCACCGTTTCGATGTACATGCGGTTGCGCGTTACCTGCGGCGCCTTGTTGTACTCGGTAAGCACCTGCTTGAAGCGACTGGCCTCGCCTTCCGCGTTTGCAAGAACGCGCTGGCGGTAGCCCTGCGCCTCTTCCGTAAGGCGCGAAGCCGCGCCCCTGGCCTTCGGCACCACATCGTTGAAGGCCTGGCCCTCGTTTTTCTGCCGCTCCAAGTCCTGCTTGGCCTTGACCGCGTCGTCGAATGCCGCCTGCACCTGCTCCGGCGGCTGGGCGTTCTGCATGGTGACCCGGCTGATCAGAATGCCGGTTTTGTAGCGGTCCAGAATGGACTGGATCAATTTCTGCGCTTCGTTCGCAACCTGTTCGCGACCTTCGTAGAGCACGAAGTCCATCTTGCTCGCACCGACGACTTCGCGAAACGCCGTTTCGGCCGCCTGCAGCACGGTGTCATCGGGCCGCTTGTTGTTGAACAGGTAATCCAGCGGGTCTTTCAGCGTGTATTGCACGGCGAACTGAATATCGATGATGTTCTCGTCGCCGGTGAGCATGATCGACTCTTTCGGCACCTTGGTCTGGACGTTGTTGCGGTAACCGACCTCCACGGTGCGCACCGAGGAGAGATTCACAATTTCCTGCGTCTGGAACGGGAACGGCATCCGCCAGCGCAAGCCCGGGCTGGTGGTTTCAGAATACTTGCCGAAGGTGAACACCACACCGCGCGCTTTCTCGTCGACGGTATAGAAGCCGCTGCCCAGCCATACCACCAGCACCAGCGCAACCAGAAGGCCGGCACCGCCGCCGATCTGGCGCATGCTTGGCGGCTGGACCGAAGTAGGACCTCCTCCCCCGCCCCGTTTTCCGAACATGCCGTTCAGCTTTTGGTTGAAGTTGCGCCATAACTCGTCCAGGTCCGGCGGGCCCTGATTGTTGCTCCCGCCTTTCTTGCCCCATTGCGGGTCGTTAAGTGACATACGTATCCTTATGACTATGCTCCAGTTCCCGATTGGTATCTGCGGACTTTTTCGCGGCCGCGACTTCGGCCAGAGCAGTTCTGAGAATGTCCAGGCCGGCGCCGGTTTTCGCGCTCAAGCTGACACGGCAGATTTTACCATACTCATTACGCTCCAAACCCGGTATAAGCGGCGTCAAGTCTATTTTGTTCCACACCAATATCTGCGGGATCGCGTCCGCGCCGATCTCCGCGAGCACCGCGTTGACAGCGGCGATCTGCGAATCGCGTACGCTGCTCGAAGCGTCCACCACGTGCAGCAGCAGGTCGGCATGTACGGTTTCCTCCAGAGTCGCGCGAAATGACGCCACCAGACCGTGCGGCAGATCCCGGATAAAGCCCACCGTGTCCGACAGCACCAGGTTGCCCGCGCCTTCCAGGTACATGCGCCGCGTCGTAGTGTCGAGCGTGGCAAATAGCTGGTCCGCCGTGTAGCTGCCCGCATGGGTAAGCATGTTGAACAGCGTCGACTTGCCGGCATTGGTATATCCGACCAGCGATACCGAGAGCACCTCGCCGCGCGTCCTCGCCCGGCGCTGCACGTCGCGGCGGCGCTTGAACTGAACCAGCTTGTCCTTGAGTAGTTTGACGCGTTTGCCGATCAGGCGCCGGTCGATCTCGATCTGGGTCTCACCCATGCCGCCGAGAAACCCGCCCCCGCCGCGCTGGCGTTCGAGGTGAGTCCAGCCGCGCACCAGGCGCGTGGAAGCGTACTCGAGTTGCGCCAGTTCCACCTGCAGTTTTCCCTCATGGCTGCGCGCGCGCTGGGCAAAAATGCCGAGAATCAGGCCGGTGCGGTCCAAAACCGGGCACTCCAGCTTTTTTTCGAGGTTACGTTGTTGAGCCGGAGACAATTCGTGATTGAACACCACGACGGTCGCGCCGTGTTCGCGCACCGCGGCCGCGACCTCCTCGGTTTTGCCCGATCCCGCGAAAAGCGCCGAGTCCGGCCGCTGACGCTTGCCCTGGATCAACGCAAGCGGCTTGAGTCCGGAACTCTCGACCAGCAGCCGCAGTTCCTCCAGGCTCTCGCCATGGCCTTCGTCGCCGAAATCCAGACCGACCAGTACAGCCGCGTTTTTTCGCCCCGGGCGCTCAGCCATCGCGCGCGCCGGCGGCAACGGGCCGGCGTTTCTCAGTTGTCAGATGCAGGGTTTTCGTAGGAAATGGTGACCGCGCGCGCCGGCACGACGGTGGAGATCGCGTGCTTGTAGACCATCTGCGTGACGGTGTTTTTCAGCAAGACTACATATTGGTCGAAAGATTCGACCTGGCCTTGCAACTTGATGCCATTGACCAGATAGATTGAGACCGGCACGTGCTCCTTGCGCAGCGTGTTTAGAAACGGGTCTTGTAACAACTGCCCTTTAGTACTCATCGTGCCTCCCACAGCTTTGTTGTTGAACCGCAACTGTAATTGATTTTACTACTATTTTCCACCATCTAATCGCATATTGGGTCGTTTCACTGCTTTTTCAAGTAAGGATTGGTCGAAGTCTTGAACTGCACCTTCAGCGGGGTTCCCTGCAACGAGAATTCCTCGCGAAATCGCCCCTCGAGGTAGCGCCGGTAACTCTCCGGCACTGCATTCAGCGCGTTGCCGTGTATCACGATCAGCGGCGGATTCATGCCGCCCTGGTGTGCATAGCGCAACTTTGGCCGGATTAGCCCCTTGCGCGGCGGCTGCTGGCGCTCGACCGCGTCGATCAGCACGCGTGTGAGCCGCGGCGTGGACAGCTTGGTCATTGCGGCACGGTAGGCCTCGTCGATCGATGGCAACAACGCCGACAGTCCGCTTCCCTGCAGCGCCGATATGAAATGCATGCGCGCAAATCCGAGGAATCCAAGTTTGCGCGCGAGGTCGCGCTTGACGCACTCGCGCGCATAATCGTCCATGCCGTCCCATTTGTTGACGGCCACGACCAGCGCGCGTCCTTTCTCCACGACATGACCCGCGATATGCGCGTCCTGATCGGAGATTTCGGCCTGGGCGTCGAGCACCAGCACCACCACGTTGGCCTGGTCCACCGACTGCAGTGTCTTGATGACTGAAAATTTCTCCAACGACTCGAACACCTGGCCGCGACGCCGCAGGCCGGCCGTATCAATCAATGTATAGCTCCTGCCGTTGCGCTCGAACGGAACCTCGATGCTGTCTCGCGTGGTGCCCGGCTGGTCGAACGCAATGACGCGGTTTTCCCCGAGCAGGCTGTTGATCAGCGTCGACTTGCCGACATTCGGACGTCCGATGATCGCGATGCGCGGGTGATCGGCGATCTGTTCTTCCGCGGAATCAGGTTCGAAACCCGCGAGCGCAAGTTCGACCAGATCATTGACCCCTTCGCCATGCGCGGCCGAAATTGCGTAGGGTTGGCCTAGCGCAAGTTCGTGAAATTCAGCCGTGACCACGCCGACATTCATGCCCTCCGCCTTGTTCACGACTAGCAGCGTCTGCCGCCCTGTCTTGCGCAACATCGCCGCAATGTTTCGATCCTGGGGTGCGAGTCCCTGGCGCACATCGACCATGAACACGATCACGTCGGCTTCGGCGATCGCCTGCAGCGTCTGCTTCGCCATCTCGTGCAATATGCCGTCTTTCGCCACCGGCTCGAAGCCGCCGGTGTCGACTATGAAAAACGGCCTGTCGCCCACCCGC
>JACZJT010000053.1 GCA_014860445.1 Burkholderiales bacterium
CCATGCGACCGCCGCCGAGTTTCATCATCAGCCACGGCGTCATCATGACGGCGACGAAGAACGAGAACAGCATCGCGGCCGAGGCGTTGGCCGGGATCGGACTCATATAGGGCCCCATCATGCCGGATACGAACAGCATCGGCAGCAGCGCCGCCACCACGGTCAGCGTGGCGACGATGGTGGGATTGCCGACCTCGGCGACAGCGTCGATCGCCGCCTGCGCGCGCGAGCGGCCGTCGTGCTTCGCCCAGTGCCGGGCGATATTCTCGATGACCACGATGGCGTCATCCACCAGAATGCCGATGGAAAATATCAGCGCGAACAAGGACACGCGGTTGAGGGTGAAGCCCCAGGCCCATGAGGCAAACAGTGTCGCCGCGAGTGTCAGAATCACAGCGGCGCCCACAATCACCGCCTCGCGGCGTCCCAGCGTCGCCCAGACGAGCACCACCACCGAGAGCGTCGCGAAAATCAGCTTCTGGATCAGTTTCACCGCCTTGTCGTTGGCGGTCTGTCCGTAGTTCCGCGTGAGCGATACTTCCACGCCGTCCGGAATCACGCTGCCTTTGAGCTGCTCCACGCGCTTGATCAGGTGGGTAGCCACATCCACCGCATTTTCACCAGGCTTCTTGGCAACCGCGATCGTCACCGCCGGAAATTCGCCGCGCGCCTTGCCCGCCCCGGCGACGCCATTGCCGTACCAGACATAGTGCGTCGGAAGTTCCGGGCCGTCGCGCACTTCGGCCACGTCTTCGAGATAGATCGGCCGTCCCTGAGCCGCGCCGACCAGCAAGCGTTTCACGTCCCCGGCGGAGTCGAGGAATTGTCCCGTCTCGACCAGGGTCTCCCGATTCCCGTCCACCAGGCTGCCCGATGGCATGGCCACGTTTGCGCCGATCAGCGCCATGCGCACATCCTGCGGCGTGATCTGCCAGGCATGCAGGCGCTCCACGTCGAGGAGCACGCGCACGGCGCGCCGTGCGCCGCCGATTGTCACCACGGTGCGTACACCGGGTACGCGTTGCAGTTCGATTTCGGCCGCGTGCGCGATCTGCTCCAGTTGGTAGGCGCCGCGCGCGGGATCCGCCGTCCAAAGCGTCAGACTGACGATGGGCACGTCGTCTATGCCCATGGGCTTGATAATGGGCTCGCCCACACCCAGCGAAGGCGCAGGCCAGTCCCGGTTCGAATTGATCGTGTCATACAGGCGCACCAGCGCCTGGGTGCGATCCTCGCCGACCTTGAACTGCACCGTGAGCACGGCCATGCCGGGTTTGGTCACCGAGTAGATGTGCTCGATGCCGGTAATGCGCGACAGCACCTGTTCAGCGGGCGTGCTGACCAGCGATTCCACGTCCTTGGCCGACGCGCCGGGGAACGGGATCAGCACGTTCGCCATGGTGACGTTGATCTGCGGCTCTTCCTCGCGCGGCGTCACCAGTACCGCAAATATGCCGAGCAGCATCGCGATCAACGCGATCAGCGGCGTCATCTGCGAGCGCAGGAAAATCTGGCTGATGCGTCCTGAAATGCCCATAGTGAGTCGGTGATCGCTTTTATGAAATGAGGGGCCGGGAATTGCCTGACGGAGGGTGATTCCCGCCCGTCGCGCCGGCCTTGCCTATTTGCCGCCGCGCTTCAGTGCCGCCAATGCCGCAACCGGGTCGAGTGCGACCTTGTCCCCCGGCGCAAGGCCTGCAAGCACTTCCACTTCGTCGCCGGCCGTTGCCTCACCCAGGCGCAACTGGCGGTAACGGATATCGCCGCTCGCCCCTACGACATAGGCGCCGGTCACTTCGCTGCGCTTTGCCACTGCTGCCGAGGGAATGAGCAGCTTCTTCATCCGGCCGACGGCAAAATAGGTGCGCGCAAACATGCCCGGATACAGGCCTTCTATGCCCGCCGGGAGGTCCAGCCTCACCTGCGTCGTGTGGGTCTGTGCGTCTGCCGCCGGAAGGATGGATACCTTAGACGCCTGCACGCTCTTGTTCAGCGCCGGGAAATCCACGCGCGCACTCGAAAGTTTGCGCACCATATCAAGTTCGCGCTGCGGCATGCTTGCGCTCACGCGCAGTTCGCCCGGATCGAATCCGGTCATCAAGGGCTTGCCGGGTACCGCCATCTCTCCGAGTTCGACCAGGCGCGCAGATACGACGCCGCTATAGGGCGCGACCACCGTGGCGTAGCTTCGGGTGGACGCTGCCTGGCCGCTGCCGGCCCGCGCCACTTCGAGTTGCGCCTTGGCCGCCTGATAATCTGCCTGTGCCTTGTCCATGGCGGCGGCGCTCATGAATTTCTGCTCCACCAGCCTTTGCGTGCGATCATGTTGCGCCTTGGCGTTGCGCAACATCGCTTCGGCCTGCGCAACCTGAGCCTGGCTTGCAGCGTAGGCCTGATTGACTTCGGCGGGATCAATGCGCACGATCACCTGGCCTTTCTTGACCCGGTCGCCGACATCGAAATTCACCGCCACGACCCGCCCCGCTATCTGCGCGGCCACGGTCGATTGCTTCACGGCCTCGACCACCCCTTCGGCCGCGTAGGTCTGATCGACCTCACGATACTGCACCGTGTAGGTGCGCAGCGCCTGCGCATCGCCTGCCGCCGCAACCGGCGTGAAAACACAGGCAAGCGCGACCCCCGCAAAGACGGTGCGCAATAAGGAAATGTCTCGATTCATCATGGGGTGGATTTTAACGGCCGGACTCCTTGAGGTATGTGACCTAGGTTACCGAACCGTCCACGGAAGTCCATGACTTCCGTCAAACAATCACCCCGGCGCCCACTGCGCGATGCTTGCGGCTAATACAGGGCCCCCGCGAGCAATCTGCGATACTCGCTTACCAAATCGGGCTGATCTTCTGCGAGATTGAACACATCGACCATCAGCTTGCGCGCGCTGGTGCGCAATGCGCCGCGATCCTTGCGCACAACGTCCAGCAAGGCCGCCAGCGCCGGCTCAAAGCGTTTTTCGGTAACCAGGCGCTCGCCCAATGCGAGGCGCGAGGACAGATCGTCCGGATTGGCGGCAAGCTTCGCCTCCAACTCATCGATCTCCGGGAGCTGCTGGCTTTTTTTCCACAATGCGAGCACGGAATAGAGCCGGTCCGCCCGCTCGTCGCGTTCGCGCTCGGGTATCGGCGCGAACAGCTGATCGGCTTCCTCATGACTGTTCTTCGCCAGCAGCAACTCGACCAGGTCCAGGCGCAGCGCGTGATTGTCCGGCTCGAGTTCAAGCGCACTGCGCAGGTGACGCTCGGCCTCGTCGAAGTCGCCCTGAGTCACCAGCGTACGTGCCGTGCGCCGCAACTTCTCTCCCGGCGTCGGGATCAGCCGGTCGATGAAAGTGCGCACGCCGCTCTCCGGCAATGCCCCGGTAAATTCGTCCACGAGCTTGCCGTCGACGAAAGCCTTGACGTTGGGGATGCCGCGCACGCCGAAGCGCGCAGACAACTGCGGATGCTCGTCCGAATTGACCTTGGCCAGCTGAAACCGGCCCTCATATTCCACCGCCAGCTTCTCCAGGATGGGTTTAAGCACACGGCAGGGCGCGCACCAGGGTGCCCAGAAATCGACCAGCACCGGCACGTTCTTCGACGCTTCCAGCACGTCGTGTTCGAACATTTCCGTCCCGGTCTCAAACGAATGCGAGTTCATAGTGGCTCCTTCGGATATTTTCGGAATAGATGGGGCCGGAACAGCCAATATTCAAGCTTGTACCAATATGCAAGCTTGCTGGCCCTTACGCCGGCTTTCTTATAGCATCCTTCCATGCACCTTCCCGACTACCAAGGCGGCAGCATCGTCAATCTGATGCGCTCGATCGAGCGCGCGCTCGACGCGAGGCCGTGCGCAGCCGCTGCGGCGTATCCGGATCTCAATGCCCTGCCCGCACAGGCGCTGGCCGGCGCGCGCAATATCGTGCTGCTGATCATTGATGGGCTGGGCCATGACTACCTCACCAGCGCCGGCGCAGGCAGCGCGCTGCACAGCGGGCTTCGGGCACGCATCAGTTCGGTATTCCCTTCGACCACGGCCACCGCGATCAGCAGTTTTCTTACAGGCGTAGGCCCGCAGCAGCACGCGCTCACCGGCTGGCATGCCTGGCTGCGAGAACTGGGCTGTCTTGCGGCGACGCTGCGCTTTCGCCCGCGCCACGGCGGCGAAGCGCTGTCCAAGGCCGGCATCGACCCGCGCAGCGTCTACACGAGCGAACCCATGTTCGAACGCCTCGCGGCCAAGAGCTATGTCGTGTCGCCTGCCAACATCATCGATTCCGATTACAACCTTGCGCATTGCGGGCTGGCGGAGCGCAGGCCCTACCAGGAATTGTCCGGCCTGCTTGCCAACGTGGCCGCCATTGTGCGCGGCGGCAGCGAACGCCAATTCATCCACGCCTATACCTATGCCTTCGACGATACTGCGCATAGTTACGGAAGCGCAAGTCCGGAACTGCATGCCAAGTTCCGCGAAATCGATGCCGCCTATTCCCGGTTCCTGGCCGATATCGCCGGCAGCGACACACTGGTACTGACGGTCGCAGACCACGGCTTCATCGACTCGCCCGCCCCGGCGTGCATCGAACTCGAGGATCATCCGGAACTCGCGCAGATGCTGATGCTGCCGCTGTGCGGAGAGCGCCGCGCCGCCTATTGCTATGTCCAGCCCGGACAGGACGCGGCTTTCGAGCACTATGTGCAGACCCGTCTCGATCACTGCGCCGAACTCTATCGCAGCAGCGATCTGATCGCCCAGGGCTGGTTCGGACTGGGCCCGGCCAACCCGCGCCTGGCCGAGCGCGTCGGCCACTACACGCTGGTCATGAAAGACAATTTCACCATCAAGGACTGGATATTGGGGGAATCGCGCTATCTCACCAAAGGCGTGCATGGCGGCGTAAGCGCGGCGGAGATGCATGTCCCGCTGATTCTGGCCGAAGCCTGACGAACCGCCTCTCCGACCGTGCTCGCGCTCAAGCTGTTTTTGGTTCCGGCGTTTCTCGCGCTGATCTCGCTCGCCGGGAGGCGCTGGGGACCGGAAGTTGCGGGTTGGCTGGCGGGCTTTCCGGTGCTGACCGGTCCGATCATGTTCTTGCTCGCTCTGGAAAGAGGCCCCGAATTCGCAGCGGCGGCGACCACTGTCTCTCTATCAGCCGTGCTCGGCATCGTTGTTTTCGTCGTCACCTACGCGCGCGTCTGCGCGCGTCATTCTCCCTGGATGTCGCTGCTCTCGGGCCTGGTGATCTGGTGCTGCGCGGCGCTGCTGCTGACCTGGTTGCCGCTGACTCCGGTGATTTCGCTGGCCATCGCCCTGCTCGCCCTCGCCGCCGCGCCGCGCTTGTTTCCGCGCGTGACCGACCCGGTCATATCCAGTGTCACCCTGCCGAAATGGGAACTGCCGCTGCGCATGCTCGCCGGCGCCGCATTGACGCTCGCCGTTACCGCGCTTGCCGCGGCAATCGGTCCGGCATGGAGCGGAATGTTCGCTGTGTTTCCCATATTTGCCATCGTGCTGTCGGTGTTCTCCCAGCGTGCATCCGGTCCGGCATTCGTCACGACGCTGCTCAGGGCCATGATCTGGGGCCTGTACGCGTTCACCAGCTTTTGCATGACGCTGGCCCTGTTGTTGCCGCGGCAGGGCTTGGGGCTCTCCTTTGCGGGCGCAACGGCTGTCGCCGTCATCGTTCAGTGGGCACTGAAATCGCGTCTGGGCCGGCGCTGAACTTGCAGGGCCGCGGACCGGGCGCAAAGGATCAAGGGGCTTTCCAGCCCCCGCCCAGCACTTTGTACAAGCCGACCTGGTTCTGCGCCTGCTGTACCTGCACTTGCACCACCGCCTGCTGCGCGGAGAGCAAGGCACGTTGCGCGTCGAGCACATCGAGATAGCTGGCCACTCCATTGCGATAGCGCAGATCGGCGAGCCTGAAACGCCCGGCTTCGGCGTTCGCCTGCGCCTTCTGCGCACGCAGCTGTTCGCGCAGCGTGGCGCGGCCGGCAAGTGCATCGGCCACCTCGCGAAATGCGAGCTGAATCGCCTTTTCATACTGCGCGACTGCAATATCGCGGCCGATCTTCGCGTCATCCAGATTTGCTTGATTGCGCCCGGAGTCGAATATCGGCAACAATAGTTGCGGCATGAAAGTCCAGGCTGCAGAACCGCTCTTGAACAGTCCTGACAACTGGCTGCTGGCCGTGCCCGCACTGCCGGTCAGGGTAATTCTCGGGAAAAACGCCGCGCGGGCCGCGCCGATATTGGCGTTGGCGGCGATCAGTTGCTGCTCGGCCTGGCGCACATCCGGGCGGCGCGCCAGCACCTCGGAAGGCACACCGGCCGGCAGTTCCTTGTTCAGTTCCTGACTGGCGAGGCCAGCGCCTTGCGGCAGATTGTCCGGAAGCGACTGGCCGAGCAGCAGGACCAGCGCATTTTCGTCGAGTGCGCGCTGGCGTTCCAGTTGCGCCAGATTGGCACGTGCGCCTTCCAGCAGCGATTCCGCCTGCCGGTAGTCGAGTTCGGACGTCGCGCCGACATCGAACTTGAGCCTGGTCAGTTTGAGCGACTCCCCGCGTGTCGCCAGCGCCTGCCGCGTCACCGCGAGCAGTTCGTCGTCGGCGAGCAGATTCAAATAAGCATTTGCCACTGCGGATATCAAGGCAATCTGCACATTCTTGCGCGCCTCTTCCGTTCCCAGATACTGCGCCAGCGCCGCCGCGCTCAGGCTGCGCACACGGCCGAAGAAATCAAGCTCGTAGGCGGTGACGCTCACGCCGGCGCTGTAGACGCTGGCAATGCCGCCGCTGCCGTTGGGCTGGCGCGAACCGGTGGCGCCGATGCCGACCGTGGGCAGTTCATCGGCGCGCCGCACCTGGTACTGCGCGCGCGCGCGCTGGATGTTGAGCACCGCTATGCGCAGATCCCGATTGTTCTCCAGCGCGGTTTCAATCAAACGCTTCAGGCGCTGGTCTCCAAACAATGCCTGCCACTCGATGTCGCTCGCCGCGCCGGCGGATTCCGTTGCCGCCGGCGCGCCCGGATAGTGCGCCGCGACCGGCGCGGCCGGACGCTCGTATTCTGGAATCATCGTCGCGCAGCCGCTCAGAAAGAGCGCCAACGCGATGCCGGTCGCAGTCGAGCGGAGGTCGGAGTGGTTCATTTCTCTTCCTCCCCGCCGGCCGCTGCATCGTCCTCATGCGCGTACTTGCGGCGCTGGCGCTCGCTGCCCTTGAAAAAGCTGCGCACGACGACGAAGAACACCGGCACGAAGAACACGGCGAGCGTCACCGCGGTGATCATGCCGCCCACGACGCCGGTACCAAGAACGCGCTGGCTGGAGGAACCTGCGCCGGACGCAAGAACCATGGGCATCACGCCAAGGATGAAGGCGAGCGACGTCATCAGGATAGGCCGGAAGCGAAGATGCGCTGCAGCCAGCGCCGCCTCCACCGCCGTCTTGCCCTGGGCCTGCAGGTCTTTGGCGAACTCGATGATCAGAATCGCGTTCTTCGCCGACAGACCGATGATGGTGATCAACGCCACCTGGAGGTACACATCGTTGGAGTAGCCGCGCAAAGTGACGCCAAGCAGCACACCCAGCACACCCAGCGGCACCACCAGCAGCACCGAAAGCGGGATAGACCAGCTTTCGTACAGTGCGGCCAGGCACAGGAACACCGCAAGAATCGCGAAGCCGTACAGAACGAAGGCCTTCGCGCCGGCGAGCTTTTCCTCGCGCGACTGGCCCGTCCATTCGAAGCCGAAGCCCGGCGGAAGCTTGGCCGACAGTTGTTCCATCTCGGTCAGCGCGGCACCCGTGCTGTAGCCGGGCGCCGCGCTTCCGCTGATGCGCATGGCCGGGTAGCCGTTGTAGCGCACGGTTTGCATGGCCCCGCTCACCCAGGCGGTCGACGCAAACGCCGACAGCGGCACCACCTTGCCCTGATTGTTGGTGGTATTCAGGCGCAGCAGGTCTTCGGGCTGCATGCGCGCCGGCGCGTCGGCCTGCACCAGCACGCGCTGCAGGCGTCCATTGTTCGGGAAATCATTGACGTACGCAGAGCCGAGCGCGGTGGATACGGCGGCGTTGATGGCATCGAAACTCACGCCGAGCGCATTGGCGCGGTCGCGGTCGATGTTCAACTCGAGTTGCGGCGCATCCTCCAGTCCGTCCGGGCGCACCTGTGTCAGCACCTTGCTCTGCGCCGCCATGCCCAGCAGTTGGTTGCGCGCGGCCAGCAACGCCTCATGCCCGTTGCCACCGCGGTCTTGCAGGCGGAAGCTGAAGCCCGATGTCGTGCCCAATTCGGGAATCGGTGGCGGGCTGAGCGGATAGATGAATGCGTCGCGGATGCCCATCAGCGCCCCGAAGGCCCTACCGGCGATGGCCTCGGCCGCGTGCGCGGGACCTTTGCGTTCCGCCCAGTCCTTCAGCGTAATGAATGCCAGCGCCGCATTCTGTCCCTGGCCCGAAAAGCTGAATCCGAGCACGCCGACCATGCTCTTCACTTCGGGCTGCTTGAGCATATAGCCTTCGACTTTCTCGACCACCGCGAGCGTGCGTTCCCTGGTCGCGCCCGGCGGCAGCTGAATGTTGACCAGCATGAGTCCCTGGTCTTCGCTCGGCAGAAACGATGACGGCAAGCGCGTGTAGAGGAAGCCCGCGCCCAGGATGATCGCGAGATAGATGATCAGAAAGCGCCCGGCGCGTTTGAGTATGCGCGCGACCCAGCCTTCGTAACCCTTGGCAGTGCGCGCAAAACCACGGTTGAACCAACCGAAGAAGCCCGCCTTTGCATGATGGTGTCCCGCCTCCACCGGCTTGAGCAAGGTCGCGCACAGGGCGGGTGTAAGCGACAAGGCCATGAATGCAGAGAAACCGATGGACGCGACCATCACGACGGAAAATTGCCGGTAGATGTTGCCGATCGAGCCCGAAAAGAACGCGAGTGGCACGAACACCGAAATCAGCGCCACCGTTATGCCGATTATGGCGCCGGAGATCTGTTTCATCGCCTTGCGCGTCGCCTGCAAGGGCGGCAGGCCTTCCTCGCTCATGATGCGCTCGACGTTTTCGACCACCACGATGGCGTCGTCCACCACGATGCCGATCACCAGCACCATGCCGAACATGGTCAGTACATTGATCGAGAAGCCGAGCACCAGCAGCACGGCGAAGGTACCGAGCAGCGCGACCGGCACCACGATGGTAGGGATAATCGTGTAGCGGAAATTCTGCAGAAAAAGCAGCATCACCAGGAACACCAGACCGACGGCCTCGAACAGGGTCACGGCCACCTCCGTGATGGAAATCTTGACGAAGCGCGAACTGTCGTACGGTATGGCGAACTTGACACCCTTGGGAAACAGTTTCGCGAGTTCGTCCATGCGCTTGTACACGGCCGCCGCGGTCGCCAGCGCATTGCCCGTGGGCGTGAGCTGCACGCCGATGCCGGTGGAGGGCTTGCCGTTCAGCCGCGCCGAGGTCGCGTAACTCTGGGCGCCCAGCTCGATGCGCGCGACATCGCGCAGCCGGACCGTGGAGCCGTCCGTGTTCGCGCGCAGCACCGCGTTGCCGAACTCTTCAGTCGAACTAAGCTGGCCTTTTACCACCACCGTCGCGGAAATGCCCTGACCCGCGACGTTTGGCAATTCGCCTATGGTGCCCGAGGACACCTGCGTGTTCTGGGAGCGAATGGCTGCGACCACGTCCGCCGAGGACAGGTTGTAACCTTGCAACTTTGCCGGATCGATCCACACCCGCATCGCACGTTCGGTGCCGAACAACTGCGCCTGGCCGACGCCGGGTATGCGCTGGATCTCCGGCAGCACCGTGCGCGAGGCGTAGTCGCCCAACCCGATCGGGTCGAACTGCGGGTCGTCGGACGAGAGCATGATAAACAGCAGGAAATTCGAACGCGATTTGTCCACGCGCACACCCTGTTGCGTAACGACCGATGGCAGCCTCGGCGCCGCGCGGGCCAGCCGGTTCTGCACGTCCACCTGCGCCAGATCGGGGCTGGTGCCGGGCTCGAAGCTCAGTGTGATGGCGCCCGCGCCGTTGGCCTGGCTCACCGACTCCATGTACATGAGTCCGGGCGAACCGTTCATTTCGCGCTCGATCACGCTGATCACGCTGTCCTCGAGCGTTTGCGCCGATGCGCCCGGGTAGACGGCCGAAACGATGATGGACGGCGGCGCCACCGAAGGGTATTGCGAAACCGGCAACTGGGTGATTGCCACACCGCCCATCACCAGGATAAACAGCGCGATGACCCAGGCGAAAACGGGACGATCGATGAAAAACTGCGCCATGAACGGGACCCTTTACTTGCCGGCAGCGGCGGGGGGCGCCGCGTTGGGCGTCGCAGGCTGCCAGGGCACCGCTTTGACGGGCGCGCCGGGACGCATCTTCTGAAAACCGTCGACCATTACTTGCTCGCCTGCTTTCAGGCCCTCGAGCACGATCCACTGGCCGTTCTTTGACGAACCCAACTTCACCGCCCGCGGCGATACTTTGCCGTCGGCGCTCACCACCATGACGCTGTCGCCTGTCGCCGAGCGGGCGACCGCCTGCTGCGGCAGTTGAATCGCGTCTTCCGCCTGTGCCTGCTCGATGAGTACGCGCACGTACATTCCCGGCAGCAGCACACCCTCGGGATTGGGCAGTTCCGCGCGCAGCATGATCTGGCCGGACGTGGGATCCACGCTGAGGTCTTCGAACAAAAGCTTTCCGGTCTTCGCGTACTCCTTTCCGTCCTCCAGAACGACACGGATGCTGGCGGAACCGCCTGATGGTGTGCGCTTGAGCTTGCCGCTCCTGAGCGCTTCGCGCAAACGCAGCACCTCGCCGGTCGATTGCGTAAAGTTTACGTACATCGGGTCGATCCTCTGTACCAGCGCAAGTTGCGTCGCCTCGCCCTGTCCCACCAGCGCACCTTCGGTCACCAGCGTACGGCCGATGCGTCCGGCAATCGGCGAGGTCACGCTTGCGTAACCGAGATTGATCTGCGCGGTCTGCACAGCAGCCCTGGCCGCAGCCACATCGGCTTCGGCCAGTTTCTGCGCCGCCACCGCGTTCACATATTCCTGTTTGCTGATGGCATTGGCTTCGACCAGCGGTTTGTAGCGCTCGGCCTGGGCCGCTACCTGTGTCAGATTTGCCAGCGCGCGCGCAAGCGAGGCTTGTGCGCTTGCCGCCGCGGCCCGGTAGGGTGCGCCGTCGATTTCAAACAGGAGCTGGCCGGCTTTGACCTCGCTGCCTTCGCGGAACAGCCGTTTCTGCAATATGCCCGCCACCCGTGCGCGTACCTGGGCCACGCGCGAGGCCTCCAACCGGCCGGGCAATTCCGTGACCAGGCCGATGGTGCGCGGCGCGACAGTGATGACGCCTACTTCGGCCGGCGGCATTGCACCACGCGGCGCTGCCGCCTGCCCGCCATCCTTCGCGCCGCATGCCGCCAATACCATCGTCGCAAATATTGCCGCGATGACGACGCGGAATCCGCCGGAAGATGCGGAATTGAAGACGTGATGATCGATAGCAGCCATGGGTGGTCTTTCGCAAGGTGCGCCCCGCCTTGACAGAGCGCATGAATTCAAAAGGCAAAGTTGGAACGGTTCCTGCCGGGGATGGCCTTGATCGGGCCACCCCTATTTTAGCAGCCGCACCGATCGATTCAACCGGTGATGCCGATCTGCCAGGGCACGAACTCGTGGTCACCCAAGCCGAACAGCTCGCTCTTCGTCTTGTCGCCCGAGGCGGTGCGCAGGACGAGTTGGAAGATCTGCTCCGCCATTTCATCCATGCTCGCCGTGCCGTCGAGGATCTGGCCGCAATTGATGTCCATGTCCTCTTCCAGCTTGCGATACATCGGCGTGTTGGTGGCAAGCTTGATCGATGGTGCCGGCTTGCAGCCGAATGCCGAACCGCGGCCGGTGGTAAAGCAGATCACGTTGGCACCGCCCGCAATCTGGCCGGTGGCCGATACCGGGTCGTAGCCCGGCGTGTCCATGAACACGAAGCCCCTCTGTTTCACCAGCTCGGCGTACTTGTACACCTCCATCAGCGGCCCGGTGCCGCCTTTCATCGCCGACCCCAGCGATTTCTCTAGAATATTGGCCAGGCCACCCGCCTGATTGCCGGGACTGACGACACCGTTGATCTGCACATCCCTGCCCAGCGCATACACGTCCTTCCACCAGCGGATGCGCGCGATCAGTTTCTCACCGACCTCGCGCGAAACCGCGCGCCGCGTCAGCGTGTGCTCGACACCGTAGATCTCCGGTGTTTCCGACAGCACCGCGGTGCCGCCGTGACGCACGAGTATGTCCATCGCGGCGCCCAGTGCGGGATTGGCCGTGATCGAGGAAAAACTGTCCGATCCGCCGCACTGCAGGCCGACGGTGATATGGCTGGCCGGAACCGGCTCGCGCTTCACCTGGTTTGCCTCGGGCAGCAGCGCCTGGATCGCGGCGACGCCGGCCTCTATGGTTTTACGCGTTCCGCCGGTGTCCTGCATGATGAAACTGTGCAACTTGGTCCCGTTGCTGAGTTTCTCGCTGTCGAACAGGGAATTGATCTGGTTGCGCTCGCAACCCAGGCCCACCACGAGCACGGCAGCCATGTTCGGATGGCGGATATAGCCCGCGAGCGTGCGCCGCAGCAGATCCATTGGTTCGCCCGACAGTTCCATGCCGCAACCGCTCGAATGCGTAAACGCGGCCACGCCGTCGATGTTCGGAAATGCGGCCAGCCTTTCCGGCGTGAACCAATCCGCCATGCGGTGCGACACCGTGGCCGAGCAATTTACCGTCGATACGATGCCGATGAAATTGCGCGTCGCCACGCGGCCATCCTCGCGCACGATGCCCATGAATGTTGCGCGCTCCGCCTCTGGAACCATGTCGACCGGCTTGTAGTCGCGGGCGTAGGCATAGTCGCGGTCGAACTCGCGAAATTCCATGTTCAGCCTGTGCAGCAGGGTTCCGGCCGCGATCTCGGCGGAAGCGAATCCGATCACCGTGTTGTATTTGAGCACCGGCTCGCCTTTAGCGATCGCGCGTGCCGCGAGCTTGTGGCCGGCGGGAATGCGGTTGAGGCAGGTAAGGCCTTCTTCGGCGATTTTGCTTCCCTGCGCGAGATCGGTGCGGGCGACCAGCACGTTGTCGTTCGGATGCAGGCGTATCGCCTCGGCGGCAGGCTGTTTCATGTCTGGGGCGTTCATATGATCTCCTTGATGTCTCGATTCCTCGCCAGGGGAACCACCCTTGGCTTCGTCCCCCAAGGGGACTTCCTTCGGGGCGTCACGCGCCTTGCAGTCATCCGTATTTTGAGGCAATGCGTCTCATGCGATGAAGGTAAACAGACCCTGGCGCGGGAAAAAGTATTTTCCGGGTTTCCTGCTCCTATGGTAGCAAGTAGGGGCCCGATGCTTTAGACTGTTTTCCATTGACTTGGACTGATCCAACGCCCGGGTTGATATTCGACTACATTTCTATCAGGAGATTTCCGTGGCTACTGGAACAGTAAAGTGGTTCAACGCAGGCAAGGGTTTTGGATTTATTCAGGCGGACGACGGCTCAAAAGACGTGTTCGTGCATATCTCGGCGGTTGAGAAAGCAGGAATGTCCACATTGAACGAAAACCAGAAAATCCAGTACGAATTGGTCAAAGGCCAGGACGGCAAGACCTCCGCTGGAGATCTGAAGGCCATCTAATCCCTGCGTCGCCAATCAGGCCGGTCTGTCGATCTGCGTGGTTGGTGATGCCATTCCCGGCCGGAAACGTCCTGGGTCGAACCCGCAGCATGGAGAGAACGCGCCTTGGCGCGCTTCCGTTCGCGCTGCGCGCGCGTCGCGCAAGCGACTGCTTCCCGTGCCGGTTGATATCCGAGTTCCGCAAACCAGGCCGCCGCCGTTAAAGTTGCGCACGACGACGATGGCCTCCGCCGTGGATTGAGGTAGCCTTTGCGGCAGAAAGATTGTTGCGCGAACCCGACTACAATAACGCAATCCGACGAATAACCGGGCGTCGTCCTGATGGCAGAGCGAGATTACGACGTAATCGTGATAGGAGGCGGCAACGCAGCCCTGTGCGCGGCCTTGATGGCACGCGAAGCCGGCGCCAGCGTCCTGATGCTCGAATCCGCCCCGCGCGAGTGGCGCGGCGGAAACTCCCAGCACACGCGCAACCTGCGCTGCATGCACGACGCCCCGCAGGACGTGCTTACCGATTCCTATCCGGAAGAGGAATACTGGCAGGACCTGAAAAAGGTCACGGGCGGCATTACCAGCGAAAGCCTCGCACGCCTGGCAATTCGCGATTCCTCGCACTGCCGCGACTGGATGCGCCGGCACGGCGTGCGCTTCCAGCCCTCGCTCTCCGGCACCTTGCAACTCTCGCGCACCAACGCCTTTTTTCTAGGCGGCGGCAAGGCGCTGCTCAACGCCTACTATCGCAGCGCCGAAGAACTCGGCGTGCACGTCCGCTACGATGCACCGGTGGACCGGCTTGAGCTTGACCGGGGCCGTTTCGTTGCCGCGCACCTGGGAGCCGAGCGCATAGCGGCAAAAGCATGCGTGGTCGCGAGCGGCGGCTTCGAATCGAACCGCGAATGGATGCGCGAAGCCTGGGGCCAGATCAAGGGCGAATGGGTCGCCGACAATTTCCTGATACGCGGCACGCGCTTCAACATGGGCGTGCTGCTGAAGTTCCTGATCGACGCCGGCGCCGACCCCGTCGGCGATCCGACGCAGTCGCACTGTGTGGCCATCGACGCGCGCGCGCCGCTGTATGACGGCGGCATCTGCACCCGCGTGGACAGCGTGTCGCTGGGCATCGTCGTCAACAGGCAAGCCGAGCGTTTCTACGACGAAGGCGAGGATTTCTGGCCCAAGCGCTACGCCATCTGGGGCAGGCTGATCAGCTACCAGCCCGGTCAGATCGCGTATTCGCTGATCGATGCCAAGGCGATCGGGCGTTTCATGCCCCCGGTGTTCCCTCCCCTGGAAGCGCAATCCCTGCCGGAACTCGCGCGCAAACTGGGACTCGATGAATCCGCCTTGACGCGCACCGTCGACGGTTTCAACGCGGCTTGCCGTGGCGGCACCTTCGACCACGCCGCACTCGACGACTGCGTCACCGCCGGCCTGACGCCGCCGAAGACCCACTGGGCGCGCCCGATCGACACCGCGCCCTTCTACGCCTACCCGCTCAGGCCCGGCATCACCTTTACCTACCTCGGCGTAAAAGTGGACGAACGGGCGGCGGTACATTTTTCGGGACAACCGAGCCCCAACCTGTTCGCCGCCGGCGAAATCATGGCCGGCAACGTGCTCGGCAAAGGCTATACCGCCGGCGTCGGCATGACCATCGGTACAGCTTTCGGGCGCATCGCCGGTGCCCAGTCTGCGGCTGCGGCCATGCGCGAGAAAATGCATGCAGCCGCTTGAGGCTCTGGTAGGCGAAGCCGGCGCGGCCGCGAAACACACCGCACCGCCTGGCGATGCTGTAGCTGAAGTCGCCCGTCAGATGCAAATCTGCAACGCCTGCCGCTACTGCGAGGGCTTTTGCGCAGTGTTCCCGGCGATGACCCGACGGATCGAATTCGGCAAGGCGGAAGTCGACTACCTGGCAAACCTTTGCCACAACTGCGGCGCCTGCCTGCATGCCTGCCAGTACGCGCCACCGCATGAATTTTTGGTCAACGTGCCGCAGGCCATGGCCAAAGTGCGCCTGCAAACCTACTCGGACTACGCCTGGCCGCCGGCGCTGGGGAAACTGTACAAGAACAACGGCCTCGCGCTTGCGCTCGCGCTGGCCGCGGGCCTCGCGCTGTTCCTCGCGCTGGCACTGGCTCTCAACGGCAATCTGTGGCAGCCAGCGCTGGCGGGAAACTTCTATCGCGTATTTCCGCACAATCTGATGGTGGCCATGTTCGCGCCGGTCTTCTTGTTCGCGCTGCTGGCGATGGGAATGAGCGTACGCAGATTCTGGTATGCGGTATCGCCTGCCGACCGTGCGCGCGAAGCACCGCCCGCCGCAGCCACCGAAGCCACGCGCGATGTGCTCGTCATGAAATATCTGGATGGCGGCCACGGCGAAGGCTGCAACGAGGCGGACGACGAATTCACACTGTGGCGCCGGCGCTTCCATCACTTCACTTTCTACGGCTTCATGCTGTGTTTCGCTTCGACCTCGGTCGCCACGCTTTACCACTATTTGTTCGACTGGCATGCACCCTACGCCCTGACGAGCCTGCCGGTGCTGCTGGGCGGCGCGGGCGGCATCGGTTTGCTGATCGGTCCCGCCGGGCTGTTGTGGCTGAACCTGAGCCGCCACCCGCTGCACGGTGACGCAAGGCAAAAACCCATGGACCGCGGCTTCATCGCGCTGCTGTTATTGGTCAGCGCAAGCGGCATGGCACTGCTCGCATGGCGCGACACCGGCGCCATGGCTTTGCTGCTGGCGCTGCACCTTGCAACCGTCATGGCCTTGTTCCTGACGCTGCCGTACAGCAAGTTCATGCACGGAATCTATCGCGCGGCAGCGCTGCTCAAATGGGCAATAGAGAAGCGACAGCCGAGCCGGCTGCAGCTCGGATCCGAGTAAGTTCCTGTTCTCAAGCCGAGGTAGTCGGACGATGTCGCGCCAGTCGGATATAAGGATTTCATGGTGAAAACATATCACACTCCGTGCCGGGATTTGCTCGCCGCGGCCTTGCTGGGCGCACTGCTCGCCGGCTGCGAAAAGGAACCTGACGCAGGCTATCAGGGCTACATAGAGGGCGAATACATCTATCTTGCGGCCCCGCTGGCCGGTTATCTGGATACATTGCCGGGCACGCGCGGCAGCCGCGTAGCCGAGGGCGCCACGGTATTTTCAATCGCGGCCGAACCCGAGCAACAAGGTCTGCGCGCGGCCGAGGCGCAGCAGACGGCCGCAAGCGAGAAGCTGCGCAACCTCGGCCAGCCGCGTCGCGTACCCGAGATTGCGGCGATGGAGGCACAACTGCGCGCGGCGCAGGCGGCCCAGCAACTTTCCGAGAGACAACTGCGGCAGCAGGAGGAACTCGCGAAGAAGGGATTTGTTTCCGCGGCGCACCTCGACGAGATACGCGCCGCGCGCGCGCGTGATACCGCGCAGGTGGATGCGGCGCGGCAGCAGCTGGCGAGCTATCGCGCCACGCTGGGCCGCGGGCCGGAAATACGCGCCGCCGCAGCCGACGTCGACGCCGCGCGTGCCCAGGTCGCGCAATCGCGCTGGCAAGTCGAGAAAAAGAACGTGACCGCGCCTGCCGCCGGCGAAATCGCCGATACCTACTACCGCCGCGGCGAATGGGTACCCGCGGGACAAGCCGTCGCAAGCCTGCTGCCCGACAATCTGCGGCGCATCCGCTTTTTCGTCCCGGAGGCGATGGTCGCGACTATCCGCATCGGCAGCATCATCGAAGCCCGCTGCGACGGCTGCGTTGCACCCGTGCGTGGAACCGTCGACTTCATCGCCCCCCAGGCCGAATACACGCCGCCGGTAATCTATAGCCGCAGCAGCCGGGAAAAGCTCGTGTTCCGGGTCGAGGCCGCGCCCTCGCCCGAACAGGCTGCGACGCTGCGTCCCGGCCTGCCCGTCGACGTGCAGCTGACAGGGCGCTGAGATGGCCGTAGCCCCGCTCGTCATCGATGTAGCCGGCATCAACAAGCAGTTCGGCAACAAACATGTCGTGAAAGATCTCGCGCTGCAGGTGCGTCAGGGAGAGATATTCGGTTTTCTCGGACCCAATGGCAGCGGCAAGACGACGTCGATTCGCATGCTTTGCGGCCTGCTCACGCCCGACAGCGGTCGCGGCACCTGTCTCGGGCTGGATGTGCTCACGCAAAGCGCGACAATCAAGCGCCAGGTGGGTTATATGACACAGAAGTTCTCCCTCTGGGACGATCTCACCATCAGCGAGAACCTGGATTTCGTCGCGCGCATGTTCGGAATGAAGGAGCGCAAGTCGACGGTCACCCGGGCGCTCGACGGTCTCGGCCTCTCCGGACGCCGCGATCAATTGGCCGGCACGCTTTCCGGCGGCTGGAAACAGCGACTCGCACTGGCCGCCTGTCTGCTGCACAAGCCGAAATTGCTGCTGCTCGACGAACCCACCGCCGGGGTCGATCCCAAGGCACGGCGCGACTTCTGGGAAGAGATACATCGTCTCTCCGCCGCCGGCATCACCGTGCTGGTATCCACCCACTACATGGACGAGGCCGAGCGCTGCCACCGCCTCGGCTACATCGCCTACGGCACCCTGCTCGCCTCGGGCACGGCTGAGGAAGTCGTCGCCAGCCAGCACCTGCATACCTGGCAGATCAGTGGCAGCGGCCTGCAAGACCTGACCGAGCGCCTGCGCCAACTGCCGGGTGCGGATCTCGTGGCGAGTTTCGGCGCCACACTGCACATCAGCGGCAAAGACGGGGCCAAACTGAAAGCGGGTCTCGAAGACTTCCTGCGCACCACGTCCCTGACGATGACCGCCGTCCCTCCCTCTCTGGAGGACGCGTTCATTCACATGATGCAGGGCAGCCGGGACCAGTTCGAGGGCTGATTGCATGGGCGGCTTCTCCTTCTCCCGCTGGCTCGGCATTCTGATCAAGGAATTCATCCAGCTCAGGCGCGACCGCCTTACCTTCGGCATGATCGTCGGGATTCCGATCATCCAGCTGCTGCTGTTCGGCTTCGCCATCAATTCCGATCCGAAGCACCTTCCGGCCGCGATCGTCATGGCCGATCCCGGTCCGTTTGCGCGCGCCTACGTGGCTGCGATGAAAAACAGCGAATACTTCAAGATCGTCGGCAGCGTCGACGAACGCGAGGCGGACCGGCTTCTGGACCGAAGTGAAGTGCAATTCGTCGTGACCTTCCCGGTCGGATTTCACCGCGACCTGGTGCGCGGCAAGAAGCCCACCCTGCTCGTGGAGGCCGATGCCAGCGACCCGATGGCCGTCGGTGGCGCCATATCGGTGCTGAACCATCTGGGCGCAGAGGTGTTCGCAGCGGACCTGCCGGGACTGCAACGCCCGGCCGCGGAGCCGATGGAACTGCGGGTGCATCGCCGCTACAACCCCGAGAGCATCACCGCCTACAACATCGTTCCCGGCCTGCTGGGCGTGATCCTGACCATGACCATGATACTGATGACGGGTCTTGCCATGACGCGCGAACGCGAGCGCGGCACATTTGAAAACCTGCTGGCCACACCGGCAACGCCGGTGGAGGTCATGACCGGCAAGATCGTTCCTTACATACTCATCGGCCTGATCCAGGTGACCCTGATACTGCTGGCGGCACGCTGGGTGTTCGGGGTGCCCATGCTCGGCAACCTGTTCCTGCTCTACGGTGTGGTGCTGCTGTTCATTTGCGCCAACCTGACTCTGGGCATTACCTTCAGTTCGATTGCGCGCAACCAGTTGCAGGCAATGCAGATGACTTTCTTCTTCTTCCTGCCTTCCATGCTGCTCTCGGGTTTCATGTTTCCGTTTCGAGGCATGCCGGACTGGGCCCAGTTCGTCGGCAACGTTCTGCCGCTCACCCATTTCCTGATACTGGTCCGGGGCATTCTGCTGAAGGGCAACGGACTCGAATTGATGTGGGGACACACCTGGCCCATCCTGCTGTTCATGGGAACAGTGCTGGCGCTGGGGCTGGGGACCTTCCGTCGAACCCTCGATTGATGGTGCCGGGATGAGCACACCACAGTCGGCAGACAGCGTCGCCAATCAGGAAGACATCGAATGGGCCGGGCGCGCCGAGCGCGGCATCTTCTTCGCCTTGCTGCTGGCCTCGATCCTGGGCTGGAGCGCCTACGCCCTGCTGACGGCGCAATCCTTCTATCCCCTGCTGGTCCTGCGCGCGCTCATCGTCGGGTCCTGCCTGGCCGTCGTTACCGCGTTTGTTCTTTCCATCCCGGCCGAAGGCATCATGTATCTTGCCTCGCGCCGCTATCGCCTGGTGCGCGGATATGGGGGCGAAGCACGAAAGCGCGAACCCGCTGCCATGTGGAAGGTCCTCGCTGCATGGTTCGCAATGCTGCTGGTTTCCGTGGCCAACGGTGCGATCCGCGATGTCTGGTACGGAAAGTACATGGACGAGCTTGCCGCGCACCAACTTTCGACCCTCAGCAGCGTGCTGCTGCTGGCTATCGTGATCCGCGGATTTACATGGCTTTTTCCGCCGGTCTCGGCCCGGCAGGCATTTTCCATCGGACTACTATGGATGAGCCTTACGGTCGCATTCGAGTTTCTGTTTTTCCACTTTGCCGGCGGCCATTCATGGCAGGCCTTGCTCGGCAACTACAACGTCTTGCAAGGCAGGGTCTGGCCCGTCGTCCTGCTCTGGATAGCGATCGCACCCTACGTGTTCTTTCGCGCTGACCGCGCGCGATAGACGGCCGGAACAGATATTCCAGACATGCGCTACGCCAATCTCGATGGCCAATCCCACAGTTCCGGCATCGCAAGGATCCTGCGCTGGAAACTGGGCTGGCACGACGAAAAGTGGCCGCGTACGCCGGGCACCGGAGTAGCGGTACCGCTTGTCGCCAACGACGGCCGCGCACTGCGCAATGCCGCTGCGGATGCTCTCACCTGGATCGGGCATGCCTCGTTTTTGATCCAGCTCGGCGGCAAAAGCGCGCTGATCGACCCGGTGATGTCGCCTTCGATCGCCGGCTTCATTCCCCGCAACGTGGTGCCAGGCCTCGATTGGCCGGCGCTGCCGAAGATCGACCTGGTGCTGGTGACGCACAACCACCGCGACCACATGGACGCACCCACGCTCAAGCGGCTCGGACCCGATGTCATCTACGTCGTGCCGCGCGGACTGGGCAGTGCATTCGGGCGCGCAGGCTTGCGCCGGGTGGTAGAGATGCAGTGGTGGCAACAGGAAGAAATAGAAGGCTTGAACCTCACGTTTGTTCCGGCTGAGCATTGGAGCCGCCGCGGTCTCCTGGATACCAACGCCAGCTGGTGGGGCGGATATGTCATCGAACGCGGCGGCCTGCGCGTCTACCACTCGGGCGATACCGCCTGGTTCGACGGCTTCGAGCAGATTGGCCTGCGCTGCGGCGAGATCCACGCGGCGATGCTGCCTATCGGCGCCTACGCGCCGCGCTGGTTCATGCGCCGGCAGCACATGGATCCGGTCGACGCCGTGCGCGCGTACTCTGCGCTCGGCGCCAAGCGCTTCATCGCCATGCACTGGGGAACTTTCAAGCTGACCGACGAGGATCTGCGCGAACCGCCGCAACTACTGCGCGAAACATGGAAGCGCGCAAACCTGCCCGACGCGCCACTGGCGATTCCGGCGATCGGCGAAACGCTGTTGCTCGACTGATCAAGCCTATGCCGGCAGCTAAACCTTCCCAGGGGAAATCTGAGGCATTCGCCCTACCAAAAAACGGGATCTGCCGGGACGTCCGACCAATTCGCCCTAGGTCCTTTTCGTTTCCATTCCCTTGCGTTGCATTACACCCCAGCCACCTTGCTTGCCGCGCAACCATTGCCAGGTGCCGGCAATGCGCCACACCACATTTATCTGCCGATAACCGAAATTCTCCAGCACACTGCAGGCGAACAGGATCAGCAGGTCGCGTTTGCGCGGATAGATGTGGAACGACAACTCCTCCAGCAGCAGCGCCGCAGTGGAAAGCAACACCCCGAAACCAAGTGCCAGCGCAAGGAACAGCAGCCCGATAGTCACGCTAACCGCACCGGAAACGAGCAGCCAGGCAAGCACGAGATAGCCCAGGAATTCGAGCAGCGGCGCAGCCCATTCGAACAGCAGGAAGTACGGAAACGCCATCCATCCAGCCACCCCCGGAGGACGCGCCAGCAGCAGCCCGCGGTTCAGCCAGAGGCTTTCGCTCAAGCCACGCTGCCAGCGAACGCGCTGGTTCTTGAGCGTCTGGCTATCCTCCGGAGCCTGTGTCCAGCAGACCGGTTCCGGTACGTAACTGATGCGATAAGGCCGGCCTTTCTTGCTCAACAGGCGGTGCATGCGCACGATCAGTTCCATATCCTCGCCTATGGTCTGATGCCGGTAGCCGCCCACCTTGATGACCGTGTCCTTGTGCATCAGACCGAATGCGCCGGAGATGATCAGCAGTCCGTTCGGACGCGACCAGCCCATGCGCCCGAAGAGGAAGCCACGCAGGTATTCGAGGATCTGAAAACGCGCAAGCCAGCTCGCCGGCAAGCCCGCCTTGAGCAGATTTCCGCTTTTTACGTCGCAACCGTTCGCGAGTCGCACCGTGCCGCCGCAGGCCACTGTGCGCGCATCGTGGATGAACGGTTGCACCACGTGCAGCAAGCTGTCGCGGTCGAGGATGGAATCTGCGTCCACACAGCAGAACAGGGGATAGCGCGCGGCGTTGATGCCGCAGTTGATGGCGTCGGCCTTGCCGCCATTTTCCTTGTCCACTACACGCAGGCTCGGATGCGAAGCGGAGCGATACACCCCTCGCACCTGCTGTGTTGGCAGGCGCACATGGTAGGCCTGCGGAAAGATTTCCAGATCGAAAGCCTGCACCAACTCTCGCAGCGTTCCGTCGCGCGAACCGTCGTTGACTACGATGACCTCGTGTTCGGAATAGCGCAGCTGCAGCATCGAGCGCACGGACGTGACGATGGTAGCCTCTTCGTTGTACGCCGGAATCACCACGCTAATGGGTGGTTCCAGCCCGGTCAGCAGAAATTCGTTTACCTCGACGCGCCGAAACTGCATGTCGCGTCGGATGATGCCGTAGGTCAATGCGCTGATGGCTATCTGCGCCAGCGCATGCACGATCACGTAAGCGAACAGAAACCAGATGAAGCCTTCGAACACGTAGTGAATAGCCATGTCATCGACCCTCGGCGAGCACGCGCTCGAGCATTTCACGCGAGTAAGGGTCGGGTTCGCGCTCGCGCATTGCAGCGAGGGTTGCCACCCCGGCAAGCCGCAACAGCGACTGTGCGGCGCGGTAACGCACCCACCACTGCCGGTCGCGCAGCAACAGCACGAGCCGCGCGACGTCCTGGCCCAGGCCGAACGCCCCCAGCATGAATGCCGCCTGCATGCGCACCAGCCAGCTCGCGTGATCGAGAAAACCGAGCGCGATGCTGCGGTCCTCGCCCTGCCCAAGTCGACCGAGGCAATGCAGGATTGCCGCGATCTCTTCCTCGTCGCCGCTGGATACGAGGCGCTCGCGCAATGCCGGCAAGGCGGCCTGACCCTCGAGCAATTCGATCAGACGGACCATCTGCTTCGCGTGCCCTGGCGGAACCGTATGCACCAGCGCAGCGAGCTTCTGCACGGCTTGACTCCCGCCCACCCGCACGATCTCGACCATGGCCGCGGGCGACCACTTCTGATGTTCCAGCAAATATCCCAGCGCGGCAAATCCCCGCTCCGGATCAATCTGCAGCAGCGCGCGCACCGCCGTGAGCGAGGATCTGGGCCGGTTTTGCATGGCCTTGGCCATCAGCGTGTCGCAGGCCTGCTCCAGGCCCAGTGCGGCGACTGCGCGCATTGCAATGATGCGCTTCCACGGGCTTCCGCTCTCAAGCAGGCGCAGCGCATACTGCGAAAGGCCGAGTTCGCGCGCCACCTGTACCAGTGAAGCCGCGGCATCGCCGCGCACATAGCCGAGCATATGCAGCCACGTGCCGAGGAACAACAGACGCTCGGCAGCTGCCAAGTGCGGCAGTGCCGCGGCATCGCCCGAGATGCGCGCATGCAGCACCGGCTCCCAGCGCGCGACGAAGCGCTCGCGCCGCTGCTGCCGTCGCTCGCGCCGGACCCGCATGACCATGCTGAGCAGCAGCAGAAGTACGATGTTCACCGCCAGGAACAGCAGGATAGCGATGAGTATCCCGTATGGCACCGACGACAGCAGCGGGACTTCGCTTGCCGCCGCGGTCGGTGATACGTCGCGCATTTCGCGCGCCAGCTTGAGTTGCATTCCACCGGCATGCAGCGCGTCGGTTTGGACACCGGGGGCTGCTTCCGGAGAACTCGGAGCGTAGCCGAGTTGCAGGCCCCCGACGAGAGTGTCGCCCGCTGGTGCGTCGGGCCATGCGGGCGTGGCGAACAGCGCCACGAGCAGCAATCCCGCGCCGTACGATAGGCGGCCCCGCTTCATTCCGCAGAGCTAGAACCGGTAACGCAGGCCGACGTCCGCGGAGCGCCGCCTGCTGTCGCCCTGCTTGGTGTAGCCGGCGCCGTAGCCCAGTCCCCAGTCGCGCGTCAGCCAGTGCCGCCCGAACAGGGCAATACCGCGCACGGGGGTGGCGATAACTCGGTCTAATTCAGAGGGTTTGTCCGCCTCGGTACCGCTTACCGCCATCAGCTGGATGTTGTTTTCCTCGCCGTAGTAGCGGCTGAATTGCAGCCGAAAACTGCTCGCGTTCCCTGCGGTGCGCGAGCGGCTTGGATAGACAGTGAATGCAATACGGTAGTCGGAGAAGTAGCGCTCCAGCGTCAGGTCGGCGATCTCGACCACCGTGGTGTTATACGTTACGCGGCGCAGCCCGCCGATCAAACCCCAACCCCGCGACAGCGATTGCGCCAATTGCAGATGGATTGAATCACGCGGGAGAACCCGATGCGTACTGCTTGTCGTCACTTCCGCATAGCCGGTGGTGCGCTCGCCCATCGGGTAGTAGCCGCTTACCGCTAGCGTATCGTCGCTGAGGCCAAAGCGCTTCGAACTGATCGCGCGTCCGATCAGCAGTTTGCGCGGTGCGAAATGGTGTATCAATTCCAGCTGTGTGTCCTGCCAGTCGTTCGGGTTGTTGCTCAAGGTTTCGCGTGCATGCGCGAGCGCAATCTCGTTTCGCCCCAGCGACGGTGCCAACTGCAGCAGCAGCGGTGCGACTGCAGGCGCACCGCTGCGGATGTCCGGCGATGCGTCCGGCGGGGGGAGCGACACCGGTTCGGATGCGGCAGCGCTAGTAGCCGATGCAGTTATGGCCCCGAGCAGAACCGCGGCGCGCAGGCGCAAGCCCGCGTTGCGACTCATTGCCCGGCCTCGGGCGCGGAACGCAGCAGCTTCATTGCGCGCGCAACGAGTTCAGCCGGGCGGAAGGGTTTGGTCAAATAGTCGCTTGCGCCCAGGTTCAGCCCCTGCACCACGTCCTCCTCCTTCCCCCGACTGGTAAGCATGATCACGGGCACCTGGCGCCATGCGGGCCGATCGCGCAGGTCGGCAAGCAGTTCGTAGCCGTTGCGGTAGGGCATCATGACATCCATGATTACCAGGGCGTCCGCCTGCGCTCGATCGAATTCCTTTAACGCCTGTTCGCCATCGGCCGCCCGGCGGACCAGGAAGCCTTCCCGCGCCAGGCAAAACTCAATCAGCTTGGCTATGTGATCGTCATCTTCGACGACAAGTATTGTCTTTTGCTCTGGCGGATGCGCGTTTGTCATAAGCATAGGCGGGCGAATGCGGAAATGCTCACCGCTGCTGAAATTATAGGCGCATTGGGCAATCGACGAGAGGCGCGCGCCTGAGGAGGTGTACCGGCAGCCGACATCCCGCCTGAATCAGATTGCAGTTTGTCGCCAGAGCTCGCCGATTTGCGCCGACAGCGTCATCGGGTCAAACGGCTTCGCAATGACGTCGATTGCACCCAGGCTCTTGTAGTGCGCGATTTCGCTCGCCTGCACTTTTGCAGTCATAAAAATTACCGGAGTCTGCGCCGTCTGCGGAATATTGCGCAACGCGTCCAGCGTCGCCGGCCCGTCCATTTCCGGCATCATCACGTCGAGCAGGATCAGGTCAGCATTTGCGTCCGGCGCAGCTTCGAGCGCCTGCTTGCCCGAGTTGCAGGCGATCACGGTGAATCCGCCTACGGCCTCGAGCACGGTGACCGCGATGGTCTGGATACTCGGTTCATCCTCGACGTAAAGTATGCGCTTGAGTTCCTTGGGCATAGCCGCTCCTTGTCCTCATTCCGCCGTATTTACCGCTTCCCTGATGACCTCGATCAGGTGCTCATCCGTCGTCTGTGACTTCACCAGAAATGCGCACGGCGGACGTTTGCTGCCGTGCACCGCGTCCTGCGCCGAGAATATCACCACGCGAACCGGCGGCACGAGTCCGTTGATGATCGGCAGGAGTTCCCAGCCGGACCCGTCCGGCAGCCCGAGATCGAGCAGCACCAAGTCGAAATTCTCGCGTGCCAGCCTGAGGCGCGCCTCTGCAACCGAGCCCGCCGCTTCGAAATCCGCGATGTCTCGCGCAATCGTGGCAACCACGTGGCGCACGTCGCCATTGTCCTCGACATGCAGTATTCGCGGCCGCCCGCCTGCTCGCCGGACCGACTGCACTGCCGTGACCAGGCGCGTCTCATCCACGGGCTTGCTCAGCCAATCGACTACGCCAAGGCTGTCGCCTCCGATCTTCTTCTTGCCTTCTTCCCAATCCGCGCAGAGAGCGATCACCCGCAGGCTGGCCGTTTCCGGGCTGGCGCGCAGTTCGCGCATCAATGCGGCCGCATCCTGGCCGCAATGGTCGAGGTCGAGCGTCATCGCGACGTAATGCCGCTGACGCAGCAGCAGCCTCAGCTCCGGCGCACTGCCGGCCAGGTCCGAATCGTAGCCCGCCTTGACCGCCATCGCCTGCAGCCTCCTACCGGCCTCGGCGTCATACTCGCAAACCAGCAGCCGCGCGCGGGCGACGGGCACGGCCGCCACTTGCGCCTCCGCTTCACGCCATTGCGGCAGATAGAAGTAAAAAGTGCTGCCCCCGCCGACCTCGGTCTCGAAGCCGATCTCCCCGCCCAGTCCTTCGATGATCGCCTTGGAGATGGACAGGCCCAGGCCGGTGCCGCCCTTCTGCCGCATGTCGGAGGAATCCTCCTGCGAGAATTTCTGGAAGATGCGCTTGCGGAACTCCTCGGAAATGCCCGGTCCGTGATCGACCACGCCGACAAAACACCGTTCGTCGTGCCCGCTCACGGTGATGTCCACGCTGCCCTCGACCGGGGAAAACTTGCAGGCGTTCGAAATCAGGTTGGTAAGCACCTGCGCCAGCCGGTCGGCGTCGACGTGCACCTTGGCGCCGGGCCGGGCCGAAATGATCTGCAACCGCACCTTGTGCTGCGCGGCGAAGCCCTCGTTCGCCTTCACCGTCTGTTCGATCAACTGCATGAGGTCCAGCACCTGCAGCTGAAAGGTCATCTTGCCGGACTCGATTTTCTCCATGTCGAGAATGTCGTTGATCAGGCGTATCAGGCGCTCGCAGTTGTCCTTGGCGATATCAATGAAGCCCTTGACCTTGTCGCTCAACGGGCCAGCCACGCCGCCGGCGAGAATTCCCAGTGAGCCGCGGATGGAGGTGAGCGGCGTGCGCAGTTCGTGGCTCACGGTGGAGACAAACTCGCTTTTCAACCGGTCCAGGCGCTTGAGTTCGGTGATGTCGGTGGCAAGCCAATAAAAACCTTCAACCTCACCTAGCGCACCACGCCGCGGAATGTAGGTCGCATCGAGCTCGGTCACGCCGCCGTCGCGCCTCGTCTGTCTGCGCTGGAACTGGACCTTTTCGCCTGCCAGAGCGCGCTTCACGTAAGGTTGCAGCGTTGCGTAGACGTCCTCGCCGTAAAGTTGGTGCAATGAACGTCCGATCAGGTCCTGCGGCTGCTCGCCCACAAACGCTGCCACGGCCCGGTTGCAAAACTGAATATTTTCCTTGGCGTCCGTATAGCCGATGAATGCCGGCACGGAATCCGTGATCAGCCGCAGTTCCTGTTCGCTCGCGCGCAGCGCCTGTTCCGCATGCTTGACTTCCGACACGTCCTGGGCAACGCCGACCACGCGCGCGACCTTACCGTCGGTGGCGCGCACGATGTAGCCGCGTGCCGATATCCAGACGATGGTCCCGTCGGTGCGCGTGACGCGGTATTCGTCCTTGTAAGGTTCACCGGTCTGGATAGTCCGGTCTAGTACGCGAATGAATTGGACCAGGTCTTCCGGATGAACCATGTCCTGAAGGCTCATATGGCCGTCGCGCGAAGCTGGACCCACCAATCGCGCGGGATCCTCCGGCCAGACGAATTCGTCGGCAATGACATCCCAATCCCATCTCACCATGCCCGCTGCCGCGAGCGCGAGCTGCAGCTGCAGGTCATGTTCTTGCAGCTCGAGTTCTATGGCTTTGCGCTCGGTTACGTCCTGATTCGTGCCGGTGATACGCCGCGCACGGCCTCCTTTGTCACGCTCCACAACCCTGCCGCGACTCAGAATCCACATCCATTTGCCGTCCGCTCGTCTGACGCGGTGTTCCACGCGGTAATCGGACGCGGTACCGCCCAGCGTGGCTTTGAGAGCCGACTGCACACGTTCAATGTCCTCGACATGGACCAGAGCGGACAGCGCCTCGGGCGTTACCGTAGTCTCCTTCGGTTCCGTGCCCACTAGCTTCGACCAGCCCGCACTGAGATAGATCGCGTTCAGCGGAATATTCCAATCCCATGCCGCGCTCATCGACCCTTCGAGCGCAAGACTGAGCCGCTCCCGTGCGTTTGCAAGCTCGCCCTCGGCACGCCGGCGGTCCCGTTCGTAGCGAACGATGACGTAAATGCTCCAGATCAGCAGCACGACCGCGAAAGCGGCACCCCAAACCGCCCACCACAACAGCTGCCCGACCTGATTCTCTACCCGCGCTGCGTTCTCTACAACCAGCTGCAATTGACGCGCGCCAATCGCATTAATAAGTTCCTGGACCTCCTTTCCGACTGCAACGGTGGGTTCGCCAAGCAGCAACTCATTGGCCGAGTTGCCGGATCTGCGCCTGTGCATTGCTTCGGCGAGCAGATCGAAGCGGGTTTGTACAGCTTGTGTGAGTTGATCGATTCGAACTTTCTGATCCGGCGCCCGCAACTTTCCGCGTATGACTTCAACTTCGCCAGCGATGCGTAAGGAGATTTGGCCGAACTCGACATCATCGGCGTGGTTTCCACTCAGTTGAAAGCGAAGTTGCGCCATTTCCGCTTTATCGACGTCCTGGCGCACCCTCTCCAGATCTGCCTGGACTATCAGCTGGCGCCGCATCTCTTGACCCGTCCTGGAAAACTCGCCGGCGCCGTAATAGCCCAACGCGCCCAGTAAAGCCAGGGTGCCCAGGCCTATACAAAGGGCCAAGGCGACCTTGGTGCTGAAGGAAAAGCGCAGGAATGGGAACAAGGTTCAGCCCTAGCTTTGAGTAGCGGCGCGCCTGAGTGCGGCGAGCAACGCAGCCACCGCTTCCTGCTCGGCGGGACCAGGCTGCCGGTCGCTTTCGGCCAACTGTTCTATGAAAAGCTCAAGCTCGCGCGCGGTCTTGCTCACCTGTGGGAGCCCAAAAGTCGCACCTGAACCGGAGATGCTGTGAGCCATCCGGACAAGCTCAGACAGCCGCAGCGACGGTATTTCAGCGGCGACGACACACCGCCAGAGATCTTCCATCTGCGCCAACGTATCCGGCAGTTGCTCTGCATACTCGGCGCTGAGTCGCCCGATCATGCGTTCAAGATCGTCATCGTCCACGGGTCGTCGATCCCTTTTTATTCACTCTGGCACGGACTGCTGTCGTACCTGCGATGCTGCGCCATTGCGGATACGTCGACTATCCGGCCCACGGATCCTGGGCTTCTCCAGGTATCTCATCTCCCTTGGAAAGCCCCAGCACCACCTTGACGGCCTTCACCAGCACAGGAATTTCGAAAGGCTTGGTGATATACCCATCGGCACCTCCTGCAAGCCCTTTGAGCACCGCATCCCGCGTCGCTTTCGCAGTGAGCATCACCACGGGGACAGTCTTAAGCACCGGATGCTGACGGATTCTGAGCAGCACTTCGAAACCATCGATATCCGGCAGCATGACATCGAGCAGCACCAGATCGGGACGTGGCGGCCGGCGCAATTCCGCAACGATCTCCTCCCGGCTCTTCGCGGTTCGCACGTCGAACCCCTCGTTCGCCAGCACGGACTTGAGCAGTTTGGCCAAGTACTGCTCGTCTTCGACCACCAATACGGAGAGTGTCCGGGGATCCTCCGCAGGTTTCTCGGCGCCTGCCCTGCGCGCGATGCGGACCAAATAGCCACGCTCCTGCAATAAAGTCGCGGTGGCGGCAGCTTCTTTTTTCGCCTTGACCGTCGCCGCGGAAGAAGGCGGTAATATTTCCGCAGACTGAAAGAAGTCAACCAGATCGAACGAGCCGGCCTGATTCTTGGCGATCTCTATCAGTTCATGCCGCAAGAGCCGGTCCACAATACCTGCAGCCGCCTCTTTCCCGATGCTGCGCACGCGTGCCGCCGTCTGCGCCAAGGTCGATTTTCCGTCGATCAACACCAGCACTTCGAGTTCCGCCGGCGCGAGTGATGTCGCCGACCCGCCCAATTCGTTTCGCCCTTTGGCCGTTAGCGCGAACACATCCTCGTCATGCATCACATAGCCGAGCTTTTCAGGCATTCTGCGAACGCTGTCTGAGATAAAGAATCAAGGGTACACCACAAACCGAGGCGATACATTCCGAAGTCCTGCGCCTGCCTTTTTGCAGGCAGGCTTGCATCGCACTACTCGTCGTCTGCTGGGGTCGTAGCGACGATAAAAGTGAGATCGGCCAGACCGGTGTTGGAAATCCCGTGCTCCACACCCGGCGGAATGTAGATGACGTCGTGCTTGCGCACCACCTGCCGCTTGCCGCCCATTTCCATCATGCCTTCGCCCTCGAGAACGTGATACACCTGCTCCTGCACCTTGTGCGTGTGCAGCGCGACATGAGCCATGGGCTGATAGCAGGAGATGCGGTAGTCGATCAAACGCGAACCCGCAGTTTCCGGATGCACCAGCGCTTTGGACAGTGCGCCGCCGAAGTGCCCCGGGAACTCCTGCCATGGCACGTCGACCACGTTGCGAATAAGCGCCGCGCGCTTTGTTTTGCTTTTTTCCTTCTTACTCATCTTGGGCACTCTCTGCTTATTTTCCGGAGACGAACTTCGCGCCGAATACCGGTTCCTTGTGCGGAATCGGCGGCAAAGCCCAGGCGCCGGTGCCGGGGGGGCGGATATTGGCATCGACATGCACGTCGATCAGGCAAGGCTTGTTCAGCGCGACGGCATGCGCAAGCGCACCCTTGAAATCTTCGGATTTCGTAACCGTAAAACCCTCCACGCCGGCGGCGCGTGCCCATGCCGCGAAGTCCGGGTTGTAGGCTTTCTTTTCCCGTCCCTCGTAGAAACCGGTGCCGATCTCGCGCCCGTCGAAATACGCGTACTGAAGATCGCGGATCGCGGCCCAGGAAAAATTGTTCCATACCACCCAGATCGCGGGAATGTCGTATTCCACCGCGGTGCAAAGCACGTGCGGCACCATGGTGAATCCGCCGTCGCCGCAGATCGATACGCAGGGACGGTCCGGGGCGGCGAGCTTGGCACCGAGTATGGAACTCGGGCCGAAGCCCATGCCGGAATACCCCCAGGTGTTGAGCATGGTCTGGGGTCGGCGCGCGTTCCAGAACTGCATGAACCAGTTGTGGTGGATGCCCGAATCCAGCGAGATGATCGCGTCGTCCGGCAATACGGCACGGCAATCGGCGACGACGCGCTCCGGCCGCAGCGGCGAAGCATGAATTTCGAAATTCGGCTGGATATAGGCTTCCCACTCGGCGCGCCACTTGGCAATGTCTGCATTCCATTCCTTCAGCCGCCCCGCCTTGTCCACATTGCGCCGCGACAATTCTTCCAACAGCTGCACGAGGAAAATGCGTGCGTCCGCGAGCACGCCCAGATCCGGCGCGTAGTTGCGCCCGATCTCGGCGTGATCGACATCGACGTGTATCAGCTTTGAATGCGGAAAATTCCAGGAATAGCCCGGCATCCAGGACGAGGAGGAACGGTCGTCGAAGCGCGCGCCGATCGCCAGCACCAGGTCGGTGTGTCGGCCGGCCTGGTTCGCCGGGTACGCGCCGTTCCTGCCGATGAATCCGAGCGACAGCGGATCGCTCATGTCGATGCATCCCATGCCGTTGGGTGAACTGATCACCGGAATCTGCAGCGCGTGCGCAAATTCGGTCAATTCCTTGCTGCCCTCGGCCAAGGTCATTCCGTGGCCGATGAATATCACCGGGCGCTTGGCGGCGAGCACCATGTCCAGGGCTTTCTTGATGTCGTCGGGCGAGCCGCCGCTGCGGCGCAGCTGGAAACCATGCCATTCCGGCTCCAGCGCAACCTCCGCCTCCTCCTGAAACAGATTGAACGGGATATCCACATTGACCGGACCGGGCCGCCCGCTGGTCATGGTCGTCACCGCCTGGCGCAACGCCAGCGGCAGCATGTCCACACGCGTCGGTTGGAAACTGCGCTTTACCACCGGACGGATCACGTTCGGGAAATCCGCCTGGTTGTGCCGGTTGAGTTCCTGGAACGGTCCACGGTTGAATTGCGAGGTCGGCACGTTTGCCGTGATCGCGAGGATCGCCGAGGAATCCGTCTGCGCGACGGCCATCGACATGATCAGGTTCGCGGAGCCCGGCCCCGTAGAAGTCAGGGTGGCGACCGGCTGGTGCTTCACGCGGAAATAGCCGTCCGCCATATGACCCGCCACCTGCTCGTGCCTTGGAGAGACCAGTTTGATCTTGTCGCGGACTTCATACAGCCCATCGAGCAAGCCGATGTTCCCGTGGCCGCAAATGCCGAATACGTACGGGATTTTTTCCTTTACCAGGAACTCCGAGATGAGCGTCGCGCCCTTTATTTTCGGCATAATGCGTAGACCTTCCAATAATCAATACATGTGTGATCTGCTCGCGGTTCCCGTCTTGCAAGACCGCGGAAAATGCCCGGATAAGTTCGGCCCCCGGGGCCGCGCAATGGCTACATATATAAGTCGTCGCACAATCGCATGTCAATCGACATGGTAAAGTGTCCGCGATATATTTTCGCCCGAAATGTTCCGGATGGCGGACGCCAGCGTGCAAGCGGCAATAGTCCGCCGGATGTCGGCATTCCAAGGAGGCAACCGGCATGACCATGAAACTCTGGTATTCCCCCGCGTCGCCGTTCGTGCGCAAGGTACTGGTTTTTGCCCACGAAACGGGCCTCGCGGACAAGATCGCGCTGGTCCCGGGAAATGTTTGGGAACCGGACACCAAGATCACCAAGGACAATCCTCTGGGAAAAGTGCCCGCCCTTTCTACGCCTGACGGTGTCTTTGCGGGATCTTTTCTCTGCTGCGAGTATCTCGACACGCTGCATCCCGGTCCTCGCCTGATTCCACAGGATGGGCCGGAGCGCTGGCCGGTGCTGCAGCTGCACGCATTCGCGGACGGCATGATCGAAGCCACGGTTGCCAGCGTAACCGAGCAACTGCGCAGGCCGAAAGAATACGTCTACCAGGGCACCTTGGATCGACAGAACGCAAAGATCATGCGAACGCTGGATCGGATTGCCACGATGAAACTGACGCAAACAAGCAACATCGCGACGACTACCCTGGGCTGCGCTCTAGCCTATCTCGATTTCCGCGCGCCGCAACTTGCCTGGCGCGACGGACGCGGCGCGCTGAGCCAGTGGTACGAAACGTTTTCGGCGCGCAAGTCCATGCAGGCGACCGTGCCCCACGCCTAGGGTCTGCGGAACGCTCAAGTCTCGGCGTCTCGCCACCCTCCCCGGCAACATTCGCGTGGAAGGCTCAGGATTCCTTTATGACCGCCTTCCCGAACCCCTGACCGGCTTGCCGGTATTCGGCGCGCGGCGGGCTGAAGATGTCGAGTATGACCGCGCCTTCGGTGCCCGTGCGTACCCCGTGGCTTACGCCGCCGGGTGTGTGCCAGAATTCGCCCGCGATCGCATCCACTTCCTCGCCATCCTGTATTCGTGTGCAGCGGCCTTCGAGCAGCACGCCCCATTGCTCTTCCGGATGGCTATGAACGCTGCCCGTCGAATTCGGATCGACGCGCACGACCGACAGCATCACGTTCTCGCCAGGAAAAATGGACGTATTCACACCCTTCGCCAGCTCGCGCGCAATGCCCCTTGAGTCCCCGCTTAGTTTGAATAGCCAATCCGCCTTATTCATCTCCTGTGTCTCCCTTTCTATCTCGCCTGCCGACCGCCCTTCGAGCCCGTGCCCGTGCAGACGATGGAATCCCGAAGCCCAGCTTACCAGCGCAAGCAGTATTTCCTAGCCGGCTGGCTTGCCGTTGCCGATCAATGCGCACAATGCGTCCAGCCCCATGATATAGGACTGCAGACCGAAACCGGCGATGACGCCTCGCGCGGTTTCCGCTGTCACCGACTTGATCCCGCGCTTTTCAATGTTGCTTATATGCACTTCCACGTAGGGAAAGCGCAGCGCGCGCAGGCAATCCCGCAAGGCGTATCCGGCGTAACTGAATCCGGCCGGATTCATCAGCAGGCCGTCCACGCCTTCATCCGCCGCGCGATACAGGCGGGCGATCGCTTCGCCTTCCAGATGCGTATAGCAGATTTCGAGTTCGAATCCGCTTACACGCGCGTGGCGCTGCAGAATCTCGTCGAGTTCCGCAGCGGTGGTTGTGCCGTATATCTCCGGCTCGCGTTTGCCCAGATAAGCCATGTTGGCGCCTTGCACGAGCAGTATTCTGGTCATTTCAGTACACCATCCCCATGAATGCGATGCCGGTGCAATACGCGCAGGGCCGGCGCGAACACGCACCCCGCGTATTTGGGACCGCCGCCTAGAGCTCGGACAAAGGCGTGCTATGCGCCTCGGTATCCTTGAACTTCATCAGCCGGATGACCTCGCTCAATTCGGCATGCAGCGAATCAAGACGACGCGGCGGAAGGTCCGCCAGCGCCTGCTGAAGAACGCCGACCAGCGGGCGCGGTGCACGCCCTAGCGTTTTTTCCCCTTTGGCGGTCAGTAGCAGTTGCACCACACGATGATCCTTGCCGGTACGTATGCGTTTGACCAGCGACAGTTCCTCTAGGCGCCGCAGCATATTGCTCGCCGTTGACAGATGAACCCCGAGTTGTTTTGCGAGATCGCTTACTTTGATGCCCGGCGCCTCCGCGATTTCGGTCATCGCCCACAATTGTGCGCCGCTCATCCCGCACTCTTTTTCAATCCACTGATAGTGCCGCTTGATCGAACGCAACAGCACCCGAAATTGCTTCAATACCTCGAGCCGCTTCTTCTGGGCCGGCGCGAGAGCCACTGAAGGTTCCGGTATCGGGTTCTGTCCGATCTCGGGTTTGTCTGATTTGCGCTTTTCCATTTCGCTGCCTCATTCTATTTTTTTATTCGAACATCGCAATCGCCGTACAATCCAGGTGCAAAACTCCAGGCACCATGCGACATGGAAAAACAGAGTTCATTTCCCCATGCGGTCAGGCCAATTTCGCCGCAGAGTGTATCGCTTCGTGAACACTTGAGGGAAGCGCAATGCCGCCGCGCCTGCATGCGCTAATCGTCGAGTCGCATAACACACTGTTTTATTTGGCTTAATAAAACTCGCGCCTAGAGTATCCGCCCTATTTTCGGCAACTGGAGGACAATATTGCACAAAATCTTTGATTCAAATAACATGCTCGCATGGATTCGCGTCGGCAGATCCATTGAATCCGGCGGAAAGGCTGGATTGACGAACATGGAGGAGGAGGAGAAGGGGGTAGAGACCGCCAGAAATCGGACCGTACTGCGGAAGTGGCCAATAGTGCCACGCGCGTTGAGTCCCTGCGGTGAGCGTGGGCGGTCGTTGGCAGCAATGCCGACTGAACGCTCTTATTAGGCTAGCGAACTGCGTTCGGCTGGCCTATTTTTTTGCCTGCTCATTGATCACGCTTGCGCGCCGGGCGTTAAACAGGCCCTATCCGCGCAGCCCCCTCTCTTGAAGAAAAAAGCGCCATACACCCACTGCGTACATGGTCCCGAAACTGACCAGTGCCACTGCGGTAACCGCAAACAAGCCACCCAGGCCGAGCGCGAATGCGCGCGTCGCAAGCGTGCAGCCTGCCGCTATGATCAGAATCCGCGCGCTGACGCATAACATCGGCCACAACATGCGTCCCGTACCTTGAAAAGAAAAGTACAAAGCCATCCCCAGCCCGAGAAACGCATAGGCCGGCCCGGCGATATGAAAATATTGCGTCGCGATGGCGAGTACCTCGGGGTCGCGCGTGAACATGCCGGCCCACAGTTGCGGCGCGATCGCCACCACGCTACCGATGGCGCCGCAGACCGCGGCGGCAAACAGTCCGCCGGTCCAGGCAATTTTTCGCGCCCGCTCGAGCTGGCCCGCGCCGACATTGGTGCCGACCATGGCGACCAGCGTGGCCCCCAGTCCGAAGACAATGGGTATTTGCAGATACTCGAGTCGCGCGCCTATGCCATAACCGGCAAGCGCCGCCGCGCCATAGACACCGACGAAACCGGTCGTCACGCCCACCGCCGTGTTGATCAGCGCTGCGTGCAGGCACGCCGGGACGCCGACTTTCAGTATCTCGGAGAAGTGGCGCCAGGATGCCGTGCAAGGTCGCAGTGAAACGAGCGTCGCGCCACGCAGCACGCGCCAGCCCAGCAGAACGCAGCCGGCGATGTAGTAAGCGACCAGCGCGATCGCCGCGCCGCGCAGCCCCATACCTGGTAACGGCCCCGCTCCGAAAATGAGCAGGGGTGACACGGCGATCATGATCACGGCGCCGAACACCGTGATCAAGGCCGGCGTGCGCATGTCGCCGCTGCCGCGCAGCACGCTCGCCAGGCTGTTCATCAACCAAACGAACACGGCCCCTCCGAACACGATGTTCGAATACTGGAGTGCGTTGGCGAGACTCGCCTCGCTCCCCCCGAGCAATCGATACAACCCCGGTCCGAACACCAGTACTGCAAGCGTGAATCCGGCGCCCAGCACCAATGCGATCAGCACGGCATGCCATGCGAGCGCCTCTGCGTCGTTCTGGCGGTGCGCGCCGAGCGCCCTCGCGACGGCCGACGATATGCCCCCGCCCATGGCCCCTGCCGACATCATTTGCATCAGCATCACGATCGGAAACACCAGCGAGACGCCGGCCAGGGCCTCGGTTCCCAGGCGCCCGACGAAATAGGTCTCCGCAACATTGATCGAGGCCTGCGCGCCGACCAAAGCGATATTCGGCACTGAAAGTCGCAGCAGCGTTTCCAGAATCGGCCCTTCAAGCAGCCGAGCGCGCGTATCGCCCGGCGATTTCGGGCGTGCGATATGAACTGGTGAGCCTGACATGCAAGGCATTATTGCAGAGTTAAGGTGGCAGACGCACATTGGAACAAACGGCGGTGGTCGACGCACACATTGCCGCGAACAGGGAAAATGGCGGAGAATTGCGCCAGAGCAAAAGCGAACCGTACCGCCGCGCCATACACTCTCTCCAGGAGAACAGCATGAGCAGTCATGTCTACAAGCACATCGAACTCACCGGATCATCCACGAAAAGCATTGAAGACGCCGTCGACGGCGCCATCGCCAGGGCCTCGTTGTCCGTGCGCAACATCCACTGGTTCGAGGTCATGGAGACGCGCGGCCACGTGGAAAACGGGAAAGTGGCCCACTGGCAGGTCACGATCAAGGTGGGCTTTACCCTGGAGGATTGAAACAACCCGGATGCTCTTCCGGCTGCGTTTCGGAATCTTCGTAACGCAGCCAAACGCAGGAAAACATGAGGCGAGATACCCTCATGTCGTAATAGGGTCTTAGTTCTCCATCCCGGCCACCGCTTCCGGATTATCGGCACGGGTAGTGAGCCAGATGCCGCCCAAGATCGTTGCCATACCGACGACATGGAACAGGCGCAAATGCTCGCCGAGGAAAGCAATTGCAAGCAGGCTCGCGAACACCGGCATCAGGTGCATGAACATGCCCGCCTTGCTGGGACCGACACGTGCGACCCCATTGTTCCAAAAAACGTATCCCAACACCGACGGAAACACGCCGACGTAGGCGAGACCGGCCACGGCCCCCGCCGTCCAGGTGATGTGCATGCCCTGTGACAGCGACCAAAGGTAGACCGGCAGCATCGTCACCACACCGACGATCGCATTCGCGCAGAGGAGGCCCAGCGGATGTAATTCGGGCGGCCGCCAGCGCAAGCAGACCGTGTACAGCGCCCACAACAGCATCGATGCGAAGATCCACAGATCGCCGACATTGAGCGAGAGCGACAGGATCACCATCGGGTCGCCGCGGCCGACGATCGTCAGCACGCCGCCGAGCGAGATTGCCACGCCCGTCCACTGCGAGGCGCGCAGGCGCTGGCCGAGAAACGCCCAGGAGATCGCGATGATGACCACCGGAACGAAGGAGTTGAGGATGGAACCGCTCACGGCAGTGGTGTATTTGAGCCCGGTATACGAAGCCAGATTGCAGAAGGTCGTCCCGAGCATGCCCAGCGCAAGCATGATCCGCCACGACCGGCGCATCGCCGGCCAGCCGCGCACGAGGTGCGGCCAGGCGAACGGCAGCAGCAGCACGATCGCGCTTACCCAGCGCCAGAAGGCGAGGGAGTAGGAGGGAACATCGTCCCGTAGTGCACGCCCGGCGACCCAGTTCAGCGCCCAGAAGAGTATCGCCGCGGTGAGCAGCAGGTAGGGTGAAACGCGGGCGAGAATGGCGCTCTGGTGCAAGTGCGTGGACCGCGCAAAATGAATGCGCGATTATAGGGCAGTCAGCGTCGCCTGCCCCGAACGAATGTCCCGGGGCTCCGAAACGCCGCTTTCAATTCTGGCCGAGTACGGCGAGCATCGCCTCGACATCGACGATCTTGTCGCGCGGAGCGCCGCGGCGCGCGCCGCGCGCGACCTCCACATCGTCGAGCTGCTTCCATTCGTCGAATGAAACTGGCTGGACACCGCGTTCGCGCAGCAAAGTCAGGATCGCGTCGCGCCCGGGCAGTGCCCTCACCGCGAGTGCTTTGCCGTCGGCGATCATGTGTTCGACGACATGCGCGGAGGCGCGCTTGTGCTCCCCGATCAGCCCCTGCGGTCCGCTGCGCGCCCAGCCGACCACGTATTCGTTGGCGATCACGGCGCGGCTGGCGGCATCGACCACCCGCCCGTCTTCGTTGGCGATGATGCGCGCTTTTTCGTCGTAGGGAACGCCGGCTATGCGCTCCGCAGCATAACCAATTGCTGGCAGCACCATGCCGACCGACAGCGTTTCGATTTCTCCGGTGCCGCGAGCGGCGAGCGTGCCGTCGGGGCGCGCTTCGAGGCGGTTCCTTTCCAGCGCGATACCCGCGACGCCGCCCGCGGCGTCGGCTACGATCTCGGTCGGCGAGACCAGAAAGCGCAGGTGCAGCTTTCTCGTGCCCTCGCGCGGCGATCGTTCCACGAACGCGCGCAGCACCTTGAGGTTCCGGTTCGTCTCGGCATTGTCCGTGGTTTGCGCGCAGCCTGCGAGCTCGCTCGGGGCGATCACCGGGTCCGCGGCCTCCATGGTGCCGAGTTCTTTCAGTTCCGCCGGGGAGAATGCGGCCTGCTCCGGTCCTCGCCTCCCAAGCATGTAAACTTCGCGCACTCGGCTGTTGCGCAGAACCTCCAGCGCATGCGCCGCCACGTCGGTTTTTTCAAGCTCCGCCGGCGTACGCAACAGTATCCGCGCAGCGTCCACCGCCACGTTGCCGTTGCCCACCACCGCGACGCGCTCCACCGACAAATCGATTTTTGCGTTGCGATAATCGGGGTGGCCGTTGTACCAGCCCACGAACACCGTCGCCGGCGTGCAGCGCGTGATGCCCTCGCCGGGTATGCCCAGGCGGCGATCGGCTTCGTTGCCGGTGGCATAGACGATCTGGTCATAGTGTCCTCGCAACTCCTCCACGGTCACGTCCCGGCCCAGGCAGACGTTGCCCAGAAACCGGAATGTCGGACGCGCGGCCGTGGCTGCGAAAACGCGGATGACCGTTTTTATTTTTTGGTGGTCCGGTGCGACGCCGCCCCGCACCAGGCCGTACGGGGTCGGGAGGCGCTCGAACATGTCGACGTCGATTACGGCGTCAGCGCGCTTCAGCAGCGCCTCAGCCGCGTAAAAGCCGGCCGGACCGGAACCGATGATTGCTACGCGCATGCACTATTTTAACCGCCGGGACGGCATTAAGATATGCTCCGCCTGCCGCCAAACCCGCCTCAGGACCGTGATCGACTATTCTTCCATGCACCTGAACAACATTCTAAGGACGCTGCTGCTTTCGGCTTTCATGTCCCTTCATTCCGGCTTGAGTTGGTCGGCCTGCCCGCCGCACAAATTCGCGCAGCCCGATCAGATCAGAATCAAAGGCGATTCGGTCATGATCGTCGTTCATGCCACCTCGACTTTCGACTCCAGGATTTCGACGAAGCGCGGGCTTGACGAAGCGGTAAGGTTTGCCAAGAACATGCGCATTCCGGTCATCTACCTTCAGGACGACTCTCCCGAGCAGTTCTATTTCATGGAAGACTGCGCGCCAGACTACTGGGTATACTCCGACGGCGGGGAAATCACCTTCGATGTTACCCCTACCCATGTCTATATAGCGGGCGGGCATCTGGAGATTTGCCTCTCTGCAACCCTCCATGACGTTCTTTTTCAATGGGCAAAGCGCTCCCCAGGCCATTTCACAGTGACCTACCTCATGGATGCGATCTATTCGAACGGCAAAATCATCGATCCGTCCGACCCGTTCTATCCCGATTTCGCCAGGTTCCGCGATATCGTCACCTACGGCCGCCCCGGCGGCGAACACTGGCCGAAGCTGAGCCTGCTCGAGACCATGGGAATCATCGTCAAGGAGGAGCATGAACTGGAGTACATCAAGCAGATTCTTCCGCGTTGGGACAAGACCTTCCCCAAGTCTTACCGCATCGAGGTTCAGTTGAACGATTCGGTGAAAAAGGTATTGCGTGCCACGCCCGGCTGGAACCCACCGACGCTTTTGTTTCAATTTGTGGATTCCGCCATCAACCTCTCCAACCCTCCCGCTTCCGCGGGACAATGACGCAGGTAATGCAGGCGCATCAACGCTGACAGGAGCCATCATGAATGCGTTCAACGAAAAGACCGATGTCGTTGCGTCTGGCCACCCCATGACGCGTGCGGAATTTCTCAGGCTGGCTCTTCGCCTGGCCGGCGGCTGCGCGGCCGGCGGCCTGCTCGCGCCAGTGCAATTCGCGTTCGGCGCCGCCGACACCGAACTTGGATCCGTGCTGCGCCGGGCCATCCCATCCTCGGGGCAACTGTTGCCGGTGATCGGCGCAGGCACTGCGGTCGTATTCGATATCGACCCCGGCGACGCGAAATTCGTCATGCTCGTCGAGACGATGCGCACTTTTCTGTCGCAAGGCGGCGCCGTGATCGACACGTCGCCGACCTACGGCCGCGCGGAAAAAAGCGTTGGAGAAATTGTGCGCCGCATCGGCGGACGCGAGCGGGCGTTTCTCGCGACCAAGATCAGCACCATGGGAGAGCAGGCCGGCATCGACAGCGTGGCCGCCTCGATGCGCGATCTGGGGACCGACAGAATCGATCTGCTGCAAGTCCACAACATTCGCGACACGACCGTTCATCTGCGCACCATCCGCCGGCTGCAGGATGAAGGCAAGGTGCGCTACGCCGGAATTACCACCTCGTTCCGCAGTACCTATGAAGAATACGAGCGCATCATGCGCCGCGAAAAGCTCGACTTCATCCAGATCGACTACGCGCTGGACAACCGCGAGGCGGAGGAGCGCATTCTGCCGCTCGCTCGCGACCGCGGCATGGCCGTGCTGATCAATCTTCCGTTCGGCCGCGGGCGGCTGTTCCGCAAGGCGCGCGGGCAGGCGCTTCCGTCATGGGCTGGCGAAATCGACTGCGGCAGCTGGGCGCAGTTCTTTCTCAAGTTTGTCCTGGCAAACCCCGCTGTGACGGCCGTCATCCCGGGGACGGACCGCCCGGAATATGCACTCGACAACCTGAACGCCGCGCGCGGCCGCATTCCTGATGCGCGCATGCGCGCGCAAATGCTGGCCTACTGGGATCAGCTCGGCTGATTGTTTCCGGGGCTGCGCGGCAAAACCAGTTCGGCGATCAAGCCTTTTCCCTCCGGCGCATTGCGCAGGTAGATGTCGCCCCCGTGCCAGCGCGCGATATTGCGTGCGATGGATAGGCCCAGCCCCGTCCCGCCGCTGTCGCGGTTGCGCGACTGCTCCAGCCGGAAAAACGGCTCGAACACCCGCTCCAGTTCCTGCTCGGGGATGCCCGGGCCGTCGTCGCGTACGGTTATGCGCAGGGACTTGTCATCGTCCTCGATGACGATCCTCGCCCGTTCGCCGTAGCGCAGCGCGTTTTCGATCAGATTGTCAATGCAGCGGCGCATCGCCTGGGGATGCGAACTGTACGGACTGCGCGGAACACCTTCCACGCTGACGTCGCGGCCGGTGTCCGTCCAGTCTTCGCACAGACTGCCCACCAGCGCGCCCACGTCGAGCGGGTGGCGCTGCGGTTCGTTGCCCAGGCTCTTGAAGAACTCGAGCGCCGAGCCGGCCATCGCCTCCATCTCGTCCAGGTCGCGTACGAATTTCGCCCGGCTGTCTGCGTCCGGAATCATTTCCGCCCTGAGGCGCAGTCGTGTGATCGGCGTCTGCAGGTCGTGCGAAATGGCGCCTAGCATCCGCGCGCGTTCCAGCACGTAGCTGCGCATGTCGAGGCGCATGCGGTTGAAGGCGTGGATCACGCTGCGCACCTCGCTCGGCCCGTGCTCGGGCAGCGACGCGCCCTCGGGTTCGGCGCCCACCTGCTCGGCCGCGCGCGCGAGCCGCTCGAGCGACCGCGTAATCGCGCGCACCGCGATCGCGCCCAGGCCCACGAAGATGGCGAGCGTGAGCAGCAGCCTCGGCACCAGTGACTCGATCCGGCTCAGCGGCTCCTGCGGAATGCGCGCATAGAACACGGCCATGGTGCCGTCTTCCAGCGGGATCTGCGACACGATCGAATATGTCCCGGGAAGGATGAAATAGAAATGGCGCGCGATCCACTGTTCGAACGGGCTGGTGTCGACCGCTTCGTAATTGGCGGGACGCCCCACCCGGCCAAGGCTGGTAATCTGCACCGTGGCGCTCCATTCGGAGCGGAGGTAGCGCTTGATCAGCGTGGCAAGCGCGCGTTCATAGCGGTCGTGCTCGGCGAAGCCCGCGCCCACGGCGATCGGCACCTGGCCCAGAACAACGCTGAAGCTCGGTCCGTTCATCTCCTCGATGACCTCATCGCGCTGCGCCGGGGTCAGTCGGCTCAGGATCCGTGCGGACTGCGCGATTCGCAATGCCGTCTGCTGCGCGCCGAGCCGGTACACACCGCTGCCGCGATCAAAAAAATTGACCACCTGACTCGCGATCTCGGCGAGCATTAGTCCGGTGACCAGCACCAGCAGCGTGCGGCCGAACAGCGAGCGCGGCAGCAGCGTCATCCGTCCAGCCGCTCGACCGCCGCAGCGAGTACGTAGCCGCCGTTTCGAACCGTCTTGATGATGCGCGGCTCGCGCCCGTTGTCGCGCAGCAACTGGCGCAGCCGGCTCACCTGCACGTCGATGCTGCGGTCGAATGGCGTGGCCTCGCGCCCGAGTGCCAGGTCCATGAGACGGTCGCGATCGAGTATGCGGTCCGGATGTGTGAGAAACACCGTCAGCAGCCTGTACTGGGCCCCGCTCAGCGGCACGATCACCCCCTGCGGATCGCTCAGGTGCCTGGCAGTGCAATCCAGGGTCCAGCCCGCGAAACGCATGCGCTTGGCGTCGCTTTGCGAGACCGGCAGCGCACGGACGCGCCTAAGCACGCTCTTGATGCGTGCCAGCAGTTCGCGCGGATTGAAGGGCTTTCCGAGGTAGTCGTCCGCCCCCATCTCGATCCCGATGATGCGGTCGATTTCTTCGCGGCGCGCGGTGAGCATGATCACCGGTAGACTGGATTTCGCGCGCAGATCACGGCACAACGACAGCCCGTCCTCGCCGGGAAGCATGACGTCAAGAACAACCAGATCGGGGCGATCGGCCTCCAGTGCGCTGCGCATCGCCGCACCGTCGCGCGCCACGCTCACTCGATAGCCGTTCAAACTCAGGTACTCGGCGACCAGATTGCGGATCTCGGCGTCGTCGTCGACGACCAGTATGTGTCCTTGATTGTCCATCGCATTCCAATTTAGCACCCCGGCGCAGGCCACGTGCACGCTGTTATGTATCGTAATGTAACAGTTGGCCAGATACGCAACAGTACGCAATATTTGCCTGCCATTTCGATACCAAGTCCCTGCCGGCCGCAATCAGCCGCTTACACGACTGGGTTGTAATGGCGCCTGACACCTCGGCCCCCGCCGCGGGTCGAACAACCGAAAATCAACCGATAGGAGCATTACCATGAATGTCAAACTGATTGCTGCCGCGATTGCAACCCTGGCACTGGCTGCTTGCAGCCCGGATATCACCCCCCAGGCCAGCGCACCCGCCGCCCCGGTGGCCGCAGCGCCGGCACAGCCCGCCACCGAAACCGTAGTCGCCAAGGCCGATGCGCCCGCCGCGCCGGCCGTCCAGGAAGAAAAGAAAGAAGAAGCCGCCGCCCCCGCAGCGGAAGTCAAGAAAGAAGAAGGCGAGAAGAAAGCCAACTAAGCATCAGCAACAGGGAGATCCTTCGCGCAACCGCGAAGGATCTCCGCAGTTCGCCGCGCAGTTCGCGATTTTGTGTCCGCCGGGTGCAGTCCTTCCAGGAATGGACACGGCGCACGACCTGGCCATAGAAGAAAAGCTGCCCCTCGTTTCATCAGAGATTCCCGGCCGAATCCGCCGTAAAAGGATAAGCATGCCACCCAATCTAGAAGGCGTCCTGAGCTTAGCCGCCCCTTCCACCGTACCTGAACTGCCGCCCGGTCGGGCCTATCGGATACTTATTGGCTCGGCCATCGTGCTGGGCCTTGCAGCCATACTCTACACAATGCTGAATGGCGAGTTGTTCCGCCCGGTCAGACAAAGCATCGAAGCCGGAAATTTGAGTGCGTCAGTACTCAAGCCGAGCCTGATCTGGGCCGCGATGGGGCTGCTGATGCTGGCGCTACGCACCCTGCTCTGGTTCAGCTATCGTCCCATCGACGCAGCCACAAATGAATCTGCGCCGACCATGACCGTGGTGATCCCGGCCTACAACGAAGGCGCAATGGTCGAACAGTCCATCGACTCGGTCGCGGCCGCGCGCTACCCTGCCGGCCGGCTGGAGATCCTGGTCGTAGACGACGGCAGCACGGACGACACCTGGACGCACATCCAGCGCGCGGCTGCCCGCCGTCCGGATCTGGTCACCGCCGTGAGGCTGGATCACAATCAGGGCAAACGCGTCGCGCTCGCAACCGGATTCCGCGCCGCGCGAGGCGAGATCCTGGTCACCATCGACTCAGACAGTGTCATCGAGACCGGCGCACTGCTTGCGATGGCCGGCCCGTTTCGCGACCCGCGCGTGGGCGCGGTAGCGGGCAAGGTCGCCGCGTTGAACCGCGATAGCGGATTCATCCCGCGCATGCTGCACGTACGCTACGTTCTGTCCTTCGATTTCCTGCGCAGCGTGCAATCGACTTACCGCACCGTGTATTGCTGTCCGGGAGCACTGGCGGCATACAGGGCGAGCGTCGTGCGCGAACTGCTGGAGCCCTGGCTGCACCAGCGCTTTCTCGGCGTGCGCTGCACTTACGGCGAGGACCGTGCCCTGACCAACGACATTCTGGCGCGCGGATTCGACGCGGTGTACCAGGGCAACGCCGTGGTGCATACGCTGGTTCCGGACACCTATGCCAAGCTGTGCAAAATGTATCTGCGCTGGGATCGCAGCTACATCCGCGAGGAACTCCGCTTCGCCCGCATCGTGTGGAAGCGGCCGCTGGTCCCGATGCTGCTCGCCATATTCGAAAAACTGATCACCAACCTGCGCTTTCCGGTCGCATGGACTGCGACCATCATGCTCGCGCTGATCGCGGCGTCCGACCCGATGGCGTTGGTGCGCGTTCTGATGGCCATCGGCGTCGGAGCCAGCTTTTACATGCTCTACTACGTCTACACGGAACGATCCATGCGCTTCGTGCATGGTATTTTCTACGCCTATTTCGCGTTCTTCGCCCTATGGTGGATTTTTCCCTACGCCATCATGACGGTGCGCTCCCGATCATGGATGACGCGCTGAACCCCGGCTCCGCGAGCCTATCGCTCGAAGGCGTTCCGTACCGTCCGGCCTCGTCCGCGCAAATCAAACGACGGCTCGTACGCCGGCTGCACGACAAGCAATCGACGATCGCGATCGTCGGTCTGGGCTACGTGGGCCTGCCCTTGCTGCTGCGCTTCTCGCAGGTGGGCTATCGCGTACTCGGGATAGACATCGACGAAGAAAAGGTCGAGTCGCTGCGAAAAGGCAGGAGCTACATCGAGCACATTCCGGGTGCGTCGGTAGCGCAGGCGCGCGCGCACGGCCTGGTGGCGACAACCGATTTCTCCGTTGCAGCCGAAGCCGACGCCATCATCATCTGCGTGCCCACGCCCCTGGGCCGCTACCGCGAACCGGACCTCTCATTCGTGACCGGCACGATGGATGCCCTCGCCCCCTACCTGCGGCAGGGTCAGATCGTCTCCCTCGAAAGCACGACTTACCCCGGTACCACGGACGAGGAAATCAAGCCGCGCATCGAAGCACGGGGGCTGCGCGTCGGAGAAGATTGCTTTGTGGTATTTTCGCCCGAGCGCGAAGATCCCGGCAATGACAAGTATAAAACCGACTCCATTCCCAAGGTTTGCGGCGGCGTCACCCCCGCCTGCCTGGAAGTGGGGCTCGCGCTGTACGGGCACGCGATCAAACGGCTGGTGCCGGTAAGTTCCGCGCGCACGGCCGAGCTGACCAAGCTGCTGGAGAACATCCATCGCGCCGTCAACATCGGCCTCGTGAACGAAATGAAGATGATCGCCGATCGCATGAATATCGACATTCACGAGGTGATACGCGCGGCGGCGACCAAACCCTTCGGCTTCGTTGCCTACCAACCCGGCCCGGGCCTGGGCGGGCATTGCATTCCGATCGATCCGTTCTACCTGACCTGGAAGGCGCGCGAATACGGCCTGCACACAAAATTCATCGAGCTTGCAGGTGAAATCAACAGCGCCATGCCGCAATGGGTCGCATCCAAGGCAATCGATGCGCTCAACGTACGCGGTAAAGCGATCCGCGGCAGTCGCGTACTGTTCCTGGGTATCGCCTACAAGAAGAACGTCGGCGACATGCGTGAATCGCCGGCGGTTGAGTTGATGGAACTGCTCGCGGCAAAAGGCGCGTTGGTCGAATACTCCGATCCCCACGTTCCGGTGTTTCCACGCATGCGGAAATACCATTTCGATCTGAAGAGCGTTTCACTCAACGCAAAGACGATAGCCGGCTACGACCTCGTACTTCTGACGACCGATCACGCCAAGTTCAACTATCCGCTCGTTCAGCGACACGCGAAGCTGATCGTCGACACGCGAGGGGTATATCTGAAGCCGGCGGCCAACGTCGTAAAAGCGTGAAGCCGGCGGCGCCCGCGCCGATCTACGCGCCGCGGCGCTAGATCTCAGCCGGTCTGCACAGGGCGAAGCGCGGCGCGCAGGCCCAGCGTCAGCGGCAGCACCAGCAACACCAGCGCCGCAATGACCAGGAAGGTCCGCGGCACGCCGATATGATCACCGACGAGGCCGTAGAGCGCGGGTGACACCGCGCCGGCGCCGATGGTCAGCGTGTAAAAGACGCCGAAGGCACGCGCCCGTCGCGCACCGGGCACCAGTTCCGCGACCGTTCCGTAAAGCACCGAGGAGGTGCCGTTCAAAGCGACGCCCACCACCGGCAGCAGCAGCATCGAATACTCCAGCGATAGCGGCAGCAGCGCGACTATGCCGGCCGCAGTGGCGAGTTCGGTCAAAATGGTGGTGCGCAGCACGCCGGCTCTTGCTGCGATCATCCCGCAAATGAATTTGCCTGCTGCGCCGCCCGCAAACGTCAGGCTCAGCGCGAAACCCGTTTGCGTGACCGATGCGCCTTTGGCGATCAGCACGAAAGGCAGCAGCGTCAAAAAACCCATGCGCGTGGCGCTGTCGATCACGCCGATCGCCGACAGCGAAATGAAACCGCGGTTCATCAGTGTGCTTTTTGCGCCAGCTTGCGCGCCTGCGACGGACTGCGCCTCTGCGGCCGCCGCTTCGGACGCTGTCCGAGGCAGCGCGCGCGGCACGGCAAACCAGATTGCCAGCGCCCCGACGAGGCCGAGCACCCCCATCAGCGAGGTCACTGCATGCCAATCGATTACAGCGAGCAGCGCCGCGCATAGCGCGGGCACGAGCACCTTGCCGACGTCGCCGGAGAAATTGTAGGTGCCCAGAGCGGTGCGCAGTTGCGCGCCTTCGAACACGCGCGAAGTCAGCGTCGAAGCGAGCGGATGCTGCACGCTTGCACCGGCCCCGCTCAGCATCAGACAAAGCCCAAGACCGAGAAATCCTCCCGTCCAGCCCGCAAACAGGAAACCGGCAGCCGCGACCAGCGTGCCCAGCGCAAGCAAGACGCGCTCGCCGACGCGTTCGGCGAGCAGACTCGCGGGCACTTGCAATGCCGCCATCGAACCGGAATACAAGGTCTTGAGCAGGCCGACCTGCGCGAACGACAGGCCGAATGCGAGCTGCCAGACCGGAAACATGACGTAGAGCAAATCGGAGAATCCGTCATGCAGCGCGTGCGCGCCGCAGCATGCCGCGAGCGTGCGGCGGCTGCGCGCTTGCGCGGGCGGAGCGGGCACGGCCAGCGTGTCTGTGTTCATGCAATCGTTCCGGTTCGGCGACTTCTGCGGCCGGGACAGCCTGCGGTTCGGCGCGTTATCGGCATTCTGTCATAGCTGGAGCGGGCTGGCCTGCGCGACAAAGCAAGCCAAAATGACAAGGGCCTAGGTTTCCCTAAGCCCTTGTTTGAATGGCGCGCCTGGCAGGATTCGAACCCACGACCCCTTGGTTCGTAGCCAAGTACTCTATCCAACTGAGCTACAGGCGCGAGGTGCGGATTATA
>JACZJT010000054.1 GCA_014860445.1 Burkholderiales bacterium
GCAATGCCGCCCAGACCGACCATGCAGAACGGTGTACGGGTCACATCGACCAGACGCACCGGCTCCCAGAAGCCGATCGACACGCCGATGCGCGGCGGATTGTTGCAATAGCAGATCGGCGTGGACGGATTGCCGATGTCATCCTGCCCGTCGGAGAGCAGCGATGCGGAACCGATCGTGAGCGGAAAGACACAGCTCCAGCAGATGTCGGTGATCGGGTTCATGAAGCGGCCGTGGCAGGTTGGCCCTGCAGCAACCGGCCCCGCCACCGCGAGGCTGGCGAGGAGGAGTGCGAGCGCGACGAGACGATTACAGGATTTCATCGATGCGGAGCCTCTTGCCTTCCTGCGAGACGAGCGCTGGCACGTGCCGGATGCCGAGCTTGTCGGTGAGCGTCCCCTGCTGATCGAAGAACACGGGGCGCTTCCAGCGGCGCATCAGTTCGAGGTAGGAGCCCCCGGTCAGAATCACTTTTACCTTGCCACCACGCTCGTCGAGAATTCCCCTCGCGCGACCGACCTGTGCAGCGTCGCGCGCATCGATGAATAGCAGCGCCTTCGAAAGTGACACTGTGTCGAGCGGGTTCACTTTCGTTTCCGGTGCGACGATCACCTTGCCGTCGGCGTCCGCGATGGCGTACGGGACAACGATGCTCGGGTCGTAGTAGAAACTGCGGACTTTGGTGGTCTTCGTGATCCTGGCGATAGGTGCGGGCTGCTCGATTCCGCGCTTCACCTTGCCTTGCGTTTCCCTTTGAAGCCGGGCGAGCACCCCGGTTTTGTCGGCTTCGCGAAGCTTCGAGAGAATCACTTCGAGGAGACTCGGCTCGGCAATCGGATACACCGGACCGATAACCCCGAGGTCTTGGGCACGGGCGGCGAACGAGAACAGGATCGCGGCGGCGACAAGCGCCATGCGGCCATGGAGGACGGACCGGCGCCGAATCTCAGAAGAGTGCATAGGCCCGTCCGATGATCTGTTCCGCCGAGACCCAGCCTGTCAGCCGGTAGCGCGAATCCAGGCTGTCCGGGTGCGGTGCCCGCACGTAGTAGCGGCCGGCAGGTAACACCCCGGTGGGGCCGAGTTCAAGCGGTACTCCCTGGCGGCTCACAGCCTTTGCCTGCCCGACTAGCGTGCCGTTCACGAAGAATTCCCGATCCACGCGCGTCACGGCATCGCCTGCCATGCCGGCGATGACCTTCACGAATGTGACGCCGGCGGGATAGGGGCCGCCGCCGGGCCAGCGGAAGGCCACATAATCCCCGCGCTGCGGCAGCTCACCCTTGTGTATCAGGAAGAATCGGTACGGCAGGCTGGGCGAGGCGTTCAAGCCGAAGCCGAAATGCGCCTGAAATAGCGCCGCACCGACAATCAACAGCAGGTAAGCGATTCCCCACCGACGCACATGCTCGCTCAAGCTGTGACGGAAGGATTCGGAAACGAACCGGTCGAGGAGGGGCTGCTTGAGAAATAGATAACGCATCGCGCGGCCTACAGCCCAAGCCGCCGGCGTACTTCCGGCGTGAGGTCGGGAAGGAGCGGCGCCGGGCCGACGACAGCCCCGCGCGCGAGAATGAGGCAGCGGCATTCCTCCGGCAGGGACTCAATCAGTGAGGTGACCTCCAGGCCGAATGCGTTCGCACGCTTCAGCGCCAGGGCGCGGTCTTCGTCTGTGGAATCGCGCTTGACCAGCACCGTGGCAACCTGGATTTCCTTCAGCCGATACAGCTCACCGACATCGAGGACGGCGAGTACGGATGCTTTGGAAGGCGCGAACCACAGCGCGTAGGCGAGGACGAATACGACGCTTAACAGCGCGTTGGCGACTATCAGAATGAATACGGTCTTGACGCTCACGACACCGCCTCCGATCCGGTAATACGCGATCGAAAACCGTGGTGTCGGCGGTCTGGCAGCACTCGCGGTCGGTCGCATCCCCGCAAGCGGGGCCTCTGCTTCCTGCTCATGCTGCCCCCCGGTCGCGCAACACGGCATCGATCGCCTGGGAGACGGTCATCCCGCCTGAACGCTTTTCGTTGATGGCGTTGAAATCCTCGGCACGGCTGGAAAAAAGGAGCAGGCTGTACGGATCGACGATCAGCCGCCCGATGCCGTTGCCAACCGGCGAATGGATGAAGATCTCTGAATAGGCACCATGTTCGGTGCGAAGCGACTGAAGCAGGCGCTTCATCGCGTCATCCATCGTGAGTTGGCCGAGCTTGTCCATCATTTCTATCGATTCCGGCTTTTGTCGCAGCAGAAACATCCAGTCGGAGTTGTCGAGTGCCGCCTTCGCTGCCGGATTGCGGTAGTAGTCGTCCACGCCTTGCGTTGCCGACATGAAGGCGCCCTTGTACTTGCGCGCCCGGCGGTAGCCTGCCTCGATGAATTCGGCGGTGGCGCCGCCGGAGAGCAGATCCCAGGCCTCGTCGATGATGACGATCTTCTTGCGTTCGCGGCTGAAGTACATCTCGCGGGTGATGCGGTACATCACGATCAACAGCACCACCGTCTGCAGGTCTTTCTTTGCCTTCAGTTCTTCGAGTTCCAGGACGATGAAATCGGCACTGAAGTCGATCGTTGCCTCGGACTCGAAGTACTTGCCGTATGCGCCTTCGCGCGTGTAGGGGTGCAGCATTGCCGCGAGGTCCTTCAGCCGCCGGTCTTCGTCATGGCTTTCCTCGTCGAGCCGGCCGGTCGCTAGCAGGTCGTGAACGTCAGAGACCGTCATTGCGTTCCCCTTCGCCTTCCAGGTCTTCTTGATCGCCGCACCGAGCGTGGAATACTGGAAGCCGTCCAGTGGCTCGCGCGGGGAAACCATCTGGGCGAGCAGCGGTTGCAGGAGTTCCATGTCCTCGTCGATGTCCTGAACGACTGTGAACGGGTTGAGCGACAACGCCGCGTTCTCGGTGAACTCGATGAAGCTCCCGCCGAAGTTGCGGCAGGCCTTCTCGTAGGAACGGCCCACGTCGATGATCCAGACCCGGGCGCCGGTGCCCAGATACGCGGCGGCGATTTCGTTTAACAGCAGCGATTTGCCGGAGCCCGAGGTGCCGGCGATGGCGACGTTGTAGTTGCCGGCCGGGTTGTCGTAGACATCGAGCTGCATGACTTGGCCGCGCCGGCCTCCGAACAGCAGCACCGGGGTGCCGGTGCCCTGCCATTCGGCGATCAAGGGAGCGAGGTGCACGGCGTTTGAGGAAGTCTTGGTGCTGACCCGCTTCATGCGCTTAAGGTCCCCGTGGAAGGGTACCGACAGGGTCATGGGCAGCGAACCAATCAGCGCCTGCGTCATCATCATGGTGTCGTTGGTAAGCTCAAACCCGCGCGCTCGGAAGATTGACCGTGCGGCCTGCTCGGCACGGGTGATGTCATCGGATGGCGCGAACAGGGCTACCTGGTGCACCAGGTCGACCAGTTGCTGGCCGTCATCCATTGCCTTCAAGACGACGTCCCAGTCGGCCTTGCGCTCCTGCAGGTCAGGGAGGAAACGGGCCATGTAGCTCGTAGCGTTGGTGGTAGCGCGCGCAGCCTTGAGAAACGCCCAGTTGCGCGTTGCCTCCGCATCGAGCACCTTCACGCCGAGGGTCAACATGAACGGGCAGGGGTACTGGAGGGTGCTCTGATACAAGTCGCCAATCAGGCTCCCCATGTTCCAGAGTGCGAAGCGAGGCGGAAATGACCGAACCGAAAGCAGCCGCAGTTCGCTGCTTCTCGCTTCTGCTGGGTTGAAGAGATCAATGCCGGTCTGCCGAATCCGCATGCGGGTCGCTCGATCGATGACCTGATCGCGAAGCTCCCGGCCCTCGTCATAGGTGAGTGGAAGACAATCGCCCATCTGGCGATGCGGATCGATCAGCGCGGAGACCCAATTGATGAGGTCGCCGGCTGTCCATGCCCGCGACGGGAAACCTGCCGCGTGCAGGGTCGCCCGGGCACTGTCCCGCAGTAGCAGCAGGTCGTCGAGGCGGGCGAGATCCTCCGGGTTGCCCGGAATCGAGATACTGATCAGCAGACGAAAATCCCGGAACAGGTAGCTTTGTGCGGGCAAGAGAGAGGCCCTGCTGCCGGCGAGGTAGTGCTCCACCCGTCGCCGCGCCATGATGCGGTGAATGTTGGTGTGGCGCCCGGCCCGGCCGAGGATCGAGAACTCCGGCACATCATCATCGGGCAGGCGAAGTGCGGCGTAGCGCGCGAGCGGACCGCGAATGGCGGGGCTCGCATAGAGGTGAAACTGGATGCCGGTGCCGGGCGGCGATGCGGCATAAAGCGCGGTCAGGACGCGCGTCATCTCCTCATCGGCGCCGGATTGTGGCCGTACTTCCAGGCAGAAGCCGAGCGAATCGCGATTCACGAACACCTGGCGGTCTTCGAGATACGCGCGATAGGGAAGCCATTCCGAGAAGGCAGCCGCGTCCTCGGCTGAAACGGCGGACTCCCCTTGCGCTCGAGGAACAAGGTCCGATGCCTTCGCTCCGGAAAGCGCGGATTCGAGGTCGGCGAGCAAGGTGCGAAGCACGATTCAGCGCTCCACAGGGGCCGTCTCGGACCCCGATGACAAGCCTGCGGGAGGTAGCGGAAACAGAGTCGGAGCCTGCGGCGCCTCGGTCGGTGCCTTCGCGGGCGAGGGCTCCTGAGCCGGGGATATTGGAGGGGCGACACCGTCCACGCGGGAACGTGACACCGGTCGCACGTGCTCGATGAGCCAGCGCCCGGTATCGGCGACTACATGAACCAGTGCCTCTTCGTGGAGATCCCCGTCGGCGTCTTCCCACGGCGCGATCCACACTCGGAGCACGCGCGGATTGGATCGAATCGAGCTGCCGGCGGGCCTGCCGGGTGCGATGGAATTGGCGCCATAGATCGCTGGGGCGGCCGACGGAGAGTTTTTCTCGGGCGGCTTCACTGGCTTTGGCATGCCTTGGGCCGAATTCGCATAGACGCCGGAAACGGACGTGCACATGGTGCCCTCGGGCGCCTTGCACGCGTAGTTCTCCGTCCCCCCGATGCCCGACAAGGTCGATGCGCAGCCACAAAGCGCCAGGGCGACTAGAAGCGGCGGCGCGACTGCGGCTCGATTCATCGCGGCCTGTTTCACCGTACTTCGCCCTTCACCGACACGGGGCCTTCTGCGCTGGCCGTGGAGCGCGCAAGCCATGCTTCGATCTGCGCGTTGCTCGCGGCGCCGGGGAGTATGCGGCCGTCGGCGGCAACAAGAGTGGGCGTTCCCGAAATGCCGAGGCGATCGCCAAGGGCGACGTTGCGATCGACGGGGTGCGGACATTCCTTTGCCGAGATTTTCTCGTCGCGCCACATCAGGGCATGCCAGGTCGCAACCCGATCCTTGGAGCACCAGACGGCAATCGCCTTGCTCCGTGCCTCGGGATGCAGCGATGCGATCGGCATCAGGAAGGTATAGATCGTGAGGTCGGTGAGGCTCTTCATCTCCGCTTCGAGCCTGCGGCAGTACGGACAATCGGGGTCGCTGAAGATCGCGAGCGTGCGCGCGCCGGTGCCGCGCACTTCCTTCACCGCATCCGCCAGAGGCAGGGACGAGAACTCGATGCGCGCAAGCGAATCCTTGTGTTCCGCCGTGAGGTCGCGCTGCATTTTCATGTCGTAGAGATGCCCGAACAGGAAGTACTGGCCGGTCTCATCGACATAGGCGAGGTTCGCTCCCATGACCACCTCGAAAACGCCTGGCCAAGGTGTTGTGTTGACTTCGCCGAAACGCGTTGCGGGATAGAGGTTCTGCAGTCGCTCGGCCATGGTGGTCGGCGTCGGTGCCGCAGTCTGCACAACGGTCTGCGCCGAGGAAGGAAGCGCGAAGGCCGCGCCGAGGAGGTAAAGGCACAGCGCGCTGCGAAGTTTACTGAGCGTCATCGTCGTTTCTCCTTAAGGTTTGTGTACGTTCGGTGAGTTGCGGAAACTCCTCGCGATCCTGAGACGAGGCGTCGAGGGAACCCTGCAAAGAGACGCCCTGCGTGATCACCACATCAACCGTGCGTCCGGCATCCACTTCGATTACCGGAAACACTTTTTCCGCGAGGCTGATGTAGTACTGCGCGAGCCGATCCAGAGCGCGACCGACACCGGTGCCGAAGCCGGCCTCGAACTGCTTGCCCGGATCCACGGCGGTGGTCGCACCAAGCGGGGAGACGGAAAGCGTGGTCGAGCTTTGCTGGAAGGCGTGGCCGATGCCGCTCGCCACACCGGCGAGCAGCGCATTCCCGAGTAGCTGGCCCTGCTTTGAGACCAACCGTCCCCGCATGCCGGCCTTACCGTCCTCGCCAGCCACGTATCCCTTGACTGGGACATCGATTGCGGTTCCGTCGCGCATGACACAGGAAAGCGACTCGGTACGAATGTAGGCGCGTTCGGAACTCATGTCGCCATAACCTGCGCCCACCACGAAGCATTCCTTGATCCGCGAGCGGAAGTGGTTGGGCAACACGGCGTTGTCCACCAGCCGCAACAGCACGGGCTGGGGGTTGCGTTGTGCCTGTCCGCCAGTGGGCGCGTCGAGACCGCCCAGCAGGATCGCCCGAGTGAATGCACCGCTTGGGATATACCTGCGGGAATCACGCGCCGGGGTGTTCGCAGCCTTGGATGCGTCCGGCGGCGCCTTTCCTGTCTTCGAGATGGTTCCGTCGGAAAGAGAGACGCTCACGATGCCGGCGGGAGCTACAGTCCCACCGCCAATAGCGGGCGATGCGGGAGAAGCGAAGGTCGAGATCGATCCGGTTCGAGGTGGCGGAGGCGGGGGCAGCCGCTGTGGGCCGCCATCGGATCGATCCCCACCAGGCCGATCCGGTCCGAAGTTGGGGCGGACTGCGGGAGCGGCAACTGGCGGCGGAGGCAAGGTCGTGAGCCCCGTCTGCTCCAGTTTCTTGAGCCGTTCCATCATCTCCTTGTTCTGGCCCTCCAACTCGCCATTCCGCTGCGACAGTTCGCGCGACCTCTGCTCGATGCTCTTCAGTTGAGCGTCGGCCTGACCCCGCCATGCGTCCTTGGGATCGACCTGGCCGCCGGGGGCGAGGATGTTGGTGGTTTTGGGCTTCACCGTGCGCTCGCCCGAATCGCGCGAGCCGGTCAGCGACACAGAGAGAAGCGCGGCCACGACGATGATCGCGGCAATACCTGCCAGCAGCAGGTACTGGCGTCGCTTCACCGCGGAAGGATTAACCGGAGAAGACTCAGTCATTGGCGCGCCGCTCCCGGATCACAAAAAGGTTCGTCGATTCGCCCGGGCGCAGGTTGCCTTGTTCCAGGCTCACCGCCATGACGCCGGGCTTATAGAGGTCGCGTTCGGCGAGGTTCACGTCAGCGCTCCCGATATTGGCAAGCTGGTACTTCTCGCCGACGATTCCGGCACCCAGCCACGCGCGCTGCAGCGTCAGGCGAACGCCCGGCCAAAGCGCGAACTGCTGTCCGGGTTCCCGCACTTCCATATCGTCGGGAAGCGCATCGCCTGCCATCGCCAGTAGCAGGTTCTTGATCGTGCGCACATGCAGGCCACTCCTCTCCATGCGAGAAGCGGACTTCAGGGGATCGCGCGCCTCCCGGATCACGATCGTGTCACTCGGGGTATCTACCGGCTGCAAGAGCAGGGCGACCGTGCTGCGCTCGGAGGTGACGAACAGATTGATCGGCTTCGTGCTATCGGGTGATACCGGGCGGATGAAGATCTGACCTTTCTCCTCGTCCTTCTCCAGCACGAACTCGCCGGCGTTGCCGGTGACCTTGCGGATTCGGCTGCGCTCGAAGCTGATGCGCGTAACTTCCTTCTGCGAGATCTTGCCGAGCACAGTTTCCCCGTCCTTGGCGTCCAGAATCTGGAGCGCGGAGGCGGGATTACTGAGCGCCAGCAGCAGCGGAAGAAGGACGAGGCTGGGTTTCAAGAGGGTCATTGGGATTGGTCTCCCGGAATGCTTTGAGGAACACACGGCCGCCGGAGTACTGGAGCTCGATGGCGTAACCCTTCGAGACTTCCGATACGCGCCGGTCGCTGATAAAGGTTGTGAGCTGCCCGCGCACACCCACTCTGAGCGCGCGTTCGTCGACGGTCAGGTCCCGGGCGCTGAAGATCGTCGATGCGCCGTCGCGTTTAAGACGCTCTGCGGCGCCGAGAAGCGCGGTACGCAGTTCGCCGAAAGAGGCTGGAGCGGCGTACTGCAACAGCACCTTCGCCTGGTGGTCGACGCTCTGCGGTGTCACGTTGAGCGTGAGTTGCATGAGGAAGTACCCCATCTGTTCGAGATACTCGCTGCTCACCCGGTCGGACTCCACCCAGAAGGTCTTGTGAATGGTAGGCGGCACGACGACGATCCGTTCATGACCGGAGAGGCGTACCGCGAAGACCGCGAGCACGAGATTCACGAGCATCGACCCCACCAGCAGGACGACGAGGAATGTCGTCGCCCGGCGGGCGCTAGCGATGTCTTCGCGCATCCACGCGAGCTTCATCCCACCATCTCCCGGAGGTGCGACGGTGGCGTCCGTTTGAGTCCTGTGACGGAGGCTGGTACGTGCCAATAGAGGAGGTGAAGCAAGAAGGCTGGATGTTTGCCTGCCTTCGCGCGACCGTAGGCCGAGGCGAGCAGCACCCCCACAGCACAACCACTCACGAAAAATCCCGAGATCATCCCCGCCAGTGCGGCGGCGAGCACCAGCAGCGATACGTCGAGATCCCACCAGAACATGCGTGGCGGATCGTTCAGGCGCCGTGGAATCTCTAGCGAAACGTCGCTCATCGCTGAACCCCGATGCCGATCAGATGACCGCGGTCATGATGCTGTCAATTATGGTCGGCACATAGACCATGAACAGCGCGAACACCACGCCGGCCAGCGCCGGGATCGGCGAGGAGCGCGCAATGCCGATGCCGGCGCCCAGGATGAAGGCGGCGATCGCGATCGACTTGCCGAGAAAGCCGGTCGCCCAGTTGAGGAGCGTGGTGTACATCGTTTGAAACTCGGTACCGGTGGTGCCGGCCAGCGCGGAACCGGCGGCGAGCGTCAGGACGAGGGCGAGTGTGGTGTTGAAAGCGACGATACTGCGGGTCTTGCTCATTGAATGGATCTCCAGTGGTTGGCTTTTGGGGGGCAACGGGTTGGACTTCACGGGACAGGAACTCATTTGGGATTAAGGCAAGCCGGTCTATCGCGCCGATGCGAAGGTCGCGGCCCGCGCGGCTGGCCCGGACGCTGGAACAGCGGCAGTAAGGTGGCGGCGAACCTTCTCGATATAGGAGCGCCTCAAGGCGGGGTTCGCGGTGTTGTAGGCGCCCACGGCTTCCCAGGTGTAGCCGAGGCGGGAGACATTGCCGGCGAGAATCCAGGCACCGACATGGATGTTGGTGCAAGGCTCGAACAGATCGCGCTCGCCGATTCCATGGGATGCCAACGTGGGCAGCCAGGCGGAATTGATCTGCATCAGACCAATGTCGCGCGACCCGTTGGAGTTGCGGCCGATGGCTTGAGGGTTGAGGCCGGATTCGGTGCGCGCGATCGCGTAGAGCAGGGCGCTATTGACTTGGTAGCGCCTCGCCGCATCGTCCCAGCACGCATATGCGGGGAGGGCGGTAGAGAATACAAGTGCGACGCTCAATCGCACCCATAACGCTCGTCTACACTGTCTTCGCACGCTGTTCTCCCGTTCTTGTTTCTGCGCGCATTGCGTCGATGCCGCCGCGCAGAATGTCGAATGCATCGTAACGGGGGAAAACACACAGATCTGCTCGAATCGTGGCCTCGATGAGGCCACGATTCCGCTTGCAATCGGTTGGCAGCTCGCGCGAAGCGATGCGCGCACGGAGCGGTGTGCGCACACGGATCAAACGACGCTATACGCGTCAATAGCTTTTCGGAGCTTTGCCAAGGCCACGATCGCAGCGGATGTCCCGGATGGGACCGGTAATACTCACCCAATGATGATTACAGCGGTGATGAAGCGCGGAGGCAGATCGGCCCTGGGAAGCGTGCTCGCGAGCGCCGGTACGTTATTGCTGCGCAGGCGATGGCCTGCGAAAACATCTCAGAAGGAGCGGCTAGACGCCGTTGTCGCACCAGATGCCGAACTTTCGGTGCTTGGTTTCCAGGAGTTCATCGAACATACCCGCAGCGCAACCCTCGTCGAACTCATCCGCATCAAGCTGGGATTTCCCCGGGAAGTGTTCGAGCGCGCCGTGAACCCCGTAATCAAAGGCTATGCGGAGTTCGTGCAACTGCCGTCGGCCTCGGAATCACAGCAGCATGGAAATCCGACCAATCTCTTCACCCATGCCCTGGACGTCGCCAGTCGCGCGCTCGATTACCGGCGTGGCCAGATTCTGCCGCGAGGCGCTGCGCCGGAAGTGATCGGAGCGCAGGCGCATCGGTGGACCTACTCGGTCTTCGTCGCCGCCTTGCTGTACGGTGTTGCTAAGAACAGGTTGGACGTACACGACATGCTTGCGGTGCAGTTGCTTGACCGGCTCGTGCCGCCATCGGTTCTCGAATGGCTGGCTGCGGACCCCGCGCTCATTCGCGAGCTTCTAGCGTTCCTCTCCCGAGACAGTTCGGCACGGATTGGAGCGATCAGCCAACTGGTACTGCGAGCTGCCGCCGAATCGGGTAGCCGCGATCTTCTGCCGTCCGGTGGCGCTGATTCGACTGTGCAGGAGATTGCTTCGGTCGCCATTTCTCTCGACGTGAAGGCCGTAGGCGGCTTCGATGGACGCTCGACCGACCCGAGCACGATAGTGGCGGCTCAGCCGGATGCGGCGGCCTCGGCCACAAATAAGTCTGCACTTCCGGATGAGGAAACGGAGTACCTCGAGGATGTCGACGAAGCGCACAGCAGACCAAGGGAGCAAGTTCGGACGACCGATAACGTATTGGCGCAAGCACCCGACGCGGCACGTCGCTTCATCGGTTGGGTGCAGCAAGGACTCTCCGAGGGGACTCTTCGGGTCAACGAGGCCGGAGCGCTCGTGCATTTCGTGGACGAGGGCATGCTGCTCGTGTCGCCACGCATCTTCCGGGAGTTTGCGAAGCGCTTCGGCGAGGACGGCGACTGTGATCCAGCGAATGCTCCCGGCGAGTCGGACATCGGGAAATCGATCCAACGCCAAGTCTTTCGGGCAGGTTGGCATCTGCGCGCCGACAAGGGCGTGAACATTCTCACCTACAAGGTGATGCGCGGCGATCGCGCCGTGTCACGATTGTCCGGGGTCGTCATCCGCGATCCGGCGCGATTCGTTAAACCGGTTCCCCCCATCAATCCGTTGCTCGTCCGCTTGCGCGAAGAGCACGGAGACGCTTGAGCCCATGGGCTACCCGCTCGAAGCCTTGCTGCGGCCCGCCTACGAACTTCGCGCGGCGGCTGTCTCATTTCTTGGCGCGGCTGCGGTGATCACGAACCCTTCGACCTTCCTGCTGACACCGGAGCTCTCGTGGGGACTCGCCGGTATTCTCGTCTGCCATTCGGCTTGGCGAGGCTACGCCGGACTGCGAATTGTCCGTTACCGCGCCAACCTGCGGCGACAGCGCGGCTACTTGGTGACTTCCGAAGAGATTCCGTGGTCGGCCGAGCGATTGTTTCTGGGCAGGGGCTTCCACTGGAACCAGCGACACACGCAGCGACTGCATGAAACCAGACTCCCCGAAAAGCGGGACATGTTGCAACCTGGACTGATTGGCCGCATCGCGGACTTGCTTCGTCCCCAGTCGCCAGATCAATCCGCTGTCGGTGGCGATCCAGCTATCCACGGCGTCGAGCCTGCGGAGTCGGACATCTGGATGGACATTCGCGACCGCGTCGGACATACCCTGGTCCTGGGCACAACCCGTGTCGGAAAAACCCGGCTCGCCGAAGTACTCCTCACGCAGGACATACGCCGTGGCGAGGTGGTGATCGTGTTCGATCCCAAGGGCGATATCGACCTGCTTCGCCGGGTCTACGCCGAGGCCAAACGCGCGGGACGAGAAAACGAGTTCTTCATGTTCCACCTGGGACATCCCGAGCTATCAGCACGCTACAACCCGGTGGGGAACTTCTCCAGAATCACCGAGGTGGCGACGCGCATCGCCGGGCAGCTTCCCTCCGAGGGTCAGTCCGCGGCATTCAAGGAGTTCGTCTGGCGATTCGTGAACGTCATGGCTCGCGCATTGGTCGCCCTGGGCCGCAAGCCCGACTACGAGCAGATCAATCGCTACGCCTCGAACGTCGAACCGCTCTTGATCGACTACTTCGAGCACTGGCTCGACCGGGAGCAGGGCGCCGCTGGCTGGCGCGAGGAAGTCGAATCGATGGCGATCGACAAGAAGGCTCTCGACAAGGGGCTGCAGACGCGCGGATTCCGCGCGGTGACGCTGGTCGAATACGCGCGGCGCAAGAAGTTCTACGACCCGATCGCCCACGCGCTCGCCTCGACGCTCAATTACGAGAAGAGCTACTTCGACAAACTGGTGGCATCCCTTCTTCCCCTCATGGAAAAGCTCACCACCGGCCGCACCGCGTCGCTGCTGTCGCCGGATCTCGACGATGCCAGCGATTGGCGGCCCGTATTCGACTGGGCATCGGTGATCAATCTGGGCGGCATCGTCTATATCGGGCTCGATTCCCTGTCCGACTACGAGGTGGCCGCCGCAGTGGGCAACTCGATGTTCGCGGATCTTACGAGCGTGGCGGGAAGCCTCTACAAGTTCGGCACGGGCAGGGGGCTTCCGGGCGAAACGGTGGCGCGGCGCATCGCGATCCATGCCGACGAATTCAACGAACTGATCGGCGACGAATTCATCCCGCTCCTCAACAAGGCGGGCGGGGCGGGATTCCAGGTGACCGCGTACACTCAGACCTGGTCGGACGTGGAGGCGCGCATCGGGTCCCGGGCTAAGGCGGGGCAGATCGCCGGGAACTTCAATACCCTTATTATGCTGCGCGTCAAGGAAGTCGCGACGGCGGAGCTACTAACCAGCCAGCTCCCGGAAGTACGCGTCGTCTCGACTCTCGTTGCGTCATCGGTCTCGGACACCAACGATCCGGGCGACTTCGCCGACTTCGCCAGCCGAAACGAGGACCGCATCACCACGGAGAGCGCCCCCATGCTGGCGCCGAGCGACCTCGTCCAGTTGCCCAAAGGACAGGCCTTCGCGCTCATTCACGGCGGGCAGCTTCACAAGATCCGGATGCCGTTACCGGACGCCAGCCACGACCCGTTGATGCCCATCAGCCTCGAAGCGATCGGTAGTGAGGTGAGGGGCCGGATGGACGGCCGTTCGCACAGGGCGCGGCATGGCAGCACTGCCGAGGAGGCGAGAGTTGGCCTCTAGGAATGCGTCGTTTCACGAGGGCGGATTTGCCGGCGCTCTGCTGGCGCCGCTCAAGCTTGTCTTCGCGCTGACTCTGGCCTTCATCGGAATTCTCGTTGTAGTCTGGATTGTTGACTGGACATTCGTGTTCAAGGTCTGGCCGGACGGCATCGACCGGTTGAGGAGCATCCTGGTCGCGGACCTTGCTCGTGCGCGCGATCTCGCGGAATGGCAGGGTGGGCTGCCGAGCGCCGTGACCGGAACGGCGAACTTTCTTTATGCACTGGTCTTCCGGTTCACGGGAATCCACGACATGGGAATGCGATTCGCGGAGGGGGCGGAGCTTTCTATTCCGGACACGATCGTGCGCAACACCTACCTGGCCAACCGCGAAGCAATCGAGGTGGCGATGATTGGAACGCAGTTGCTTGGTGTCCGGCTTGCGACGCTGGCAATGCTTGCGCCGATTCTCGTGCTCATTTACATCATCGCAGGGGCGGATGGACTGACCCAGCGCGCAATACGTCGGGCCTCTGGCGGGCGGGAGTCGGCGAGCTTGTACCACCGTGCCAAGCACCTTCAGGTTGCGCTGATGGCAACCAGTTTGCTGATTGGCCTATTCTGGCCGGCGTCTGTTGATGTCCGCTGGATTGGCCTCCCGCTTGCAGCAACTCTCGCAATTCTCACTCGGCTGCAGTGGGCTTACTACAAGAAGCATCTATGAGCGGTACTTACGAAGTCGAACGTGCTCGCGAAGCTATCGACGGAGGTGGCGCAAACCAGGACTCCCCCTGCAAGCGTTGTCTCAGCGGGGTAACGATGAAATCCGGCGCGCGCCATACGTATTCCGCAGCTTTGGCCTTGCCTTCGACCGACAATCCTTGGAGATGAGTACACGCCGCATCCACTGAAAATGGCATTCCGGTTTTCTTCTGGAAATCAGCCGGCAGGTCTGTCCAGACCACAACATCGAATTGTTTCTCTTGCGCCCAGGTTTGGATGGCTTCTCGAGTGGCCTCGTCGCCACCCTGCAGCCTAGACCCGTCAAGAAACACGGCCCCGATATAACGTAGTACCGTGCCCTCGCGACTGCGCAAGTCGCAAATGGCGTCATCCGGATTCTTGCGAGTACTTTCCGCATAGGCGATGCGGCAGTGCGCGCCATGCGCAGGATCGATCGCCAGCGTAAGCGCTCTTAGACGAGATTCGGATACACGGGAAAACTCGAGTTTGAGCGTCGGCCCGTCCAGGTCCCATGGGCCGTGATGGTCATCAAACTCCGGGCGCGTGTCCCAAATCAGCGAGCCCCAGCCGAGAATGCAAATTCGCATCTGTAACGCGGCTGACTCGAATCAGGAACGTGCCGCGACGAGAGCGATTCCGGCAAGAGTGATCAGCGCTACCGCAGCAAGTTGCGGACTGTTGGGCGGCAGGCCGTGGCAGAAGGCAACGAAATTTTCGCAATTCCAATTGATCACGTGATACTGCGTGCGATACGCAGACCGGGCGCGATGCAGCACTTCCCAAGGGGAAAGCTTTCCGGGATGGCCTTCGTCGGTCCACGCCTGCCCAGAGGTGAAAACGTCCCACGGTTCTTCAGCGATTCCGCCGGCCCGTGCTGAGTTCGAAATTACCATGGGTTTTCCGTTGTCCCAGCGGTCGGAAACGACCCCTTTGTGGCGGAAAAATACGTAGGCAGGAACGGAGATTACGGTTCCGGGGGCAGGCCATTGGGGCTGATTGTCGTAGAAGTAGTACATGGGTTGTCCTTTTCAATGCATACATGTATAATACGCATATATGAGTACGCAAGCAAGTCCCCCACAACCGGCAATTCCCTATACGGCCTTGGTGGGCCAGGTGCTCCTGGGCCACCGCGGGCGGAAGAGCCTTCACCAGAACGATCTTGCTGCCGCGCTGGGCGTTTCCCAGTCTGCCTACTCGAGGATCGAGCAAGGCGATACCACGATCTCCATCTCGCAGCTTCGAGTAATTGCGCGACGACTGGGTATCGCGCCCGGTGATCTCTTACGGGAGGCAGACGGGTTGGCTGAACGGCTGCGGATGCAAGGTGTAGAGGTCGGTGACGAAAAGGGTGTGCATCCTGCGGCCGTCATGATCGGGTTGGGCATACTTGCCGCGATTCTCGCTTCCGCGAAGTAGCGCCATTAAGAAACTGCTGATATGACCAGGAAACAGCACCAACGCGCGTGCGAAAACATATAGTGGCGAAGGGAGACAAGCGATGTGGACAGATCATGAGACAGAGCAAGATTTTCTAAATTTCGGCGGCGTAGCACGAACTGTCGCAGAAATCATTGTGCAGGCTCAGTCGCGTCCAATCTCCATCGGTGTATCGGGCGCATGGGGAGTCGGCAAATCCTCGATGATCAAACTGATCCATAACGAGTTGGCGCGCCGAACGGGAGAGAAAGGCACCCAACCAAATGAAGATGCCCAATCGGCTAAATCCTGTGACTTCATCTTTGTAGAGTTCAATGCCTGGCTCTATCAAGGATATGACGATGCTCGGGCAGCTTTGATCGAAGAGGTCGCTTCAACCTTGGCGAAAGAAGCTGCAAAGCGTAAGACGGGACTTGAAAAGGCAAACGAACTGGTGGAGCGAGTCAACTGGTTTCGCGCAGTCAAGCTCACGGCCAGTTCCGCTGCTGCGCTTGCCTTGGGATTACCGCCCACTGGCTTGCTCGGCGAGCTGTGGGGCTTGGGCCAAAAGGCGATAAGTGGCGATGTGGATCAAGGTTCCATCGATTCAACAGAAGCTGCAATGGGCAAAGCGACCGCCTCGGCGGCGGGCCTAATCAAGCCGAAGAAAACAACATCGCCGCCGAAAGAAATCCATGCACTCCGCAAGAGTTTCGAAGACGTACTGGAGGAAATGGGCGTGACCTTGGTAGTGCTGATCGACGACCTTGATCGGTGCTTACCGGAGACGACTATTTCTACGCTAGAGGCAATTAGGCTTTTCCTGTTCCTGAAGCACACAGCGTTTGTCATCGCGGCTGACGATCAGATGATCAAGCATGCGGTCAAACGGCATTTTCAAGGTGTCGAGGATGATCTTGTCGCCAACTACTTTGACAAACTTATTCAGGTGCCGATCCGCGTTCCGCCTTTGGGTACCCAGGAAGTTCGTGCCTACATGATGCTGCTTTTCGTCGAGAACAGCAGCCTTGACCCTGCCGAGAAGGAAAGATTGCGTGGTGAGGTCTGCAAGCAACTCGGAAGCAGCTGGCAGGGGAAAAGAGTAGATCTTAAATTTCTTCGCAGCCTGAATGACAAACTGCCCGAAGAGCTTATTGCTCGTCTGGATGCTGCGGATCGGCTTGCTCCTTTGATGACGAGCGCTTCAGGGATCGCAGGCAACCCGCGGTTGATCAAGCGTTTCTTGAACGCCCTGTCGATCCGCATGGCAATGTCACGCGCGCAGGGTGTTGGTGTTGACGAGTCCGTTCTGGCGAAGGTGTTGCTTTTCGAGCGTTGCGGCGATCCCAAGGCGTATGCGTTGCTGGTGAAGTCAGTCACTGATAGTGATGATGGCAAGCCAAGTTTTCTCGTCGAGTGGGAAAAGAAAGCCATTGCGGGGGAGGCGCTTGAGCAGAAGGCGCCGTGGGACGATCCTTTCATCACGGAATGGCTGCGTTTGCCGCCACAGCTCGGCGAGCGTGATTTGCGCGGGGCACTCTACGTAAGCCGGGAGCACGCGCCGCTCATTACCCCCGAGGATCGGCTTTCCTCAGAGGCCGCGGACCTGCTGGTTGCACTTCTCGAACATCCGGGCATGGCCGCCAGCATCAAGGATCGTCTCGCTGCCCTACCGCGCCCCGAAATCTCCGTGATCATGGATCGACTTCTCGGACGTGCGCGGCAGGAGCAGGATTGGGGTATTCCTCCCATCTTAGAAGCGTGCATGGTCGTCGCAGCAGCGGATCCGTCGCAGGGACAGCGCTTGGCGGGATTCTTGACGGAACGCCCAGGCTCGCAGATTAAGGCGAGCATTGTTCCGAAGATAGCCGATCAACCTTGGTCGAAAAGCGTATTTTCCGCTTGGGACAACGATGGCGAGGTCAGTAAGCCGGTCAAGAGTGCCATTAAAGCCAAGAGTGGAAATGGGAACGTCCCAGTCAAGTAACGGTTCACCCGGCGGTGTGCCTATGGTCCCACCATGGGTACCGGATATTCCATTCCCCCCGGCACCGGCTGAAGAAGCGCCGCCAACCCCAGTCCCAGATCAAAATGAGACACCGGATCCCGGGCTTCCTCAGCATACAGCGCCTCAGCTTCCCATTCCTGTTGCACCATTGCGCCGATTTGCCGGAGCCAGCAGGAATCTTGGAGATTTCGCGCGCAGCGGAGACGCCGCTGCCATGCGCCGAGGTTTTGGGCAGTACGTCAAAAATGGCTACGGGGGGAGTGCTACTGCGACTCGCCGCCTAGGCAGCACAGTACAGACCGCCAACGCTTTGTACTCGGCGTTATCCGGTGCAGCAAACAATCCGTTTGCCACGCCCGGACGCCCGCTTGACCCGGTTCTTATCGCTGGGCGTTCGGCTGACGAAATCATGGACGCAGTCGTCGAAGCCGTACGTCCGGTCGATGGCACGCAGGACGCAGAAGCGAGTCGAGCAGCGATCAAAGACGCGCTTGCTGATGTGCTGGAACGGTTTCCCGATGCCGATTTGCTAGATCTCCAGGAGGAGCAGCGCGAGTTGGCGATTGAACGTTATGTGGCGGGGGATGTATTCCGCCGCTTCGATCTCGAGCTCGGCAGAAAGATATATGAGAAGGCGCCGGATGCTACGACCGCGTTGAGTCGGCTCAAGGAAGTCCGGGAATATGTCCGGGAAACGGTCGCTGCATCGTTTCGACAGCTCCGCGATTCGGGGCATCAGCTTGCCGCAGGGCGAGTCATGCAAATCGTGCAAAGCGCACTCCGGGACGCACATCAGGTATTCGAGGGCTACGCGGAATGAAAATTACCTGTGCGCTTTCCGACTTCGACTTTGACGGCGTGCCGAGTGACCTCGATGTTGTTTTGTATGGGGACACAGGTATTCCTACGCGGGGTACTGTAGGAGCTGCGCTAAAGCGAGACATCATCCGCGAGAAAGTGGTCCCCGCTGCGCGTTCGTGGGATTTTCTGTCATTGGCGTTGGCGGTGGTGTGTGCGGACCTCGCAGGCCATCGTGGCCGCAGCCCCGATGGCTGGACAAGGGAATTCGATATTACCGTATCGGTTATCGATGCAGGGTTCTGGAACGCGCATGTCGAACTGGTGCAGCAACTGCTTGCATTTCTCACCACCGATCGATGGACGGTGCGTTTCACCGAGGGAGGAATCCTTCCTCAACCGCATCGGAAGGCAGCGCATCCAAGCGAAGACTGTGTGGTGCTGTTGTCGGGTGGCCTAGACAGCTATGTGGGTGCGATCGATATAGTCTCCGACGGAAAAAGGCCGTTGGCGGTCAGCCAGATGGTGCGCGGTGATGGCGAGAAGCAATGTGCTTTTGCGGCCGAGATCGGTGGCGGATTGCGGCACTTTCAGGCCAATCACAACGCGGGCGTACCGGATCCAGAAAGCCCGCCCTCGCAGCGAGCGCGATCCATCATATTTTTTGCGTATGGAGTGCTCATGGCCACCACGCTTGCGCGTTATCATGCCGGCGAGGAGGTGACGCTGTACGTGTGTGAGAATGGATTCATTGCAGTCAATCCTCCATTGACCGGTGCGCGGCTTGGCAGTCTCAGTACTCGCACAACGCATCCGGTCGTGCTGTCATTGCTGCAGCAACTTCTGAATTTAGCAGGACTGAGAGCTCGGGTTGTCAATCCTTATCGCTTCAAGACAAAAGGCGAGATGCTGCGTGAATGCAAAGACCAAGCTCTCCTGGAAGCACATGCATATCAGACGACGAGTTGTGGCCGTTTTAAGCACTTCGGTTACAAGCATTGCGGGCGATGCGTTCCATGCCTCGTTCGCCGTGCGGCCTTTCATGCGTGGAAGGGATCTGATCCGACTCACTACAAATACGACAATCTTGCCCCCAACGATAAAGAACATGCTGGATTCGACGATGTGCGCTCAGCTCTGATCGCGATCGCGGAACGTAGGGAGGTTGGAACGAAACGGTGGTTAGGAGCGACCCTTAGTTCCGCGCTGGTGTCGGACAAGGAGGACTTGATACGGACGGTCGAACGAGGATTGGATGAAATTCAGACGCTATTGATCAATCTCGGTGTTAGATGATTGACTTTCACTCCCATCTCGATCTGTATTCGGATCCCCATGCGGTAGCAGAGGAGTGCAACGCCCGAGGGATTTACGTCTTGTCCGTTACTACTACACCCAGCGCTTGGATACAAACCTCCGCGTTGGCGCCTCAAGGCTCACGCGTCCGGACAGCGCTTGGGCTTCACCCGCAACTTGCACATCAACGCAAGAGCGAGCTAAACCTTTTCGACAGTCATCTGCCCGGTGCGATGTACGTTGGAGAGATCGGTCTCGATGGTGCTCCCGACTTCAAGCCTTACTGGAACGATCAAATGATGGTTTTTGATCACGTTCTTCGCGCTTGTAGTCAGGCTGGTGGTCGCATCATGACGATACATAGTCGGCGAGCGAGCTCAGCGGTTCTTGACCGATTGGAGGCATTTCCGAACGCAGGCACCCCAATTCTGCATTGGTTCTCTGGAAGCAAACGGGATCTTGATAAGGCAATCGCACTGGGCTGCTGGTTTAGCGTCGGTCCTGCCATGCTTGCCGCGGAGAAATCCAGAACGCTCGTTCGTCATATGCCACGCGATCGTATACTTACGGAAACGGACGGACCGTTCGCACAAATTGAAGGTCGTAGTGCGATGCCGTGGGATGCACAGAAAGCCACGATTGAGCTCGCCACCCTCTGGGAAATGTCGGAGTTCGACATTGAACAACTCTTGAACAATAACCTTCGCCGCTTGGTTGGCAATATCTACAGTGGAGGGCGGTTGGGGGACGCGGACTACCGCCAACTATCTGAGGTTATCGGAAAGCGAACCGAATCGCGTTAATTTGATTGATCTCCGAGGGAAGAATCTTGACCTCATAACGCCAACACGCAACGTATTCCATATCGATGAAGTACTATTTTTGCGGGTGAATTGCGTTGGCTTTCGCCTGAATTGCCCGGCATCGATCCAGCAATGCCTCGAAAGGTTCGGCGTCATCGAAGAACAAACCGTCATCGACCATGTGTTGATAGTCGACAGCTAATTTTGCTAGCGCGTCGTCGTCACTAGGTACGAGTTGGAGCCCACCCGCGACGGCAGCATGATAATCGATGACAACGCCATGCAGGTTCTTTTCGGCAAAGAACATACTCTTGTGATCAGCAACTGCGTGGGCAAGTACTTTGTCCGCGATCGCCGCCTCTGCGAAGCCGGCAGCATCAAGGCGAGTCAAATCATGCCAGTGACGAGCGAAACGGTCACCGCCACGGAATGCACCTTGAGCACAAAATACGTGAATCGCGGTGGCTTTCTCCCAAAATGTCCGCTCGGCGCGCATGACCTGCGGTGTTGCAGTGGGAAACTCCACAGCCTCAAGGAATGCAGCCGCATCACATCGGATGACGCGTGACTCGCTGGGCTCGCCGGTGGAGCGGGCGCCGAATTCCAACATGACGGCGGGCGAAACATAGCCAGTACCAGTAACCAGCGGTGCGTAGTCGATAAACACTTTGTCGCCTTCGGCACGCGCTGTTGCCGGTAAACCATTGAGATCGAGGGCTTGCTTGATCTGCGGCACGATCTCAGTGGAAACCCAGTCCGACAGCCGTGTACGAATCTCCTTGCTCCACCTCTTTTCCTGGCTCTTGGTGGCCGGCAGAGGTGCATCGGAATCGCCAACCAGATCGCCCGCGATGGCACGAATGTCGTAGGTCAGATCCACATCCTCGGAAAAGCGCCGGATGACTCCGTAGGCTTTCGACAAGGATGTGCCGCCCTTGAATACGAGATAGTCCGCATAGGGGCCGGTAAAGAGCTGGTGCAAAGACCAAACGACCCATATGTCCTTTTCCAGTAGGTGAGGCGGCAAGCCGGATATATCGGCGACTGCGTTGAGCGCATCCAGACGTTCTGCGGTGGAGAGCTGGAAGAACTCAGCCATGGGTTACCAGAGCGCTAACCTCTTGGGCCATCCATGTCGGTAACCGTGCGCGCGCCGCCGCGACTTCTTCTAGCTCGGACGGCGGTAGCTTGCTGCGCAACGTCCCGATTGCCTCTCCGGCTTTTTCCGGACCCAACCATGCCAGTGCCCGCACTACATCGCCGGCGACGCGGCCGGGGAGGATCAATTGCCAGATCGGTGCGTGCCGGAACTCGACCGTCTGTGCTCCCAGCTTCAGGCGACGGCTCCGCCCGGAAGTCAAATAGACTGCCCGCATGGGTACCTGCGTGGTGAGGCCGAGCGCATTCGCGGCTGCAGCGCCGTGAGACACGATCGTTTCGCCGCGCTGGGTTGCCAGGCCTTCGACCATCTTTACCGTTGAAGGCGCACGGGTGCCATAGCGACTCTCTACAGGCCGGACATACATGCCACGACTCGCTCGAAGCAGCGTGCCACGCCGAACAAGGCGGGAGAGCACTTGATCCACCGCTGCCCGGCTGCCCAAGTGCAACAGCTCTTTGCTGACCAAAGGAGTGCCCTCCGGTAACCCGGCGGCGTGCTCTAGGACTTGTCTGGCAAGGGTCTGCATGGCGAATTTCCTGATTGGTAGAATTATACGCGTATTTCTGACACTTTTGCAACTTCCCCCCAGAGCCCGAGATTGCTGAGGCAGCAAAATGTATGGTTGCAAATACATTACGACTTATCGTAATATACGGTTATTCGTAATATATGGTTCTTCATATGATAGGTCGGGGTGACATACAGCAGCAACGACTGACGCTACTGGCGTCAATCCTCCTTTGGGAGGGGCGGCTGAACAATGCGCGCCTCCGGGAGCTCTTTGACCTCAGCAGTGTTCGCGCCAGCGAGTGGATCCGCGAATTTCGTGAAAAACACCCGGACTGGACAGAATGGAACAGCAAGACGCGGAGCTATCACGCGTCTTTGGAAGCCTATCGCGCAGTGCCGAACGCGGATCTTCGCAAGCAAAGCGACGCGATTTCGCTTTCACAGTACCTCGCGCTGGTTGGCGTACCTCACGCGATCACCGAATCGTCTCCTAGCCGCACCATCTGGGCAGCTTTCCCCGAGCTTTCCGTTCCCTCTCCAAGAATCTTTGCGCTCATGTCCGAGGCGATCCGTGCTCGTCGCGCGCTTCAGATTACCTATCGCTCAATGCGGGAGCCGACCCCTCACCAGAGAGTTATCTCTCCTCATAGTTTGATCAGGGCAGGGCGCCGCTGGCATGCACGCGCCTTCTGCTCGACCAATCAGGACTTTCGAGACTATGCGCTTGGCCGAATTGAAAGCGCCATCCTTCTGGACACGCCATCGGAACGTGTTGACGAGGACGATGCAGCGTGGATGGCAAAGGTGCGTGTGCGCCTCGTCGCTCATCCTGATCTGACGCCGGACCAGGAATCTCTGATTCGTTTCGAGTACTTCAATAACACCGCAGCCCGGGTTGATACCTGCCGGGGGGCTTTGATCGGCTACTTCATCCAGGATGTAAGGGCAGCCATCGATACAAAATCCCAGCAGCCGCCCGATTACCAGCTAGCCGTGGCCAACATTGAGGAGGTTCGACCATGGCTCTTTCCGGGTTGATGCACGCGGGAGTTGATACGCCTGGCATCGCGTCCGGGGAAGCGCTCTTCGAGCGATTGCCGGAGCGCCTGTTCGCGCCGCTAGCGTCGCCGAACCGCCATCGCTACTGGAAGTTGTTGTGCCAGTTGTACGAGCGGCGCTTCGGTCCGGACGCGCCGCTTCCGCCGAGCTTCGGGTTTCCGACGCGCGAGATCACGCGCGATATCGAAGAAGAACTCCAGGCGCAGGACGAATGGGAGCTCGAAAGCGGAGAGCGCCTGGAAACGCCGGTCGGTATTCGCGCCATCGAGATTTTCAACCGGCTGCGCGACAGCGGTTGGATGAGAGTGGACCGCCATGGCGTGCGCGATATGGTCAGCATGGCGCCCGCCGTCGCGCAGTTCATGAGCCGCCTGGTGGAGTTTGCGGAGACCGGACCGGTCTTCGTCGCCGGAAAGGTGCGCTCGATCGAGGCAAACCTGCAACTCATCGTGAAACAGAATGCCGATGGCGACACCCTGCAGGAGGCCGCGTCCCAGACGCGCAACCTCTTGGAACACGTACGCAATACCGGCACCAACATTCGCGACCTGATGGCCTCCTTCAGCGTTGAGATGACCACCGCCCATTACGTGCAGCGATTCTTCAGTGACTATATCGAGCGCGTGTTCATCGGTGACTACCGTGAGCTGCGCAGCGCGCGCGAGCATCCCCTGTCGCGCAAACAGCAGATTCTCGACACCATCGAGTCCATTCATGTCGATCCAACGCATCGCGAACGGCTGATCCGTTGGTATGGAGAGAAGCGTGCCGGTGGCGACATGCGACGCGCCGAATTGATGTTCGAACGGGACATGGAGCGCTTGCGGGAAATTCGGCGCATCCATGAGTATCTGGATCGGCTGGACGAGGAAATTCGCCGTGCCAACAAACGTGCGCTGGCATTTCTCGACTATCGCTTGAAGTCGTTGCGGCCGATCGACCGCCTCGTGGAGCATGCAATCGCGGCCGTGTCGAACACTCGCGGCACGTGCGATGAGGCACCGTTCGCTCCGGGCGAACTCATTGGATCATCGCGTCTTGCGCTGCCGCGGAGGGAGTTCGTGCGCCCGCCGTCTACCGGCCTCCGCAGCCAGATTATCTCGGCTGAGGAGGAGGCACGCTCGCGTCTTATGCTGCGGGCTCGGGATGCCCGCTCCGTGACGCCCCCGCAGCTCGCCGAATTCGTCCGCAACGCTCTGGAAGGCCGATCGGATATCCAGAGCAACGATCTCGACATCGAAACCATCGCGGATGTACGGGTACTCCAGATTCTTTCTGCCCTTTCCATGGCCTTGGGCAGCGATAGCCGGTCGCTTCGGCTCCAGGCCATGAACATGGCGCGTGGTTTCTTGGTAACGCAGGACGGCGAGCGGGAAATCCCGGGGGCCTGGCTTTCGCACATCCCCTTTAGGGTGGCGTTGCGTCAGCGACTGGGCGAGAGGGCATCACGATGAGCGATTACTGGGAATCCGTCGCGGACAAGACACAAAGGATCGCGACGCCGGAGCAGTTCGAGGCGGCGGCCTATCGCCTGGTGACCGAACAGGTGCTATATGCGGCGGACATCCGCAGCCGCGTCGCCTACGGCTTGATCGATCAGTTCGAGCGCGAATTCCGGACCGTTCTGATCCCGTTGGGCGTGCTGGTCAAGGTCAACCGGCAGTTGCGCTATGCCTATGCGCTGCCCACGCATGTAAAGGTGTCTGCGGCTAGCACCGAACATACGCTGCTCGCGTTGGTGTTGCGCAAGATCTATGACGAATCAGCGCAGGCAGGCCAGTTTAACGATGACGGCGAAGTGTTGTGCGATCTCATCGAGCTCGAAGAAAAGTTCCGCTTGGCGACCCGGCGGGAGCTTCCGGCCGGCGGCAGGCTGGAAGATGCGATGCGCACGATGAAGCGCTGGGGGATCGCGAAATCTTCCAAGGAGGAAGACGCCCCGGATCCCGATGCGGCCAATCAACCCTACGTCGTCGTCATCCGCCCGGCAATCGCGGATCTCCTCGGCGAAGCGCCATTGCAGCGACTGGCCATGTTCGGAGATCCGAAGACGCTGCCGCCACAGAATGAAGAGACCGAGGACGCGATCGGGGACGATGACGAGGGAGACAAACCGTGAAGCAACTCGTCAGTATCAAGGTCGTACAGTTCTTCCTCTTCGAGAAGCTGGACCTTCAGATCGGGGACATTTGCGGTATTTTCGGTCCAAACGGCAGTGGCAAGTCGTCGCTGCTCGACGCAGTCCAGATTGCCATGTTCGGTGCGAATACGCGCTTGGCATCGTTTAACGCACAGGCCGACGAGCATATGTCCAATACCCGTTCCGTTCGCGGGTACTGCCTGGGTCAGTACGGCGAGTCCATCGAAGACCGTGTCAGGGACAGGGCGACAACCTACATTACGCTACTGTGGCGGGACACCGAGACGCGCGAACCAGTATCGATGGGCGTCTGCCTCTACGCAGGCATTGAAGGCGAGGGGCATGAGGTACTCGGGCGTTACCTGCTGCGCGGCGTCGAGCTTTCCATGGGCGATCACCTCGATTTGATTGATGGGCAGGAACGGCCCCGAGAGTGGGCGGCGTTCCGGCATCAGCTGCAGGAACGCTCCAAAGTCAGCGGCGAAGATCCACTATTCAGGGATTCCGACCGGTACATGCGCGCCGTTCTGGTTGCCTTGCGAGGATCCAGCGTTCCCCTGACTGACGCGTTCGCCCGGGCCTTCCGGTTTGCCCTGCGCATGCGTTTTGATCGGCCGGTGGATCAGATCGTACGCAATCAGGTCCTCGAGGCGCGGCCCACCAATATCAAGAAATTCAAAGAAGTGACGGAATCATTCAAGCGCCTGTCCGTGCTCGTCGCCGATGTCGAGCGCAAGATTTCGGAAGGGGAAAAAGTTGAGGAGAATTTCGTAAGGGCGGACCGGCAGGCGGCACGTGCGGTAACGTGGCGCGCGTTAGGGTGCTCTGTCGCAGAGGATCAAGCCGCAGCAAAACTCCAGGCAGCAGAGGCTGGCTTGCGCGACGCCGAAGCGGCGCTAAAGACAGCCTCGGAAAAAGTAATTGAAACAGAGAGGAAACAAAAGCACGCGCAGCAAGAGACTGCGCGGTTCAAGCATTTGCGCGAAGCACACGAAGCCCACGCGGAAGCGGGCACCTTGCAGTCGGAGATCGCAAAACAGCGGCTCGAAACGACGGCCAAGGGGAGGGAATTCTCGGCAGGGATGAATCTTCTGCGGCAGCGTATGCAAGACGCAACGGCATCGGAATACGTCGCGGACGTGAAGGATGTGCTGTCCTCCAGCGAGAAGGCTTTAACCGCGGTGACACCCGCCACCAAGCGAGATGAGGCTGTTCGCCTATTGAGGCCGGCGCTTAAAGCCATCAGTTCCGCGCTGAACGAGCTGTTCCGCGTCCGCAGACAGATCGAGAACGACCTCGATCAGCTGGATAAGGACCTCCAGGATGCGAAAGAGAATCTGGAACGCAGCAAGAAAGGACGCGCACCACTCGAAGAACACGTGCAGCGCCTTATGAGAGCATTGAAGGACAAGGGTCTCAATCCGATTCCCGTGTGTGATCTGGTGCGCGTAACGGATCCAGAGTGGCAGCCGGTCATTGAGAGTTATCTCGCTGGTAACGTACAAGCGTTGCTCGTGCCGACGGGTGAGGAATCGGACGCTTTTAGCACCTACCGTCGATTGACGGGTAAGGATGCTGTCTACGGTGCCAAGATTGCACGCGAAAGTCGGTATCTTGCAGCCCGGTCGCCAGTCGCCGGAAGTGTGGCCGAACTGATCGAAGGCACGAATCCAGCTGCTGTCAACTTCTTGCGCAGCAAGTTTGGCAATGCCAAGCGCGCCGATACCGACGAGGAGGCGCTTGACAGTCCGCATGCATTGACCAAGGACGGCATGCTCGTGGCGGGTGGGGACATCGATCGCCTGAGACTTGGGGGCCAGCAGCGTATTGGCGGTGGTAGTGCCACTCAGCATGCTGAATTGGTGCGCCGGATTGCAGATCTGGACAAAGAGCTTGTTCGACTCGGTAAGCGTTCGGCCGCTGCAAAAGCAATTTTCGAGTCGCTTCAACTTTTCGGTGGCGAAGAAGCGACTATTAAAAGCATGATGGCTGTATACGACGCCCATTCGGCTGCCCAGCAGAACTTGGACAGCCTCACTTTGCGTTTGAGTAACACTGTAAGCGCGGAGTACGTACGTCTGGGCGAGGAGGAGAACAAATGGTCGCAGCAGTTTTCTTCAGAAACCAATTTACTGACGACACATGCGCAGGAGAAAGGCCGTGCAGAGCAGAATAAGACGACGTGCCTCACCCAGCGTGACTCCGCCGCCGAGGACGTGACGAGAGCCGCCGCCGTCACCAGAGAGGCGCAGGCCGTTTTCGGGTATGACCCGGAGTTCGCAGCCAAGAGCGGCGACGCTCTGCGCTCGCAGCTCAACGGCCAACTGGAGGCAATGGCTAAGCACTGCACGGACCAGGAAAAGGCTCGAAGGGACGGCACGGTACAGGCCGCCAATGCAGGGAGCCGCACACTAGGTGAATTTATCGCAAATCATCGTGAACACGTGGAACAGGTGGCACTTGCCGATTGGCGTAATGCCTGGCAATGGTTGCGTGACCTGCTGCAGCGTCTACGGGATACCACGCTACGCGATTATCAGGAGCAAATGGAAGAGGCCTACCGCACCTCCCAGGCAACCTTCCGCAACGACGTGGCGCTCGCGTTACACGAGAATCTTAAGTGGCTCGAAGGGACGCAGGATCGGTTGAACGAGGTACTGCGTAACTGTCCGGTATTTAGCAATGGGGAACGCTACCAGTTCAAGCGAACGGTTCGCCGCGCACATGAGGGATTGCTGAACTATATCCGGCGGGTGGCGGATTCCGGTGTCGGCGACGAGGTGTTGGAGGGATCGGACCAGATGCCGGAACATTTTCGCCAACTGCTGGATGAGAAGGCTGCCCCTGGAGCCGGTGCTGTGAAGTCGCCCCTCGACGACTATCGCGAGTTCTTCGAGTTCGATATCGAGATCCAGCGGGAGGATCCCGTCTCGAAGCAGCGCAAGACCATAGGTCATCTGAGCAAGCGGCTTGGCTCCGGGTCTGGCGGGGAGCATCGTGCCCCGCTCTACGTCATCGCAGGTGCCGCGCTAGCCTCGGCATACCGACTGGAGCGCGGAAAGCGGGAGGGTATTCGCCTGATTCTGCTCGACGAGGCGTTCAACAAGATGGACATGGGCAACATCATCGCGACCATGCGCTACCTTGAGGACTTGGGATTGCAGGTCTTTATGGCCAGCCCAGGGGAAAACCTCGGAACGCTGACGGCATTCCTGGATCGGTATTTCGACATCCTGCGCGATCCCGAACGTAACGTCATTCGGCTGCAGGGACACGATGTTTCCGAGCAGACGCGCGCCATGTTCCGGGAGGATCTGCCTGAGTTCAATCCGGCGCTGGTCGCCGAGGAACTGAGCGCCGCGGTCCCCGCAGCGATGCCGAGCGCATAGGGCCATTGCCATGGACGAAAGCGCCCGGCGTGCCCTGAGTGTCTTGCTGACTGGGGCCGATCGCGCGGCGGCGGGGGTACGCACTCGTACCCCCGCCCTTACTGAATCGCATCTTTCGGAGTATCGGAACCTGCGCTCCCTGGAAACGAAGGAATCATTCGAAGCAACCCTCAAGGACGCGAGATCTCAGGGTGCGATTGAACTGCGTTGGGACGATCACGACCAGAGCGGATTCATCAAGCGGGTCAATTTGCTCGATGTAGCGAAACTGGCAGCCTTTCTAGGGCAGCCGACGGCCGCATCCGTCGTCGCTGAGGCGAGCTTCCGCCTTCAACAATACATAGAGCGATTCCCCGTACTGACGGAAGTCCTGCAGGCTTGGCAGAAATTGAAGAGGGTGAGGGGGCTGGCAGCAAGCGAAGTAGGAATGTGGGTGGATGCAGTGGCCGTGGTCGATTTCGCACGTGCTAATACCGAGGCGGAGCGCGTCGATCTCCCGCTACGTGTGGCAAGCGCGCGCCTATTCAATGACAGTAAGCGGATCGAGCGGCTGCACGCCCCCATCGATGTGTTACTGCTTGGGGCAATCGATGCCGTTCCGCGCGATTCATCCGACGTATGGCGTGAGCTGGGACTTTTCCGGGAAGAGCAGCCTGCGCGTCTTGCCGGACACGTCGTCGTTAGGCGGGAACGGATTGCCGCTTGTCTGGATGTCCCTTATTCCGGGCTTGCTCCGGCGACTGTTCTAGGCCTGGACAGCCAGCCGAGCGCGGTGCTGAGCATCGAGAATCAAACGAATTTCCACATCGAAGCCCGCGCCGGCTACGACAAGGATGTGCTGCTCATTTACTCCGCCGGAATGCCGTCTCCAGCCTGGCGAAAGATGTATACAACCATGCTCAGGGACATTCCCGTCGGCACGCCAGTGCTGCATTGGGGCGACGTGGATGAAGGCGGCTTTCGGATCGCTGCCAGAATCGCTCGTGAGGCGGCGATTTCAGGTCACACATTACGCCCCTGGAAGATGTCACCGGACGATATTCCAGAGAGCCTGCGCCGTGCTGCAAAGGCGTCCACTCTGACGCGCATGAAACACTACGCAGAGGAAGCTGGATGGGGTGAACTGGGTGAAAAGATAGCCGCTGCGGGCGTCACCGTGGAGCAGGAGGCATTGGTCTGACAGATGAATACTGTGCCCCAGCTAACTTCAAGACTTGCCGTGCAGAAGCCATATGACGCGGATTTCTCGCCACCGATCGGCATGTCGCAAAAATTGCCGAAAACCGATCGCGTCGCGATGATTTACCGGGACTTGTGCGAGTTTAAGCGGCTGCGATAACCAGAAACACTTCGGATCCGGACCTCATACGCTCATGAAACATCAGCAGACAATCGAAATGGCAATCGACCTTCAAACGAACCGAAGGATTGTGGCCGGCGAGTTGCTCACGATGTCAGAGGTGGAGTTCTCGGGGCTTCGCCGGACGGTTATGACCAATCGGGTAAAGCGGGAGCGAACCGGAGCAGCTCCAATGCTTGTTTGTGGCATCTGCCGCAAGCCGCTTTACCTTTCTCGATTTATCCGTGACGAAGGAAACCGCTGGTTCGAACACGATGGAGCATCGCCGGACTGTCCCTGGTATGGGCGAAACCGACTCTCGCCGGAATTGCGACGCGCCCTGATCTACCGGGGCCAGCAGGAGGGGGAACGTCACCGGACAATCAAGAACTTCGTTGCCGATTTCTTGGAGAAGGAAGTCGGCGCGACCAGCGTCAATCGCGAATTGGTGACCCACGGCCAGATATTGAAGGGCGAATGGAAGCGCCCTGATGTGCAGTGTGTCTGGCAGAACAAGCGGATAGTGTTCGAGATCCAGCTTTCCTACACGTTCCTTTCCGATGTCATCAAGCGCGACGAGTTCTACCGGAAGGAAGGTATTTACATCATCTGGCTATTCGATGTTCTCGATCTTAGGAGAGCAACTGTTCGGGACGAAGCGTTTTTCAACCGCCGGAATCTCTTCATTCTCGACGAGAGCGGTATGGACGAATCACGACGCTCAGGAAGGTTGACTTTCAATGGGACATTCCAGGCGCCGGTTCTCATGGAAAGCGATATAGCGGACGAATGGCAGAGCCGATTCGTCACATTGGATGACATTCAGTTTCCCACGCTAAGCTATCGGCCATATTTTTTCGACTACGACGCAGCACGTAGTGATCTGGAGCAGCGGCGCGCCGCATCGGAACGCAAGCGGATAGAGCAGGAGCAGCAGGCTTTACGTCACGAGATGCTACAACGCCGCCAGCGAGAGCGATCTGACTGGGAATCGTTAGTGCAACGCTATCTGGCTGCGGCAATCGCCTATTGCGATAGTGACTATGCCAAGACTCTCCGGCAGCCGATTCTCGATGTCGTCGACGAAATGTATGAAAGCAGTTTCTGGCACCGCGGATTCGAGTGCCTTGCGGTCGAAGAATTCTTCGGCTGGCATCGTGCCTTGCCCGTGTTGCTCTCAATGAAACTGGACCGCCCTGTGGGCTATCACAAGCACCACAGCGCATATCAGGTCCTTGAGGCCGCCGTAAGGCAAACATCGCGCGCTGGGTCTTTCGCATTCGCTGTGCCTTACCTCTGGGCCTCATACATATATAAGACGTCGCTAAATCCTAAACAACAAGTCTGGAGAGAGAAACTTGCGCTCGTTATCAAGCGTTCGGTTGTGGACGGCGAATTCAAATTTCAACGAATCACCTGCTTCGATGAGGCGATCGGTCTGCTTTTCCCTGAATTGGAAGAGAAGATATGCTCGCCATTTGCCACTCAGTCCTACATCGAGCATCGGTTGCAAGCGCGCGATCGGACTACGGATGATGGTGGCGCTGCTCGACCTTAGCTCAAAGATCCCGCTTAGAAGCCAGAATTGAACTACTAAAATGGCATTGAAATTGAAAGCAGAATTTATTCTGCGTAGAAAGTCCGAAATGCAGCACCAATTGCGCGTTGTCATCGCATGACCGCCTGACTATCCCTATGAGCATTACCCTTCGCGAATTAGCATGGAAATCCTGGCTTGCAGGAGGCAATGCCGTCGCCATCGACGCCGAAGGGCAGGCGACGCTCCGGGCAGAAGCTGGAACGGGGGCGTTGATCGAAGCCGAGGCCGGGCTGCGGTTCGCCGATGTTGCGATGCTCATACAGGAGGCTGCGGCCTTCGTCGTGGAGCATGAAGGGGGCATCCTCACAAGTTCGGGCGAAGCCTGCTTCCATCGTCTGAGCGAACTCTGGCTTCAGGACAAAGTGGACGGCGTTTCGCTGCCCGGCGCGGTGCTGGTCCGTTTGCACAATGACCGCCGACTTGACGCCTACACGATCGCGAGAGAAGCCGTCATCGCCGGCAGGAACTCTTACGAAGTCACGCGGACTTTGGAAGAGGCGGTTGGATCGTTCACATATGCGAGCGCATTGTCCATCCTGGGCTTCTTTGGCGGGGACTATGGCGAGCAACGCCATTTCTCTGCGGCGACTCTACTCGAGCCCCTCGCAGCTTGGTTGTCCCAGCATATCGAGGTCGCACAAGAGATAGAGCAATTGCACGAAGCAACCCCCAAAGAGCAGAACTGGGCTATTTATACCTGCGCCCTTCACGCGAGAGTGAGCCGGGATTTCGCAGGCACATGGGCGCAGATCATTCAGAAGGCTGAGTCGTCGGAGCGTTCCATCAGCGGTCCGGCGCTGCACGTCATGGGGACCGTGGACTACAAAGATCCGGAGAAGGCCGCAGCATCCGCAGACACCCTTCGAATCTGCACTCAAATCGTGAGAACCTCGGGACATCCTTTGCTTGGACAAGTCGTGTCGGTTCTCGGACGCATGATCGGAACGCACGAGAGCCAAGCTGTCCCCTTGCTCGATGAGGCCGGGCGGACGACCGATATGGCCGCCCTGTCAGCCATTACGCACATCTTGCTGCGCGAGGCGCGCGATCGTTGGCGCGAACCTTGGTTCTGGTCTCTCGCCGTCCATTTGACGCGTGTGCCCCCGGACCAGAAGGACATTCTGTCCATGGTTGACGTGATGGTGAGCGGTTGGCTGAAAGATGAGGAGCACACTCCCCGTGCGGTGGAATTCCTCCGTTTGTGGATGGCCCGGCAATCTAGGGAGGCGCTAGGTCAGGGCAGCCCGGAGGTTTTGTTTGATTCCGCCGTGGTGGAGCTTGCGCGAAAGCCTACACTCTTCAGCGGATTACTCACGGCTTGGCTGCTCGAAGAGGACAGGCGATACCCGCACGCGGTACAGAAGATTATCGCGAAACTCACGGTGGCGGGTATGCATGACTTTCCGCTCGCCGCGGAACTCCTCGACCCGCTCAGCGAGGAGGAGCTTCGCTTTCTTGTACGGCGCATCATCGGCTATCTGCTGACCGAGGATGTATTGCTGACTGTCGTGTTTTCGATGGTGCGTACCCGGGATGCAAAGACCCGTACGTTTGGCTTCGTTTCCACCGTGTTGCGCGACTACGTGGGACGGGATTACCCGGATACGACCCTTCGATTCCTCAAGGAAGTGCAGGCTTCGGAGAAGGAAAGCGAGGAGGTTCGCGCGCTGTGCGCTTCGGTGGCGAGTGACATCGAAGCGATCTTGGGGGAGATCGAGGCCTTGCCGAACCTGCGAGAGTTCCATCCCCCCGCAGGCAAGGTCAACCGCTTCCGGAAGGAACGGCATCGCCAGATGAACGACGCGATAGAGGATGCCAGCAGGACCTCCATCTGGCGTCAGATCGTTACTCAGATCCCGCTGAAAGCCGGTATCCGCACCTTTCATAGCCTGGAAGGGCAGTACAGCAGCCCGATGGAGTTGAAGCCGATGTCGCATTCAATCGCGATTCCGCTGAGCGCGGTGTCTGATCCGATGGGGGTGGAGCGGGAAAGGCTTCAGTTCCGCAGCGCCCGGAAGCCTGGCACATGAGGATCATCCTCCGCGAGTACCTAGGCATGCTCCGCGAGTCGGGCGAGTTCGATGCTCTCCTGCCGGATCTGTTGCGGGAGATGCAGTTCGTGCCCTTGAGCGCTCCCCAGCAGGGCGTGCGACAGGCCGGGGTGGATCTCGCGGCGGTCGGAAATGACGCAAATGGGCAGCGCAGTCTCTGGCTGTTCGTGCTCAAGCGCGGCGATCTTGGCCGCAAAGACTGGGACACCCTGCCGCAGTCCATCCATCCGTCACTGAACGAGATACTGGACGTTTACCTGCGCAACAACGTCGCGCCCGAGCACCAAGACCTGCCGGTGCGGATCGTGGTCGCAACTACGGGTGACTTCAAGCAGGAAATACAGCAGAACCTTGTCGGGTACGCCAATCGGATCAAGCGCGAAGGTCTTGACTTGGAGACCTGGAATGGCGACCGGGTCGCCGAACTCATGGAGCAGTACCTCCTCACCGAGAATGTACTTCCCGGCAGCGCACGTTCGCAACTCCGGCGCGCCCTCGCGCTGGTCGGGGAGCCCGACTACGACCTGCAGCACTACTACGCACTACTGAGAGAATTGTTGGATTGGGCGGCAGCCAATCCCGATGGTGTCGCAAAGCAGGTGCGAGCGCGGGTCCGTTCGCTTGCTACCGTGCACCTTGCGCTTGGAATCCTGTGTCGATGGGCGTCCGCGGATGGCAATCTGCGCAATGCGCTCCTTGCCGCGGAACGTACCGTGCTTTGGTCATGGGACGCGGTGCGCAAGGCAGGATCGGCCGACGACAAGGACGTGTTCGATGCCTATGTCCGCCTCGTGCACACCTACCTCGAGGTCAGCATCGAGTATTTCAACAAGGTGCAGGGGCACCTGTACGTCAAGAACGCCATCGCGCGGTATCACCGCGAGTCGGCCCTCCTGACCGAACGAGTTTTCGAGGAAATCGGGAATGTCGGCAGCATTGGTCTGTCGCACTTTCTTTTCGGCGAGGTTACGCAGGACAAGCACTTGCTGGAGGGAGCAAACGCCGTGGCGGAGTCGCTGAATGCCCTTGTGGGGTCTCATCCCATCTCGGGCTCGCCGTGCTACGACAACCAGTGCATCGATATCTCGCTCGCGCTGCTCCTGCTCTGCTTCGCGGGACGCCGAGAGATCGCGAAGACCTGGCTCAATCAGCTCGCCAGCCGGTTGATTTATGCATACAGGATCGGAAAGTGGTTCCCCATCGCGACCGACTCGTTCGACGATCTCGTTGCATTCGAGATTGAGCGGAACGAAGTCGATCTGCAGAAGCTTAAGGAGATGTCATGGATGATTCCGACCGTGGCTCAGTGGTGCGCAGTGTTGGGGGCCGATGAAGCCTATGCCGGTATTGCGGCGCTGAAGAGTGATGTGATGAAGGACACATGCTTTCAGCTCTGGTATCCGGACGCGCAGACTGACAACATGAGGTACGACCGTCCGGCATTTCTGGAGAGCGGTATGTCGGACGCGCCGCTCAACCTTCCGGCAACCGCCGAAGAGATGCGGGGTCAGATCAGGCGTACGCGCTCGGATTCTCCCGTGAAGGAGCAGGCGGTCACCAGTGCAGCAAAAGCGGGACTGCCATTCGTCGATTTCGTTGCGAGCCGCCATTTCCGGATACCCGTCGACCCTGCGTACTGGCAGCGCATTCTGACCGAGGCTACGCCCGATATCTCCTCGCCACTGGTGCCAGCGCCGTGACGATGTCGATGAACAGTACTCGCCATGCTGCCCAGGAGCGCGATTACTCGACGCTCCTGAGTCTTTTCATTCAACTGGTGGACTCTCAGGCGGGCAGAAAGATTCCTGCGGGAGACGCGTGGCTCAACGATGCGCAGGTATTGGCGACAAAACTTTTCCAGCATCTTGTTTCCATGCAATCGCTCGCGAACGGCGCCACGGTAGCTCATAAGGGAGCGCCATCGATATTTTTTATCGACCATGCCTCGGTCAAAGTCGTTGCACGGGCCGCGCTGGAGACCTATCTTGTTTTCTATTATCTATACGGCTCGTCAGATCTCTCCTTGTGCCAGTTTCGGTACAAGACATGGAAGCTTGGTGGCTTGGCGGACCGCCAGAAGTTCGACATTTTCATGCAAGAGCATCGCACCGTTTTGCTGCGCGAGAGGGCCTCAATCGAAAGGCTCGCCCACGAGATAGAAGGCTCTCCACACATCACCGACTACAGTGCCAAGCAGCGCATTAAGTTGCTCGAAGGCGAATGGCGCACCGGCAGTGGATGGGCAGACCTCGGCAAGAGCGCTGGATTTCATGAGGCGTATTTCAGGAACATCTACAGTTACCTGTGCGGTTATTCGCACGCAAGTTATCTCAGTGCATTGCAGGTAGGACAGGCAAGATCCCTGGATGATCAGAAGATGCTTACGCACTTCGTGCTCGGCATAGGAGTGGTCCTGATGGCGCACTTTGCCTTCAGTTACTCGTCAAGATTCGAGTCGGCTTCGGCAGTGCTAAACGCAGACCCGGATGCAAAGGCAACTGCTGAACGATGGCGATTCGGCCCGGACGACATGGCGGCCGTCTACGTGAAAATGAAGGACTCCTCGCGAGTCGGTGGGGCGGATTGATGGCCGATCGTCCTCTAGCTCCTCGAGGCGGCATCGAGCCCCATGCCGGCATGCTGAACGCTCCCGCAGCAGATCAACTCCTCTACAAGATGATGACGGTCGACAATCTGCTGCTCTCGATCAGAGACGGATATTTGCATTTCAACCGAGTCGATCATTACACGGATTTTCCGGGTGCCGATCCAAACGATGGCGTACAGCTGCCGCGGGATCTGTCAGGAAACGAAGGCGTCCGCTTCGAGAAAGCGCCCGAGTTCTCCGCGGCCGACTACTACGCGCGTTCACGGTCCAGGACCTACGCGTGCTGCTTTTCTGTGGAGAACTCGGAGTTCATCTGGGCGAACTATGCGAACGGTTGTAACAAAGGAAAGGTCTGCATTGTCTTCGAATTCGGGAAGCTGCGAGAGACCCTAAACGGGATCTTGCAGGCGGAAAACACCGCGTTGCTCTACAACGGCGCGCGGTGCCGCCAAATCTTCAACATCAACTATGGAACGGTGAGCTACGTCGATTGGGAAAGCCATCAGGGGAACATCCCTTATCTTCCCAATCCCCTTGCGTACACGTATCTGAAGGGCAAAGCATTCGCTGACGAGAAAGAGTTGCGCGTTTCCCTGTCTGCACTTGGGATGGGGCATTTCGCCACGGCGGACAGTCGCACTATGGAGTTTCCGCCAAGTCTGCAGATGGGATTTGATTTTCGTGCTGCCATGGCGAACGGCACCATCCGCCAAATTCTGCGCTCCTCGGATTGCGACGGAGCTTTTCTGCAGACCGAACTGGCGAAAATCGGTATCGCACCGTCGCCCGGCAGCGATGCGCCTCAGCAAGGCCCCGCTTTGCCCAAAATTGGAGAATAGAGCGATCGCGGATACCTGCGTGGTAGGCCGAGCGCAGTCGCCGCTGCAGCACCGTGAGACACGATAGTTTCGCCGCGCTGGTTTGCTAGGCCTTCGACCATCTTGACGGCCGAAGGCGCCCGGGTGCCATAGCGACTCTACAGGCCGGACATAGACGCCACGACCCGCTCGAAGCAGCTTGCCACGCCGCGCAAGGCGAGAGAGCACCTGATCGACAGCGGCTCGACTGCCCAGATGCAACAGTTCCTTGCTGACCAAAGGCGTGCCCTCCGGTAACCCGGCGGCGTGCTCTAGGACTTGTTTGGCCAGTGTCTGCGTGATGATATCTCCGGACTGTTAGAACTAAATATCTGTTTCTGACACTTTTCAAGTTATTAGGCCCGCGCCGCGCGTGAGCAGCGTTGACTGGACGGCTTTGCGGTCTCTACGCTAGCGGAAAAGATTGACGAATAGGCAAAATTGCACCAAACTGCCATTGACGAATCTATAAAAGTGCACAAAATGACATCTCAACCGCCCATCAGCTTCAATCCAGAGCTTTCCTCTGATCGCTTAGAGTCCGTGTCGCAATGGCTGCTGGACGAGCTTTATGCGACAGAAGACGATCTGTCCCGCTCTACCGATAACGGCTATACCCGCGGCTGCACCACCTTCGGGCGACAGAGAAGCCGGATCATTGCGGAAGCACTGTCCAAGCGACACGCGTGGCTCGGATTGCTGAACAGCAACAACGACCTCGTTTTCACCATCGGTGAGGTGCCTTGCCGGTTCAGTAACGACGATCCGTCGAACCCGTCGAAAGATGCCGTCCTGATGGCCAATCGCTTCCAGATGAACTTCCTGGAATTTGCCGCCGATAGCGAGCCGGCTCGCTTCTGCTTCATCATCGATCGAGGCCAAGACGGCGCTTCCGACCCTCGGGTCGAGTTTCTCGGCTTTACGCCCAGCGGCGAGATCGCGTGCCGTTGGGTATCAAATTCCGTGCGTGTCTTGCGGGTGGAAGGCCAGCAGGCCCTACCTCAACCCGTCGACGTGGCGAAGCCACAGGTGGCACCGAAGCGGCGCGACGAAGGCGATGCCGCCTCCGAAGCAGCGCGATGAGCGACTTCATAGGACCCAACCTTCGACTCATTCGCCTCTTCTACGACCTGTCACTAACAGAATTGGGAGAGCGGGTCGGTGTGTCGAAGCAGTTCCTCAGTCGCGTGGAGACAGGCGCCGAAACGGTTGCCGCTCAGCTTGAGAATTCGCTCGCCGAAAAACTGAACGTTTTGCCGGAGTTTTTCTATCACCTCGACCCGAATCCGATTGCCGATGAACAGTGCCACTTTCGCCGGCAGTTGACGACCAAGGTTGTCTTACGCCAGGTTGCGCGTGCTAGAGGCGAAATGTTGAAACGCTTGGTGGGTGTGTTGGATGAGCACGTAGAGCTGCCGAACTACCAGGTCGGCGAGGCCGATCCGGAGTCCCCCGAGATGATCGAGCGCGCGGCCGAAAAATTCCGTTCACTCTTCGGCCTCGGTCTGGGTCCGCTGAGCAATGTCACGCGCATCGCTGAGAACGCAGGCGCCGTCGTGATGAAAGTGCATGGCCTGGCATCCGAAATCGATGCCGTGTCGTTCGCGACAAAGCGGCCCTTGATCGCATTGAACAGTTTGGGTCGTTCGGCGTGTCGTGAGCGCTTTGGCATTGCTCACGAGTTGGGGCATTTTTCGCTGCACATCGGCGTCTTGACCGGCGATCGGGTAACCGAGACGCAGGCCAATCGTTTCGCCAGCGCATTCCTGATGCCGCGAAGCACGTTCGCCACCGAATGCAGAATGGCAATACGTGGCACGCGTCTCAACTGGCCGGGTCTGTCAGAAATGAAATTGCGTTGGGGCGTGTCAAAGGCGGCGGTCATTTTTCGCGGTCGGCAGCTTGGTATGTTTTCGGATGACCAGGCGAGGGCAGGGTACATCGGACTCAATCGTCATGGCGAAGCGGTGCAAGAATCGGAGGATCATCTGATTGCAAATGAAGAGCCAGAGGTCATCACCGAGAGCTTGAAGGTGATGAAGGACCACTTTGGCGTACCGCAGTCTGCTGTTGCTCGCGAGATGCGCGTACAGCCAAGTTTGTTGCAGACGCTGCTGATGTCATCCGATTCGGAGAAAACTGGCAACGTGGTGAATCTATTTAATGCCGGTCGCATGAGCTGTAGCTAGCGAAAGGGCGCGGGATACTGAGTCATATGCAATTGGATCACTGATTTTTGTCGCGCACAGACTGAAGCGATCTGCATTCGCGGGCGCAAATAGGGGGAGAGCTTATGCAGCTTAACCGAATTGCGGTTAAAAACTTTCGACTACTGCATGATGTCGACCTCCTTCTTGAGAGGCGCTCGACCGTCATTGTCGGACGCAACAACAGCGGCAAGACTTCCCTCACCGAGGTCATGAAGCGCCTGCTAAGCGAGAATAATCCAACGTTCCGGCTGGAGGATTTCTCGTTCGGCTGCCATCAGAGCTTTTGGGAAGCATTAGTGGCTGCCAAGGGAGATGCGTCCGAACCGGACGTTCGCAAGTTGCTCCCATCGATCGAGATCAGGCTGTCCTTCGGCTACGAGATTGGTGAGCCACTGGGGCTGCTCGGCGACTTCATTGTCGACGTTGATCCAGCATGTACCGAGGCCCTCATAGTCGTTCACTACGCGCTGAAGGAGGGCAGGCTCGCGGCCCTGTTCAACGGGCTGACCGATCAGGGCGAGACAGCCAGGGCGGATTTCTTCCGCGCTCTTCGGGAGCGCATCCCAGCGATGTTCGGGTCTAGTCTGTCGGCGGTCGATCCCAACGACTCGACCAATCAAAAGGCGGTCGACGGCGCTACGCTACGTGCGCTTTGTGCTAGCGGCTTCATCAGTGCGCAACGCGGGCTAGATGACGCTAGCCAGAAAGATCGGGTGGTGCTTGGGAAGGTGCTCGAGAACCTGTTCGCTACGGCTAAGACGAACACCGCCGATACCGATAGCCATGGCACGGCCGAGCAGCTTGAGAGCGCAGTCAAGGACATTCAGGAAAAGATCGGCAACGACTTCAACTTGAAGCTTGATGCGTTGCTGCCGGCTCTATCGCTTTTCGGATATCCGGGTCTGACGGATCCGAGGCTGCGTACGGAGACGACGCTGGACGTAGCACGGCTGCTCAATAATCACACGAAGGTACGTTATACGGGCGCAAATGGCGTCCATTTGCCTGAGGCCTATAACGGCCTCGGTGCACGTAATATCATTCTGATCCTCTTGCAACTTCGGGAATTTTTCAAACTGTATGGAGCGATGGAGACGGCCCCGGGCGTCCATCTCATCTTCGTCGAAGAGCCGGAAGTACATCTGCATCCGCAGATGCAAGAGGTGTTCATTCGCAAGTTGGGTGAGATCGCGGACGTGTTCAGCAAGGAACTAGGCGCGCCTTGGCCAGTTCAATTTATCGTCTCGACCCACTCGTCGCACGTTGCCAACGAGGCGCATTTCGAGACGATTCGCTATTTCCTTACGGCGACTGACGATGGAACAGGCGCGCTGAAGACAGTCGTCAAGGACTTACGCAAGGGCCTTTCGGGAAAAGCGGAGCCCGATCGAAGTTTTCTGCATCAATACATGACGCTAACCCGGTGCGACCTCTTTTTTGCCGACAAGGCGATCTTGATAGAGGGAACCACGGAACGACTGCTTCTTCCCAAGATGATTAAGATGACCGACGCTACTCAGCCGGAGGGAAAGAAGCTCGGCAGCCAATATTTCTCCATTATGGAAGTGGGCGGCGCCTATGCGCACATTTTTTTTGACCTATTAGCGTTTCTCGAACTACGGACGCTCGTGATCACCGACATCGATACCGTGAAACCCAACGATAAGGGTCACCATGTCGCCTGTCAGGTTGCACACGGTGAGCGTACCAGCAATGCCTGCATCAAAGCCTGGTTCGCCAAGCCGGACATCGCGCCGAAGGAACTTCTGGCGACGCCGGATGTTGCGAAGACTAGCGGACGCCGTCGCATTGCCTTTCAGCAGCCGGAAATGATGGATGGACCCTGTGGGCGCAGCTTTGAGGACGCCTTCATGCACGCGAACACCGACCGATTTCCCTTCCCGGGTCCATCGGCAGAGGAGCGCGAGGGCCAGGCTTGGGTTGAGGCACTGACGCTGAAGAAATCCGAATTCGCACTGCGGCTCGCGCTCGGCGAGGAGAAATGGTCGATACCCCGATACATTCGCGATGGACTTCTCTGGTTGGCAGAAGATGATGTCCCACCGCCAGCGATTGTCCCACTAGCGGCAGGGGTTGTGGCATGACCCAGTTTCAAGAATTAAGTCCTGCGCTGGTCGCGGCTCGGGAAGCCGACGCCCGTGTGATCGGCTGTCTCGACAAAAAGCGGAATTTTCTCCTTGAGGCCGGCGCGGGGGCGGGGAAGACCTATTCGTTAATCGAAACATTGCGGCACCTCATCGCCGCTGAGGGCCATCGACTGCGCCGCAACAACCAGCGCCTTGCTTGCATAACCTACACGAACGCGGCGACTGCCGTGATCAACAGCCGAATTGACGGTAACCCGCTCGTATTCACCGACACAATCCACGCCTTCTGCTGGTCGTTGATCAAAGGATTTCAACCTATGTTGCGGCGTGGCGTAGCCGAGATCGAGGCCTGGCAGGAGCGTCTCGCTGTAGTAGACGGCGTGGGCGATCGTCGGATTGACTATGATCTAGGCCACCGACGCATCACGGACGAACTGATCTCCATCCATCACGATGATGTTCTGGCGCTGATGGTGACCTTGCTGCCAATGGAGAAATTTCAGGCGATTTTGTCGGCTAAGTATCCCTTCATCCTGATCGACGAATATCAGGACACCGATCTCTCGGTGATGACGGCGATCAAGGAGCACCTTTTCGGTCGAAGGGATGGACCTCGAATTGGTTTGTTCGGCGATCACTGGCAGCGGATTTACGAGAACACCTGCGGCCGCGTCACGCATGAGACGTTGGAAGAGGTCGGCAAGGGGGCCAATTTCCGGTCTGCTACGTCGATAGTGAAGGTGCTCAACGCGATGCGCCCCGCACTGCCCCAGGCAGTCAAGGACGAAGCCTTTGTAGGGTCGGCAATTGCGTATCACACTAACGGATGGGTCGGCGCACGTCGGACCGGAGCTGGCGGCGGGCATTGGAAAGGAGACCTGCCGGCCGAGATTGCACATCAGCATCTTAAGGCGCTCATCGCGAAACTCAAGGCCGAGGGGTGGGATTTCTCGCCCGGGAAGACCAAGATCTTGATGCTCACGCACAACGTGCTCGCGATGGAACAAGGGTATACAAACCTGCGGGGCGTGTTCTCCTACACAGACGATTACATCAAAAAGCAGGACGACTACGTCGCCTTTTTTACGGATAAGCTAGAGCCGGCCTGTGAAGCCTACCAACACAGCCGGTACGGTGAGATGTTCTCGCTCTTGGGCGACTCGGCACCGAAGCTTAGCTCGCACGCAGAGAAGGTGGCCTGGGCTGCAGCGATGAATAAGCTCATAGGATTGCGCGAGACGGGCACCGTTGGGGCTGTGATCGATCATATCTGTGGTGTCAAACATCCAGTCCTTCCCGACGCCATCTTGCGGCGGGAGCGCGACGCGAAGACATGGACCGGCCTCGAAGGCGAGGCGCCGCCAGATGACGTGCGGCGAGTTCGCCAGCTGAGGAACGTCGCCTATCGGGAGGTGATCGCACTTGATCGCTTCGTTGATGGACACACCCCTTTTGCGACGAAGCACAGCGTCAAGGGTGATGAGTTCGAGAACGTTCTGGTTGTGCTGGGCCGGGGATGGAATCTCTACAATTTCAACCAATATCTCGAATGGACTGTAGCACCTGACGGATTAGGAGTCGATGACCGGAAGGCCTACGAGCGTAACCGGAACCTGTTCTACGTTTCGTGCTCACGATCCACAACGCGTTTGGTACTTTTGTTCACCCAAATTCTTTCCGGCGGGGCGCTCGCCACGCTTAAGAACTGGTTTGGCGACGACTTCGTTGTTGGCTTCGCGCCGTAGCAGTGCGTTTGCGGCCCTAAGAGCGGTCAGAATCGTGCCCAAGAGGGGCACAAGGAATTGCGGTTGACTTGGGAAAGATCGTGGGAAGAAGCCTTTCATGAGGGAATCAGACGCAGTTTCGTGGCCTATCTCGCGTGTCATAACCGGTCGATTCACGAGGTGCTTTATCCAAACCTTCTGGATATTTCCGCCGATTCTGGCAGCACGTTTCGGGGAATGACCGCAGAGTCTGTGGAACTGAAAGCCCTGCTGTCGGCGCGAGAGCGCATGATTGCCGAACTGCAAGCTCACCTGGATCACGATGAGCGGGCGTTCTTGCTATCGCTAGCGCGCAACGAGCCGAACTGGGCGTTGCTTGGCATCGCACATCTTGAGCAGTTGCCCGGAATCCGATGGAAACTCAGGAATTTTGAGCAGTTGGCGAAGGCGAATCCGAAGACGTTCGAGGCGCAAGCGCAGGAACTCGAAGCGTTGCTCGGGAAAAGCGTTCGGTAACGCCGCGGATGCGAGGGAGAATCTGTGCGGGCGGAATCGCCAGACTCGCGACCTGTTCACGCACCCGGCGTAGGTGCCGTGGTTGAAATTTCAGAAGATCCGTAGTCTGCATCGCCGGTACGAACGAATGGCGACATAGCCGAGGGGCCAATCCGAAATACATAAAGGCTGCAATACAAATTCTCGGCAACCGCAGGGTCGTTAGAAATGTATGTGGCGAAGCGGTGCGTTGTCAGAACAGATTAACCAGCGTAGGGTTGCCTTACGCGTATTCCGCGCTTATCTGGGAGAATAGAACGATGGCACGTTACAAGATTACATGCATCACAAAACCCAACGCCCAAAGCAGGCATGAACACATAACGCATGTCGGTGGCACTGCTGATGCGGACGGAAGCAGATGGAAGGACACACGTGAGAACGTTGTAAGTTTCATTAACGCGAAAACACATACTTTTTACACATCAGTCGGCGGCAATACAGCGGAGGTTGGTGTTCATCCCGGTCCCACGGGAGAATACTTGCGCACATACGCTGATGGGAAATGGAACGACAACCTTTTGTCTCTTCCTCAGTGCCCATAACACACACAGAATACTGCACACTCCCGGCTGTTCTGCGGCCACATCCCGGACGATTCTGATTCTGGTAACCCCTGTACTAAGCGAGTAGGATGCTTGGCACAGGAGGCAATATGTCCGTAAGCCCCTGTTATCTTAGGGGGGATAAGCATGACGCTGCATCGCTTCCTGACGCGGCTGATCTGGCTGTCCGTGCTGCCGCTGGTGCTGCTGGCGGCCTATCTGGCCGTCTACCTTGTCCGGACCATAGATACCGAACGCGACATCGAAGCCGCCAATCTCGCGAAAAACTTCGCCACCGCGATCGACCAGCACCTGAATGCACGCATCGGCGCCCTGCACATGCTGGCCGTATCGCCACTGGTAGACGATGCTTCCCGCTGGAAGGATCTTTACCAGGAAGCGCAAGGCTTTCACCAGAGTTTCGGCAGCCACGTCATCCTTGCCGACCTGGAGATGCACATGTTGTTCAACACGCGCGTCCCCTTCGGCACCACACTGCCCATGCTGCCGAAGCCCAAGGGCCATGCTGCGGTGCCGACCGCGTTGGAAACGGGCAAGCCTGCGGTCGGCGATATCTTTTTGGGGCCGGTCGCTGCGGAACCGCTGGTCGCCATCGCGGTGCCGGCCCAGCGCGAAGGAAAGACGGCTTTTCTCGTGCTCACCATTTTCGAGACCCGCCAGTTCCAACAGCGCCTTGACCAGCTTGCGCTGCCTTCAGGGTGGTCCCTTGCCCTGCGCGACGGCAAGGACGAACTGATTGCCGGCCGCGGGTCACCGGGATTGAATTCTGCCACCGACGTCGATGCCGATGGACGCTTCGTCGTCAAGTCCGCGGTATCGCCGTGGTCGGTGGTGCTGGAGATTCCGCGGGACACCTATCGCGCACCAATGGTCTCGACCGCCGTGGTCTTGGCCATCGCCATCGCTGTCATCGCTCTGGCAAGTATCCTGGGGGGCATGCTGGCTAGCCGCCGGCTCGGTAGATCAGTGGCATCGCTCGCGCAGACACCAGCACCCGGCGCCCCGCCCCCGGACATCACCGAAGTCGCCACGGTGCGTCGTCTGCTCGACGACGCGGCGCAAAAGCGCGCGGCAGCCGAAACGGCCCGGCGCGAGAGCGAGGAGCGCTTTCGCGCCACCTTCGAACAGGCCGCGGTGGGTATCGCCCTGCTGACGCCAGACGGCCGTTGGCTGCAGGTGAACCGCAGATTGTGCGAGATCGTCGGTTACAGCGAGGAAGAACTTCTGGCGCGAACGTTCCGGGACCTCACCCACCCGGACGACCTCGATGGCTACCTCGCCGACATGCGGCGAATGCTGGCCGGCGAGATCAAGATCTACTCGATGGAAAGGCGCCATCTGCACAAGAGCGGCGCCATCGGCTGGGTCAATCTCATCGTCGCCCTCGTGCGTCGCCCGGACGGCAGCCCCAACTATTTCATCGCGGTGCTCGAAGACATCCAGCGTCGCAAAGAAGCTGAGGCCGAGCTTCAGGCGAGGGAGGCCACGTTGCGGGAAGCGCAGCACCTGGCCGGTATCGGGAGCTGGACGTGGGACCTGCGGACCGATCGCCATGCCTGGTCGGAGGAAACCTATCGAATCTATGGGCGCGACCCAAGCTTGCCGCCAGCGGTATATCCGGAAGTCCAGGCGTACTTCACACCGGAGAGCTGGGCCCGCCTCGCCGCCGCAGTGGAGACGGGCATGGCGCAGGGCAAGACTTATGAATGTGATGCCGAAGTGATGCGTCCGGACGGTACCCGCCGCTGGATCACTGCCCGCGGCGAGGCCACGCGCGATGCCGACGGTGCGGTGGTGGAGCTCCATGGCACGGTGCAGGACATCACCGAACGCAAGCAGGCGGCGGAAGCGCTGCGCGAACTCAACGCCAGCCTGGAACAACGCGTCGAGCTGCGTACCGCGGAACTCTCTGCAGCCAATGCAGAGCTTGCGCTTGCCAAAGCAACGGCCGAGAGCGCCAACCGGGCGAAGAGCGCGTTTCTTGCGATGATGAGCCACGAGATTCGCACGCCGATGAATGCGATTACCGGAATGCTGGAGCTGCTCGGAATGAGTCGGCTCGATGAGGAGCAGGCCAAGATGTTGGACGTGGTGTCGGAGTCGTCGCGCTCGCTGCTGAACGTCGTCAACGATGTTCTCGACATCTCCAAGATTGAAGCGGGGCGTTTGGAGATCGATGCGCAGCCGGCGCGGGTCAAGGACATCGTGGCATCGGTCGAGCAGCTGTTCCGTGACAGCGCGAGCCGTAAGGGTCTGTTGCTGCACCCCAATATCGCCGCTGCGGTCCCCGCCGTCGTGCGCTGCGACGCGCTGCGGGTGAAGCAGATACTTTCCAATCTGGTGAGCAATGCGCTTAAGTTCACCGACAGGGGCGAAATTAATATTCAGGTCGATGCGATACAGCATGAGGCGGGCAAGGTAGATCTGCGGATCGCGGTGCGCGACAGCGGCATCGGCATCGGCGAGGCGGACCAGGCGAAGCTGTTTCAGCCCTTCGTGCAGGCCGAGATGGGCGCGTCGCGCCGCTTTGGCGGCAGCGGGTTGGGCCTCGCGATTTGCCGGCGACTCGCCAAGCTGATGGGGGGCGAGTTGACGCTTGAGAGTGCGTTAGGCAAGGGAACGACTGCAACACTGGACATTCCGGTCTTCGTAGCGGACGAGGCGGACCTGCATGCAGCGAAAGAAATAGTTGCTGCCGTCGAGACGAGAGATGAGATGAAGCAATTCGGTCGCGTGCTCGTATGCGACGACAATCCCCTCAATTGCAACGTTGCGGTACGCCAGCTCACGGCGCTGGGCTACACGGCCGACGTCGCCGAAGATGGCCTGGAGGCGATGCGCAAATGGGAAACAAGCGACTACGCGCTCATTCTGCTCGATTGCCAGATGCCGCACCTGAGCGGCTATGAAGTAGCGCAGCGCATTCGCGAGTTGGAGGCAAAAAATGCAGAACGAGCGCGCACCGTCATTCTCGCCTATACGGCGAACGTGATTCAGGAAGACCGCGAGCGCTGCTTTGCAGCTGGCATGGACGACGTGGTGACCAAGCCGGCCGATCTGCGGGTCTTGCGCGAAACGCTTGGTACCTGGCTAAAGCGCGGGGCGCGCGCAAATGCCCCGGCGGCTCGATCGGATGCGGAGCGTCAACCCAGCGTGGATCACGAGGCGAAATTTGATGGGAGTCCGATCGATTGGGCGCGCCTTAAGGAAATCAGCGGGGGAGATGAGCAGTTCGAGCGCGAAATCCTGCTTGGGTTCATCACGGAAAAGAATGCGGACGCCCGGCAGATCGTGGAGTTGATTCCCGCCGGTGACCTCGCCGAGGTGGCGCGGCTCGCACATCGTGTGAAGGGGGCTGCGCGCACCGCGGCTGCAGGGGATCTGGGTATTCTGTGCGAGGAGTTGGAGGCGGTCGCCAGAGCTGGCAATCGTCAGGCCACCATCGCATTGAAGGACCGCTTCGAGCGGGGGGTTGACGAGCTCAAGGCGTATATCGAGCATCGTTACGGTTGATTTCCAGGGGATTCGCATATGACAACGAGTGATTTTGACGCGCTTAAGGTGCTCGTGGTCGATGACGACAGCTATCAGCGCCTGGTGATCGGCAAGATGCTGTCTGCGATCGGAGTCCCCACGGTCCATTTCGCCGAAAGCGCGCAACGGGCACTCGTGATGATGGGGACCACGGACATTCGCGTGGATGCCCTTATCTGTGACCTCGACATGCCGGAAATGGATGGCATGGAATTTCTGCGGCGCGTAGCGGAACAAGGATTCGAGTGTTCGGTGATCATCTTGAGCGGCAAGGACGCGAATATTCTGCGTAGCGTGGAGTTGATGGCGAAGGAGTATCGGCTGGCCGTGCTCGGCAGTCTCGAAAAACCGGCGACGATTGGAACCCTCCGAACCTTGCTGCAACAGCATTGGGCGCGCCCAAAAGCGCGCGAGCGCGGAACGCAGCCAGCGCTGTCAGTCGACGCGATCCGTGCAGGGTTGGAGGCCGGACAGTTCGAGCCGTTCTTCCAGCCGAAGGTGAGCCTTCAGACCGGGCAGGTGTGTGGAGCTGAAGCGTTGGCGCGCTGGCGCCATCCCGAACGCGGGATTTTGCCGCCCGTCGCGTTTATCGGTCCAATCGAGGAAAGCGGCCAGATGGACGGGTTGACTTGGATGATGCTCGATAGATCCGCTGCGTGGTGCCGGCGCTGGTGCGACGACGGCCTTGATATTCCGGTGAGCGTGAACCTGTCACTGAGTTCGCTGCATGACACACGGCTCTCGAATCGCTTGCTCGATATTGTCAACGCGCACCGCATCAAGCCGGCAAATCTATTGTTGGAGGTGACCGAGACGACTGCCATGACCGATGTCGCACGCTGTCTGGAAACCTTCTCCCGCCTGAGGATGAAGGGCTTCGGGCTGTCGATCGACGATTTCGGAACCGGCTTTTCCTCTCTGCAGCAGCTTTCACGGATTCCGTTCACGGAACTGAAGATCGACCAATCGTTTGTCGCCGACGCCAGCGCCCAGCCCAGCCTGCGTGCAGTGATCGAATCGAGCGTGCAACTGGCCAAGAACCTGGGCCTGAAGACGGTCGGCGAGGGCGTGGAAACCCGTGACGACTGGTTGTGTCTGAAACAAGCGGGCTGTGAGATAGCCCAAGGATATTTCATCGCCAAACCGATGGAAGGTGGGCTGCTTCTGCCGTGGGTGAAGGAATGGCAGAGCAAATCGTCTGTCTGACCCGGGGCGAAGCGATGCTTTCATCCTTTGGTTTCGACCATGACAATGCAATGTCTGTCGCCGGCTGTGAAGTAGCAGCCCTTGCTGAAAATGACAAGTGATCGGATGGTAACTGGCAGAGAAGGGGAGACGGGCCTTGCATTCGTTGTTGGGATATTGAGGAACTACCACGGGGAATGATTCTCTTCGAGCCATATGCACAGTGTCTCGACCTTGGCGATTGCCGCCATCAGCTTGTCGCGAGCTACATTGGCGCAGCTCAAGTTCGCTTCGTGGGCTAGTGGCTGGCAGCGCTGAAGGCCACGCCCAAGCGCGCCGCCAAGGCGTCGAGGTTCTTGTCTATCGTCCAGAGCAGCGTGTCCGGAGTTAGCAGAACTGAGGCGAGCAGCGCCATATCTATCGCGCCGCAGCCCGAGTCATGGAATTGCTCCCTCTCGATCAGGGTGAGTATCTCGTCGGTTGTCGCGACGACGGCCTGCTGCAGTTTCTTGAGATCATCGAGTGTGCGCTCGCGCGGTGCTGGTGGCGTTCCGCAAGCGAGTTCGAGCACGATGAGCGGGTGGCACAACACCTGGTCCATCGAAACCAGCGATTGAAGCATTGGATTGTCTCTGCGGAAATGGGCAACCCAGACCGAGGTATCCGCAAGGACGAGGCTCACCGAGGCAGAACTTCCGCAGGCCGCCGACGGGGAATGTCCTTCATCTTGGAGGCCTTTCCGCCCAGGGCGGCAAGTCGTTTGCCCGCTTGCACTCTCACGAACACCTTTATCGCTTCGCGAAACAGATCGCCCTTGGCCATTCCCGGATCGGCGACGTCTAGTGCCCTCTGATAGAGTTCATCATCGATTGTTACGGTTGTTCTCATGTGAAGCCTCGCTGTCGTCAAATTTGATGCATAATAGCATCATATGAGGTGAGCATAAAGGGTGATTCCCCCGTGTCGGAGGCACGTTGTTGACGAGTGCGGGGGATTTTGGATGAGCGCCGCCGTGGCTCGTTTCATGCCGGAGTGATCGTGGCTGTGACGGTAAAAAAACCATCAGAAAAGTGCTATGAACCAATATGTTAAATTGTTTGATGCGGTGTCTTTATCGCACCGATTTTTTTACCGTCAGAATGGCCTGAGGAGGGAGTCGACGTGCGCAGGGGAGTCAATAGATCTCGATAGATCCCGAAAGGTTACTCGTGCCGAGGTGTCGATAGTCTTCGATAGATGTCGATAGATGCTGAAAGCTATTTTGGGGTATCAGATGCAAATGACGGTAAATCTGACGGTAAAAATGTTACTCGCAGAAAAAAGTTCTATACATGCCAACTGTTTGCAAGCGCCGTTTATCATCGAATGGGAGTAGAGTGCTTCCACTAGTTGAATAGATGCAGAAAACATTGAATTGACGGAGACACGCTCGAGCCGGCCATGCACATTCGCAGCACCCCGCTTTCGCGGATTTCGGGGACGAAGAAGAAGCGTGACCGCGTGGACGGCCCGAAGCGCTCGAGGTGGCTCGATGTATTGACTGAGTGCGGGGCGCGGCGCCCAACGCGGGAAACCCTGCCTCGAAGCGTGGACGCGGGGGCAATCGAGCTCATTTGAGCGCATCCCTCTCCCCGAACCCGCCGTAACGTCAATTCACACAACTCGGCCATTCCGGCCATTTGCGTGTCAGCCTGTCGCGGTCGGCAACGTGTCGGTTACCTGCCGCTCGGCCGGGAATCTTGGTGAAGCTTTGTGCGTATTCTGTTGATAACCCCGGTTCTACTTTGCGGCGGGACTGATCCGACGGGGGACAGTTGAAGTCCTGACGAAGTTGGATGGGAGATTCTGAAGGCGAAATGCCTGCGACGCGCTGTTATGCAGGCATCAGGTTATCTTCCGACGCTGTTGGCATCAGCCATTTCGCCATTCCTCGCAAACTCTGGGCGGTTGCTGCCAGCAAGAACTCATCCAGCCCACCGCTGAAGTCACGAAGTCGCAGCTTGTCGAGTTTCAGAATGCGCTTGAGATGGGCGAACAACATTTCGACCTTCATCCGATCTTTGCGTCTTGTCTGCGCAGTCTTCTTTGTCCCACTACTCTTTGCTGCGAAGAATAGCCGCGCGCATCAGCAGCATCGTCGTGACCGGCGCGGTGATGAGGATGAACAGCGTGATGAGCAGTTCGTGGATCACCGGACGCTGCGCCAACGCTGTCGAGACGAGCATCGAAGCGAGTAGCACGCAGCCGGCGCCGAGCGTGCCGCCCATGGTCGGTGCGTGGATGCGGGCGAAGAAGGAGTCGAGGCGCAGCAGCCCGAGCGAGCCGACGAGGGTCAGCAGGCCGCCGCAGATCAGCAGCAGTGCGGCGGGCAGTGCAGCCCAGAGGGGGACGTCGGCAGCGCTCATGGCTCGATTACCTCGCCGCGCAGCAGAAACTTGGCCATCGCCGTCGAGCCGACGAAACCGAACAGGGCAATCAGCAGCGCGATGTCAAAGTAGATCGCAGAGCCGAAGCCGATGCCCAGCATCAGGATGGTCAGCATGCCGTTGATGTAGAGCGTGTCGAGCGCGAGGATGCGGTCCTGGGCGGCGGGGCCCCGCAGCAGGCGGATCAGGGCGCAGAGCATGGCCAGCGCGAAGCAGGTGAGCGCGAAGTTCACGGCGAAGGGAAGGATGACGTTCATTCGAAGATCTCCATCAGGGGGCGTTCGTAGCGGTCCTTGATCGTGTGGATCCACGCGTCCTCGTCTTGCAGGTCGAGGACGTGCAGCGTGAGCACGTTGGTCGTCGGGTCGTGGCCGGACCACACCGTGCCGGGCGTGCCGGTGACGATGATGGATAGCATGGCCAGGCCGTGCGGATCGCGTAGGTCTAACGGAATCTTGAGGAAACCGATGGTCGGCTGACGTTGCGCCGCGCCAAGAATGACGCGGCCGACGCCGATGTTGGAGCGTACGATATCCAGGAACACACGCCAGCACAGGCCGATGGCGACATGGATGCGGTGCGGCAATGCCGGCAACGGGCGCAGCCGTCGCACGGCGGCGCTGACGAACAAGGCGAAAGCGACACCCAGCAGGACATGGCCGAGCGACAGACTGTCGTTGAGCAGCAGCCAGACGATCAGCAGCACGACCGGTAGCAGTGGCACGACAGGTGGGCGCTTCACGGCCGGCCTTTCATGGTCGGCCTCCAGACAGCACAACGCCGATGTAGGTGGCGGGATCGTGCAGCGCGCGGGCCGCCGCGTCGAAATAGGCCATTGCCGGGCCGGCGCCGAAGGCCAGCGCGAAACACAACAGCACCAGTGCCGCCACCGGGCCGGCTTCCAGCCATTGCAGGCGCGGCGTCGGCCGCTCGCTGTCCCAAAAGACGCGGATGCCGAGTCGCGACAGCGCGATCAGGGCGGCAAGGCCCGACAGCAGCAAGGCGGTGAACAGCAGGCCGGCGTTCAGTGCGGGGGCCACCGGCGGTGCGGCGATGGCAGCCTTGAGCAGCGCGAACTTGGCGACGAAGCCGGACAACGGCGGCAGGCCGCTGAGCACGGCGGCGCAGGAGAAAAAGGCCAGCCCGAGGAAGGCCATCGCTGCCGGAATCGCGACGCCGGCCATTTCGCCTGGATGCTCCAACTCGTGCCGATCCTGCAGGCCGAAAGCCTCGAAGCTGATGGCCAGCAGGTCGGCGGCGGCGGTACGGTTGCGTTCGGCCAATTCGATCAGCATGAAGAAGGCACCGCTGCCGAGCACCGAACTGGCGAGATAGTAGAGCGCAGGGGCGGTGAGCGTCGTGCCGGTGAAGCCGAAGGCGGCCAGCAGGGTGCCGGAGGAGACGACGACCATGAAGCCGCCGAGGCGGTCGAGCTTCTGCGCTGCGAGCACGCCCAGCGTGCCGACTGCGATAGTAGCCAGGCCGCAGAAGAACAGCCAGTCGCCCTTGAAGGGTGCCGGCGCGACATCTTGGCCGAACAGGATGGAAAAACGCAGCAGCGCATACACACCGACCTTGGTGAGGATGGCGAACACCGCGCCGACCGGCGGTGTGGCGGCGGCGTAGGTGGCGGGCAGCCAGAAGTTGAGCGGCCAGGCACCGGCCTTGACGAGGAAGACGATCCCTAGGAGGAGTGCACCGATTTCGAACAGGGCGCGCGCGTCAGCGTCGAGCCGTGGCACGGCAAGCGCAATTTCGGCCATGTTGAGCGTGCCGGTGACGCCGTAGATCAGGGCGGCGGCGACCAGGAAGACCAGCGATGCGACCAGGTTGACCACGATGTAGTGCAGGCCCGTCTTGACGCGCGGCACGCCAGAGGCATGCAGGGCCAGCCCGTAGGAAGCGGCCAGCAACACTTCGAAGAAGACGAACAGGTTGAACAGATCGCCGGTGAGGAAGGTGCCGTTGAGACCCATCAGCAGGAACTGGAAGAGGGGCAGGAAATGGCTGCCGGCGTGTTCCCAGCGGGCGAGGGCGTAGACCAACGTGGCCAGGCCGACGATGGAGGTGAGCGTCAGCATCAGGGTGGCCAGATGGTCCGCTACCAGCACGATACCGAACGGCGCGGCCCAGTTGCCAAGCGCATAGACGGTGACGCCGCCCTGCCAGGGCGTGGCAATCCAGCCGTCGATGCCGGCGAGCAGGGCGAGCGCCACCGCCAGTTGCGCCAGCGTGGCGAACAGGGCGAACAGGGCGCGCCATCCATGGCGCGCCTCGCTCGAGAACAACAGCAACGCCCCGGTCAAGAATGGCAGCAGGATCGGCAGGATGAGCAGGTGCTGCGTCATTCCTGCTCCGGCTCGCGGCCGTCCACATGGTCGGTACCCGACAATCCGCGTGCGGCAAGCAGAACGACGAGTAGCAGCGCGGTGACGGCAAAGCCGATGACGATGGCGGTCAGCACCAGGGCCTGTGGCACCGGATCGGCGTAGAGTGCCGGATCGGCGCTGCGTGTCGCGTCGATCACCGGCGCAGCGCCGATGCGTAGCCGGGCCATGCCGAAGATGAACAGGTTGACCGCATAGGACAGCAGCGACAGGCCCATGATTACCTGAAAGGTGCGTGGGCGCAGCAGCAGGTAGATGCCGGATCCGGCCATGACGCCGATGGCGATGGCAAAGACGACTTCCATTAGCGCGCTCCCCCCGCAGCAGATTTGTGATGGCTGCGTAGCGACTGGTGGGCAATGGCCACCAGCATCAGCACCGTGGCGCCGACCACCAGCATGTAGACGCCGAGGTCGAACAGCAGCACGCTCGACAGATGCAGTTCGCCAATACCGGGCAACGCGCCGTGCCAAGCCTGGCTGGTGAGGAATGGCGTACCGCCGACGGCGGCGCTGATGCCGGCGGCGGCGGCGGCGAGCAGGCCGACGGCAATCCAGTAGAGCGGATGGATGCGCAGACGGGATTCGACCCAGGCCGTGCCGCCAACCAGGTATTGGAGGATCACCGCAGTGGCCAGGATTAGGCCCCCGACGAAGCCGCCGCCCGGCGCGTTGTGGCCGCGCAGCAGGAAGAATAGCGACACCAGCATCGCCAGCGGCAACAGCAGCCGTACCAACACGGCGGGCAGCATCATGGCACCAGTGGGCAGGGGCGCCTCGTGGTGGTTCTCGGACGTCGCGTCGCCGTCCTGTTCCTGCTGCTGGCGTGGCAGGGGAATGCTTTCTGGTGCCGGGCGGAAGCGGCGTAGCAACGCATACACGGTGAGGGCGACGATCCCCAGCACGGTGATTTCGCCGAAGGTGTCGAAGCCGCGGAAGTCGACCAGAATGACGTTGACCACGTTGAGCCCGCCGCCTTGCGGCAGCGCCTGCTGAACAAAGAAGGGCGCGATGCCTTCGATGGCGGGACGGGTCAGTACTGCGTAGGCTAGGGCCGCGAGCCCCAGGCCGCAGCCAGCTGCCACGAGGATATCGCGCGATCGCCGCAGGCGCGGTGTGGCGCCACCGGGACCGGCGATGCTTTCGTCGCGGCGCGGCAGCCAGCGCAGGCCGAGCAGGATCAGCACGGTGGTGACAACCTCGACCGTGAGCTGGGTAAGGGCTAGGTCGGGTGCCGAGAACCAGACGAAGGTCAGGCTGGTTGCCAGCCCCGCGCCGCCGGCAAAGGCGACAGCGGCGAAGCGGTGATATTTCGCCTGCCACGCGACGGCCAGGGCACAGGTGCCACCGACGACCCAGAGCAACGCGAACGCGGGATCGAGCGGCAGCAGGCGTCGGCTGCCCCAACCGATGTCGAGGGGCCTGATCAGCAGCAGCGCACCACCGAGGGCAACGACGAAGATGAGCAGCATCTGCATCTGCAAGCGTGGCGACGTCAGCCGCCGCATCGCCCGTTCCGCACCGGTGGTCAGTGCCGTAAGCGACACGTCGAAAAGATGGCGGCCGTCGATGGCTTCGAGCAGCGGCACCGTCGTCGCGCGCCGCCGGGCAAGGATGAAGGCATACAGCGACACGCCACCGGCAAGGGCGACCAGGCTCATCATCAAGGGCGTGTTGAGGCCGTGCCAGACCGCCAGACTGTAGGCCGGCGCGCCGGCGCCGAGGATCGCGCCGGTCGCCGTGCGCAGATAGGGGCCGATGACGAGCTCTGGGAAAATGCCGACCAGCACGCAGGCGGCGACCAAGAGCGCGCTTGGCAGCAACATCCAGCGCGTCGGCTCGTGCGGCGCGTGCGGCAGGTCTTGCGCGAGCTGGCCGAAGAAGACGCGGTGGATCAGGCGCAGCGAGTAGGCGACGCTGAACACCCCGGCCAGCGTGGCCGCCAGTGGCAAGGCGATCTGCTGCCAGCCGAGGCGGTCGAGGAATACGGTCTCGGCGAAGAACATTTCCTTCGACAGGAAGCCATTCAACAACGGCACGCCGGCCATCGCCGCCGCCGCCACCACTGCCAGCGCTGCGGTGAGCGGCATGGCGCGGGAGAGCCCGGACAGGCGACCGAGGTCGCGCGTGCCGGTCTCGTGGTCCACTATGCCGGCGGCCATGAACAGCGAAGCCTTGAACGTGGCATGGTTGACGATGTGGAACACAGCGGCGACCAGCGCCAGCTCGCCGTTCATACCGAGCAGCAGCGTGATGAGGCCGAGGTGGCTGATCGTCGAGTAGGCCAGCACGCCTTTTATGTCCTGCTGGAACATCGCGAGGTAACCGCCCAGCACCAGCGAGCACAACCCGGCACCGCCGACGATCCAGAACCAGGCATCGGTGCCGGCCAGCACCGGCCAGAGCCGCGCCAGCAGGAACACGCCGGCCTTGACCATGGTTGCTGAATGCAGGTAGGCCGAGACCGGCGTCGGCGCAGACATCGCGTGCGGCAGCCAGAAATGGAAGGGGAACTGGGCGCTCTTGGTCAGCGCGCCCAGCGCGACCAGCGCCAGCACCGCCGGATACCACGGATGGGCCTGGACCTGCGGGCCAGCCGCCAGCACGGTGTCTAGGTCGTAGCCGCCGGCGATGTGGCCGAGGAGCAGCACGCCGCCGAACAGGGCGATGCCGCCGGCACCAGTGACGGCGAGCGCCATGCGCGCGCCGCGCCGCGCTTCGCCGCGCTGGTGCCAATAGGCGATCAGCATGAAGGACGACAGGCCGGTGATCTCCCAAAACATCACCATCTGGATCAGTTGGCCTGAAAGCACGACGCCGAGCATGGCGCCCATAAAGGTGAGGAAGAAAGAGAAGAAGCGCGGCACCGGATCGGCAGGTGACATGTAGTAACGCGTATAGATCACCACCAGCAGTCCCATGCCGCTCACCAGCAGCGCGAACAGCCATGCGAAGCCGTCCATGCGCAGGCTGATGTCGAGCCCGAGCGCCGGTGCCCAGGGCAGGTTGAGACGCAGCACCTCCGCAGTCGCCACTTGCGGATACATGCCAATGACAATGGCCGCGACCGCCAGCGCTACGAAGCCTGCCAGCCAGGCTTCCGCATTGCGCGCATTAGATGGCAGAAACGCAGCGCACAGGCTGCCCAGGAAGGGGAGGAAAACGATCAGTGCGAGTTCCATGCTGGTCATTCTAGCAGCGCATTACGGGATTGCCGGGACGGAACTGACCGTCACTCATATTCCTCCTATTCATGCGTGTCCGGGTCGCGCTGCGAGGGGTGAGCGGCGGATGACGGCCTTCTCGAGTTCGGCGATGCAGAACACCAGCAGGCCGGCGGCGCGGACCTTGGCCCATTCCAGCAACGACAGGTCGGTGGAATCAAAAATGGACTGCATCATCGGGGCGTGGGTGTAGGCGAGTTGCAGCGGGATGCAGGCCGCTATCGCAAGTACTATGTAGCGGTTCCCGGTCAGCCCTTCCAGGTTCACCACAGGCGCAAGAATGTAGCGGCTATTGACCAAGTAAAACATCTCAGCCACGACCACCGCATTGACAGACTGGTCGAAGACTTGCGCATGAAAGGTCTCGCTGCTGTTTCAGGCGATGCTGCTGATTCGGCGGTGCTGATCCAGGCGCACATTGCCGATGCAGCCATGCTGGTTGTCGCCACGCCCGACCCGATAAATGTCCGGCAAATGGCGAATACCGCGCGAAAGCTCAATCCCGGAATCGAAATAGTGATGCGCACCCACAGCGAGGATGAGTCCGTGTTATTGCGTAAGGGGGTATCGGCATGGTCTTTTTCGGCGAGGAAGAGCTGGCCAAGGGCATGACCAGTCATGTTCTTGAACGCTTTACCCCGAAGTCGGCTGCTACGGCACCCACATCGGCATAGCGTCGAAAGCCGGATAAGGATGGCAGCTTAGGCGATGGCGCGTGGCTCGCGCACCACCAGCACATCGCAAGGAAGCCGATCGAGGAGCACGGCAGCCGAGCTGCCCAGGAGGATGCTCATTACTCCGCTGCGGCCATGCGTTCCCATCACCACCAGATCTGTTGCATGCTGTCGCACGTAGCGCGTCAGCGTCGTTTCCAGTGCACCGTGCTCGATCACTGCCCGTACGGTCACCTCCGGCGGCAACTCGGTGGAGGCAAGGAAGACCGCACACTTATGCTGCTCGATGTCATGAGCGAGGCGGGCATGTGGATGGTCGTCGGTACTTTCCGCCAGTGGAATCTGGAAGGCGTGGAAAAGAATCAGCTCGCGCCCCGGGAATATCCGCGCAGCGGCCAGCAGGGCCTCTCGCGACGAGTCCGAAAAATCGGTGGCAACAACGATCCGTTGATAGGGGGCGCGCGACCGGCCGCGCACCACGAGTAGCGGCTGAGGCAGAATTCGGGCAAGGCGCTTCACGGTCGATCCGAGCAGGAAGCGCCCGAACACTTCATTGCGCGCCACGCCGGTGATGACCAGCCCGCAGCCCTTGCTGGCGGCAATGTCACCGATGGTACCTGCCGCATCCCTGGCACGCACTATCAGCATGGTGGCCTGGATATCGAGTCCGACCAGGTCACGGGCGAGTTGCTGCCGGGCGATATTCAGCAGATGCTCGTCATCCTGGCCGGTGGCCCAGGCCAGCGCCAGATCGGGTGACGCCGCGACATCCAGCACATTCAGGACGACCAGTTCGGCTTGCCATTCGCCAACGAGTTGGGCGGCGCGGTCCAGCGCGCGATCGCAACGGGCGCTGAGATCGGTGGCCAGCAATAGGCGGGCAGGCGGGGTGCTTGGCGCGGGGCTTGAGCTCACGGGTCTATCTCCTTGGGTTGAGATTATTACGCATGGGCAACCAGACGCGAGCTCAGTCGGGTCCGACGAATCACAAATTTTTCCAGCTCAGCGACGCTGAACACCAGTAGCCCGGCACCTAGAACCTTGGCCCATTCCAGCAACGACAGGTTGGTGGAATCAAAAATGGACTGCATCATCGGGGCGTGGGTGTAGGCGAGTTGCAGCGGGATGCAGGTCGCTATCGCAAGTACTATGTAGCGATTCCCGGTCAGCCCTTCCAGGTTCACCACAGGCGCAAGAATGTAGCGGCTATTGACCAAGTAAAACATCTCAGCCACGACCACCGCATTGACAGACATGGTACGCGCCGTTTCGATGCTGGTGCCGATTTCCAGTTCCCACAGAAACAGGCCCAGCGCACCTGTCATCATCAGAACGGAAACCATCAGTACCCGCCAGACGAAGAAGCCCGACAACAACGCTTCGCCCGGGGGACGGGGGCGTCGGTTCATGATGCCGTGCTCAGCGGGTTCGAAAGCCAGGGCCAGGCCCAGGGTACTGGAGGTGACCATGTTGATCCACAACACCTGCGCCGGAGTGAGCGGCAGGGCCAGCTCGAACAGGATGGCGGCAATCACCACCAGCGCCTCGCCGCCGTTGGTGGGCAACATGAACAGGATGAACTTTTTCAGATTGTCGTAGACGGCGCGTCCCTCACGGACCGCGGCCGCGATGGTCGCGAAGTTGTCATCGGCGAGCACCATGTCGCACGCCTCCTTGGCCGCCTCGGTGCCATGCATGCCCATGGCCACGCCCACGTCGGCGCGTTTCAAAGCCGGCGCGTCGTTTACCCCATCGCCGGTCATCGCCACCACCTGGCCATCGCTTTGGAGCGCCTGCACCAAACGCAGCTTGTGTTCCGGGGCGGTGCGCGCAAAGACATCTACCTCCATCGCCACCCGGCGCAAGGCGGCATCATCCATCATGGCCAATTCCGCGCCCGTGATGACCGGCTTGCCCACGCCGATAGCCAGTTGGGCTCCAATGGCCCGCGCAGTTTCGGCATGGTCGCCGGTGATCATCTTGACCCGGATGCCGGCGTGGTGGCACTCGCTGACCGCGCGCACCGCCTCCTCGCGCGGCGGGTCGATGATGCCGACCAGGGCGAGCAGGACATAGCCCGACTCCATGTCGCCGAAACTCAGGCGTTCGCCCCGTGGCAGGGCCTGTTTGCAGGCCAGGGCCAGCACGCGCAGCCCCTGCGCGGCCGTGTCGGTGACCATGCGCCGCCAGTAGTCGACATCGAGCGGCCGTTCGCCATCATGTCCCAGCTGCGCAATGCACATGTCAAAGATGCGCTCCGGGGCACCCTTGACGAAAATCCACGGTTCGTTGTCGCCGTCGCGATGATAGGTGACCATGAAACGGTGCTGGGATTCGAAGGGGATGACGTCGAGCCGGGGCCAGGCCTCGTCGCCGAGGTGCCGGGTGAAGCCGGTCTTGGCCCCGAGCACGAGCAAGGCGCCTTCGGTGGGATCGCCTTCGATCCGCCACAGGCCGTCGTCTTCGCGCAGTCGGGCATCGTTGCACAGCACACCGGCTCGGATCGCCATCGCCAGCGCCGGGTAGTGCCCGGTGTCGATGATGCGTCCGTCGATGCTCACATCGCCCGCCGGGGCGTAGCCGACGCCGCCGACATCGAACACGTGGCCGGCGCAGGCCACGCGCTGCACGGTCATTTCGTTGCGTGTCAGCGTACCGGTCTTGTCCGAGCAGATCACGGTCACCGACCCCAGCGCCTCCACTGCGGGCAGGCGCCGGACGATGGCGTGGCGCCGGGCCATGCGCTGCACGCCGAGTGCCAGGGTGACGGTCATGATCGCCGGCAGCCCTTCGGGGATCGCCGAGGCGGCCAGGGCCACCACCATCATGAACATTTCCGCCGGGCTGTGATCCCGCCACAAGGTGCCGAGCACGAAGGTGGCCGCCGACATGCTCAGGATCGTCAGGGCCAGCACCCGGCCGACACGATCCACCTGGCGCAGCAGCGGCGTGGTCAGGCGGCGGATGCCCGTCAGCATCTGATTGATCTTGCCCAGCTCGGTCAAGGTGCCGGTCGTCACGACAATGCCGGTGGCCTGCCCATAGACCACTAGCGTGCCCGAATAGGCCATGCCGTAGCGGTCGCCCAGCGGGGCGTCGGTGGCTGCGGCTTCAGAGGATTTCTCGACGGGCAGCGATTCGCCGGTCAGGGCAGCCTCTTCGATGCGTAGTTCCCGAACATCGACCAGACGCAAATCGGCCGGTACCCGGTCGCCCGAGGCGAGCGCCACCCAGTCGCCGGGCACCAGATCGGCGGCGTCGATCTCGTGGCGTTGCCCGTCGCGGATCACCTTGGCACGGGGCGACAACATGGCGCGGATGGCATCGAGCGCCGATTCGGCCTTGCCTTCCTGGATGAAACCGATGATGGCGTTGATCACCACGGCCATCATCAGGACGCCCGTGTCGATCCAATGCCCGAGCAGGGCTGTGATGACAGCAGAGCCCATCATCACATAGAGCAGGATGTTGTGGAACTGCATCAATAGGCGCAACAGCGGACCGCGCCGCTTCGGCGGGGCCAGCCGGTTCGGCCCATATTGGGCCAGTCGGCGTGCGGCTTCGGCTTTCGTCAGGCCGCCTGTGCCGGTTTGCAGCAAATGCTCGAGCTGCGCCGGGGGCAAGGTATGCCACTCAATAGACGGTGGCTTTTCCAAATCGTCGGTGGTCGAGCGATTTGTCATTGATATGTTCTCTTCTTGATCGTGGCAGCAGGAAAGCGTTTCATTGCAGATTAAGCGACAATACCTGAAAGTATTACCCAGCAACGGCGCTAGCGTCCAATTGGTCCAGCTCGCCACCTTTCAAGCTCCGCGCACAGACCCCAATGGGTGAAAAAATTTCGAGGAGGGCACCATGAATTCACTGAATCGCATCCTGGCGGCAACCGACCTGTCCGCTCCGGCCCGACATGCCGTTGAGCGCGCGGCCTTGGTCAGCAAAGACACGGCCGTCCCGCTCAATCTGCTGCATGTTGCCAATCTCGCGCCTTTGGAGCGATTGCGGCAGCTCATGGGGGCAACACCGGCAGACATGGAACAGCGGGTGCTGGATGCCGCGCGGCAAAAGCTTCTCGACCTCGCGGCAACTCTCCAGCAACGCTTTGGCGTCGGTGCCAGCATGCATGTAGCCGCTGGTTTCCTGCTGGCCGAGTTGGACAAGGAAGCCGATGGTTTGGCGGCCGGCCTGCTGGTCTGTGGGGCCAAGGGGGAAAGTCCCGTGCGGCACTTCGTGCTGGGAACGACGGCGCTGCGGATATTGAGTACGACGACTTGCCCCGTCCTGGTGGTCAAGCAACCGCCTCACGAACCCTACCGCCGGCTTCTGGTGCCGGTGGATTTCTCGCCCTCGTCGCTGCGCGCCGTTCGCCACGCACGTCGTGTCGCGCCCCGCGCCGACATCGTGTTGCTCCATGCCTTCGATGTGCCCTTCGAGGGGAAGTTGCGCTATGCCAGCGTGGACGAAGACATCATCCATCGCTATCGGGTTGTAGCCAAACAGGAGGCGACTCAAAAGCTCCATGTCCTGCGCGATGAAGCGGAACTGGAATCCTATAACTCCAGCCTGATGGTGCTGAATGGCGATCCGACCTTGCGCATCATCGAGCAAGAACAGGAGTTGGATTGCGATTTGATTGTCATGGGCAAGCACGGGGAAAACCTGCTGGAAGAACTGCTGCTCGGCAGCGTCACCAAACGCGTCCTGGCCGAATCGCAGGGCGACGTACTGGTTTCGGTGTGACCATGATGGAACCGGGCTGGTCATCCTGACGCTGGCAGAAGTCGCCAGCTACCTGCAGGTGACGAAACGCAAGCTATACCGGCTTGCCCAGGAAGGGCGAAGAGAGGGTTTGCATATCTCGATCTTCCTGCGGGGTTCTTCCGGATGAGCCCGATTTTGCATCTCGGGGAATGTAGGTGTTCTTGAGTCCAATGGTAACCAAAACGTTCCAGCAAGATTCTTGCCGTCCCGCCAGCGCCGACTTTTGCCGGTAGCTTCATTTCTTGCAACTAAGACAAGGCCCCCGGATTTTCTGATCCCAGTCTGACGGCCAAAACCTCATCAACCCGGTTGTGATCCATATCCACGACCTCGAACTGCCATTCGCCATAGCGAAACTTTTCTGCGCGCTTGGGAATTCTGCCCATGTGCGCCACTACAAAGCCGCCGACCGTGTGATACAGGCCATTGGCCTCCTCTCCCAGCCCCGAGATGTCGAGTTTGTTCTGCAGCAGGTCGATGGGGAGCAGCCCATCGAGCAGCCAGGAGCCATCTTCCCGCTGCACGGCGAGGGATTGCTCCGGATCGTCGGCTCCAGGCATCATGTTGCCCGCCATGGTCTGAAACAGATCGCTGATGGTGACCACGCCTTCGGTCAGGCCGAATTCGTTGACGACCAGGGCGAAGTCGGCGTTGCGCTCGCGAAACGTCCGCAGCAATTCCATCAGCGTCAGGCTGGCCGGGACGTAAAGGGGGGGCGTGAGCGGCAAGTCATCAAAGTGCTTCAACTCGCCTGAGAGCGCAGCCTGGAGCAGCGTGCGGCTTTCCGCCAGGCCGACCACTTTCTGCAAACTGCCGCGGCAAATCGGATAGCGGCCGTGCGGTGCTTCGCGCAGGACATGCAGGTTCTCATTGTGCGAGCGATCAAGATCGATGAAGGCGACATCCTTCAGTGGCGTCATGACGGCGGCTACGTGACGGCCTTCGAGCAAAAATACATTGCCTAGCAGATGGCTCTCTTCCGGGGCGATGGCGCCCGAGCGGATGCCTTCATCCACCGCGGCGAGAATATCCTCAACCCCGGCCACCTCGGGTGCGGAACGCACCGGCAGTACCTTCAGCACGAGGTCGGCCGACCAGGACAGCAAACGGATGGCCGGCGACAAGGCGCGGATGAACAACTGCATGAAGGGGGCAACCAGGCTGGCCACCTGTTCCGGATAGGCGAGGGCGATGCGCTTGGGCACGATTTCGCCAATGACGATGGCGAAGGCCGTGACCACGATGACGGTGGTCGTCAAGGCGATCTCGCTGCGCACCGCCGTCAGCAGCGGTAGTGACGCTGCGATGAAATTCTCGATGTGCGCGGCCAGGGCGTTTTCGCCGAAGATGCCAGCCAACAGGCTCGCGGTCGTAAGTCCGGTTTGCGTGGCGGCAATGAAGCGCGAGGGTGTTTCCTTGATGCGCAACGCCCGTGCCGCAGCGTGGCTGCCGGCATCGACCAGAAGTTGCAGGCGGGACCGTCTCGATGCAGCCAGGGCCATTTCTGCCAAGGCAAAAAAGCCGCAGATCAAGATCAGTAACACCAATATCGCGAGGGCGTTCATCGAGTCACATTCTCCCGGCAGGATGCAGAGGATATCTCATCGAATCCCGCCGAATCATTTCCGCGTCCCCGTGATGGACAAAGCGGGACGCTTCCTATACCCCGGTCTGTCAGCCCTCAATCAGAACCTGGTGGAGGAAGCCGCATTTGCGGATAAAACCATAGGCGGCATCGAGATCGGCCCACAAACGCTGGCAGCCTTCGGGGTTGAGTTCGATCATGGCGTCAGTTTCGGCGGGCAGGGCCCTGCCATAAGCGGACACCGACCATGCGGCAACGGGGGATGACCTGCTGATGGTTATCTTCTCGACAATGCCTTTTTCGATGAAGATGATAAGGTCCTTGGGAAGCATTTTCGAATTATGACTATCATACCTTGGCACCTGTATGAGGGAGGCAGGTTTTGCGTTACATGACTTTTCATACTGCTTGGGTCGAGTCGGCTTTCTTGAGCAATTCGTACATTTCGTCCTTTAGCCGTAATTTTGTCTTCTTCAATATCTCGATTTCTTCATGACTTGCCGGCTCGATATGGGCCTCCATGAGCTGGATCTTCTGATCCAACTCATGGTGCTTGCTGAATAAGTTCTCAAAATGACGGTCATTCGCCTTGAGTTGAGAGATTAGTTCACGATATTCTGAAAACATTGCTGCCCTCCATGGTGTCACGGCAACCAAGAACTGTCAGTGATCCGCTATTTAGAAGTCCGGTCATGGCTTCATCCCTCAAACGTAGCAAGCACGAACAAGGTGTGACGACCTTTTCCGCCAATGCGGCGAATTTTTCCATTTCGCTCCAAATTTCCGATGACCTCTGTGAGCATTGAATTGGCGGTATCAACACCGAGCTGGACGGCCAGCTTGCGCAGTTCAATGAAGGTGTACTGACGGAATAATTTCAATACCGAATAGCTTGAAATCGAATTCAAGTTATTTCTCCTGGAATTTCCGATTGGATTGGCGACTCCAACGTTTGCATTTGTCAAACAGCGAGGAAATAGATTTCCCCTGGGGGCCACGCTCAGCGATTGATCTGCCCCTCAGCCAATAAACGATCTATTTCGAGTTCCGCATGCGCCCAGTCTTCGTCAGCATATCCAGCATCGAAGCATCGTCGCTCGGCTATGTAATAAGCAGCGACTTCGACATAGTGATAGCGCTGCTCTGGGGTAACCGAATGAAGCATGCCGGTGTTCTTTTCTGCCGAATCAAGTGTCGCTTTAGCAGGTGTGGTGATTTCTCGCGATTTCGCCATTTGATTCTCCTCGTTGTGGATTGTTGCTACTTGTGTTGTGAGTGGGACTGCGATTTCAGCAATTGGTAGGAGGAGGCATCGATGCCGTCCAACCCGAAAACATGAATCTTGCGCGTGATCGTGTTGCGGCCAATACCCAGCAAGCGGCCAGCATCCATGCGGCACCCTCCCGTGGCGGCAAGTGCGCAACGGATCAGGGTCGACTCAAATTCCCGGCTCAGTGCGTGAAACACCTTGCCCGGTTGTTGGGCGAGCAAGCAATTGGTTTGATGTGTCAGTGCGTTGATCCAGAGTTTGCGCATGGCGGTGCCACGGGCTATGGCGTCTTGGTCATCGCGGAATCTGTTCCACTGGGCCGGGGCTGAAAGAGGACACGCTCGACCCGCAGGCGATGAACCTTGCCGTCCGGCAAATTCCAGTCAATCGACTGCCCGGCACTCAGGCCGAGGAGCGCGCAACCGACAGGGGCCAAAATCGAAACCCTGCCAGTCATGGGATCGGCCTCGTCGGGGTAAACCAACTCGACTTGGCGCGTCGTTCCAGTACTTTCGTCGGAATAGATCAGGCGAGAGTTCATCGTGACCACATCCTTCGGGATACGATCCGATGGAACAACAATTGCCCGCTCCAGCTCTTTGGCCAAGGCGTGATCTCCGACGAATTCACGCAAGCGGACATAATCGTTCAGAGCTACGAATAGATCCTCTGATCTTAGTCTGGGCGTGCCATAGCGGGAAACGGCATATGCATTATCGTGTTTCATGATGGGGCATATTAACGAACAGCCCATGGCTTGATTAGTCCCAATATCGGAATCAGAATGTATCCTTCAGGGATACAATAGAACGCAAGACCACTCGCTTATGGCGTGCACTAATGTTTGATCTGAACTTGTTGGCTGTATTTGCCCGTGTCGCTGACGCTGGTAGCTTTGCTGAAGCCGCGCGTCGCCTAAGCACTTCCCGTTCAGCTGTCAGCAAGGCAGTCGCCAAATTGGAAAAGGCCTTAGGTGCCCGCCTGCTCAATCGCACTACGCGGCATTTGAGCCTGACCGAGATCGGCCAGGTCGTGGCGGCACATTCGGGGCGGATCCTGGAAGAGGTGGATCAACTCGAGCAGGTCGTCGGCAGTATCAACGACGAGCCTCGCGGCACACTTCGCGTCAGCGCCTCGGTGGCCTTCGGCACTTTGCACGTCGCCCCGGCTCTGGCCGATTTCCTCACCCTGTACCCGAGATTGAAGATGGAGCTCACCATCACCGACCGCCTGATCGATCTGGCCGAGGAGGGGTACGACATGGCAATTCGCGTCACGGCCGAACCGCCGCTGACCGTGGTGGCGAGAAAGCTCGCACCAGTGCGGCGTAAATTGTGCGGTACTCCGGCGTATTTCGAAAAACACGGATTGCCGCTCATCCCCGTTGATCTGGTTCATCACAACTGCCTGGACTACACCCGTTCCGGAGAGCAAGGCTTGTGGCGATTCAATGGGCCAATGGGAGAAATCGAAGTGCCGGTTTCAGGTTCGCTGCATGTCGATGACGACGAGGCCCTGTCGAAGGCAGTCTTGGGTGGCCTGGGCGTGGCGCTGCTACCGACTTTTATTATCGGCAAGGATTTACAGGCCGGACAGTTACAGGCAGTGCTTTCCGAGTACATCCCGGTCGAGCGTCACGTTTATGCCATGTATCTGCCAACCCGCCACTTGCCCGCCAAAGTGCGTGCCTTCATCGACTTCCTGATTGCTCGCATCGGTACCGAGCCCTATTGGGACCGCGACAACGTGACCGCATCAATTGAGACTGGAGCAGCCTCGCGAACAGTAGCTCCCGAGCGCAGATGACGTACCGCTTCTGGCAGAGTGCCGAAGTGCATCCCCTCGCGGCCAACGACAGCAACCCATATTGTCGTCGTCCAGGCAGAAATATTGTGTCGGCATAATGAACGGCGGCTTCCGGTGATTCAGAATTTTCGGCGAATGGCGGCTTTCGATTCTTGCCACCGGCGGCTCAAGGGTCGTTTCCCTACCTACTGCTATTTGCTCGAACGGTCGGGGCACGGTCGCCAGGCCCGTGCGCTGGAGCCGTTCCTCAAGCAAGCCAAGACGACGTTGCCACTGGATCCCGCCGTGAAGCCTATCGTGGCAGCACTGGCGCAGGTTCACGAGAGAAACGCGAAATGGAAACTTATGATCAATGAAACGGTGGAGGTCGCAGAATGATTCCCACCGCATTCCTGCAGGCATGGAGTGTCAAGGCACCTTGGCCGGACTTGAGGCAGGTCGAGCAGGATCTGATCATCAGCCGCGTGCTGTGTGAGGCATCCACATGCCCGCAAGATCGAGCTGGCATCGCTCGATCTGTCCGGTGAGTTGCGTCTGTTCAAGAAGGACATCAGCGAAGTTGAGGACATCAAGGATTTCGGTCGTTCGCTGGCCGCGCAGGGCAAACTGTGAGGGCACGGGAGCAACGTCGCCGGCCGCGGTGGGCCATGAGCGCAGCGCAGGTTGCCGTTTCCTGCGATTGATGGCGTTGCGAAGGGCCGCGTGCATTCGCGAGGTCTCAGGCCGTTTCTGCGATCGCCGCCCCAAGTATGCAGGTCCAAGGTTGGGTGTTGTGATATCAGTGCATTTATTGACTTCCGCCGTCATTTTGCAACATACTTCCTTCCATGTCCCACCCGCAAACCAGCGAACAGGCCGTCCTTCAGCTCGCACGCAAGCACCCGCTGCTGCGCGCGCGCGACCTCGCCCGGGAAGGCCTGCCGACCATTGCGCTGACCCGGCTCG
>JACZJT010000055.1 GCA_014860445.1 Burkholderiales bacterium
CCCCGGCGTGGCGCAGCACCGCGTCCCAGCGCGGCTCGCCCGCGCCCCAGATGTCGCCCAGGAGGTTCACCATCACCGCCGGGGTGTGCAGCGTGGGGTCGCCCAGCGGCAGGCCGCAGAGCACGCGCACCTGCTGCTCGAACTGGGAGGTGCGGCAGGCGTCGATCGTGTAGTGGCCGCTGTTGTGCGGGCGCGGGGCGATCTCGTTCACCAGCAGCCGCCCGTCCACGACGAACATCTCGACGGCGAGCACCCCCACGTAATCGAGGGCCTGGGCGAGGCGCGTGGCGAGCGCCGTCGCCTGGGCGGCCAGGGCGTCGGGGATGCGCGCGGGGGCGATGGTCACGTCGAGGATGCCGCGGGCGTGGCGGTTCTCCGCGACGGGAAAGACTTCAACCGTGCCGTCGGCGGCGCGCGCGAGGATCACCGAGATCTCGAGTTGGAGAGCCAGGCGCTCCTCGAGCACGCAGGGCACGCGCTTCCACTCGGCAAAGACGCGCGCCAGGTCGGCGCGGGAGGCGATGGTGGCCTGGCCCTTGCCGTCGTAGCCGAAGCGCGCGGTCTTGAGGATGGCGGGCAGCTTCACGCGGGCAAGGGCTGCGTCGAAGTCGGCCTCCTCGCGCACGTCGGCGTACGGCCCCACGGGCAGGCCATGGGTGGCGATGAACCCCTTCTCGCGGCTGCGGTCCTGGGCCACGGAGACGGCGTTGCCGCTGGGCCGAACGACCGTCTTCTCGGCCAGGGCCAGCAGCGCCTCGGCCGGCGCGTTCTCGAATTCCGTCGTGACGGCCGAGCAGGTCTGCGCGAGCTCGGCGAGCGACACCGGGTGCGTGTAGGCGGTGTTCAGGTGCCCGGTCGCGAACTCCGCGGCCGGGGAGAGCGGGTCGGGATCGAGCACGGTGACGCGATAGCCCAGCGTCCGGGCGGCCACGGTGAACATGCGGCCGAGCTGGCCGCCGCCCAGGAGGCCCAGCGTGGCGCCCGGCGCGATCACAGGACGTCCGGGAGCTGCATCGAGGCGACCATCTCGCGAAGCTCCTCGCGGTAGGCGGCCAGCTTGGCGGCGAGCGCGGTGTCCGTGGCGGCGAGCAGGCTCACCGCGAAGAGCCCGGCGTTGGCCGCGCCGGCCTCGCCGATGGCAAAGGTCGCCACCGGTATGCCCTTGGGCATTTGCACCATGGACAGCAGCGAATCCAGGCCCTTCAGGTATTTGGAGGGAATCGGCACGCCCAGCACCGGCAGCTGCGTTTGTGCCGCGACCACACCGGCCAGATGCGCCGCGCCGCCCGCGCCGGCGATGAAGGCCTTGCAGCCGCGGCCTTGCATGTCCTTGATCCAGGCCTCGAGTTCCGCAGGCGTGCGGTGCGCGGACAGCGCACGGGCCTCGTAAGTAATGCCGAAGTCCTTGAGCTGCTGCGCCGCCTGTTTCATGACGTCCCAGTCGGAGGTACTGCCCATAACGATGCCAATCGTGCTCATGCCTGCGTTTTCCTTTTACTTGACGACCTGGGCCAACTCGCCCGAACTGTAGCGCTGCGCCATGGCCTTCAGCGGCTGCGCCTTGATCTTCGACGCCATGCCGGCGCAACCGAACTGCTCGTAGCGCTGCTTGCACAGCGCCTTGGCCGCGGCGCGCGCGGGCTTCAGGTAGTCGCGCGGGTCGAAGGCGCTCTTGTTTTCGTTCATGAACTTGCGTATCGCCGCGGTCATCGACAGACGGATGTCGGTGTCGATGTTGATCTTGCGCACGCCGTGCTTGATGCCTTCGAGAATTTCCTCCACCGGCACGCCGTAGGTCTCTTTCATTTCGCCGCCGTTGGCGCGGATGATCTCGAGCTGGTCCTGCGGCACCGAAGAGGAGCCGTGCATCACCAGGTGGGTGTTGGGTATGCGCTGGTTGATCGCCTTGATGCGATCGATCGCGAGGATGTCGCCGGTGGGCTTGCGCGTGAACTTGTAGGCGCCGTGCGACGTGCCGATCGCGATCGCCAGCGCATCGAGCTGGGTTTTCGCGACGAAGTCGGCGGCCTGGTCCGGATCGGTGAGCAGCATTTCGCGGGTCATCTTGCCCTCGGCGCCGTGGCCGTCTTCCTTGTCGCCCATCATGGTCTCGAGCGAGCCGAGGCAGCCGAGTTCGCCCTCGACGGTCACGCCGCGCTTGTGCGCCGCGTCGACCACCTTGCGCGTCACTTTGACGTTGTATTCGTAGCTGGCGATGGACTTGCCGTCCTCGCGCAGGCTGCCGTCCATCATGACGCTGGAAAAACCCAGGCGCATCGCCGAGGCGCATACCTTGGGCGACTGGCCGTGGTCCTGGTGCATGACGATGGGCACATTCGGATAGGTCTTGATCGCCGCCTGGATCAGGTATTTCAGAAACGTTTCGCCGGCGTATTTGCGCGCGCCGGCCGAGGCCTGCATGATCACCGGGCTGTCGGTTTCGCTGGCGGCCTCCATGATGGCCTGTACCTGCTCGAGGTTGTTGACGTTGAACGCGGGCAGGCCGTAACCGTTATCGGCGGCGTGGTCCAACAATTGGCGCATGGATACGATAGGCATGATCAGCACTCCTTGAACTGGCTCTAAAGGGACCCGGGGGCAGCCCCCGGGACGCCGCGCGCAGGCTGCGGCGGAACAAGCCATATTCTACCGGAGACTGGGGCCGACGAAACGCGGCGTGACGCGAATTTCGGGATGCAGACCCCAAGAATCGTCATTCCGAGCGCAGCGAGGAATCTGCTTTTGAATCAAATAAGAAGCAGATTTCTCAGCCTGCGGCTTCGAAATGACAGACAACTACGAAATGTAGCTTCGCGACTCAGGTTCGCATCAAGCCCTTCGATGCTCCCCGACCTTGACAATCTTCATTGTGTTGGTACCACCCGCCTTGCCCAGCGGCTCACCGATGGTGAGCACGATCAGGTCGCCTTTTTCCACCAGTCCGGCGTCGAGCAGCACGTTTTCCGACTCGGCGAGCAGTTCCTCGCGATCGGTGCCGGCGTAGTTCACCATCAGCGGATAGGTGTCGCGCAACAGCGAGCAGCGGTAGCGCGTGCCGGTGCGCGTGGTCAGCGCATAGATCGGCACGCCGCAATTGAGCCGCGACATCCATAGTGCGGTCGAGCCCGACTCGGTCAGCGCGGCAATCGCCTTGACCTTGAGGTGAAACGCGGTAAACAAGGCGGCCATCGCGATCGACTGGTCGACGCGGGTGAACACGCGGTCGAGGAATTCGCGATCCAGCGATACCGGCGTCGAGCTTTCGGCCACCGCACAGATGCGGCTCATCGACGCCACGGTCTCCACCGGATACCTGCCGCTCGCGGTTTCGGCCGACAGCATCACGGCGTCGGTGCCGTCGAGCACGGCGTTGGCGACGTCGGACACCTCGGCGCGCGTGGGCACCGGGCTTGCGACCATCGACTCCATCATCTGCGTCGCGGTAATGGTGAGTTTGTTGGCTTCGCGCGCCATGCGGATCATGCGTTTTTGCAGCGCCGGCACCAGGGCGTCGCCGACTTCCACCGCGAGATCGCCGCGCGCGACCATGATGCCGTCGCAGGCCGACATGATGTCTTCGAGCGCGCCCGGCTCCACCGCCTCGGCGCGTTCGATTTTCGCGATCAGGAAGGCTTCGCCGCCGGCCGCGCGCAGCAGCTGGCGCGCCATATACATGTCCGCGCTCGATTTCGGAAACGACACCGCCAGAAAATCCACCTTGATTTCAGCGGCGGTGCGGATGTCCACCATGTCCTTGCCGGTGAGCGCCGCCGCGGTCAGCCCGCCGCCGCGGCGGTTGATGCCCTTGTTGTTGGACAGCACGCCGCCGTGGACCACGCGGCAGTGCACTTCGTTGCCGCTGACCCGCTCTACCGTGAATTCGATGCGGCCGTCGTCGAGCAGCAGCACGTCGCCGGCGTTCACGTCGCGCGGCAACTCCTTGTAGTCCAGGCCGGCGCGCCCCTGGTCGCCGAGCTCGTAGTCGGCGTCGAGGATGAATGCGTCCCCCGGCTTGAGCGTGATTTTGCCGTCCTTGAATTTGCCGACGCGGATTTTCGGGCCCTGCAAGTCGCCCATGATGCCCACGGTGCGGCCGGTCTTGCGGCAGGTTTCGCGCACCGCTTCGGCGAGCCGCCTGTGATCCTCCGTGGTGCCGTGCGAGAAGTTGAGGCGCACCACGTCCACGCCTGCAAGGAACATGCGTTCGAGGGTTTCGAGATCGTTGGATGAGGGACCGAGCGTGGCTACGATTTTGGTGCTGCGTATCATGTCGGAACTGGCCTTTTCTTATTGGCAAATGGCGGGATGGCAGCGCAGGCGCGCGGCAAGCGCGGAGGAACCGGTCTATGCGCAATTCATTTTAGCATCACCGCGCTGCACCGGACCGCACCTACTTGCAGCGCAGGTTCGCGCCGGTCTGCGGCATCGGCAGACTGCAATCGCGCTCGACAATGCTGCGGTCCTCGGCCAGTTGCGGCGGCTTGCGTTCGGCCGGCCCGACTCCCCAGCCCGAATGTCCGTCGTATGCGCCGGCCGCCATGGCGCCAAGAAACAGCAGGCTGAAATAGCCGTTGGCACCGATGCTGGCATTGACCGCCGCCGAACTGTAGGAGGTGCCCGGTTCGGGTGCGCCGCCGCGCACGCCATCGGCGCTGCCGCTGCGCAAGCCGATGGCCGTGCCCGCGCAACCCGCAAGCAGTATCGTCGTGGCCGTCGCAGCGAGTGCGGTTCTGAATTTCATGCGTCGATTCTAGACCCCGCTTCGGCAGTCGACAAATCGACGTGAGCGCCTGCTTTCTGCTGCCGCGCCGGTCTGTGCGGCTAGCCGCTGTTGCGCAGACCCGCGGTGATGCCGTTGATGGAGAGGTGTATGCCGCGCTGGATCAAGGCGTCGGTGTCGCCGGCGCGATAGCGGCGCAGCAACTCGATCTGCAGGTGGTTGAGCGGATCGAGATAGGGAACGCGGCTGCGGATACTTTGTTCGAGCTCCGCATTCTCGGCAAGCAGCGCCGTCTGCCCGGTGATCTGCAGCAAAAAACGGATGGACTTGTTCAACTCGGCGCCGATGCGTCCGAGCACGTGGCTGCGCAGTTCGGCGTCCTCGAGCAGTTCGGCGTAGCGCGAAGCGATCGACAGGTCGGTCTTGGCGAGCACCATGTCCATATTGGACACGACGCTGTGGAAAAACGGCCAGTCCCGGTACATCTGCCGCAGCGTGTCCATGCCCTGCGGGTTTTCGGCGAGCCAGACTTCGACCGCGCTCGCAAACCCGTACCAGCCGGGCAGCAGCACGCGGCATTGCGCCCAGCTGAACACCCAGGGAATCGCGCGCAGGTCCTCGATGCGCCAGCTGGCCTTGCGCGCGGACGGACGGCTGCCGATGTTGAGTTTGGCGATTTCGGCGATCGGCGTGGTCATGCGGAAATAGTCGACGAAGCCGGGCGTCTCGTAGACCAGCTGGCGATACGCCCGATAGGCGTGCGCGCTGAGCGCGCGCATGACCTCCTCGTAGCGCGGCGTCGCCGCGTTCGCGCGCTGTGTATGCAGCAGACTCGCCTCCAGCGTGGCGGCGACCAGGGTTTCCAGGTTCTCGCGCCCGAGTTGCGCATCGGCGTATTTGCTGTCGATGATTTCGCCCTGCTCGGTGAGACGCAGCATGCCGTCCACGCTGCCCGGCGGCTGCGCCAGTATGGCGGCGTAGGCGGGCCCGCCGCCGCGACCGACGGAGCCCCCGCGCCCGTGAAACAGGCGCAGGCGTATTCCGTGCTCGCGAAACACCTCGACCAGGTTCGTCTCGGCCTGGTACAGGGCCCAGTTGGCGGACAGATAGCCGCCGTCCTTGTTGCTGTCGGAATAGCCGAGCATGATTTCCTGCACCTGCCCGCGCCCCTCGACCCAGTTCCGATAGGTGTCGAGCGTGAATGCCTCCGCCATGATGGCGCCGCAGCCCGCGAGGTCGGCGATGGTCTCGAACAGGGGAACGATGTTGAGCGCCAGCCGCGCCGGCCTGCCCGGCAGCAGCAGCCCGACTTCCTTCAGCAACAGGCCGACTTCGAGCAGGTCGCTCACCGACGCGCAATTCGAAATGATGTAGTTCTGGATCGCAGCGCCGCCGAAGCGCGCGTGCACGTCGGCCGCCGCCTGCAGGATCTCCAGCTCCCCGGTCAGCATCGGGCTGTATTCGAGGTGGCGCGAATGCAGCAGGCGCGGTCCGGCCAGTTCGCGCGCAAGCAGGGCCACGCGTTCGGGTTCGGACAAGGCCGCGTAGTCCTCGTGCACGCCCGCAAGGCGCAGCAGTTCGGCCACCACCGGTTCGTGCACCGCCGAATTCTGGCGCAGGTCCAGCGAGGCCAGATGAAAGCCGAACACCTCGACCGCGCGCACCAGCGGCAACAGCCGCCGTTCGGCCAGCGCCGTCGAGCCGTGGTTGGCGAGCGAGTTCGCGACGACTTCGAGCGCTGCGCACAGTTCCGCGCTGGAGCCGTATGGCTTGCCGGGCGCGTGCGCTTCGCGCGGCGGAACATAGTCGCAGAGGCTGCGCGCGGTCGCCGCGAGCCGCGCGTAAATGCCGATCAGCGCGCGGCGGTAGGGCTCGTCCTGCCGGAACGGTGACGCGTCGCCCGCGGCATCGGCGAGCGCCAGCAGTTCCGGCGTGATGCGCGCCAGCCGCGCGGCGATCGAGAGTTCGCCGCCGAGCAGGTGGATTTGCTCCAGGTAGTGCGCGAACGCGAGCCGCGCCTGGCGCTGGATCGCGAGGCGCAGCACCTCGGCGTTGACATTGGGATTGCCGTCGCGGTCCCCGCCTATCCAGGAGCCCATGCGCAGCAGCGCGGGCAAATGCTGCGACGTGCCCGTGTGCGCGGCAAGGCTGCGCTCCATCTGCGCATAGAGCCGCGGGACCTCTGTGAGGAAGGTGCTGCGGTAATAGGACAGCGCGTTGTCGATTTCGTCCACCACGCGCAGCTTGGTCAGGCGCAGCATCGCCGTCTGCCACAGCGTGAGGATCCAGGTGTAGAGCTCCTGCTCGAGTTCCGCCTGCTCCGCGGGCAGCAGCTGCTCCCGGTCGCGCCGCTCGAGCAGCCGCGCGATTTCACGCTCGCAGTCGAGCGTGCTCTTGCGCTTCACCTCGGTCGGATGCGCGGTCAGCACCGGGCTCACCAGGGCGCCGTCAATCCAGGCCTGCAGGGCCTCAGTGCCCACGCCGGCGGCATCCAGCAACGCAATGACCCGCGCAAGGCTGCCCTCGCGCGGCGGCAGCCCTTCGCGCAGGCGCGCACGGCGCTTGCGCTTCTGATGCCGGTCCTCGGCGATATTCTGCAGATGCAGGAAATAGCTGAACGCGCGCACCACATCCAGGTTCTGGCGCCGTGACAGGCCGTCGAGTATGCCGGTCAGTTCCGCGCGCACCGCGGCGGCCTCGCCCGCTTCGGCACGGCGAAAGCTCACCGCGGTCTGGCGCACGCCTTCGATGAGCGCATAGCCGGCCTCGCCGGTGCGTTCCTGCAGAACGCGGCCCAGCAGGCGCCCCAGCAGGCGCACGTCCTCGCGCAGCTCGAAATCCAGCTCGTTTTTATCGTTCAACTGTACGCACTCATATCAGCTTGAGGGAGAGCCTCCCTCGATAAAGCATATCCCAAAGCACATTCCAAGCCAGGCAGCGGGTCAGGCACGCCCCGGCACGGAATCGGCGACAAAGGGGTTGGACGCGCGCTCCTCGCCGAAGGTCGAGGTCGGCCCGTGTCCGGGAATGAAGGTCACATCCTCGCCCAGCGGCCAAAGCCGCTCGCGGATGGAGTGCAGGAGCGTGGCGTGATCGCCGCGCGGCAAATCGGTGCGACCGATCGAGCCGGCGAACAGCACGTCGCCGACCAGAGCGAGGCGGTACTCGGGGCTGAAGAAGATCACATGGCCGGGCGTGTGCCCCGGGCAGTGGCGCACCTGCAGTTCCACCTCGCCGAAGCTTACCGTATCGCCGTTCGCGAGCCAGCGCGCCGGCGTGAAGCTCTGCAATTGCGGGAAACCGAAGCGCAGGCTCTGCTCGGGCAGGCCGTCGATCAGGAAGCGATCGTCGGCATGCGGCCCTTCGATGGGCAGGCCGAACTGCTGCGACAGTTGCGCGGTTCCGCCGCAATGATCGATGTGGCCATGGGTGAGCAGGATTTTCTCCAGCGCTACGCCCTGCTTTTTCACCGCATCGAGTATCCGCTCCAGGTCGCCGCCCGGATCGACCACGGCGGCTTTATTCGTCTTTTCGCACACCAGCAGCGAACAATTCTGCTGGAACGGGGTGACCGGAATAATGGCGACTTTCATACGATCTCGAGATGGCGGGGAGTTTGCGTAGCGACAGCCCCGATTTTACCCTTTCGCCGCTCGCATTCGCGAAAGACCGGCGATGCATCAGAGCATCTGCAGCGAACTCGCGCCCCTGGGCGGCGCAAACAACTGATCGAGCTCGGCGAGCTGTTCCGGCGTGAGCTTGCGTTCGATCGCGCCGAAATTTTCCTTCAAACGCCCGCGCCTGCCGGTCTTGGGTATCACGATCACGTCCTCGCGCGCGAGCAGCCAGGCGAGCGCCGCCTGCGCCGGCGTCATGCCATGGCGTGCGGCAAACCCGGCGAGCTTGCGGTTGCCGGTCAGCCTGCCCTGCTCGATCGGCGAATACGCCATCACTGGTACGCGCCGTTCGCGCAGCCAGGGCAGCAAATCCCACTCGATGCCGCGCCGCGTAAGGTTGTAGAGCAGCTGGTTGGTCTGCACCGCGTCGCCGCCGGGGGCGCGCCACAGTTCCTGCATGTCGGCGAGATCGAGATTGCTCACCCCGTAGTGCCGGATCTTGCCCGCTTCCTTGAGGCGCATGAACGCCTGCAGCGTCTCAGCAAGCGGCACCGCGCCGCGCCAGTGCAACAGGTACAGGTCGAGCCTGTCGGTCTTCAGCCGGCGCAGGCTGCGCTCGCAGGCGGCGACCGCGCCCTTTGCCGAGGCATTGTGCGGATACACCTTGCTCACGAGAAACACTTCGTCGCGCCGGCCCGCGATCGCCTCCGCGATCAATTCCTCGGAGCGGCCGTCGCCGTACATTTCCGCTGTATCGATCAGACGCGCGCCCATGTCCAGCCCCAGACGCAGGGTCGCGATTTCCTCCGCGCGCATCGACGAGTCATCACCGAGGTTCCAGCCGCCCTGCCCGAATGCAGGGACCCGCTCACCGCATGGCAATGTGACCGTATTCATATTGCCTCCCTACCGATCGATATCCGTATCCCGCGAATTCCCGCAGTCCTCCGCCGCGCGTTTTCAAGCCTGCGCAATCGCCTTGCGCACGACATAGCCGATGGACAGCCCCTGCGCGAGGATGGAGAAGACGACGACGCCGTATGTCAGGGCGACCACGGTATCGCGCTCCGGCCCCGCCGGCAGCGACAGCGCCAGCGCCACCGAGATGCCGCCGCGCAATCCGCCCCAGGTCAGCACTTTCCAGGACCCGCGCGGCAAACGAAACGCGCGCTGCAACAGGCCCACCGGCAAACCGACCGTGAGCAGGCGCGCCGACAGCGTGACCGCCAGGGCCACGGCCACGGCCAGCAATTCATGCAGGGAAAATGCCACCAGCAGAATTTCCATGCCGATCAGAACAAACAGCGTGGCATTCAGGATTTCGTCGATCAACTCCCAGAACATGTCCAGATAGCGCCGCGTTGTGTCCGACATGGCCAGCGCACGTCCGTGGTTGCCGATGATCAAGCCTGCAACCACCATCGCCAGCGGGCCGGACACATGCAGTTCGGCCGCCAGTGCATAGCCGCCGGTGACGGCGGCCAGGGTCAGCAGCACCTCGACCTGATAGTTGTCCACGCTCTTCAACAGCCGGAAGGTCACGTAGCCGAGCACCAGGCCGAACAGCAGGCCGCCGCCGGCTTCGTGCACAAGCAGGGTGAGGCCCTGCCCGGGCGTCGGCGCGACGCCGCTCACCTGCATGCCGAGCAACAGGGAAAAAATGACCACGCCCACGCCGTCGTTGAACAGTGATTCGCCTGCGATCACGAGTTCCAGTTCCTTGGGCGCGCCGGCGGACTTGAGTATGCCCATCACGGCGATCGGGTCGGTGGGCGAGATCAGGGCGCCGAAGAGCAGGCAGTACATCAGCGGCAGCTGCAGCCCGATCAGTGGCAGCGCGAACCACATCCCGTAGCCCACGGCGAGCGTGGACAGCAGCGTCCCGAACACCGCCAGTGCACCCACCGGCCAGCGATAGGCGCGCAGTTCGCTCAGATCCACGTGCAGCGCGCCGGCGAACAGCAGCAGCGAAAGCATGCCCTGCATGAGCACGTCGGAAAAATCGATGGAGCGCAGCAGCGACTCTTCGTATTGACGCAGGCCGTGCGCCACGCCCATCGCGTCGAGCCCGATCAGGGCCAGGGAGAACACCAGCGCAGCCGCCATGACGCCGATCGTCGTCGGCATGCCGACGAAGCGGTGATTCAGATAAGCCAGCAGCGCGGTGATGACCAGGCAGGTGGCGGCGATATTGAGCATGTTGGTGTCAGTGCCCGGCAGCGGCGCTCATCGCGCGGCCTCCAACGCGGCGCGCAGCAGCGGCAGCCTGTCGTTGCCGAAGTACATGTCCCCGCCGTTGACGAACATGGTCGGTGAGCCGAAACCGCCGCGGCGGATCAGTTCCCCGGTATTGGCCTTCAATGCATCCTTGATTTCCTGTTTGGCGATACCCGCGAAGTACGCGTTCGCATCGACGCCGGCGCGTGCGCAAACGTCCGCGAGCACCGCATCGTTCGACAGGTCGCGGTCTTCGCCCCAGTAGGCTGCGAACGCCGCTTGTGCGAAAGGCACCAGCTTGCCCTGCGGCTCGAGCAGAATGCAGCCGCGCATGGCCTTGACGCTGTTGACCGGGAACACCGTCGGCGGGAAGGTGATCGCGATCCCGGCGTGCCGCGCCCAGTCCTGCATGTCTTTCAGCTGGTAGGCCTGTTTCGCCGGCACCGGATGTTCGCGCGAAAAATAGACGCTCGGGTTGACGCTGTTGAATACGCCGCCGACGAGTATCGGCCGCCAGCGTATTTCCGCACCCAGCTCCGCCGCCAGCGGCTGGATGTTGTGGAAGGCCAGGTAGGTCCAGGGACTGGAGCAGTCGAAAAAGAATTCGATCATCGCGCCGCCGGATTTCAATTCGGTTTGTGCGCGCCGTCGCGCACGCTTTTTGCGGTCTGTCCGAACAGGGCCTTGCGCGCTTCCTCGTCCAGTTTCGGCAGCCGCAATTCCTTGCCGAGTTCCAGCCCGCGCTTGACCGCCGGTCGTTCGAACACCGTCTTGTACCAGCGCTCGACAAAGGGAAACTCCGAGATCGCGATCTGCTGCGCCTTGTGGGTGCGTATCCAGGGAAAGATCGCCATGTCCGCGATGCTGTATTCGCTCCCGGCCGCGTAGCTGCCGGTGCGCTCGAGCTGCGCGTCGAGCACGCCGTACAGCCGGTTGACCTCTTTCGAGTAGCGCTCCAGGGCGTAAGGCAGGGCTTCGGGCGCGTAGAGCAGGAAGTGCCCGTTCTGCCCGGCCATGGGGCCGAGTCCGCCCATTTGCCACATCAGCCATTGCAGGGTCGCGTGCCGGCCGCGCAGGTCGGCGGGCAGGAAGCACCCGGTCTTCTCCGCGAGGTAGATGAGGATGGCGCCGCTTTCGAATAGCGCGACCGGCGCCCCGCCGCCCGGCGGATCGTGGTCCACGATGGCCGGCATGCGATTGTTCGGACTGATGGCAATGAATTCCGGAGCGAACTGTTCGCCGCGCCCGATGTTGACGGGCTTGAGCGTGTACGCGAGACCGCATTCCTCGAGCATGATCGATATTTTCCACCCGTTGGGCGTGGGCCAGTAGTGCAGGTCGATCATCGATGCTCCTTACGTAATCGGGCCGTCAGGTCGAAGTTGGTGTATCTTTCCGGGCTATTGTACTCACGACGGTGCACTCACGACGGCCGCGGCCGGTTCGCGGTGGCGCCGCCGGAGACTTTTGATCGATCGCTCGCCCCGCAAGGAGAACGTAGTGCATAGGACATGGTTGATTTCGTTAATGGTCGTGGCGCTGGCGGGAATGCCGCTGCAGGGCCACACTTCCGAGACCAAGGGTTCGCCGGAAATCGACGCCCTGATCAAGCGCCTGGAGGACTCCGGCGCGCTGGACGCGGCCGTGGATCGGGGCATCCAACGGTATGTCCAGCGACAGCGGGACGCGCAGCGCGAGCAGCAAAGAACCCAGACCGAGTCCGCCAAAAATGCCCGGAAGGTGGACCTAAAACGCGACCGCATCTTCGGCAACCTGCAAGCCGAGGTGAGCTTGATCGTTTATGACGATCTCGAGTGCCCGTTCTGCAAGCGCTTTGCCGGCACGCCGGAACAGGCGATCGCGAAATTCGACGGCAAGGCCAATATTGTGTTCCGCCATTTTCCCTTGCCTTTCCACGGCGAGATGGCGAAACGCGGCGCCTACTATGCAGAGTGCGTCGCGCGCCAGGTGAATTCCGGGGCATTGTTTGCGTTTGCGAATGACTGGCTCAAACTGACCGGCGCGAACGGCGAAGGATTGCCGGAAGGCGAAGCGCAGATCAAGGAGATCGCCAAGGCGGCCGGCGCGAAAGATTTTGCGGCTCTGGACGCGTGCACACGCGATCCGGCCGTCGCGCAGCTTGTGCGCGATGACATCGCCGATGGCGTGCGCAGCGGCATCACCGGCACGCCCGGAGTCGTCGTGCGCAACAACAAAACCGGCTTTTCCCTGTCGATTATCGGCGCGGTCCCGGCTCAGACCCTGGAGCAGGGCATACAGAAGGCGCTGGCGAACTAAGCGCCGGAGAACGGTTCCGCGCGCGGCTAACGCATGGCGGCGTTCAGCTTCTCCAGTACCCCGGCGCCGGGGCAAAGTTCCTTCACCCCGAGCTGATTGAACGGCATGTCCACGGTATTGAGGTGGGCGTGCAGATCGTCGGCGTCCGGGTCGATATAGAGCAGGCCGGTGACGAGCTCGCCCTTGGCCTGGTGTTCCGCGACGTGGTTGAGCGCCTTGACGCGGTCCAGCGGATCGTAGTCGGGCTGTGTTTTCCTCAGGCGCAGGATGCTGCCGTCGTGTTGCGGCACATCGATCACTTCGCCTTCGCGATACTCGACGTTGATCGCATCGCGCGTCGGCCAGAAGTCGAGCCGGTTGACCGTCTCGTTGTGCTCGCGCACATAGTCATAGCTTCGCGTGCTGCCTTCGTGATTGTTGAACGCGACGCAGGGACTCAGGACGTCGATGAACGCCGCGCCCTGGTGCGCGATCGCGCCCCTGATCAGCGGCACCAGCTGTTTCTTGTCGCCGGAGAAGCCGCGCGCAACGTAGGTCGCGCCCAGTTGCAGCGCAAGCGACACGGTGTCCACCGGTGCGTCGCGATTCACCACGCCGCGCTTGGATTTGGAACCCGCATCGGCGGTGGCGGAAAACTGGCCCTTGGTCAGGCCGTAGACGCCGTTGTTCTCGAGTATGTAGGTCAGGTTGACGCCGCGGCGCATGATGTGGGCGAACTGGCCGATGCCGATCGAGGCCGAGTCGCCGTCGCCGGAGACGCCGAGATAAATCAAATCGCGGTTGGCCAGATTCGCCCCGGTCAGCACCGAGGGCATCCTGCCGTGCACGCTGTTGAAGCCGTGCGAACTGCCGAGGAAATAGTCGGGCGTCTTCGAACTGCAGCCGATGCCCGAGAGCTTGGCCACGCGGTGCGGCTGGATGTCGAGCTCCCAGCAGGCCTGGATGATCGAAGCCGAAATCGAATCGTGGCCGCAGCCTGCGCACAGCGTCGAAATCTTGCCCTCGTAGTCGCGGCGCGTGTAGCCGACCTTGTTCTTTTGCAGCGTCGGGTGGTGCAGTTTGGGCTTGGTGAGATAGGTCATCGCTGTGCTCCGCAAACCGTGGCATTGCCATATTTGGCAATCGTAATCACCGGACAATGGCTAAATTCGCCATGTTCGAAAACGGAATGTTCTGAATTGTGCATACTCACGCCGCCTTGTCCTTCTTCAGCGGGCGCACGTTCAGCGCCGCGCTCACCGCGGAGATTTCCTTGACGATGAAGCGCGCCGTGATCGGCGTTCCGTCGTAATGCAGCACCGAGATCAGGCTCGCCGGGTTGATGTGGGCCTCGTTCACCAGCAGCGTCTTCAGCTGCGCGTCGCGGTTTTGTTCGATCACGAACACCTTCGCATGCGCTGCGACGAAATCGGCGATCTCGTCCTGGAACGGGAAGGCGCGCACGCGCAGCGCATTCACGTAGATGCCCAGCGCTGCGAGCCCATCGAGCGCCTCGCTCATCGCCGGACTGGTCGATCCGAAATAGAGTACGCCGAAACGCGCCGGATGCTGTGCCGCTGTGAGCAGCGGTTTCGGGACCAGCGTCTTCGCGGTTTCGAATTTCTTCAGCAGACGCTGCATATTGTCGACGTAATCCGGCCCCGCTTCGGAGTAGCGCGCGTAGCGGTCCTTGGTCGTGCCGCGGGTGAAATAGGCGCCGCGCGTGGGGTGCGTGCCGGGATAGGTGCGGTAGGTGATGCCGTCGCCGTCCACGTCGAGATAACGCCCGAAGTCCTTGCCCGCCTGCAGCTCTTCGGCGCTCATCACCTTGCCACGGTCGTAGACCCGCGCGTCGTCCCACTCGAGCGGGTCGCACAGCCGCGTATTCATGCCGATGTCCAGGTCGGTCATCACGAACACCGGCGTTTGCAGGCGGTCGGCGAGGTCGAGCGCCTGCGCGGTGAACTCGAAACACTCCTTCGGGTCTTCCGGAAACAGCATCACATGCTTGGTGTCGCCGTGCGAGGCATAGGCCGTGGACAGGATGTCGGCCTGCTGCGTGCGCGTGGGCATGCCGGTGGAGGGACCGCCGCGCTGCACGTTGATGATGGTCGCGGGGATTTCGGCGAAATAGGCGAGCCCGATGAACTCGGTCATCAGCGAGACGCCCGGGCCGGAGGTGGCGGTGAACGCGCGCGCGCCGTTCCAGCCTGCGCCGGTGACGATGCCGATCGAGGCGAGTTCGTCCTCGGCCTGCACGATGGCGAACTTGTTCTTGCCGCTGGCCTCGTCCACGCGCAGCCGTTTGCAGTGGCGCTCGAAGGCCTCGGCGACGGAGGAAGAAGGCGTAATCGGATACCAGGCGCATACGGTCGCGCCGCCGTAGACCGCGCCCAGCGCCGCGGCGCTGTTGCCTTCCATGAAGATTTTCTTGCCGACCGCGTCGGCTTTTTTCACGCGCAGGCCGATCGGGCACTTGAGATGGGAGAGCGCATAGTCGCGCCCCATCTGCATCGCCGTGAGGTTGGGCTTCAGGAGCTTTTCCTTGCCCTTGTACTGCTCGCCGATCAGTTCGGCGATCGCGCCCGCGTCCATGTCCAGCAGCGCGGCGAGTGCGCCGACGTAGATGATGTTCTTGAACAGCTGCCGCTGGCGCGAGTCTTCGTAGGTGGCGTTGCAGATGTCGGTCAGCGGCATGCCGAGGACGTTGATGTCGTCGCGCAGTTTCGAGACCGGCATCGGCCGGGTGCTGTCGTAGAAGAGATAGCCGCCCGGCTCGATTTCGGCGAGATCCTGGTTCCAGGTCTGCGGATTCATCGCGACCATCAGATCGACGCCGCCACGCCGGCCCAGCCAGCCGCGTTCGGTCACGCGCACTTCGTACCAGGTGGGCAGGCCCTGAATGTTGGAAGGGAAAATGTTGCGCGGGCTCACCGGCACGCCCATCCTGAGGATGGAGCGCGCAAACAGTTCGTTGGCCGAGGCCGAGCCCGAGCCATTGACATTGGCGAACTTGACGACGAAATCGTTCACCGCCTGGATGGATTTCGTCTTCATGCCGGCACGGGCTCCTTCTTCGGTGCGCGGCTGCGGCAACCGGGGCCGGCAGGCGTCATTTCGAGCAGGAATTTCTGCATGTCCCAGGCGCCGGTGGGACAGCGCTCGGCGCACAGGCCGCAATGCAGGCACACGTCCTCGTCCTTGGCCATGATGCGGCCGGTCTTGAGCGTGGCGGAAATGTAAAGGTCCTGCGTCAGATTCATCGCCGGCGCGCTGAGCCGCGTGCGCAGATCCTTCTCCTCGCCGTTGATCGTAAAGCTGATGCAGTCCATCGGGCAGATGTCGACGCAGGCGTCGCACTCGATGCACTTGGTGTTGATGAACACCGTTTGCACGTCGCAGTTGAGGCAGCGCTCCGCTTCCTTGAATGCGGTTGCGCGGTCGAATCCCATTTCGACTTCGATCTTGATGTTCTTCAGCGTCTGGCTCGCGTCGCGCCAGGGCACCTTGTAGCGTCGGTCGAGCGCGATTTCGTTGTCGTAGCTCCACTCGTGGATGCCCATCTTCTGCGACATCAGGTGCACCATGGGCGGCGGGCGTTTGGCCACGTCCTCGCCCTGGCAATACTTGTCGATCGAAACCGCGGCCTCGTGTCCGTGTGCGACGGCCCAGATGATGTTCTTCGGTCCGAAGGCCGCATCGCCGCCGAAATACACCCCCGACACCGACGACTGCAGGGTGATCTTGTCGACCACCGGCATGCCCCATTCGTCGAAGGCGATGCCGCAATCCTTCTCGATCCAGGGAAACGCGTTCTCCTGGCCGACCGCGACGAGCACTTCGTCGCATTCAAAATGCTGCAGGGGCTCGCCCGTGGGCTTGAGGCTGCGGCGGCCCTTCTCATCGTATTGCGCCGCGACTTTTTCGAAGGTGACGCCGGTAAGCTTGCCCTTGTGGTGGGTGAATTCCCTGGGCACGAGGTAGTTGAGGATGGGGATGCCTTCGTGCGCGGCGTCTTCCTTCTCCCAGGGCGAGGCCTTCATCTCATCAAAGCCGGAACGCACGATCACTTTCACGTCCTCGCCGCCGAGGCGCTTGCTCGTGCGGCAGCAGTCCATGGCGGTGTTGCCGCCGCCGAGCACGATGACGCGCTTGGCGATTTTCTTGACGTGCCCGAAGGAGACGCTGGCGAGCCAGTCGATGCCGATGTGTATGTGTTTGGATGCTTCCTTGCGTCCCGGGACATCGAGGTCGCGGCCGCGCGGCGCGCCCGAGCCGACGAACACCGCATCGTAGCCTTCGGCTAGCAGGGCCTTCATGCTGTCCACGCGCTTGCCGGCGCGAAACTCGACGCCGAGTCCGAGGATATAGCCGACCTCCTCGTCGATCACTTCCTCGGGCAGGCGAAACCGCGGAATCTGGCTGCGGATCATGCCGCCCGCTTTGAGGTCCCCGTCGTAGACGACCACATGATAGCCGTGCGGCGCGAGGTCGCGCGCGACGGTGAGCGAGGCCGGGCCGGCGCCCACGCAGGCGATGCGCTTGCCGTTCTTTTTCTTCGGCACCACCGGAAGGCGCGAATGGATGTCGGATTTGTTGTCGGCGGCGACGCGCTTCAGCCGGCAGATCGCGACCGGTTCCTTCGCCGCGCCTTTGGCGCCCTCTCCCGGCGCTTCCTCCACGCGGCTACGCCGGCACGCCGGCTCGCAGGGCCGGTCACAGGTGCGCCCGAGTATGCCGGGGAAAACATTCGAATTCCAGTTGACCATGTAGGCATCGTCGTAGCGGCCTGCGGCGATCAAGCGGATGTATTCTGGAACCGGGGTATGGGCGGGGCAGGCCCATTGACAATCTACAACTTTGTGGAAGTAATCTGGCGCGCCAATATCAGTCGGCTTCAATCAGTCTGCTCCTTCCTCGCGCCTGCCTGGCCCGCCAAGATTGGAACGGGCTCCGGGTCGCTGGGAGGGCGTAATTCTACTCTGGGTACAGAAGCGTGAAAAGCGCCTTTTTCGCTCACAAGCCGTGACCGGCAGCGATGGGTTGGCGTCGGAATCGTGACGCACCCGGCGTCGATGCCGGTGGAGCCGTACGCACTGTATGCGGCGGCCAAACCCTTGCGCCGAGCAGGGTTATCGCGCGCCGTTTCTTCCCGGGTCTAGCGGGGTGCCGTGTCGTGGCGGCGCATATGATCGGTGACCTGCAGAGCGGCCGCCGCGAACGCTTCGCGCACCGCTGTGAGCGCGTCGTCGCTGTGTTCGCGGTTGACCACGATCTCCGTTCCAGGCAGCGCGATGACCAGGCGCACCGCAAACTGCGCGCCCCTGCGCTTTTCACCCTGCTGCACCTCCACGAGCACCTGACAACTGCGCACGCGCGCGCAAAGCCCCTTCAGTTTCTCCGCCTCGTCGCCTATCCGATGTTCGAGCGCGCCCGAAGCAGGAATGCCGCGCAATACGATCTCTAGCTGTTTGTGCATCGTTCCCGTCCGCTGCGGCACGCAGCGGCTCAATCGCTTCGTCCTGGTCTTCGTCCTGGTATATGGAGGCAGATTCCCCTCTCTGTCAGCGGCCGTATCGCCGTGTGCGTGACGGCCTGCGACAACTCGATTTCATCCTAGCGACAAACGCCGCAGCGCTGTTGACATTGGTCAAGAATTGCACGCTGTCGATCACGCAGCCGTGCACTCAGGTCGCCGTGCACTGTCGATTTCCCTATAATCCCCCTTGTCGCCGCGCGGTCTCTTCGGTACTGCGGCAAATTCCGGGGTTTGTTTTGCAGCTACAAGCGGCCCAGCCCGACCCGCATGAAGGCGCGATGCAGTCGCGGCCGAAACGCACGCGGCGGCTTCGCCAGCTGGTGCTCGGCCTGGGCACCCTTGCCGCATTCGCCGTGATCGCCGGCACGTCCCTCAGCCTGTGGCGCATGCATGATGATGTCACCCGGCAGGACGAAGGCCATCTGCTCGATCTCGCGCAAATTCTTGGTGAGCAAACCCTGCGATCGACGCATGCCATAGACGCCGTGCTTACCGCAGGTGCCGAGAACGCGCGCAGGGCGGCGGAACAGGGCGGGATCCTACCCTCCCTGGAATTGCACCGGCAATTGCGCGAGTCGATCACGGCCACGCCTTATGTGCGCGCGCTGCTGCTGGCCGACCCGGAGGGCAAGTTGATCGCGCATACCGCGCAATTTCCGCCGCCGGCACGCGAGTACGGCGACCGTGAGTATTTCCGCGCGCATCGCGCCGGAGGGGATCAACAGTTATGGCTCTCGGCGCCGGTCAGCGGCACGTTCGGCGCCAAGGCGAGCATCCCGATCAGCCGCAGGATCGACGCCAAAGACGGACGCTTTCTCGGCGTTATCACCGCCGATGTCGACCCCGCCTTCTTCCTGTGGCCGCAGGGACTGCATCAACTCGGACCGGACGGCGTGGTGCGGCTGCTGCGCCGCGACGGCGTGCTGCTGACCGGTTATCCCATGGCCCGCGCCGCCGCGACCGGCGACTATCGCGACACTGCGCTGTTCAGGCAGGGAATCGAAGCCGGGCGCGATCTGATCCACCATGCCGACACCGCGGACGCCATCGAGCGCATCAGCGCGATCTACCGGCTCGAGCAGTTCCCACTGGTGATTACGGTAAGTTCGTCGACGGATTTCGTGTTTCAGGCGTGGCGGCGCAGCGCATGGCTGTTCGGCGCCCTCGCGGCCGTGACCGCAGTCTTGTTCGGCGCGATCACCGTGTCGCTGGCCCATCAATTGCGCGTCGACGAGGAGCTCAAGGCCATCGTGATCGAATCCGAGGGGCGGCTCCAGGCGATCATCCAGTCCGCGATGGATGCGATCATTATCGTGGATGCGCGACAGCGCATCGTCCTGTTCAACGCAGCCGCGGAGCACATTTTCGGCTGCGCGGGCGCGGACGCGATCGGCGCCCCAATCGAACGCTTCATACCGGGACAGTGGCTGACACCGCGGCCGGGGCGCCGGGGCGCAGGCGGGGATGCGGACGCCTCCATGCACTATTCGGGCGAGCATCTCGCGCTCAGCGGCATACGCGCCGACGGCACGGAATTTCCGATAGACGCTTCGATTTCGCAGGTTCAACTGCACGGCGTTGCGCACTTTATCGCGATTCTGCGCGATGTCACCGAACGCAAGCGGGTGGAGGCGGCACTGCGCGAGAACGAAAGGCGTTACCGAACCCTGTTCAGCCAGGCCATGGATGGTATTCTGCTGCTGGATGCAGAGGGCAATATCGTCGATGTCAACAGTTCATTCGCGCGCATGCACGGCTATACCACCGAGGAACTGCTGCGCATGAATCTGAGCCAGCTCGACACGGCCGAATCGCTGGCGCTCGCCACGGCGCGCATCCGGCAGATATTTCGCGGGGAGACGATCCGGTTCGAGGTGGAACACTATCACCAGGACGGGCGCCTGCTGCCGCTGGACGTCGCCGCATCGGCAATCGATATCGACGGCAGAATGTACGCGCTCGCGTTTCATCGCGACATCACGGAGCGCAGACGCGCGGAGCAGGAACTCCGGCGTTCGCAGCAGGCGCTGCGCGGCCTGTCGAAGGCGGCGAACAAGGCGCTCGAGGCGGAGCGACGGCGCACCGCGCGCGAGTTGCACGACGAACTCGGCCAATCGCTCACCGCGCTCAAGATGGACCTGGAGTCGATGCGCTCGGCCCTGCCTGCGGGGCAGCCCGAGTTCGAGGAGCGGGCCGTGGCAATGCACGCTCTGCTGGACGGCACGATCGCAGCCACGCGCCGGATCGCGGCCGATCTGCGACCCTTGATGCTGGACGATCTGGGCCTCGCCGCAGCGCTCGACTGGTTGACGCAGAATTTTTCCAAGCATACGGGGATCGCCACCGACCTGGTCATCGACGACACCGTGGCGCAGGTGCCTGAACCGATCGCCTCCGCGCTGTACCGCATCACCCAGGAATCGCTCACCAATGTGGCGAAATATGCGCACGCGACCAACGCCGAAATCCGCCTCGAGCGCGACGGCGAATGGGTGCAGCTGCTGGTGCGCGACAACGGCCGCGGCATCGAGGAAGCCGATCAGGACAAGCGCGGCACCTACGGCCTGCTGGGCATACGCGAACGCGTGATGCTGCTTGGCGGTGAAGTCGCGATCGTGGGCGCACGCGGACAGGGCAGCGAAGTGCGGGCGCGCATCCCGCTCGACGCGGCCGACGCCGAGGCGCTCGCGTGACGCGCATCCTCATTGCCGACGATCACGCCATCGTGCGCGACGGCCTGCGCCGCATTCTCCAGAGCGCGCCCGGCATCGAGGTGGTGGGCGAAGCTGTCAACGGCGACGAGGTCATGGCGCGCGTGCGCGAGGGCGGATTCGAACTGTTGCTGCTCGACATGTCCATGCCGGGGAAAAGCGGCATCGAGCTGATCAAGTGGACGGTCGCCACCCGGCCCGATCTGGCCGTGCTGGTGCTGTCCATGCACCAGGAAGAGCAATACGCGGTGCGCGCGATCCGCGCCGGCGCCTCCGGCTACGTGACCAAGGAAAGCGCCACCGCGCTGCTGGTCGCCGCGATCCGCAAGGTCGCCGAGGGCGGAATGTATATCAGCTCCGGCGTGGCCGAGCAGCTCGCGCTCACCTTGAGGCCGCAGACGGCGGACCAGCCGCATCAGCGCCTGTCCGACCGCGAATACGAGGTGTTCGGACTGCTGGTGACAGGCGCATCGGTTTCCGATATCGCCGCCCGCCTGCACCTGAGCGGCAAGACCGTGAGCACGCACAAGGCGCGCATACTCGAGAAAATGGCCATGGACAGCGTGGCGGACCTGGTTCGCTATGCAATGGCGCACAAACTCGGCGAAGCGCCGGACAGTTAGGGTTCACCGGGGTAGGCATCGCCCTACCCCGTTTCCGGTTTATCTGACCTCCAGTTTCAGCCCGCCCCTATGGCGGCCGGCGATCACCGTGCGCCATACTTCCTGCAACGACCAACTCTGGCGGCAGGTATGGAATGGGCTCTGCAAAATGCGGCACTGACGGTATTCCTGGTGGAAGATTCGCCGGCGATTCGCGCCCGCCTTGCGGCAACCATCAGGGGGATCGAGGGAGCCGAACTGGTGGGTGAAGCGGGCGCGGTCGGCGCCGCAATCGCCGGCATAGGCTCCACCCGCCCCGGCGCAATCATTCTGGATCTGCAGCTCGAAGATGGCAGCGGTCTCGATGTGCTCAAGGCGGTCTATCCGGGCACGCCGGAATTGCACGTCGCGGTGCTCACCAATTACGCGACCGACCAGCACCGCCGCGCCTGCATGGATGCGGGCGCCGAGTACTTCCTCGACAAGTCTTCGGATTTTCCCCGCATCCGGGAAATCGTTCAAAGGTGGGCCGCCCGCTCCGAGGACGCAACACGTGTCTGAGAGATCGACGCGAATCCGCAATCCAACCATGGAGAGAATAATGACCTCCGCAATGTCGCACCATGATGCACTCGATTTTGGCAGCATCGATCTGGGGCCAATCAGCGCACCGGAGCACGAGGGGGCCAACGTTTCGGTGCGCGAACTCACCCGTTTGCTGCACATCGACTATCCCGACGAGGCCTGGCTGGCGCGCACGGCCTTCGCGCTGCGCCGCGTGCACGATGGCGAGGCGCTGGTTCACTCCGGCGACAAATTTCACTCGCTCTACATCGTTCGATCGGGCTGCTTCAAAACCGTCTACACCGACTTTTCCGGCAGCGAGCAGGTGTTGGGATTCCCGATGTGCGGCGACCTCATGGGCGCCGACGGCATCGACGGCGGACACTACAAATCCACCGCCGTTTCCCTGGATACGAGCGAAGTGGTGATCGTGCCCCTCGCCGGCATGACGCGGCTGACAAACGAATGCCCCAGCCTGGAGGCGCTGCTGTATCGCGTACTGAGCCGCGAACTGGTGCGCGTACAGAACATGACCTGGACCCTGGGCACACTCGGCGCAGAAGGCCGGGTGGCGGCATTCCTGCTCAATTTGTCCGAGCGGCTCGGCGCCCTGGGCTATTCGCGCCGTTCGTTCAATCTGCGCATGACGCGCCAGGAAATCGGCAGCTACCTCGGACTGAAACTGGAAACCGTCAGCCGCGCGCTGTCGGCGCTGAACAACACCCGCATCATCCACGTGCACCAGCGAACCATCGACATCATCGATCCAGACGCGCTGCGCGCCGTCGTAGATCCGGCCGGGGGCGCGGCCCCCGGCATCGAAGCGCAGCCGGCAGCGGGCCCCGTCCGCAACGGAATACAGGATGACGGACGCCCGGGCAAGTCGCGCGCGACTTTACCGGCCGACGTCCCGTGGCGGCAACTCGCTGTCGCCTGAAATGCTGCCCTTGCCGCCAGGCACACGAGGTATGATTGCGGCGCGTTTGAAATTATGAAAGGTTCCGACATGTTCAAACACATTCTGGTTCCGACAGACGGATCTACCTTGTCGCTGCGCGCGGTGAAGAACGCGGTCCGACTCGCCAAGGTCCACGGCGCACGCATTACGGCATTTTATGCAGCGCCCGAATATCACCCCAATATTGCCGGTGACTATCTGCCGGCGAATTTCGTGCCGCTGGGCGTGTATCAGAAGGAAGTCAAGAAGACCGCGGACAAGTACCTGGCGCAGGTAAAAAAACTCGCGGACATCGGGGGAGTCGCCTGCACCAGCCTGTTCGCCAGCAACGATTCACCCCACAAGGCAATCATCAAGGCCGCGAAAGATAAGAAATGCGACCTGATTTTCATGGCGTCGCACGGCCGCAGCGGCATCGCCGGACTGCTGATCGGCAGCGAAACGAACAAGGTGCTCACGCACTGCAAGCTGCCGGTGCTGGTCTATCGCTAGGGCGGGTGTAGGTTTCCCAAAACCGCCTGAAACCCGCGGCTCGCCCGTTTCGAGGGCGGTCGCCCGCAACGCCTTGGCCGCAGCCTGAATCATCCCCTACGCCGTGGCCGCGGAAAGCGTCTGCATGTCGCGGCCGGCCGCAATCCAGGCGTCGAATCCGCCTTGCAAGGTTCGCACGCGTGCATAACCGCGTTCCATTAGCAGACGTGCGGCCTGAGCGGCCCCCGCTTCATCAGGGCAGGTGCAAAAGATGATGATGTCCTGATTCGACGATGGGGAGGGCCTGAAATTCCGCGGGATCGCCCGCGTTTCCACGGGCACCGCACCCGGGATGGTTCTGGGATCCAGCGTGCGTGCCACAGGGGGGCGAACGTCGACGATCATCGGTTGGGCTCCGGAATTCATCAGCGCGTGCAACTCATCGACGTTGATGCGCGTTGCGCGAAGAATCGCATCAAGGCGCCTGCGCTTCCACCACTTGGTTGCCATATAGCCGGCCACCATCGCCGCGACGAGAAACAGCACTCCGGTGCCCATGCGCTCAGCCTGCGCCAGCAATAGCGCAATCTGGGAATGCATCAGGTAACCTGCGCCCAAGCCGGTAGCCGCCCAAAGCATTGCACCGATCCCGTCAAAAAGCAGAAAGCTGCGCCACTCGACCCGCATCACGCCGGCGAGCGGCGGCACCACCGTCGACAGCCCCGGAACGTACTTTGCGATAACAAGCAGACCCATGCCCCAGCGATCAAAGTTCGCCTGGGCCTGGTTCACGCAAATGTCCGGCGACAGCGACACGCGGCAAAGCGTCTTCAGAACGCGATTGCCGTAGCGGCGGCCTGCGGCATACCAGGCTGCGTCTCCGATGAGGCAGGCAAGCACGGCGGATCCGAAAATCGCGGATAGCGAGAGCTCGCCGCTAGCGGCGATCGCACCCGCAATGACGAGGGTGGCCAACGCCGGCAGGGGAAGTCCCAGTTGCTCCAGCAGAACGATCGTAAATATGATCAACAGGCCATACTGGCTGATGAGAGCGGCAAGTTCTTGCACCATGGGGCGCCTTATCGGAGTTAACTTGTGGAAATAGAACTGCGGAGTGTCTAGGAAACAAGATCGCGCAAGTCGTTCGGTACAGGCATGGGTTTCAGCGCGCTGACGCGGGCTCTGCCCGTGTTTCCGATTGGAATCCAGATCCCGGAAAACAGGAGCGAAGCGATGATGCGAGGCACCTGGCCGGCAACTTCGCAATAATCGCGTTGATTCAAACCTGCGCGCAGCATCAGACTATGCACGTAGGTGTGGCGGAGCGTTCGACGCTGGACGAGAACGTGTGCGCGTTCAAGATGGAAAAAGCACACACTATGGTCGCGCCGCCGCAGGGCGTCTTGAGCGAGGGCAACCTCCCTGAAATAAGCATGGTTCACGATTGATTCCTTGGCCTCGATGAAATTCATGGACTGTTTCGCGGGGCGATTCAGCGGTTTTGGTTCAGCGCCGTCACCGACGGCAGCATCGGCGGGGCGGTCGTCCCGCCGCTGAGCGTGCGCAAAAAGGCCTCGAGTTGGCGCAGTTCCAGCGCCGACAGGCGCAGCGGTTTCACTTCGCTGTGGCCGGCCGGCGCCTCGGGCGCGCGATTGTAGTGGTCGAGCACCTGGCGCAGCGTCGCCAGCTGACCCGCGTGCATGTAGGGCGCACGTTCTGCGACATTGCGCAGCGACGGCACCTTGAAAGCACGTTGCAGCGTGTGCGCGTCGGTTACCAGGTATTCCAGCTCGGCGCACTGCGCGCGGTTCGCGTCGCTCCAGCGGCTGCGGCAATTGAATTCGTCGCGCAGAACCGAATTGGCGCCTGCCAGGCGCCCCTCGTCCGCCGACAGACCCCGACCCGCCGGCACGCCGGTGTTGTGGAACTCGTTGTTCGTGAGCAGCGGTCCGTTGTGGCACTGCGTGCAGTTCGCCTTGCCGATAAACAGCCGCAGGCCGGCGACCTCGTCGGGGCGCAGGGCGCTCTGCTCCGTGCCTGTCGCTTGCCGCAACCCGTCAACGTAGCGGTCAAAGCGCGACGCCCGGTACTGGATGCGACGCTCATAGGCGGCTATTGCCTTGCCGATATTCACGTATACGCCGGTGACCGCGTTGCGTTGGGCATCCGACAGCCCTTCCCAGGACTTGGCTGCCGCCGCGTCGGGTACCGGACCGGCGCTGAGCGGGATGTTCTCGAGATTCGGCAGGATGCCGAATATGCGCTCGTAGTCCGCCCGGTAATTCGCTGCGATCACGTGCGCATATTGCGCACGCGTTCCGCCGTGTTCGACCGGACTTTCAAGCGGGCCGAGCGCCTGCGACCACTGGCTGTCCTTGCGGCCGTCCCAGAAGAGAAAAGGACTGTGCGCCGTGGCCGCAATAGGCATGGTGCGCCGGTTGGTCGCGCCGACGCCGGAGGCCAGCGGGGTGCCGTCCTGGAATTCGCGGTCCGGCAGATGGCAGGTGGCGCACGACACCCTGCCGTTTGAACTCAGGCGGACGTCGAAGAAGAGACGTTGGCCGAGAATGACCGCCCGCGGATCGTCCGCCACCCGATTGGTGGGGTCCGGCGGCAGTGCGTCCAGCCCGCGCAGCGAAAGCGAGGATATCTGTTCGATTTCGGCGGCGCTCCAGCGATCACCCCCTACGGTATCCGCATAGACACCGGTCAACAGCGAAAACAGCGAAATAGAGACTACGACTCGAGTCCAATGGATTTTCATGGCTGCGTCGCTCCGGGTCACAGGTCGAGGTTGAACGTGACCGTGTCGGCACCCGCCACACCGTTGATGGCAAGCTTGAATTCCCACCAGCCGCCCATGTTGAAGCGCACGCCCTCGATTTCGTACAGGCCGCCACCCAGACTCTTGGTAACTCTCGGCTTCGTCGGCAAGCCGTGGCCGTGCTGGGGCATACCGCCATCGACGAGGATATTTGCGTCGTTAACAGCCTGCCCGCGGGCGTCCACGATCGAGACGCGCATCGATTGCAGCTGCCGGGGACGCAGCACCTGCTGCGGCTGCAGGGTCGCGACGTAGCGGCGCTCTGCCGAGGTCCGGGGGCCAACCCCGAATTCACCGGCTGCCGGACGTGTGGCGCAGCCCGCGACGCTGAAGACAAGCGCGGCCAGGCATGCGGCCGTGTAGTATTGCGATGCTTTCATTTTTGATTCCTCCCTGGGTTTCCGTATTTGCGTTAGGTGTCGCGCCATCCATCGTCGCGATGAGTCACAAGATAGAGAACTGCGCGAAAAGAGGATTGAATGGATCCGCTGATGTTCTTGAACAAACTGGCTATCCGGGCCCGGGAGCGCAATTGACCGAGTACTCGGTCGAGTACTCCAAAGGGCGCGATGCGCCGCGCTGGTACTTGTGGGACGGCGGATTTCTCGCCGTCGGCCGCAGCGAAGGCGTTATTCCGCCCCATGCTCATCACGCCATCCAGATCGTCATCAGCATCGACGGCATGGCGAGCATACGGGGGGCGCGCAGCGACTGGCGGTCCGGACGCGGCATCATCGTACGCCCGGACGTCAAGCATTCCTACAATGGTCAGGGCTCGCTGGGCGCCATGTTGATGCTGGATCCGGAATCAACCGAGGGTACTTGGCTACGCACCGCGTTGGTGGAAGATATCACCCTCCTTCCGGACGCCGCCCTCGCTTCCTGCGTGACGGAACTTCGAAGATTCTGCGAGCTGCCGTTTGAAAGCTTGGCGGTACCCGCGCTGATCCGGCATTGCGTTCAAGCGTTATGTACGGGCGAACCACCGACCCGCCATCGCGATCCTCGTGTGACCAGCGTGTTGAATGCGATTCGCGCATCGACCGACCTCCGAATGTCGGTGGAGACCGCCGCGGCTACCGTTCACCTGTCGCCGAGCCGCTTTGCGCATCTGTTCAAGCTGCAGGTGGGCCTGCCGTTTCGACGCTACATGCTCTGGCGCAAGCTCACGCGCGCCACCCTTGCCATCGCACGCGAACGCACCATTACGGCGGCTGCGCAGGCGGCCGACTTTGCCGATGCCGCGCACGTCACAAGGACGTTTCACCAGATGTTCGGCATTCCCCCATCCACCATGCTGCGAGGCGATTTTTTCGAAATCACCTCGCCCTTCGAATTGGCCCGCTAATTTGGCGGCATCCAGCTGCGGGTGCCAGAGCATGGAAACCGTGAACTCCGGCATGGAGACCGGACGCGGGAAGCTGTGCGACCAAAAGTGTTAAGCATGCGTCCGGTATAGTCCCCCGTTCCGCCGTCCGTGGACGAGAAAAAGGCCGGAAGCCTTGTATTTACTTGGCTTTCCGGCCTATATCGGACTACTACGGACTGTTTGATGGTGCCGGGTAAAGGATTCGAACCCTCGACCGTCGCATTACAAATGCGCTGCTCTACCAACTGAGCTAACCCGGCACGCGCGCCATATTATACGCGGGAGCCCGCGGTCGTTCGTGGCAGCCGGCCGCGCAGTCCTTACTTCACCCGCCGCAGCGAAGGCTTGCGCGAAGGCCGCGGCGGCTCCGGCGGGGGTTCGTCTCGGCTGTCCACCGGCGGTTCGGAGCCGGCCACCTCCGCCGGCGTGACCTCGAACGACAGGCCCTGTCCGTTCTCGCGCGCATAGATTGCCGAAACCGAACCAACCGGAATCAGGATTTCGCGCCCCGAGCCGTTGAAGCGGGCGGAGAATTCGATGAATTCTCCGCCGATCTTGAACCGCTCTACCGCTATGGGACCGATGTTAAGCACGATCTGCCCGTCCTTTACATACTCCATCGGCACGCGCGTGAGCGCATCCACCGTCACCGTAAGATAAGGCGTGTAGCCGCTGTCTACGCACCAGTCGTAGATGGCGCGCATCAGGTAGGGCTTGGTGGAGAGTTCTTGCATGGCTGAATGAGTCGTTCCCGGCAATCGCAGGGGGAATGCGCCTGGAGAGGAATCCGCTTTTCCGTCGGCGGCAGATTCCGCGTCGCTCACACTCCCCGGGTTGACCGCTAAGCGCTCACTTGCGCATCACTTTCTCGGACGGCGTCAGCGCCTCGATGAACGCCGGGCGGGAGAACAGGCGCTCGGCGTATTTCATCAGGGGCGCGGCGGGCTTGCCCAGCGAAACGCCGTAGTGATTCAGGCGCCACAGCAGCGGCGCGATCGCCACGTCGAGCATGGAGAATTCTTCGCCCAGCATGTGTTTCTGCTTCACGAATATCGGCGCAAGCTCGGTCAGGCGGTCTGCCACATGCGCGCGCGCCTTTTCCTGCTGCTTGACCGTGCCGTCCTCCAGGATGTCGATGCGACTGAACAACTCGACCTCGAAATTGAACAGCAGCAGCCGCGCACGCGCGCGCATCACCGGGTCCGGCGGCATCAGCTGCGGGTGCGGAAAGCGCTCGTCGATGTATTCGTTGATGATGTTCGACTCGTACAGGACCAGGTCGCGCTCGACCAGCACAGGCAGGCGGTTGTACGGATTCATTACCGCGATGTCTTCCGGTTTGTTGAACAGGTCGACATCGATGATCTGAAAGTCCATGCCTTTCTCGTACAGAACGATGCGGCAACGCTGGGAAAAGGGGCAGGTAGTGCCGGAATACAGGTTCATCATGATCGTAAAAGCCTTCGAAAAATGCGGCGGACCGTGTCCGCCGCCGGGTCTGGTCTCCAGTTTCCAGCTACTGGAACCCAGCTCAGTGCACGTCTTTCCAGAATTCCCGTTTAAGGAGATAGACCAGGGGCCACAGGGCCAACAAGAACAGCAGCACGAAAATACCGATCTGCTTGCGGGTGGTGGCCGCGGGCTCGCCCATGTAGACGAGGAAATTGACCAGGTCGCGCACGGTCTCGTCGTACTGCACCGGCGTGAGGCTGCCGGGCTTCACCATTTCATATTTGACCGTGCCGGCTGCACCGCCGTGGCCTTCCTTGGCTTCCCCGCCTTTCATCACAGCATGCTCAACCCGCACGCGCTCGCCCTGCAGCTGCCACAGCGGATTGGGCATGCCGACGTTCTCGAACACATAGTTGTTCCAGCCGGTGGGCCGGGCCGGGTCCCGGTAGAAACCGCGCAGGTAGCTGTAGAGCCAATCGGCGCCGCGCGCGCGCGCAATCACCGACAGATCGGGCGGGGCGGCACCAAACCATTTGCGCGCGTCCTTCTTGGTCATGGAAACGTTCATCAGATCGCCGACCTTGCTGCCGTCGAAAATCAGGTTGTCCATGATCTGCGACTCGTTCAGGCCCAGTTCCGTCAACCGGTTCCAGCGCATGAGCGACGCGCTGTGGCAGTTGAGGCAATAATTGGCGAAAGTACGCGCGCCGCTTTGCAGGCTCACGACATCGGTCGGTTCGATCGGCGCCCTGTCCAGGCGCACGCCGCCCTCGGAAGCCATCACGGCAGAGGGTGCAAACAGCGCCGCCGGCACTGCAACCAGAACCGCCGCCGACAACAACAGGCTAGTAATGAGCTTCTTCATTAGTGGGTCACCCTTTCCGGTTCGGGTTTGGTCTTGTCCACCTTGGTGTACCAGGGCATCAGGAAGAAGAACAGAAAGTAGACCACCGTGCAGATGCGCGCCACCACTGTCGCGCGGTCGGCGTTGTCGAGCCAGGGTCCGAACTGGCCCCATACCGTTATCGTTTCCGTGCCGAGGTAGCCGAGGATCAGGAATACCACCACGAAGGCCGCAAGCGCCCCCTTGAAGTACGGACCGCGGTAGCGGATCGATTTCACCGGACTGCGATCCAGCCAGGGCAGCGCAAACAACACCATCACGGACACGCCCATCGCGACCACGCCGGGGAATTGCGAATTGAACATCGGCGGCACACCCCGCAGGATCGAGTAATAGGGAGTGAAGTACCACACCGGCGCGATATGCGCGGGTGTCTTCAGCGGATCGGCGGGCACAAAGTTGTTGTATTCGAGAAAATAGCCGCCCATCTCGGGAGTGAAGAACACGATGATGGAAAATACGATCAAAAATACGACCACGCCGAGTATGTCCTTCACCGTGTAGTAAGGATGGAAGGGGATGCCGTCGAGGGGCACGCCCTTGGCGTCCTTGTGTTTACTGATTTCGATGCCGTCCGGGTTGTTGGAGCCGACCTCGTGCAGGGCCAGCAGATGGGCCATCACCAGACCGAGCAAGGCGAGCGGCAGCGCGATCACATGCAGCGCGAAGAAGCGATTGAGCGTCGCATCGGAAATGACATAGTCGCCGCGTATCCACAGGGAAAGGTCCGGCCCGATGAACGGGATGGCGGAGAACAGGTTGATGATCACCTGCGCGCCCCAGTAGGACATCTGGCCCCAGGGCAGCAGATAGCCGAAGAAGGCCTCGCCCATCAGCAGCAGGTAAATGAGCACGCCGAAAATCCATATCAGCTCGCGCGGTTTGCGGTGCGAGCCGTAGAGCAGCGCGCGGAACATGTGCAGGTAGACGCAGATGAAAAAGGCCGATGCGCCGGTAGAGTGCATGTAGCGGATGAACCAGCCGCCCGGCACCTCGCGCATGATGTATTCCACCGAGGCGAACGCGAGGTTCGCGTCCGGCTTGTAGTTCATGGTGAGAAAAATTCCGGTCACGATCTGGATTCCCAGCACCAGCATCGCGAGCCCGCCGAAGTAGTACCAGAAGTTGAAGTTCTTCGGCGCGTAATACTCCGCCAGATGCGCCTTCCAGGTCGATATCAGCGGAAAACGCTGATCGACCCAGGTGAGCGCGCCGTCCAGCGCGGCCGAGCCGGTACCGGTAACAGGGGGTTTTTCTGCGGCGGCCATGCTTTATGCCCCTTTCGTGTCGTCGCCGATGAGAATGCGCGTATCCGACAGATACGTGTATTTCGGCACTTCGAGATTCACCGGTGCCGGCGCGCCCTTGTAGACGCGCCCGGCGAGGTCGAACTTGGAGCCGTGACAGGGGCACAGAAAACCGCCTGCCCAGTCAGCGCCCATTTCCGCTTTGTCCGCCGCCGGCTTTTCCTGCGGCGAACAACCCAGGTGCGTGCAGATGCCGACCAGCACCAGCAGCTCGGGCTTGATCGAACGGTATTCGTTTTTGGCGTATTCCGGCTGCATCGGCACGTCGGACTTCGGGTCGGAAACCTTGGCGTCCGCGCGCGCCAGGCCTTCGAGCATTTCCTTGGTGCGGCGGATGATCCACACCGGCTTCGAGCGCCATTCGACCGTCATCATCTCACCCGGCTTGAGTGTGCTGATGTCTGCCACCACCGGCGCGCCGCCTGCCTTGGCGCGCTCCGAGGGCAGCCAGCTTGCGGCGAACGGCACCGCCGCAGCCACGCCCGCGGCACCGCCGGCGGCGCAGCTGGCGATCACCAGATTGCGCCGGCCTTTGTTCACTTTCTTGACATCACTCATCGAAGATTCCTCAATCTACAAGATTCTGCCACGCGTAAGGCAGGCGATTATACCTGAAAGCGCCGCCCGGATTAAAGTTTTATACGCTAACGCACTGAAATAGATAAATAAAATCGCCATGACCGCCAAGCACTCCAACCAGGAATCACACTGGATTGTGAATATCGACGAAGCGATGCTCGAGCCCGAATCGGGCCGCCAGATGCTCGCCCAAAGCCTGCACCCCGTATTTCTCGGTGGCGTGATGGCCTGCGGCGATAAACGCCACGCCGGACTCGCGCGCCAGATGCACCTGCTGCTCGGAAATTTCTCCGCTGAGGTAGGCATCGGCGCCGACCCGAATGGCGTCTTCGAAGAACCCCTGCGCCGCGCCCGTGCACCAGGCGATCGTGCGCACCTGCTTGGCCATATCGCCGATGACCAGCGGTTCGCGGCCCAGCCGCAGCTTGACCCGGTCGGCGAAGGCATCCAGGCGCAGCGGCGCGTCCAGATCACCGCTGAATCCGATCGCCTGATCGGCAAAGCGCCCGGTCTGGACCAAGCCCAGCCGCTTGCCCAGCTGCGCGTTGTTGCCCAGTTCGGCGTGACCATCAAGCGGTAGGTGGTAGGCAAACAAATTCAGATCGTGCGCGATCAGACTCGCGATGCGCGCGCGGCGCGTTCCGGTGATGCAGGGGTCGTCGCCCTTCCAGAAATAGCCGTGATGCACCAGGATGGTGTCGGCGTCTTGCGCGAGCGCCGCCTGGATCAGATCGAGGCTTGCTGTCACGCCGCTGACGACGCGCCGGATTGTGCCGCGCCCTTCCACCTGCAGCCCATTTGGGCAATAATCCTGGTATCGGGAGATTTCCAACAAGCCGTCCAGGTAACGGTTCAATTCTTCGCGCTGCATTGCGGCACCCATCGCATGAGTCAGCGGGAATTGTACCCGCACACGCACGGCGCATCATTTGCCCTCGCGAAGAGTTTGTTCCGGAATCGACGAAACAACGTTCACCCAGGGGAACATGAGGGAATAGTCCCCTGGAATTGAAATCAAGGCGAGGACACGCACGCGATGTACCGACTTTGGCTGACTTTCGCGCAGACGACTACCGTCTGCCTCGCAGTTCTGTTTGTCGTCGCCACGCTCAAACCCGAATGGCTGCCGGACAGGACGCCGGCCCCGGTCGAGGTAAGCCAGGCGCCGACGGCTGCCGCGAGCGGTGCACGCGCATCGACCGCTTCCTACAACGATGCAGTGCGCAAGGCCGCCCCGGCCGTCGTGAGCATTTTCACCAGCAAGGAAGTGAAGCGGCCGCGCAATCCGTTCATGAACGATCCCTTGTTCCGCCACTTCTTCGGCGAGCGCTTCGAGGACGAGGCGCAACGCGCATTCAGCCTGGGCTCGGGTGTCATCATCAGTCCGCGCGGCTACATCCTGACCAATCAGCACGTGGTCGAGGCCGCGGACGAGATCGAGGTGGCGCTCTCGGACGGAAAGAAACTCCCCGCCAAGGTGGTGGGCAACGATCCTGAAACCGACCTGGCCGTCTTGCAGATCGACGCGCGCAATTTGCCGGCCATCACCTTGGCCCAGGCCGAAAACCTGAAAGTCGGCGACGTGGTGCTGGCCATCGGCAACCCGCTGGGCGTCGGCCAGACGGTGACCATGGGCATCGTCTCCGCGCTGCACCGCACCGGCCTGCGCATCAATACCTTCGAAAATTTCATCCAGACCGATGCGGCCATCAACCAGGGGAATTCGGGCGGCGCGCTCATCGACGCGTCGGGAAACCTCGTGGGCATCAACACCGCGATACTTTCCCAATCGGGCGGCTCCATCGGCATCGGCTTTGCCATACCTGTTTCCATCGCGAAACAGGTCATGGAGCAACTGATCGCAACCGGCGCGGTGACGCGCGGCTGGGTCGGCGTGGAACTGCAGGAGATCACGCCGGAACTGGCTGACTCGTTCAAGCTCGGCACCACCAACGGCGTGCTCGTTGCCGGAGTGCAGCGCGGCAGTCCGGCGGAGCGTGCAGGAATCAAGCCCGGGGACATCGTGGTCACGGTCGACGGCAAGCCGGTGCGTGATCCGGAGGCCATGCGCAACCTCATCGTCGCGCTGGCACCGGGTATCCAGACAGCGCTTACGCTCAGGCGCGGTCAGGAAAAACTGGAGTTGAAGGTCAGCGTAGGCAAACGTCCGGGGATACCGCGCCCGGACGAATAAGGCGTGCGCCTCAGCCGTCCGGAAACTTCCCGATCAGATCGATCTGCCCCGGCACGTTGAGTGCGGGCGCGTGGCCGCAGCCGGGAATCTCCGCGACCGTCGCGCGCGAACTGGATCTGTTGCACTGACCTGGCGCCGTGGTGCGCTGGCACGCCGTCGCGAATCGCGATTAGCGCAAGCGCTCCTGTTCGGGATCGACCGAATCGTCCCCGGCATCCTGCGCTTCGTCATCCGTGCCCGCAGGCTTGCGCGTGAAGCGTGCTACCACTTGTGCCAACAGAATGCCGCATTCGTATAGCAGACACATCGGAATCGCCAGCAGAAGCTGCGAGATCACGTCCGGCGGCGTGACGATCGCGGCGATGACGAAAGCGCCTACGATCACGTAGGGACGGATATCCTTCAGCTTTGCCACTGTGAGCACACCCGTGCGCACCAGCACCACCTGGATCAGCGGTATCTCGAACGTGATCCCGAAAGCCGCAAACATGGTCAGCACGAAACCCAGGTAGGCCTCGATATCCGGAGCCGGCGTGATGCTCTTGGGAGCGAACTGAATGATGAAATGAAACACCAGGTTGAATACCACGAAATAACAGTAGGCAACCCCGGCCAGGAACAACAGCGTACTGCCGAACACCAGCGGCAGGGCGAGGCGCTTTTCATTCGCGTAGAGTCCCGGTGCGATGAAGCCCCAGACTTGATAGAGCACATAGGGCAGCGCGAGCATGAACGCCGCCATCAATCCGACCTTGAGCGGCACCAGAAAAGGCGTGATGACGCCGGTGGCGATCATGTGCGTGCCTTCGGGCAGGGTGCGCATCATCGGCAGCGCCAGAAGATCGTAAATCTCGGCCAGCCCGGGCCAGAACCAGAGCAGCGTGAATATCCCTAACACCGCGTAGATCGAGCGCAGCAAGCGGTCGCGCAACTCGACCAGATGGGAAATAAAGGTTTCCTGTCCGCTCAACGCAATCAGGCCTTGGATGCGGTCGCCGGATCGGCTGCGGATTTGCTCTCCAGCGCCAGATCCAACTGCGGCGAGGCGGCGTGGGTGTCGCTGTCGCCGTCGGCCGGGAGCGCTTCTGTGGTGGGTTCGGGCGTACTTTCCCCGGCCCCGCTTATGCTCTTGTTAAGCGAATCCCCGGTCGCCTGCAATTCTTTCCCCACCTCGTTCACGGAGTCTTCCACCGATTTCGCGGCATCCTGAAAAGTGGACTTGAGATCCTTCAATTCATCCAGGTTGACCTCGCGCTGAATGTCGGACTTCACGTCGTTGACGTAGCGCTGTGCGCGGCCCAGCAAAGCCCCGAGGGTGCGCGCGACCCGGGGCAGGCGCTCCGGACCGATCACGATCAGCGCCACCAGCGCAACCACTATCAACTCGGAAAAACCGATGTCAAACATTTCAGGGGCAGGGGGGCTGGAAAGGGGACAGGAACCAGAAGGTCGCGGGACAGGGCGCCCCGCGCCGAGTGCAACGCAGCTTATGAACTCCTGGATTTTTCCTTGATTTCACCCTCGATAACGTTGCCGTCGGCTTTCTGCGTGGTGCCGGCGCCGTCGGCGGGCTTGTCGGACGTGCCTTCTTTCATGCCTTCCTTGAAACCTCGCACCGCGCCGCCCAGGTCGGCGCCCATGTTGCGCAATTTCTTGGTGCCGAAAACCAGCATGACTATAACCAGAACGATCAGCCAGTGCCAAATGCTGAATGTACCCATTGCTCTACTCCTTTAACGTTTTATCATTCCGGACAGGACTTCCTTGCCGCCGATGATATGCATGTGCAAATGATACACCTCTTGGCGCCCGACGCGTCCTGTGTTGATGATCGTGCGCCAACCGTCGCTGCAGCCCTGCTCAACGGCCAGTTTCGAAGCCATCGCGAGCATCTTGCCCAGCAACATCTGATGGCCGAGGTCCACCTGCACGAGCGAGTCGATGTGTAGCTTCGGGATGACCATGAAATGCACCGGCGCCACCGGGTTGATGTCGTGAAACGCAAGGATGTCCTCGTCCTCGAATACCTTGTTGCACGGAATGCTGCCGGCGATGATTTTGCAGAATATGCAATCTTCCAATGATGCCTCCGCTTACTTGCGCTCGGCTTCGACGCGCGGGCTCGCGGCCCTGGCGGCCTTCTCGTCGATTCCTGATATGCCCTCTCGGCGCCTGAGTTCGAACAGCACGTCCGTGGGGCGCAGGCCATAGTGCGACAACATGACCAGGCAGTGAAACCACAGGTCGGCGGTCTCGCCGACAATACGCAGCCGGTCCCCGTCTTTGGCCGCCATCACCGCCTCGGTGGCCTCCTCGCCGATCTTTTTCAAAATCGCGTCTTCGCCGCGCGCGAGCAGACGCGACACATAGGATGCGTCCGCGTCGCCGCCTTTGCGCGCCTCTATCGTGTCTGCCAGCCGTTCGAGTATGTCGCTCATTCTCTGTTTTCCTTGAACTCGGGAGCCCTGCCCCCTTGTATGTCCCCCTAATCGTCTGAATCTCCGGCCGCGCAGGGCTCAGTCAGAGCTTCCCTTTCCATATATGTCTTTCGGATCCTTGAGCACCGGGTCAGCGACGACCCAGGCGCCATCCGCATATTTCTGGAAAAAACAATTGTGCCGGCCCGTGTGGCAGGCAATGCCGCCGACCTGCTCCACGCTGAGCAGTATGACGTCTTCGTCGCAATCCAGGCGCAACTCGCGCACCTTCTGCACATGGCCGGATTCCTCGCCCTTGTGCCACAGTTTGCGGCGCGAGCGCGACCAATACACGGCTTCCCCGCCGGAAACGGTCCGCGCCAGGGCTTCGCGGTTCATCCAGGCGACCATCAGCACTTTGCCGCTGCCCGCGTCCTGCGCGATCGCCGGCGCCAGGCCTTTGTCGTCCCATTTAACCTTATCGAGCCAATCCATGTTTGCCTATGCGTTCATTTCAAAATGTGGGGTTGGACGCGCGCGGTTCGCCGCCGTCCATTCATCCGCCCCGGCCGCGCCAATCACAGCCTGACTTCGATTCCCCGGGACGCCATCAGTTCCTTCGCCTGGCGCACGCTGTACTCGCCGTAGTGAAAGATGCTCGCTGCGAGCACGGCGTCGGCTCGGCCGTCCAGTATGCCCGCGGCCAGATGCTCGAGATTGCCGACCCCGCCGCTGGCGATCACGGGCACATCCACCGCATCGGCTACGGCGCGCGTCAGCGCGAGATCGAATCCGGACTTGGTGCCATCGCGGTCCATGCTGGTGAGCAGGATTTCGCCCGCGCCCAGCATCTGCATTCTACGCGCCCATTCGATCGCATCCAAACCGGTGGGGTTGCGCCCTCCGTGGGTATACACCTCCCAGCGCGGTTCGCCACCCGCCTGTGGATCGACGCGTTTCGCGTTTCCCTTTGGATCGACGCGTTTCGCGTCGATGGCCACCACGATGCATTGCGCGCCGTAACGGCCGGAGGCGTCCGCCACCAGCTGCGGATTCTGCACCGCGGAGGTGTTGATCGAAACCTTGTCCGCGCCCGCGTTCAGCAGCCTGCGCACGTCATCGACCTTGCGCACGCCGCCACCCACGGTGAGCGGGATGAATACCTGTGCCGCGACCGCCTCGATGATGTGCAGGATCATGTCGCGATCGTCCGAACTCGCGGTGATGTCCAGGAAAGTCAGTTCGTCGGCGCCCTGATCGTCGTAGCGGTGCGCTATTTCAACCGGGTCTCCGGCATCGCGCAATCCGACGAAATTCACGCCCTTGACCACGCGGCCGTGGGTGACATCCAGGCAGGGAATGACTCGCTTTGCTAGGCTCATGCGGCAGGAGGTGGAACGCGGGCGCCGAATACCGCCGCGGCGCTCAGGCTTCTCCCTTCTCCTTTTTTCCCGGGCTCAATTTGTCCGCCATCGCCTGTGCCTTCTTGAAGTCCACCGTTCCCTGATAGATCGCACGTCCGGTAATGACCCCGGATATGCCCTCGGACTCGATATTGCACAATGCTTTGACGTCGTTGAGATTGGTCAGCCCGCCGCTCGCGATCACGGGCACGACCAGTTCGCTCGCGAGCTTGATGGTGGCTTCGATGTTGACCCCGCTGAGCATGCCGTCGCGGCCGATGTCCGTATAGATGACGGCTTCCACGCCATAATCCTGGAACTTGCGCGCCAGATCGATCACGTCGTGACCGGTCATTTTGGACCATCCCTCCACCGCGACCTTGCCATCCTTGGCGTCCAGACCGACGATGATGTGGCCGGAAAACGCCGTGCAGGCATCCTGCAGGAATCCGGGATTTTTCACCGCCGCCGTGCCGATAATGACATAGCTGATGCCATCGTCGAGATAGCGCTCGACGGTGTCCAGGTCGCGGATGCCCCCGCCGAGTTGTATGGGTATCCTGCCGTCGATCACGCGCACGATATCCTTGATCACGCTCTCGTTCCTGGGTTTGCCCGCCACCGCTCCGTTCAGATCGACCAGATGCAGCCGGCGCGCGCCCTGCTCCAGCCAGTGCGCAGCCACGGCCGCCGGATCGTCGGAGAACACGGTTTCCTTGCCCATGTCACCCTGTTCGAGGCGCACTGCGCGCCCTTCCTTGATATCGATCGCGGGGATGATAAGCATATGTCGTTCCGGCTATGGTGAACTAGGGTGAAAAAGGGCGAATGAAATGGGCCTAGGGTTTCCAGGTTACGAAATTGGCGAGCAAGGCAAGGCCGGCGGACTGGCTTTTCTCGGGATGGAATTGCACGGCGAAAATATTATCCTGCGCCACGGCGCAGGTAAAGGGGAAACCGTAGATGCTGTATCCGGCGACCAGTTCCGGTTTGCCCGCTTCGACGTAAAAACTGTGCACGAAATAATAGCGGTTGGCGTCGGCAATGCCGCGCCATAGTACGTGCGCTTCAGTCTGCATGACCTCGTTCCAGCCCATGTGCGGCACCTTGAGCTTGGCGCCTAGCGCATCTTTCATCGCTTCGGGCGGAAAACGCCGTACCTGGCCGGGGAAAATACCCAAACCCGGCGTGTCGCCTTCTTCGCTGCGTTCGAACAGCATTTGCAATCCGATGCAGATGCCGAGAAAGGGCTTGCTGCGCGCCGCCTCCAGCACCGCCGGACGCAAGCCCCGCGCATCCATTTCTCGCATGCAATCGGGCATCGCGCCCTGGCCGGGAAACACGACGCGATCGGCTTCGCGCACCAGCGCGGGGTCCGAGGTAACCCGCACCTGCGCATCCGGCGCGACGTGCTCCAGCGCCTTGGACACCGAGCGCAGGTTACCCATGCCATAGTCAATTACTGCGATTGAGGTCATTGCCTGTGCAATTGGACAGTGAAAATTGAAAAGGTTTCCTGCGGCGGCTGGCCACCCGGGGTACGCGTGCTCCCATTCCTGGCACGCCGGCCCCGGTGCTTCCCGTCAAACGCGTGAAATCACAGGCTGCCTTTGGTGGATGGAATCGTTCCCGCTGCGCGCGGGTCCGGCTCGGCGGCCATGCGCAGCGCACGTCCGAAGGCCTTGAACACCGTCTCGCACTGGTGGTGAGCGTTGTCTCCACGCAGATTGTCGATGTGCAGGCTCACCTGCGCGTGATTGACGAAGCCCTGGAAAAATTCGTGCACCAGGTCGACGTCGAACTCGCCGATCCAGGCACGGCTGAACTTGAGCTGGTACTCGAGTCCGGGGCGACCCGAAAAATCGATCACCACGCGCGACAGCGCCTCATCCAGCGGCACGTATGCGTGTCCGTAGCGGCGCAGGCCGCGCTTGTCGCCGACCGCGGCGGCCACCGCCTGTCCAAGCGCGATGCCGACATCCTCCACCGTGTGGTGGCCGTCGATGTGCAGGTCGCCTTTGGCGGCAATCTCCAGATCGATCATGCCGTGACGCGCAACCTGGTCCAGCATATGGTCGAGAAACGGCAGGCCGGTGTCGAGTTTCGACGACCCGACGCCATCCAGGTTCAGGCTTACGCTGATCTGGGTTTCGCTGGTCTTGCGGGTGACAGAGGCGGTGCGCATAAACGTTCAGTTGATTCAGTCGATTTTGGCACCGGGTAAGGCCGGCATCCATCGCATTCTAACCCAGCGCGACACGCGGGCAAACCAGCGCAGAGGGCGGCCGTTCGGGGCCGCAACCGTCTACACCAATATCGTCCTCAGCGCCTCGATCAAGGCCTCGCATTGCGCGTCCGTCCCGACGGTGATGCGCAGGAACTGTGCGATGCGCTGCGGCGTGCCAAAGTGCCGCACGAGGACGCCACGCTCGCGCAGTTTGGCGGCGAGTTCGGCGCCGTCGTGCCCGGGATGGCGCGCAAACACGAAATTGGCGGCGGAAGGCAGCACCTCGAAACCCAGGGACGCGAGATCGTTCGCCATGCGCGTCCGGGTCGCGACCACTTTGGCGCAACTGCGTTCGAAGTATGCGCGATCCTCCAGCGCCGCGGCTGCGCCTGCCTGCGCAAAGCGTCCCAAGGGGTAGGAGTTGAAGCTGTCCTTGACCCGGACCAGGGCCTCGATCAACCCGGCGTCCCCGAGCGCGTAGCCCACGCGCAACCCGGCGAGCGAGCGCGATTTGGATAAGGTATGCACGACCAGCAGCTGCGGGTAACGCGAAATCAAACCGACGGCCGACTCCGCGCCATAGTCCACGTAGGCCTCGTCGATCACCACCACGGATGCGGCGTTCGCCTGCAGCAGGCGCTCGATCTCCCCGAGCGCAAGCGGCCGGCCGGTAGGCGCGTTCGGATTTGGAAAAACGATGCCGCCGTTCGGCTTCATGTAGTCGTCCACGCGGATCTCGAACGACTCGGTCAGCGGCACCTGCTTGTACGCAATGCCGTACAGGGCGCAGTACACCGGATAGAAACTGTAGCTGATATCCGGAAATAAAACGGGCTTGTCGTGCTTGAGCAGTGCAAGGAAGGTGTGCGCCAGCACCTCGTCGGAGCCGTTACCGACGAACACCTGCGCGGGTTTCAGCTTGTGAAACGCCGCGATGGACTCCCTCAGGCCGTCGCAGCCCGGATCCGGATAAAGGCGCAGGCTGTCTCCCACTTCGGCGCGCAGGGCGGCCAGCACCCGCGGGCTCGGACCGTAGGGGCTTTCGTTGGTATTGAGCTTGATCAGGTTGGGCAGTTTGGGTTGTTCGCCCGGCACGTAGGGCGTCAGGCCGTTCACGACGGTACTCCAGTAGCGGCTCATAAGCGCACCTTGATTGACATGTCAGGGCTGGCGCAGCCGGTAGCCGGCCGAGCGGGCATGCGCCGACAGGCCCTCACCCTCCGCGAGGGTGACGGCAATCCGGCCCAGGGTCTGCGCGCCTTCCGCGGACACCTGGATCAGGCTGGAGCGCTTCTGGAAGTCATACACCCCCAGCGGCGAGGAAAAACGCGCGCTGCGCGATGTGGGCAACACATGGTTGGGCCCTGCGCAGTAATCGCCGATGGCCTCGGAACTGTACCCGCCCATGAATATCGCGCCGGCATGGCGTATTCGGGCTACGAGTTTCTCCGGTTCGGCCACCGCCAGCTCCAGGTGCTCCGGGGCGATGCGATTGGCGATGGCGCAGGCCTCTTCCAGGCTGCGCACTTCGATCAATGCTCCCCTGGCCTTGAGCGACGCGGCGATGACCCCGCGCCGCGGCATCTGCGGCAGCAATCTCGCGATGCTTTCCGCCACCGATTCGATGTAAGCCGCGTCCGGGCAAATCAATATGGACTGCGCCACCTCGTCGTGCTCCGCCTGCGAAAAAAGATCCATCGCGATCCAGTCCGCGGGCACCGACCCGTCGCAGATCACCAGGATCTCCGAGGGTCCGGCCACCATGTCGATCCCGACTACGCCGAACACGCGCCGCTTGGCCGCGGCGACATAGGCGTTGCCGGGTCCGACGATCTTGTCCACCTGGGCGATGGTTTCGGTGCCGTAGGCCAGCGCGCCCACGGCCTGTGCCCCGCCGATGGTGAATACCCGGTCCACGCCGGCGATGGCCGCCGCGGCCATGACCAGTTCGTTCCGTTCGCCGCGCGGCGTCGGCACCACCATGACGAGTTCGGACACGCCGGCGACTTTCGCGGGCAGCGCGTTCATCAGCACCGAGGAAGGGTAGGCCGCCTTGCCGCCCGGCACATAAAGACCGACGCGATCGATCGGCGTCACCTGCTGGCCGAGCACCGTGCCGTCTGCCTCTTTGTACTGCCAGGACTGCGCGACTTGCTTTTCGTGGTAGGTGCGCACACGCAGCGCCGCCTGCTCGAGGGCTTCGCGCTGCGCACCCGGCAGCCCGTCGCGGGCGCGCACGAGCCGTTCGCGCGGCAGTTCGAGCTCGGCAAGCGTCGCGGCCGTCACCCCGTCGAAGCGCGCCGTGTATTCGAGCACCGCTGCGTCGCCGCGTTTCTTCACTGCGGCCAGGATTTCAGCCACGGTCGCATCGACCGAATCGTCCTGGGCCGCATCGAATGCGGTCAAACGCGCAAGCCGTGCGTCGAAATCCGCCTCCCGCGTTGAGAGGCGCGCGATATCAGCCATTGCGCGTCCCCCCGGTTGCGGCGGCAAACGCGTCGATGAGCGGTTGTATCGTCGCGCGCTTGAGCTTCAACGCCGCCACATTGACGATCAGGCGTGCCGAGATCGGTACGATCTCCTCGACCGCGCAAAGATGATTGGCCTTCAGCGTATTGCCGCTGGACACCAGATCGACGATGGCGTCGGCAAGCCCCACCAGCGGGGCAAGTTCCATCGACCCATACAGCTTGATCAGATCGACGTGCACGCCCTTGGCGGCAAAATGCTCGCGCGCGGTTTGCACGTACTTCGTTGCAACACGCAGCCTCGCGCCCTGCTTCACCGCGCGCGCGTAATCGAAGCCCTGCGGCACGGCCACCATCAGACGACAGGCGGCGATGCCGAGGTCCAGCGGCTGATACAGGCCCTCGCCGCCATGCTCCAGCAGCACGTCCTTGCCGGCGATGCCGAGGTCGGCCGCGCCATACTGCACATAGGTCGGGGTATCCGAGGCGCGCACGATGATCAGGCGCACCCCGGGCCGGCTGGTGGCGATGATCAGCTTGCGCGAGGTTTCCGGATCGTCGCGCGGCAGTACGCCTGCCGCCTTCAGCAACGGCAGGGTTTCCTCGAATATCCGGCCCTTGGAAAGGGCGATGGTGATCTGGGACACGGCGATACCTGATCGAAAAACCGATTTTACCGCGTACTCCGCGCCGAGCGCGCCTTCAATGAACGCGCCGGATGCGCGCGCCCAGTTGGGAGAGTTTCTCCTCGATGCACTCGTAGCCGCGGTCCAGATGATAGATGCGCTCGATGACGGTTTCGCCATTGGCCACCAGCCCGGCGATCACCAGGCTCGCCGAGGCGCGCAGATCGGTCGCCATCACCGTCGCGCCCTGCAGCTTCGCGACGCCTTTGACCACGGCGGTATTTCCGGAGATTTCGATGTCCGCCCCCAGCCGCTGCAATTCGAGCGCGTGCATGAAGCGGTTCTCGAAAATCGTTTCGGTCAACACCGCGGTACCGCGCGCAGTGCAGTCGAGCGCCATGAATTGCGCCTGCATGTCGGTGGGAAAAGCCGGATAAGGCGCCGTGCGCAGGTTGGCGCTCAGAGCCGGGCCATCCATCTCCAGGAATATTGCGTCATCCTCCGCGGTGATTTTCGCGCCGGCCTCGCGCAGCTTGTCCACCACCGCTTCGAGTATGCTCGCGCTGGTATTGCGCAGCCGCACCGAACCGCCGGTCGCGGCGGCGGCGACGAGGAAGGTACCGGTTTCAATGCGGTCCGGCATGATGCGGTGCGTGGCGCCCGCGAGCGCGTTCACGCCCTCAATGGTGATCGCGTCGCTCCCGGCACCCTCGATGTTCGCCCCCATCGCCTTGAGACAATTGGCAAGATCGACGACTTCGGGTTCGCGCGCCGCGTTCTCGATGACCGTGGTGCCTTCGGCCAGGCAGGCGGCCATCATCAGATTTTCGGTGCCGGTGACCGTCACCAGATCGGTAACGATGCGCGCGCCCTGCAGCCGTTTGGCACGCGCGATGATGTAACCGTGCTCAACGCTGATCTCCGCACCCATGGCCTGCAAACCCTTGATATGCTGATCCACCGGTCGCTGTCCGATGGCGCAGCCGCCGGGCAGGGACACGCGCGCCTCGCCGCAACGCGCCAGCAAGGGACCCAGCACCAGAATCGAGGCGCGCATGGTCTTGACCAGTTCGTAGGGCGCCAGCGGCGAGTGCAGGCTGCCGGCGTTGAGTTCGAGTCCGAGCTTTTCGTCCAGCGACACCGCGACGCCCATACCCCCGAGCAGACTCAGCAGCGTGGTGACATCGCGCAGATGCGGCACGTTGGTGAGCCGCAGCGGTTCGGCCGAGAGCAACGCCGCGCACATGATCGGCAGCGCGGCATTCTTCGCGCCGGAAATGCGCACCTCGCCTTCGAGACGCGTGCCGCCCTGGATCAGAAGCTTATCCATGTCTGTTTTTTTCCGATCTCTTGATCACGCCTTTCCTTCGGACTGATCGCGCCACTCCTCGGGCGTGAGTGTCTGCATCGAAAGTGCGTGCACCTCTTCGCGCATGCGCTCACCCAGCGCTTTATAGACCCGTTGATGCCGCTGCACCCGGTTCTTGCCGCTGAATTCGGCTGAGACGATCAGCGCCTGAAAATGCTGGCCGTCGCCGGCGAGTTCGATATGTTCGCATGGCAGGCCTTGCTCGATGTAAGTCTTGACTTCTTCTGGAGTAAGCATGTTCGCCCTTTCAAAAGTTCATTATTGGCAACGGGTTTAGTGTTCATTACAAAATGAGGGGAGATCTCCCCTCACACTCCCCTATGTTTGCCGTTGCAAAATTCATTTTGCAACGGGTTCTTAGTGACGCAGTTTATAGCCGCGCTTCAGCAAGGCGAGCGCAACAGCTGTAAACACCAGCAAATTGAGCAGCGCCACCGCCAGACTCATTGCAGGATTGATGTCGGACACGCCGAAAAAACCATAGCGAAATCCGTCGATCATGTAGAAAAAGGGGTTGAACCGCGACAATTCCTGCCAGAACGCGGGCAGCGAGTGGATCGAGTAGAACACGCCTGACAGGAAGGTAAGCGGCATGATGAAAAAACTCTGAAACGCCGCCACCTGGTCGAACTTGTCCGCCCAGATCCCTGCGATCAGTCCCAGTGCCCCCAGGATGGCGCTGCCAACCAGCGCAAAGGCCAGGATCCACAGCGGATGCGCGAAAGACAGGCTGACGAAGCCCAGCGACACGAGCAGCACCCCGGCCCCCACGGCCACGCCGCGCACAACCGAAGCGAGCACGTAGGCAGCGAAGAAATCCCAATACGACAGGGGCGGCAGCAGCATGAAAATGACATTGCCGGTCACTTTGGACTGGATCAGGCTGGAGGAACTGTTGGCAAACGAATTTTGCAGCACAGCCATCATCACCAGACCCGGCACCAGGAACGCCGCGTAAGCCACCTCGCCATAGACCGGCGCGCGTCCCTGCATCACATGCGAAAAGATGAGCAGGTACAGGAGCGTGGTCAGTACCGGCGCTGCGACGGTCTGAAACGCCACCTTCCAGAAGCGCAGCATTTCCTTGTACAGCAAGGTGCTGAAGCCGGACATGGAAATCAGTTCCTGGAGAGTGTATGAACAGGCGTCGACATAACGATGGCCCGGCTAAGCCTTGGCGTCTTTCATGATCTGCACGAACACGTCTTCGAGGTCCGGCTGCAGCAACTCCAGTTCCTCGATCTGCGCGCCTGCCTCGCGCACCTGCGCGAGCAAGCCTTCAACTTCAGCATAGTTGGGTACGCGCAGTGTATGCACGCCGTCGCGGCTGTCGCGCACCTGCGAGGCGAGGGCCGCCGGCAAGCCGGCACCGGAGAGGCGCAACTTCAGGTACAGGCTGTCCCTGCGGTTCATCAGATTACGGGTGGTGTCGAGCGCGACGATGCGCCCCAGTTTCAGCATGGCGATGCGCGCGCACAGAGCCTCCGCCTCCTCCAGGTAATGCGTGGTCAGCACAATGGTGTGCCCGTCGGCGTTCAGGCCGCGCACGAATTCCCACAGCCCCTGCCGCAGCTCGACGTCGACACCGGCGGTGGGTTCGTCGAGCACGATCACCGGCGGTTTGTGCACCAGCGCCTGCGCAACCAGCACGCGCCGCTTCATCCCGCCCGAGAGCGAGCGCATGTTGGCGTCGGCCTTTCCGGTCAGGTCCAGGTGGTGCATGACTTCGTCGATCCAGGCATCGTTGCGCTTCAGTCCAAAGTAGCCCGACTGTAGACGCAAGGTTTCGCGCACGCTGAAAAACGGATCGAACACCAGCTCCTGCGGCACTACGCCCAGCGCACGACGCGATTTCCGGTATTCGGTGACGACATCGTGCCCGAGCACGCGTACGCTGCCGCGGTCTGCGCGCGCCAGGCCGGCGAGAATGTTGATCAGCGTTGTTTTGCCGGCGCCATTGGGGCCGAGCAGGCCGAAGAATTCCCCTTGCGCCACTTCCAGGTCGACACCGCCCAGCGCCTGAACTGCGCCATAGCGTTTGTGCACCTGCTGGATTTGGATCGCGGGGGTCATATGCTGTGCCGCATTGGATCGCGGCGGTGAGTCGATCAGGCCGGTCCGGACTGCAGCAACTCCGATACTGCGTAGAGCTCCGCGAGGTTCGTCATCGCCTCTGGCAAATTTGTGAGCGACAGCGCAAGTTCGCGAGCGCGCGCTTCGCGCAGGCATTCCAGGGCCAGCGCCACGGCCGACGAGTCCACCTCGGTGACTGATCCGAAATCGAGCACCGCCACGCCCTGCGCAAGCAGCGACCGCACCTGCTCCAGAAGCGCCGAAACGGTGCCGATCGTGACCGGTCCCTGTACCAGCAACCTGTCGCCTTCGCGGGTGATCACTTGGACTTGTTGCCTGTCTGGGATTCCAGGGCGCGGTTCTTGCTGGCGAGCGATTTGATCAGGCCGTCCACCCCGCCATCGTGAATCTGGGCGTTGAAACTGTCCCGGTAATTGGTCACCAGGCTGACGCCACCGACGACGACGTCATAGACTTTCCAGCCGCTCGGCGTTTTTTCCATGCTGTAATCGATACTGACAGGCTCACTGCCCGGCCGTTTGACCTGGGTCCTGACCGTGACGTCGGCGTCTCCCGCGGCGGCGCGCAGCGGCTTGAACTCGATGACCTCGTTCTTGTAGGTGGAGAGGGCGCCCGAATAGGTGCGCACCAGCAGATTGCGAAACTCGCTTACCAGCGCACTCTGCTGCTCCGCGTTCGCCTTGCGCCAATTGCGTCCCATGGCGAGCGCCGTCATGCGGGCGAAGCTGAAATGCGGCAGCACCTTGGCATCGACCAGATCGTTGATCTTCTTGCGGTCGCCCGCCTTGATTTCCTTGTCCTGCTTGATGATGCCGATCACGTCGTCCGAAATACTTTTGATCAGGGCATCGGGGGCAAGGTCCTGCGCGCCGGCCGAAACCGTCAGCAGGGAAAGGCATATCGCTGATAATAGTTTGATCATGGCTATGGCCGTTTGGATGGAAGTTCGGTTTGACCCGCGCCGGACGTCGAATTCGAAGTTTCGTCGGGGTCCCGCTCGCGCGGCGGATTGCCGTCGTAAATCAGGCTGCGGCGGCGCTGCAGGTACGCGCCGCGCAGGTACGAATATCGGTCCAGCGCCGCTTCTTCCATCAAACGGCTTGCGTCGAGCAGGCCGGCGCGGGCATCGATGACGCGCACGCCATACAGTTCGTTCCGCGTCGGTACGTTGCCCACGTACCAGACCGGGTCGCCGTACGAGTCCACGGCCAGCCGGCTGAAACCGTCGCGCACGGTGCTCGGCCCCAGAAACGGCAGCACCACGTAGGCGCCGCTGCCCACGCCCCAACGCCCCAGGGTCTGTCCGAAATCCTCATTGTGTTTTTCCAGCCCGGCATTGCTGGCCACATCCAGCACGCCCAGCAGGCCGGCGGTCGTATTGATCGCGAAACGCCCGAAATCGCTTGCCCCGTCGCCGATCTTGCCCTGCAGGATATTGTTGACGCCGATCCAGATATCACCCAGGTTGCCGAAGAAATTACTCACGCCTGTCCGCACGAAACCCGGCAACACCGCTTTATAGCCGCTCGCCACCGGCTTCAGGATGGCCTTGTCCACGCCGTCGTTGAAGCCGAACATGGCGCGGTTGTAGCCTTCCAGCGGATCGTCCGGATTGCCTCCGGTCGTGGCGCACCCGCTAAAAGCGCCGATCGCGACCAACAACGGCAATGCGGATAGACGCCGCAGCGTGATTGTCGTTCTGCTCATTTTCCGCCTTTGTCGCCGTCCGCCGCCTTGCTGAACAGGAACTGACTGATCAGGTTTTCCAGCACGACCGCAGATTGCGTGAGTTTGAATTTGTCGCCGTCTTTCAGTTTCACCGTGTCGCCGCCGGCCGAAAGCCCCACGTACTGCTCGCCCAGCAGGCCGGCAGTCAGAATTTTTACCGAGGTATCCTTGGGAAACAAATAGCGCTTGTCGATAGCCAGGGTCACCGTCGCTTCGTAAATCGACGTATCGAACGCGATGTCTTCCACCCGCCCGACAACCACCCCGGCGCTTTTCACCGGCGCCCGCTTCTTAAGGCCGCCAATGTTATCAAAATTCGCAGTGACTAGATATGTTTCCGCAGCGGAAAAGGATGCAAGATTTCCCACTTTCAGAGCCAGGAACAAGAGCGCGCCCAAGCCCATGGCGACAAACAGTCCGGCCCACAGATCCAGTGCCTTACGCTTCATCATCTTCAAACCCCTCGAAACATGAATGCAGTCAACATGAAATCCAGCGCTAGTATCGACAGCGACGAGGTCACCACCGTACGCGTGGTGGCGCCCGATACGCCTTCGGCGGTAGGCGGGGCATCGTAGCCCTCGAATACCGCAATCCAGGTTACGGCGATGCCGAACACGAGGCTCTTGATCACACCGTTGAGTATGTCCTCACGGAAATCGACCGCGGCCTGCATTTGCGACCAGAAAGACCCTTCGTCGACACCGATCAAGCGCACGCCCACCAAGTATCCGCCAAATACGCCCATCCCGGAAAACATCGCCGCAAGCAGGGGCATGGAGATTACGCCCGCCCAGAAGCGCGGCGCAATCACCCGCGCGATCGGGTCCACCGCCATCATCTCCATTGCCGCCAATTGCTCGGTCGCCTTCATCAGGCCGACTTCGGCGGTTATGGCCGAACCGGCCCGGCTGGCGAACAACAGGCCCGACACCACCGGCCCGAGTTCGCGCACCAGCGACAGCGCCACCAGCACGCCCAGGGCCGAAGAGGAGCCATAGCGCTCCAGCGTGTCGTAGCCCTGCAGGCCCAGCACCATGCCGACAAACAGGCCGGACACCAGAATGATGATCAGCGAGAGCACGCCGGCGGAATAAATTTCCCGCGTCACCAGCGAGAAGCGCCGCAGGCACATACCCGAGTTGCGCAGCGTCAAAATCAGAAAACGACAGGCGAAACCGAGCCTGTGGACAGACCCTAGCGCACGACCGCCCAGTCTTTCGAAAAAATCGATCACGGCGTCCCCCGCGCTTCCGCGGCACGCAGGTCGGTCGCATAATCCTCGGCAGGATAATGAAACGGCAGGTGTCCGTCCGTCTCCCCATAGACGAACTGGTGCACGAAAGGCTCGTCGGAAGCGCGCAGCTCGTCAGGCGTACCCTGTGCGATGATCACCCCCTCGGACATGAAAAAGACGTAGTCGACGAGCTCCAGCGCCTCGGCCACGTCGTGCGTCACGATGATGGAAGTGGCGCCCAGGGAATCGTTCAGGCGCCGGATCAGCTGGCCGATGACGCCCATGGAGACGGGGTCGAGACCGGTGAGCGGTTCGTCGTACATGATCAGCATCGGATCGAGTGCCGTGGTGCGCGCCAACGCAACGCGCCGCGCCATGCCGCCCGAAAGCTCGGAGGGCATGAGTGCGTGCGCCCCGCGCAGGCCGACCGCCTGCAGTTTCATCAGCACCAGATCGTCGATCAGTTCCTGCGGCATGTCGGTGTGCTCACGCATCTGGAAAGCGACATTCTCGTAGCAGCTCATATCGGTGAACAGGGCGCCGAACTGAAACAGCATTCCCATTCTGCGGCGCAGCGCATAGAGTTCCTCGTGGTTCAACCTGGACACCACCCTGCCACCTACCCGCACCTCCCCCCGATTGGGACGCAGCGAACCCCCGATCAGGCGCAGCAGTGTAGTCTTGCCGCAACCGGACAGCCCCATGATCGCGACCACCTGGCCGCGGCGAATGTCCAGGCTTGCGCCCTTGAGCACCAAACGTTTGTCATAGCCGAAACTTACGTTGTCAATCTCGACCAGATTGTCTGTTGCGGGTTTCGTGGGCACGGAAGGTCGTCGGCAAGAATTCGGGGAGCAATATTCTACCAGACGGCCAACGCCGCGCTCCCGGATGAAGCCGTGGCGCGCCCCGGCCGTCTCGCTGCGCGAGGGGCTCTGTTATAGTAATTGCTTTCCACCGCTTATCGCATCCCATGGCGCAATCGGCTGTCCGTTTCGAACAGGTACACAAGAATTACGGCAAGCACGCGGTGCTGCAGGGAATAGACCTAGACATCGCGGCGGGGATGAACTTCGGACTGGTCGGCATCAATGGCGCCGGAAAGACGACGCTGATCAAATGCCTCCTCGATTTTTGCCACGTCGACAGCGGACACATCGAGATCTTCGGAACCCGGCATACCGACAACCTGGCCCGGGCCCGGCTCGCTTTTCTGCCGGAGCGATTCATGCCGCCTTATTTTCTCACCGGCCGCGATTTCCTGAACTACATGCTCACGCTCGATGGGCGCGCCGCGAACGAAGACCAGGTGCGCGCCATGTTCGACGACCTCGATCTTGACGCGGCAGCGCTGGACAAGCCGGTGCGTTCCTACTCAAAGGGCATGACGCAAAAGCTGGGACTGGCCGCTTGCCTGCTGGCCGAGCCCGACCTGCTGATTCTGGATGAACCGATGAGCGGGCTGGACCCCCTGGCGCGCGCGCGTGTGAAGCAGCTGTTGCGGCAATTGCGCGAGCGGGGCTGCACCCTGTTTTTTACCTCGCACGCACTGTCCGACGTCGAAGAAATTTGCGAACACATGGTTGTCCTGCACCGGGGCCGGCCCTGCTTTTCCGGCAGCCCCGGCGCGCTGCTGCAAGACTACGCCTGCGAATCGATGGAACAGGCGTTTCTCAAATGCATAGAGAGTGGCGCACAGTAGTAGGCCATTTCGGGATTGCCGGATGATGAGTGGCGCACAGTAATAGGCCATTTCGGGATTGCCGGATGATACAAGGGAGAATGAGGGGATGCGTCCTTTCACGTTGATATGAGCGATAACAAACCGAGCCTGCTGATCGTCGACGACGACGCGCTGATCACCGATACCCTCGTCTACGCACTGGGCAGGGATTTCGACGTAATGGTGAGCGATTCGCGCAAGGCTGCCGTGAGCATGGTGCGCCGCAAGAGCAACCCGCCGCAATTGGCGCTGGTGGACCTGGGACTGCCGCCTTTTCCGCACCGTCCGGACGAAGGATTCCAGCTCATCACCGAACTGCTCGCGCACTCTCCTGCGATGAAGATTCTGGTCCTGTCGGGCCAGAACGATGCCGCCAACGCGCGCCACGCGCGAACCTTGGGCGCGACCGATTTTGTAGCCAAGCCCTGCGAAGCCGAAGGCTTGAAAAAACTTCTGCTCCACGCTTTGCAGATCCGCGAGGCAGAAATCTCCGGCGACGCCCAGGCCGCGTCCGAGCAGTTGATCGGCACAAGTCCGGCACTCCAAAAGCTGAAAAACCAGATCGCCCAGTACGCGGACTCGCCCTTTCCGGCGCTGATCGAAGGCGAGTCGGGGAGCGGCAAGGAGGTCGTCGCCGGCATGTTGCACCGCCTGTCGATGCGCAAGGACAAACCCTGGTTCGCGCTCAACTGTGCCGCCATTGCCCCCACGCTGGTGGAGCCTACGCTGTTCGGCTACTCCAAGGGTGCATTTACCGGCGCCAACGCCAACAAATCGGGCTATTTCGAAGATGCGCAGGAGGGAACGCTGCTGCTCGACGAGATCGGCGAGTTGCCGATGGAATTACAGGCCAAACTGCTGCGCGTCCTCGAGAACGGTGAGTTTCAGCGCGTTGGAGAGACACAACAACGCGTTTCCCATGCCCGCGTAATAGCGGCCACCAACCGCGACCTGCGCCAGGAGATAAAGGACGGGCGCTTCCGCGCCGACTTGTACCATCGCCTGTCGGTATTTTCGATCACCGTGCCGCCGCTGCGCGAAATGGGGGAAGACAGGTCGCTGCTGCTCGAGCGCTTCACCCACTTTTATGCGGAACAGGCCAGGCTTGCGCCGTTCACGCTGGATGAGAAGGCGGGCGAGCTGTGGAACAGCTACCCGTTTCCCGGCAACGTGCGCGAACTCAAGAACATCGTGATCCGCCTGAGCACCAAGTATCCCGGCCAAAAGCTCTCGGTGCTCGAACTCGAACCCGAACTCGAGCCCTCGGCGCCGGCCACGGCGCACACAGAGACCACCGTGGAGCTGGTGCCGAACAGCGATCCGCAGGCGCTGATCGAACAGGCGCAGCGCCATCTGCAGCGGGAACGCCAGTTCAATCTCGACGACGTGCTACGGGCCTGGGAACAGGGCTACATCCAGGCCGCCATGCGACTTACCCGCGGCAATGTCAGCCAGGCGGCGAAAATGCTCGGCATCAACCGCACCACGCTGTATTCGCGCATGGAACAGGACAAGAAATAGGGCGCAGCATGTATCTGAACCATTTCGGCCTTAACGAGCCGCCCTTTCGGATCACGCCGCACACCGATTTTTTCTTTGGTGGCGCCAACCGCGGACCGACGCTTGAGGCGCTGCTCTACGCCATCACCCATGACGAGGGCATCGTCAAGGTGTCCGGTGAAGTGGGCAGCGGCAAGACCATGTTGTGCCGGGTCCTGATGGAACGCCTGCCCGAGCAGGTGCAGACCATACTGCTGGCGAACCCGTCGCTTTCCCGCGACGAGATCATCTTCGCCATCGGCGAAGAACTGGATATCGAACCGCGGAGCGAGCGCCTGTCGGTGCTGCTGCTCAAACTGCAGGAACACCTGATCAATCTCTACGGCGAAAATCAGCGTGTCGTGCTGTTGATCGACGAAGCGCACGCCATGCCGCAGGAAACGCTGGAGCAGGTACGCCTGCTCTCGAACCTCGAAACCGGCCACGCGAAACTGCTGCAGATCGTGCTGTTCGGCCAGCCCGAACTCGACGAGCACCTGAATCAGCCGCATATGCGCCAATTGAAGGAGCGCATCACCCACAGTTTCCGCCTGGAACCCATGCTGCGCTCCGATATCGAGGCGTATCTGGACTTTCGCATGCGCGCGGCCGGCTACCGCGGGCCGAATGTTTTCAGTGCGGATGCGGTGCGCAGGATCGTCAAGGCCTCCGAAGGATTGACGAGGCGGGTCAATATTCTTGCGGACAAGGCCTTGCTCGCCGCGTTCGCCGACAACGAGCACGGCATTACCGCGAAGCACGCAGAGCGCGCCATTCGAGATTCCGAGTTTCATCGGCCCGCCGTGAGCAAGGCCAAAATCGGCCTGGTCGCAGGCGGCGTCGCGGCAGGTCTTGCGTTGGGGCTGGGACTGCATTACCTGCTGTCGCCCTCGGTGCCCCCGGAGTTGCAGGCAGCGCAAACGGCGACGATACGCACCCCTGCGACACAATCCGTGGCGGACAAAGCGGCCGTACCTGCAGTCGAACCACCCAAAGCCGCCGTCCCGCAAAGCAGTGCCGTGAATACGGCGGCAGACGCGAACGCCAAGCCACCCGCACGCGCCGAAGTTCTCACACCCGCAACTCCCGCGGCCGGGTCATCGGACACGCAGGCAGCGAAGCACGATCCCCGTGCAACGCCTGCCGTTGCGAACGCTGGAGAACAAGCCTCGATGCCGGCGCCAGCCGCCGCCGCGCCTGGCGCGCCGACCACCATGGCGCCGAATTCCCCGGGAGGGAAGCTCACGCGCGCACGCTATGCCGCCACCCAGGAATGGCTGCCGAGCGCGCCCGGCGATCGATATTCGATTCAGCTCTACACGGCAAGCGCTCGCGACCTGTACAAGGTAGAGGAAATGCTCACGCTCGCGGTGTCGAAACAAATGGACCTGTCGAATTTTTACGTCTACGGAGTGAAGATAGACGACGGTCAGCACTATCGACTCGCTTACGGACTCTACCCCGGGGTCAGCGAAGCCCGCCAGGCCGTGAAAAATCTACCTTCACCCTTCCGGCAATTCAGCCCTTATCTGCGCAGCGTGGCGCGCATGCGCAGCCAGAATCGCCAATAGTGGATTTTGACGGCAACTAGCGTTTCCCCCGGCTTATTGCGCTATCACGGTTGTGCTATATAATCCAAGAGGGGAAACTATATACATATCAATGGCGAGGGATATGAATCTTAAAGTTGCACTGGTGTTTGCGGCATGCCTGTTCGCCGCCGGTTGCAGCATACAGCCCATGAAGCCCTCGCCGGGACATGTTCAAGCCGACGCGCCGACCCCCGCGGGCGATATCCCGGAGCCTGTGCGGATCACGCCCGTACTGCCCAAACCCAAGCCCTCGACAAAGCCGGAAACCTATAGCGTCGTAGTCAACAACGTCAAGGTCCAGGAACTGCTGTTCGCGCTCGCGCGCGATGCCAAACTCAACGTCGACATTCACGCAGGCATTCTGGGCAGCGTCACACTCAATGCCATCGATCAGACGCTGCAGCAACTGCTCGCGCGCATCGCCAAGCAGGTGGATATGCGCTACGAACTCGACGGCCCCAACCTCGCGGTGATGCCCGACACCCCCTATCTGCGCATCTACAAAATCGATTACGTCAACATGCAGCGCGACACCGCCAGCGCAGTCGGCACCTCCACACAGGTGGCGACGCCCGGAGCAACCGGGGGCGGCGGCGGAGGCGGCGGCAATCAATCGACCACTTCATTAACGAGCAAGTCGACCAACCACTTCTGGGAGACGCTGGTCAAAAATGTGCAGGACATACTGCACGAAACCGACAAGATTCTGCCCGCACCAGGACAGGCGGCCCCGCAGCAAGCGGCCGCTCCGGCCGCGCCGGGTGCGCCAGGCGCCGCAGGTGCGGCAGCCGCAGCGCCTGCGCAGCCCTCGGCAACTTTCCGCGAGGCGGCATCGGTGATTTCCAACCCCGAGTCCGGTGTGCTCAGCATTCGCGCCACCTCGCGCCAGCACGAGAAAATCCAGGAATTCCTAGACCAGGTGCTGACCAATGCCAAGCGTCAGGTGTTGATCGAGGCCACCATTGCCGAAGTGCAGTTGAGCAACCAATACCAGCAGGGCATAGACTGGTCGGCCGCAACGAATGGTTCGACCGGATTTAAATTCAGTCAGACCTCCACCGGACTGACCGCATCGCCGACCGCCAACATGTTTGTAATCGATGCCGCAGCACGCAATTACAGCAACCTGCTCGCTTCGGTAAAACTGCTCGAATCATTCGGCAACGTGCGCGTACTCTCCAGCCCGCGACTGACCGTACTCAACAACCAGACCGCAATCCTGAAAGTGGTGGACAACCAGGTCTATTTCACCATCCAGTCCACGACCACTGCCGGTTCGCCCGGTGTCGCGCCGGTCACCACCTTCAACACAACACCCAACATCGTCGCCGTTGGATTGATCATGAACGTGACGCCGCAGATCAGCGACTCGGACAGCGTACTGCTCAACGTGCGCCCGAGCATATCGCGCATCGTCGGCAACGTTGCCGATCCCAACCCGTCGCTTACAGTGACTAGCAATATCCCGGTGATCCAGACGCGTGAAATGGAGTCGCTGATCAAGGTAAACAGCGGCCAGATCGCAGTGATGGGCGGATTGATCCAGGACCGCGTCAACGATCTCGAGGACAGCGTTCCCGGCGCAAGCAGACTTGCCGGCTACGGAGGGTTCTTCGGCAACAAGAATCTGACGAATACAAAAACCGAACTGGTCGTGTTCATGCGCCCGATCATCATCCGCGATGCCAGCATCGAGGGCGACTATCGCGGCTACCGCAGTTTCCTGCCGGACGATAAATTCATGTCTGCGCCCAATCCGGGCAAACCCCCGCTCCTCGGCGACAATCGGGGCACGCCCCGATGAGCCTGTTGCTCGAAGCGCTGAAAAAAGCCGAGCTTGCAAAGCAGGCGGCGAAGGATCAGCAGTCCAGCTCGGACAAGCCGCCGTTCACACGTGACAAGCTGCCGGACATCTCTCAGCCCATGGAAATTCACAGCGAGGATCTGAGCCTGGCCGATCCCACGCCGGCACCCGCGCGCCCGAACAAGCCGGTTCTGGAGCTCGCGCTGGAAGATCCCCCTCGGGCAGCGCCTCCGCC
>JACZJT010000056.1 GCA_014860445.1 Burkholderiales bacterium
GGGCGGCGCGCCGCTCCCCGGCCCCCGCCTCCCCGACCAGGCCGGCTGCAGCTTGCGCAATCGCGTCGGCCTGCGGCGTAAATGCCAACTCGAGCGGATAGCTCGATGGCGTCGGCACGTCCGGGCTGGTGAGCCGCAGCACCGGCGCGCGCAGCGAGTCGAAGGCCTTTTCCGCCACGATGGCCGCCACCTCCGCTCCGACGCCGCACATGCGGCCGGCTTCGTGCACCACCAGCACGCGGCCGGTCTTGCGCACCGAGGCGAGGATCGTCGCCTCGTCCAGCGGCTTGAGCGAGCGCAGGTCGATAACTTCTGCTGCGATGCCCGTCTTTTCCAGCAACGTCGCCGCCGCTACACAATTGCGCGCGGTCTTGCCGTAGGAGATCAGCGTAAGGTCGCCGCCGCTGCGGCGAACGGCCGCTTTGCCGATGGGCACGATGTGCTCCCCGTGCGGCACCTCGCCGGGCTCGAAAGTGAGCGACATGTCGACGAAGAACATCACCGGATTGTCGTCGCGGATGGCCGACTTGAGCAGGCCCTTGAAGTCGGCGCAGGTGGATGGCATCAGCACTTTCAGCCCCGGGCTGTGCACGAACCAGGCTTCTACATTTTGGTTGTGCTGCGAGCCCACGGTCCAGCCGCTGCCGTTCATTGCGATCGCCACCAGCGGGAAGGAAAACTGCCCGCCCGAAACGTAGCGCAGCTTGCCTGCGCTGTTGACGATTTCGTCCATCGCGAGGGTCATGAACGGCGCGAACAGAAAGTCCACCACCGGACGCAGGCCCATGGCTGCGGCCCCGACCGCGGCGCCGGCGATGACGCCCTCCGCCAGTGGCGTGTTGCGCACGCGGCGCTCGCCGAATTCAGACACGAGTTCGCGCCGCTTCGTCGCCACGCCCTCGCCGAACATCATCACCGCCGGGTCGCGCCGCATTTCCTCGGCAAGGGCCTGTGCGATGGCCTCGTTGACGCTTATGGTTTGCATGCTTTGTAACTCCTAGGCGTAAACGTCGTTGGTCAATTCGGACAGCGCCGGGTAAGGCGCGGCCACGGCTTCGGACCAAGCGGTCTCGATCAGCACGGCTGCGCGCCCGCGCGCGGCCTGAATTTCGGTCACCGACAACCCCAGCTTCTGTTGCAGCAGATCGATTGGATCGCGCGCGCGCCAGGTTGCCAGTTCCTGCTTGTCCACGTAGGACTGATCGTCCGGTTCGTAGTGGCCGCGCTGGCGATAGGTATAGGTTTCGAGGAAATAAGGCTTCCCGCTGGCGCGGATCTGCGCGATGCCGGCCTGCGCCGCGCGGTACACCGCTTCGACATCGTTGCCGTCCACCGTCGCCGCGGCCAGGCCGTGAGATACCGCCCAGTGGCTGATGTGGTCCATGGGCATGGTTTCGCGGCGATGCACGAAGGCCTGCCACTGGTTGTTCTCGCACACATAGAGAATCGGCAGCTTCCACACCGAGGCCAGATTGAGCGACTCATGGAACGCACCTTCGCAGGCCGCGCCGTCTCCGAAAAAACAGGCTGCCACGCCGCCGCGCTCGCGCATGGAAAGCGCCAGGCCGACGCCGGACGCGAGCGACAACTCGGCGCCGACGATGGTGGAGGTGAGCACCACGCCCAGTTCCTTTGCCGAAATGTGCAGCGAGCCGCTCTTGCCCTTGCAGTAGCCCGTGGCCTTGCCCAGCACCTCGGCGAAGATCCGCGCCGGATCGGCACCGCGCGCGAGCAGGTGCCCGGCGCTGCGGTGATTGGTGAGGATCAGGTCGTCTTCGCCCAGCGCCGAAACCACGCCCACCGCCGAGGCTTCCTGGCCCACGCTGGTGCAGGTGCCGGCGGCCTGGCCGGCGGCCTGCATCGCAGCCGCTTTTTCCTCGTAGGCGCGGATCAGCAGCATCCGCTCGAGCATTGCGCGCAGATCCCCGCGCCCGTTTGCTTTGTCCATATTGTTCGTCTTCCTCGGTTTTACTTCGCCGCTGTCTTCAGCGGCAGATTCTTCGGAACGAAGTCGATATAGGGCGTGGCGATCTTTCCGCCTGGCGCGACGTAAGCTGGCGCAGAATCACCCGCTGGGCCGAGGCTGCGAATGTAGCGGTACACGGCGCGCAGGTCGGCGTCGTTCATGTCGCGCAGGGAAAACCAGGGCATCGGCGGGCGCATTTCGGACCGCGCTCGCGCGATCCAGGCTGCCTCCGGCATCGACTGCGCCGTGAGGCGCAGGTTGGCCGGATAGGTTGTGCCCCAGGGCCCGCTGAATCCGACCGGACTGCCAGTGAGCCATTTCGCTTCCGCCACCTTGCCGCCCGACTCCGGGTAACCCGCGGTGTGGCAGTCGTTGCAGCCGCTGGTGCTGACGATGTAGCGGCCGCGTTCCAGCGTGCTCTTGTCCCCCTTGGGGGCAGCCACGGCAGGCGCCGATATCGCCGTCGCCGCGAGTGCGGCCAACAAGATTTTCACAGTGCGCATCATTTTCTCCTCTGAAGTTAAACGAGGAGCGCATGATAGAGAGACGGAGACGCGCTGTTTGCTAAATGTCGCTTAAGAAAACCCTAAAATTTCCTTAAGCGATGTTCGCACACGACGAGGCACGGCATCGGACGGCCAGCAAAATCAGGCTGCGCTCAGCTTCGCATATTCCAACGCCAGCCACTTCATGCCCTGGCGTCCGAAATTGATCTGCACGCGCGCGTCCGGCCCCTGGCCCTCCGCATCGACGATCACGCCCTGGCCAAACTTGGCGTGCACCACGTTCTGTCCGATGCGCCAGCCCATCTGGGTTGCGCGCGGCAAGGGCTTGGGTATCGCGCTATCCCGCGCCGACGCGAGCACCGGCTCATGCGCGGGCAGGGCGCCGAGGCGCGGCGTCAGCCATTTCACCAGACCGGCGGGTATCTCATCGAGGAAGCGCGAGGCCACGTTGTAGCGCGTCTGCCCGTGCAGCATGCGGTTCTGCGCGAATGACAGGTACAGGCGTGCGCGTGCGCGGGTGATCGCCACGTACATCAGGCGTCGTTCCTCTTCCAGACCGTCGTCCTCGTTGCGGCTCTGCTCATGCGGAAACAGGCCCTCCTCCAGGCCGGTGACGAACACGGCCTGGAATTCCAGGCCTTTGGCCGAGTGCACGGTCATCAGTTGCAGTGCATCCGAACCCTCGCCCGCCTGGTGCTCGCCGGCTTCCAGCGCGGCGTGCGCCAGGAACGCGGCCAGGTCCTGCTGTTCCGCGTGCTCGTCCTGCTCCTGCACGAACAGCGCCGCCGCATTGATCAGTTCCTGCAGGTTCTCAAGCCGGTCGGCGCCGTCCTTCTCGGCCTGGAAATGCGCGAGCAACCCGGACTTGGCGAGCATGTGTTCGACGATTTCCGGCAGCGCAAGGCCGTCGGCCTCCTTGCGCAATGCCTCGATCATCGCAGCGAATGCGCCCAGCGAATTGCCCGCCTTGCCGCCGAGTTGCGGTACCGCGTTGTAAAGGCTGGTGTTGCCCGCCTTGGCCGCATCCTGCAGCGCCTCGAGCGAACGCGCGCCGATGCCGCGCGCAGGAAAATTGACCACGCGCAGGAAGGCGCTGTCGTCCTCCGAACTGGCGATCAGACGCAAATAGGCCAGCGCGTGTTTGATTTCCATGCGCTCGAAAAAGCGCAACCCGCCGTACACGCGGTAGGGAATGCCTGCGGAAAACAGCGCGTGCTCGAGTATGCGCGACTGTGCGTTGGAGCGGTAGAGCACGCCGATCTCGCGCCTCGCCAGACCGTCGCGGTTCAGCGCCTGCACTTCTTCAGCCAGCCAGTGCGCCTCGTAGCCGTCGGTCTGGGCTTCGTAGACGCGCAGGGGCTCGCCGTGCCCGGCCGCGGTCCACAGATTCTTGCCGAGGCGCTTTCTGTTATTGGATATCAGCGCATTGGCCGCATCGAGGATATTGCCGTGCGAGCGGTAGTTCTGCTCCAGCCGGATCACATTCTCGACATGGAAGTCACGCTCGAAATCGGCCATGTTGCCGACGTTCGCGCCGCGGAACGCGTAGATGGACTGGTCGTCGTCGCCGACCGCGAAAATCACGCTGCCCGGTCCCGTCAGGAGCTTGAGCCAGCGGTATTGCAGGCGGTTGGTGTCCTGGAACTCGTCCACCAGAATGTGGCGAAAGCGCGCGCGGTAGTGCTCCCGCAGGATTTCGTTTTTCGACAGCAATTCGAAACTGCGCAACAGCAGTTCGGCAAAATCGACCGAGCCCTCGCGCTGGCACTGCTCATCGTAGGCGGCATAGATCTCGGCATAACGGCGGCTGAACTCGTCATAGGCCTCGGCGTCGCTCGCGCGCTTGCCTTCTTCCTTGTTGGCGTTGATGTAATGCTGCACCTGCTTGGGCGCAAAGCGGTCTTCATCCACGTTCATCGATTTCAGCACACGCTTCACCAACGACAGCTGGTCCGCGGAGTCGAGTATCTGGAACAGCTGCGGCAATCCCGCGTCGCGGTGGTGCGCGCGCAGCAGCCGGTTGCACAGCCCGTGGAAAGTGCCGACCCACATGCCGCGGGTGGACACGGGCAACATCGCGGAGATGCGCGTAAGCATCTCCTTCGCCGCCTTGTTGGTGAAGGTCACCGCGAGAATTCCCGCGGGACTGACATTACCGGTCTGTATGAGCCAGGCAATACGCGTCGTAAGCACGCGCGTCTTCCCGGAGCCTGCGCCGGCCAGGATCAGCGCCGACTGGTTCGGCAGCGTGACGGCGGCGAGTTGTTCCGGGTTGAGGTTGGCCAGTAGCGACATCGTTCTGAAGGAATTTTTCGAAGCGCGATTTTACCGCAGCAGCATGAGCACGCGGCCGGAGATTTGGCCGAGACGGGAATTGCACGCTTCGGTGCGGCCGATTCATCTGTATCTAGGGCCCGGCTTGTATAATGCGCCATTCGTCACACTGCGAACCCTCCATGCAAGCCCAGTACCACGCTGAAACCATAGAACGCGCCGCCCAGAAGCATTGGGAGGACACCCAGGCATTTCGCTCCAAAGAGGAGCCGTCTGAAACAGGCGCGGGTAAAGCCTCGCGACCGAAATATTATTGCCTGTCCATGTTTCCCTACCCCTCCGGGAAGCTGCACATGGGGCATGTGCGCAATTACACCATCGGCGACGCGCTCACGCGTTATCACCGCATGCGCGGATACAACGTGCTGCAGCCCATGGGCTGGGATGCGTTCGGCTTGCCGGCCGAGAACGCCGCCATGGCCAACAGCGTTCCCCCGGCGAAGTGGACCTACGACAACATCGCCTATATGAAAAAGCAGCTCCAGTCGCTCGGCTTCGCCCTCGACTGGTCGCGCGAAGTCACGACCTGCCGGCCGGAGTACTACAAATGGAACCAGTGGCTGTTCCTGCGCATGCTCGAGAAGGGCCTGATGTATCTGAAAACCGGGACGGTCAACTGGGACCCTGTTGATCAAACCGTACTCGCCAACGAACAGGTGATCGACGGACGCGGCTGGCGCACGGGCGCGCTGGTGGAAAAGCGCGAGATCCCGATGTACTACATGAAGATCACCGCCTATGCCGAAGAACTGCTCACGGCGCTGGGCACGCTCCCAGGCTGGCCGGAACGGGTGAAGACCATGCAGGCCAACTGGATCGGCAAGAGCCACGGCGTGAATTTCGGTTTTCCCTACACCATCGAAGGCGAGCAAAAGCTGCTCAAGGTATTCACCACGCGCGCCGACACCATCATGGGCGTGACCTTCTGCGCCGTGGCGGCCGAGCATCCGCTCGCGACTTACGCGGCCAAAACCAATGCGCCGCTTGCGGCCTTCATCGAAGAATGCAAGCGCGGCGGCGTGCAGGAAGCGGATCTCGCGCTGCAGGAAAAGAAGGGCATGCCCGCCGGACTCAGCGTCACCCATCCGATCACGGGGGAACAGGTTCCGGTCTGGGTCGGCAACTACGTGCTCATGAGCTACGGCGAAGGCGCGGTGATGGGCGTCCCCGGACATGACGAGCGCGATTACGCCTTCGCGCTGAAATACAAACTCCCGATCACCTGCGTGATCCGTACATCCGCGGGCGACGCCGTGCCCGAGCCATGGCGGCCTGAATACGCCGACTATGGAACCTGCATCAATTCGGGAAAATACGACGGCCTCGATTACGAGCAGGCGACCGATGCCATCGCAGCGGACCTGCGCGCCAGGAACCTGGGCGACAAGCAGGTGGTATGGCGCCTGCGCGACTGGGGCATTTCACGCCAGCGTTATTGGGGCACACCCATTCCGATCATCCACTGCACCGATTGCGGCGCGGTGCCGGTGCCCGACAAGGATCTGCCGGTGACCCTGCCCGAGGACCTGGTGCCCGACGGCTCCGGCAATCCGCTCGCCAAGCATCGCGCGTTTCTCGACTGCGCCTGTCCGCGCTGCGGCAAGCCGGCGCGGCGCGAGACCGACACCATGGACACCTTCGTCGATTCGTCCTGGTATTACATCCGCTACGCCTGCCCGGGCGCGGAGCAGATGGTGGACGCACGCGTGAATTACTGGCTGCCGGTGGACCAGTACATCGGCGGCATCGAACACGCGATTCTGCATCTGCTGTACTCGCGCTTCTGGACCAAGGTGATGCGCGACCTCGGCATGGTCGAGTTCGAGGAGCCGTTCGCCAATCTGCTCACCCAGGGCATGGTGCTCAACGAAATCTATTTTCGCAAGAACGGCGCCGGGCGCGTCAGCTACTACAACCCGAGCGAAATCGAATGGCGCCTGGACGACAAGGGGCAGCGAAGCGCAGCCCTGCTCAAAGCCGACGGTGTAGCCGTGGAGTCCGGCGGTATCGGCACCATGTCCAAGTCGAAAAACAACGGCGTCGATCCGCAGTCGCTGATGGAGAACTACGGCGCCGACACGGCGCGCTTTTTCATGATGTTCGCGAGCCCGCCCGAGCAGACGCTCGAATGGTCGGACTCAGGCGTGCAGGGCGCATACCGCTTCCTGAAGCGCCTGTGGGCCTATGCGCACGAGCAGCGGGCCCGGCTAGGCCAGGCCGGGCCGGTCGGCAACGCAGCGCAGACCAAGGAGTTGCGCCGCGAAATACACCTGACGTTGAAGCAGGCGAATTACGATTTGAACAAGCACCAGTTCAACACCGTCGCCTCGGCCTGCATGAAAATTCTCAACGCGCTCGAACGCGCGTCGGGCGCGGACGCCGCGGTCAATCCGGCGCTCGCCGAAGGCATGTCGATACTTCTGCGCCTGCTCTCCCCCATCGCGCCGCACATCACGCATGAGTTGTGGCGTGAGCTCGGCTATGGCGAGGACATCCTGCACGCAAGCTGGCCCGAACACGAGGCGCAGGCGCTGGAGCAGGACGAGATCGAACTGGTCGTGCAGGTGAACGGCAAGCTGCGCGGCAATATCCGCGTCGCAAAGGCAGCCGGCAAGGACGCCATCGAGGCCGCCGCGATCGCGAACGAGCAGGTGCAGAAATTCGTCGCCGGACAGACGGTGAAAAAAATCATCGTTGTGCCCGGTCGGCTGGTCAACGTGGTGGTTTGAGCGAGGAGCTTCGATGCGCATTCTGGCGATCATGGCCTTGGGGCTGCTGACGGCCGCCTGCGGCTTTCAGTTGCGCGGCCAGGCGACCCTGCCCTTCGAAACGCTCTACATTGCCATTCCGGATGTTTCGCCACTGGGCACGGAACTGAAGCGCAACATCATCGCCGGCACCCACACCAAGCTGGTGAACAATCCGGCCCAGGCGCAGGCGACGCTCACACTGGTTTCCGAGCAACGCGACCGGAGCATCCTTTCCTTCGACACCTCAGGCCGGGTGCGCGAGATCCAGCTGCGTTACCGGTTGGATTTTCGCGTCCACGACGCCCGCGGACTCGACTACCTGCCGCAAAGCACGATCCGGCTTACGCGGGACATCTCCTTCAATGACGCGCAGGTGCTGTCCAAGGAATCGGAGGAGCAGCTGCTGTTCCGCGATATGCAGAGCGACATGGTGCAGCAGATCCTGCGCCGCCTCGCCGCCGCCCCGGCGAAACCCATCGCCTTCGAAGCCCGGCCGAGCGATGCAGCTGCGCGCTGAAGAACTGCAAAAACAGCTCGCGCGCAGTCTGGCGCCACTTTATGTCATCCACGGCGACGAGCCGCTGCAGTCCCTGGAAGCCGCCGATGCAATCCGGGCCAGGGCACGCGCCGAAGGTTATGCCGAACGCGAGGTGCTCGCCGTAGAGCGCAACTTCGACTGGAGCCTGCTTTCGGCCAGCGGCGCCAACCTGTCGCTGTTCTCGTCGAAAAAGCTGATCGAGCTGCGCATCCCCGGCGGCAAACCGGGCACGGACGGCGCGGCTGCGATCGTGCAGTATTGCTCGGCAAGCGTCCCGGACCTGCTCACCATCGTGACCCTGCCCAAGCTCGATCGCAGATCCCAGGATACGGCATGGTTCAAGGCGCTGACGCGCACAGGCGTGCTGATCAACACCTTCCAGGTCGAGCGGGCGCAATTGCCGCAGTGGATTGCCGGGCGCCTCGCGCGGCAACAACAGAAAGCCGATCGCGAAACACTCCAGTTCCTCGCCGACAGCGTCGAGGGCAATCTGCTCGCAGCCCACCAGGAAATCCAGAAGCTGGGCTTGTTGTTTGCGCCGGGCGAACTCGGCTTCGACGCCGTGTGCAGCGCCGTGCTCAATGTCGCCCGCTACGACGCATTCAAACTCAACGAGGCGATGCTCACGGGCGACAGGGCGCGGCTCGCGCGCATGCTCGACGGCTTGAAGAGCGAAGGCGAAGCGCCGCCCAAGATACTGTGGGTGCTGTCAGAGGAGATCCGGGCCGTCGCCAGGGTGCAGGCCGGACTGGCCCAGGGCGAAGATTTGCGGCGGCTGTACAGCAATAACCGGGTTTGGGGCGACGTGCGTCAGCGCGGCGTGGTCGAAGCCGCGCGCCGGCTCAGCGCTGCCGCGCTGGCGCAGGCCTTGCGCCATGCCGCGCGCATCGATCGCACGATCAAGGGCCTGGCCCGGGGCGACGTCTGGGACGAACTACTGCAGCTGTGCCTGCGCTTTGCGCGCTAGCTCAGCGACGCGAGCGACTCCCGGCGGCGGCGCGCGTCGCAAACCCCAGCGCGTCCGAGTCTAGCTTCAGCGCCAGAGGCGCCTGAGAGCCGGCGCCGGCCTCGACCGGCGCCTGCGCTGCGGAAGCCGGCCCGCCCGCTTGCGTAGCCGGTTGCCGCCAAAGCGCGCTCGCACCGATGCCTAGCGTAAATGCGATAGCGGCAAACGCCAGCGGCCGGGCGAACTGGCGCAAACCCGCGCCGATCCGCCCACGCGCAAGCTGCCTGCGCGCATCCACGGCCTGCGCGCGCTTAACTTCATCCGTTCGCCGCTGCGCGGCAAGCGCGGCCGCCTCAGACTCCAGTTGCGCGCGTTCCACGACTACGGCCAGCGCCGCTTCCTCCGCCTGCAGTTTCCGTTTCTCCGCCTCTGCGAGCCCTTGTTCCAACTTCCGCCGCTCCTCGGCTTGACGCCTGAGCTGCCCGTCGACCACCAGGCGCGCGTCCGCCCGGTCGCGCTCGCGCTCCAACGCCGCAAGCGCCGCGGCCTCGCCCTGCTGCGCCTCTTTTTCGGCGTTCGCCCGCGCCGTCGCCGCCTGGTCGGCGGCCAGCTCCGCGGCTGCGCGCTGTTCCGCGAGCAAGCGTGTGTTCCGTTCCTGGTCGATGCGCCGTAACGCCAGTTCCTCGGCCTCGCGCTCCGCGCTCTCCCTCGCACGTGCATGGTCGGCGGCCATCTGTTCCTCGCGCACATGCTGTTCGGCCGCAGCCAGCGTTTCCGCTTCCCGCTGGGCGCGCTGCCGCGCCGCGTCCGCTGCGTCCACTTCGGCTTTTACGCGCTCCTGTGCCATCCTCTGCGCATGCTCTTCTGCGAGCGTGCGCACCTGCGTCGCCTCCTGCAGGCGGCGCTCTTCTTCGGCGCGCGCGCGCGCCGCTTCCATTGCGGCTGTTTCGGCTTTGGCCCTGGCTGCGGCCGCACTTGCCAGCGCCCACTCGCGCGCTTGGCGCTCGCGCGTCTCGCCTAGCGTCTGCGCTTCGACCTTTTCCCGCTCATTCGCCGCCTCCAGCGCGCGCTGCTCTTGCGCGATTTTCTGCGCCGTGCTTTTCCCCGCCTGTTCCCTGGCATCCACGCTTTCGCGCCCCAGCTTCACGACTTCTTCGTCGGCGCGTGCGCGGGCTGCCGCAGCCTGCGCCGCCTCGGCATCCGCTTGCGCGCGCTTACGGGCCTGCTCGGCGGCAAGCTTCTCGGCCTGCGCCTGTTCGCGTGCGGCCGCCTCCAGTTCGCGCTCCGCTTGCGCGCGGGCCTGCGCGGCCTCTTCTAGCTTCGCGTCCGCCGCCTGCCGCTGCTGCGCCAGCGCAAGCGCTTCCCGCTTCACGCGCGCACTCGATTCCGCTGCCGCCCCGGCTTCGCGCTCCGCCGCCTCGCGCGCCTGTGCCTCGGCGAGGCCCTGTGCTTCGACGTCCAGCCGTGTGCGTGCCGCCTGTTCCGCTGCCTGTTCGGCCTGAATGCGCTCCTGCGCAAGGCTGCTTGCGCTGCTCTGCGCAGCGGCGAGCTCCCTCGCACGCGCCTCGGCCTCGCGTTCAGCGGCGAATTTCGCGCCCGCCGCCGCCCTGCCCTCCTCCTCGGCGTGCGCGCGGTCTGCCGCCGCCTTGGCCGCTTCGGCATCCGCCTCTGCGCGCCTGCGCGCCTGCTCGGCGGCAAGCGTATCGGCCTGCGCCTGTTCGCGTGCCGCCGCTTCCAGCTCCCGCTCCGCTTGCGCGCGGGCCTGCGCGGCTTCGGCTGACGCCGCCTCCGCCGCCTGCCGCTGCTGCGCCAGCGCGACTGCTTCCCGCTTCATG
>JACZJT010000057.1 GCA_014860445.1 Burkholderiales bacterium
CAGGCGCAATGACACCAGTCGTGCCTTGACCCCTTCGGCCGCCGCGCGCGCGATCGCCTCGCGCGCCGCGCCGGTGCAGGAACCGAAAGTGACGACGGCAAGCTCTCCCTTGCCTTCGCTGTCGGCCCAGCGCTCGCCGTAATTGAATTGCGCCAGCTTCTTCGCGCGCTTGTCCAGTTGCCTGATGTGATCGCCCGACTGGCTCGAAGGCAGTCCGCGCTCGTTGTGCTCCAGGCCGTCGGCCGTGTACGCGGTGCCCGGGTTTCCCGGAATCGCCATCGGCGAGATGCCCGACTCGGTGATGGCGTAGCGATTGTAGGCTTCCGCACCGGCGCTCGCCTTCAGGCGGTCGCCGACCAGGCCGATGTCGGCGGGCGGGTCCACCACCGCGCGCGTCTGGCCGAAGTACTGATCCGAAAGCACGATGGCCGGCGACTGCATCGCCTCGGCCAGGTATACCGCCCACTGCGTTGCTGAGACGCAGTCGGCGATCGAATTCGGCGCCACTACGATACGCGGCGCATCCCCGTGCAGTCCATTGACTGCGATATTGACGTCGCTTTGCTCGCTTTTCGCGGGTATCCCGGTCGAAGGCCCGCCGCGCATCACGTCGATGACCACGATGGGCACTTCCGCTGCAACCGCCAGGCCGATGGCTTCGGTCATCAGCGACAGCCCCGGTCCGGCGGTGGCCGTCACCGATGGCACGCCGCCATAGGATGAACCGACAATCATGTTGACCGACGCCAACTCGTCCTCGGCCTGCACCAGCGTGCCACCGACCTTGGGCAGCGCCGGAGCCAGCCATTCCAGCACTTCGGTCGCCGGCGTGATCGGATAGGCGGCGCAAAAACGCACGCCGCCGCGCACTGCGCCGAAGCCCGCAGCCTGATTGCCGGTGATCAGCCAGCGCGCACCCGCGGATTTCTTGCTGGTTCCGGACGCAGCACCCGCAGCAATGCGCGGCACCGCTGGCACGTTTGCGGCCGCGGCATAGCCGGCTTCGGCAGCGGCGATGTTGGCGGCCATTTTTTCGCCGCCGCCTTTTTTCAGCGATTTCTGCAGCACCGCGCGCACCGAGTCCAGCGGCAATCCGCACAAACCTGCGCCCAGGCCCAGCGCGATCATGTTGGGCCAACTGCCCGGCAGCGCCTTCGCCATCTGCTTGAACGGCAGCGGCGCATAGCTTGCGCCGCGCGTGGCGAACACTTCGGGCGGTTCACCCTGCTCGGGATCGCCCAGCATCACGCTACCGACATCGAGCGGAATCTCGTCGGCAAAGCGGTGGATGTTCTGCCAGTCGATGCCGATCAGGACGTCGAAGCGATCGCCCAGGCATTCGACCGGGGATTGCGAAAAGCGCAACAGCGCCGCGGCTTCGCCGCCACGGATTTGCGGCCCGCTGGAGCGCACCATCAGTCCGTACCATCCGGCCTGGGCCGCAACCTCGAGCAACAAGTTGCCTGCGGTCATGACGCCGGCTCCGCCGCTGCCCGTTATCGCAATCGAAATACTGGCCTTGATGTTCTCTTGGTGTTTTGACACTGTATGACCTCCATCTTGCCTGGCAACGGGTGCGCGTCTCGCAAGCGTGTTTTGCGATCTTGCCTGATCGCCTGCATTTGGGCTTGACTTCTAAATGCGCATTCTAGTACCATAATACTTAATTAAGAGCAAAAAAGTCAAGCCGAACTTGAATTACCAGTACAAACTGCAACCGCAGCACTCTCAATTGGAGCCACAGGCATGAGTACAAGCGCACACCGCTGGATGATGACCGCGCCCAAGGTCGCGATGCAGGAAACGGCGTTCGACCCGTTCCCGCCGCAGCCCGCGGAGGTGGTGGTCGAGATCGCCGGCTGCGGTGTTTGCCACACCGATCTCGGCTATTTCTACGACGGCGTGCGCACCAACCACGCCCTGCCGCTCACCCTCGGTCACGAGATCAGCGGCCGTGTCGTCGCTGCCGGCAGCGGCGCCGAGAGTTGGCTGGGCAAGTCGGTGATCATCCCCGCGGTCATCCCCTGCGGCGAATGCGATCTGTGCAAGCGCGGGCGCGCCGCCATCTGCCGCGCCCAGAAGATGCCCGGCAATGACATCCAGGGCGGCTTCGCCAGCCACATCGCGGTTCCCGCGCGCGGCCTGTGCCCGGTGGACGAAAAGCGCCTCTCCGCAGCCGGCCTGGAACTGGCGGAAGTGTCGGTGGTCGCCGATGCCGTCACCACGCCTTACCAGGCAGTGCACCGCGCCGGCGTCACCCCGGGGAGCCTCGCCATCGTCATCGGCGCCGGCGGCGTCGGCGGCTACTGCGTGCAGGTGGCCCACGCCTTCGGCGCGAAAGTCGTCGCCATCGACGTCGATGCGGCCAAGCTCGCCAATATCGCGCAGCACGGCGCCGCGCTCACGCTGAACCCGAAAGAACTAGATCCCAAGGCGATGAAGGCCGCGATCTCAAAATTCGCCAAGGACAACGGCCTGCGCGCGACCGAATGGTTCATATTCGAATGTTCCGGCAGCGCCGCCGGCCAGCTGAGCGCCTACGGACTGCTCGTGCACGGCGCCACCCTGTGCGTCGTCGGCTTCACCATGGACAAGGTGGAAGTGCGGCTGTCCAACCTGATGGCTTTCGATGCGCGTGCCATCGGCAACTGGGGCTGCACGCCCGAACACTACCCCGCCGCGCTGGAACTGGTGCTGGCGGGCAAGGTAAAGGTGAAGCCCTTCGTCGAGATGCACCCGCTCGCCGATATCAATCGCGTATTCGAAGCGACGCACAGTCACGAGATCAAGCGCCGCGCCGTACTGGTTCCAAAACCCTAAGGAGAGATTTGATCATGGCAGCTACCCCGACCCGGGAATTCAAGAACCACGAACTCGACGAGGACTACGCCCGCCCTGGCGTGCGCTACGAGAAGCGACCGGCGCAGACGCCCGACGGCAAGGTGGTCCCAGACCTGTACAACGCCTGGATCTGGCTGGACAACCCGGGACAGTTCAACTCCTACACCACGGACATGGTGAAGGGCGTGATCCTCGCGTTTCGCGCCGCGTCGAACGCGCGCGACGTCAACTGCGTGGTGTTCACCGGATCGGGCGACAAGGCTTTCTGCACCGGCGGCAACACCAAGGAATACGCCGAGTACTACGCCGGCCATCCGCAGGAATACCGCGCCTACATGCGCCTGTTCAACGACATGGTGTCGGCGATCCTCGCCTGCGACAAACCAGTGATCTGCCGCGTCAACGGCATGCGCATCGGCGGCGGACAGGAAATCGGCATGGCCTGCGATTTCACCGTGGCACAGGATCTGGCGCGCTTCGGCCAGGCCGGCCCCAAGCACGGCTCGGCCCCGATCGGCGGCGCCACCGACTTTCTTCCGCTGATGATCGGCGCCGAGCGCGCCATGGCGGCCTGCGTGCTGTGCGAACCGTTCTCGGCGCACAAGGCCTATCAAATGGGCATGATCACCGACGTGGTCCCGGCCTTGAAGGTGGATGGCAAGTTCGTCGCCAATCCGATGGTGGAAACCAAACAGATGACCGATGAATTCGGCCGGATGGTGTTCGGCGAATTCAAGACCGGCGACGCGGCGAAACAGGCCAAAGCCGTGATGGCCAGCGGCAAGATCGACCTGTCGCTGCTCGACGCCAAGGTCGAGGAACTCTGCGCCAAGATGCTGCTGACCTTCCCCGACTGCACCACCAAGACCATCGAAGAGTTGCGCAAGCCCAAGCTCATCGCCTGGAACGCGAACAAGGAAAATTCGCGCGCCTGGCTGGCGCTCAACATGATGACCGAGGCGCGCGCCGGCTTCGTCGCATTCAACGAGGGTCCGAAGGACGACCGCGAAGTCGACTTCATCGGCCTGCGCCAGCGCCTTGCGCGCGGCGAAGGCTGGGGCACCGAATTGCACGACGCGATCCAGCCGAAGAACAAGAAAAAGGCCTGAACCCGTGGCTACCAATCCGACACCGAACGACGGACCGCTGAAAGTCTGGACTGAGCGCGAGGGCACGCTGTTGCGCCTGCGCCTGTCGCGCCCGAAGGCGAACATCGTCGATGCCGCCATGATCGCGGCGCTGCACCAGGCGTTCGACGCGCACCGCGGCAACAGCGGCATTCTGGGTGTGCTGCTGGACGCCGAAGGGCCGCATTTTTCCTTCGGTGCGAGCGTGGAGGAACATCTGGCGGAGCGCTGTGCGGCGATGCTCGCAGGCCTGCATGCGCTGCTGATCGCGATGCTCGAATGGCCGGTGCCGGTTCTGGTTGCGGTCAAGGGGCAGTGCCTGGGCGGGGGACTCGAACTTGCCATGGGCGGCAGCCTCATATTCGCCGCCGCAGACGCCAAGCTGGGCCAGCCCGAGATCCAGCTCGGCGTGTTCGCGCCGGCCGCGTCGGTCCTGCTGCCGCCGCGCATCGGCCAGGCCGCGTCCGAAGATCTGCTGTTCTCCGGTCGCTCGATCGGCGCCGAGGAAGCGCTGCGCCTGGGCCTGGTGACTTCGGTTACGCCCGACCCGGAAGCGGCGGCACTGGCTTACTTTGATCAGCAGCTCGCAGGCAAGAGCGCCAGTTCGCTCGCCTGCGCGATGGCCGCGGCCCGCGGCGGCTACCTGCTGCGCGTGCGCCGGCGCATAGCCGAAGTCGAACAACTCTATCTCGACCGCCTGATGCAAACTCGCGACGCGAACGAAGGCCTCGCGGCCTTCATCGCCAAGCGTCCGCCAAAATGGGAGCACCGATAATGGCAAAACCAAAGAGCCAGACCGCGCAAGAGATAGTCGAACGCTGCCAGGCACTGTTCGACGACCTGCATTTCAATTCGGTCAAAGAGTGGAAGGCCGCCGTACCCGGGCGCAAGGCGATCGGCTTCATGCCGGTCTACGTGCCGCGTGAAATCATCCACGCAGCCGGCATGCTGCCGGTGGGGATCATGGGCGGGGGCGATCAACTCGAGGTGATCCAGGGCGACGCCTATTATCAGAGCTACATCTGCCGCATTCCGCGCTCGACGCTGGAGCTCGGACTTACCGGACGCCTGGATTGTCTGGACGGCATGCTGTTCCCGTCGATCTGCGACGTGATCCGCAATCTTTCGGGCATGTGGCAGATCCTGTTCAAGGACAAATACGTCAGATACATCGACGTGCCGCAGAACTATCAGGACGGCGTCGGCGGTACTTTCTACATTCACGAAATGCAGGTGCTGCGCGACGACATCGGCAAACTTGCGGGCAAGCCGATCACGGACGAGGCGCTGCGTGCATCGATCAAGGTGTACAACGAAAACCGGCGGGCGGTGCAGGAACTGTACAAGTATCGCGCCGCCAAGCCCTGGCAGGCGCCGACATCCGAGGTATACCTGGTGCTGCGCGCGGGCATGGTGCTGCCGGTGGAAGAGCACACCAAACTGGTGCGCGAGTACATCGCCGCGACCGACGCGGTCGCCAGGCCGAAGCGCGACAACGCACGCATCATCATGACCGGCGCGTTCTGCGAGCAGCCGCCGCTCAGCCTGATCAAGTCGATCGAAATGGCCGGCTGCTACATCGTCGACGACGACTTCATGCTGGTGATGCGCATGCTGACCGACGACGTGGTCGAAACCGGGGATCCGCTGGACGAGTTGTCGAAATCCTTCCTGCACCGCTCGATGCAGACTTCGTCGAAATACGACGAGTTCAAGAAGGACAAGGGCAAATACCTGCTCGATTCCACCAAGCTGAACGCCGGCGAAGGCGTCATTTTCGCCGCCCCTTCCTTCTGCGATCCGGCGCTGCTTGAGCGACCGATGCTGCAATCGGTGCTGGCCGAGCACAAGATCCCCTACACCGCGTTCAAGTATGCGGAAAACACCGGCCAGATGGCGCCGATCCGCGAACAGGCGGGGACGTTTGCCGATTCAATCAAACTTTGGAGCGCTGCCTAATGAGCACACCCATTCAGATGACACCGCCGCAACCCTCGAAGAAGGCGGTTCCGGCCGCGCAGAAAGAGGACGCGATGCTGTTGCAGAAGGAAATGATCAACCGCAACTACCTCGAACTCGCCACCGCACACCAGCAGGGCAAGAAAGTCGCGGCCACCTTCGTGCCGGGCAATCTGAACGAACTGGTGATGTGCTTCGATTTTGCGCGCAGTTTGCCCGAGACCAACGCGCTGCAGAACGGCATGCGCAAGAAGTCCGGCAAGATGATCATGGATGCCGAGCGCGACGGACACTCGGAAGACGTGTGCACCTACGTCAAGGCCGACCTGGGCATGATGCTCGGCGGCGAAGTCGGCCCGACCGGCGATCCGCTGCCGCGGCCCGACCTGCTGCTGCTCTCCTACACCGGCTGCTTCACCTTCATGAAGTGGTTCGAGCTGATCCGGCAGAAATACAACTGCGAAACCACCATGCTGCACGTCCCCTACCAGGGAGACGGCAAGATTTCACAGAACATGCGCGACTACGTGGTCAAGCAGATCAAGGAGAACGTGATCCCGTCGCTGGAGCGCGTCTCGGGGGTCAAGTTCGACATCGACCGCCTGCGCCAGTACATGAAGGAATCGGCCAAGGCCGAGGAAGACCTGGTGCAGGTGCTGCAGTCGGCGAAGAAACGCCCCTCCCCCATCGACGGCTATTTCGGCGCGGTGTATTACATCGGCCCGATATTCACCGCGTTTCGCGGCACCACCGAAGCGACGGAATACTATCGCGTGCTGCGCCAGGAGATCGAGCAGCGCGTGCGCGACGGCAGGGGGCCGATCACGCCTGACGGCGAAATGGGCGAGGAAAAATACCGCCTGGTGGTGGAAGGCCCGCCAAACTGGACCAGCTTCCGCGAGTTCTGGAAGATGTTCTATGACGAGGGGGCGGTGGTGGTCAGTTCCACCTACTCGAAAGTGGGCGGCGTGTACGACTTCGGCTTCCGCCACGACGCGGACCATCCAATCGAGTCGCTCGCGGAATACTGCCTGGGCTGCTACACCAACCTCAACCTGCCGCAGCGCATCGACATGATCTGCAAGTACATCGACGAGTACCAGGCCGACGGCCTGCTGATCAATTCGATCAAGAGCTGCAACAGCTTTTCCGCGGGCCAGCTGCTGATCCTGCGCGAAGTCGAAAAACGCACCGGCAAACCGGCGGCGTTCATCGAGTCCGATCTGGTCGATCCGCGCTACTTCTCCGCGGCCAACATCAAGAACCGGCTGGAGAGCTACTTCCAGATGATCAAGCAGAAACGCACCGCCGCCGGCGCGATTCACTAAACACGGGGAAACCAATATGCGCTGCTTCATCGGAATCGACCTCGGATCGACCACCACCAAAGCGGTGGTGATCGACGAGGACCGCAACATACTCGGCCGCGGCATAACCAACTCGCGCTCCAACTACGATACGGCTGCTGCGATCGCCAAGCAGGAGGCGCTGGTCAACACGCGCTTCCACCTGTTTCGCAACTCGCTGTCAAAATCGAAGGCGCTCAACGGCAACCTGGACGATTTCATCGCCCACCTCGAGCGCGACTTCCGCCTGGAGCAGTTCCTGGAGCAGCTGGGCGATCTGGAGGCCACCTGCCGCCGTGCCGCCGAAGGCACGCGCTTCGGCGCCAACGCCGCGGCGGTCAACGAAGCGCTGACCGAGGTGTTCAAGCGCCTGCAGTCGGAAGCGCCGGACCTGTTTGCGCCGGGCGCCAAACGCAAGTCCGATTTCTTCCGCGACATCGCCGGCAGCCGCTATCTCGCCATTGGCGAGACGGTGTCCAAGGAATTGGGCATACGCTACGACATGGTGCTCAACGTATTCGACCGCTCGATCATCGAAGTGGAAAACCGCGTCTACGCAGATGCCATGACCACCAACCTGATGAACGCTCTGGAACGCACATTCAAAGGCATGCCCGAGACCGCCGGCCGCGCCGACGCGATACGTGCGCCGATCAAGAACGTGCTCGACACCGAACTGGAAGAGAGCTACGTGATCGGCACCGGCTACGGCCGCGCCCGCCTGCCCTTCTCCAAGGAACATATCCGCTCCGAAATCCTCTGCCACGGACTGGGCGCGCACGTCATGTACCCGAAAACCGCCACCGTGCTCGACATCGGCGGCCAGGACACCAAGGCGATCCAGGTGGACAATCACGGCATCGTCGAGAGCTTCCAGATGAACGACCGTTGCGCCGCCGGTTGCGGACGCTACCTCGGCTATATCGCCGACGAGATGAACATGGGCCTGCACGAACTCGGGCCGCTGGCGATGAAGGCCACAAAAAACGTGCGCATCAATTCGACCTGCACCGTGTTCGCCGGTGCCGAGTTGCGCGACCGCCTGTCGCTGGGAGAAAAACGCGAAGACATCATGCTCGGCCTGCACCGCGCCATCATCCTGCGCGCGATGTCCATCCTGGCGCGCTCGGGCGGCGTGCGCGACGAGTTCACCTTCACCGGCGGTGTGGCCAAGAACGAGGCGGCCGTGAAGTCGCTGAAGGAACTGGTGAGCGAGAATTACGGAGAGCTGAAGCTCAACATCGATCCGGATTCGATCTATACCGGTGCATTGGGCGGCGCAACCTTTGCGTGGCGCGCCGTGGTTGAAGAAGGCAAGACAGCGGAGGCGAGAGTATGACCATCAGCGTAGGCATCGATATCGGTTCGGGCGTCGTCAAGACGGCACTGTTCAGGACCGAAGGCGGCAAGGAAGAATGGCTCGCGCGCCGCGTGGAGCGCATTCGCAAGCGCGACAATATGCAGCTCGCAAAAGCAGGTTACGACGAAGTGCTCGAGGAAGCTGGGCTCAAGCCCGCAGATGTCGACTACGTCGCCACTACCGGCGAAGGCGAGAACGTCAAGTTCGCCACCGGCCACTTCTACTCCATGACCACGCACGCGCGCGGCGCCATCTATCTCCAGCCCGAAGCACGCGGCGTCGTGGACATCGGCGCCCTCAACGGCCGCGCGATCTATGTGGATGAGCGCGGCAAGGTGCTGGCCTACAAGATGACCAGCCAGTGCGCCTCGGGCTCCGGCCAGTTCCTGGAAAACATCGCGCGCTACCTCGGCGTCGCGGTCGAGGAAATCGGGCCGCTTTCCAAATCCGCCGAGACGCCGGAAAAGATCAGTTCGATCTGCGCCGTGCTGGCAGAGACGGACGTGATCAACATGGTCTCGCGCGGCATCCCGACGCCCGACATACTGAAAGGCATCCACCTGTCCATGGCCTCGCGCCTGGTAAAACTGCTGAAAGTCACCGGCATCATGAAAGACACGGTGCTGCTCACCGGTGGCCTGGCGCTAGACGTGGGCTTGCTGCTTGCAGTTCAGGAGGAATTGGTCAACGAAAAAATCAGCGGACTGAAGGTGGTCAACCACCCCGACTCCATTTGCGCGGGGGCGATAGGCGCTGCATTGTGGGGCGCATTCCGGCATGGCAAGCTGCGCGAACTGCAGCAGCGCGCAGCAGCCTGAACCCGAGAGACGATGTATCATTCTGTTTTGTGACCAGTAGAAACGAAGGAGATTCAGATGGCACTGTTAATCAACGACGACTGCACCGACTGCGACGCATGCGTCGAATCCTGCCCGAACAAAGCAATCACGGCCGGAACCCCTTATGTCATCGACCCGGCGCTGTGCACCGAGTGTGTCGGCGCCCATGACGAGCCGCAATGCATGCTGGTGTGCCCGGCCGACTGCATCGTAGACCATCCGGACTTCCGCGAAAGCAAGGAAGAGTTGACGGCGAAATACCACAGCATTCACGGCTAAGCGTCTGTCGCGGGATTGAGGCCACGGGGCGCCCTGCGCGCCGCGCGGCACCCCCCCTCCACCTCCGGTACAGCGACATCGCCTTGTACTACGGAGAACGCCTCAACAGCTTTACCCATCTGGCCGGCGCCGTGCTGGCAGCCGTCGGCACGCCGGTACTGATCGTCCTCGCGGTGCGCAGCGGCGATGCCTGGAGGATCGTCGGCAGCGCCATCTACGGCGCGTCCCTGCTCCTGCTCTACGGGTCTTCCACGCTCTACCACAGCCTGCGCGGCCGGGCCAAAGTAATCCTGCGCAAGCTCGATCACTGCTCCATCTATCTGCTCATCGCGGGCACCTATACCCCGTTTGCGCTGGTGACCTTGCGCGGGCCCTGGGGCTGGACGCTGTTCGGGCTGGCCTGGGGCCTCGCAAGCCTGGGGATCGTCCAGGAGTTCGTGTTCGGCAAAGGCAGGCGCCGCCTGTCCATTCTGATCTATATGGTCATGGGATGGATGGGTGTGGCCGCGCTGGGTCCGCTTTCGGCGGGCCTGGGAACGTCCGGACTGGCGTGGCTACTTGCGGGCGGCCTGCTTTATACCGGCGGCATCGTCTTCTACCTGCTGGACGAGCGCGTGCGCCACTTTCACGGCGTATGGCATTTGTTCGTGCTCGGCGGCAGTACGGCGCATTTCATCGCCATCGCCTGCTACGTAGCTTGAACCGACACTCGCCGTCCGACGGCCGCCGAACGGCCGTTCTGTCCGGACCGGTTCTCAGGCAAGTCGCTTGAGGAAGGACAGCCGCTGGCTGAATCCGAAGCCCGCGCGATAAAAGAATTGGAGCAGGCCGAAGTTGTCGCGCTCGACCACGGTCGCGACGCGTTCGACGCGCAGCGCCTCGAGGTTGACGAACAACTGCGACAACAGCGCCGAGCCGATGCCTGCGCCGGTGAAACCCGGATCGACGCCGATGGTATCGATCACTGCCACGGGTTCGGTGCGGCCGAAATCGCCGAAGTCCACGCTGGCCATGATATAGCCGGTCGCCGATTCGTCCTGGCGCGCCACCAGCGAAACACGGATCGCCGAATTGTTCAGCACTTCATCGACGATGCGGGTAATGTACGCCGCGCGGTCCCGCCCCACGATGCGCCGGTCGATGCGCACGATGTCATCCAGATCGGCCCGCGTCAGCGAACGCACTTCGGCGCGATCGCGCGCCAGCGCCTCGAAATCGTTGGCCTGCGGCATGCTATGGTCGATTTCGGCACCCTGGTTTCCAGCCTCGGGCGCCAGCACCTTTTCCGAGTCGCCGCTGCTGATGCGTCCGGCGTGAATCGCGCAGTCGATCACCTGATTGCCGCCGAGCATGAAGCCTGCATGGTCGAGAAAACCCAGCATGGCGTGGTCTTTCCAACCCGCTTGCGTGCGCAGTTCGAACACACCGTTCTTGCGCGCATCGGCTTCCAGGGCGCCGAGCAGGGAATCGCCGTAACCGTGCCCCTGCTCGCCCGGGCGCACACCGATTACCTCCAGCCGCAGCACGGGCGCGACGCTGCCGAACTCGCCTTCGAGCCTGCGCGCGAGCACATAGCCCTTGAGCACGCCTTTCTCTTCAGACGCGAACTGCGTATGCAGCGCCGGCGCGTCCAGCGCGGCCTGCAGGCGGCGCTCGAAATAGGCGCGGCGCGAGCGGCCGGTTATCTGCGCGTCGATGTCGACCACTGCATCCAGATCCTGCGCGGCCAGGCGCCGCAGCTTGACGCTGGTAATGGGTCCTGCCTTTGCTCGTTCCGCCATGTTTTGTCTCCTGATCGTTCCGCGACGGTGTTTAGCCCGCCGCGTAGGCCCCAAACAACTCCCTGTCCGCGTCCTCGTCGAGCAGTTGCTCCAGCACCGGCAACAGCGCACCGTCTTCCTTTTGCGCGTGCGAACCGAGGCGCTCGCTGAATTCCAGCGCCAGGGTCTTCAGGGTCTGCCACTGCTGCGCTGGCAACTCGGCGCTGAGCGACTGTCGCAGCAGGTCCGCAACCGATTGCGCCACTGCACGGATGGTGACATGCTCTTCGTTGAGCAAGGCCACCAGATCCCCGTCCCCCGCGTCTTCCAGCAGCGGAAACAAGTCCCGCTCCTCGAAATCAAAGTGTCTGGCGACCTCGACGTCGATCGCCGAGATTACGCTGCGCGCGAACGCGGCCCATTCGCCGTCGCCCGCGGCCGGCGGATATGCGCCGGCACGGCCGGTGACCGTGCGCTCGACACGGCTTAGCAGTTGCAGGGTCGCAACGTGCTCCTCATACAAGCGTTTGTTCGTCTGTCGCTGGAATTCCATGGGCGGTTGTTCCTGTTTAGGCTTAATATGGTATTGTAGTACCACAATACCTATTTATCCTGCTGCCGTCAAGAAAAACCCTCCCGCCGCCGTACGGGATGCAGTTTTTCAACTCGCCCAAGCCCTGATCCGGGTCAGCTGAGCTTGGGCCGCAGGTCGCGCACCCTCACCGCCTTGCCCATGGAGCGCGGGATTTCGCCCGGCTCCTTCACCAGCACGTCGGCGGTGACACCGATGATCGACTTGATGTGATGACGAACCGTCTCGCCCACGACTTTGCGCTGCTCGGCGGTCGGTACGACATTGGGCATCAACTCCACTTCCACGGTCAGGTGGTCCAGTGTGCCTTTTCTCTCCACGACCAGCTGATAGTGAGGCGCGACGTCCGGCAATCCCACCAGCACGGCCTCGATCTGAGACGGGTAGACATTCACCCCGCGTATGATCAGCATGTCGTCGTTGCGGCCCGTGATGCGCTTAATGCGCACATGCGTGCGTCCGCAGGCGCAGCGCTCGGTGCTCAAGCGCGTGATGTCGCGCGTGCGGTAGCGGATCATCGGCAAGGCCTCTTTGGTAAGCGTGGTGATCACCAGTTCGCCCGCCTCGCCCTCCTTGACCACCTTGCCGCTGTCCTGATCAATCACTTCGAACAGGAAATGATCCTCCCAGCCGTGCAAGCCGGCCTGCGCTTCCGCGCACTCGCAGGCAACGCCCGGCCCCATGATTTCCGACAATCCGTAGATATCGACCGCCTTGAGTCCCAGACGCGCCTCGACCTCGTGCCGCATGGCTTCACTCCATGGCTCGGCGCCGAATATGCCGATTTCGAGTTTGGACTTGCGCAGATCCACCCCCTCCTTCTCCGCCACCTCGGCGATCGCTAGTGCGTAGGACGGCGTCGCGCACAACACGCGCGCGCCAAAGTCGGTGATCAGCACGATCTGGCGCTCGGTACTGCCGCCGGACATCGGCACGACCGTCGCCCCCAGGCGTTCCGCGCCGTAATGCGCGCCGAGGCCCCCCGTAAACAATCCGTAGCCGTAGGCGTTGTGAATTACGTCACCCGGCCGGCCGCCGGCGCAGGCCATGGAGCGCGCCATCAAGTCGGCCCAGGTGGAAATGTCTTTTGCGGTGTAGCCCACCACGGTCGGCTTCCCGGTCGTCCCCGAGGACGCGTGCAGCCTCACCACTTCGGTACGCGCCCTGGCGAACATGCCGAAGGGATAGTGGTCGCGCAGATCGGTTTTAAGCGTGAACGGGAGGCCGGCCAGATCATCCAGGTGCTTCAGGTCGCCGGGTTCGAAGCCCAGTGCCTTCAGGCGCCGGCGATGAAACGGCACATTGTCGTACGCATTCTTGATGCTCGTCTTGAGCCTGCGCAGCTGCAGTTTCGCGATCTCGGCGCGCGGCATGGTTTCCGCCGCCGCGTCGAACTTGAATGCGCCTGCCGCGCGTTTGGGCACGGACTTGCGCAACGCGTTCGGTTTCTTGGCTGCCGCGCTACGGCTTTTCTTGGTAGGAACACCCATGCTGCCTCCTCTTTGTGTAAATACTTGTCCAGTCCTGTCGCCCGAACCCGGCTGCGCCGCAGTCATTGCTAGCGGCGACCTTTCATTTCACATGCCTAATATTACTCTCCAAATATAAGCGCCTGCCATGCACCGGAAGCCGCGACCGCACTCACCGGGCGCACTGCGCCCGCTATGCCAATACAACTCGGGATCGAGGGGCTAATTCACAGCAGTATGCGTTTAAACGTATTCGGTTACGGTGGAGCTACGGCTAGCCGCCAGGCGTTGCCTCGCCACGCAGGCGCGCCGCGCGGAGCCGCACCTCGGTATAGCGGACGAGCGCCCGCGTTGCGCGCTCGCTGGAGCGGAAGACGCAGACACCCTGCTCCATCAGCTTGTCGGCCATCGGGTCGAACAGCGGGCCTCCGTCGATGAAGCTGACGATGGGTTTCGGACAGGAGGCGACCAGAACCGGCAGCGTCTGGACGATGCTCTCCGGGCTGTCGATGTCGTAGCCCTCCCGCGCGCTCTTCTTGAGTGACCTGACCACGGGAGAGGTCGGATCGAGTCCGACGACGACCGAATCGACGTCCGGCTCGGCTGCCATGGCCTCGGTGCAAAGCAGGTGAACCTCGTCGTCCGCCGCCGGGTTGATGTCGAACGGGTTCCTGACTTCCATGAGCGCATCGAGCTTCTTGGACTTCAGGACCGCTACCAGCCGCTCCCGGGTCGATGGTCCGATCGCGGCCAGAGACATGGAGAAGTCGCCCACCTGGATGCTGTCGCCGATGGCCACCGTATCGTATCCCGCGCCGGCCAAGGCGCCGAGTCGCTTGCCACGGACGACCTTCTTGCTCATGCAGTCCGCAATGTAGAACAGGTCGCTGAATTCGCTGACGTCCGTCGCGATCAGCGCGCCGGCCTGCGTGAGCACGGACAGGCATACCTCGTAGTCACCCGCGATCGAAGCCGTGTGACCCATCGCGGCCTGCTTGCCCGCGACGGACTGTCCGGCCTTGTAAATGACGACCTGCTTGCCGGCAAGGGTCGCCTTGCGCACGGCCCGCGCCAGGGCCAGCCCGTCGAGGTCTTTGAATCCCTCGACGTAGGCCCCGATCACGTGGATGTCCGGGTTGGCTGCGAAGTTCTCGACCATGTCGCCGTGCGTGATGTCGTTCTGGTTGCCCAAGGCGACCATGTAGGCCGGGTCGAGCCATGCGTTCTTGCTCAGCCGCGTGACCAAAAAGGCGCCGCTCTGGCTGATCAGTGCCGAAGTGCGTTGCGCCTTCTTCTGGGTTCTCGGCAGGCGTTCCTCGGGAATGAACCACGAATCGTAGTTGCCCGGGTGCGAGATGATACCCAGGCAGTTCGCGCCGACGAATACCGGTCCGCGGCCTGTCGCCCGCCGGGCGTCGTCGATCGTCGCCAGCATCCGCCGGGCGGGCTCCCTGCTCGCCTCGGTTTCCCCCATGCCACCGGGGATCAGCAGCACCGATTCCACGGCATCGGTCCTGATCACCTCATCGATGATGCCGAAGGCGACGTCGGCAGTCACCGCGAGGATCAGCAGGTCCAGCTTGCTCTCCAGCGCTTCCAGGCTCGGCGCACAGCGCACGCCATCGACTTCCTGGCCGTCGGGATTGATGACGAGCAGGCGCGACCGATCGTAACCGGATGCGATGATGTTCTTCAGGGTGATCCGGCCGAAGTTCATGCGCGTGGCGGACGCACCGATGATTCCGATCGAAGCCGGGTGCAGCAGCTTGTCGATCTTGCCCTGAGGCCGCGGCGGGCGGACCCTCTGCGGCCGGCCGAAGCGGCACAATCCGTCGAGCGCGACGAGCGAGCCGGCCGAGCAGGTGAAGGGATTGACCTCCAGTTCCTCGATGACGAAGTCCGTCTCGGGGTTGCCCACCGAGCAGGCGTTTGCGAGGCGGATGAAGGCGCCGAAGCAATGGAGGAGCGTTTCATCCGCCACCAGCCGGCGGCCCCCGCGCGTCAGTCCGGCGATCCTCCGGTAGGCAATCGTCGGTTTGAAAATATCGAGGAATTCCTCGGCAGTGGTCAGCGCGGTCGAGGCAGATACGACCGCCTGCCCCCGGCGGGTGCTTCCGGCATGGAGCTCGGTGTCTACGCCGCCAATCCCGGCGCTGAGGATCATGCCGAACTCGCGCGTGTTGCGGATGCCGACGAGGAGCTCGCTGCCGGCGCCCGCTGCGTCCGCTTCGATGAACTCCGTGAGCATTACCCCCGCGATGTCCGCTGCCGGCAGTTCCGTCAGCATCTTTTTGCAAGCGGCTCGTACCGCCTTCGGCTGGTTTGGCACGACGGCGACCCCGCCCACGTCCGACTTGTGGGCAATGCTGCCGGAGACGATCTTCACAACCACTCGGCTTCCGGGGAAAGACGCCAGGAGTTCGTCCCCCGGCTCGGCCCCGCTGGCGATCACCTCGTATCTTGGCGTCGAGGCGATGCCGGCCGCGGTAAGCAGCCGGTAGACTTCATGCTCGAACAGCGTGCTCCGGCCCTCGCTGTGCGCCGCCCGGAAGATATCCTTGATCGCTGCACCCATAGCGTCGCTGTCGACGCGGCGCGTTGCAGTCAGTTCGGTTTGCTTTGTGTCGCTCATGCGGGTTCCTTGTGTCGTATCGGTCGGTTCCGGTTCAAATCCTGGCTTGGCGCTGACGCAGGCTTTCAGCATACCTGCGTGCCTCGAAGTAGCGCACCAGCGCTTTGGTGCCGCGCCCGCTGTTGCGGAACACGCATACGCCCTTGTCCATCAGCTGCGCCGCCATCGCGTCGTAGAGTTTGCCGCCATCGACGATGCCGACGACGGGTTTGTCGCTGCGATCGGCGATGGGCGGCATCAGGTGCACGGTGCTTTTCGCGTCCGTAAGGTCGTAACCGGGCCGCAGTTTGCTCTCCTCCAGCGCACGCACCGACGGCGCCGTCGGGTCCAGTCCGACCACGACCGCGTCGATATTCGGATCCAGCAGGAAGGCTTCGGTGATCTGCAGATGGGCTTCGTCGTCGGCGCCGGGATTGATGTCGATGGGGTTTCTGACCTCGACCAGCGCATCCAGTTTCTTCGCGACCAGGATTTCTTCCACGCGCTTGACGGTATCGGCGTCCAGTGCGCCCATTTCCATGGCGAAATTATCCGACTCGATGGAGTCGGCCATGCCCACGGCCTCGAAGCCCGCGCCGCTGATTGCACCCAGTCTGGATCCGTGGATATTCTTGCGGTGGAAAGCCCCTGCGATGTAAAACAGGTCATCGAAGCTGGTGAAGTCCTCGGCCACGATCGCGCCGGACTGGCGCACGACCGAATCGAACAGGATCGCACCGCCGGCTATGGAAGCTGTGTGGCCCATGACCCCGCCCGCGCCCGGCGCAGTCTTGCCGGATTTGTATACGACCACCTGCTTGCCGTTGAGCACCGCCTTGCGCACCGCTTTGGCGAAATCGAGTCCGTCCAGATCCTTGAAGCCTTCGACATAAATGCCGATGGTTTCGATCTCCGGCCGTTCGGCGAAGTAGCCGAGCATATCGCCATGGGTGAGGTCGGTCTGGTTGCCCAGGGCCAGCATGTAGCGCGGATCGAGCCATGGATTCTGGCTCAGCCGGGTAATCATGAAAGCGCCGCTCTGGCTCAGCATGACCGAGTTTCTCTCGGGTTTCTTCTGCGGCTTGGGCAGTCGCTCCAGCGGAATGAACCAGGAGTCATAGGACCCCGGGTGCGACACCACGCCCAGGCAGTTGGCGCCGAGAAATACCGGGCCGCCGTCTTCCTTGGCATGCGCAGCGTTGATCCTCGCGGCCAGTGCGGCGGCAGGCTCCCTGCTCTTCCTGGTCTCTCCCAGGCTGCCCGGTATCAGCATGACCGATTCCACCGCGCCGGTCTCGATGATTTCATCGACCAGATCGTAGACCGCGCTGGCTGCGACCGCGACGATCAGCAGATCGAGTTTCCCCTCCAGCGCTTTCAGGCTTTCTACGCACTTGACCCCGTCGATTTCCTTTTCGCCCGGGCGGATGATGGTCATGCGCTCCTTGCTGTAACCGCTGCCCATCAGGTTGCGCAGGATGATGCGGCCGAAATTCATGCCGCTGGCCGAAACGCCGATGATGCCTATCGAGGACGGGTGAATCAGCTTGTCGATTTTGTGTATCGGCCGCGGCAAGCGGGTTGCGCCTGGTTCGGCGAATTCGCAGCGCGCACCACGCACCAGCAGTTGCTTGCCCACATGAACCGGATTCAGTTCGAGATTGCGCAGCACGAAAGTCGCGCCCGCCTGGCCCGGCGCATAGCTGCGCGCCAGAATCAGCAGTTGTTCGAAGCAGGCTTTCAACTTCGCGTCCGGCGGCGGCATTCCCGCGCGCACCAGCCGTTGATAGGCAAGCGTGCGTCTGAACAGTCCGAGAAAATCCTCGGCATCCGTCAATTCCGTTGCAGCATAGACCGAGGCACGATCTTTCCTGAAATTGCTGTCATCCAGTTCCGCATCCAGCCCGCCCGTACCGGCACTGAGCACCATGCCGAACTCGCGCGTATTGTTGAGGCTGATGCGCAATTCGACCGTGGTCTGCGCCGGTGCCGCGTCTTCCTGGAACGCCATCGTCAGGCCCGACAACAGGCGGTCCAGCTCTGCGCTGTTCAGCGCTTCGCGGCCGGCGGCCGCAGCCTGGCGGAATAGAGCGCCTGCCTCGACGCTCAACGATGCAGCGTCGGATTTTGAATTTGGCGATTTGGCCATGCTGCTGACTCCCGTCGTTCCTTTCGATAGTCCCGGATGGCGTTACCGGGTCCCGCGCACCGGCAAGTGCGGCAGTGCAAAGCCCTGGTTATAGGCAGCACGCGTAATCAAGACGAACTTGAATTGCCAGCCTGTCGCCAGCGCTGCAAGGCCGGCCAAGGGAAGGAGAACGCGCGCAAAATTCGGCGCCAGCCATCCGATCAGCATCAGCGCCAGCGGCGCGATGGTTCCGAACTGGATGAGAACCTTGCCCGCGCCTTCCAGCTTTGCTTTCGCTGCCCGCACTGCAGTTTTCGCGACACCGTTCCGATACATGGACCAGACGATGGCACGCGCGATCAGCGCAATCGCGAGATAGCTCATCGCAATCCCGGCGGATCTTCCCGCCAGCACGGTCACTGCGACGTACAAGCCCGCGCCTTCGGCCAGCGCGGTCGCGAATATGAGCCATATCAGAGCCGGCACCCGCCACGCCGGTATGCCTTTGGCGGCCTGCAGTATGCGGCCCTGACAATACGCAAACGCCAGTGCGGCCAGCGCCGCGGCCAGCGCCAGCGGCTGGCTGCCCAGCCAGGCCGCAGCCAGGCCCAGCACAAACACCAGACCCGCCGCAAACGACTCGCGTGTCATCCACGAAGTGAACGGGTTGAATCCGACATTCAGCGCGCGCAGGGGCCGTCCGATTTCAAACCACACCGAAACCAGTCCGGCGCCGATCAGCGCCATTCCCAGCAGCATTTCGGCGCGCAGCGCGTTACCCGCCGCTCCCGAGAGCGCCGCGGCGACGAGCAAGCCGGCTCCTGCACTGCCGAACATGAAATTGAAGGCGGCGCGAAAATCCCAGTTGGTCTGGTGCCAGGGATTGGGTCCGAATTCGTCCTTTGTCATACGGTCTCCTTCTTATCCCAGATGTAGTAAAAACCCGGACCGGTGCCGAGTTCCTCGTGCATGCGGAAGGTCTGATTTTCGGCGAGCAGTTGCGAAATATTGCTGTCCGGATCGTCGAAGTCACCAAAGCTCAGCGTCTGCGTGATGCAACTGTTGACGCAGGCTGGCGTGGCCTCGGGATCGATGCCGGGCTTCAGCCCTTTCGCCAGTCCGGCGTCGATGCGGTCGACGCAGAAGGTGCACTTCGTCGCCACCGCCAGTCGCTTGGGATCAAAGCCCTGCTCTTCGGAAGCCGTTGCCTTTCCATAGGCGAAACTCGCAAGGTCGGTCTTGTAGCGCGCCTGATACGGACAGGCGACCGCGCAATAGCTGCAACCGATGCACAGGTCGTAGTCGATGGTCACGATGCCGTCCGGCCGTTTCTTGGTCGCGGTGGACGGGCACACGTGCATGCACGGCGGGTCCTCGCAATGCATGCAACCGACCGGCACGAAGCTGCGCTTCACGTTCGGATATTCGCCGACCTCCATGTCGAGCACGCGTCGCCACTGCACCCCCGGCGGGGTCGCGTTGGTCTGTCGGCAGGAGGCGGTACAGGTCTGGCAGCCGACGCAGCGGCGCAGATCGGCGACCATGGCCCAGCGGGTCATTTTCCACCCCCTGCGCGCTTGACACTCACGCGCACCACGTCGGCCCCCGAGCCGGTGGCATCGGTCAGTTCCATGGACATCGGCACCAGCGAATTCATGCTCGGCACGCCGAAATCCTTGGCGAAGGGCGTCACCCAATGGCTGAACTGCCCGATCAGCAGCAAGGTATCCGGGCGTATGCCCTGGCGCACCACCGCCTTCGCGCTGACCTTGTTCAATGGCGTGGCGATCTCGACGATGTCGCCGTCTTCCACGCCCAACTCCCGCGCGACACCGGTGTTGATGATGACGCCGCGGTGTCCGGACACGTTGTCGGCCACTTCCTTGATCAGCTGGATGCCGACATTGTTGCCCCAGGAATACTGCATGCTGCGCGAGGTCAGCAGCCAGAACGGATAATCCTTGGTCGTTCCGCCCATCTTCAGCAGGGACTTTTCCCACAAGCCGGGAAAATCCTTCCACACCGGCAAAGTCTGGTACTCCGCAAGCTGCTCGTTCCACCACTGCATGTCGTTTTCGTGCAGCCGGTTGCCGAGCTCCTTGCCGATCCGGTACAGGCGTTCCTGATAGGGCATTTCGAATCGCAGGCCCTGCGCCACCATGGTCGGATACAAATACCAGTCCGCATGCGCGAACGGCTTGGTGGCGAGTCCGTTTTCCTTCCACCATTCCAGGTCGTGAATTTCCTTGCCATTCGTCAGATCGGCACTCGCCGCCTTGCACACCGCGTTCCAGATTTCGTCGCGGCCGTGCGAAGTTGCAGTGTCGAGCGAAAAATCCCAGCCGTCGCCCTTGAGCGGCACGCCTGCCGCGCCGCGGTTGATTGCTGCGTTGTAGTCTTCGAGCAGGCCGGTGCGACGCGCAAGTTCCGTAGCGATATCGGTGAAATCGCGCGCTTCGCCCTGTGCCGTGACCACCGGCTGGCGCAGTGCGTAACCCTCGTGCTCCCAGAACTGCTCGATATATTTGGAGCCGCCGATGCGTATCAGCTGCAGGCTCTCCAGGTCGGTCGCGTCCGGCAGCAGAATGTCCGCCATGTGATTGGTCTCGTCGCGCGTATAGGCCATGGCGACGACAAAGGGAAAGCGCGCCATCGTCGCCGACACGCCCTTGGTGTCCCAGAACGATATCGCCGGGTTGGTGCGATAGACGAACCAGACCTCGGGCAGCGTGACGGTGGGCAGGCCCTTGGGTGTCTCCTTCTGGAACATCCAGGAGAAATGCGTCGGACCCAGCGCCTGGCTCCAGGGCCCGTTCGCGGCGAGCGGCACCATGGTGCGATAGGCGTTGCGTATATTCGGCCGCGGGCTCCAGGTTTCGCGGTCGGTGGGATTCATCGGATAGTGCATGAATCCGTCCGGTCCCGGCGTCACGCTCTCCAGCCGCTCTGCCAGCGGCCGGTTGAGTCTGACCGTCGTTCCCAGTGTTCCACCCGGGACTTCAAGGCCGCCCACCAGCACCGCAAGCAGCGTGCGCGCCCATACGCACTCAAAGCCGCCCCAGCCGTTGTTCACGGTCTTGCCCAGGCTGACCGACACCGGCCTGTAGGGCAGCGTCTTGCCCTCGATTTCGATGGTCGCGCCGACCTGCGCGTGATCGAGATACTCGTTGGCGATGCGGCGCATGGTCGTCGCGGGCACGTCGCAGATGCCGGCGGCCCACTCGGGCGAGTAGGGCTGCACGTGCGCCACGAGTTTGCTGAATGCGGGACTGCCCTCCAGCCTGCCCTTCGCAAGCACCTCGGCGTCGGGACCGATTTCTATCGCATCGCAGGTAAAAGTGCCTTCCAGGGCGGGATCGCAACCCGGCGTGTCGTGCGCCACCGCGGCGTTGCGCTTCAGGTCCCACAGCAGCGGTTTTTTCGTCTCCGCGTCGCGCAGGAAAAATCCGTTCGCGCCGACCAGATAAGGCGAATTGGAATGCTGCTTGAGAAACTCGATGTCCAGGCGCTCGCGCGCGACCTCGTGCAGCAGCACATGTACCAGTGCATACAAAAATGCCGGATCGGTCTTGGGCTTGATCGGCACCCATTCTGCCGAGCACGCGCCCGTTACCGACAGATGCGGCTCGACCTGCACCCGTTTCATGCCGCGCTCGCGCGCGTTGGCGTGGCGCCATACGCCTACGACGCCGCCGGACGCTTCCACATTCGCGCCGCAGGAAATGACGTAGTTGCACATCGGCGTATCGGGACAAACGGTGAACGCGCGATGCCAGAATTCTCCGTACAGATGCTCGGAGTGGGTGCATTTCACCCCCTGCCCCGAGCCGAATCCCATGTCGATGGGCCCCCACGCGGCGAGGAACGCGGGAAACGTGCCCATGTAGGACTGCGGCGTGCCGCCGCCGCCGAAATTCGCCGCCACTTTGGGATATCCGGATGCGTCGAGCAGTCCCGCCTCCCTGACGCCACGCAGCTTCGCAGCGATGGTATCGAGCGCTTCGTCCCAGGATATCGGAACAAAGCCGGGGTCCTCGTTTCTCCCCTTGTTCGGATTGCTGCGCCGCATGGGCGTCAGCACGCGGTTGGGGTTGTAGGTCTTCTGCACCAGGCCGTAGGCTTTCACGCACACCTTGCCGCCACCCGGATGCACTCCGCAGGCGGCGAAGTTCGGTTCCACTTCGGTGGCCACGCCGTCGACGACCTTAACCGTGAGCAGGTCGGGGCCGGCCACGCACTGGTAGCAGTAGGTCGCGCGTTTGCCGGATGTCGCAAGCGCCGCAGATTTCTCAGGCGCGTTCACGGCTGCACCGCCTTGCGCGCCCAGGATGCAATCCCGACTGTTTCTCTGGTCAGGCTCATGTGCATAACGTCTTCTCCTTTGGATGCAAACGGGGAACTGTCCCGCCGCATGGGCGCGGAACCCCGCCTGAATACTGGTTCAGTGGGTTCAGATCATAGACCGCGCCGCGCGCACAGTGCTTGCCAATTTCGTCCTCATAGGGGGTATGTTTAGCATATAATTTCTCACATAAAGCCAATACGAGGTGTTTAATGCCAGATTTTCGACTTGACCGAACCGACCGAAAAATCCTCGAAATCCTGCAAAAAGAAGGCCGGCTGAGCAATCTCGAACTCGCCGAACGTGTCGCACTTTCGCCTTCCCCGTGCCTGCGCCGGCTCAAGCGCCTGGAGGACAGCGGCGTGATCCGCCAGTATGTGGCGCTGGTCGATTCGCTCAAGGTCGGTCTCGGCCTGTTAGCCTACGTTTCCGTCAAGCTTGAGAAGCGCGGCGAAGGTGCGGTCAAGGCATTCGCGCGCGCGGTGCAGAACTGGCAGGAGGTCGTCGCCTGCTATTCCATGACGGGCGATCTGGACTATCTGCTGCGGGTCCACGTGGAGGACCTGGAGCACTACTCGCGCTTTGTGATGAATTCGCTGCTCAAGCATCCGGGAATTACCGAAGTGAAGTCCAGTTTTGCGCTCGAGCGCGTGAAAGACACGACCGCGCTGCCGCTGGCACACCTCGCCTAGCCTGCCTACAAGCCAAGGTAAGCCTCTTTCACCTGATCGTCTTCGAGCAATTCTGCGCCGCTGCCGGCAAGCACCACCCGGCCGGTCTCGAGCACATAGGCGCGGTCGGCGACCGACAAGGCCGCGCGCGCGTTCTGGTCCACCAGAAAGATCGTCGTCGATGCGGATTTGAGCGCACGCACACAGGCGAAGATCTCTTCTACCAGCTTGGGCGCGAGCCCCATGCTCGGCTCGTCGAGCAAGAGCAGCCTGGGCAGGGCCATCAATCCCCTGCCCATGGCGAGCATCTGCTGTTGCCCGCCCGATAGCGTACCGGCCGGCTCTCTGCGCTTTTGCTTCAGCACCGGAAACATGGTGTACACGCGCTCGATCCCGAGCGCGGCCTCCGCCTTGCTGCGCAGATAGGCACCCAGGCGCAAATTGTCCTCCACCGACAGGGGGGCGAATACCTGCCGCCCCTCCGGCACCTGCACGATGCCCAGGCGCACGCGCTTGTCGGGGGCGGCAGTGGTGATGTCCGCGCCCTCGAAGCGCACGCGTCCCGCGCTTACCGGCTGCACGCCAGAGAGCGCGCGCAGCAGTGTTGTCTTGCCGGCCCCATTGGCGCCCACCAGCGCCACCAGTTCACCCTCGGCCACGTGCAGGTCGATGCCCTTCAGCGCCGGTATGCGTCCGTAGTGGCTGCCCAGTCCTTCTACCTCGAGCATCATCGATGCATCTCCACCGCCACCGAGACTACGTCGGCAATGTCCTTGCCATAGCTGCCATCACGCGCAATATCGCTTCCCAGATAGGCTTCGATCACCTTCGGGTCGTTGCGCACGCTAAGCGCCGGGCCTTCAGCGAGCTTGCGCCCATAGTCGAGCACGAGAATATTGTCGGAAACCCCCATCACCAACCGCATATTGTGCTCCACCAGCACGACGGTCACGCCGCGTCCGGTGAGCCTGCCGATCAAGTCATCGAGTTCCAGCGCTTCCGTCGGATTGAGCCCGGCTGCCGGCTCGTCTAGCAGCATCAGTTTCGGCCTGGTTGCGAGCGCGCGCGCGATCTCGAGCCGCTTCAGCGCGCCGTAGGGCATGGCGTCGGCACCCACCGACAGATAGTCCCGCAGGCCCACGTAACGCAGCAGTTCGGCGGCCTCCTCGCGGCAGGCGCGCTCGGTGCGCGAAAGACGCGGCATGCGCATCAGCGTGGACGCCAGCCCGCAGCGTTCGTGCATATAGCGCCCGACCATTACGTTTTCGAGGGCACTCATATTGAAGAACACCTGCAGATTCTGGAAGGTGCGCGCAACCCCGTGGCTCGCGTATTCATAGGGTGCGCGTCCGGTCAGGTCATGCCCGTCGAACACAATGCTCCCTGCGGACGGCACGTAGACGCCGGTAAGCAGGTTAAGCAGCGTGGTCTTGCCGGCGCCGTTGGGGCCGATGATCGAGTACACCGCCCCCGGGGGGATGTCGAAGCTCAAATCGTCGATGGCGTTCACGCCACCGAACTTCTTAGACAGGCACTCGACGCGGAGCAGGCTCATGCGCCGCTCTCCTTGTCGCCTATTTGCTGCTTGCTGCGCGCCTGAAACAGGCGCGCAATGCTGGGCACCACGCCGCGCGGCAGGAAGATCATGGTGCCCATCATCACCGCGCCGAATACCATCATTTCATAGTCTTCGAACACTGCCAGCAGTTGCGGCAGGGTAGTGAGCACGGCCGCACCGACCACCGCGCCGAACGTCGAGGCCATGCCGCCGAAAACCACCATGGTCACCAATTCAATCGAATGCAGAAACGTGGCCTTGCCCGGCGTAATGAAGCCGGAGTAATGCGCTGCCAGGCTGCCTGCGACTGAAGCGAACACAGCCGAAATCACGAACACCATTACTTTATGCTTGGCGGCGTTGATCCCGACAACTTCGGCGCCGACCTCGGAACTGTGCAGCGCGCGCAATGCCCGTCCCGCCGGGGAGTCAATCAGATTCTGTGCGAGCCATACGGCGAGCAGCAGCAGGGCCCCGACCACCCAGTACCAGACGCGCTCTCCCTGGAGCACGTAACCGCCGATGCTGAAAGGCACCACTGCGATTCCATCCGGACCGCCGGTGTAGGCATCTTCCGTGGTGATGACCATAAAAACGATGATCCCCATGCCGAGCGTGGCCATGGCGAGATAGTGGCCTTTGAGCCGCAGAATGGGGCGCCCGACGAGATAGGCGAGCAAGGCTACCGCGAGCGTGGTCGCGAGCATGGCCGCGATCGGCGGCCAGCCAAAGCGCGAGGCGAGAATCGCCGATCCGTAGGCGCCCGCACCAAAGAAGCCGGCGTGACCGAGGCTGATTTGCCCGGCGTAACCAATGAGCAGATTCAGACCAACGCAGACGATCGCGTTCAAGCCCACCAGCACCACGATATCGTAAAAGTATTTGTTGCTCAGAAACAGCGGCAAGAGCGCGATTACTCCGGCAAGCGCGAGCATTCCTCCGGTTCGCGGCGAGGCCAGACCTACTAATATCGGGCGCGACTGCATGGTCTAAACGCGCTCGCCGCCGCGCTTGCCAAACAGCCCGCTCGGCAGGAAAAACAGGACCACGAGGATGATCACGAACGCAATGGCGTCCTTGTAGGCCGAAGACAGGTAGCCCGCGCTCATGGTCTCGGCGATACCCAGCACCAGGCCGCCAACCACCGCGCCGACACCACTTCCCAAACCGCCGAGAATCGCGGCCGCAAAACCTTTCAGACCGAGCATCACGCCGACGTCATAGGAGGTGGTCGTAATCGGCGCGATCAGTATGCCGGCGACCGCACCGAGCGCCGCGGAAAGGCCGAATGAAACGAACAGCACCATGCGCACGTTGATACCCACGAGTTGCGCGGCGAGGCGGTTGTGTGAAGTGGCGAGCATCGCCTTGCCCAGAAGGGTGCGCCCGAAAAACCAGGTCAGTGCAAGCACGATCGCAAGCGTGACTCCGAGCACCCACAGGCTCTGCGGCAGTATGGTCGCGCCACCGATGGGGATGGGCGTATCGCCGGTAAACGGCTTAAGCGCATGAAAACGCTTGTCCCAGATCACCATGGCCAGACCGCGCAGAAAAATGGATGCACCAATGGTGATGATGATCAGCGTGACCACCGAAGCGCCGCGTGCAGGTTCGACTGCGAATTTCTCCAGCGCAAGACCGACCAGCGCCGCCGCCACGATCGCAAGCGGGATCGCCAAAAGATAGGGCAATCCCGCCGCGCTTAGCGACACGGTCGCCATACCACCGATCATCACGAATTCGCCCTGGGCGAAGTTAATGACGTGGCTGGCGTTGAAAATGATGGAGAAGCCGAGCGCGACCAAAGCGTAGATCGCGCCCACCGTGAGCCCGGTGAGCAGGTACTGGACAAACTGCGCACTCATGTTGCGACCACCTCCTCCATCCCCGGCAGGTGTGCGCTACTTGACCAGAGTCCAGTTGCCTCCTTTGACTTCGAGCATCCGGAACGCGCTCAGGTCCAGGCCCATGTGGTCGGTCGGCGACATGTTGAAGACGCCCGCCGTGCCCATGAAGCCGTGCGTCGCCTCGATCGCGTCGCGCACCTTGGCCTTGTCCGTCCCGCCCGCCTTCTTCATCGCTTCGACCACAATGTACAGGCCGTCATAGGCGTGACCGCCGAAGGTCGAGACTTCGGACTTGAAGCGCGATTCGTATTCATTCTTGTAGCTCACCACCACCGACCGCTGCGCATCACTTTGCGGCAGGCTGTCAGCAACCAGCAGGGCCGCAGCCGGCAGGCGCACGCCTTCTGCTGCCGGTCCGGCGAGCTTGATGAATTCTTTCGACGCAACGCCATGCGACTGGTACAGCGGCATGCTGACGCCGATCTGCCGGTAGTTTTTGGTGACGATCGCCGGACCCTGTCCGAAACCTGCGTTCAGCACCGCCTGCACGCCCGCCGTATTTTTGATCTTCGTCAGCTGGGCGGTCATGTCGGTATCACCACCGCCATACGTCTCATCGGCAATGACCTCGATACCATATTTCTTCGCCACGCCCAGACATTGGCCGCGCATTGACTTGTCAAAGCCGCCGGGCCCGGAAATGAGCGCAATCTTGGAGAACTTGCGCGACTGCATGTCGATGAAAATCTTCTCGCACGCCATGCGGTCGGTATGCGGTGTCTTGAACACCCATTTCTTCACCGGCTCGACGATCACAACGGCGCCTGCAAGCGAAATGAAGGGGACTTGTGCAGCTTCGACCAAGGGCACCACCGCCATGGTCTCGCCTGTGGTCGATCCGCCCACGATCACGTCGACCTTGTCCTGCTCGATCAGGCGTTTGACGAAAGTGCGTGCTTTTTCCGCATTGCCGCCCGAATCGTAGGCGACAAGTTCCAGTTTTCTGCCGAGCACACCGCCCGCTGCGTTGATTTTCTCGACATAAAGTTCGAGCGTCTTTTGTTCGGGATCTCCCAGGAAGGCCGCGGGTCCGGTTACCGAGAGAAACGATCCGACTTTGATAGGGTCAGCCGCAATGGCCGTGCCGGCCATCAAGGTGAAGACCGCGGCGACCGCGGCCAGGCCGCGCTTAATGCTGCTACCAGCTTGCTTGGATTTCATCGTGCCTCCTCATATGTGGTTGGATACGCAACCGCCTATCCGCCCCGGCTATTTTTTAGTGCACTGCCTTCGGCCTGGTCGCGCTTAATTCAATAGGCTAGGACACGAGCGCCCATCTGCCTTGTAAATCAATTATATGGTATTCTCGTACTCAAATGCTATTTTTGATCCAGATCAGCTTTTACCGCGAAATCACCACGTCGACGGTGATTGCGGAGGTTTTGTGAGCACGCCCCAAGCGCAGAGCCCTGCCGCGCAGGAATTGCGCGTCCGACAGGCGGAAGCCTCGGACCTGGGACAGGTCATCGCCATCGACGCTGAAGTAACCGGCCTGGAAAAAACCGACTACTGGTATGAGTTGTTTCATCGCTACGGCGGCGGACGCACCCGCCAGCGCCTGTTTCTGGTTGCGGAATACGGCGATGCCATTCAGGGATTCATCATCGGCGAAATTCGCGACTGGGAGTTCGGTTCCGCTCCATGCGGATGGGTCTACGGTCTGAGCGTACGCAACAGTGCCCGCCTCGCCGGCGTCGGCGCACGCATGCTGGATGCGATCTGCGACGGCTTTCGCCACGCAGGTGTGCACAAGGTGCGCACTCTCCTCGGCCGCGACAACAGCCTCGTACTCTCCTTCTTCCGCAGCCAGGGCATGATGGCAGCCCCCTTCATCCCGCTGGAAAAAGACCTGGATTGATGCCTGGGAATTACCCATGAAATTGCAGAAAAGCACCAGCCTGGCCTTGTTCAGCATACTTGAATTCGCTGCAAATCCCGGGCGGCAGCTCTCAGCCGCGGAAATCGCAGAAAAATACGGCGCATCCACCCACCACCTTGCCAAAGTCCTGCGTGAGTTGGGCCGCGCGGGCCTGGTCGAGTCGGCGCGCGGCGTCGGCGGCGGTTACCGCTTCAGCGGCAATGCACGGCGGCTCACGCTGATGGACGTGATCGAGCTGTTCGAGGACATCAGCACGCGCACTGGCGAGAGCGACGAGTTCGACGACTCGAGCGAGGTCGGTCGCGCACTGGGTGCCGTCATGACCGAGGTCGACGAAATCGCCAAGGCCACGTTCCGATCGATCACCGTGGATACCATGCTCAAACTGATCGAGCGCCAGCGCCGGGCGCTCGCCGACGCAGGCAATCCACCCGCGACTTGAACACGGGTGAATCCCGCCCTTTTCCGCCGTGCCCCCTCGTTTTGTCGGCCCCGTTTAATCTAGATCAAAACGCCGTCCGGACGGTTTGAGGATGATCCGGGATCAACTAGAAGAAACCTACGTTTTTCCGCCAGGGAGGATCAGCGCATGCGTACAGCGCCGGAGACAGTTGAAAATTCTCGGGATCAGGCCAAAGATGTCCGACCGCTGACCGGAAACGAAGCGATCGCTCGCGGCGCCTGGGAAGCCGGCGTGCGGGTTGCAGCCGCCTATCCGGGCACGCCGAGTACCGAAATCATGGAATCCCTCGCTGAATACCCCGCGGAGGATCTGCATGCCCAATGGTCCACCAACGAAAAGGTCGCGCTCGACGTGGCCATGGGTGCGGCGTTTGCCGGCAAACGCGCACTGGCATCGATGAAACACGTGGGCCTCAATGTGGCCGCAGATGCGTTCATGTCGCAGTCCTATATCGGCGTCAACGGCGGTCTGGTGCTCGCAGTATGCGACGACCCCGGCATCCACAGCTCGCAAAACGAGCAGGACACACGCATCTACGCCCAGCTCGCCACCGTACCGGTGCTCGAACCCAGCGACGCGCAGGAAGCGCTCGACTACACCAAGCTCGCCTTCGACCTCTCCGAGCAGTTCGACACCATGGTCATCGTACGCGGCACCACACGGCTTTCGCACACGCGCAGTCCGGTCACGGTTGGCCCGCGCAAGGACGTGGCGGCGCGACCCTTCGTCGAGAATCCCTCGAAGAACGTGATGATTCCCGCGCATGCGCGGCGCCGCCACGCGGTCGTGATCGAGCGCGAAGAAAAATTGAAGGAATATCTGGAAACCGCGACGATCAACCGCTGGGAAACCGGCGACGCGAGTTTCGGCGTGATCACCGCCGGCACCTGCTATCCCTACGTGCGCGAAGTGCTGCCCAACGCCAGCGTGCTGAAACTCGGCGCCTCATGGCCGCTGCCCGAAGGACTGCTGCGCCGCTATTGCGAGTCGGTCGAGCGCGTTTTCGTCGTCGAAGAACTGGAGCCGGTGATCGAAAAGGAATTGCGCGCGCTCGGAATCAAGGCAGAGGGGAAACGATTTTTTTCGCGCATGGGCGAATTTTCGCCCGAACTCGTGCGCGCCGGCTTCGAGCAAGCGGGCGTGCTCGAACCGCGCGCGCAGCATCGCAGCTGGGCGCTGGAGCCGCTGGTGCGTCCGCCGGTTTTGTGTGCCGGCTGCCCGCACACCTCGAGTTTCATGGCCGTCAGGGCATCGGGCGCCAGGGTCGCCGGCGACATCGGCTGCTACACCCTGGCCTGCCTCGATCCGCTGCGCGGACTGGACACGACAGTCTCGATGGGCTCTTCCATCGGCAACGCGATCGGCATGTCCAAGGCCGGCGACACCAAACCGGTGATGGCCACCATCGGCGATTCGACCTTCCTGCACGCGGGCATTCCGGGACTGATCGACGCGGTCTACAACCAGGCGAACATCACGGTCCTGCTGCTCGACAACCACATCACGGCAATGACCGGTGGCCAGGAGCATCCGGGCACAGGCAAAACGCTGCGCGGCGAGGAAGCACCGAAGGTGGACTATGAAGCCCTGGTGCGCGCGATCGGCGTGACATGGGTGCGCACCGTCGATTCCTACGATCTTGCGCAGATGTACCAGACGCTGCGCGAAGGGATCGCGCACCGCGGCGTGTCGGTGATCATCTCCAACCGTCCCTGCGTGCTCGACCCCGTAAAGATCAAGGGCCCGGCGCTGTCCATCGTGAACGAGCAGTGCAATGCCTGCCAGTCGTGCATGAACCTGGGCTGCCCGGCGATGACCTGGGGCGAGGACACGTTCGAGGGCCGGCACAAGGTGAAAATCGATCAGTCCTTGTGCATCGGCTGCACGCTGTGCGCGCAGGTATGCACCGTGGACTGCATCAAGCCACCTTCCACTATAACGACAGCGGCAGTAACGCAATGAACCGGTCGAACGCATCGAGCAGCAGCGTCGAAAGCGGACAGCTGCGGCCGACCGCCGCGGCGGCCAAAGCGCGGGAACCGATGAACGTGCTGATCGTGGGTGTGGGCGGCCAGGGCGTGATCATGGTTTCCAAGGCGCTCGCTTCGCTCGCCCAGTCCAAGGGGTTCGAAGTCAAGCAGAGCGAGGTGCACGGCATGGCCAAGCGCGGCGGCACCGTGTTCAGCCACGTGCGCTTCGGCCCGCAGGTGTGGTCGCCGACCATCCCCAAGGGGGAAGCCGACATACTGGTCGCGCTCGAGTGGGCGGAAGGCCTGCGCTGGCTGTCCTATCTGAAACCGGACACCGGCATTTTCATCTGCGACACCAAGCGCATTGTGCCGCCGTTTGCCTGCCTTAACCGGCGCCCCGGCGCCCCGCTGCGCTACTCGCGCGAAACACCCGCCGAGGTCAAACAACATGTCGCGGAAGGCTATGCGATCGACGCTACGCAAATGGCCGAGGAACTCGGTAATGAACGCGCGGCAAACGTGGTGCTGATCGGCGCCTTGTCCACGGCGCTGGACTTTCCCCCGGAAGACTGGGAAAAGGCGCTGTCGCAGTTCGTGCCGAAAAAAACCATCGCGGTCAACCTGGAGGCGTTCCGCCTCGGGCGCGGCTGGATCAACGAAGCGCGCACCAGGGTGGGGGTAGCCACCGTGCCTGCCGAAGCTGTTCCGGCGTCCATGGAAGCGGGATACAGCGTGCGCCTGGAAATTACGCAGCAATGGTGCAAGAGCTGCGATATCTGCGTCAAGCTTTGCCCCGAGCGCTGCCTGCGCTTGAACGAGGAGCGCGTAGTCGAACTCGCGCAGCCCGAGAAATGCACAGGCTGCCGGCTGTGCGAACTGCTGTGCCCGGATTTCGCCATACGCGTGCACCTGGACACTGCGGTCCCGACGCAAGGAGCACAGGCATGAACGCGATCGACAAGGCGCCTGCGCCGGGAGCCGCGCTACGCTTGATATCGGGCAACCACGCTTGTGCGCTGGGCGCGGTCGCTGCCGGCTGCCGTTTTTTCGCCGGCTATCCGATCACGCCCTCCTCCGAAGTGGCCGAGAGACTGTCGCGGCTGCTGCCCGAAGTGGACGGCGTGTTCGTGCAGATGGAAGATGAAATCGCCTCGATCGCCGCGGTGATCGGCGCATCCATGGGCGGCGTCAAGGCCCTGACCGCCACCAGCGGTCCGGGTTTTTCGCTCAAGCAGGAAAACATCGGCTACGCAGCCGGTGCGGAAATCCCCTGCGTAATCGTCAACGTCATGCGCGGCGGCCCCTCCACCGGCATGCCTACGCGACCGTCCCAGTCGGACATCATGCAGTCGCGCTGGGGCAGCCACGGCGACTACCCCATGATCGTGCTTGCGCCCGCGTCGGTGCGCGAAATCTATACCGAGACGATACGCGCCTTCTATCTTGCTGAAACCTGCCGCACGCCCGTCGTGCTGCTCTATGACCAGGTGATCGCGCAGCTGACCGAGACCGTTGAACTGAGCGATGGCGAAAATCGCGCACCGGCCGAGCGCAAATGGGCCAGCGGGCCGCGCGAAACGTATCGGCCTTACGCCGCGGACGAAGACGGCATACCGGCCATGTCGCGCCCCGGTGCCGGCTATCGCGTGCACACCACCGGGCTGACTCACGGCGAAAACGGCTTTCCGACGCAGAATCCGGAGGCCGTCGCGCGCAACCTCGGCCGGCTGTTTACAAAATTCGAGCGCCATCGCGAAGCCATCGATTCCTGGGAGACGCTGGGCTGCGAAGACGCCGATGTGGTGATCGTCGCCATCGGCATCAGCGCGCGCGCAGCGATGCGCGCGATCGACATCGCGCGCGCAAAGGGATTGCGCCTGGGCCTGTTCCGACCGATCACGCTGTGGCCGTTCCCGGAAAAAGCACTGCGCGACGCCACCGCGGGCGCACACGCCGTACTGGTGCCGGAAATGAACGCCGGTCAGCTACGCCTGGAGGTCGAGCGCATCCTCGGCAGTCAGCGAGTACATGGACTGCACCGCTACGACGGCGAGGCCATCAGCCCGGAGGAAATTGCCGCGCGCGCGCAAGCGCTAGCCAGGGAGAAGACGACATGAGCAGCACGATCGTAGACTCGGCCGCCGAATTTGATGTGCGCGACTACCTGCGCAAGGAAATGATGCCGCATTTCCTGTGTCCGGGCTGCGGCCATGGCATCGCCCTGCGGGCATTGCTGTGGGCGATACACGAACTCGGCATCGACAAAGACAAGCTCGCGGTGGTGTCCGGGATAGGCTGTGCCGGAAGGCTATCGGCCTATATCGACGCGAATACCTTTCACGTGACCCATGGCCGTCCACTCGCCTACGCCACCGGACTCGCGCTCGCGCGACCGGATTTGCATGTCGTCGTCATCACCGGCGACGGAGACTGCCTCGCCATCGGGGGCAATCACCTGATCCACGCCTGCCGTCGCAACCTGAAACTCACCTGCCTCATGCTCAACAACGAGGTCTACGGCATGACCGGCGGTCAGGTGTCACCGACGACCTCGGAGACGCGACTCACGACCACCACGCCGCTCGGAAACGCAGAGCCGAATTTCGACGCCTGTGCGCTGGCGGCGGCTGCCGGCGCAAGCTTTGTAGGCCGCGAAGTGACGCATCACGTGCCCAAACTGAAGGAACTCATCCGCGCCGGCCTCTCGCATCCGGGCTTCGCATTCGTCGAGGTGCTGTCGGACTGCACGGAGATTTTCGGGCGCAAGAATGAATTGGGTTCTTCGGCAGAGATGGTGTTGCGCCAGAAAAGCGAGCTGCGCCCCGAAGCGTATCGCGACACCGTCGATACGCCTTTCCGCTCGAACGATCTCCCCACCGGCGTACTCACAAAAACGGACCGGGCGGAATACGGCACAGCCTACCGCAAGGCGGCTGCCGTACAGCGCGCAGCCAAGGCGGCAAAATCCGCTGCGGGAATCAGCAAATGAAAAGCCTGATGCGCGACACCAGAATAGAGATCCGGATCGGCGGCACCGGTGGCCAGGGTCTGATCCTGTGCGCCAAGATGCTCGCCGACGCACTGTGCACCGCCGGCAAACACGTCGCCCAATCCCAGACTTACGAACCGACTTCGCGCGGCGGCTACTGCAATTCCGATCTGATTATTTCGGACCGGGAAGTCGATTACCCGCTTGCGACCGCACTCGACTGCCTGGTGCTGCTAGACCGCATGGCCGTCAAACCTTCCTGGGCGCTGCTAAAGCCGGGGGCCCTGGTGATCGCGGACACGCGACTGTGCCCCGAACTGCCCGAAGGCAACTATCGGGTCCATCACCTGCCCCTCAGCCGTACGGCCATAGAGCTCGGCAGCGAGCGCGTGGCCAATATCGTCGCCCTGGGTGCATTGGCCGCGCTCGGCACGCTGTGCGAGCGCAAGGCGCTGGAGCAGGCAGTGCGCGCGGATACGCCGAAGAGCTTTCTCGACATTAATCTGGATGCCCTCTCGGCCGGCCACCGCCTGGGCAAGCAGACCGCGCCGCTGCCCGCATAGCGCACCGCCTGCGCCAGCCGGAACGAAGCTTCGACCTGGTTCATTCCTACAGATTTCCGCCGGCGTCCAGCCGCGGTACACTATCGACATCGACCACGCCGTAACACACCAGGAGTTGACCATGGGTAATCGCGACAGGCAGCGCAGAGAAGAGAAGAAACCGAAAAAACCGAAGAAGCCGGCGCCTGCATTGAATATCAGCGCGCGCTAAGGCACACGGGCAAACGGGCAAACGGGCGCGGCATCGATTTCAGAATGCCGCGTCAAGGTACTGGCGAGTTTTCTTTGTCGTCCAGCCGCCGGAAATGTGCGCCGTCTATACGCCCAGGTACTTGTGGTGCAGATCGGGCTGCGCGCGCAGTTCTGCGCTGCTTCCCTCGTAGACGGTGGAGCCCTTTACCAGGATCAGAACCCGGTCGGCGATGGCTGACACTGCGGCGAAGTTCTTGTCCACGATCACCGACGCAATACCGGCCTGCTTGATCTGGCCGATGATGGCCCATATTTCCCGCGAAATCTTCGGCGCTAGGCCCTCGGTTGCCTCATCCAGTATCAGCAGGTCCGGGTTGGTCATCAGCGCGCGCCCTATGGTCAGCATCTGCTGCTCCCCGCCGGACAGCTGCGCTCCGCCGTGCGTCAGGCGCTCGGACAGCCGGGGAAATGTCGCCATCACCCGCTCGAACGTCCAGTCGCGACGGCCGTGCGCGCCCGGTCTTGCCGCCATGACGAGGTTCTCGCGCACCGACAGGTTCGGAAAAATACCGCGCCCCTCCGGAACATAGGCGATCCCCTGGCGCACGATCGCATGCGTGGCCGCCTGCGTCATATCGACGCCCGCGATGCGTACCTCGCCCCTGCGCGGCCGCACCAGACCGAGCACGCTCCGCAGCAGCGTCGTCTTGCCCATGCCGTTCCTGCCCATCAGGCCGACGGTTTCGCCTCGACGCACGACGAAATCGACGCCGTGCAGGATGTGGCTCACGCCGTAATAGGTGTGGATGCCGCGGGCATCGATCAGCGCGGCTTCGCTCATTGATGCGACTCCTCATCGGCACCGAGATAGGCTTCCTGTACGGCGGCGCTGGCGCGGATCGCCTCGGGCGGTCCCGACTCGAGCACGCGTCCGTCCACCATTACCGTCAGTCGGTCGGCAAGCGCGAACACCGCGTCCATGTCGTGCTCCACCAGCAGCATGGCATGCGCAGGTTTGAGTTTTTGCAACAGTTCGACCATGTGCGCGGATTCCTCCCCGCCCATGCCGGCGAGGGGTTCGTCGAGCAGCAGAATACGCGGCCGGGTGGCGAGCGTCATCGCAATTTCCAGCTGCCGCTGCTCTCCATGCGACAGGCTTGCCGCCGGCACCTGCGCCCGGTCTTCCAGCCCGACCTCTTCCAGCGCCCGCTCGGCTTCCCGAACGACCTCCCGGTAGGCGAGCGCCCGCCGGATGAAGCGCATCGAACTATTCAGGCGCGACTGGGCCGCAATGCGGCAGTTCTCGAATACCGAAAACGGCAGAAAGATGTTCGTCTTCTGGTAACTGCGCCCGACACCGCGCTGCGAAATGCGGTCGGCCGACAGGCCTGCGATATCTGCGCCATCCAGATAGATGCTGCCCGAGGTGCAGATAAGTTCGCCCGACAGCAGGTTGGTAAGCGTGGTCTTGCCGGCGCCGTTGGGGCCGATCACCGCATGGATCTGGTCGGTGAAAAACTCCAGCGATACATTGTCCACTGCGGCCAATCCGCCGAAGTGCTTGGACAGATGCTCCGTGCGCAGAACGGCTTCAGCCATCGCGCGCCTCCGCCGGTTTGCGCCGCAGCCGCGACGCGGTCCGCCCCAGACCGAGCAGGCCGTGCGGCAGCAGCAGCACCGCACACACGATGAAGCCCCCCATGAGCAATTGCCAGTGTTTGGACAGATCCATTCCGCCGATAGCCGGCAAGCCCTGCAGGCCGAGTTCGAGCAAAATCATCGAAAACGCCCCGACCACCGCGCCGGTGAGCGTTCCCATGCCTCCGAGTATCACCATCATGAGCACGCTGCCGGACTGATGCCAACCCAGGGTCTCAGGATTGACGAAACCAAACTGGGCCGCCGCGAAATAGCCCGCCATGCCCGCCAAAACGCCGGCGAGCACAAAGCACGCGAGTTTGTAGCGGAACGTGCGGTAGCCGAGCGAGCGCATGCGATGCTCGTTGACGCGGATGCCGACAATGACCCGCCCGAACAGCGAATCGAGCAGGATGCGCAGGCCCGTGTATACCAGCACCAGCAGGGCCAGCACGACGAAATAAAAGTGCGTATGGTTCTCCAGCGTGAATGGCTCCCAACCCGCGATGGCCGCCACCGGCTTGGCATAGACGTAGATACCGTCAGCACCACCGCCGAACTCGGTGTCGTGGAACAGGAAGAACACCATCTGCGCGAAAGCGAGCGTGACCATGATGAAATAAATGCCCGAGGTGCGCAGCACCAGCACGCCGATGACCAGCGCCAGCAGCCCGGAACACGCCATGGCAAGCGGCAGCGACACCCACAGGTTGGCCGCCTCGTACTCCGGCGCGGCGAATGCGAGCACATAACCTGCGACGCCGAAGAACGCTGCATGGCCCAGGCTCACCAGCCCGGTGAAGCCGACCAGCAGATCCAGGCTCATGGCAAAGATCGCCATGATCATCATTTTGGTGAACAGCTGAACGTAGTACTTCTCGGCGAACCACGGCAGCACAGCCAGCGCAAGCAGGCAAACCACCAGAATGATCGTTCCGGGACGCAGCTTGCCCATCAGGCGCGCTTCCCGAACAAGCCCTCGGGCCGTGCCAGCAGTACGCCGGCCATGAGCACATAGATCATCATGCCGGAGAGCTGAGGCAGCAATTGCACGCCCCCGATCTCCAGGCTGATAACCTTGCCGAAGGTGTCCACCAGTCCGATGAGGATGGCGGCCAGCATCGCGCCTTTCACCGAACCGATGCCGCCGATGACGACCACGACAAAGCATACGATCAGCACCTGATTGCCCATGCCTGGGAATACCGAGGCCACCGGCGCGGCGATCATGCCTGCGAACGCCGCAAGCGCCACGCCCAGTGCGAACACCAGGCGGTAGAGTAGATTGATGTTGATGCCCAGCGACTGCACCATCTCGCGGTTTGCCGCGCCGGCGCGAATAATCATGCCCAGGCGTGTCTTCTGGATCAGGAAATACATTCCAACAGCCAGCACCAGACACACCGCCGACATCCACAGACGGTACACCGGGTAGCTGAGCGTCTCTGTCAGCGGAATCGACACACGCAGTATTTCCGGAACCGCCACACCGTGAACGTCGTCGCCGAAGACCACGCTGCGCAGTTCCTCGAAAATCAAAATCAAACCGTAGGTGAGCAGCACCTGATACAGGTGATCACGATGGTAGAGCCGGCTGATCAACAGCCATTCGAGCACCAGGCCGATCACCACAGCGATCACGACCCCACCGGCCATCGCCAGCCACAGGTTGCCGAAATGCTGGGACAGCGAGAACGCGAGATAGGCGCCCACCATGTAGAACGTGCCGTGCGCCAGATTGATGATGCCCATGATCCCCAGGATCAGGGTGAGCCCGCTCGCCACGAGGAAGAGCAACAGGCCGTACTGGATGCCGTTCAGCACCTGGATGAGAAAGGTGTTTGCGTCCATGGCAGATCAGCGAAGCACGGTGCGGGATGCGAAAACAGTCAAGATACGCTCAATCAAAGGCAGCCAAGATTTGGAAATTGGAAGACTGTAAGCAAAGGCCGGCTTGCGCCGGCCCCTGCTTCAGCATGAGGTTTGCGATGCAACCTTTACATCTTGCAACCGCGCGCAGGATCGGCGAGAGCCTTTTGCGCGACGCCCGTCACCTTGTTCTCCCCGTTCACCACCTTGCGCAGATAGATGTCCTGAACCGGGTTATGCGCCTTGGACATGGTCCATGCACCGCGCGGGCTGTCGATCTTGGCCTTTTCCATCGCTGAAAGAAATTCCTTCTTCTTGCTCATGTCGCCCTTGACGGCTTTCAGACCGGCAACCAGCAGCAGGCCCGCGTCATAGCCCTGCACCGCATACACGTCCGGCTGCAGCTTGTAGGTCTTGGCATAATTGAGCCGGAAAGTCTTGTTCTTCGGCGTTTCGATACCGTCGCCGTAGTGCAGCGTGGTCTCTATGCCGTCGGCGGCACTACCCGTGGCATCGAGAACACCGTCGGTAAGGAAGCCCGAACCGTAAAGTCCGATCTTGCCCTTCAGTCCCGCGGCCTGCCAGTCTTTCATCAACTTGACCCCGCCGCCGCCCGCGAAGAACACGAATACCGCGTCGGGCTTGATCGAGGCGATTTCGGTCAGCAGCGGTTGGAATTCCACGCTCGGGAACGGCAGGAACAACTCCTTCACCACCGTGCCTCCGGCCTTCTTGAAACCTTCCTTGAAGCCCTCGATGGCTTCGATGCCGGCGCCGTATTTCCAGGTCAGCGTGACCGCTTTCTTGATGCCGCGATCGGCCAGCACCTTGCCCATCGGATAGGCAGGCTGCCAGTTGGTGAACGAAGTGCGGAAGATGTTGGGCGCGCACTGCGAGCCGGTTGCAGCACCCGCTCCGGCATTCGGGATGATGAGCGGCGTGCCGCTGTCGCGCGCGACCTTCACCATACCCATGACCACGCCCGAGTGCACCGTGCCCACCAGCACGTCGACCTTGTCACGCGTCACCAGCGCATTCGCGTTGTCGGTCGCCTTTGGCGGGCTCGATTCGTCATCGACGGTAAAATACTCCAGCTCGTGCCCGCCGAATTTGCCGCCGGACTCGGACATGGCCATCTTGAAGCCGTTGGTGATCGCCACGCCCAGCTGCGCGTAGGTGCCGGTGTAGGGCAGCATCAGGCCGACTTTTATTTTGCTTTGCGCGTACGCAAAACTCGGCAGGCTGACGACGCCAGCCACGGCTGCAGCGGCGATAGCGGTCTTGAGAAACCCTCGCCGGTGAAACGCTTGGTTCTTGCTCATGTCGAATCTCCTCGGTTGGTTGTTAACTGCTATGAATCCGTCTGCGACTTGGCGCGCAGTTTGAAACGCTGAATCTTCCCGGTCGCCGTTTTCGGCAACTCGCTGGCGAACTCGACCCATCGCGGATATTTGTACGGCGCCAGCTTTGACTTCACGTGCTGCTGCAATTGCTCGGCCAGTGCGGCACTCGCCGTGACGCCGGCCTTGGTGACGATATAGGCCTTCGGCTTGACCAACTGATCCTCGTCCGGCTGGCCGATCACCGCCACTTCGAGTACATCCGGATGGCTCAGCAACGCACCTTCAACCTCGAACGGCGAAACGTAAATGCCGCCTACCTTGAGCATATCATCGGTGCGCCCGGAATAGGTATAGTAGCCCGCCTCGTCCACGGTGTACTTGTCGCCGCTGCGCGTCCAGTCGCCCATGAACGTCGCCCTGCTTTTGGCGCGATTGTTCCAGTAGCAAGCGGCGCTGGTCGGTCCGTTGATCTGCAACTCGCCGATCTCCCCTGTCTTCACCTGATTGCCGGCGTCGTCCACCACGCGCAGCGCGTAGCCCGGCACGGCCTTGCCGGTCGTGCCGTAGCGCACCTCCCCCGGCCGGTTCGACACGAATATATGCAGCATCTCGGTCGATCCGATGCCATCCAGAATCTCCACGCCGAAGTGTTTGGTCCAGCGCTCGCCGATGTCTGCCGGCAGCGCTTCGCCCGCCGACGTGCACACGCGCAAATTGAGCGATTCGCGTTTGGGGAGTTCCGGGCTGGCCAGCAGCGCCGCGTAAAGGGTCGGCACGCCGTAAAAAATGGTCGGCTTGCGTTGCTGAATGCGCTGGAACACACTCGCCGGCGTCGGACGCTCGGCCATCAAAACGGCCGTCGCTCCCACCGACATCGGAAAGCTGAGCGAGTTTCCCAGGCCGTAGGCGAAAAAAAGCTTCGCGGCCGAGAACACAAGGTCGTCCTCGCGTATGCCCAGCACCGGTATCGCATAGAGTTCGGCAGTCTGGATCATGTGGGAGTGCATATGCACCGTTCCCTTGGGCGTGCCGGTCGACCCCGAGGAATAGAGCCAAAAGCAGGCATCATCGCAGGTGGTCGGAGCCGGCTCACAACTCGCGCTGGCTTTGTCCATGCGCTCGACCAGCGACACATGCCCGTGCGCATCCTTGCCCGAAACGATCACGTGCTTCAGAAATGGCAGCTTCGCGGACGCCTTGTCCAGCAGCGGCGCAAACGTGGGCAGCAACAGTTCCGACACGACCAGCGCCTTTGCGCGGCTGTCGTTGAGCATGAATTCGTAGTCTGACGTGGTCAGCAGGGTGTTGCCTGCAATGGGGACGATGCCGGCCTTGATCGCGCCCAGGAACACGCTGGGAAAATCGACGGTATCCAGAAGCGTCAGCATGATGCGGTCTTCCGGCCCCAGCCCCAGGCCCAGCAAGGCATTGGCGGCGCGGTTCGCGCGCTCGGCGAGTTGCCCGTAGGTGATGCTGCAGGAATCGTCGATGAATGCCGTCTTTCCCGAGCGCCCGGCGCTCAGATTGCGCTCGATCAGATCGTGCGCGGCATTGAACTCCCTCGGTATCGTTACTTTCGGCGGGCTGACACTATGGTCAGCAGACGACAGCCCAAGCATATTGTTCTCCTCGCTCAGTTCCAGAAGCAGACCATGAGAGGCGAACCCCTCAGGCTCCTATTTTTCACGGACCGTTTCCGGAATTCGGAAACCGTCTCCTATTGTTGCGTCCACTCGATCTTGCCCTCGGGCAGCAAATACAGGATCAGCGCGCGACCGCTGGTCACGGTGGGTCTGTGTGCCGAGTCTGCAGGATATACCAGCCAGCCCGCGCCCTTGTCATCGAACCTGGCTTCCGGCGTGACCGGCATGATCATGTCGATTTCTCCGGTAGGATGGCGGTGGTGGTTGCCGACCAGATCGGTAATATCGACCACGTCCACGCTGAATCCATGCGTTGCCTCGCCCGGCTCGAAAATTCTGCCGTAGCGACGCTTCGCATCACCCTGGTTGCACAACCAGCCGGCGGCGATACCGTCGTGACATGCATCGCGGATCCGCCGAAACGTTTCGCTCCCGGGTGGAAACTGCTTATCGAGATCCGCCTGCAGCGCCGCGTCCAGCGCGCGACCCTGTGCGAAACGCGCAACCGGGGCGACCAACTCCTGAAATTGCATCGGTGTCGTCATTCCCTCCTCCATTTCCCAAGCGCTCGCGCTGAATTCAAACGGCCCGCGTACGACCTGGTTGATACTCACTAGTGGCGTGAGCCCGCCGCCGGGTTTCCCCAGTACTGCCGGTCTTGTGCCGGCTGGCAGGCTCAGCCTAGGTGGCCGAAACTCAGTGCAATACTTTCCAGGTGCCTTTTTCGACAACGACCATCACCACGGCGCGCTTGTCCAGGCCCTTGTGATTGCTTGGCGAAAACGTGAACACGCCGTGATCCGCAGGCATTTCCTTCACGTTTTCCATGGCATCGCGCAAGGCGGAGCGGAATTCGGCGGTTCCGGGCTTGGCTTTCTTCAGCGCCTCGGGCACGGCGTGCTGCAGCAGCAGCCCGGCGTCCCACGCGTGCGCGCCGAAGGAGTTGCGGCTGTCCGCACCGTATGCGGCCTCGTAGAGTTTGATGTAGTTCAATGCAACCTTCTTGCTTGCATTGCTGTCGGGCAATTGCTCCGCCACCAGGATCGGTCCGACCGGCAGAATAGCGCCTTCGACGTTCTTGCCGCCTACGCGCAGAAAGTCCTTGTTGGCCACACCGTGTGTCTGATAGATGCGGCCCTTGTAGCCGCGCTCGACCAGGGTCGCCTGCGGCATTGCCGCCGGCGTTCCCGAGCCCACAACCAGGACCGCGTCCGGATTCGTGCTCATGATTTTCAGTATCTGTCCGGTAACGCTGGTGTCGGTGCGGTTAAAACGCTCGACCTCCGTCATCTTGATCCCTTTTTCCGCAGTGATCTTTTTCATCACGCGCAGCCACAACTCACCATAACCGTCGGTGTAGCCGATGAATCCGATGCTCTTCACGCCATTGGCTATCATGTGATCGACGATGGCGCCGCCCATGATGGCGAAGTCCTGCGGCATGATGAACACCCATGCAGCCTTGTCGGCTGCGGGCGCGAACGGCGCCAGGGCGATTTGCGGAGTCTTGGATTCGGCCGCCACTTCCAGCACTGCCGTCGATGACGGCGTGATGCTCCCGCCGATGATCACGTCCACCTTGTCTTCCGAGACCAGTTTTCTCGCGTTCTTGGACGCGGCGGTCGGATCGGTAGCATCATCGAGCACGATGTAGTTCACCTTCTGCCCGCCTATTTCCTTGGGCAGCAGCGCTACGGTATTTTTTTCAGGAATGCCCAGAGACGCGGCAGGGCCGGTGGTGGACAGGGTCACGCCGACGGTAATGTCCGCCATTGCAGATGTGGCTGCACCGACAAAGACCAGCGCGAGCAGGCTACGCAACGATTGCTTCATGGAAAATCCCCCTCTTTGGATTAAGTGTTTAATTTTACTCTTGGACGCTTGCAAATCCGAATTAGTGCATTATAATTCGCTTCCGAAATTTTACAAGCATTATAATGCAGATTGCACGACAATCCCCGGGAGTCCTTATGGGCGCGCGCGAAACACCGCAGAAGACCGGCCAGAATGCGGAAGCAGCGGATGCAGCCTTCCTGCACGCACTTGGCGAGCGCGTGCGCGATGTCCGTGCGCGACGCGGCATGACGCGCAAAATACTTGCGCGCGACTCCGGCGTGTCCGAGCGCTATCTTGCCCAACTCGAGTCCGGACAAGGCAATATCTCGGTATTATTGTTGCAACGAATCGCTGCCGCGCTCAATCTGTCACTGACCGAGTTTCTCCAGCAGGGCCCGGAGCAATCAGTGGAACTTGCGCTGATCTGGCAGTTTCTGCAGCGACTGCCCTCGCAGAAACTCCCGCTGGTGCGCTCGCAATTGCTGCGCGACTTCGGCACGGCGCATACCGACCGCATGAAGCGCATCGCGCTCATCGGACTGCGGGGTGCGGGCAAGTCCACGCTCGGCAGCCAGTTGGCGAAGGAACTCGATGTGCCCTTTATCGAACTCGACCGCGAAGTCGAACGCGACGCAGGAACCAGTTTGTCGGAAATTTTCCTGCTCTACGGCCAGGCCGGGTATCGCCGCTATGAGCGCCGCTGCCTGGAGAATGTGGTCAGGAAAAACGAGCGCGCCGTCATTGCCACGGGCGGATCCATCGTGTCTGAACCGGGCACCTATGATCTGTTACTCTCAAGCTGCTGCACCGTATGGCTCAAGGCGCAGCCCGAGGAACACATGGCGCGCGTCGTCGCCCAGGGCGATACCAGGCCGATGACGGGCAATCTTGAAGCCATGGAAGATTTGCACCGTATCCTGCGCGGCCGCAACACCCTGTATGGCCGCGCCGACGTGACCATCGATACCGCGCACAAGGGTATCGAGCAATGTCTGCAATTGCTGCGCAAAGCGGTTGCAGCGTAAATTCCGTAGCAGGACTCAGTCCGCTACGGCCCGAGTCAGGAAAGCACGAGGGGCATTCGGCGACGAAAAAGCCGTTTCATTCCCGGCTCCCTCGTACCGTACCAGATCGAACCAGGAGAAACTATGCAAGCATCCGTGACAAAGACAGCAGAACCGGCGCGCACCAGCTTCGGCACCCATCCAGATCGCTATGCGCATTGGCGCATGAGCGTGGACGGCGCAATCGCCACGCTCGCGATGAACGTGGACGAAGACAAGGGACTCAAGCCTGGCTACAAGCTCAAGCTCAACTCCTACGATCTCGGCGTGGACATCGAGCTATACGATGCGCTGAACCGCATTCGTTTCGAACACCCTGAAGTGCGCTGCGTCGTGCTCACCTCGGCGCGCGAGCGCATGTTCTGCTCCGGCGCCAACATTTACATGCTGGGCCAGTCCACTCACGGCTGGAAGGTGAACTTCTGCAAATTCACCAACGAGACGCGCAACGGCATGGAAGACTCCAGCCGCCACGACGGGCTCAAGTTCCTCGCGGCCGTCAACGGCACCTGCGCGGGCGGCGGCTACGAAGTCGCGCTGGCTTGCGACGAGATTCTGATGATCGACGACCGCTCCTCGACGGTGAGCCTGCCCGAAGTGCCGCTGCTCGGTGTGCTGCCGGGCACCGGCGGCCTCACTCGCATCACCGACAAGAGAAAAGTGCGGCGCGATCTGGCGGATTTTTTCTGCACCACCACCGAAGGCGTCCGCGCCGACCGCGCCAAGGACTGGGGCCTGGTCGATCACAGCGCCAAGCCGCAGGCCTTCGCGCAGGCGGTCCTGGAACACGCCGGGCGCCTGGCTGCGTCCAGCCCGGCGCCCGCAGCAGCAAAAGGCGTCGCCCTCACCCCGCTCAAATGCAACATCGACGCGAGCGGCTATCACTACGAATACGTGGACGCGGTCATCGATCGCGCCGCGCGCAGCGCAACGCTCACCGTTTCCGGGCCCGGCGGAGCGCAACCGGACACGATCGAGGGCATCATCAAAGCCGGTGTCGCCTGGTGGCCGCTGCAGATGGCGCGCGAACTCGACGACGCCATACTGATGCTGCGCACCAACGAAACTGAAATCGGCACATGGTTGCTGAAGACGAAGGGCGACGTCGACGGCGTGCTCGCCGCGGACGCCGTACTGGCCAAGCATCGCACCCATTGGTTCGTGCGGGAGACCATCGGACTCCTGCGGCGCACCTTGGCGCGACTGGACGTGACTTCACGCACGCTCTTCGCCATCATCGACCAGGATTCCTGCTTCGCCGGCACGCTGGCCGAACTGGCGCTCTCCGCCGACCGCGGCTACATGCTGCAGCTGCCGGACGAGCCTGACCGGGCGCCGCGCATGGCACTGTCCGAACTCAACTTCGGCACTTACCCCATGGTGAACCAGCTAACCCGCCTGGCCACCCGCTATTGCGGACGGCAGGAGCCAGTCGATGAAGCGCGCAAGGTCATCGGCAAGAAACTCGACGCGCACCAGGCTTCCGAGCTCGGTCTTGTCACCTTCACCCCGGACGATCTGGACTGGGACGACGAAGTGCGGATCGCGCTCGAAGAGCGCGCCAGCCTGTCGCCCGACGCGCTCACCGGAATGGAAGCGAGCCTGCGGTTCACCGGTGCCGAGACCATGGATACGCGCATTTTCGCGCGCCTGTCGGCATGGCAGAACTGGATATTCAACCGCCCCAACGCAGTCGGCGAACACGGCGCGCTGAAGGTTTTCGGCAGCGGCACGAAAGCAAAATTCAATTGGGAGAGAATCTAGAGCGCATTTCTGAAATACAGCGCCAAGAATTGTCATTCCGAGCGCAGCGAGGAATCTGCTTTTGCATCACACAAGAAGCAGATTCCTCGGCCTTCGGCCTCGGAATGACAGCGAATCTGGAATGGCCACTTAGGAGAAAATAATGGCAATCAACTATAGCGAAAAAATACCCAACAACGTCGATCTTTCCGGAAACAAATCGCTGCAGCGCGCGCTGGAGCACTGGCAGCCGGGATTTCTCAACTGGTGGTCGGAAATGGGACCGGACGAGTCGACCAATTTCGACGTCTATTTGCGCACCGCGGTCAGCGTCGAGCCCAAGGGCTGGGCGCATTTCGACTTCGTCAAAATGAAAGACTATCGCTGGGGCATTTTCCTCGCACCGGCCGAAGCCGAGCGCAAAATCAATTTCGGCGAGCACATGGGCGAACCGGCCTGGCAGGAAGTCCCGGGCGAATACCGCTCGACCCTGCGCCGCATCATCGTCACGCAGGGCGACACCGAGCCCGCTTCGGTGGAGCAGCAACGCCACCTGGGGTTGACCTGCCCTTCGCTGTACGACCTGCGCAATCTGTTCCAGGTCAACGTCGAAGAGGGCCGTCACCTGTGGGCCATGGTCTATCTGCTGCACGCCCATTTCGGCCGCGACGGCCGGGAGGAAGGCGAGGCCCTGCTCGCGCGCCGCTCGGGCGACGCCGACAATCCGCGCATACTCACCGCGTTCAACGAGAAGACCCCGGACTGGCTTTCGTTTTTCATGTTCACCTTCATCACCGATCGCGACGGCAAGTTCCAGCTTGCCGCGCTGGCGGAATCCGGTTTTGACCCGCTGTCACGCACCTGCCGCTTCATGCTGACCGAGGAAGCGCACCACATGTTCGTGGGCGAATCCGGCGTCGCCCGCATCATCCAGCGCACCTGCGACGCAATGAAGGAGCACAAGACCGAAGACCCGGTGAAGCTGCGGGCACTGGGCGTGATCGATCTGCCCACCCTGCAGCGATACCTGAATTTCCACTACAGCGTCACCAGCGATCTGTACGGTTCCGAAATCTCCTCGAACGCCGCCTCGTTCTACGCCAACGGCCTTAAAGGGCGTTTCGAAGAAACCAAACTCGCCGACGATCACAAACTGCACGGCTCCGAGTACCCCTATATGGAAGTCGTCGGAGGCCAGATCGTGACCAAGCACGCGCCCGCGCTCACCGCCTTGAATGAACGCCTGCGCGACGACTGGGTCGCCGACGTGCAGTCGGGGATCAACCGCTGGAACAAGATTCCGGAGAAAGCCGGCATTGCGTTCCGCTTCACGCTGCCGCACAAGGGCTTTCACCGCCGGATCGGGCTGTTCACGGAGCACCAGATCAGCCCGGACGGAAAAATCCTCAGCGAAGCCGAATGGACGCGCTCGCATGCAAACTGGCTGCCGACCGAGGAAGACCGGGCCTACGTATGCTCGCTCATGGGTCGCGTGGCGGAGCACGGCAAATTCGCGAACTGGATCGCGCCACCCCCGCGCGGCATCAACAATCAGCCGGCCGATTTCGAGTACGTGCGTTTCAACTAGAATCCAGAGACGGGAAACTAGACACCAGGAAACAAAACTGCATGAATGCACCAACCGAACTCAAGCGCCAGCACGTCATCGATCCGTCCGTCGACGAACAAGGGGGCACGCCCCCTTGTACATCCCCCATGTCAGCGATGAGGTGCTTGAAATGAATGCACCGGGCGAACTCAAGCGCCAGCACGTCATCGATCCGGAGATTTGCATCCGCTGCAATACCTGCGAGGAGAGTTGCCCGATCGACGCCGTCACCCATGATGGCAACAACTACGTGGTCAAGTTCGAGTTGTGCAATTTCTGCAACGACTGCATTTCGCCCTGCCCGACCGGCGCCATCGATAACTGGCGCCGGGTGGCCCAGCCCTACACCCTGGAGGAGCAATTTTCCTGGGACACATTGCCGCCGGATACCTCGCCGGAGGTCGCCGGCGACGACGATCTTCCCGAGGAAGTGCAGCGCATCACCGATATCGCCACGCAGGGACAGGGCGGAACCGCCGCCCCGCCCTGGTCCGCGGCCCACCCCTATCTCAATCTTTACACGCTGGCGCGGCCGGCCGAGGCAACCGTGGCCGGCAATTTCCGCCTGACCGCCGCCGATACCTCCAACGAAATTCACCACATCGTGCTCGACTTCGGGCCAACCGCCTTTCCCGTGCTCGAGGGCCAGTCGCTGGGCGTCGTTCCACCCGGTGTGGACGATGCCGGAAAGCCGCACCACATCCGCCTGTATTCGATCGCCAGTCCGCGCAACGGCGAACGTCCCGACTACAACAACCTGTCGCTGACGGTGAAACGCGTCACCGCCGACCGTGACGGCAATCCCGTGCACGGTATCGCTTCCAACTACATGTGCGACCTCAAGAAGGGCGACAAGGTCAAGGTGGTCGGGCCGTACGGCGCGAGCTTCCTCATGCCCAACCATCCGGGATCGAGCATCATCATGATCTGCACGGGCACCGGATCCGCGCCCATGCGCGCCATGACCGAACGCCGCCGCCGGCGCATGGGTCTCAAGGAAGGCGGAGAACTGTGGCTGTTCTTCGGGGCACGCACACCGGATGAACTACCCTACTGCGGGCCTCTGATGAAGCTGCCGAAGGAGTTGATCAACGTCAATCTGGCTTATTCGCGCCTGCCGGACCAGCCCAGGCAATATGTGCAGGATCTGATCCGCGAACGCGGGGAAGACATCGCGCGCCTGCTTAAGGACGAGAACAGCTACATTTATATCTGCGGCCTGAAAGCGATGGAAACGGGCGTGGACGAGGCCTTTGCCGATGTCTGCCGCGGCCACGGCATGGACTGGTCGCAGCTGCTGCCCGTACTCAGGGCCGCGAGCCGCTACCACGTGGAAACGTATTAATGCGGTAGGCGGTCGAAGTCGAGCGGCGATTCCCGGGCGGCGCCTCAGGCTTTCGCCGCAAACCCGGGCAGCCTGAGGTGCCAGTGTATCGCGGCGATTCTGAGCAGAAAAATCGCCGCCATGGCCGCCAGACCCGCGACCGTACCGTCGACACCCGCATGCAATAGCGCGATGAACAGGATCGCGCCCGCCCAGGAGGCGGTCGCATAGAGCTCGCCACTGAAGACCAGCGGCACTTCGTTGCACAGGATGTCGCGCAGCACGCCGCCGAACGCGCCGGTGACCAGGCCGAGAAAGCTCGCGACGAACCAGGGCGCGCCATAGTTCATGGCGACCTGGGTGCCGATGATCGTAAACAAAGCCAGGCCCAGGGCGTCCGGCACCAGGAACAGATTGGCCGGCAGGCGCACCAGGCGCACCAGCACGAACGTCAGCACGCCCGCCGCAAGCGCAGCAACAAGAAACGTCTGGTTTGCCACCCAGAATACCGGCCGTTCCAGCAGCAGGTCGCGCATGGTGCCACCGCCCAGGGCCGAGGTCAGAGCGACCAGAACCACGCCGAACAGGTCTATGGGTTTGCGGCCCGCCTCGAGCACGCCCGTTATCGCGCTTACCGCTACGGCGCTCATGGTGATTACAAAAACGAGTTCGCCCATCGCCAGACTCCGTCGGTTGAATATTCGATGGATGGTATTCTAAGGGTCGCAGCGAAAAGGGTCGCAACAATACGAGGCGACCCTGCATAAGGACGATAAAGCCGCCATGCATGACGAACTTCTGATCGAAAAAACCGCCGCTGTCACAAGCCTGACGCTGAACCGCCCTGGCAAGGCGAATGCGCTTGATGCCGCGCTGGTCGAAGCGCTCGCCATCGCCGTCGGCGCGGCACACCGTGACGGCACGCGCCTGCTGGTGATCAGGGGCAATGGTCGAAATTTCTGCGCCGGCTTCGATTTCAGCGATGTCGAGGACGAAAGTGAAGGCGATCTGCTGCTGCGTTTCACGCGCATCGAACTGCTTTTGCAGTCGGTATGCCATGCGCCCTTCGCCACGCTCGCGCTGGCGCAGGGGAAGAGCTTCGGCGCAGGCGTGGATCTCGTACTTGCCTGCGGCAGCCGGATTGCCGCGCCTGATGCGCAGTTCCGCATGCCCGGACTGAAGTTCGGGCTGCAGCTGGGTACGCGCCGGCTGGCCGCACGCATAGGCGGCGACGCGGCGCGCGCGCTGCTCTCGACGAGCAAGACCTTCGACGCGGAAGAAGCCCTGCACAAGGGATTCCTGCACCGGGTCGCGGCCCCGGCGGACTGGGCCGCGCTGGTAGCCGGCGCCACGGCCGACGCGCAGCAATTGTCGCCCGCAGCCGCCGCGAGGCTCTTTGGCGCGACTGTGGCCGATACGCGCGCAGTGGACCTGGCCGATCTGGTACGCTCCGCCTCCGAACCGGGACTGAAGGAACGCATACGTGAATACCGCAAAGGCTGAACTCGGGGCCGTGAGCCTCGAGGAGCTGCGCTTTGAAAACCGTTACGGCAAATTGCCGCAGGCGTTTTATACCCGGCTCTCTCCCACGCCGCTGCCCGAACCCTACCTGGTCGCCTTCAATCCGGCGGCGGCCGATCTCATCGGTCTGGCACGCGACGAGGCCGCACGCCCTGAATTCACCGAGATATTCTGCGGCAACCGCCTGCTGCCGGGTTTCGACCCGCTCGCCGCAAACTATGCCGGCCATCAGTTCGGCATGTTCGTCCCGCAGCTGGGCGATGGCCGTGCCATCCTTCTCGGCGAAGCCGCCGGCGCGCAAGGCCGCTGGGACCTGCAGCTCAAGGGCGCGGGGCTGACGCCGTATTCGCGCATGGGCGACGGTCGCGCAGTGCTGCGATCCACGATTCGCGAATACCTTGCATCCGAAGCCATGCACGCGCTGGGCATTCCCACGACGCGCGCGCTCGCCATCGTCGGCAGCGACCAGCCGGTGATCCGAGAAACCGTGGAATCCGCGGCCGTGCTCACGCGCATGGCGAAGAGTCACGTGCGCTTCGGCTCCTTCGAGCTGTTTTCTTCGCGCCGCCAGCACGAGCACGTCCGGACACTGGCGGATCACGTCATCGATCAGCATTACCCGCAGTTGCGCGAAGCGGAGCAGCCGTATCTGGAACTGCTGCGCGAGGTCATCGTGCGCACCGCCAGACTCGTCGCGCAATGGCAGGCGGTGGGTTTCTGCCATGGCGTGATGAATACCGACAACATGTCCATCCTCGGACTCACCATCGATTACGGCCCTTACGGCTTCATGGAAGGCTTCGACTGGGGCCACATTTGCAACCACTCGGATGACGGCGGCCGCTATGCCTACAACATGCAGCCGCGCGTCGCGCACTGGAACCTGTATTGCCTGGCGGAGGCCCTGCTGCCTTTGATTGAAATGGAAGACGCCGAGGATGCCCTGCGGGCCTACGAGGGGGAGTATGAACGGCGCTACACCGCCCTGATGCGCGCGAAATTCGGCCTGGCCTCCGAACAGGACGAGGATGCGGCGCTGGTGCAGGACACGCTCAAACTGCTGCATCAAGCCCGCGCCGACTACACGATATTTTTTCGCCGCCTGGGCGCGTTCGACGCCGCACCGGAAGCCGACAACGCGCCCTTGCGCGATCTGTTCCAGAACCGGGATGCCTTTGCCGCCTGGACCGCGCGCTACCGCCTGCGCCTCGCGGCGGAAGCCGGTCGGGACGCCGAGCGCAAGCTGCGCATGGACGGCGTCAATCCAAAATACGTGCTGCGCAACCATCTCGCCGAAGCGGCCATACGCAAGGCCGCGGACCAGCGCGATTACAGCGAGATCGAACGCCTGATGCGTTTGCTTGCCCATCCCTATGACGAGCAACCGGCGATGCAGAGCTACGCCGAAGCGGCGCCGCAGGGAACGGCGCCTTTATCGGTCAGCTGCTCCTCTTAGGCGACCATCTTGAACTGCGGATCGACCGGAACCTGGTAGCCGTTGGCCAGCCGGTTGGTCTGATTCGCCATGCCGGCCACCGCCAGGACTTCACCCAGCATTTCGTCGGTCATGCCTTTCGCGCGCGCCGAAGCGATATGGGAGTGGATGCAGTATTCGCAGTTGTTGGTGGCGCTCACCGCGACGTAGATCATCTCCTTGGTCAGCGGATCGAGCTTGCCGGGCGCCATCACCTCCTTCACCCCTTCCCAGATGCGCCTGAGCGTGGGCGGATGGCTCGCAAGGGTCTTCCAGAAATTATTGACCCAGTCGGTTTTGCGTGTCGCCATGATGTCCTCGAAAACGGCTTTGACCTCGGGACCTGCCTTATCGTATTCAACCAGTTTGACCATGGGCATGCTTGTTCTCCGGTTTGAGGGTTCGACCAATTGTAAATCCAAAGCGGGCAAGTGAAATTCGGCTCCGACTGCAACCATGTATGATTTCGCCTGTCCAAATCAGGCTATCCATGACTGAAAACCGACAAGGCGATGAGTCTGCAATGACCGAGAAAATAGTGAAATCCAAGGCCGAATGGCGCAGCCAGCTCAGCGACGAGCAGTACGAGGTCACGCGCCGCAAAGGCACGGAGCGCGCCTTCAGCGGGAAATACAACGACTGCAAGGATACGGGCAGCTACCACTGCGTCTGCTGCGGCGCGCCCTTGTTCAGTTCCGCGCACAAATTCGATTCGGGCACCGGCTGGCCCAGCTATTGGCAGCCGCTGGCGCCGGATGCGGTGAACACGGTCGAAGACTTCAGTCATTTCATGCGGCGTACCGAAGCGACCTGCGCGCGCTGCGACGCCCACCTTGGACATGTATTCGATGACGGGCCCGCACCCACAGGACTGCGTTATTGCATCAATTCTGCTTCGCTTAAATTCGAGAAATAGCCGTGCACTCAAAAGCTTGCAAGCTTCACCTGGATAGCGCGCGCAGACGCTGCCACGGCTACGCCCGCCGCAGGGCGCTCGAACAATCGCAGCGCCCGCCCCTGCTATAATCCACGCCCATGAAATTTTTGTTCGACCTGTTTCCGGTCATCCTGTTCTTCATCGCCTTCAAACTGCAGGGGATCTATGTCGCCACGGCAGTCGCGATCGCAGCCAGCGTCGCGCAGATCGGCTGGCTGTGGCTGCGCGGGCGAAAGATCGACGCCATGCTGTGGGTGAGTCTCGCGATCATTGTCGTCTTCGGCAGCGCCACTTTGCTGTTGCACGACGAAACCTTCATCAAGTGGAAACCCACGGTCCTGTACTGGCTGTTCGCCTCGGTACTGAGCGTGAGCGCACTGGTTTTCCACAAGAACCTGATACGCAGCATGCTCGGCGAAAAAATCCAGATGCCGGACCCCGCCTGGAGCAAGCTTAATTTCAGCTGGGCGGGATTTTTTGCCGGCATGGGCGTTCTCAACCTCTACGTCGCCTTCAATTTTCCGACCGACACCTGGGTCAATTTCAAGCTGTTCGGCGGCATGGGACTGATGCTGGGATTTGTGATCGCACAAAGTCTGTTTTTGGCCAAATACGTGGAACAGAAGGAATCCGAGTGAACTTCTTATGAACGTCGCACTTGCCATCGAACAAAAACTGGCCGCGCTCGAACCCAGCCGGCTGGAACTCCGGGACGACAGCGCCATGCACGCCGGGCATGAAGGCGCAAAGGGCGGCGGCGGCCATTACTCGCTCACCATCGTCTCGCCGCAGTTCTCGGGGAAAAACACGCTGGCGCGCCACCGACTCGTTTATGCGGCGCTCGGCCCCATGATGCAGCAGCAGATCCACGCACTCGCCATCCGCGCCTACGCGCCGGAAGAGGCGGACAACCTTTCACAACCCTAGCAACCCAAGAGGAACAAACATGCAGCCCACACTTTCCCGCCTGACTTTGGCCCTGGCCCTCGCATTTACCTTGCCGGGACTCGCACTGGCGCAGGCCGCCGGAGCGGGCGCCAAGATAGCGACCGTCAATGGCGTCGCGATCCCGAAGAGCAGAGTGGATGCCATTGTGCGCGCCCAGGTGGCGCAGGGACAGAAGGACACGCCGGAACTGCGCGCGGCGATAGGCGATCGCCTGATTACGCTGGAAGTTCTGGCGCAGGCAGCCAAGCTGAATAAACTGGACAAGAGCGCCGATACCGTGGCCCAGATCGACATTGCACGCTCCAACATCTTGGCGCAGGTCTACCACACCGATTATCTCAAGCGTCACCCGGTAAGCGAGGACGCCATGAAGGCCGAGTACGAAAAAATCAAGTCGAATATGGGGGACAAGGAGTACAAGGCGCGCCACATTCTGGTGGAGAAGGAATCCGACGCAAAAGATATTATCGAAAAGCTCAAGAAAGGCGAAAAATTCGAAGAACTGGCGAAAGTCTCCAAGGACGCTGGTTCTAAGGACAAGGGCGGAGATCTCGATTGGAATTTACCCAGCGGATTTGTCAAACCCTTCGCCGACGCCATGGTAAAACTGGGAAAAGGTAAGTATACCGAGACACCGGTGAAGTCCCAGTTCGGGTGGCATGTGATCGAGCTTGAAGACGTGCGCCCGGCAACATTCCCTGGTTATGAGCAGGTCAAACCCAAGGTGCAGCAGCGCCTCCAGCAGGAGATGTTCGAGAAGGTGGTAACTGACCTGCGCGCAAAAGCCAAGGTCGAATAGACTACGCGCGAATCACAAAAACCAACGGGGGCACAAGCCCCCGTTTCCTTTTATTCAGCGCAAGCGAAACGCCATGGCCCTCAAGGCGACCATCTTCAAAGCCGAATTGCAAGTCGCCGACATGGACCGCAATTACTACCATGGGCACGGGCTCACCATCGCCCGCCATCCTTCTGAAACGGACGAGCGCATGATGCTGCGCGTACTCGCCTTTGCGCTGCACGCGAATGAGACCCTCGCGTTCGGCAAAGGCCTGAGCACCGACGATGAACCGGATCTTTGGCGCAAGGACCTGACCGGCGCCATCGAACTCTGGATCGACGTCGGACAACCCGATGAAAAGCGCATACGCCGGGCCTGCGGTCGGGCGGGCGAGGTCTATGTATACAGCTACGGAGGCCAGGGCGCCGCGATCTGGTGGGAACAGGTGCGCAGCAAGCTGGAGCGCTGCGGCAATCTCACGGTGGTGTCGGTACAGACGTCTTCGAGCAGGGCGCTGGCGAAGCTCGCCCAGCGCAACATGCAGTTGAATTGCACCATCCAGGACCAGCAAGTCTGGCTGGGGGATGGTGAAGTTCAGGTGCAGGTGGACGCGACGACGATCAGGACGTCGACCGCGCCGGCGCGCTGAGCCGGAGGCCGATACTAGGCGTCCAGTCCTTTTTTCAACAGTTCCGCGACCACCTCGTTCAGGTCCGCCTTGCGGCTCAGCGCCAGGGCCTGGATCTGTTTCACCAGATCGCCGTTGAGCTTGACGGCGAATGGCACCAGGCCCAGCGACTGCTCGAGTTTGCGCTGTTCACGCCGCTGCATCGGTACGCCTGCGTCTTTGCCGAAGCGTCCGGGGGTACCGAAACGATTCACGCCACCATTGATCTTCAGGCCCCTGTTCTTTTCTAGTTCGGTTCTTTTCACGTTTGCATATCCTGGTGCATTTAGAAAGTGTTTCCGTAGTGCCGAAACAGCTTCTGGATGATTGAAGTACGAAGGAAACCACTTCCTGATTCAGCTTGAGTGCTTACTGCGCGACGGGCCGCATTTTACCCAGTCCCGGGGAATTGCGCCCGAAGCAATTCAAGCCCTCCTACCCGCCTACTCCTAGCCGGCGCCAGCCATCGTGGCCAAGGCGGCGCAGGGTCTCGATGTTTCGCTCGAAAATGGCGGCGGCATCGGGAAATGCGGCCACTGCGCGCTCGATGCTGGCCTCGCGCAGCAGGTGCAGCGTCGGATAGGGTGCTCGGTTGCTGCAGTTCTCGATGTCCTCGGGACGGGTGCCCGCGAATTGGTACCGGGGGTGAAAGCTCGCGATTTGGATTTCCCCCGCCATTCCTTCCCCTGCGACAGCGGCGTCGGCGAGTTCCAGAAAATCGTTGTAATCGAGAAAATCACCGAGCACCAGCGGATGCACCAGCAGGGTCGTGTCGATTTCCGACGCGTCGGCCGCCCGCAGAACGTGCAACTCGCTGATGAGTTCCGCGAGCAGATCTTCCGGCGTTTGCGCCGCGCTCACGACGTAGCGGATCAGGTTCTTGACGTGCACGGCCTTGGCAAACGGACAGAGGTTAAGGCCGATCACGGCGCGCTCCAGCCACCTGCGCGTTGCAACAGCGGCCGGCTCCCCGGCATTGCCCGTATCCTGCCGCTCGATTCCCGTGCGCTTGCTCATGGTGCATTGTCGCACCGATCGGCACACCCGCACGCCTGCCCCGCACTGTTTGACCCAGATCAAAGACCGTCCGGCGACTGACTACTACAGTACTCAACCTATGCGAATCAATACGCTTTCGCCGCTAGCCTAGCGCGGCCCCGCACCATGTCCATTCCAGAACTGGTCTGCCCCGCCGGCAACCTGCCCTCGCTCAAGACGGCCGTGGACAACGGCGCCGACTGGGTCTACATGGGTCTCAAGGACGAAACCAATGCGCGCAATTTTGCCGGCCTCAACTTCGACGCCAGCCATGCGCGCGAGGGACTGCGCTACGCCCATGCGGCGGGTGCAAAGATGCTGCTCGCCATCAATACCTTTCCCCAGGGTCAGGGCGCGCCCCGCTGGCAGCGCGCCATCGACAACGCCGCCGATCTCGGCATAGACGCGGTCATCCTGGCCGATGCGGGATTGATGCGCTACGCGTCGGAGCGCCATCCCCAATTGCGCCTGCATCTATCGGTGCAAACCTCGGCCACCAACTACGAGGCGATCAATTTCTACCAGGAAAACTTCGGAATCTCGCGCGCGGTGTTGCCGCGCGTGCTCTCGCTGGCCCAGGTTGCGGAAGTTGTGAAGAACACGACGGTGCCGATCGAAGTCTTCGGATTCGGCAGTCTGTGTGTGATGGTGGAGGGACGCTGCGCCCTGTCGTCCTACGTCACCGGCGAATCGCCGAATACGCGCGGCGTCTGCTCCCCTGCCAAGGCCGTGCGCTGGGAAAAGCGCGGCGAATCGCTGGACGCCAGGCTGAACGGTGTTCTGATCGACCGCTTTGCGCCGGGCGAGAACGCCGGTTACCCGACCCTGTGCAAAGGCCGCTTTGACGTCGAAGGTGAAACGCACTACGCGATCGAAGATCCCTCCAGCCTCAATGCGATGGCTTTGCTGCCGGAACTGGTAAAAATCGGCATTGCGGCGATCAAAATCGAAGGCCGACAGCGCAGCCCCGCCTATGTAGGCGCGGTGACGCGCATCTGGCGCGCCGCCATCGACGCGCACGCGAAGAACCCCGGGCACTTTTCGATCCAGACCGACTGGGCAAACGGACTTGCACGCGTGGCTGAAGGCCAGCAGCACACGCTGGGCGCCTATCATCGAAAATGGAAATGATCCGAACCGCACCTCAATTTTGTCATCCCGAGCGCAGCGAGGGATCTGCTTTTCTTTTGCTGCGCTTAGAAGCAGATTCCTCGGGCAGAGCCCTCGGAATGACAGGTGGGTATTGATATGAAAATCAGCCTGGGCCCTGTGCTTTACTACTGGACGCGCGAAGCGCTGATGGAGTTCTATTCCGGCATCGCCGAGTCCGGGGTCGATATCGTCTACCTGGGTGAAGTCGTGTGCTCGCGCCGGCACAATCTGCGCCTGGACGACTGGCTGGGTCTGGCGCGCGATCTTGCAGCAGGCGGAAAACAGGTGGTGCTCTCCTCGCAGGCCTTGATCGAATCGGAGTCCGATCTAAAGAGCCTGCGTCGCATTGCCGCGAACGGCGATTTTTCGGTCGAGGCCAACGAAATGGGTGCAGTACGCCTGCTCGCAGGCCGCGCACCGTTCGTTGCCGGACCGCACCTGAATATCTACAACAACGAAACCCTGGCCTGGTTCGCAAAACTGGGGGCGACCCGCTTTGTGCTGCCGCTGGAACTTTCGCGCGACACCCTGCGCGAACTGCAGGCGGCGCGCCCGGCAGGCTTTGAAACCGAGGTGTTCGCCTATGGGCGCATGCCGCTCGCGTTCTCTGCGCGCTGCTTCACGGCACGCCACCACAACCTGCCCAAGGACGACTGTCAATTCCGCTGCCTGGACGACGCCGACGGACTTGCGCTGAAGACGCGCGAAAAGGCGCCCTTCCTGACGCTCAACGGCATCCAGACACAATCGGCACTGGTGTACGACCTGTCGGATTCGATAGCCGAGTTGCGCGATCTCGAGGTCGATATCCTGCGCCTCTCGCCGCAGTCGCACGACATGCCCTCGATCATCGAGAGCTTCCGCGAGCGCTGCGCCGGACGTCCCGGCGCACCGCTAGACAGCCTGCGCGTTGCGCCGCCATGCAACGGCTACTGGCATGGCGTGCCCGGCATGGAATACCGGACGGCAAATTGAGCTCTCAGCAATCCGTCCCGCTGCTGCCCGCTCGCCTCGCCGGCCTGGTCAGCCGTTTGCCGCAATGGCCGCCTTCGGCCGTGTTGTGCGCGGGCCTCAATCTTTTGTTCCTGCCGACACTGGACCAGGACACGAAGCAACGCCTGATGGGCCGCATTGTTTCGATCGAGGTGAGCGACGCCGGACTGGATGGCCGCATCCGCCTTTCCTCGTTTGGATTCCTGCCTGCGCCGCGGCGCACGCCCGAAGTCACCATCCGCGCCTGTGCCTGGGATTTCTATCGCCTCGCACGCCGCCTGGAAGACCCCGACACCCTGTTCTTCACCCGCCGTCTCACCATCGACGGCGACACAGAACTTGGCTTGTTGGTAAAGAACGCCCTAGACGCGATCGATTGGAGCCGCCTGAGCGGGCGGCTGGGCCCGGTGATCGAACGGCTGCGCCGTCTCGCCGAGAGCCGCGGCGCGCACGACAAACCCTCTTCGTAACGCTCCCTGCGGCGGCGATACTTCGCCGTGTACAAGAACGCGATGGCCGCGGCTGAGCCTGCTTCAGCTCCCGGCTGCCACGACCTGCCTCTGGCGCGACGACGCTGCTACGCCTGCTTCAGACTGATTGCCGCCGCTGCGCTTTTCTTGGGCTAACGGCTCCAGTCGACCCTGGGGAGACTATCGCACCTCGATTGAGGCGATCTTCTTAATCATCAGGTTCTTGTGCGCCGTTGTCTCGTTGTCAATGCGGCTGATCACGTCCATGAACTGGACATTGTTCGTTTTCACCAACTTGCTATAGTTGGCCTCGATCAACGAGCCCTCGATGTCGCGTGCAATCGTCATCATCTTCGCTCGCGAGATTTCGGCCCGCTTCAGCGCATCTATATGCACCATGACCCCGTTTTTAATTGTTTTAATCGCTGCTGGATTGAAAGTTCGGTCAATCGCGAACTCTTGTGGATTCGCAGCGACAAGTGCAGCGATCTTTCTGAGCGAATCTGCATGACCTTCTTCCTGGCGCTTGATGGCAGTCCAAAAATGAGTATCGTCTGGGAACGTGTCGCTGCAAGTCTGATAGAGATCTGCCAGCGCCATCTCCAGATCCGCCATGTCTTCCATGACCTTCAGCAATTGCTGCAGATTTTGCGGTTTCATATTCTCACCTTTTTTGAAATCATTGATCACGGTTGACGCGACGGCGAGCGTCCTGTTCCACCAACTGCCGTGGAGCGACGTCGAGTTCGTAATGCCTTTACGTACGCGCCAAAGTGCCTGTCGAGTTTCATAGTATGGTGCACCAGCCAATCGACCACCAGCAACTGGACTCGGAATAGGAGAAAGACTTTACCCCCAGAATGCAGGCTCTTTAGGTCTTTACTGAGCCTAGCGAATAATCTGGAGAATCGCTGGTGCTGCTCTAGTTGCAGATCAAGGAGCGGATAATTCTCCTCGCGCATGCGCTGCTCTTCGGTTTCGAAGTGCTCCTTGACGTACCGGCTGAGGAAGGCGAGGATTTCCTGCACCTGGGAAAATGCCGTCGCATTGCTCATGGCATGCACGAAGCGATTGGCAAGCGTAAAAAGTTCACGATGCTGTCTGTCTATCAACGGCTCACCCACGGCCATGGCCGGGCTCCATTTGACGGCCAACCCGATCTCGCCCGTGCCTTCATGAATTCTGCTCTTGGAGAAGCGTCGGCAACGCTCCATATATGCCAGCGCAGAGCTGTCCTCTGGGCACGCAGCTAGGCACTGTCGCAGCAGACGCCGTGCGGTCGGAATATCCTTGGAATGGTAATGCGCCAGAGCTTCTTCAAATATTGGCCTCGTCCGGCGCTTTGCCGTCCTCGTTCGCGGCGAGTCGGCCCGGAATACTTCGTAGACAGATTGGGGTTGTTCCTTGCCTCTCACCTTGACTCGGTCGATGAACCGAACGTCACGCGCAAGCGCTTCGGAGAGTCCGTAATAAGTGTGCTCAGTGATAAGAAGGGGAACGCCGTAGATTTTGGTCAAACCCTCTATTCGCGATGCCAGATTAACCGCGTCGCTGATCACCGTGGGTTCCATTCGGTGAGGCCCGCCTACCGCGCCTACCATCATGACGCCGGAGTTAAGACCGATGCCGATCTGGATCAGACTCTTTCCCGCGGCGACGCGCTTGACGTTGAATTTCTTAAGCTGCTCTAGCATGCCGATTGCCGCTCTGACGGCGTCGTCCGCGCCGGTAGGAAAAAGCGCCATGATCGCGTCGCCGATGTACTTGTCGACAAATCCACGGTATCTGAACATGACCGGCTCCATCAGCCGCAGATACCCGTTGATGAACGCGAAGTTCTCCTGGCGCGTCATAGACTCCGACAAGGACGTGAAGCTGCGTATGTCCGAAAACATCACGGTCAAGTATCGCTCCGTGCTGTCTCCGAGCCGAAGGTCGGAGATATTTTCCTTGCCCATTAGTTCCAGAAATTGCCGAGGCACAAATCGGTTATAGGAGCGGACCAGCGCTAAGGTGGAAAGGCTGCTCGATGCATGACCACGATCTGGCCGGGAAGGCGGCCTGCCCACAACAGAGGATAAGGAAGACATGTGCGGATTAGCCTAGAAATATACGAGTTCAGATTTCGGGCACCAGGCCTGATGGGCTTTTAATTGCCAGCGATCTGGCTGCCCACAATAGCCGGGTGTGAAGCAAGCACTAGATCACGCCCGCCCAAGCGATATCAGCAGAGTGTCGGCTCTCTTTCGGTTTCTTCATTGATCTAACGCAAAAGATTGGCGCACTCTGGGCGGTAGACAAAACTTACCGTGAATGCCAGCTAAGTGCCGGATGCTGAAGCAAATCCAGCAAGGGCCAGCGGCCGGTATCGTTCGCATTGCGGAAGAAGATACGGCAAGCCCGACAGCCCGCAGTGGGTCGCTTGCCGTCCCTGGACGATTTCGAAAGCGGATTTTGGCAGAAATTTCAGCGCGCGGCGGGAGCCACGGGCAACAACCGGCCACGAAGAGTCACCGGAGAAACGAAAGCCCCGGCACCTGAACGGCTGCTCATGACAGAAGCTGACGTTCGCGGACCGTTGCTGCAAGACGGCAGGTCGGGCGAACTCGCCATTAGTATTAGCCCAAGCGGCATTGCAATCCGCCGGGCGCAGGCACAATATCCGACGATCACCATTCTCGGCGACTCCAATCGACCAACAAACTGAGACCATCGACCCGAGTCGTGGAAGACCGGAAAAGCTCGAATTCCGGTCGCTTCTTCTTACGGCGGGAACTTTTTGCCGCCAGAACGCTCAAACGCCAGCAAATACAACACCCCCAGCCGTCAAAACGCATCTATTCAGCATTTAACCGAAAAGGTTGCTATATGAAACGCATTGTTTTGTTCCTGGTAACCAACATCGCGGTGATGCTGGTGTTGTCGATTGTCCTCTCGGTGCTCGGCCTGGACCGCTTCCTAACGGCAAACGGCATCAATTACCAGACACTTCTCGGTTTCTCCTTGGTAATAGGTTTCGGTGGCTCCATTATCTCGCTGCTGATTTCCAAACCCATGGCGAAATGGTCCACCAGCGCACGCGTCATCGACGGCTCGGAAAATTCCACCGAATACTGGTTGGTACAGACGGTCCACACGCTTGCAGACAAAGCCGGCATCGGTCATCCCGAGGTGGCCGTCTACGAAGGCGAACCCAATGCATTCGCCACCGGAGCTTTCAAGAACAGCGCCTTGGTCGCGGTATCGACTGGATTGCTGCAGTCGATGAGCCGCGAGGAGGTCGAGGCGGTGCTCGGGCACGAGATCGGCCATGTGTCCAACGGTGACATGATCACGCTCACGCTGATTCAGGGCGTGGTGAATACCTTCGTGATTTTTCTGTCGCGCATCATTGGTTTCTTTGTCGACAAGGTCATTTTCAAGACTGAACGCGGCGTGGGAATCGGCTACTACATTAGCTCGTTCGTTTGCCAGATCCTGCTGGGCATTCTTGCCTCCATGATCGTGGCTTGGTTCTCGCGCCGCCGCGAATTCCGCGCCGATGCGGCCTCCGCGCAATTGCTGGGTTCGCCTGCACCAATGGTCAAGGCGCTTTCGCGCTTGGGCGGGCTAGAGCCTGGCGCGCTACCGCAGTCCATGGCGGCGAGCGGCATCACCGACAAGGGTGGATTCATGGCGCTGTTTTCGACGCATCCACCCATCGAGGAACGCATCGCCGCGCTGAATAATCGCGCACAATAACCCGGTGCCCTTGGGGGTCATTTCCTCTGCTAGGCGTGACGATTCCAAGGAGTTTCTGCGGCAGCAATTGGCATAGTTGGAAGTTGCGCTACAGTGAACTTCAGGGGTCGCTTCGGGCGATAAGCGGAAATCGCTGACCGACTATCGAGCGGCGGATTGATCTCAAATTGCCGCCTTTCATGACGCCCAAGGCCGGGCGTCGGGCGGCCGACGAACTGCTGTTCGCGCGCCCGGTGAGCGGCGGCCCACTGGCGACTTTATTCGCACCCGGTTCTTCTACCTCTTTTGGCTTATGGGGCGTTAAGCCGGAAGGCGTACTTGACGGCAGCAAGACTCGAGTAGACACTCCAAAAAAATATTTCAAACGCTACCCCAAGAGAAGGAGACAACCTGCTGAAAAATATGCGTTGCACAATTGGCTGGTCTATTCTTCGGCAACGGCCGGATCGGCTGGGTTTTTCATCATAATTTAAATGGATAAGGAGGATGCCAAAATGAGTACAAGCAAGCTGGCGGCCATGCTGGCAGTTGCGAGTCTGCTCGCCAGCCAGCCCGTTACCGCGGCGGATGCAGGCGGCGCGATCATCGCTGCACAGTGCAACGGTTGTCATGGCTTCGAGGGAGCCAGCAAGGGCGCCGCCCCGGCGCTGAAAGGCAAGCCGGCGCAGCATTTGTCCCGGAGCATGAAGGACTACAAGTCCGGAAAGGCGAAAGGCAGCATCATGAACCGGATCGCCAAGGGTTACAGCGATGCCGAATTGGATAACGTGGCCAAGTATTACAGCGGTTTAAAGTGAGGGGACACGAAAATGACAATGAATAGACGGGGTTTCATCAAGGCCATGGGTGCGGCCGGTGCTGTATCGAGCCTTGCCCTGGGAGGCTGCAGCATGGCCGGCTTCCGGCCCGGCGGCGGTCACGTGGTGATTATCGGAGGTGGCGCGGGTGGGGCTACCTGCGCCAAGTACCTCCGCCATTTCGACTCCGGCATCAAGGTGACCGTGGTGGAACCCAAGACGCAGTTCGCCACCTGCTTCATGAGCAACTGGGTTATCGGAGGACTCAGGGATCAGAATTGGATCACCCATGGATACGCGGAATGGTCGAAGAAGCACGGTATCGACATGGTGCACGATACGGCGGTGAGCATCGATCCGGTCGCAAAGGTCGTCAAGACCAAGGGCGGGCAGAGCATCAAGTACGATCGCTGCGTAGTCTCTCCGGGCGTGGATTTCCGCTATGACACCATCGAAGGTTACGACGCGGCCGTCGCCGAAACCATACCCCACGCCTGGCACGCCGGGCCGCAGACGGCGCTGCTGCGCAAACAGCTGGAGGCCATGCGGGATGGGGGGCTGTTTGTACTTACCGCGCCGCCGAACCCGTTCCGCTGCCCGCCGGGACCCTACGAGCGGGCCAGCCTGGTGGCCGACTACTTCAAGAAGCACAAGCCGAAATCGAAGGTCCTGATTCTGGATGCCAAGGACGCGTTCTCCAAGCAGGGCTTGTTCGTGGCAGGCTGGAAGGAGCACTATGGCTATGGCACCAGCAACAGCATGATCGAATGGCGCTCAAAAGCCAACGATGGCATGGCGCGCGCGATCAAGGCAGGCAGCCGCACGGTCGTCACAGAGTTCGGTGAAATCAAGGCCGATGTGCTGAACGTGGTGCCGGCGCAGAAGGCGGGGCACATCGCAGCAGTCGCCGGCCTCACCGATGCTTCAGGCTGGTGCCCGGTCGATCCTCTCACCTGGGAATCCAAGTTGCACAAGGGCATCCACGTAATTGGTGACGCCGCCATCCAGGCGCCCATACCCAAGTCGGGCTATGCGGCGAACTCCGAGGCCAAGGTCTGCGCCGCGGCCATCGTCGCCTTGTTGAACGGCAACACACCGCCGACGCCGTCCTGGGTCAACACCTGCTACAGCCTGGTGACGCCCACCCACGGCCTCTCCGTGGCGGGCGTGTACAACTACGTGGACGGCAAGATCGCCGAGGTGAAAGGCGCCGGCGGTTTGACGCCCATGAACGGCGATTACAGCACGGAAGCAATCTACGCCGAGAGTTGGTACAAGAACATCATCGACGACATGTTTGGTTAAGCGCTCCCGGCGCTAAGAAAACAGGCCGCGTATGCGGCCTGTTTTTTTTCAGTGCTTGCCCGTGCTGCCGAAGCCGCCGGCGGCGCGCCCGCTCGCGGCGAAGTCATCGACCACGTTGAGTTTTCCCTGCAGTACCGGCACCACCACCAGTTGGGCAATGCGCTGAGCGTGAACGCGCTTCCAGTACTGCGCTCTGTACGCATAGCTATCTCCGGAATCGAAGCGATTCGATCTATTGCCGTCCCTGGAAGATTTCGAAAGCGGATTTTGGCAGAAATTTCAGCGCGCGGCTGGAGCCACGGGCAACGACCGGCCAGGATCAGCCACTGCAGGAGTGAAGCTGCTATGCCCGCTTCAGAACTGCAAGTCGCCGCTCAGCGTTTAGCGATGAAGGCCCGCAGTGATCCTAAGCGGCCGATAAATTGCCTACGATACCGACGCCAAAGATAGCCGCACTCGTATCCTGCTCGGCCAGGAAAAAATACGGGCGAAGAAGGTGTTGATCTCCTCGTTTCGAGTGCGGTGAGCTTGGCACTCTAACGCCTTGCGTACAGCGACGGGATTTTTGCGGTACAGATCGAGCAGCGTCGGCGAGTAGGCAGTGTAGAGAGCGGCTCCCTTTTCGTCGACTCTCATGGCGTTGTAGGCCTCCATCCTGTTGTCCTTAGGATCGTCGTGCGGTGACGGGCACAACGTGTCTGAGCTGACGTGGATTAAGGCACCACATTCAACTTTTGACTTCAATACTTCGGTTTTTCCAAACTCCAGTTCTTGAGCGCTCATGGGTTATCTCCTTGGTCATTTGGAGCGGCAATGCGCCGGTCTCGACAGGCACATGATGGGCTTGAGCTGATGTGGCCGCATGAGGCGGCTGTCCCGAGTCGGCAAGAAAACTGGCCGAAATGCCGGGACAGGAGTCCCGGGTGAGAGACTACGGAGTCTAGGTCTTTCCCATGCCCTTATTGCGGGCAAGGACTATGGCCTGGGGGCGGTTTTCGACGTCAAGTTTGTCAAAAATGCGAGTGATATTGTTTCGAACGGTCTTCTCTGCGAGCCCTAGATGGGCGGCGATCTGAGCGTTATCCAACCCCTGTGCAATGCGCTCAAGCACCTCAGCTTCCCTCGCAGTGAGTTGAGTGAAAGCCCCGACCCCTCCATCACCAGCAGGACGCGGAATGAACGCTTCCAACTCCTCGAAGAACTGTTGGAACGCCGGCTCATGGGGGAGCAGGATGTGGTTGTCCGTCTCAAGAGGTACCAAGCGCGCGCCCGGAATGAGGCCCGCTAGTCGCAAACCCTCGTCGAACGGCGCTCGACGATCGCCTCGGGCGTGAAGGATCAGTGTCGGACATTTGACCCGGGATGCCGCCTCGCGCACGTCAATCGAAAACAGACTGCGGATGGCGCGCACCGCGTTCTCTGACGTTGCCGATTTGCGCTCCAACTCGCTCATGGAATTTAGCTGCTCAAGCGTTCCGCCTGGCATAAATTGCATTGAAAACATCTGTCGGTAGGTAGGGTCGTCACCTCCCCAACCCACTTCAATCAGTTTCAGTTGTGCCTGCAACTCTTCAACGCGTTGAGGAGGAAGCTCGCGGTTCATGGCTCCTCGCGCATAGCTACCCAGAAGAATTAACTGCGTGACACGTTCCGGATGGCGTACAGCGTACTCCACCGCGATTGCACCACCTTGAGAGTGACCGAGAAGAGCAAAGCGGTCCAGGCCGGCGGTGTTCACCACAGCTTCGAGATCACGCACCCAAGCATCAAGCGAGACATCAGCGACTTCCCAATCAGAGAGTCCGCAGCCGCGCGGGTCCATTCGCAGAAGCATGTGAGATCGTGACAATGATTCGATCCACGTCTTCCAGATCGGGCTATGCCATTCGTACTCGAGATGTGAAAACCAGTGCGGAGCCCTGACGAGATTCGAACCGTCGCCCACTGTTGCATAGGCGATCCGGGTGTTTTCAAAACCCTTGCAAAATCGAATCTGCTGATTCATTGACTTGAATTGCCGTTTCAGTTGCTCAAGTAATTCCGCTTGTATTGCAGAGGTCCGCCAATGGGAACAGGAAGCCTACAATCTCATACTATCTTATAGTGATTCCCCGACCGAGGCGCAAACGCGAAACATACCCGGTTAAAAGGTCTTCCGCCAATGACAGCTGCTTAGCTAGGGCGCACCGATCGTTTGCCATGATCGAACGGCAGGTATCGCTGGAAGCCGTCCTTCGCCACCGAGGCTGTGAATGACGCCTTCGGGTCGGGAACCGGCCGCTGACTCCGAAATCGTCAGCGGCCGGTTCCCGCGTTGAAGAGCCCATCCTGCAACCCTTGGCCACTTGATCGGTGACGTTCAGTTGCATGATCTGCGGCGAATATCATCCGTGACTGCGAGATGCAGGTGTCCGTAAACGCCCGTCCCTATTGACTCTCAGGCCAACGGGGTTGTTTGGATGCATTGTTGCGAGAACGTACGCCGAGCCGCGTCGGGTCAAGCCAGCTTCTGTTCTCCAGCATTTTCAACACCGCCTTGCCGAAAGCAGTGAGATCGCGTGTATCGGTGCGAATCACGCGCATGACGACTTGCCTGTCTTCCATCGGCGCCTTGGACGTTGCCAAAAACGCTTTGGGCGCGACGAGGTAGGCGACGACGCGATCGTGCCGCTCGATCGCCACCGGTGCGTGCGAACTTGCCTCGAGCAGCTGACCAAAGCGGTTCTTCGCCGATGTCGTGTCGAACGTCTCCATTTGCCACATTTAGCTAATTTAGCTCAATTTATCCAGCGCGAAGCACCGGCGCGGAAAATCTACGGCAGATCTCCAGACGAAGGACACGCTGCGTTCATGCGTCAAGCCGTCGCGTTTGAACGGCGCTTGCGCTCAGGCATCAAGCCCCAGTAAAGCATGGGCATCGCAAACACGGAGAGCAGTGTCGAAAACCCGATTCCCCAGACGATGGACGCGGCCACCGGCCCCCAGATCAGCGAGTGCCCGCCGAGTCCGAATGCGAGCGAGAACAGGCCGGCGATCGTGGTGGTGCTGGTAATGATGATAGGCACGATGCGCCTGCGGGCGGCATATACGATTGCATGGAGCACGCGCATACCCTGCTTCCTGCGCGCGTTGGCGGCGTCGATCAGCACGATTGCGGAGTTGACCGCGATGCCCGTGAGCGCGACGACGCCATACAGGGTAAACAGCGAAAGCGGGTTCCCCGATACGAGCAGTCCGAACACCACCCCGGTGAAGGCGAGCGGCACCGTGGCGAGTATCATCGCCGGCTGCCAGTAGCTCCGGAACTGCGCGGCCAGAATCAGATAGATGAGACCCACGCCGAGCAGGAACAGCATTTTCATCGCATCCAGGCTCTCGTAGATATCGTCGAGTTCTCCGGAAAAATCGAGTGTCGTTGCCGGGTAGCGCGCCCTGACCTTTTCCCATGCGGTGCGGATCGCCTCATTCGCGGCCACGGTATCGATGACTTTACGGTCCAGATCCGCTTCGACGGTAATCGAACGGCGCAGATTGTAGTGCTTGATGACGCCCTTGCCGGTGCGCGTTTCCGCCCGCACCAGCGCACCGAGGGTGGTGGTTCCGCCTCCGGGGAGGGCAATCGGGTCGGAGAGGATGCGGCCCGCATCGACCGAATCGCGCGTGCTGGCACGCACGCGCACCTCGAGCTTCTCGCCCTCCTCGCGCATTTGCGTTACGACTTCGCCGTCGACATGCAGCCGGACGAGACGCGCGACCAGGCCCGGGTCTAGCCCTGTCGCGCGAATCGCGTCGCGGTCCAGCTTCAGGACGAGTTGTGGCCTGCCCGGCACGTCGTCGTCGGTGACGTCTTTGGTCCCGGGAACCGCGCGCACCACGCGCAGCAATTCGTCGGTTGCCGCGCGCAGCTCAACGGGGTCATCGTTGCGCAACCGCACACGCACCGGTTTGGCCAGCGGAGGGCCGCTGCTTAGCATCTGAAAGCTGAGTTGCCCGGGACCTGGGAGCGCTTCGATATCTTTGCGCAGGAAGTCGATTATTTCCTGCACGTCGCGCGACCCTTCCTCCTTGCGCGGTCTGAGCGAGACTGCGACCTGCCCATAAGCGTCGCCGTAGAGCGGCTCGGTGTCGGTGAACTTGACGCCGGCGATCGAAGTCAGGGCGCGCACCTCGCCGGACTTGAGACGCGCGCGCACCGCCCGCTCCACTTCCTCGGTACGCGCGAGCGTCTCTTCGATCGGTGCGCTCGCGGGCATGTCGACGTTCACGTAGAAAAGCCGGATGGGGTCGGCAGCGAAGAACTCCAAGCGCACCAGGCCCAGCGCCGCCGCAGTCCCAGCAGCAGCTACGGTGAGTACGATGGCGAGCCCGAAGCGCCTCGGTCTGCGCAGGACGTAGAGCAATGCCTGGCTATATTTGAGGCGCAGCTGGCGCGTGAAGCGGTGGCGCATGCGCTGCATGCGCGAGGGCCGCGAAAGATCGAGATTGAGCACGGTGATGTGGGTAGGCAGCATCCAGAAAGCCTCGATGAGGCTGATGCTAAGCGTAAGCGTCACCACGAACGGAATCACGAACATGAACTTGCCCACGATGCCGGGCATCAGCATCAACGGCAGAAACGCCGCCAGCGTCGTGGCGACCGATGAGCCGACCGGCGCGGCGACTTCGCGCAGGGCATCCAGCGACGCCAGCAGCACCTGCTGGCCGCGCTGGACGCGATAGTAGATGGCTTCGACCACCACCACGGCATCGTCGACCAGCATACCGAGCACGATCACCACGCCGAGCAGCACCGAGATATTGAGAGTGAAACCTGTTGCGTACAGCACCGCGAAACCGCCGGCGAGCGAGAACGGAATGCCGAGTCCGACCAGGATGGACACGCGAACCCCCAGAAACACCCAGCAGACGACGAGCACCAGCGCCAGGCCGAGGACCGCGTTCGATTCCATCACGTTGATCGCCGCGCGCGTCGGGACGGTCTGGTCGTCGGTCAGGCTGAGTTTGAGGCCGGAGGACGCGAGCAGCGCGTTCTTCTCGGCGACGTAGGACTGTATACGCTCCACCAGTTCGAGCGTGTTGGTATAGCTCTTCTTGGTTACCGAGTACAGAATCGCGGGATCGCCGTTGCTCGACGCAAGCCGGGTCGGTGTCGCACGCCCGCGCGAAACGCTGGCCAGCGCGTCGATCGGTACGCGCTCGCGCGTGCCCGGCAAGGCGAGCGTGAGTTCGGCAAGGTATCCCGGATCTGCGTCCTGTCCGATGATGCGCACGATCCAGGCGTCGTCGCCGACGCGTATCTTTCCAGCGAAGGTGTCGCGAAACCATCCGCGCACGGCATCGGCGAGATTGCCGGCGTTGAGGCCGCGCGCCGCAAGCTTGCGCGGTTCGAACTCGACTCGGAGTTCCGGGTCGTGCAGCCCGAGCGCGAACACCAGATCGACGCCCGTGAGCCGCTCCAGGTCGGTGCGGATCGCGTGCGCGGCGCGGCGCATCACCTCGTCGTCGGCGCGTCCGGCGAGCAGCACCTGCGCGGTGGGGAATCCGTTGGAAGTCGTGATCTCCAGAATGCGCGGATCGTCTTTCACCTCCGGGGGCAGCTCGGCCCGGGCCTTGTTCTGTATTTCACGCCGCAGGTCGGCGACGCGCTTGTCGAACACGCGCTCGGAGATATCGCGAAACCGCACCAGGATCGAAGAAACGTTCTCCCTGCTGCTTGACAGCACGAAGCGGATGTCGGCCACCTGCTTGATCGCATCCTCGAGCGGCTGGGTCAGCAGCTTCTCTACGTCCTCCGCCGATCCCCCGGGAAGGATCGTCGTGATATTGACCCAATTGAAGTTGATTTCCGGATCCTGCTCGCGCGGCATTTGCAAATAGGCGATCGATCCCAGCGCGAGCACCACCGCGAACAGGATGTTGGCCAGCGGGTGATTCCGCAGCAGCAGTTCGAGTAGCTTCATGGCGCGCCGAAACGCCTATTTCCGTGGTGCGTCCGGATTCTGCCCGTTGAGGCGCTGCCCGTCGCGCAGCGTCAACTGGCCAGAGACGGCGATGCGCGCCTCCCGCGGAAGCGCGACCGCCGTGAGACGGCCCTCCTGCGCCCCGGCTATGGGGTGAAACCGTGCGACGCCGCCCTCATCGACGAATACGCCGAGCGCACCGTCGCGGCGCACGACAAGATCCGCGGTGATATGCGGCTGCGAATCACGCCAAATGACGGCGCCCGATGCGCCGGCCGCGGCCGGATCGCCTTTGAAACGCAACCGCGCCTCGCGCGTGCGCGCCTGGGGAGAAATCGCGGGCGAAATACGCAGCAGCGCGAGTTCGCGCGTGATCCCGTCTGCAGCAAAGCGCACATCAGGCGCCTTGCTCAGGGATGCTACGTCCGAGGATTGCAGTTGCACAGAGACCTCGACGCGGTCGGCGTCGCTGAGCGCGACCAGCGGGCTGCCGGGTGCGGCCAGCTCGCCCACCTGCCCGAGCCGCTCGCGCACGATCGCCGCGAATGGTGCACGTATCGTGCACTTTCCAACCGCTCGCGCCGCGGTATCGAACTGTGCGCGCGCCTGCTCCCGATCCGCGCGCAGCACCTGGACCTCCGTTTCCCGCGAGGCAAGTGCTTCCTTGGAAAAGAATCCGCGTGCGGCGAGATCGCGCGCACGTCTGAGCTGCTGGTCCGCCAGAGCAATGCGCGCATCCACGCCCTTGATGCTTGCACTGGCGCGATCGCGCGCAAGTTCGTAGTCGCGGCACTCGATTCGGGCAAGAACGGCACCGCGGGCAACGCGCTCACCGACCCGGACCGGGATCGCCTCTATGCGTCCCGCGATTTCTGCCGCAATGCGCGACTCATTGAGCGATACCGCCTGCGCGGATGCCTGGCGTTCCGGATATACGGCGATCTCCGACAGCGGCTTGATCACCACGACCGGTGCAATTGGAGCGGAACCGACCTGGGCGTATGCCGGCAACGCAAACACGGCAGCCACCAACAGCAAACGAATGCGCATCATTCTCCGACCCCAGGAAAGCCGTGATGCGCCAATTCAAGCGAAAAACGGCGTGAAAATCAAATGCGTTCGAAAATGCCCGCCGCACCCATGCCCGTTCCCACGCACATGGTCACCATCCCGTATTTCAGGTTCTTGCGGCGCAAGGCGTGGATCACTGTGGCCGAGCGGATGGCGCCGGTCGCGCCCAGCGGATGGCCCAGTGCGATGGCGCCGCCCATGGGATTCACCTTGGCCGGATCGAGCTTGAGGTCCTGCATCACCGCGAGCGATTGCGCCGCAAAGGCTTCGTTGAGTTCGAACCAGTCGATCTGATCCTGCGTGATGCCCGCCGCCTTGCAGGCCGCGGGAATCGCCTCTTTCGGACCAATGCCCATGATCTCCGGCGGCACACCCCGGACCGCAAACGAAACGAAGCGCGCAAGCGGCGTCAGGTTGAATTGCTTCAGGATTTTTTCGCTGACCAGGATCAGCGCACCCGCACCGTCGGAAGTCTGCGAACTGTTGCCGGCGGTGACTGAACCCTTGGGCGAGAACACCGGCCGCAGCTTCGCCAGCGAGACCAGATTGGTATCGGCACGCGCCCCTTCGTCCTGGCCCACGCTGCGGGTCTTGATATCGATTTTCCCGGTAGCGAGATTGGGGAAGCGCTCGACGATTTCAACTTCCGTTGTCTCGTCCTTGAACTCACCCGCCAGCTGTGCCGCAATCGCCTTCTGGTGCGACTTCAGCGAAAACTCGTCCTGTGCTTCGCGCGATACTTTCCACTGTTTCGCCACGTTCTCGGCGGTCAGGCCCATGCCGTAGGCCATGCCGATGTTTTCGTCCTTGAAAATGCCCATGTTCATGGACGGGTGGTAACCCATCATCGGCACCATGGACATCGACTCGACTCCTGCGGCGATCATCACATCGGCCTGGCCGACGCGAATGCGGTCGGCCGCCATGGCCACTGCTGTGATGCCCGAAGCGCAATAGCGATTGATGGTCACGCCGGCCACCGTCTTCGGCAGGCCCGCAAGCAGCACCGCCATGCGCGCGACATTGAGTCCCTGCTCCGCTTCCGGGAAGGAGCAGCCGACGATGGCATCCTCGATCAGTTTCGTATCGAGTCCCGGCACCTTGGATACCGCGGACTGAATCGCGCGCACCAACAGGTCGTCCGGGCGCACGTTCTTGAACATGCCGCGCGGCGCCTTGCCTATGGGTGTGCGGGTCGCGGCGACGATGTATGCGTCCTGCAATTGTTTGCTCATGTCTATTCTCCTAGATTCGTTTGGATGCGAGGGGACAACTCCCCTCGCGCTCCCCTGATTCAGCGGCCATTTCAGCAATGCAGAATTGGCCGTGCATGGCTCACCGCTCAGTTACGCACCGGTTTGCCGGTCTGCATCATGCCCATGATCCGTTCCTGGGTCTTGGGATGATTGAGCAATTCCATGAAGGCCTTGCGCTCCAGATCGAGCAGCCACTGCTCATTCACCAGACTGCCGGCTTCGACTTCGCCGCCGCAGACGATCTCGGCGATCATCGCACCCAGTTTGTAGTCGTGCGCGGAAATGAAACCGCCGTCGCGCATGTTCACCAGTTGCGCCATGATCGTCGCCATGCCGTAGCGCCCTGCGACGGGCACCTGCGCCCTCAACGGCGGCCTGTAGCCGGCATCGAACATTGCGCGCGCTTCGACCTTGGCCACATGCAGCAATTCGTAGGCGTTGAACACGATGACGTCGTTCGCGCCCAGATAGCCCATTTTTTTCGCCTCCAGCGCGGATTTGGAAACATTGGCGGTCGCCGCATTCATGAAGTAGTTCTTAAGGAACTGCAGCAGATCGTTGCCCTTGGCGTCAGCGGCCGCGCGCACCGCCGCTTCCTTGAGTCCACCACCCGCCGGAATCAGGCCGACGCCGACTTCGACCAGGCCTATGTAGGATTCAATCGACGCGACGCGCTTGGCCGCATGCATCAACAGTTCGCAGCCGCCGCCCAGCGCCAGGCCGGCGACTGCGGCGACTACCGGCACGTTTGCGTATTTCATTGCGAGATGCGCCTGCTGCAGTTCGGCCACCGCCGGTTCGATCGCTTTGACCCCACCCGACATGAACAGCGGCAGCATCGCCTGCAGATCAGCGCCGACGGAAAACGGGCCGCCCGCGGCTGCATCGGCGTTCCACAGCACCAGGCCTTTGTAGTTCTTCTCCGCCTCGGCGATGGCCTTGGCCAGCCCCGTGATCACGCCGGGGCCGATCGCGTGCATTTTCGTCTTCAGCGACAGGATCAAAACCTCGTCGCCCTGGTGCCAGATGCGCACCGAGTCATCCTCGAACACCGTCGTACCCGCCTTGCTGCCGTCTGGCACGCCGTCCCCCGCTACCGGGGAGCGGAACGGCTGGCGCTGATACACCCCCAGCGTCGAGCGCGGCACATTGGTCTTGCGCGACGGCGAATACGAGCCCTCCGGCGCATGCACGCCGCTGCGTCCGTCCAATACCCAGGCCGGCAGCGGCGCCTTGCACAGCGCCTTGCCTGCGTCTATGTCTTCCTTGACCCAGCCCGCGACCTGCTGCCAGCCGGCGTTCTGCCAGGTCTCGAACGGTCCGACGCTCTGGCCGAAACCCCAACGCATGGCGAAATCGACGTCGCGCGCGTTGTCGGCGATGGTTTCCAGATGAACCCCGATGTAGTGGAAGGTATCGCGGAAGATCGCCCACAGGAACTGCGCCTGCGGGTTCTTCGATTCGCGCAGAGTCTTCATGCGCTTGGCCGGATCTTTCTCTTTCAGTATGCGCGCAACCAGATCGTCCGCCTTGCCGCCGCCGGCGACATATTCGCCCTTGGCGAAGTCCAGGCGCTGGATCTCCTTGCCGACTTTCTTGTAGAAACCGGCGCCGGTCTTCTGCCCCAGTGCGCCGGCCTGCACCAGCTTGGTCAACACTTCCGGCGTTTTGTACACGGCGAAAAACGGATCGTCCGCCAACGTGTCCTGCATGGTCTTGATCACATGGCCCATGGTGTCCAGCCCGACCACGTCGGCCGTTCGGAAAGTGCCCGACTTGGCGCGTCCGAGCTTGGCCCCGGTGAGATCGTCCACCACATCGCATGAGATGCCGAATTTCTCGGCTTCGTGCATGGTCGCCAGCATGCCGAAAATGCCGACGCGATTGGCGATGAAGTTCGGCGTATCTTTCGCACGCACCACCCCTTTGCCCAGCGTAGTGGTAAGGAAGCCTTCGAGCTGATCGAGGATCTGCGCCGAGGTCGCTGCCGTCGCGATCAGTTCCACGAGGTGCATATAGCGCGGCGGATTGAAGAAATGTACGCCGCAGAAGCGCGCCTTGAGCCCGGCATCGAAGCCCTCTGACAGCGCCGTGATCGACAGGCCCGAGGTATTCGATGCGAAAATCGCGTTCGGCGCAATGAAGGGCGCGACCTTCTTGTACAGATCGTGTTTCCAGTCCATGCGCTCGGCGATGGCTTCGATGATGAGATCGCAGCCCTTCAGCGCTTCGAGATGGTCGTCGTAGTTGCCGACTTCGATATGGGACGCGTCGTCCTTGTTGCCGAAGGGCGCCGGGTTCAGCTTTTTCAGATTGTCGATGGCGCGCAGCACGATGCCGTCCTTGGGACCTTCCTTGGCGGGCAGGTCGAACAGCACCACGGGGACCTTGGCGTTGACGCAGTGGGCGGCGATTTGCGCGCCCATTACGCCGGCGCCGAGGACGGCGACTTTCCTGACGATGAAATTGTTCACGATTGTCCTTTCCTGATATTGGGCATTACACGGCGACAGCCCACCCTCACCCCAGCCCTCTCCCGCCCAAGCGGGAGAGGGAGAATTTCCTCGCCCCGATTGCGCAAGAAGAACTGTTCCCTCGCCCCGCTAGCGGGGAGAGGGTTAGGGTGAGGGGCGGCGGCCGGCAAGACTGTCACGCAACAACACACTGCAAACTAAAACAATTCCGCTTCGAGATCGAGCAGATTCGCTGCGCCCGAGCGCGCCTGGCGTATCAGCATGGCGGTTTCCGGCAGCAGGCGCGCATAGTAAAAACGCGCAGTCGCCAGCTTGGCCTTGTAGAAGCTGTCGCCGGAGTCGAGTTTCTCGAGCGCGATCTTGGCCATGCGCGCGAAGAAGTAGGCGTAGACCAGGTGACCGACCACGCGCAGATAGGGCACCGCGGCTGCGCCGACTTCATCCTGGTTCTGAAAGGCCTTCATGCCGATTTCCATGGTCAGCTTGGTGAGTTTGCCGCCGAGTTCCCCCAGGGGAGTAACGAACTCGCTCAGCGCTTCGTCGGTACCGTTCTCCTCGACGAAGGCCTGCACCAGCGCGCCGAATTTCTTCAGCTTGGCGCCGTTGTCCATCAGCACCTTGCGCCCGAGCAGGTCGAGCGACTGGATGGTGTTGGTGCCTTCGTAAATCATGTTGATGCGGGCATCACGCACATACTGCTCCATGCCCCACTCCGAAATGTAGCCATGCCCGCCGTAGACCTGCATCGCCTCCGAGGTGGCGATCCAGCCGTTGTCGGTGATGAAGGCCTTGACGATGGGCGTGAGCAGGGTGACCAGGTCCGCCGCGTCCTTGCGCACGCTTTCATCCGGATGATTGAGTTCGCGGTCGATCTGTAGCGCAATGAACGAGGTAAATGCGCGCCCGCCCTCGGCATAGGCCTTGGCCGTCAGCAGCATGCGCCGCACGTCCGGATGCACGATGATCGGGTCGGCGGGCAGATCCGGCGCCTTTACCCCGGACAGGCTGCGCATCTGCACCCGATCCTTGGCGTAGACCAGCGCGTTCTGGTAGGCGACTTCGGTCTGCCCCAGGGACTGCATGCCCACGCCCAGGCGCGCGGCGTTCATCATCACGAACATCGCATTGAGGCCCTTGTTCGGCTGCCCGACCAGCCAGCCGGTGGCCGCGTCCATGTTCATCTGGCAGGTCGAATTGCCGTGGATGCCCATTTTCTCTTCGATCGCGCCGCAAGTGATGCCGTTGCGCGCGCCGATGCCGCCGTCGGCGGCCGGAATGAATTTAGGCACCAGGAACAGCGATATGCCCTTGGTCCCCGCCGGCGCGTCCGGCAGGCGCGCGAGCACCAGGTGCAGGATGTTCGCGGCCATGTCGTGCTCTCCGGCCGAAATGAATATCTTGCTGCCCGTGATCTTGTAGGAACCGTCGGCCTGGGGTTCTGCCTTTGAGCGCAGCAGCCCGAGATCGGTGCCGCAGTGCGCCTCGGTCAGGCACATGGTGCCGGTCCATTCGCCCGAGACCAGTTTGGGCAGGTACAGTTGCTTCTGCTCCGGTGTGCCGTGCTCGTGCAGGCACTCGTACGCGCCATGGGACAAACCGGGATACATGTACCAGGCCTGGTTGCAGGCGTTCAGCATTTCCGAAAACGGGTTGTACAGGACGACAGGCAGGCCCTGGCCGCCATACTCCGGGTCGCAGGTGAGCGACGGCCAGCCCGCTTCGACGAACTGCTGGTACGCCTCCTTGAAGCCCTTGGGCGTGGTGACGACATGGCTGGCCTTGTCCAATTGGCAGCCTTCGCGATCGCCGCTGTGATTCAGGGGGAACAGCACCTTCGACGTAAACTTCGCGCCCTCTTCCAGCACCTGATTGATGGTGTCTGCGTCCACCTCGGCGTATTTCGGGATTTGCTTCAACTCGTCTTCGACCTGCAGCAGTTCATGCAGGACGAATTGCATATCACGCAAGGGTGCGACGTACTGACCCATTTCTATCTCCTTCGGATTGAATACTTATCTGTTGTAAAAATCACTTGAATCACGCTGCGACTTTGCTGCGCGGCCGTTTGGCCGGTGCCCCGCGCAATGTCGGCAGTGGGGCGCGCAGGCCGCCGAGCATGAAACTCATCAGGCGCGCGTAAAGCGCCTCGGCGTCGCTGTCGTCGAGCGCGTCCTCGGCGACGATATGCAGGGCGTCGGTTCCCGACAGTGCGTAGGACATGGCACCCATCATGAAATGAAAGCGCCACAGGATTTCCTCTCCCGGCACGCCCGGCAACGCCTTCACCAGCGCCGCCTTGAACCGGCCGAGTACCGCGGTGTATTCCTCGGCGAGGAAGCCGCGCACGAATTCCGGCGGTTTTCTGTAGGTTTGTCCAAGGAGGCGCATGAAAGACCGGCCGCCGCCCTTGGAATCCGCCGCCAATTTCAGCGCCACGCCGAAAAACACTTCGAGGATCTGGCTGGGCTTGATCGGCTTGCCGCCGGCCGCCTTTTCCAGACTATCGAGTTCCAGCAGCCGCCGTTGATTGAGCCAGGTAAGGCGCCGGCGGAACACTTCGCGTATCAGTTCTTCCTTGGAGCCAAAGTGATAATTGACGGCGGCCAGATTGACCGCCGCTGCGCCAGTGATCTGGCGCAGCGTGGTCGCTTCGAGGCCATGCTCTGTAAACAAGGATTCCGCCGCATCCAGAATGCGCGCGCGGGTATCGAGATCAGCCATTGGTGTTCATGCGGTCGTAGTCCATACGGTCGTAGTTCATACCGTCGCACTCCATACGATTGTTTCAAACGCTTGTTTGAATCATACAACGTAGCCGCCGACAATGCAAATGTTCGGTAATTGGCCGTTCCCTGCGCTTCAGCGCGCCGGGAACAGGCTGCGCGCGATCATATTCATCTGGGCTTGCGAGGTGCCCCCGCCGATCTGGAACATGCGCACATCGCGCAGCATGCGCTCCAAGGGAAGGTCGCGTGAATAGCCGGCCGCTCCAAACATCTGCAGCGACTCACTCACGACCTCAAACGAGGTGTGCCCGGTGTAGGCTTTGGCAATCGACGCTTCCTTCATCTGCGGCAGCATGACGTTATTTTCCAGCCGGCGCGCGTTGCAGGCCGCGCGGTAGATCAGCAGGCGCGCCGCTTCGAGTTTCATCTCGCTGTCAGCCATCATCCAGTTCAGACCCTGGAAATCCTTGAGCTTGTGGCCGAAGGCCTCGCGCTGTCCCATGTACTCCACCGCCAGGTCGTGCGCGCCCTGCGCGATGCCGAGCGCAACCGAGGAGGCGCCGATGCGCTGGGCGTTGTAGCCGTTCATGAGTTTTTTGAATCCTTCCTTCTGATCGCGCACGACCAGATTATCCGCGGGCACTTCGCAGTTCTCGAAAATGAGTTCGGCTTCGGGAATCCCGCGGAGCCCCATGGCGTCCTCCACCCGCCCGATGGAGAAACCCGGCGTTCCCAGGTCCACGAGGATTCCGCCGATGCCGTGATCCTTGCCGTCGCGGTCGATGATGCGCGCGAAAATCAGATTGGACTTCGAAACACCGCCCCCGGTAATCCAATGCTTGGTCCCGTTCACGACATAGCGCCCGTCGGTTTCAACCGCCCTGGTCTTGAGCGCGGTCAGATCGGTGCCCGCGCCGGGTTCGGTCATGCCTATGGCCGGCTTGTCGCCGTCCTCGAGCACGCGCCGGGCAAGCTCGCGCTGCTGCGCTTCGCTGCCGTAGGCCATGACGCTGCCGAGCGCACCCATATTGGTCTCCACCACAATGCGCGCCGTCACCCCGCAGTATTTCGCGATTTGCTCGATCGCCAGCACCACGTCGATCAGCGGACGCTCGGGGCCGCCGAACTTCTTCGGAATCGTCATCCCCAGCAAACCCGCGCGGCGCAGCGCTTCGACGTTTTCGTAGGGGTATTCGTGCTCGCGGTCCCAGCGTGCCGCTTTGGGCGCGAACTGTTCGCGCCCCATGCGGTCCGCCAGTTCCACCAGCATTTTTTGCGATTCGTTGAGTTGAAAATCCATGCCTATATCCCTTTTCCAGCGCGTTTGGACCGGCGCACATGTCTGCAGGCGCGCCCCTTCCCGCATTATGGCGGATTTGCTCGATTGACAGTCGCCGCGGCGCTAATGATACTTCGGACTGGCCGGTGGACAATCTTTCATCATCGCCGACCCGCATGGAAGCGGGATGTGCGCCTGATGATTTTGGCCGCGCAAATAATACGAATCGGCGGACCCGTTTTGTCAGCGGCGCCAGGAAAAGGGGGAAAGCATGAACGATGTTTTCGGCAAGTACGAACTCAAAGGCCTGCTCGGAAAAGGAAGTTCTGGAACGGTATATAAAGCCGTCGACGCCTTTTCCGGTGACGAAGTCGCCGTAAAAATAATCGATCCCGCGGTGTTCCAGGATCCCCAGTCCGGGGCCGCGCTGCGCAACCAATTTCTCAAGGAGGCTTCCCTTGCGGGCAAATTGAACCATCCGCATATCGCATCGATCCTGGATGCGGTCGTGACCGACGATGCCGGTCATATCGTGATGGAATACGTACCCGGAGTGAACCTCGCCGCCTATACGGATGCGGACAAGCTGTTGCCGGTCGATGACGTCGTCCAGATCGGATTCAAATGCTGCGGTGCGCTCGACTACGCCTTCCGCCAGGGCATCATCCACAGAGACATCAAGCCCGCGAACATCATGACCGTCGACGGCAGCGACGTGAAGATAACCGATTTCGGCGCCGCATTTTTGCAAAACCGCGACGTAACGCAAGCCGTCAACATCGGGTCGCCCGCCTACATGTCACCGGAACAGGTCAGCGCCAAGCCGCTGACGCAAGCCACCGACATGTACTGCCTGGGCGTGGTGCTATTCGTGCTTCTCACGGGGAAGCGGCCGTTTGTCGCCGACAGCATGGATCAGTTGATCGGGAAAATTCTCCACGAAGTACCGCCGCCTCCCAGTCAGTTGAATCCTTCGATCTCCGGGGAACTCGATCGTATCGTACTCAAGATGCTGAATAAAATACCGGAAGAACGCTATTCCAACTGGGCCGATCTTGCGCTGGAACTGGCGGCCATCGGCCGCCTCAGCACACATCAGCGCTCGATTCCGGACAGCGAACGCTATGCAGCGCTCAAACGCGTGACCATGCTGTCCAACTTGTCCGAAGCGGAAATCTGGGAACTGGTCGAAGCGGGCCACTGGACGCGCCTGCACGCGCGCACGGAGATCGTGCGCGAAGGGGATCCCGGGCGCAGCATGTTCTTTCTGGCGCAAGGCGACGTCAAGGTCACGCAAACGGGTCGGCTGCTCAACGTGATAGGACCGGGGGAATTCTTCGGGGAAATGAGCTATATCTGCGACGGCGACCTGCCGCGACAGGCAACGGTGGAATCCATGACCGAGGTCGTGCTTGCTGAATTCGAAGTCGCGGCGCTGGACGGCATGAGCAGGCACTGCCACAGCAGCTTCATGCGCGCGCTGGTGCGCAATCTTGCCGATCGCCTGGCACTGGCCGACCTCAGGATCAGCAGCCAGAAAATGCAGGAACTGGAAGCGTCACCACAGCCGGACGAGACGGACGCGAACGCCTAGTCCAACGCGATTAAGTGACCGGCGCGGGTCGGCGCTACTACTTGCCGGTCGCGCCCGCTTCGACCGCCCCATGCACCACCACCCCATGTCGGATCAATGCACTGCAGGGACTTGCGCCCAGCCAGTAGACCAGTTCCGATATTGAATCGACATCCCAGAGCGCGAAGTCGGCGTAACGGCCTGCATCGAGCGTGCCGTGCAATTCCGACTTGCCGAGCGCCTGCGCCGCGTTGCGGGTGTAGGCTTGCAGTGCCTCGTCGATGGTGAATCCGAACAAGGTGCACGCCATGTTCATGGTCAGCAGCGGCGACAGCGCCGGCGCCGTACCCGGGTTGCAGTCAGTCGATATTGCCATCGGCACGCCGTGACGGCGAAACATCTCGACCGGCGGCAGCTTCGTCTCACGCAGGCAGTAATAGGCAGCGGGAAGCAGAACCGCTGTCGTACCCGCCTGGCGCATCGCAATTACGTCGGCCTCATTCGCGTGTTCCAGATGATCGGTGGACAAGGCGCCGTAGCGTGTCGCAAGCCGTGTGCCGCCGATATTGGATAATTGTTCCGCATGCAATTTCACCGGCAGACCGAGACGGGCTGCCGTTTCGAAAACGCGCTCGCACTGTGCCACCGAGAACGCGATGTTTTCGCAGAACGCATCCACCGCATCGACCAGGCCTTGTTCGGCGAGCATGGGCAGCATGTCCGTGCAGACCAGGTCGATGTATTCCTCTGCCCGGCCGCGGTATTCCGGCGGTAGCGCGTGAGCGCCGAGGAAGGTGGTATAGACCGTGACCGGCAACTCGCGCCCGAGCCGGCGCGCGACGCGCAGCATCTTGGCCTCGGTTTGCACATCGAGCCCATAGCCGGACTTGATCTCGACCGCGCTGACGCCCTCTGCAAACAGGCAATGCAGGCGCCCTGCCGCGGACGCAAACAATTCATCCTCACTGGCTGCGCGCGTAGCGCGCACGGTGGAGACGATGCCTCCTCCCGCTCGCGCAATCTCTTCGTAACTGGCGCCAGCCAGCCTCCGGCCAAACTCGTCGGCGCGATTGCCGCCGAACACCAGATGGGTGTGGCATTCGACCAGCCCCGGTGTTACCCGGGCGCCGGCGCCGGCGTACTGCACGAATTCCGGTGCCCGTTCGAATGCGGGCAGGTCGCCGTCCGGCGCAATCCAGGCGATCCTGTCGTCCAGCACCCCGATAGCTACTCGAGAAGAATCGCTAGCGCCCGCGGTCGCGTGGCGCAGATTGCGCCACAAGGAAGTCAGGCGCTGGGTCATATTTGCACGCTCCGGCGCTGCGCCGGGCACAGTCTCGTCGATACGAAGGGATTCATCACCCGATGCATCAGCAGGTAATGAACGGCAACTTCAATCCTTGCGCCTTGGCGGTTGCCACCGCAGTCTCGTAGCCAGCGTCCGCATGGCGCATCACGCCGGTCGCCGGGTCATTGAACAATACGCGCTCCAGGCGCTTTGCCGCCGCGTCGCTGCCGTCGGCGACGATGACCACGCCCGCATGCTGCGAATAGCCCATGCCCACGCCGCCGCCATGGTGCAGGCTTACCCAGCTTGCGCCGCCCGCTGTGCTGAGCAGCGCGTTGAGCAGCGGCCAGTCGGACACCGCGTCGCTGCCATCTTTCATCGATTCGGTCTCGCGGTTCGGGCTCGCCACCGAGCCCGAATCCAGATGATCGCGCCCGATCACGATCGGCGCCTTCAGCTCGCCGCTCCGGACCATTTCGTTGAATGCCAGGCCCGCCAGGTGCCGCTCTCCCAGCCCCAGCCAGCAGATGCGCGCAGGCAGTCCCTGGAACGAGATACGCTGGCGCGCAAGATCCAGCCAGTTTGCGAGCGTCTTGTCCTTCGGAAACAATTCGCGGATCTTGGCATCGGTCCTGTAGATGTCCTCCGGATCGCCGGACAGCGCAACCCAGCGGAACGGACCCTTGCCTTCGCAGAACAACGGCCGCACATAGGCCGGCACGAAGCCGGGAAAGGCGAACGCGTCTTCGACGCCCACGTTCTTGGCCTCCTGCCGGATGTTGTTGCCGTAGTCGACGCAAGGTATGCCCATCGAATTGAAGCTCAGCATCGCGCGCACATGGTTCGCGATCGCCTCGCGCGCCGAGACGGCCACCTCGTCAGGATCGGTGCGCCGCAGGTCGCGCCATTTCTCCAGCGACCAGTGTTCGGGCAGATAACCGTTGGCCGGATCATGCGCCGAGGTCTGGTCGGTGACCAGCGACGGCCGCAACTGGCTGGTCTGTGCGCGTTTCAGGATTTTCGGCATCAACTCGGCAGCGTTGCCGAGCAGCCCCACGGAAACGGCGCGCTTCTCGGCGCAGGCCCGCTCGATGATGGCAAAGGCCTGATCCAGCGTGTCCGCACGTTCGTCCAGATAGCCGGTTCGCAGGCGCATGTCGATGCGCGTGGGATCGCATTCCACCGCCAGCATCGAAGCGCCCGCCATGGTGGCCGCAAGCGGCTGCGCCCCGCCCATGCCGCCCAGACCGGCGGTCAGTATCCACCGGCCCGACCAATCGCCGCCGTAGTGCTGGCGGCCGGCTTCGGCGAAGGTCTCGAACGTGCCCTGCACGATGCCCTGGCTGCCGATGTAGATCCACGAGCCAGCCGTCATCTGCCCGTACATCATCAGTCCCTTGCGGTCGAGCTCGTTGAAATGTTCCCAGTTGGCCCAGTGCGGCACCAGGTTCGAATTGGCGATCAGCACGCGGGGCGCGTCGACATGGGTACGAAACACTCCCACGGGTTTCCCTGACTGCACCAGCAGCGTTTCATCCTCGTTCAGGCCGCGCAGCGTTTCCAGTATCTTGTCGAAGCAGACCCAGTTGCGCGCGGCGCGGCCGATGCCGCCATAGACCACTAGATTCTTCGGGTCCTCCGCCACCTCCGCATCGAGATTGTTCTGGATCATGCGGTAGGCCGCTTCGATAATCCAGTTCTTGCAAGTCCTTTCCGATCCGCGCGGTGCGCGTATCACCCGGGTCGAATCGAAACGCGGGTCGCTGACGGCGGCACTTCTATTCCAATCGCTCATTCGGTACTCCCTTGTACAAAGGTTCGGGTCGTATTCGTTTTGGTGCTCAGCGCAGCCCCAGATAGGCCGCGGCGAGCTCTGGATCCTTGCGTGCATCGGCTGCCGTACCGCTCCAGACCGTGCGTCCGGACTCCAGCACGCACACCTGATCGGCTACCGACAGCACGCGATCGGTGTTCTGCTCCACCAGCAGAATGGTCATGCCATCCTGCTTCAGGCGCAGCAGCGCGTCGTAGCACAGGTCGACCATCTTCGGCATCAGGCCCAGCGAGAGTTCGTCGATCATAATGAGCTTCGGCCGTGCCATCAGCGCGCGTCCGATGGAAAGCATTTGCTGTTCGCCGCCGGACAGCGTTGCGGCGAGCGAGCCCAGCCTTTCGCCGAGGCGCGGGAACAGCGACAGAACGTACTCCAGATCGGCCTTGAACAGATCCGCTTTGTGGATCATGCCGCCGACGCGCAGGTTGTCCTCGACCGACAGGTCCTTGAACAGCCGCCGCCCCTCCGGCGCGATCGCGATGCCGCGGCGCACCCGCTCGGTGGCAGGCAGGCCGCCGATATCGTGTTCGTCAAACATGACCTGCCCCGCCTGCAGATCCACATGGCCGGCGATGCACATCAGCGTCGAAGATTTTCCGGCGCCGTTTGGCCCGATCAGGCCGGTAATGGTACCGCGCGGCACATTCAGGTCGAGTTCGCTCACCGCGCGAAACAAGCCGTATCCGCAGGACAGACCCTCAAGCCTCAGCATGCTGGTCTCCCGCTGTCGCCTGCGTCGCCGCTGCAGCGCCGGAGCCGAGATAGGCTGCGCGCACGGTTGCGTTGTTCATCACGGCTTCCGGTTCTCCTTCGGCGATTTTCTCGCCGTTGTCGAGAACGACCAGCCGGTGACAGATGCGCAGCACTTCGCCGAGGTTGTGTTCGATCATGACGACTGTGGTGCCGCTGCGGTTGATTTCGGTGATGGTATCCGCCAGCAGGCGCGCCTCTTTCGAGTTCAGCCCCGCCAGCGGTTCGTCCAGCAGCAACAACTTGGGCGCCAGCGCCAGCGCGCGCGCCAGTTCCAGCCGCTTGAGTATGCCCATGGGTTGTATTTGGGGCGACTCGTCCGCATGCCGCTCGATTCCCAGACGCGACAGCAAGTCCCGCCCGATTTTCAGTTCGCGTTCGCGCCCGGTGTGGAGCAGCGCTTTTACCGGGGAAACCGTCTTGTCGGCGCCGGCAGCCAGCGCCACGTTGTCGATCACCGACATGTCGCGAAACGGTCTGACGATTTGCTGCGACAAAGCCAGACCCCGCCGAATGCGCAGGTGGGTCGGCAGCCCTTCCAGCGACCTGCCCTCGAGCCGCACGCTGCCCGAGGTTTGCCGCACCACCCCGGTGATGACCCTCAGCATGGTGGTCTTGCCGGCGCCATTCGGACCGATCAATCCCAGCAGTTCCCCTTGATTCACGTCGAAGGACACGTCGCTGATCGCGGTGACACCGTCGAACTGCACGGTAACGGCGCCTACTGACAGTAGTGGGCTCATTTGTGCGCTCATTTGTGCGCTCATTTCGCCCCCCAGCGGTCCGGATGGAAAATCCGCTTTACCAGCGCCGCCATCCCACCCGGGCTGAAACGCATCATCAGGAACAGCAGTCCCCCGTACACCAGCAGCTTGTAGGTACCGATGACCTGAAACCAGGAAGGCAGCACCGACAAGACAGCCGCGGATACGGTCACCCCGATCACGGATCCAATGCCCCCGACAACGACCATCGAAAGCACCGTTATCGACTCGATGAAACCGAAACTGTCCGGCGCGATGAACTTCAGGTGTTGCGCGTACAGCGCGCCCGCCAGACCGGCCAGTGCGGTACCCAGGGCAAACGCCGTCAGTTTGAAGCGCGGCACGTCTATGCCCATCACGCGCACCGTATCCTCGTCTTCCGCAATCGCCGAAAATACGCGCCCCATCCAGCAGCGTCGCACGTAGGCCGAGAGTAAAGCCGCGGCGGCCGCCATCGCCACGGCAAACAGCATGAACACCAGCTTGGACATGCCGCTGTCGGGTATGGCGGAGATGCCCATCTCACCCCCCAATGCATCCTGTTGCCGCACGATGCCGACGAACAAAAATCCCACGCCCATGGTGGTAATGGCCAGAAAATCCGCCCGCACCCGCAGGCTGGCAAAGCCCACTATTACGCCGAGCGCTCCCGCAACCAGCATCGCCAGGGGCAGCGTCAGCAGGAACGGAACCCCGGCCTTGGCCAGCATGCCCGCTGTATAGGCGCCGACACCGAGGAAGGCCGCGTGACCCAGGCTGATCTGCCCGCAAAATCCGGTGATCAGGTTGAGCGACAAGGCAAACAGCACGCTGATGGCCATGGTCGTCGCAAGGGAGATCTCGTATTCCATGCGTCAAGTTCTCGCGAACAGGCCTTGCGGCCGCCACATCAGCACCAGAATCAGAAAGGCGAAGGCGATCGCATTGCGGTCCAGATAGTGTCCGAGGTAGATCGTGCCGAATGACTCCACCACGCCGAGCACGAGCGCGGCGGCCAGCGTCCCGCGCACCGAACCCAGCCCGCCGAGCACAATAATGGCGAGCGCCTTGTACGAAGGCACGCTGCCCATGGTCGGTTCGACCATGTTGTTGAGCACGGACACCATCACGCCTGCGAAAGCCGCCAGCGCCGAACCTACAAAGAAATTGATGTCCCCCACCTTTTGCAAAGAAATGCCGAACGACTCCGCCATCTGCGGATCCGACACCGTCGCCTGGCACGCGACGCCGATGCGCGTTCGGGTCTGCAGCAGGCTCAGCACGCCGATGATCACGGCGCTGCCCAGCATCACCGCAATCTCGGCCAGCTTGAATCGAAGGAATCCGAACAGGACTACCTGGTCCTGAAGGAACGCGTATTTATAGCTAAGCCCGGAAGGCCCGAAGATGATGCGAAACAGTTCCTCCGCGGCAATATACAGACCGATGGAGGCGATCAAGGGCACGAACGGCGGTTGATGCAGTATCGGCTGGTAGCAAAGACGGAACACCAGAATCCCGCCAATGCCGGCGATGATCATGGCGGCGACGATCGCTGCGGCCAGGCTGCCGGTTTGATTGGCAACCATGACCCCGATATAACCGCCCAGGGTGAAAAATGCCGCGTGGGCGACATGCAGAATGCGCAGTAGTCCGTAGACCAATGTCAGCCCCAGGGCGATCAGGGCGTAGATGCTTCCCTGAATCAAGCCCTGCGCGATCAGTTCGACGAAAAGCATGCGACAGACTCCGTCAGCGGCGCAATCGGCACCCTCCCCGCGCTATTGCGAGCGCGCGGACGGGTGCCTGGTGCAGTCTTACTTGGCCTTGGTCGGCGGTGCGAGCAGCACCGGATCGGAAATTACCGAATGGCGGTGAAACGCCTTGCCCTTGACGATCTGCACCTGCACGTCCTTGTTTACTTCGTGCAGATCGTTGAAGGTCAGTTTGCCGATGGGCGTGCTGAACGTGCCGGTTTCTATCGCCTTCCTCAACGCCTCGCCGCCTTTTCCGCCGGTCTTCTTCAGGCCTTCGATGGCGATGCTGGTCGCGGTGAAAGTGGATGCTGCCACCATGTCGGCACCGGCATTGGTCGCCGCACGAAACTCCTTCAGAAACGCCTGGGTGACCGGTGAGTCCGAATCACGATCCAGCGAGGTGGTGACCAGCGTGCCCTCGGACGCCGCCCCGGCTATTTCGATGAATTTCTCCGAGTCGTATCCTTCCTGTCCGATCACCGGAACGGTGATACCGGCCGCGCGCAATTGATTCACCAGCGGCCCGGCGGTGAAGTAATAGCCCGAGGCGTAAATCAATTCCGGATTGTCCGATTTCACCTTGGAGATCAACGCCCCGAACTGGCGGTCGCGTATGCCGTACTCATACTCGTTGATGATCTTGACCCCGAATTTGGGCGCAGCTTCCTTGTAGCCGGCGGCGAGTGCCTGGCCGAAATCGTTCTTTAGGGTGATCAGCACGACGTTCTTCTTTCCAAGAGTGCTCGACAGCTTGGCGCCTGCGCGGCCCTGGACCTCGCCCATGGTTGCGGTGCGAAACACGTAATTGCCTGCGAGCGTCACGTCCGGGTGAATCGAATAAGCCACGACGTAGGGGACTTTCGCTGCCTGGAACAACGGAGCAGCTGCCCGCGTCGAAGCGGAATACGAACCGGAAACGCCGGCCACCACCTTGTCCTTCTCGATCAGTTTCGTTGCCGCCGGGGCGGCCTCTTTCGGCGAGGCCTGGTCGTCGTAAATGACCAGCTCGATTTTTTCGCCGTTGATGCCGCCCTTCGCGTTGGCGTCGGCCACCGCGAGCTTTGCGCCATCGAGCGCAGACTTCCCGTCAGCCGCGGCGAATCCCGTCAGCGGCACATTGATGCCGATTTTGACCTCCGCCCATGCGGGGACGCCGAACTGCATTGCCAATGCCGCGGTTACTGCAACTGCCAGCTTCTTGTGGTTCATGTGATTGCCCCTCGTTAGATTGCGCGATGGAATCCGCCGCTTGCGCCCTCCGCAGTTGTCAATTTTCCGTCCCTGCCGGATCGCGCAAAAAGCAGTTGTCTATACAAAGATGCGCACCCAATGTAGCACCAAAGTTTTTTCGGCGCAAGGGGTTGTATAGACAACACGAACCACGCACAATACGGTTCTCCCGCAACTCCCGAAGGAAGGCGTGCAATGCGCACCAAGGGCAAGACGGCGAACGGCGGACGCTCCCGCAAGAACGGCGTTCCATCGTTCCAACAGATCAAGAACCATATACTGCAGGGCATCCATGCCGGCGAATGGAAGGAAGGCGACCAGATTCCGACGGAAGCCGCGCTGGGCAGGCAATTCGGCGTGGCGCGCATGACCGTCAACCGCGCCCTGCGAGAACTGGCTGCAGAGCAGAGCGTGAACCGCATTCAAGGCGTCGGAACCTACGTCGCGCAGCAGAAATACCAGTCCACCCTGGTTGCGATCCGCAGTATCGCGGGCGAAGTACGCGGGCGCGGACACAATCACGCCTGCTCGGTGGTGCTGCTCGAAAAACTCCAGGCCCCCGCCTCGCTCGCGCAGCAGTTCGACGCCCGGCGCGGAATCCGCCTGTTCCATTCTATTCTGGTGCACTACGAAAACGCGATACAGATCCAGGTGGAGGACCGCTGGGTCAACGCAGCACTGGCGCCCGATTACCTGCGCCAGGACTTTACCCAGTCGACGCCGAACGAGTACCTGATGCGCGTCGCACCCCTGCAAGGCGTGAGCTATCGCATCGAAGCGAAACTGCCGCCCGCGGATATCCGCAAGCGGCTGGCAATGCGTGCCGGCGAACCCTGTCTGGTACTTTATCGAACCACCAGATCGCGCGAAAAAGTCGCATCCGTGGCCACGATGTGGCACCCGGCCAGCCGATACCAGTTTACTGGTTCGTTTTAGCGCCCGCCGCCATGCAACACGACCCGAACCCACCAACAGCGAGGACAACATGAGCCAGCGCGTCGTCGAATGCGTACCCAATTTTTCCGAAGGCCGCGATCTGGCCAAAATGCGCCAGATCACCGACGCAATAAAGTCGGCACCCGGCGTGAAACTTCTGGATGTCGACCCCGGTGCCGACACCAACCGCACCGTTGTAACCCTGGTCGGCGATCCGGACAGCGTCATCGAAGCTGCTTTCAGGGGGATCGCGGCGGCCGCAAAGCTCATCGATATGCGACGGCATTCAGGCGCGCATCCGCGCATGGGCGCCTGCGATGTATGCCCTTTCATTCCGGTCGAAGGCGTCAGCATGGACGATTGCGCCGAATTCGCGCGACGCCTGGGGGCGCGCGTCGGCAAAGAACTGGATATTCCGGTCTACCTGTATGAACACGCCGCCAGCCGCCCCGAGCGCAGCAACCTGGCAGTGGTGCGCAAAGGCGAATACGAAGGACTGGAAAAGAAACTGAAGGATCCGGAATGGAAACCGGATTTCGGTCCGGCGCGCTTCAACCCGGGTTTCGGCGCGCTGATTACCGGCGCGCGCGAATTCCTGATCGCCTACAACATCGACCTCAACAGCACGGACAAGGCGCATGCGAGCGACATTGCCATGGAACTGCGCGAAAAAGGGCGCGTGGCGCGGCGCGGTCAAGCGAACGCCTATTACTCCAGCGGCAAGGAACTGCGCTATGCAGAAGCCTCGTTTCCCTGCGGCAACTGCGATTTCGACGGCAAGAACTTCGAAGCGACCGAAGCGCATTGCCGCGAAGCCCACGGCTACGCACTGCGCGACCTGCTCGCAGCGAACGACATCGACGCAGGCAATGGCGTGATCGGGCAGCGCGTGTATCGCGCCGGCCTGTTCAAGGAATGCAAGGCCATAGGCTGGTACGTGGACGCGTACCAGCGAGCACAGATCTCGATCAACCTGACCAACTGGCGCGTCACCTCGACGCGCGACGTGCTCGAAGCCGCGCGCAAACTGGCCGCGGCGCGCGGACTGGTGGTGACCGGCAGCGAAATCGTCGGCCTGGTGCCGTTCCAGGCGCTGTACCAGGCGGGTCGTGCCTATCTCGAAGACCAGGGCAAGGGCGCGTCCGTCCCGGTCATGGACGTGCTCCAGGCCGCGGTGCTCAGCATGGGCCTGAACGACGTGGCGCAGTTCGAATTGGAGAAGAAGGTGCTGGGGCTGCCCAAGACGCACCCTGGCGGTTTGATGGACAGCACCGCCCGCGAACTGGTCGACGAAGTCAGCCGCGGCACGCCGGCACCCGGCGGCGGATCGATCGCCGCGCTCGCCGGCAGCCTGGGCGCGGCGCTCGCTTCCATGGTGGCAAATCTGACCCAGGTCAAGACCGGCAGCACAGCGGACGCGGAACTGCGCGCCGCGGCGGAACAAGCCCAGCGCCTGAAGGACGAGCTGATGCTGTTGGTGGATGAAGACACCACCGCCTTCAGCGCCTACATGGACGCGCGCCGCCTGCCCGCGGGCACGGCGGATGAGATCGCGCAGCGCAACACGAAAATGCAGGACGGTCTCAAACTTGCCGTCGAAGTGCCGCTGCGTACCGCGCGCCTGAGTTACGCAGCGATGCAGACCGCCGAAACCGCCATGCGCTGCGGCAACCCGAACTGCATCACCGACGGACTGACGGGCTGCACCATCGCCTACGCGGGCGTGCGCGGCGGCATCTGGAACGTGCTGATCAACCTCAAGGACATCGCCGATGCGGACTACGTCGCCGACATCCGGCCTGCGTGTGCGAAGCTGCTGGAGGACGCCGGCGCCCTGCTCGCGCGCGCGACCGGAGAGGGGGATGCGCGGATAGCCGGGATGTTGCGGGGGTAGCGTTGTATTGGCGGGCGCGTTGGATCAATGCGCGGAATGCGCTCGCGCCAGCTTGCTAAATATGGCAAGTTAACTTGCCGCTACGGTATATTCCACCTGTATTCCGTAAAACAATAGTTTGACTTTGTCCGGGTGGACGCGTCGGTCCCGATTCTCGGTGAAGTAGTCCATCAGCATCGCCGGTGCGGCAGCGTAAGTATGGTACCGCTCGCCCGGAAACGCCGGTTCATCTTGCGCCGAGCCCCAACCGGCGAAAACTCCCTGACCCACGACGCCATGGCTGGATCGGCTGAAGCGATCATTTCATGGAGCGCCGTCCGGCCGCCGCGCGCGGCGACAGTGCCGACGGCCTTTGGCCGCCGCGGATTCATGGTTTCGGATCAGGCGTTGATGATTTGCATATTCGTCATGTCTGCTATGCGCTAATTGATATTACTGCAACACCCTTCGCTGTGTAGACTGCGTTGCGTGCCGGTTTCGACAAAACCGCGAACGACCGATGACGACGGCCCAAGCTGATCTCGACAGTTTCTTTTCGCCGCGCTCGATCGCGGTGGTTTCGGGCCGCAGAACGAACTGAACACGGCGATGAACCGGACATTTCCCAAATATTGGAGGGTATAAAGTGAACGAGGCGGAGTTGCGGGTGGCACGTGAAGCGGTGATCGAGACCTTGCCCTTGTTCGAGATGGCGCGCATGCGGGCCGCGACCACCGCGCGCAGGCATACAGCGCAGGGCTACGCCGGCCAGGATCGGACTTCGACCCTGCGCTGGGTGAACCAGTTCACCCATACCCGCCGCCTGCTCGGCCCGGAAGACAGGGAGGTCGTGACGCCGAACAACGACACGCTGTTCAGCAACACCTGGCTGGACCTGTCGCAAGGGCCGGTCCTCATCGAGGTTCCGGAAATAGGGGACCGCTACTGGACGCTCGGGTTCCTCGACGCCTGGACCAATCCCTGGGCTTATGCCGGCAGGCGTACCACCGGCGGCAGGGCTCAGCGGGTCTTCGTGCACGGACCGCGCTGGAAGGGCGATGCGCCGGAAGGCGCGTACCGCATCAGCGCACCCGGAGACGACGTGTGGATTATCGGCCGCATCCTCGTAGACAACGACCCGGCGGACGTGGCTGCGGTCTGCCGCTTGCAGGAGCAGTTCGCGATCAGGCGCCCGGACGGCAGCGACGCGCTGTCGCGCCTGGATACCCTGCTCGACGGCCAGGGAAAAGGCGTTCCGGATGCAACCGAATACCTCGACATCCTCGCCGCCATGATGGAGCGCAACCCGCCCGCGCGCGCCCTCGCCCACTGGCCGCCCCCGGCCGATGCCCTGCCCGCGGCGCTCGATCAGGTATACACCGAGCTGCGTGCAGACCCCCAGCCGTCGATGGTCGGCGGAGGCTGGAGCATCGCGGTGATGGTACGGACCGATTTCGGCGACGATTACCTCACGCGCGCCCGCGTCGCGCGCAACTGGATCGGCACGCTGGGCATCGAAGAAGCCATGTACGTCATTACGGAAGTCGACGCCGGCGGCGAGGCGCTGCACGGATCGCATCGCTACCAGCTGCGCTTCGGGCCGGGCGAGGAGTTCCAGGTGGATTCGTTCTGGTCGATCACCCTGTACGGCAGCAAGGACAGGCTGCTGGTCGCCAACCCGATCGGCAGGCACTCGATCGGCGATCGCACGCGCGGAATACGGCGCGACGCCGACGGCGGTCTGAGCATGCGCATCCAGACCGACGATCCGGGGCCCGACGCCAACTGGCTTCCGGCGCCGCGCGGCGAACCTTTCTACCTCGTGCTGCGGCTCTACCAGCCACGATCGGCGCATCTGGAGGGAAGCTATCGCTATCCGCCGGTCACGCGCCTGGACTGAATGACCATGCATTCACTGCGATGACCATCCATGAGCGACGCGCGACAGGACACTCGCATGGCACTGCTTGGGTGCAGAACACATGACTGACGCCGTGCAGGAAGCGGGCGAAATCGCGTACGAGCGGCGCTATCGCAGCCTGCCGCCGTTCTGGCGCGGCGTGCTGATTGCGGTGGCGCTGGCGTCGATATTTCTTGCGCTGAACCAGATTCTCAACCTGGGCTTCTTCGTCGGCACGGTGCTGCTCGACACGGCCTATCTGTACTGGCTGTGCGCGCTGCTCGCCGGCAGCGTGTTCATCCTGATTCCCGCCAGCAACAGCGCGCGCAAGGACGGGGTGCCCTGGTATGACGTGGCCCTGTACCTCGTTACCGTGGCGGTGTTCGGCTACTACGCGCTCAGCGCGCATCGAATCATCAAGGAGGGATGGGAGTTCTCCGCGCCGGAAGAGGCAATCTGGGTTGCCTACGCCGGTTGGGTGGTGATACTGGAAGCGACGCGGCGCGCAGGCGGCATGGCGGTGTTCGTGGTGGTCACGCTGATTTCGCTCTACCCGGCCTATGCCGGTCACATGCCGGGGCCGATTTCGGGATTGCAGCAGGAGTTCTCTGTCGTTGCTGCCTATCATTTCGCCAGCTCCGAGAGCGTGCTCGGCATACCGACACGCGCATTCGGCGAACTGGTGATCGGCTTCGTCATGTTCGGGGCGGTGTTGCAGTTCACGGGCGCGGCGCCGTTCTTCAACAATCTCGCGTTCGCGCTGTTCGGTTCGGTGCGCGGCGGCCCGGCCAAGGTTTCGATCTTCGCCAGCGGCCTGATGGGCTCGGTCTCGGGGAGCGCGGTATCGAACGTGCTCACCACCGGCGTCGTGACCATACCCGCGATGAAGCGCACCGGCTTTTCGCCGCCCTATGCCGGCGGCGTGGAGGCCTGCGCCTCCACCGGCGGGGTGCTGATGCCGCCGGTGATGGGCGCGACCGCCTTCGTCATGGCGTCCTTTCTCGGCCTGCCATACGCGCAAATCGCGCTCGCCGCGCTGGTGCCGTCGCTGCTGTTCTACTTCGGCCTGTTCGTGCAGATCGACGGCTATGCTGCGCGGCGCGGTCTGAAGGGACTGCCGCGCGCAGAGCTGCCTTCGATCGGCAGGACCTTCGCCGAGGGCTGGCAATACATCTTCGTGTTCGCGCTGCTGGTATGGATGCTGATGGTGCTCGAGCAGGAAGCGATCGCGCCGTTTTATTCGGCAGCGCTGCTGATCGTGATCAACCAGTTCTCGCGCCGTCACCGGCTCGACTGGAAAAAGCTCGGCAATCTGCTCGAGGGAATTTGCGGCGCGCTCGGGGAGCTCTCGGCGCTGCTCGCCGGGGTAGGCCTGATCATCGGCGCGCTCTCGGTCACGGGCCTGGCGGGTACGCTCGCGAACGACCTCGTGTACCTGGCGGGCAACAATATCTACGTGCTGCTGCTGATGGGGGCGTTCACCAGCTTCATCTTCGGCATGGGCATGACCATCACCGCCTGCTATATTTTTCTTGCGATCGTGCTCGCCCCGCCCCTGGTGGCGGCGGGGTTCGACCCGGTGGCGGTGCACCTGTTCATGCTCTACTGGGGTATGGTGTCGTTCATCACGCCGCCGGTCGCGCTTGCCGCATTCGTCGCCGCCGGGATCGCGCGCGCTGCGCCGATACAGGTCGGCATGCAGGCGGTGCGCCTCGGAAGCACCATGTACTTCGTGCCCTTCTTCTTCGTGCTCAACCCGGCGCTGATCCTGCGCGGGGCGCCCTGGGAAATCGCGGTCGTGGTCGGTACTGCCGCGCTCGGCATCTGGCTGATCGCCTCTGCGATCGAAGGCTACCTCCTGGGGCTGGGGCGTATGGACATGGGAGTACTGGGTGCGCTTGCGCGCCTGCTGCTGTTCGCGAGCGGCATGGCGATGGCGCTGCCCGGCGGCGGCGAACTCGAGCTCAGCCATCTGCAGCTCGCGGCGCTGGGCGCGGCCCTGGGCGTTACCGGCGTGGGGTTCGCGCTGGCGAATCTCAGGTTTGCGGCGCGCGCCTGAGTCCACGAATCACAGGAGACCATGATGCAGGAGTCGTCGTTTTACCCGGCAAAAAAGCACACCATGCAACCATCTTCGTTTTACCCGAGAGAGGAGAACACCATGAAAACTACGCACACACGAGTTCGATCGACCCTTGCCGCAGCTTTGCTCGCCGCATCGGCGCTGGCCACTGCGCAGGCCGCAGCGGGGGAAGCAAAACTGCCTGCGACCCTGGCCTGGAGCGCTTACGACGTGGGCTCCGCAGGCTACAACCAGGCGGTCGGCATCGGCAACGCACTGAAGCAGAAATACAACGTCAGCCTGCGCGTGCTGCCGGGAAAGAACGATGTATCGCGTAATCTGCCCCTGCGCAACGGGCAGGTGCAGTTCACCGCCAACGGCGTAGGCGGCGCATATTTCGCACAGGAAGGCACCTACGATTTCGGCGCAAAATCCTGGGGACCGCAGCCGGTGCGCGCGTTGCTGCTCAACACCTCGGACCAACTCACCACCGTGGTTGCGGCCAAGGACACCGGCGTCAAGACCGTCGCCGACCTGAAAGGCAAGCGCGTCGCCTGGGTAATAGGCGCGCCGTCGCTGAACCAGAACGTCGCCGCGATCCTGGCTTTTGCCAACCTTGGCTGGAACGATGTGCAGAAAGTCGAGTTCGGCGGCTACGGGCCGTCGATGGACGGCATAGTCAACAATCTGGTCGATGCGGCCTTCACGACTTCGGTTTCCGGCAAGGTGTATGCGATCGCAAAATCGCCGCGCGGACTGGTGTATCCGGTGATTTCGCACAAGGACAAGGCCGGGTGGAAGCGCCTGCATGCGATTGCGCCCTACTTCATTCCCTTCATGGGCACCGAGGGAGCCGAATTGTCGAAGGACCACGCGGCTGAGTCCTCGGCTTTCCCGTATCCGGTGTTGATGGCGTACGCCACGCAGAATGCGGACCTGGTGTACAACATGACCAAGGCCATGGTCGAGAGTTTCGATCTGTACAAGGCTTCGGCGCCGGGCAACAGCGGCTGGGCGGTCGATCGGCAGAACTTTGAATGGGTGATGCCATTCCACGAGGGCGCGATCAAGTACTGGAAGGAGATCGGCGTGTGGAAGCCGGAGCACCAGGCGCACAACGATATGCTAATCAAGCGCCAGAAGGTGCTGGCGGCCGCTTGGGCGGGAATGAACCGCGACAGCGGCGCCGACGACAAAGCGTTCATGCAGGCCTGGATGAAGGTGCGCGCCGATGCGCTCACCAAGGCCGGTATGGATCCGGTGGTCAGGGAATGGTAATGTTCCTGCGCGCGGAGCATCACACGGCCGCGCGCCTCGCTTGATCCCGGCGGAACCGCAGAACGCAGCCGCGCGGAATGCGGGCTGCGCGCGCTGCATCCGCCCGCACCCCGCGGTAAAGTTTGGCACTCGTTTCGGCGCGCGCTGCAGTAAGATCGAACTATGCACGCCAAACAAAGCGTATCCGCGAATCATCCTCGCCCGGGCGGCGCGGTGGACTTGCGCCGGCTCAGGGCCTTCGGCGCTGTCGCCGCGCATGGCAGTTTTTCGCGCGCGGCGGCGGTACTGGGACTAGACGCCTCCGCGCTCAGCCGGCAGGTGGCCCTGCTCGAGCGTGAACTCGGCGGGCGCCTGTTTCACCGCACCGGCCGCGGCGTCGCGCTCACCGAATTGGGAGAGCGCCTCGCGCCGCTGGCGCGCGCGTTGCTCGAC
>JACZJT010000007.1 GCA_014860445.1 Burkholderiales bacterium
CACCACAGCAAAATAAAGACACCCCGGCTTCAACACCGAAATGCCCCAGCCAATCCCCCGCACTCGCGTACAGAACATCAGCCAGGCGCCTTCGCACCACACCCAGCACCCACACCTATCGGCTGTAAATTTTTAAAGAGCAAACCCGGGGCCGAGGCCGTCGGGCAAAGAGGCGGGATTATATAGCACCTGCGAAGCAGGTCAAGCGCTTTGCCGGAATATTTCGGCGGCAGCGCCGCGCGCCGCTGCTCAGACGACGCGATTCAGACGACAGTGATGCGCGCGAACTTGCGCTTGCCCACCTGCACCACGGCAACGATGCCCTTAGAAAGCTTGATGCTGCGGTCGCTTACGCGCTCGCCGTCCAATTTCACACCGCCCTGATCGATCATGCGTATCGCCTCCGATGTGCTCGCGGTCAGATGCGCCTGCTTCAGCGCCTGCGTGAGCGGCAGGCCGCCTTCTTCCGCGGCGATTTTCACTTCCGGCAGGTCGTCGGGTAACGCTCCCTGGCGAAAGCGCGCTTCGAAATCGGCGAGTGCGTGCGCTGCCGCCGCCTTGTCATGGAATCGCGCCACGATCTCCTGCGCAAATGCAACCTTGACGTCGCGTGGATTGCGTCCGACGGCGACCTCCTGCTTCCACTTCTCCACCGTCGCCAGCGACTCGAACGAAAGCAGTTCGATGTAGCGCCACATCAGCTCGTCCGAGATCGACATCAGCTTGCCGAAAATATCCTCCGGCTTCTCGTTGATGCCGACATAGTTGCCAAGGGACTTCGACATCTTGTTGACGCCGTCGAGCCCTTCGAGCAGGGGCATGGTAAGAATGCACTGCGGCGACTGACCGTAGTGCTTCTGCATCTCGCGTCCGACCAGCAGGTTGAACTTTTGGTCGGTGCCGCCGAGCTCGATGTCGGCGCGCATGGCCACTGAATCGTATCCCTGCATCAACGGATAGAGAAATTCGTGAATGGCGATCGGCTGGTTCGCCTTGTAGCGTTTGCCGAAATCGTCGCGCTCCAGCATGCGGGCGACGGTGGAGGTCGCGGCGAGTTTGATCATGCCCGCGGCGCCGAGCGCGTCGCCCCACTTCGAGTTGAAGCAGATTTCCGTCTTCTCCGCATCCAGAATTTTGAAAACCTGCGCCTTGTAGGTAACCGCATTGGCCTCGATTTCTTCGCGCGTCAGCGGCGGCCGCGTCACATTCTTGCCGGTGGGATCGCCGATCAATCCGGTGAAATCGCCGATGAGAAACATGACGTGATGACCGAGTTCCTGGAACTGGCGCATCTTGTTGATGAGCACGGTATGCCCGAGGTGCAGGTCCGGCGCCGTCGGGTCAAAGCCGGTCTTGACACGTAAGGGCTGGCCGGATTTGATCTTTTCGACCAGTTCTTCCTCGACCAGCAACTCACCGCAGCCACGCTTGATGATCTGCATGGCCGATTCAATTGCATTGCTCTTCATTGCGCCCCATATCTGGCACGGCGGAATTTCGCTGTGCTACACTTACGCCGGACCAAAAAAGCCCAACTGGATGAATAATCACAAGAATCGGATTTTAACGCACTTCAGCAAGCGGCGAGAATCAAAACTCCGCCTGCGATGGATCGTCGCTCTTTGCAGCCTGCCTTTTTTTGGCATGGTCGCCGCCTTCGGTACCGCACCGGATACGGCATATACGTTCATACCCACGAGAACGGTCGTAGAGAGCCTTGATATCTCCCATTCCGGACAGTCTGTCGATACCGACCAGGTATTCTGGCGCGAAGAAAGATTCGGGCGCGGCGATACCGTTTCAGATCTGTTGGCGCGTCTGAACGTGAACGATCAGGACACGCGCACTTTCCTGACGGAAATCAAACGCGGTCGCTCGCTGCAGTTGCTGCGGCCTGGCACCGAGGTACAGGCGCGCACAGCGGACGACGGCAGCCTGCTGGCGCTGCGCTTTATCACCCGCAAGGGCCAGTTGATCGGCTTCGACAAGCAGGGTGCGCAGTTTAAAGCACTCGAGCAACAACTCTCGCTCGAGCCGCAGCAGCAGATGAAATCGGGCGAGATCCACAGCTCACTTTTCGCTGCAGCCGATGCGATCGGCCTTTCGGACAACGTCGCAATCCAGATTGCCGATATCTTTTCCGGCGACATCGATTTTTACCGCGACCTGCGCCGTGGCGACAAATTCACCGTGATCTACGAGATGTTCGTCCACGAAGGCAGAGCGATCAAAAGCGGACGCGTGCTTGCGACCGAATTCGTCAACCAGGGAAAGAGTTACCGCGCAGTCTGGTTCGAGGACGCCGAAGGCAAAGGCGGCTACTACACCCCCGACGGCAAGAACCTGCGCAAAGCGTTCCTGCGTTCACCGCTGGCATTTTCACGCATCAGCTCCGGCTTCGCCATGCGCTTTCATCCGATCCTGAAGCAGTGGCGCGCGCACAAGGGCGTCGACTACGCGGCACCGATCGGCACCCAGGTAAAAGCCACTGCGGACGGGACGGTAGAATTCGCCGGCACGCAGGGCGGCTACGGCAAAGTGATTATGCTCAAGCACCAAAACCATTTTCACACCCGCTATGCTCACCTCAGCCGTTTCGCCAGCGACCTGCGAAAAGGCGCACGCGTCCATCAGGGCGACGTAATCGGATATGTCGGCCAGACCGGCTGGGCGACAGGTCCGCATCTGCATTACGAATTCCGCGTAAATGACGATGTGCGCAATCCGCTCACAATTGCATTGCCCGCTGCACTACCGATCCCCGCAGCGCAGATGGCTGCATTCGATCGCGTATCAGCGCCTCTTGCCGCAGAACTGACCCTGCTCAGGAATACAAGCCTCGCGCTGCTGGAGTAGCAGGAATTGAATTCGCGGCAGGCGTGAGTACCGCGCCTCCATGCCGACAACGGTCACTGTAGCGACAGCCCCTCGCATTGCCGGCGAACCCGGGCAGGATATCCGCATAAAAAAAACGGGAGCCGCAGCTCCCGCTTGACTAGCCTGCGCAGTGTCTCAGGCGGAGAAGGATGAACCGCATCCGCAGGTGCTGCTCGCGTTCGGGTTCTTGATCACGAACTGTGCGCCCTCCAGTCCTTCCTGATAGTCGATTTCGGCGCCGATCAGATACTGATAGCTCATGGCATCGATCAGCAGGGTCACACCGTTCTTTTCCATCGCGGTGTCATCCTCGTTTATGACTTCGTCGAAGGTAAATCCGTACTGAAATCCGGAGCAACCGCCGCCGCTGACGAATACCCGCAGCTTGAGTTCGTCGTTGCCCTCTTCTTCGATCAACTCCTTCACCTTGTTCGCCGCATTGTCGGTGAAGAGCAACGGTGCGGGCATCTCAGCTACTGCGTTCATGTCCTTACTCCTGAAATTAGCTCAAACAATATGCCCGCGCTTCAGAAGCGCGAGGCAATCTTCAATTCGACCGTCTTGCTGCTGTCGGCCACACCGGAATTGTGCACCAGCCGGCCATCCACGACCGCACCAAGGTGCATTTCCAACGTATTGTAATGCACATCCCCTTTGACACGGGAATGGGCCTGAAGTTCTAAAAACTCGGCGCAATATACCGGGCCGGTAATGCTGCCGTTCACGACCAGATGTGAAACATGAATCTCGCCGTCGATGCGCGCCTGCTCGCTCAGCACCAGCGTGCTGGGCTGGTCGCCGGCCGCGGTGACGTTGCCCTTGATCTCGCCATCGACACGCAGTCCGCCCGTAAAGCTTATGTTTCCCTCGATCACGGTACCCGCGCCGATCAGGCTGTCTATGCGATTTTGCGGTTTGTTCGATTTTTTGCGGAACATGCGCTACCCCCTAAAATTCTGATCCGGCGCGAGGCAAACTCCTACGCGTTCTCCGAAACCGGATGCTACCACTTGGCCACGGCGACAATATCACCATCACGACAGATTGAAGCTCTGCGCGGCACGCACCTGGGTGGATCCGGATTCGAAAATCCGCACCCGCACCATCTTGACCTTCGCGCCTGACGCCACGCGGAACGTGCCCTCGATCCGCTGGAAGTATTTGAAACTGATCTTATATTCCTGGGCAGCCCCTTCCTCGGGTAGCGTGATAATAGCATCTTTGCCGTCGTCCTGCAGCGTGACCAGCAACTGCAGATTGCCCTGGAATGGCTTGTCACGGCGTCCACCCTGCAGCAGAAGCAGACGATAGCGAAACTCCCCCGGCAGCGCCCCCGGATCGACGCGGAAGCGATTGATCAACAGCGTATTGTCGCGATGTTCGCCCGGAATCAGGTTCTCGAAAAACGCCAGATCCTCCTTCAGCCGCGCATTCTCTTCTTCGAGCGCCTTGACCTGCCTCCCCAATTGAGTCTGCGCGGTTCGCTCGATTTGCAGCTTGCTGTCGCTCGCGTGTACGCTGGCGCGCAGCACCGCGGCTTCCTCGCTTAGTTTGGTGACACTCGCCCGCAGCGTCGACAGTTCCTGGTCGGCTTCGGTGCGGTCGTAGCCCGCAAAACGCCGCCCGGCATCGTAGATCCAAGCCGCCATCGCGAAGGAACAGGACAATACGACGACCAGTCCGAGCATGCGCCAGTACCAGGCGACATGCGTCTGCACCGTCATGCGCGGCGCCGAGATGCCGAATCGCCGGCGGACCTTTTTCAGCAGATTCAGCGGCATCGAGAGCGCTACGGAAGCACCGGCACGTGGCCCAAGCCCAGAGACTCTTCCAGACCGAACATGAGGTTCATGTTCTGAACCGCCTGGCCAGACGCGCCTTTCACCAGATTATCGATGACCGAGAGCACGACCAGCGTGTCTCCGCCCTGGGGCCGGTGCACGGCGATTCGGCAGGTGTTGGCGGCGCGCACCGACCTCGTGTCGGGATGACTGCCCGGCGGCATGACATCGACGAAGGGCTCGCGCGCATAACGCTCCTCGTACAACTTCTGAAAATCGCATTCGCGCGTGATGCGCGCATAGAGTGTGGCGTGGATGCCGCGTATCATCGGTGTCAGATGCGGCACAAACGTCAGGCCGATCTCGCTGCCGATGATTTGCGCCAGGCTCTGAACGATTTCCTGTCCATGACGATGCCCGGGCACGCCGTAGGCCTTGAAATTGTCCGAGGCCTCGGAGTACAGAATATGCGTCTCCGCTTTTCGTCCTGCGCCGCTCACACCCGATTTTGCGTCCGCGATCAGGTGCGCGGCGTCGATCGCGCGCGCCTCGAGTAAAGGCAGAAAGCCGAGTTGCACCGCGGTCGGATAGCAGCCGGGATTGGCGACAATGCGCGCCTTGCGAATTTGCTCCCGGTTGACTTCCGGCAAGCCGTAGACCGCCTCCGGTATGAGTTCCGGACATGCGTGCTTGACCTTGTACCACTTTTCCCATTCCGCCACGTTCTGAATGCGAAAATCCGCGGAGATGTCAACGAGCCGCACACCGGCATCGACCAGCCTTCTGGCGTCGTTCATGGCGACGCCATGCGGTGTGGCGAAGAACACGAGGTCGCATTGGTCCAACGCCGACTCCGCGGGATCCGAAAACGCGAGGTCGACGTGGCCGCGCAAGCTCGGAAACAACTCGCTCACCGCCATCCCCGCTTCTTTTCGCGACGTGATCGCACGCAGTTCAGCCTGCGGATGCTGCGCCAGTATCCGCAGCAGCTCGACGCCCGTATATCCGGTGCCTCCAACCACGCCTATTTTGATCATTTCCAGCTCCATAGCCTGTGCAGAACGAGTCTAACAGTCGATGAATGTGTCCGCAAAAAACAAAAGCCGCCTCGAAGGGCGGCTTTTTGGTGGTTCCAGGGGCAGGGATTACCGCTTGGAGAACTGCTTTGCACGCCGCGCCTTGTGCAAGCCCACTTTTTTGCGCTCGACTTCGCGCGCATCTCGCGTCACCAATCCGGCCTTGGACAAGGCGGGCTTGAGCGCGGGATCGTATTCGATCAGCGCACGAGTGAGGCCGTGGCGCACAGCGCCTGCCTGCCCCGATTCACCGCCACCGTCCACGTTGACCTTGATATCGAAAGTCTGCAGATGATCGGTCAGCACCAGCGGCTGACGCACCACCATGCGGCCGGTTTCGCGCGCAAAGTATTCGTCCAGCGCCTTGTCGTTGACGATGAACTTGCCTTTGCCAGGCTTGATGAACACGCGCGCCACCGAAGTCTTGCGGCGTCCCGTGCCGTAGTTGTAACTTGTCTCAGCCATCGTTTAAATCTCCAGCGCTTTGGGTTGCTGTGCAAGGTGCGGATGCTCGCCATCGGCGTACACCTTGAGTTTTTTGAACATGGCATAGCCTAGCGGGCCCTTGGGCAACATGCCTTTTACCGCCTTTTCCAGCGCGCGTCCGGGAAAGCGCGCCTGCATCTTCCCGAAACTGGTCTGCGAAATGCCGCCGGGATAGCCGCTGTGGCGATAGTAGATTTTGTCCGAGTCCTTTGCCCCCGTAACACGCAGCTTGGCCGCATTTACGACGACGATGAAATCGCCGGTATCCACGTGCGGCGTATAGATGACCTTGTGCTTGCCGCGAAGGCGCCGTGCAACTTCGGTGGCGACGCGTCCGAGCACCTTGTCGGCGGCATCGATCACGAACCAGTCGCGCTTGACTTCATGCGGCTTGGCGGAAAATGTTTTCATGGGGAAAATTGGCTTTACGGAAAAGGGTGCGATTGTATGTCAGCGAGGCTCTCAAGTCAAACCAACACCGTGCTTGGTGGTTGGGCCCAGGCAAAAAAAAGCGCAACTCCGTGGAGTTGCGCTGAACCCACCAAAAGGAGGAGGGTGGAGGAGACAAGCTTCAGAACTGAATCGACTGCGTTCCATCAATGCTCAAGCTTGAGTGGACTATACAACATGCTGTTGCTGCGGCGCAAGAATTTTCCAGCAGAAGTTTGTGGGTTATTTCCGCATTGCAATCATGAGATTCTCTGGATCCTATCTTTTTGAATTTAACGATAATTATAAAATAGTATAACCTTTATTCGTTGCAGAAATAACATTGATAAACCATCGGTTAAAATTTCGCTCGGCCTGGGATGCTGCAACGCCGCAAACACGTCTTTGGGTCGCGGGAACGCACGGGCTACAATGCGCGCTCATCCGCCGACTGGCGGTCGCACAATTTTTGCGATCACCACCGCGCCGTTGACGACTGGGGGTGCAGCCCCTACTTCTGTAACGATATCTAGGGGCATGGATGATGGAATGCAAAGTCAAATGGATAGACGGGGTGAGCTTCGTCGCGGAAACCGAAAGCGGGCACGCGCTGGTCATGGACGGCGCGCCCGAGGGTGGAGGGCGAAATCTGGGTCCGCGGCCGATGGAAATGGTATTGCTCGGCACCGGCGGCTGCAGCGCCTACGACGTGGTTGTCATTCTGAAGAAAAGCGGGCAGGAGATCAGCGACTGCAGCGTGGAATTAAAAGCCGAACGCGCCGAAACCGACCCCAAGATATTCACCCGCATCCACATGCATTTCGTGCTGCGAGGGCGAAATCTAAAAACTTCGATGGTGGAATCCGCGATCAAGCTCTCGCACCAGAAATACTGCTCGGCTTCGATCATGCTGGGGAAATCCGCGCAGATTACGCACGACTACGAGATCGTCGCAGAGTAAGCGGCCGCTGTTCAGAAGCCAGCCTCGATTCAAACCCAGTAGGAAACCTGCGTCATGACGCGCGCCGAGAGTCGCATGGCGCGCTTCACGGGTTCCGGCAACTCGGAAGCGCCCAAGGCGTAGGCAGTGCGCGCGTGTGCACTTTCGTCCTGTTTCATTTGCAGGACGATGGCGCGGGTTTTCGCGTCCTGTGGCGCGAGGCGCTCAAGATGGCCTTCGAGATGGGCTTCCACCTGGCGCTCGGTTTCTGCGAGAAAACCCAGGTTCCAGCGCGTACCGAACCTGCCCGCCGCGTAACCCAGGGCCAGTGAGCCGGCATACCAGAGCGGATTGAGCAGGCTCAGGCGTCCGCCCAGCTCGGTCACACGCCCTTCGGCCCAGGCGAGGTGTTCGGTTTCCTCGCGCGCCGCCAATGCCAGCGCTTGCGTCACCTTTACGTCGTCGCTGGACAGCGCCTGCCCCTGATAGAGCGCCTGGGCGCACACCTCTCCGCAGTGGTTGACCCGCATCAGCGAGGCCGCATGGCGCTTCTCCGCATCGGAGAGTTCGGCCTCGGCGAGTCCCGCACCGGGTGTGGGGCGCGCTGAGGTGGGCGTCGCTGCGAGGGTACGCAGCGCCGTGTCAAATTCGACGATCAGCTTATCGACTATATTGAGCATCTCAGATTCCATTGTAGCCGATCGTTAAGGCTCCAGCTGGCGTCCGCTAAACTTGTCCAAAATCAGTCGACTCCAGACTTAAGTTAAGGTAAAAGCGCAAATTTGTTGTACATATACAACAAATCCGCAATTTCTAGCGCGTATTCGCAGATAAAACCTTGCTCCACTGCGGAATTGAGTGAAAATGCGTCCAGCAAACCCCGATTGGGGGGAGCGGAAAAGTGCGGCAACAGTGGCAAACCACGTGGCGTCATTGATGCCAGCTCTATTCAAACTTTTAGGAGATTTAATAACATGCAAAAGAAACTACTCGCACTGGCTGTCGCCAGCATGATGTCGGCGCCGGTTTTCGCGCAGTCGCAAGTGACGCTTTACGGCACGTTTGACGGCGGCCTTCGCAATCAAAGCAACGTTGATGGTTTAGGCGGTGGCCTATTGTCGATGGATTCGGCCGGCACCTACAATTCCAACCGTTGGGGCGTGAAAGGTTCGGAAGATCTGGGCAACGGCATGAAGGCCAACTTCAACCTGGAAGGTGGTTTCATGACCGGCACCGGCGTCGGCAGCATCTCCGGCGGTCTCTTCGGTCGTAAACAAATTGTCGGCCTGAGCGGCAATTGGGGCGCGTTGGATCTGGGTCGCAACTACACGACCATATTCTACACAACCGGCGCCTACGATCCGTTCCACTACAAGTACACGGGCATCATCCCCATCGCTGGCTTGGACGGCGCTCGCCGCAATAACACCATCACCTACACCAGCAAGTCAATGAATGGCTTGACCCTCCGCGCTAACATGGGCCTGGGTGAAGTTGTGGACAACAATGCTGCTGGACGTAACTCGGAATTGGGCGTGAGCTACGCCAATGGCCCGTTCAGCATGGGCATAGCGTATGGCGTGGACAGAAACGCAACCGATACGGCTGACAGCAAGCAGTGGACGATTGGCGGCGCCTATAAAACCGGTCCGTGGGAATTCATGGTCGGCTACGACCGCGACGACAACACGACTTTTGCGGCGGGCGGCGCCGAAAACGAAAGGAAGGTCACTTGGCTTGGCGGCAGGTACAAGATGTCGGGTAACAACGCTGTGAGCCTCGCCTACTACAATGACAAGAACGAGACCTCCACTACCAGCGGTACTGGCAAATTGTGGATCCTGGGTTTTGTACACAATCTGTCGAAGCGCACCGAGTTCTACGCCGACATCGACAACAGGAAGGTGGACGGCTCGATGCGGGCGGCGGGCAGCACCGACAACAGCAACACCGGCATCTCGATCGGTATCAACCACGCGTTCTAATCGACTCACGTCGATCTGAAAGCATAAACGGCCACCTTCGGGTGGCCGTTTTTTTGTGCCTATTCCTGGACTCAAGCTGCGACGCGGCCAATCGCCCGGGGTCTATATCGCGCCGTTTTTAAGCTTTCCAGCTGTACACGAAAAGAGAGGGATCGACACCAAGTCGAGCGCAAATCGCGTTTAGTTGACGCGCTCTACCCATGGTTGAAGCGGCGGTCAAATCTACGCTGGACCCGTCGGTCGAGACAAATGCCGCCCAAACCCGCGTGATTACCTGACGTTGCTCCTCGGTTTCGATCAGGATCAGGCGCCAAGGCATGCGTTTGAAATGCCTGTATAGATCGATTTCGATGCTCCATCCGCGATCGATAGTCTCGGGTTCGACGAAAAACATTTCCCGTGCGCTCAGGCCGAAACGGGCCGCCAGTTCCAGCCGGGCGGCGATCAACGGAAAGCTGTCACGGATATTGCCCAGAATTTCGTCCTGGCGGATAACGGTGGCAGGCGGCCAGTCGAACGCGCGATCTGCGATGCTTTCGAGCAGGGCTTTGGCCTCGCTCGAACCTTTCGCGGCGGCGCTGCTCAGCCAGCGCCCCGCGGCAATTCTGGTATCTCGATCGTTCTTGTAGCGCGAAAGTCGCTTTCCCAGTTCCAATTCGGCCTCGCAGATACCAGCGTTTGCCGCCTGCTCCAGGTATTCGCGCGCTTTGCCCAGATCGCGCCGCGAAAACCGCGGGATTTCGTACACGCGCGCAAGATCCCAAAGCGCTTCGCTTACGCCTGCCGCCGCTGCGCGTTCGAGCAACCTGGACGCTTTCAACGGAGAATGGGGGAGACCGGCAGGCGCGTTGCCCAGATACTTCACGTGCATGCGGCCGTAGCGCCAGAGTGCCTGGGGGTGTCCCTTGCGCACGGCCCGCTTCAGCCAATCGGCACCACGCCGCGATAATTCCGCGTCCGGCTGTCTGCAAAGCAGGTCCCCCAGGCGGTACATGGCTTCCGGGTCGCCTTTTTGCGCATCGGGCTCCAGCCATTGCGCGGCCGCTTCATCGCCATTGTGCCAGAGCAACTTTGCCAAACCTTGCGCAGCCAAGGCGTCGCCTGCCACGGCTGCCGTGCGCAGCCAATGCGCGGCTTCTTCGCCGGCTCGGGTCGTTACCGATCGCAATTCGTGAGCCAGCAGCAGCCCCAGCTTTCTCGCGGCCGGTATATGGCCGGCTTCGGCCGCGGCACGATAGGCAGCCTGGGCTTTGCTTAAGTCGACAACAGTGCCATTACTCGAAGCGTGAATATCGCCGAGCGCGCAATAGCCTGCCGGCTGACCCTCGTTCGCGGCGCGTTGACAGGGTCCCACGCAATGCTTCAGCTGTGTTTTCACGCGGCCGTTGGCTACACTCTCGGCAATCAGCCTGTCCGCATCTGTGCATCCCTCTCGCGCAGCCATCAGCAGCCAGTGCAGGGCGGCTTCTTGGCTCGCGGCCAGCCCCTCGCCGCCGGAAAGGTATAGGCTGCCCAGATTCACCTGGGCCTCGCTGTCGCCGCTTCTGGCGTCCCTGATCAGACGCTGGGCCAGTCTCGTCGCCAATTAGCCCTCCCCCTTTACAAATTTCGCCGGACCCGCAGCTATTTCGACTTGATCCCTTGCAGCCAATGCCGAATTTGTGGTTTTACTGCCAGCCTCTGGACATGCTCACCGCGCCTAAACTTGCGCTTCAACGCTACTCACAAATCCTGGAACGGTCACCCAAAGTTCCGAACCTGCAAATGAATTCTATCGTTTTGACGCATATTGTTTCAATAAAAATAACTTGGAGAAATACATGGTTCGTGGAGCCCATCCTTTGCCGGGACCAGGATCAGCGGATGCGGCATACCGCTACTCAGTATGTTGTGTAATTACAACAATTGGGCCGGCAAGCATGCTGAAACGGCGCTAAAAACTTCGCTCTGCTCCTTGCGCCGAGACTGGAGGTTTCAGCGCTAAGTATCTGAGCAAGAATGCGCACAGCAACTCCCGATTGGGGGGCGCGGAAAAGTGTGGCAACAGTGGCAAACCACGTGGCGTCATTGCTGCCAGCTCTATTCAAACTTTTAGGAGATTTAATAACATGCAAAAGAAACTACTCGCACTGGCTGTCGCCAGCATGATGTCGGCGCCGGTTTTCGCGCAGTCGCAAGTGACGCTTTACGGCACGTTTGACGGCGGCATTCGCAATCAAAGCAACGTTGATGGTTTAGGCGGTGGCCTATTGTCGATGGATTCGGCCGGCACCTACAATTCCAACCGTTGGGGCATGAAAGGTTCGGAAGATCTGGGCAATGGCATGAAGGCCAACTTCAAACTGGAAGGCGGTTTCATGACCGGCACCGGCGTTGGCAGCATCTCCGGCGGTCTCTTTGGTCGTGGACAAACTGTCGGTCTGTCCAGCAAGAGCTGGGGCAAGCTGGATCTGGGTCGCAATTACACGTCCATATTCTACACAACCGGCGCCTACGATCCGTTCCACTACAAGTACACCGGCATCATCCCGATCGCGGGCTTGGACGGCGCTCGCCGCAATAACACCATCACGTACACCAGCAATCCGATGAACGGTCTGGTCATCAGGGCCAACATGGGACTGGGTGAAGTTGTGGACAACAACGCCGCTGGACGGAACACGGAACTTGGCGTGAGCTATGGCAATGGCCCGTTCAGCATGGGCATCGCGTATGGCGTGGACAGAGACGCAGCTGATACGGTTAACAGCAAGCAGTGGACGATCGGCGGCGCCTATAAAACCGGCCCGTGGGAGTTCATGGTCGGCTACGACCGCGACGACAACATGAGTTTAGCGGCGACCGGCGCCGAAACCGAAAGGAAGGTCACTTGGCTTGGCGGCAGGTACAAGATGTCGGGTAACAATGCTGTGAGCCTCGCCTACTACAACGATAAGCGTGACGCCACCGCTGGCGATGGCACGAAGAAATTGTGGATTCTGGGTTTCGTGCACAATCTGTCGAAGCGCACCGAGTTCTACGCCGACATCGACAACGCCAAGGTGGACGGCTCGATGCGGGCGGCGGGCAGCACCGACAATTCCAACACGGGTATCTCGGTCGGTATCAACCACGCGTTCTAATCGACTTTAGTCGATCTGCAAGTTCAAACAGCCACCTTCGGGTGGCTGTTTTTTTGCCTGTTAATCCGCTGCGCTATTCAGCCGCAAGCGAACAATCCTTAAAACTCCCCGAGTTTCAACATTTGTCGGTTTAACCGACAGATTTCTGCCAAACCTTAACGCAGGGGATCGAGCTTGAGATAGTCCCCGGTCATTCTTCCCGCGTTCCAGCTTGCGATAAGTTCTTCACGGCGGATTCAATCCAAGCATTCACCAGCATTTGCTTGTTATTGGGAATTTGGCCGAAGATGACCTGATTTGAGGCGACATCAATGCCAGCTTCTGCACTGTCGCACAATTCGAGAGATAAAGAACTGGTCTATTCACCTTGAAATTATGCAGGGAAACAGAATTGCTTCTTCAATAGCATACGATCTATTGAATTAAAGAAATCATACAACTCCTTGAAGTCAGCAAAGAGTTCGGCATCAGTTGGCGGAAATCGCTTGAATTTGTCTTCCACTTTGACAAGCCCAAATATCTCGGCGAAGCTGCGCTTTCCATCGATATACTTCAGAACGAATTTCCCATATCTCCCTGGATTTACCGATACGCTCACACCCGTATGCTTGTGATTCACGAGCAAAGTGGGTCCCGGATTCTTATGAATGAAGGCCGAAATTTCAGGCCCCGTTATTGGTTCATGGAAAAAATACGGAACCATTCCCAAGTCACCATACGCGGCGACTGATTCTTGTGATGGAGTGGCATAAAAACAGTGCATCGTCAGAGTGCCGCCAATCAGCTCGGCAATCGCCTGTTGTTGGCGAGTGGGTAAGGAGCCAACGACTGTGAGGAAACCAGGAGTATGTGGTCCCACCACCATATGTGGCACGTAGGGAGAACGTCCTCGCCCGACATCCGTGAAGACTATGTTTAACCCAAGTTCATCGTGAAACCACCCGTAAAGTTCTTCCACCGTATAGGCGCGGTCTTGAGAGTGGAGAAGCAAATCATAAATTCCGGCATCACCAAATTCCACGTGGTCGTTATGCAGATCTTTGCCACGCTGAAACCAGTTAGTAGCGGGTAATACATTCAGAAGTGCTTTAGCCGTCTCTAGCTTTTCATTGATCGTGTTCGCGTTGACATTTATAAGTTTGAGCAGTGTTTGCATCTGGTAAATACCAGTTCGCCCGTATTGGCCATAGACCATTACGCCAAGCGCGCCAGACGGTTTTTTGACTGACAAAAGCGCTTGGAGTCCGGCATTGGGATCGGCCAAATGGTGAAGGACACCGCTGCAATTAATGTAATCAAACTTCCCAATATCCAGCTCCGGAATTGCAAGTAAGGATTCGTGTTGCCAATGGATGTTGCCGAGTCCGCGAACCTCTGCCCGTCGTTTTGCAACCTCAATGCTGGCCTCGCTCAAGTCAAGATGCACAATCTCTGCATTGGTGTGACGGAGTTGCTCTGCTATGTAAATAGTGCCATCCCCTGTTCCACCTCCAGCTACGAGAACACGAAAATCATGGTCGAAGGTCTGCGTCCCGCCGAAGCAATAGTGGTTCATCATGGGCAGATCATCCAACCACGTTGTAATCAATCGCTTGTGTTCATCTTTTGGATCGCGGGGCGGATAGGGAAGTTTTTCATACTGATCCCGAACCTCTGAAAGGTAATTATTAGCAGTTTTCATCTATATCGCCCCTGGATCTGCACTCAGCATTCCTGCCGATAGTAATGCGGTTACGGTAACTTTGGCCAACTGACGCCGATGGTAGGTGAAAATGAACAGCGGCAACCAGTTTGGAGCTGTCATCCAGCCTGAACTCTATGCATGGTTCTCGGTCAACTTCGGCCGTCAGTACACCCCGTGGTTTAGCGTGCGCGCCGGCAGCGACCTTTTTTACGCCGCTGGTGCGGGCGTTGCCGCAGGCTTCGACCCGAACTCGTTCCAATTCGGTATCCGGCACGCGTTCTAATCGACTCACGTCGATCTGAAGTTCAAACGGCCACCTTCGGGTGGCCGTTTTTTGCGCTTTTTTTGGTCTCATACAGCGACGGAACCCGGCTGGAGCGTAAATCTCGTTCTACGCGTGAGGCTAGCCCTGCAATTTCGCCGTCGCGAACATTTGCTCCAGCTCCGTCCCGGGATCTGCGGCGCGCATGAACGCCTCACCGGCGAGAAAAACATGCACGCCGTGCGTGCGCATCAACTCCACGTCGGCGCGCGCGAGAATGCCGCTTTCGGTAACCACCATGCGCCCCGCCGGGATGTCCGGCAGGAGATCCAGCGTCGTCGCGAGCCGCGTCTCGAAGGTGCGCAGATTGCGGTTGTTGATGCCGACGAGTGGGGTGGCGAGTGCAAGCGCCGCCGCGAGTTCCCCGGCGTCGTGCACCTCGACCAGGACTGCCATGCCGAGCTCCTGGGCCAAAGCCTCCATCTCCTGCATCCGCCCGACCTCTAGTGCGGCGGCGATCAGCAGGATGCAGTCTGCGCCCAGCGCACGCGCCTCGTACACCTGGTAGGGCTCGAGCATGAAGTCCTTGCGCAGCGCCGGAAGCGGGCAGGCGCCGCGCGCCTGTGCTAGGTATTGCGGCGCACCCTGAAAGAATTCGTGGTCGGTCAGCACCGACAGGCAGGCCGCCCCGTGCGCCGCATAGCTCGCCGCAATCGCAGCCGGATCGAAATCCGCGCGCAGCAGGCCCTTGCTCGGGCTCGCTTTCTTGATCTCCGCGATCACCGCCGCGTCGCCAGCGGCGATTTTGCCTTTGAGCGCCGCGACGAAATCGCGCGGCGGCGGCGCAGCGTGCGCCGCGTCGCGCAGCTGCGCGAGCGTCCGCAGGCGCTTGGCCGCAGCGACTTCTTCGGCTTTGTGCGCAAGTATCCTGTCGAGGATGTCAGACATCGGCGCGCGCTAGCCTGTCGTCAGCGTTTGGCGCCGAGTTTCTGCGTCAACTTTACCAACTGGTCCAACCTGGCCCGCGCGGCGCCGCTGGCAATGACGTCGAAAGCCTGTTCCACGCCAGCTTCCAGGCTGGCCGCCTGGTCCGCAACGTAGATCGCCGCGCCCGCGTTGAGCGCAACGATGTCACGCGCCGCTCCCGGTTTGTTCTCAAGAGCGCCCAGCACCATGGCACTGGACTGTTCCACCGTTTCCACGCACAGCGCGCGCGGGTCGTGCAGGGGCAGGCCGAAGCGCTCCGGATGCACCGTGTATTCCTCGATATGGCCGTCCTTCAGTTCGCCGATCATGGTCTTGCCGCTGATGGAAATCTCGTCCAGCCCTTCCAGGCCGAACACCGTCATCGCATGGCGCGCCCCCAGACGCTGCAGCACCCGCACCTGGATTCCCACCAGATCTGGATGGAACACGCCCATGAGCTGGGTCGGCGCGCCCGCGGGATTGGTGAGCGGTCCGAGGATGTTGAAAATCGTCCGCACCCCGAGTTCGCGCCGCACCGGCGCGGCGTGCTTCATCGCCGAGTGATGGTTGGGCGCGAACATGAAGCCGACCCCGGCCTCATCGATGCATTGCGCAACCTGTTCCGGCTTGAGGTTGATGTCGACGCCGAGCGCCTCGAGTACGTCGGCGCTGCCCGATTGCGAAGACACCGCCCGCCCGCCGTGCTTGGCCACGCGCGCGCCGGCGGCGGCGGCCACAAAGATGGCGGCGGTCGAGATGTTGAAGGTGCGCGCGCCGTCGCCGCCGGTACCGACCACATCCACCAGGTTCTGCGCGTCTTTGACTTCGACCCTGGTCGCGAGTTCGCGCATCACCTGGGCCGCGGCGGTGATCTCACCGATGGTTTCCTTTTTCACCCGCAGCGCAATGGTGATCGCCGCGATCATCACTGGCGACAGCTGCCCGCTCATGATCTGGCGCATCAGATCGAGCATTTCGTCGTGGAAAATCTCGCGGTGCTCGATCACGCGCTGCAGCGCTTCCTGTGGCGTCATGGACATCGTTCTATTCCTTTCTCAATAGGCCGTTTCGGAATTACGCGTCATTCTATGCTGCACGCGAGGAAATTCTTCAACAGCGCGTGGCCGTGTTCGGTGAGTATCGATTCCGGATGGAACTGCACGCCTTCGAGCGCATATTGCCTGTGCTTCACGCCCATGATTTCACCGTCGTCGCTCTCGGCCGTGACTTCGAGGCAATCCGGCAGGCTGGTGCGCTCGATCGCAAGCGAATGATAGCGCGTCGCCCGGAACGGTGAAGGCAGGCCGGCGAACACGCCCTTGGCGGCGTGGCGGATGTCGCAAGTCTTGCCGTGCATCACCCGGCCCGCATGCACGACATTGCCGCCGAAGGCCTCGCCGATCGCCTGATGCCCCAGGCAAACGCCGAGGATGGGCAGCTTGCCGGCGAATGCGCGCACCAGGGCCACGGAGATCCCGGCCTGCCGGGGCGTGCACGGGCCGGGCGAGATCACGATGCGCGCGGGTGCCAGTTCTGCGACCGCGGCGAGATCGATGGCGTCGTTACGCACCACTTTCACCTCTTCGCCCAGTTCACCGAAATACTGCACCAGGTTGTAGGTAAAGGAATCGTAGTTGTCGATCATCAGCAGCATGATCAGCCCTCCAGCCTGCTGTCCAGGCCGGCGGCGGCCATTTCCGCCGCGCGCAGCACCGCGCGCGCCTTGTTCATGGTTTCCTGCCATTCCGATGCGGGATCCGAATCGGCGACGATACCCGCACCCGCCTGCATGTGTAACACACCGTCCTTGATCAACGCGGTGCGCAACGCGATGGCGATATCCATGTCGCCATGAAAGCCCAGATAGCCCACGGCACCCGCGTAGATGCCGCGCTTCACCGGTTCGAGTTCGTCGATGATTTCCATTGCGCGCACCTTGGGCGCTCCCGACACCGTGCCCGCCGGAAAGCTCGCACGCAGCACCGCCATCGCGTCCAGCCCTTCGCGCAGTCTGCCCTCTACGTTGGAAACGATATGCATCACATGCGAGTAGCGCTCTATCACCATGTTCTCGGTCACGCGCACGCTGCCGGTCGCGGCGACGCGGCCGACGTCATTGCGGCCCAGATCCATCAGCATGACGTGCTCTGCGCGCTCCTTCGGGTCGGCCAGCAGTTCGCCCGCAAGCGCCTCGTCCTCCTCCACCGTTTTGCCGCGGGGGCGGGTGCCGGCGATCGGGCGCAGGGTCACCTTGTCGCCCTCCAGCCGTACCAGGATCTCGGGCGATGCCCCGACCACGTGAAAGTCCTCGAAGTTGAAATAGAACATATAGGGCGAGGGATTCAATGTACGCAGCGCCCGGTACAGGGCCAGTGGCTCGGCAGCAAAGGGCAGTGAAAGTCGCTGCGACAACACCACCTGCATCACATCGCCGTCGTAGATGTAGCGCTTGGCGCGCTCCACCGCCGCCTTGAAGCCCGCCTCGCCGAAAGCCGATTGAGCGGGCGCGCTCGCGTGCGGCGCCTCCACCGGGATTTGCGCCGGCGCGCGCAGTGCGGCAAGCAGTTCGCCCAGTCGCGCACGCGCCTTCTGGTACGCGCCCGGCACTTCGGGCTCGGCGTACACCACCAGGGTCAGCTTTCCGGACAGGTTGTCGACGATGGCGACCTCCTCCGACAGCATCAGCAATATGTCGGGCGTGCCCAATTCGTCCGGCGGTGCGGATGCCGCCAGGCGCGGTTCGATGTAGCGCACGGTGTCATAGCCGAAACAACCGACCAGCCCGCCGCAAAAACGCGGCAGGCCGGGTACGGCGGCGACCTTGAAGCGCTGCAGATAGCGATTGATGAACGCCAGCGGATCGCCCGTGTCGTCGCGCTCGGCAACACGGTTTCCCGAGAGCACCAGCACCGTTGGGCCCTGTACATTGATGCGCGTTGAAGAAGCGAGCCCGATGAAGGAATAGCGGCCGAAGCGCTCACCGCCCTGCACCGATTCGAGCAAATAGGAATAGGGCTTGTTGGCAAGCTTGAGATAGATGGACAAGGGGGTATCGAGATCTGCGAAAGTCTCGAGTACCACGGGGATGCGGTTGAAACCCTGCGCGGCGAGGCGCTTGAATTCTACTTCAGTCATGACAACTCCAGGAAACGATCCGGAACAACACTATGCGTGGCGGGTGGGCGCCGAAATGCATGCGCCCGGCGAACGTGGCTAGGACCGCCAGCAGCGCCAGCTTTCCCAGGCGAACCGCGCCGATTTTCCGGATTTTTCGAGCATCACGACCATGTGATTTTTAAAATGTTTGCCGCCTCTGACAGGGAATCAACTATAGCATCACAGGGCAGATCATGCACGTCCCCGCCCTCGGTGTAGCCATAGGAAACACACAGCACCGGGCAGCCCGCCGCGCGCGCCGCGAGCACATCATTGGCCGAATCTCCGATCATCAACGCCGCCGACGGCGCGAGCGAAAACGCGGCGCAGATATGTGCGAGTTGCATCGGATCCGGTTTTTTTCGCTCCAACGTGTCGCCGCTCACCACCAGTTCGAAATATGCGGTCATGCCCATGCGTTCGAGCAGCGGCACGGTGTAGCGCGCAACCTTGTTGGTGACGCAGGCGAGGCGCAGGCGCATGTCGCGAAAGCGCTCCAGTCCTTCGAGTACGCCCGGATAGACGGCGGTGCGCCGGCCTGACTCTTCAAAATAGAACTCCTGGAACAATGCAAGCGCCTCGCTCTGCAGCGCCGCGGCGCGCGCATCGCCCGCGTCGTCCGGCAGGCAGCGTCGAACCAGGTTGGGAATGCCTTTGCCTATGAAATCGCGGATTTCTTCCGGGCGGCGCGCCGGCAAATCCAGCTTCGCGAGCATGCGCTCGGCCGCGGCCGCAATATCCGGCGCGGTATCGAGCAGCGTGCCGTCCAGATCGATCATCACGGCAGCGATGCCGCGTGCAAGCGGCATGTGCAGCCTAGACGGACACGATCGCGGCACGCATTGCAGCAATCGTCGCCTTGTAGTCTCCGGCCCCGAAGATGGCGGAACCGGCGACGAAGGTGTCGGCGCCGGCGCGCGCGATTTCGGCGATGTTGTCGGTTTTCACGCCCCCGTCGACCTCTAGAAAAATCTCGCGCCCGCTTTGATCGATGCGGCGGCGGACTTCTGCCAGTTTGACCAGCGCCTGCGGAATGAACTTCTGTCCGCCGAATCCCGGGTTGACCGACATGATCAGCACCAGGTCGAGCCGGTGCAGCACATGGTCAAGATAGTCCAGCGGCGTGCCCGGGTTGAACACCAGACCGGCCTTGCAGCCTTGCTCATGGATCAGTCCGATGGTGCGATCGATGTGCTCGCTCGCTTCCGGGTGAAAGCTGATGATATTGGCGCCGGCGCGGGCGAAGTCCGGAATGATGCGATCGACCGGCTTCACCATCAGGTGCACGTCGATGGGCGCCTTGGTCAGCGGCCGGATCGCTTCGCATACCAGCGGTCCGATGGTGAGGTTGGGCACGTAGTGGTTATCCATCACGTCGAAATGGATCCAGTCCGCGCCCGCGGCGATCACGGCATTCACCTCCTCGCCCAGACGGGCGAAGTCAGCGGAAAGCAAGCTTGGCGCGATGCGATAGTCAGGCATAGGAGCTTCGTATTATGTCGGACGGTGCTTGCGCGCATTTTACCTGCTCGGCGGAAGCCCCGCCGAAAAACGTTCGCCACGACCGGCAGGCGGCGCTGGTGCGGTGTAAAATCGACCCATGGAATCTGCAAAAAAATACGATGTGAGCGTCTCCACCGAGACCCAATATATCGCCGACCAATCGGACGAGGCGAAAGACCATTACGTTTTCGCCTACACCGTTACCATCCGCAACAGCGGCAGCTTGCCGGCGCAGTTGATCAGCCGCCACTGGATCATCACCGACTCGCGCAACGAGGTGCAGGAGGTGCGTGGACTGGGCGTGGTCGGTGCGCAGCCCTTGCTCAAGCCGGGTGAGCACTTCGAATACACCAGCGGCACCGCACTGGCGACGCCGGTCGGCACCATGAGCGGCAGCTACCAAATGGTGGCCGAAGACGGCACACAGTTCGACGCGCCGATACCGGAATTCACGCTGTCTGTTCCGCGGGTGCTCCACTAGGCTCGATTAACGGGGGTGAATCTGCTCCCGAAGAACTGCAGCGCCTACTTCGTGTCACCATCGTCTTTCTTTTCCGCGCGGGGCAAAGTCCACCAGACGATGAACACGAACAGGCCCAGGGCAATGCCTGCTTCAAGCAAGAAAATCCACATGCGTTGTTATACTCCCTGCATCATGACCGGGGTCGCGTATAACATCATAAACCAGTGGCGCCCGCCACTCGCTGCAACGCTGCTCGTCTTGCTTGCGGCCTGCGCGGCGCAACCGCCCACGGCTAGCGCCCCGGTTCCATCCTGCCCTGTAACGGCACCCTGCCCGCCCCAGCCCCCTTGTCCCGTTTGCCCGAAAGGCACCGCGGAGCCGGCCAAGGCCAAAACGCTGGAAGCAGTCCGCTGGCTAAACCTGCCGGGCTGGACGAACGACGACCCGCGCGCAGCATTGCCGGCGTTTCTGCGCAGCTGTATTCGCCTCAGCGCACAGGCGGCCTGGCGGGCGAGCTGCGCACGAGCGGCACAATTACCTGAAACCGCGTCGGTGCGCGAATTCTTCGAGACGGAGTTCCTGCCCTACCGGGTTGCGAACGCCGACGGCAGTACCGAAGGCCTGGCCACAGGCTACTACGAGCCGCTGCTGCGCGGCAGCCGCAGCAAAGAGGGGCCCTACCGCTATCCGCTCTACGCGACGCCCGAGGACCTGCTGATCGTCGATCTGGCCGAGGTCAGCCCAACGCTGAAGCACCTGCGCCTGCGCGGTCGTCTCGAAGGGCGGCGCGTGGTGCCCTATTACCCGCGCGCCGAAATCGAGCACGGTTTGCCCGCGCTTGCCGGCAAGGAGTTGCTTTGGATCGACGATCCCGTGGACCTGTTTTTTCTGCAGATTCAGGGCTCGGGCCGCGTGCGCCTGCCCAACGGCGAACTGGTTCGCGTGGGCTACGCCGACCAGAACGGCCAACCGTATAAATCGATCGGGCGCTATCTGGTGGAACAGGGCGAACTGAAGCTGGAGCAGGCTTCGATGCAGGGCATCAAGGACTGGGCCGCGGCCAATCCGGAAAAACTGGTGGCGTTGCTCAATCAGAACCCCAGCTATGTATTCTTCCGCGAGATGCCCGCACCGGACGGAAGCCAGAGCGCCGCGACGGGTGCCCCCACGAAGACGGGTGGCCCCATGACGACGGGTGGCCCCGTGGGCGCACTAGGCGTGGCGCTCACGCCGGAGCGTTCCATCGCGGTCGATCCGCGCTACATCCCGCTGGGTGCGCCGGTGTACGTCGCCACCACCTGGCCCGGCAGCGCGCAGCCACTCGTGCGTCTGATGCAGGCGCAGGACAGCGGCGGCGCGATTCGCGGCGCCGTGCGCGCGGATTTTTTTTGGGGCTTCGGAGACGCGGCAGGCGCACTGGCAGGTCGCATGCGCCAGAGCCTTAAGATGTGGGTATTGCTGCCGCGGGATTATCCGCGGCAGCCATGATCGCGTAGCGCCTATCGCTTATTTTGTGCTTTGGGCGAGCAGCTTTTCCAGCCGCTCCGCCGGAATAGCGCCGGGAACGCGCTCCCCGCTGGCGAACACCAGGGTCGGTGTCCCGCTGATACGGTACTTGCGTCCGAGCTCCAGATTTTTCTCTATCGGCGTATCGCAATTCGCCGCTGCCGCAGGCGCCACCGCGTTCAGCATCAACTCATCCCAGGCTTTAACCTTATCCGCGGAACACCATACCGCTTTCGCCTTGTCATGCGAATCCTGCGACAAGATGGGGTAAAGAAAAGTGTAGATCGTGATGTTGTCGATTTTGGCCAGGTCTTTCTCGAAACGCTTGCAGTAAGGACAGTTGGGATCTGAAAAAACCGCCAGCAAGCGCTTGCCGTTGCCGCGCACGGTCTTGAATGCACCGCTCATAGGCAGGTCGTCCCACTTGATCGCGGAAAGGTCGCGCAAGCGTTTCTCGGTGAGGTTCTGCATGGTCTTGGCATCGATGACGTTGCCGCTGAATATGTAGGTCATCTTCTCGTCGGTATAGAGGATCTCGCTGCCGAGGCGCACTTCGTACATTCCCAGGTAAGGGGTCTTGCTCACCGCATCGATCTTCGCGCCGCCCAAGCGGCCTTCAAGGGTGCGCTTGATGATGGTCTCGGTGGTGAGCCTGCCCGCCGTGGCGGGCTCTGCGGCCCGCGCCTGCAAAACAAGAAATCCGAACGACACCAGGGCCAGAGCCAACACGCGTTTCAACATGATTTTCCTTTTGGTGCCGCAAAATAATTTCTGCAGCGGGTTCAAATAAGCGGCGTCAGCCCAGGGCGCGGCGGATCAGCAGGTTCTTTAGGACCGGCAAGGCATTGGTTAAGTTCAATCCGGCATTGCGCAGTGTCGACGCGATGCCTCCCGGCGCAGCGAACAAGCGCTGCAGCCCGTCGGTCACCAGGGCAAGCGCGAGTATATCTTCGGCTCGCGCGCGCTCATAGCGCCGCAACAGGCGAATTTCGCCCGGATCGCGAAATAGTTCACGCTGCAGCAGGATGCCGGCCAAGTCACGCGCATCGCCGAAACCAAGATTCACTCCCTGCCCCGCCAGCGGATGCAATACATGGCCGGCGTCGCCGATCAGCGCGATGCGCGGTGCAGCCAGACGCGCCGCGCGCATGTGTGCGAGCGGGAAACGCAGCGCGCCTGAAAGCAGCCCGAGTTCGCCCAGTGCGCCCTCCCCTGCCTCTGCCACACGTGCGCAGAAGTCGTCGGAAGGCATCGCGAGTAGCTCAGCCGCATGCGCATCGGGCGTGGACCAGACGATGGAAATGCGCTCGCCCGGCAAGGGCAGATAGGCAAGCACGCCGTCGCCACGGAACCACTGGAAGGCGGTGTTGTTGTGCGGCCGCGCGCATGAAAAATTCGCCACCACGCCCACCTGGCTGTAGGACTTCTCCTCGACTGTAATGCCGGCAGCCTGACGCGCCCAGGAATGCATGCCGTCGGCAGCGACGACCAGCTTGGCATGCAGGGTTCTCCCGCTGGCAAGAGTGATATCTGCGGCCTCCTCGCGCAGTTGCAGCGCCACGCACTGATCCGGACAAATGAGTTCGAGGCCATGCTGGTGCTCCAGTCCCTGCCAAAGCAGCGACTGCAGATGGCGGCTCTCGAGTATCGTCGCGAGTTCGGCGGCACCGGCTTCGTAAGCGGAAAACCGAAGTTGCGCCTTGGCGGCGTCGCCGCGAATATGCATTTCGTGCACGGGGCAGATGCGGCCAATATCCAGGCGCTTCCACACGCCCAGGCTTTGCAGGAATGCAGCACTGCCCGGACTGATCGCATAGATACGGCTATCCCAGTTTTCATCCTCCTTGGCGGGCGCCTGTGCCTCGACCAGCGCCAGTTTGAGGCCTGAGCCGCGCATGGCCATGGCGAAACTCGCCCCGACCAGGCCGGCCCCGACAATTACGATATCGAAATCCATGGGAGGATTTTAGTCGCAAAGGACCACAAAGAAACACATACGCTTCAAAATGGATGGATGGCCTGGACGCGGTCCTCAACGCCCCTTTATAGTCGCCAAATTTCGCTGGCGCCGGATATTTTTTTGTTCTGGATTCAGTTGGATAGCAAGTAGCGTGCTTGACAGGCTGGGTGGCCCGCGAGGATAATCCGCGCCTTCGTTCGGCGAATTAGCTCAGCCGGTTAGAGCGACGGAATCATAATCCGCAGGTCCCGTGTTCGAATCACGGATTCGCCACCAGAAATACAAGGGGTTACGTGAAAACGTAACCCCTTTTTCGTTGACTCCCCGGCGGCGAACCAGAATTAAAAAAGGCGACAATTGCTGTCGCCTTTTCGGTCTGGCTCTTGCTCTTACTTCTTATGGCATTTGGCGCAATCGGCCGGAGCCTTGACGCTGAACGCTTTCTTGCCATCGTGGCAGGCGCCGCAGAACTTGCCGTCGTTCATATCCTTCATGGTCATCTTGTCTTTGCCCTTTTTCATCTCGAACAGCTTGGGCTTGGTGTGGCAGTCGGCGCATTTTGCGCCCTTGGCTGCGTGTGCTTTACCGTCAAAGACCACCTTTCCCATGGAACTTTCGAACTCGATCGTTTTTCCGGCCGGAACCGCCATGACATTGCCGATCGAGAGCATCAGCGCCGCAAATACAGCCAATATTCCTGCAAACTTCATTTAGTCACCCCCTTGCTTGGTCAAAAATAAACGAATAACCCATTTTGATACTAACGCGCCGCTACGCCTTTCCGTTGACGGGATGCGCAAACTTCTCCACACCTGTATTGTGGCTTTTCTTCGGTCTCTTGTCCACCGCCAATACCTCTGCAGACCACTGGATACGTTCAGGTTTTGATCCTGCGCTTCAATTCCTTTGCCAGCAGTTCGATCTCCAAAGCGGCCACTGAGCCCTCGGGCGGGAAGCCGATGCTGGGCGTTTCCACGAAGGCTACGCGCTGTCCGATCTGCGCCGACATGAATGGCACGCCGGAATGCTCCAATTCCTCGCGAATTTGCGCCGAAACGGCGGTGCGCTGCGCCATGGTCAGCACTACAGCATAACGCGGCTGCGTGCCCTTGCGCCCCTTGCTTCCCTTGTCGCCGGCAATTTCACGCAGCAGTTCGACCGCTTCCATCGCCTCCCTCAGATCAAAGGGCGAAGGTTTGCACGGGATCAGCACGAAATCGGAATGCGCCAGGGCCTCGACGTTCTTGCGCCGTCGATAGCCGGCGGTGTCGATCACGACCCGCTCATATTCGCCGGCCAGCTTCGCTATGGTTTTGCCTACGTCTTTACTGGTATCCGCAAACACTGGAACACGCAGGACCTCGGGCCGGCAGACGGACAGAGAAGCCTGCGGATCCGCATCGAGCAGCGCCGTTTTCTTCGTCCGTGACCAATAGGCCGCCAGGCAGACTGCAAGGGTGGACTTGCCGCAGCCGCCCTTGGTCGAGTAAAGGGAAACGATCATGACCCGCTTGCGCCTGGGTACGGCCCGCTACTTCGGCCTGCGGCCAAACGACGGGGTCAGGGCGCGACGCATGCTTTCAGTTCACGCCGATTTGGACAGCAGCGCGAAGTGCTCCACAGCGGGTGGGCCGGCGAAGTAAGGCCCGACCAGCGCGCGCCACTCCTGAAACGCCGGCGATTCGCGAAAATCCACGGTGTGATTCTCCAACGTCTTCCAGAAAATCATCAGCACGTACCGATCCGGGGATTCGATTCCCTTGTTGAGCTTGTACCCCATGAATCCCCTGGCTTTCGGGACCACGTCCTTGACGCCTTTTTCGATTGCCGCTTCGAACTCGGCCTGAGTCCCGGGTTTGATGCGGATATCCGCAATTTCGAGGATCATTTTGGACTCTCCAGAATTTGATTGCAGCGCCGGCTGCGTGACCACCCCTGCCGCAAAACGCAGCCTACTACGAAGAAGTCCGGGAATAAAGTCGCGGGATTCCGCGGCACCGGCGGCGTGCCCGGCGATTGCTTCGGTGCCAGGAGAGCCCGTCAGGGGGGCTTCGTCTATAATTCCCGATATCCCCTAACCGAACCGGTGTCGCACCATGCGCCGCAAATTGCTCGCCCTGTTGATCTGCGTTCTGCTCATACCCTCGGCCGCTTTCGCCCAGATGCGGCGTATCCCGGACGCGGCGCTGCGCGGCAACGTGGTCCATATTCAGGGCGCCATCGTGGATATCGACGGCCAGCAATTGCGCCTGTCCCCTGGCGCACAGATCCGCAGCCGCGACAATCTGTTCATCGTGCCGATGAGCCTGCCTCCCGGCGCAGCGGTGAAATACACGCTCGACAGCTTGGGGCAGATACACCGCATCTGGGTGCTGACGGCGGAAGAAGCCGCCGCGCCCGACAAGAATCGGCAATGACGGTGACGCGCAAGCTCTACATCAAGACTTTCGGCTGCCAGATGAATGAGTACGACTCGGCAAAAATGGCCGACGTGCTCGGCGCCGCCGACGGCATGGAAAGCACCGCCGATCCGGCCGATGCCGACGTCATCCTGTTCAACACCTGCTCGGTGCGTGAAAAAGCGCAGGAGAAGGTGTTCCACGATCTGGGCCGGGTAAAACACCTAAAGGCTTTGCGACCAGGCCTGCTGATAGGCGTGGGCGGCTGCGTCGCCAGCCAGGAGGGCGCCGCCATCGTGGCGCGCGCGCCTTACGTCGACGTGGTATTCGGCCCGCAAACCCTGCACCGCCTGCCGGCATTAATCGAAGCGCGCCGCCGCACGGGCAAGCCGCAGGTTGATATCAGCTTTCCCGAGATCGAGAAATTCGACAGCCTGCCGCCGGCGAAGATCGAAGGCGTTTCGGCGTTTGTCTCCATCATGGAGGGCTGCAGCAAGTATTGCAGCTTCTGCGTCGTTCCTTATACCCGCGGTGAAGAGGTTTCGCGCCCGTTCGAGGATGTGCTCACCGAAGTGGCGGAACTGTCGCTGGCCGGCGTGAAAGAAGTCACCCTGCTCGGGCAAAACGTGAACGCCTACATCGGAAACATGGGAGGCATCAACAGGAGCGGCTCCGGCGATGGCGTCGGGGAAAAAGCGGATTTCGCACTGCTCCTCGAATACGTCGCCGAAATCCCCGGCATCGAGCGCATCCGCTACACCACCTCGCATCCCAGGGAGTTTACGCAGCGCCTGATCGACGCTTACGCGGCGATTCCGAAGCTCGCCAGCCACGTGCACCTGCCGCTGCAATCGGGCTCGGACCGCGTGCTTGCGGCGATGAAACGCGGCTACACCGTGCTCGAATACAAGTCCGTCATCCGCCGCCTGCGCGCAGCGCGTTCGGGTATCTCGATATCATCGGACTTCATCGTCGGTTTTCCCGGCGAAACCGAGCGCGATTTCGAAGCAACCATGGAACTGGTCTCCGAAATCGGATTTGACGACTCCTACTCTTTTCTCTACAGCCCGCGGCCGGGCACGCCTGCGGCGGAACTCGCCGACGACACGCCTCTGCAGCTAAAGCAGGCGCGCCTGGCACGCTTGCAGGCGCAGATCGAGGCGCAGGCCAACGCGATCAGTCAGAGCATGGTCGGCAGCACCCAGCGCGTCCTGGTCGAGGGCGCGGCGAAGCGCAATCACGGCGAATTGTGCGGCCGTAGCAGCAACAACCGCATGGTCAATTTCGCCGGCGGGGGCGAACTCATCGGTCATATGGTGGACGTCGAAATCACCGCGGCGCGCGCGCATTCCCTACGCGGCGTCGTCCGCGTTCCACCCGAGGGCGGCGTCGTCCGCGTTCCACCCGAGCGCGGCGAATCGCGCGTTCCAACTGAGACCGGCGCGGCCTGAGCGATGAAGCCCAAACCCGTAGAGGTCGTGCTCTCCCCGGTCGACAACGAGCGCCTCGCCACCTTGTGCGGCGCGTTCGACGAGAACCTGCGCCAGATCGAGATTGCACTCGACATCACGGTTTCGCGCCGCGGCGAGCGCTTCGTGCTGAAGGGCCATCCGCGACAGACCGCGCGCGGCGCCGAAGCAATCGAGCGTTTCTACAACCAGGCCAAGCGCGGCCTTACCATCGACGATGTACAGCTCGGGCTGATTGAAGTCCGGCAAACCAGCGCAAGCGGGGAAGCCCCGGCGCTGCTTACGCGCAAGCCCGACCTGCACGGGCGCACGCCGCGCCAGGTCGAGTACATGAAGAACATACTCGAGCACGACATCACTTTCGGCATCGGACCGGCGGGCACGGGCAAGACCTACCTGGCGGTGGCCTGCGCGGTGGATGCGCTCGAGCGCGACGCGGTAAAACGCATCGTGCTGGTGCGGCCCGCGGTGGAAGCGGGCGAGCGACTCGGTTTTCTCCCCGGCGACCTGGCGGAGAAAGTCAACCCGTATCTGCGCCCGCTGCACGACGCCCTCTACGACCTGATGGGCTTCGACAAGGTCGTGAAGATGTTCGAACGCGGCGCGATCGAAATCGCGCCGCTGGCCTATATGCGCGGCCGGACCCTGAATCACTCCTTCATCATCCTCGACGAGGCGCAGAACACCACGCCGGAGCAGATGAAAATGTTCCTGACCCGCATCGGCTTCGGCAGCAAGGCGGTGGTCACAGGAGACGTCACCCAGATCGACCTGCCGCGCGGCAGCAAGAGCGGGCTGGTGGAGGCGCGCCGCATACTGGCTGAGGTGCGCGGCCTCGCGTTCACCCAGTTCCTGGCCGAGGACGTGGTGCGCCACCCGCTGGTACAGCGCATCGTCAACGCCTATGAGCGCCAGCAAAACGAAGACTGAATCCGGCACGGCCAGGCTGAACCTGACCGTTCAAACGGCAGTCAATTCTCCGGGCTTGCCGACAAGAACGGAACTGCGGCGCTGGCTCGCGGCCGCCCTCGGACGCAGCGCGGCAATCACGGTGCGCTACGTCGGCAACGCCGAAGGGCGCAGGCTGAACCGAGCCTACCGCGACCGCGACTACGCGACCAATGTGCTCAGCTTCGCGTACGGCAGCATCGGCAAGGGCGAGGTGCTTGCGGGTGACATCGTGCTGTGCGCACCGGTGCTGCGGCGCGAAGCGCGCGCACAGGGCAAGGCGCTGGTGGCGCATGTCGCGCACCTGACGGTGCACGGCGCGCTGCACCTTCAAGGGCACGACCACCAAACCGGCGCGGCCGCCGCGCGCATGGAAGCGCTGGAAAGGACCATCCTCGCGAAACTCGGATTTGCCGACCCCTACGCGGGCGGTGGGTGATCGGCGGAGCCGATGGTAATATAGGGGCCGGCCGCCCCTGGACACGCCCCGCGGCCAAGCCCATATGCCAGACGAAAAACCCCACAAACCCTCATTCCTCGAACGCCTCTCGGCCCTGCTTCTACGCGAGCCGGAGGACCGCGAGCAGCTGATCCAGCTGCTGCATTCGGCCTACGAACACAATCTGATCGATTCCGAGGCGCTGTCGATGATCGAGGGCGTGCTGCAGGTGTCGGAGATGCAGGTGCGCGACATCATGATTCCGCGCGCGCAAATGGACGTCGTCGAAATCAGCGAGACGCCGGACAAGTTCATCCCCACGGTGATCTCGACGGCGCATTCCCGGTTTCCGGTGATCGATCGCGAGCGCGACAACGTGCTCGGCATTCTGCTCGCCAAGGACCTGCTGCACTATTATGCCGGCGAGGAAGAGTTCGACGTGCGCGAAATGCTGCGGCCGGCGGTGTTCGTTCCCGAATCGAAGCGCCTCAACATTCTGCTGCGCGAATTCCGCGCCAGCCGCAACCACATGGCCATCGTCGTGGACGAATACGGCGGCGTCGCCGGCCTGGTGACGATCGAGGATGTGCTGGAGCAGATCGTCGGCGACATCGAGGACGAATACGACTTCGACGAGACCGAAGACAACATCCTGCCCGAGTCCAGCGGCCAGTACCGCGTCAAGGCGCAGACGGAAATCACCGATTTCAACGAGGCGTTCGGCACGACGTTCGACGACGAGGACTTCGATACGGTGGGCGGACTGGTAATCAGCCGGTTCGGGCGCGTACCCAAGCGCGGCGAGAGCATCGCCATCGGGGGATTCAAATTTCTGGTGATGCGCGCCGACAGCCGCCGCCTGCACACTCTGCTGGTGCAAAAGCCGCGGGATCAATGAACCCGGCCGTTTTGCGGCACCTGCGCGCCCCGCTGGCTGCATTCCTCCTCGGCGCGGCAACGGTCGCGGGCTTCGCGCCGGCCAACCTCGCCCCGCTGCCGTTTCTGACCGGCGCCGGTCTGCTCTGGCTATGGCAGGGCGCTGCATCGCCGCGCCGGGCCGCCGCACTGGGATTCGCCTTCGGACTGGGCCTGTTTCTCGGCGGCGTCAGCTGGGTCTATGTCAGCCTGCATGAATTCGGCGCCATGCCGGCGCCGCTCGCCGCCGCCGCCACCCTGTTGTTCTGCGCGTTCCTCGCGTGCTACCCGGCGCTGGTGGGCTATCTGCAGGCGCGCCTCGCTGGATCCGTGGCAGCAAGGCAATTGCTGCTGATCCCGGCTTTATGGGCGCTTTCGGAGTGGTTGCGCGCCTGGGTGTTCACGGGGTTTCCCTGGCTCAGTTTCGGCTATTCGCAAGCCGATACGCCGCTCGCCGGCTATGCCCCGCTCGTCGGCGTATTCGGCTTGTCCTGGTTGGTATGGCTAGGCGCCGGGCTGCTGCTCACGCTGACTCGCGTACGCAAACGCAGATCCGCACTCGCAGGTTTTGTGTTCGTCCTGGCACTGGGCTACGGGCTGGCGCAGATCGAGTGGACCCGGCCGCAGGGCGAACCGGTCAGCGTGAGCCTGGTGCAGGGAAACATTCCCCAGGACCTGAAATGGGACGCGGCGCGCTTTGCCGCCACGGTGCAGTTGTACCAGCGCATGAGCGCGCGCTCGGCGGCGCGGCTCACCGTCTTGCCGGAGACCGCCATTCCGCGATTCCTGGACCTGCTCGAACCCGGACTCGTGGACGCGCTCGCCCTGAGCGCGCGCAGCCACGGCGGCGATTTGATCATCGGCCTGCCGGTACGCGATGCGCCGGGCCGCTACACCAACAGCGTGCTCAGTCTGGGCGCCTCGCCGACCCAGCGCTACGACAAGATTCACCTGGTCCCGTTCGGAGAATTCATTCCGCCCGGTTTCGGCTGGGTCCTGTCGATACTGAAAATTCCCATGGCGGATTTCTCGCGCGGAGGAGCCGCGCAGGCGCCGCTGTCGCTCGCCGGGCAAAAAATCGCCGTCAACATCTGTTACGAAGATGCGTTCGGCGAAGAAATCATCCGCGCCCTGCCCGACGCGAGCCTGCTCGTCAACGTCAGCAACGTCGCCTGGTTCGGCGATTCGCTCGCGCCCCACCAGCATCTGCAGATCGCCCGGTTGCGCGCGCTGGAGACCGGCCGCTCGATGTTGCGTGCGACCAACACCGGCATGACGGCGATCATCGATCACCGTGGCCGCATCACCGCCGTGCTGCCGGCGTTTACAGAAGGCACGCTCGAGGGCAACGCCCAGGGGCGCAGCGGCGCGACGCCCTATGTGCGCTGGGGCAATACGCCCCTGGTTCTGCTCGCGCTGCTGGTATGCGGCCTGTTCGCGCTTCGCGGCAGGCGATCAGCGGCGAAGCAGCAGACATGAGCGCAGCCTCCGTCACGGCCGCAGATCGATCCGTCCTGCCATTTTTCCTCAGTTCTTTCATCTGGAATTTCGCGCTGGGCATGACCTATCCCCTGGTACCCCTTTATGCGAATCATCTAGGCATGTCGGGCCTGGGCATCGGCACCCTGGTCGCGCTGCCGGTGCTGGTGCAGATCAGTTTCAATCTGATCGGCGGCGCCTACACCGACCAAATGGGGGGACGCAGCCTGATGCTCGCCGCTTTCGTTCTTACGACCGGAGCGGGCTCGGTGTTTTTTTTCGCGGCCGGTTTCTGGCTGTTGCTGCTGGCGCAGTTGCTCATGGTCATGTCGCGCGCCATGTACTGGCCGGCATCCTGGAGCCTGGGCAGCGAATTGCCGGGGGGGCGCGGCCTGCAGATGGGTCGGCTCAATGCGATCAACAACGCCGGACAGATCGCGGGCATGACCGGCGCGGGTTTCTGCCTGCTCTGGTTTGGATTCGGCCCCTCGTTCCTCGTCCTCGCCGCCATGGGCGCCCTGGCGTTCGCCCTCGGCCGCCGCCTGCCGGAAAAGCAAAATAATCCGGAACGCAAGCAGCGGCGGCTGTTTTCCGGTTATGCCCAGCTCCTACGTCTGCGCGTGATTCCCTATGCGGTCATGTGCGCCTATATCTCAGCTCTGCCGTTCTCGCTGAGTTTTTCCTTCTATCCGATACTGCTGGCGGAGTACGGCTACACCGCCGACGCGACCGGCGCGATGCTGGCGCTGCGCGCGATCGGCTCGGCCGTGGCAGGCCTGTTCATCGCGCGCTACCTCGATTTTTCAGCCAAGCTGGCCGTGCCGCTGTCTTGCGCCATCGCCACTTCCGTATCGGTCGGGCTGATCGCTAGTGCGCGCGAACCCTGGATGATCGGCCTGTTGATGCTCTCGGTCGGTCTCGCCTCCGGCGTCATAACGCTGTTCTTTCAGATGCTGATCAGTGAAATCAGCAGCATAGACAATCGCGGCTCTGCACTGGCGCTGGGCGGCCTGGGCTGGGGCTTGTCGCATTTTTCCACCCCGCTCGTCATGGGTTACCTGAAAGACCACATCGGCCTGCTGCCCGCGTTCTATATCCTCGGCGGTTTCGCTTTCATCTGGGGCCTGTGCCTGATACCGATGCACCGCTGGGCGTTTGCGCAGCAATCCACACATACGAAGGACCAGGCATGAATCTGCGCTTGAGCATATTGGATCAGTCACCCATCATCAGCGGCCACACGCCGGCGCGTGCGGTCGAGGAAACCGTCAAGCTGGCGCAGGCGGCCGACGCGCTCGGCTATCACCGCTACTGGCTTGCCGAGCACCATGCAGTCGCGGCGCTTGCCGACCCCTGCCCGGAGATTCTGCTCACGCGCGTGGCAAGCGCGACCGCCCGCATCCGCGTGGGTACCGGCGGCGTGCTGCTGCCCTACTACAGCGCGCTCAAGGTGGCCGAGGTGTTCCGCATGCTGGAAGCGCTGTTCCCCGGGCGCATCGACCTGGGCCTCGGCCGCGCGCCCGGCGGCGACATGCGAACCGCGCAGGCACTGTCGAACGGTCAGTATTCGGCCGCAGACCATTTCGCCGAGCAGGTACAGGACCTCGTCGGCTTTCTCGACGACGCGCTGCCGCCGGATCATCCGTTCGGCGCGGTAAAGGCGATGCCTGCGGGACCGGCCGCACCGCCGGTGTGGCTGCTCGGCTCCTCGGACTACAGCGGTGCGCTCGCCGCGGCGCTGGGCCTGCGCTTCGCATTCGCGCATTTCATCAACGCACAGGGCGGCGACCAGGTGAGCCGCGCCTACAGGGCGCGTTTCCGGCCGTCTGCGCGCGAGACCAAGCCTCACGCCGTGGTCTGCGTGTTCGTCATTTGCGCCGAGACTGCGGCAGAAGCGGAGAAACTGGCCAGTTGCGTCGACCTGCGCCGCCTGCAGATGGCGCAAGGCCTGAATACGCCGATTCCCACGCTCGCCGAAGCCGCGGCACAGCAATACTCGGAGCGCGAGCGCGCCTACATCGGCTCGCAGCGCGCACGCGCCGTGATCGGAGAGCCATCCCAGGTACGCGATCGGCTGCTACAATTGCGCGACCAATTCGAGGCCGACGAACTCATGATCCTCACCATCACCGGCGACTACGCCAGCCGCCTCAATTCCTACGAACTGCTGGCAAAGGAATTCGGATTGCAGTGAAAGCCTCGCGCAACCTGACGCTGGGACCCGCCGCGGCCACTGATGCAGCGCCGATCGCAGTCATGTCCAGGGACCTGATCGAGAACGGCCTGCCCTGGTCCTGGACGCCCGAGCGCGTGGCGCGCAACCTCGCCCAGCCCGAGACCATGGTGCTGACCGCACGCGACGGCGAGCATCTCGCCGGATTCACCATCATGCAGTTCGGCGAAACGCGCGCGCATCTGTCGCTGCTCGCCGTGGACGCCGATCACCAGCGACAAGGCCTGGGCCGGCGCATGCTGGAATGGCTCACCGAATCCGCGCTTACGGCAGGCATTTCCGCTATCGGCCTGGAGCTGCGCGAAACGAACCTCGGCGCGCGCCATTTCTACATAAGGCAGGGTTTCGCCCTAACCGCGCGCATCGCCGGCTATTACAGCGGCAGGGAAGCCGCGGTGCGCATGCTGCGCGAGATCAGCGTCAAGCCCTAATGTCTGCTCGCGGGAGCGGGCTCGCGCCTACATCGAAATCGACCCTTCGCGAAAGTCGGTCTTGTCCAGCCATACATTGACCAGCACCGGTTTGCCGGACTTGGCCAGCGCGCGCGCGCGCGCAAGTGCGGCGGGCACTTGGTCAGTCCTGGTCACAAGAATGCCCTCTGCGCCAAATCCTGCTGCGACTTCATGGTAGGCCGTGAGTGCCAGCACCGTGCCCACATCGTCATGCAGCATTTTCACCTGCTCGCGCGCGATCTGGGTCCAGCCCGCGTCGTTGCCGACAACGGCAATGACCGGGATGCCGTGGCGTACGAAAGTGTCGAACTCGGCCAGACTGTAGCCGCACGCGCCGTCGCCGTAGATGATCCAGACTTCGCCGTCGGGCCGGCATAGCGCCGCGCCCAGCGCGAAACCCGCGCCCACGCCCAAAGTTCCGAACACACCGGGATCGAGCCAGGAAAGCGGTGTGCGCGGATGCGCGATATAGGAGGCCGTGGCGACGAAATCGCCGCCATCGGCGACCATCAGGGCATTTTCCCCCGCCTCCTGTTCGAGCGCGCGAAACAACGCGATCGGATTCGCGTATTCGCCCGCCGGCCGGGCTTGTTCATCGATTTCGGCCTCGCGCTTCAAGTCGCGTGTGCGCAAATCCTCGATCCAGGAAGTCCAGCGCCGGCCGGCCTGCGCCAGCGGCTCGGCCAGGCGCTCAAGAAACAGGCCCGCATCCCCGATCGCGGCAATATCCGGCCTGCGATTCATGCGCGCGTCCTTCGCGCTGCGGTTGGCCGCGATCAGCGTGGCGCTGCGCCTGACGTGGCGGCCGTAGTCCAGGCGAAAATCGCAGGGCACCCCCGCAAGCAGCACGCAATCGGATTCGCGCAGCGCCTGGCGCCGCTGATGGCGCATCTGCAGCACGTGGTCGCGCCCCAGCAGTCCGCGGGCCATGCCCGACAGATAGACGGGGATGCCGAGTTGCGCCACAGCCGCCGCAATGCGCGGCGCCTCCGCTGCAATCGAAAGCGCCTGGCTGCCGATCACGATCAAGGGCCGCTCGGCCCGCGCCAGCGCGGCCGCCGCAGCCGTGACG